>NZ_KQ236955.1:1260048-1849375 GCF_001185845.1 Bacteroides sp. 3_1_13
GATGACAATGTGGAGTCAAATTGCTCCATGATTGAAAATATTCCTCCAAAAGGAGTGAGCTTCTCGGATTTTATTTGCATTTTTGCCATGCCTGATGAGGTTTTGTTTGATTATTTTTTTGCAACACTAAGTTAAGTGAATCCTCTGACATGGCAAAATCCTGAGCAACTTTTTGTTGCTCAGGTACTTAAAAAAAATATTTTATAATAGTGTTGCGGAATTAAGGTTCTTCTCTTTTCCCGATATATAATTTCTCGTTGAAATAAATAGCATCCACATTGCCTTGCAGCAACGTTTTGAATCTTTGTGTGGTCAGATCGAACTCTGCTACCCCGTCCGTACAGAGCAGGTATACCTTCCCGTTTTTGTTTCCGGTGATACGCAGCACTGTATTGCTGAACAAACTGTTCGGATCGTTTTTATTAAGTTTGAAACTTTTGATATCGTTACCGTTATACCGGTTCAGTCCTTCACGCGTGCCAATCCATATAATCCCCCGTTCATCAATATAAAGGCTATTGACAGAAAATTGGGAGAGTCCGTCGTCCGTGGTCAAGTGGCTAAAAGTGATGTTTTGACCTTGTGTGCGGACTCCAGCTACGCTTAAAAATAGCAGAAATAAAAGAATTACTTTTCTCACTAATTTATTTTTTAAGGTGTTTACATCTATGCAAATATATTGTTTTTATTCGATTTCAGTGAATCTTATTAGAAGAAAGTAACTATAAAACACCGGAAGAGAATTCTATTTAACAGAATTACTCTTCTGGTTTCTAACCTAACTAACCTCTTGTTATAGTGTTTGTGCCTGTTTCGTTTTTATCAGTTCAGATTATTACCACACTACATACTGATTGAAAAAACGAGTACTTTCAGCAATCCATGAGTCCATGTTCTCATAAGCTGCAAAGTGTCCTGATGTAGGGTAACATATCCAGCGTTTAGGTGTACGGATGTGATTGTATGCTGCAAAATTTGTATGTGGTGGTGTAATGTTGTCCTGAAGTCCGAATCCCATTAATACTGGGCATTTGATCCATCCGGTCAGATTCTTCAAGTCAAAGTAAGTTAGTAATGAGAATATTTTATCTTTGTCAATATTCTGCCGGGCAGCTCCTTCGAATACCAAGTTGGCAGGCCAGTGAACCAAACGGAAATAATCGGGATAGTCTGACAGAAAGGGTACGATAGGCGCAGCTGCGGAAATACGATGGTCGAGTGACGCTGCTGCTAGTGTGAGCGCTCCACCTTGCGAAATACCTGTAGCAAAAAGGTTTTGTCCGTCAAAGCATGGCTGAGCAAAAATAAAATCAATACTGCGGACTGTATCAGCAAAAGCACCTCTGTAATAGTAATGTTTGGGTGAATCCAGTCCGAAAGCAATCCACTCACCAAAGCGGTTATAAGGTTTGTTGAGGCCTTGTCCACGGGGTGGAATGACCAAGATACACCAACCGGGATAGTCGTCGGGACTGGGAATCCAGGTGACGGCATCATAACCTTGATAAACCACTACGGCCGGATGACTCTGACCATCTGTTGGGACTGCCCAATACCCCCGTAAGATTTCTCCTTCAAGCGAGCGCATTTCTACTTCGTAAACATCACGCTCTGGCTTCGAAGATTCAGGTAGACGTGTCATTTTATAGGCAGGGTGTACACGTTTAAGTTCGGTGATGGTTTTATTCCAAAATCTTTTTAAGTTAGGGGGACCATCCGGTTTGGATAAAATCTGTTCGGCTTCGTATCCAAAGAAGAAATGTTTCAGAGTGTCGGTGCCGGCAATGAAACAAACCTGGTAAAATCCGGGAGTGAGATTCGTGAGAGTGACTGATGCACGACTGCGAAAGCCTCCACCGGGAGCTATCGAATCTGTTCCGAAAGAGTAGGTTATAAAGGTAGACGATACAGCATTGCCGAAATCTGTTGCAATGTCCATGCGTATCCTATCCGAAAAACCTGACTGTGCAGATGTCAATTCCAGCATGAAGCGTACTGGATGTTCGTTATCGAACATCCAGTTTTGCTCAACAGGAATATTGAGATTTATGGTCTTCTGTGTATAACTTCTTATTGAGTATCCGGTCAGGAGTATAATGACGTATATCCACTTTTGCATCCTGTTAATCATTGTAATTACTCTTTGATATAAAACGTAATCAGCACTCCTTTATGATCGCTTGGCCACTGATTGTTTACGGGCGGAATGATTGGATCTTTGGTTTGTTCTTCTATTCTTTGTCCGCGTACAATAGAGCCTGTTGGACCTACTATCTGGGCACTTTTTATTTGTAGATTTTTATTTGGATAATAGTAAACGAAATCAATTCGTTCGCGTTCATCTGCCTCCGGTGCCCATGAGAGATTCTCTGGAATGACTGATTTATTGTCTGCTGGAAAAGTGAATCCTGGACATTTCACCGGATCGGGATGAATTACCCGGTAGGCATCTTTATATCCCCGTTGAACCAACAATTTGGAAGTTCCCCAATTGACGATACATCCGCGATGATCGAATAGATCTTTTGTATCGGCCTGCCAATCCAGATAAGAAGGCTCATTCAGATCTCCGGCAAAAAACACGAGTGCTCCTTGCTCTAGCTCTTTGGCAGCGTTGTTGATAAAAGCTTGGGCGGATTCTATACGGTCTGATTCTTCGCAGACAGCAAGTATCTTGTTTACATCAGTGATAGGAGCCGGAAGTTTATCCCAATTAACGCTACCGTCATTGTATCCCCGGGGATAGTAACAGGTGTAGTAACGATACTCTGAATGTGCCGGGTAAACGGCCACTCGTTTCCCATTGACATCCAGAATCGCTTTGAACATCCATTTGTTGATGCGTTCTGTCTCTTTGAACGGATATTTTGATATGACCGCTCTTCCGTCTATTCGTGCATCGTAATAGATGAGTCCCTTATCTTTAAGCCCTTGCATTAGTTTAGGCATCACGGGATCGTCTTGTGGACCTTTATATAATTCGCAAAATGTAGCAATGTCTGGCTGTAGGGTAGCAATCTGTTCTATCAGATATTCCGGAGCATGCTCCACCTTGGTACACTCCACCCATAAGTTGAGTTGAAGGAACTTAATCTCTGTTTTCTTTCCTGTTTCTTCTTCCGGTACAGATACTTCCGTATCGGTTTTAGAACATGCAGTGATAACAGGAAGTATGGCAATAATAATAGTTAATAACCACTTTTGCATAATCTGTATTTTTTAGATTTGATTACCAGCCCGGATTCTGACAGTTAGTTCCTGAAGCATTCTGTAACCGGATTGCTTCGTCACCCGGTATTGGATATAATAGGAATTTTTCACTATATGCTTTTCGGTTATTATCTACTACAAAACGGGAGTAACTTCCATCTGAGTTTGCTTTCATTCCGGTGATTACTTTATCTGTTTGATCCAGTATCTTCCAACGGCGTACATCAAAGAAGCGGTGTTCTTCAAAAGCAAGTTCTACGCGTCTTTCGTTCCTGATTCGCAGACGAAACTGATCACAGGATAATCCGTAAGGAATGCCTGGCATACCTACTCTGGAACGTACTGCATTGACTGCGTCTACCGCATCATTGGGTACAGTTCCGGTAGTGGATGCTTCATTAGCTGCCTCTGCATAATTCAAATATAATTCAGCCAGGCGGAACTCTTTGAAGTAGCCATCCAGATTGCCGGAACGTCCGGATTTATAATGCGAGAACTTACGTGTATAATAGCCGGTACAGGTGTAACGTGCATTACTGGGATCAAGTGCACAGTTTCCTCCTGTCTTGGTTGAGAGTAGTGCACCGGTTTCCAGGTTTAGTTTGGAACCATCATAATAAATAGAAGCTTTAAGACGCGGATCACGGTTCTCATACGGTTTGGCTTGATTGTAGAGACCTTGAACAGCCGAATTCAAGTTAGGCTGCAGATGATTGGCATCTAGATAAGGGCTCTCTAAATTGAGCAGAGGATAAGATTCTGTCATGTCACCGTTCACAACTTCATAGGCATCAAGTAGCTCTTGCGACGGACACGCACCGGCATCTGTCTGGCCGTCGGTAGTTGGCAGGCCAGCATAATTCCACATATACATTTGTCCAACTTCCATAATGGTTTCTTTGTCATTAACTACCGGCAAGTCAGTGCGCGAATAGAAATACACATCATAAGGAGAATAACCAGCTGTAGCATTCGGCTGTTTCTTATAAAGTTCATAATTGTTCGCCAGACAGTCATCCAGAGACTTTTTAGTAATTTCTGCGGCTTCTGTCCAAGTGATTGTTCCGTCATTGTACAGAGGACTGGCTGCATAGAGTGATATCTGTGAACGGATGGCTGCACAGATGGCTTTTGTCATAACGTGACGGTAGTTCTCCTTATCTAAGGAACGCCATCCCCATTCTTCAACAGTGGGAATATCAATAGCAGCCTGACAATCAGCTAATATTTGGCGGGCACACTCGCCAAATGTACCTCTTTTAACCTTGGTATAATCGTAGTCGGGAGTTGTTATGATGGGAACACCTCCATAACGTTTCACCAATTGAAGATAATAGAAAGCGCGTAATGTAAGTACCTGTGCCTTGAAACTGTTACGTATATCTTCCGAGTAGACACTGGCAGTAGGGATATTGGCAAGAAAGATGTTGCAGGCACGAATCCCTTGATAATAATAATTGTAGTTTTCCGGATTTCCTTCGATGCCCTCCAGCGGATTGCTGAAGGGAGATAATTGTCCTTCATTCCATTTGCGGGTAACTCCGTTCTGTAGTTCCCAGGAATCTTTGGCTTCATCCGTACAACCAGCTAGCATGGTATAGTTATAGTTCATTCCGTAATTCAGAATCCATCCATAACATTGATTCATATAAGTATACGTTTTACGGTTCGTGGTAAACAAATCGCTGTAATCCGTACGGCCGTCCGGATGATCTTCAATTTCAGTACATCCTATGAATGAGGATAATATGAGTAAGGAGAATACTCCTGATATGATTTTATTTATTTTCATAACTTCAGTCTTTAGAAATTCAGGTTAAGTCCTATGTTAAATGTTCTGTAAATGGGGTATACAGAGTAGGAATATTGTTCCGGGTCCAGATTATCGAACTTGAGAGATGAGGTGGTCAACAAATTGGCTCCGCTGATATAGAATCTCATTTTCTCCAGTTTCAGCTTACTGCTCCAACGTTTAGGAAGTGTATAACCTAATACTACATTCTTCAATCTCATATAGTTATTTTTGGAATAGAAGAATTCATTCGATTGGAGACTTGAAGAGCTTCCTGTGGTCAAAGCCGGATAGCTGATTTTTTCATTTGCCGCATAGCGATCTGCTGTCCAGGCATTACGGTGCAGGTCTGTGTACACTCCTTGGTAAGCATTATCGAAGATACCGCATCCACTGTAATAGGCTGCTGTACCTGATACACCTTGTAACTGAACATACAAGTCAAAGTTTTTGTATTCCAGTTGAATAGAACCACCATAAGAAAGTGTAGGTAGTGTCTGGGCTTTGTCCATCGGTGCCTGGTCACGCTCATCTATATTTCCGTCGTTATTTAAGTCTTTGTAAATGAAATCACCTGGGCGCGGAGAAGCACCAGAGAATCGCAGACCGCTTTTATCTATTTCCTCCTGGCTATTATAGTAGCCGTTTCCGTTGGAATAGTCAATCAGATATCCGAACTGTTGTCCTGCAGAATAGCCGGTTTTACGATATGGATAGTAATATCCGCTGGCGGTACGGTTCAACTCTTTTATGTCAGTTACTTCATTTTTATTGTATCCCATATTCCCTCTGATAGTCATTCTTAATCCACATTTCAGATTCTTGATATAAGATAGTTCAAGATCAAATCCTTTGTTGTTCATCTTACCCAGATTTTCAAATGGCAGATTTTCACTGGCGATACCTTGTGCAGAAGATACACTGTTATTTTGGATAGCCATTTGGGTCTGTTTCACGTTCCAATAATCAAATGTGATACCTAGTGAGTTGAATAAGGTAACATCTATTCCGTAATTTTGCTGGAAAGATTCTTCATAATGGATATACGGATTACCTTGCATACCTTCTACAGTATGAAAGCCATAGTAGTTGCTTAGTAAGTAACCTGCATCTTTATAACGTACATCTGTAGCATACAGGAAACGGGTGTCAGATATCTGGTCATTGCCCAGCCAGCCGGCAGATGCGCGTATTTTGAGGAAGGACAACCAATCTGTGTCTTTCAGGAAACTTTCGTTGGATACCACCCAAGCGGCAGATACTGTCGGGAAGAATTTAAAACGGTTACCCGGTTTGAACTGTTCTGTGCCATCATAGGTAAAGTCTCCCTGTATATAGTACCGTGAATCATAGCCGTATTTCACATGTCCCATTAATGA
Organism: Bacteroides sp. 3_1_13; assembly: GCF_001185845.1. Taxonomy (NCBI): domain Bacteria; kingdom Pseudomonadati; phylum Bacteroidota; class Bacteroidia; order Bacteroidales; family Bacteroidaceae; genus Bacteroides; species Bacteroides sp. 3_1_13. The sequence continues at coordinate 1,266,430 of NZ_KQ236955.1, forward strand.
CAAACGATCGTATGGGAGATCACCGTTTTTCATCATATTCTCATTGAAATAGCTGACAAATGCATCTACTTCATGTTTGCCTCCAAAAATACGATTATAGTTGATGAACCCTTGGAAGTTGATAAAGTAGCGCATATTAGCGGTCTTACTTAAACTTAGAGGAAGAGTGGTGTGAGTACCGAAAAGTCCGCTGCCATTGGCTGCATAACGTGCGTAGTCAGTAGAACCATAGATTGTTCCGTCATAGTTTGCTTCATAACCTACTATTCCTTTTACGCTCAATCCTTTAGTGAGGAATCCCAGATCCAGATTCATTCCATAAGCGACGTTCAGATTGATACCTGTTTGATGGCTATATCCGGAGCGGTTGATAAGTCCGTAAGTAGGATATTCATTGTATTCTGCAGTAATCACTTTTCCGTCTTCGGTGATAGGTCCAGGTACGGTGGGGGCCATCTGATAGATCGAATTCATGATATCTCCTGTCCCGTTGTATCCTTGATTTATCCGGTCGATAGTGACATTTGTGTTAAGGAAACAGTTTAGATAACGATGCAGAGTGACGTCCACATTAGCTAAAATGTTGAAGCGATGCAATTTGAGTGCAGGATTATAATTATCATTCTTCTCTGCATCAATCAGGCTGTTTTGGTGAAGATAACCGGCATTAACAAGGTATTTAACCCGGTTGTTACCTCCGCTGATATTTACGTTGTAACGTTGCATACTGGCTGCATCATTCATGAAAGTGTCATACCAGTCGTGTCCCGGCATAGTTCCATCTGTAAACCCGGCTATTTCATATAAAGAATAGAGTGGAGTGCCACCGTCATTGAGTAAGGCCTGGTTACGCATTTGTGCGTATTCACCGGTACTTACTATTTTAGGACGCTGGGTAGCCTGTTGTATGGAGAAGTCCATGTTCACATTTACTTTAGTACGTCCTATTTCGCCTCTTTTTGTAGTAATAAGAATTACTCCGGAAGAAGCTCGCGGACCATATAATGCTTTAGCTGCGGCATCTTTCAGAATACTGACAGATTCTACAGTGTTGGCATCGAGTGTATTCATATCGAATAATGGAGCCGGAATTCCATCGAGTACAACCAAAGGTGAATTACCGTTTATGGAATTCAGACCACGTATATACATCGTTGTTGCATCATCGGCTGGTGTGCTGGTGGATTGGATAGAAGTCAATCCTGCCAAGCGTCCGGTCAGCGTAGCTGAAAATCCGCTATTAGGTGTTTTAACTAACTCTTCTCCCTGAACGGTAGAGATTGCTCCTGTATAACCTCCTTTTCTCTCTTTCTGCAGCATGGCTACTTCGAGAGATGTATCCTGACCGGCGATGTCTGATATCAGACAAAACTCTACCGGTTTATTCAGAGTGAATTTCATTGTCTGGTTCCGATATCCCGGAATCTTACAAATGACCATACTGGCTCCCGACGGAATCTCCATGATGAATTTTCCGTCTTTATCACTGCTTGTGGTGTATTCGGGATTGTCCGGGACAGAAATGATTGCGCCGTCTAAAGGTTCGTTGCTCTCATTCCGCACCACACCGGATATAACTTCTTGCACTTGTGCCCGGCATACTTCATTGCCTGTGAACAGGCATACGATGCACAAAAGTGTGATTATTCTGTTTTTCATATACATTCTGTTTTATGATTACCATCCTGCATTTTGCCACGTCTGTCCTGTCGTGCCTTCCAATACGGCTGCTTCATTGGCAGGGATAGGATATACGTGCCATTTCTTTTCATAACTCATTTTGCTCGGTTTGCTGCCGTCTGTTCCTAGATTGATTCTTTCATAAGAGAATGAGTTTCCATTTTTGGTGATTCTCATACCTGTGGTAAACTTCTCATTTTCCATATTCTCATTGGCGGGTGTCCAACGGCGGATATCGAAATATCTGTCTTCTTCACAAGCCAGCTCTATCTGGCGTTCGTGGCGTACCAATAAACGAGCTTCGTTCTTGTCGTTTGTCGACAGATCAACCGAAGGATCAAAACCTGCGCGATGACGGATTTCATTGATCCATTCCAGGCCTTCGGTAAGGTGTCCGCTTTCAATAGCGGCTTCGGCGGCATTCAGATAAATTTTGCCTAATCGGTAAAAACGGAAACGGCCATCATATCCAGCCACTCCGGCTGCCTTACAGTTACCGTTTACCATTCTTTTTCTCCAATAATAACCGGTACGTGTATTCGTATTTCCACTTGTACGGATTTCGCTATTTCCTCCCACGTACGTTTCTACTACTGCCGGTTCCTTTCCTAACAGCACAGGACTGTTATTATAAAAAATTGTAGCCTGGAAACGAGGATCACGTCCCTTATAAGGGTTGGCTGGGTCATAACCGCTATTAGGGTTATAATTAGGTGACAGATGCTTCTCATCGTTATAAGGTTTCGATAAATCCAGTACAGGCTTTCCTGTTGCTAGCATATCATAGGCGTCTACTAATTCTTGGGAAGGAACAATAGTTAATTGAGCGTTTCCCAATACCGGAGCTCCGATAACGTCATACAAAGGATTGGTGTATGGGTCGGGCCAATAGCCTTCGGTACTTTGCCAGATTGTTTCTTTATCACTGGGATCTGTTCCGATATAGTTATTGAGCGTAAAGTACTCCATATAAGCATTGTTATAGTACTTTTCAGTATCCGCACATTTAGTATACAATTCATATCCATTGGCTTTCAGCTGTTCCAGACAGTCTTTGTTGATTGTGTAAGCCCATTCCCAAAGATCTTTGCCGCCATTGTTGTAAGTGCTGGCTGCGAATAGACATGCTTCGGAACGGATAGCCATTGCGATACCTTTGGTCATTCTGATCTTCTCGTTGAGTGTTGTCAGTCGCCAAGGGAGGTTGCTGGATTGCAAAGCTATTTCGCAATCATCTACAATGAATCGGGCACAGTCTTCGAAAGTAGGACGTGATAGAGTTGAATAATCATAGTCTAAACCGTATGGCTCTTTCTCAATAGGCACAGGACCATACCATTTCAGTAACTCCATATAGAAATAAGCACGGAGTACATGAGCCTCTGCTACCCAACGGTCACGGTCGCTTTCTCTTGGTATGGCGGCGGTGGCTGCCCGTTGGAGGAATGTGTTGATAATACGGATTTGCCCCCAGTATAACTGCCAGTATCCTCCTTCTGAGTAGGTGTCACCCATATCTCTGCGAACGTCGAGATAGAAGTCGGTGGTGGTACAGTTGCCGGATGCGGCATGTGCAAAGCCGGCACCGGAACCATCCGTGCAATCCCACGCTTCATCACTAAGTGCTACGGGATAGTTGCTCCAGAAATGATATCGTAAACTCTTTTTAGGCAGATAGTCAAAGCAAGTACTGAAATAAGCTTTAGTCAGATCGGGATCTTGGAATACTTCGTCCAGTGATAATCTTCCGTCGGGAGCTACATCCAACGCTTCATTACAAGAACTGAATGTGAGCAAGGAAGCAAACATGCATATATAAATCAATCTTTTTTTCATATCGGTTTTGTTTTAGCCGTTAAAATGTAATATTTAAACCTACATTGTACGTACGCATTGTTGGATAGGCTGCCGGACTGTTTTGTTCGGGATCGAAGCTGTCAGTCTTCAGGTGAGTCCATGTATACAAGTTGTTACCACTTAAATAGAAACGTACATTGGAAGCACCGATTTTCTTGCTGATGCTTTCCGGTAATGTATATCCTACTTCTGCATTTTTCAGACGTATATATGAGGCATCCATGATAAAGAAGTCGTTGGGCTGCAAGCTCGGGCCGCCACTGCTGGACAGACGAGGATACGTAATCTTTTCGTGATTATTATAGCGTTCTTCGCTCCAACGTTCCATGTGCATCTTGTAAAAGTTGCCGCTGCTTTCATAAATACCGGCTCCTGAATAAGTCTTGCTGTATTGGCCTACTCCCTGCAACATGATAGAAACATCGAATCCTTTCCAGTTGGCAGATAAAGAGAAACCGTAGTTGATGCGAGGCAATAGGGAGGAATAGCCAATGGGAGCCTTGTCACGGTCATTGATGACACCGTCTCCGTTGAGATCTTTATAAATAAAGTCTCCGGGTTCCGGTGTTCCTACACCTTCATAAGTCAGTCCGCTCTTGGCAATACTCTCGTCGCTATAGAAGAATCCTGTGCCGTCACGCCCTTTTTCAGGATCATAGCTGTGGTCGATGATATATCCCCAGTTTTGTCCTAATGAGAAGCCGGTGGTGCGGGTGCGATAAGCATAATCCTTACCTAATAGTGGCTCGTCATATTCCAATACTTTGTTTTTGGCATAACTGAAGTTTGCATTAGCAGAAACAGATAGCCCGTTTTTGAATTGTTTCTGATATCCGAGGACCATTTCGAATCCCTGATTCTTTACTTCACCATCGTTCATCAGTGGAAGAGCGGATGAGGGAAGACCTTGAATCATAGGAGTAGTCTGCGGGATAATCAGAATATTTTTTCTTTTTTCAACAAAGTAGTCAAATGAGAAGGAAAGATCATGATACAAGGATATGTCTATACCATAATTCTGTTTTTCAGCTGTTTCCCATGTGATGCTTTTGTTTCCTATGTAGTTTTCGGCTATCTTGTAACCTTGTCCCCAACCGGAACCATTGGAAGCATATCCCAAGCTTGGGGATAACCAATGATCTCCTTTACTGTCGGTGACTACGGAATATTGACTGATATTATCCAGATAAAGGAAACGGGCTGAACCGAAGGCGTCGTTACCAACTTTTCCCCAAGAAGCTCTTAACTTCAGATTGGTCAAAACCGGATTATCCTGAAGGAAGCCCTCATTAGTAATCAGCCAACCGAAAGAGGCAGCCGGGAAGAGACCAAATCGTTTGTCCGGTGAAAATTGTTCAGAGCCGTTATAACCTACGTTGACCTCTGCAAAATAACGTCTGTCATAGTCATAAGTTGCACGTCCGGCAATACCGATGACGTTGTAAGGAAGCAGTAGGTCACCGGATGTTTCTTTGGATTCTTTGATGTCCCGTTGAGCTAGAAACATAGCAGTGACATTATGCTTTCCGGCGAAGGTCTGGTTATAGTTGATTTGTCCCTGTAAGTTCATAACCCAATAAGATTCGGAAGACTTTGTGAGTTCAATCGGGCCGTCTTCGTCCTCCAGGCTAGGATGGCGATTGATAAACAAATGCTCTCCTGAAGCTAATGTCTGATACGTATACCAGGTATAGGAACGTTTTCCGATTGTTTTCCCAAATCCTTTGGAGTCGAAAGATACCTGGCCTTTGACAGAGAGCCCTTTAGTGATAAATCCCAAATCTATTTCTACTCCTCCGATAACATTGATTCCCGATCTGGTTTCCAGTTGATAGCCCGAACGGTTGATTAGCGGATATGCACTCAATGAATTGTTGGCGGGATCTTCTACGGATAATCCGGCACCAATAGGGAAAGTACGTATAGCATCAGTAGCGTATGCACCTTCCGGGGTGAGATACATGGAAGTAGGGCGTGAGGTCAAAGCGCTGTTGAATACACTTGACATACTTGCGGAAGTTCCGTTGATCCGTTCCAGATAAGAGGAAGCGTTTAAGTTAATCTTTACCGACTTATTGACTTTGTAGTCGATATTTGAGCGGAAGTTGTAGCGGTCTAATGAAGACTGGGCATTGTATCCCAACTTGGATTTAGGTTCTACGTTGAACATACCTCCCTGATGCAGATAGCCTGCACTTACAAAGTATTGAAGTTTGTCCGAACCTCCCGAAACGTTCATGTTGGCTCTGGTCATGGGAGCATAATCTCTGAACAAGATATCTTGCCAGTTATTATTCGGATAAAAATCCGGGTCTACAGGATTACCTGTTTTCCATGAGTCGAACTTATCAATGTCCGGCCCGAGGAATTCAGCGGAATTTCCGTCGTTCACGAGTGCTTCATTGCGAAGTCTGACCCAGTCCCATGAATCCAGACGTTCGGGCTTGAAAGCGATTTCCTGCATGCTGAATTCTACATTGGCACTGATACGGGCAGTTCCTTTTTCACCTCTACGAGTGGTAATCATTATCACTCCGTTGGCACCACGTACTCCGAATACTGCTGTTGCGGAAGCATCTTTCAATACGGAGATATTAGCAATCTCGTTCGGGTCGATAGATCGCATATCGTCTACAGCTACTCCATCTACCATAATTAATGGGTTTGTTCCGTTTGTAGTGGCAGCACCACGCAGGAACATGGTGACTTCGTCACGTCCCGGTTCACCGGAGGTCTGGATAGTTGTCAATCCTGGGAGTTTTCCGGATAAAGCGGAACTTAGGTTGGGCGATGAGGATTTCATCAAATCTTTTCGATCAATGGAAGCTACGGAACCGATGACAGAAACCTTTTTCTGGGTACCGTAAGCTACCACTACAACTTCCTCCAGGTTCGCTACGTCCGGATGCATGATGATACGCATGTCTTTTTTAGCAGGAATGTCCTGCTTTTGATAACCTACATAACTGATTTCCAGTATAGCGTTGGGGGCAACCGATAAAGAGAAACGACCGTCTATGTCTGTAATAGTACCATTCGTTGCTGCTCCTTTTTCTATGACGGAAGCTCCGATCAGGCTTTCACCGGACTCGTCTACGACGACTCCAGAGGCTGTTATTTTAGACTGTTGCTGTGTCAGGGTAGCATCTCCGATATCCGATGCATTTCCTGTAACGGGAATACAGATTCCCAACCCAAGCAACAGGCACATTTTGTATAGCCAATAACTTTTTTTCATAACTATAACGTTTAAGATTGTTTTCTGTCTAATTAAATGAACTCAACATTTTATCCTTGTCGTATCCTATGTATTCATAGCGTTCTATCCGGACACCTTGATTCTTTGCGGTAATACATGGGCTTGTGCCATTCCATGGGCTATCCATCCACCATTCTTCTACTAGTAGCTTCCTTTGAGTTGAAGAGCTGTCGGTAAATGAGAACTGAACTTTTGAGGCATCTACAGCTCCACCGGAATAACCTAGTACGGAATAAGTACCTGCCAGATTACGCAGATCAACATAAGTGAGCGGACAACCGGATGCATTTAGTGATGTGATGGATTTGCACCGGTTTATATCCAGATATGCTAATCCCGGATTGTTGCTCACATCTATAGAGGTTATCATATACTGATCGCCAGAAATGAATTTGGTTAATCCTGCATTCTTGGCACTGAAAGTCTGAATTCCTTTCTCATCTACCGGACCTGCCGTGTAGCTGGTACTGATTGCGTATTTACTAAGATCGATTTCTCCCAGATTATTTCCATCCAGAATGAGGTTTTTGTATCCGCAGAAGTATTGTAGTCCTTCCAGATTAGTGATTCCCTTATTGCTAAGATCAAGGGTCGTGTTATTCTTGAAGTATTCAGTATTCAGAGCAGCCACTGTCAGAACTTTATCTCCATCGAATACATCCGGAACCAATGCTTTGAGTGCGTTTCGTAGATTGATATCAGGAATTTCTCCATACTTTTTCATTGTCTTCTGATATTTTCCGTAACTGTAATAGTAGTTGTTGTTTCCATCGGGATAGTCGTGCATCCAGTCGTACCCTTCCACTGTCACTCCATTATTGATGGCATCTACGATAGAACCGCTATTGCTGTAGTATGAGTCCATCCACCAGGATTCCATTTTCAGGAGTCGTTCTTTACTTGCGTCATCGCTGAAAGTAAATTTGAAGTCTGTGCTGTTGTAGTTCAGACATCCGCCATAGATACTGTGGTAATTGCGTACATCCAGATATACCAGTTTACAGTTTAGAGCAGAGAACTTCTCAATGTTATAACAATAATACAGGTCGACAGATTCTAGTTTGGTACTTCCATCTATGTTGAGAGATACCAATGTCGTGTTCGGCTGTTCCGAAGTGGCTAGTTCCAGTTTGGTCAGACCAGTGTTTTGTGCAGTCAGTTCAGACAGTCTGGATAGTACTTCTGCAGGAATTTCACTGATATCATTATTGTTGCAGATCAGTTTCCGAATGTTGCTGAAATATTCGAGTCCCTCCAGAGAAGTGATATTTTTATCGCTGATATTTAGTGTGCCATCAGTGAAAGTGACATATTTAGCACTGGAAGATATCTTTTCTCCTTTAAATATATCAGGGAAAAGAGCAGACAAGGCATTACGCAGGTTTTCGTCGGGCATAACTCCAACAGTACTGTTGATGACGCCTAATGTTCGCATTTTGCTACCGCGTACCAATACAAGTCCATAAGAATCTTTGGTGGCCGTAGAGGGGTAAAGTACCGTGATATGATCGGATTGTACTTCTCTGGTTTCCATGTAGATGGGCTGTTCGGTTCCTCCTGAAAGGGGAGAAAGAGCCAGTACATCACAGTCGATAAAGCCATTTCCCTGAATGGTAATCTCTGTGCCCAGGGATTCTTCCGAAATATCCGGAAGCACTACATTGGTTACTCCTAGGTCTGTGCCTAACTTTTCGTCTTCACATCCCAAAAGGAATACCATTCCAAGCATTAATAAAATGTAGAAATGTGTTTTCATAAATACTATTTGTTTAATGAATAAATAGAGTACATAGTTATTCTTGTTTTAAGACGATCACAGAATGAGCCGGAAGTAAACATAGAATTTTATCGTTCACTTTGAGAGGCTGGGCGTCCGGAGCCAACATTTGGTCTGTGGTAGGTAAACCGTCTTTGATATAACGGTAAACCTGATAATTCCCTTTGGTTTGCGTATGTTGGTTGATGAGGCTTATTGCTTTCTCCTGGTCCATTCCATTGGCGAAAACATATACCCATTTGCCATTTGTGTTTCGAACAGCAGTTCCTGCATACCATTCTTCCGGTGTTGCTATCGGATAGATTTCAGCTCCCGGGCGTATGAAACGTGTCAACAGAGAATAGGCATAGTACTGTGGGCGTACCTCGTAATCACTTTTGATATCGTTGTAGTATGGTTCCGAAGCGTATGTTTTCTTTACATACTTCCATAAACCCAGTTGCTGCATTGCTCCGTAGTCTGCATCCTTACCATAGTATTGGTCTATCAGGCTCCAATAGCTAACACCGCTTGCTCCTGCATTGAGTAGATTGATGGCTATGCGTGTCATGAGTACTCCTCGTTCATACAAGTCGATATCTTTTTGTCTGGTGGCACCTACGCATTGATTACCTCCGAATTCACCGATGAAATGGGCTTTTCCAACTGAAGAGGCCAATTGAGAGTTTTGTTTTTCCCAATCCAGAATTGTGGAGTTCGGAGTTTCGTAGCCGAAGATATAGGTGTGGGAGTTGAATACGTCAGCAACGTTCGCCAGTCCTTTCGTGCAGGCTGCCAGATATTTATGCGTTCCTGTACCTCCGTCTGAATTGTCAGAAAGGCTGAAATGTACTTTATTTCTTATTCCATCCTCTTTGAAACGTCTGTCGAGTACTTTACACATTTCAATATAGTCGGCGGTGGGAGCAGCTTTACCTTTGATGATATATGACCAATCTGGTTCGTTGATCGGAGTAATCTCTTTGACGCACGTGTATTTTTTGTTGTTGAGCAGGTGTTGTACAAGTGCGGAAAAGTTCTCGCTCCATTCTTCATAGTTAGTCGGGGCTACTACCCAGTTACCATAATTCCCTTCGGCCAGGAAATGTCCCGGAGGGGCTCCCCAAAGTACAAGGGTGACTTCCATTTTCTGTTCTTGTGCCATATCCAATACTTTGTAGAGTGATTGCATTTCTACAGAGTTGAAAGTGAAATTATGCCAGTCGATTTTGGATGCATCCGGATTGTCATTCTTTGGCTCATACCATTGTGGCATCACCATCACCCGTAAGCTTTGCAGTCCCATTTCTTTGACACGTTTCACAACGATGCGATCCCAGTCTTCAGCTTTAGCTCCATCATTGCGGGTCACATTTTGTGAGAGAAAGTGGGGATCTAGTTCTGCACCTATAGCACGGAGCTTTACACCGGTTTTCTTTCCTACAGAAAGTTTCTGTATGGCAGTTGTTGAACTTTGGTATTTGATTATCAGACAACTTTGCGGGTTATCCAGTGTCAGCGTGAAGCCGTTAGCCAGTTCTTTACCGGTTTTCTTTATAGCTTCTCCTGTATCTTTATTGGTGAGTATATAAGTGTGGTCAGGGTGTAGCCCTGATAAATTGACAGTATAGCTCTTGTCCGGATTGTCTTTGCGGCGGAAAGCTACGATGTATCCGCTGTCATCCGACGGACGATAAAGTTGGTATGCTAGCCAGATATTTTCCGAAGTAATGTTGTTTATTCCACTCAACGGATAGTAATCTTCATAGAAATAGGGGCGGAGTTCTTTGAACTCTGCCTGGCGGTCGCGCATATCATAGATGGATTGTCCGGCTTCGGTTATTTTCCAGTTGTAGATAATAGAGGTTCCGAGGCTGGAACGGAAAGTGAATTTATCGGCACTCACAGTTCCTGTACCATGCAGGGGAAGGTATAAGTTCAATCCGTAAGTATGGCATTGATAGCCGATTGGTTCTCCATAACTGTAATCTGTTCTCCACATCGGTGCACTGCGTGAGATACTTTCGAGGTCAATACGGCGTCCGCCACTGGCACAATTATCAACCAGCAAGCCCGGAAAGCGGTTCAGCAGATATTCCCAGAAAGAATAAAGTCCTTCAATGTATCGGATTTCGCAGATACCTTGTCTGCCAGGTTCATCATTGGCAGCCCAGAAACCTTCCGGCTCTATATTGAAATCCTGGCGGTAGTAGTCTATGCCATTTTCTTCGAGGAAGTCTCCGATATATTTACTCATCCATCGACATGCCTCCGGATTTCCGAGATTGAATAGATAAGAGTCGTGCTCACCATCTTTTGTCCAGTCTTCCTGTTTGGCTTTTCCTCTGGCATCCAACATCCATTGAGGGTGTTGCAGTGCCCAAGCTGAGCCTTTCATAACACGCTCCGGTTCAAACCATACCATGAACTTGGAACCAACTCTATGCACTTCGTCGGCGATGGGGCGTAATCCTTCGGGGAAACGAATAGAGTCGACGGTCCAGTTTCCTACGGTGTTCGCCCAATTCTTATGATTGGCTACATCTGCAGAGTGATTGTACCATCCGGCATCCAGCCAGAATACTTCGGGTACTAATTTGAATTGTTCATACCGTTTCACCATAGCAATGGCATAATCTGTAGTCAGGCAGGTATATTCATTACAGGGAGTAGGATCACCGTAGTTGAAACTGGTCGATATTGGATATACGGTCGGTTTACCACCTACTTTCCAAGTGTGGTGGGCTTGCACGAAACGGCGGAACTGGTTGTGTCCTTTCATCCGGTCGGAACCGTTCCAGAATGACAGGCATACACTGGAAGTGCGGATGCTCTCTTCCGGATACAGATAGGTTTTCAAACGTTCAATTCCGGAGGTAAGCGCTACGCTTTGCTGGTCTGCACAGCGCACATCGGCAAACCAGGTTCCTGTCCATCCGATGGCTACGATAACTCCTTGATTAGCCGGAGATTCAATATTGAAGAATGGCATACGCATTTGTGAAGAGCGTCCACCTTCCGGTCTCATATAAAGATTATCACCCGGAGACAAGATTGTAAGTTGCTGGCTGAAATCTGATTTGGATGCATGGCTGCCTTCGGAATGATGAAGGTTGAATGCTCCCGGATGCTGGTAGCGGAATGTGATATCAGACACTTTTATGTTGGCAATCTCCGGCGTATTTTTCTTTCCCTGGTTGGTGAAACGGAGTACCCATTCCACCGTATTGAAGTCGGTAAAGCCTTTCACTTCACATTCGACTTTTAATCCTCCGGATGGTTCACGATAAGTATAAAGGTATTTCAGAACCTTGGGATCGTCACTTTTCTGACGCGTAGCCGTATAAGACCAGCTTTTGATAAATTCCTGTGAAGGTTTACCTCCATATTCGAAAGAGAAAGGAGGGACCACACCGCGGGCAAAGTGGGTGGTTATCCATTGGCTGGTGTTTACCGGGCGGTCGCTCATGCGGGCTACCGTCTGTCCTGTTCCATTATGAGGGAACAGAAGCAGAATGAATAGATAATATAGTATTCTTTTTTTCATTCTTTATTCGGTTTTTCGTTGGTAACTTTATATTTTAGTAATAAGGAACTATGTGGCTTTTCGAGGATCAGTGGCAACTGACTGGTCAGTTCTTTTCCCTGATAGATTTTGCTCTGTCGGCTATCCATGTCTGTCACTGTATAGTATTTTTCCGGATCCACTCCTGAAAGTCTGACGGTGATTTTTTTGTCTTTGGAGGCGGTTCTGCGGAAAGCAACGATAATACCACTGTCGTCCGACGGACGATGCATTTGATAGGCTAGCCAGATATTATCCCGCGTCATGTCTTCTGTACCCGTCAGTGGGTAATAATCTTCGTAATAGTAAGGTCTGATTTCGTGGAATTCTTTCAGACAACGTTGCATTTCGTAAACGGAGGCATTTTTATCGGTTATTTTCCAGTTATAAATCAAAGCTGTGCTGACGCTTGAGCGGAAAGAATACGGATCGGTCTGTAAACTACCTGTTCCATGTAAAGGTAGGAAGAAATTCAGGCCATACGTGTGACATTGGTAGCCGTCCGGATCGTCGTAATGATAATAATCACTCCTCCATAGTGGTGCGCTTCGGCCGATTGTTTCCCAGTCAATACGTCGTCCCCCACTGGCACAGTTGTCTATGAGCAGGTTCGGGAATCGGCTCAGCAGATAATCCCAGAAGTAGTATAGTCCTTCGATGTGTCGTATCTCTTTCATTCCTGTACGTCCGGGCTCATCGTTGGCTGCCCAGTAGATATCCGGCTGCATATTGAAATCCTGACGGTAATAGTCTATGCCGTTTTCTTCGAGCATATCGCCTATATATTTACTCATCCAGTGGCAGGCTTCCGGATTTCCCAGATCGAACAGTAGGTAGGTGTCATTGTTGTGTTCGGGAATGTCGAGCATCCAGTCGGGGTGTTCTACTGCCCATTGGGTACCACGGATGACACGCTCGGGTTCGAACCAGACCATGAATTTAGCTCCTACTTTGTGTATTTCGTCGGCTACAGGACGAAGTCCTTTGGGGAAGCGCAATGTATCTACAGTCCAGTTACCGGCTGTGTTGGCCCAGGTCTTGCCATGTTCGAAGTCTGCAGCATCGGTGTTCCATCCGGCATCCAGCCAGAATACTTCGGGTTTCAATCCGAACTGTATGTAACGTTTCACCATGGCAATGGCATAATCGGCTGTCAGGCATGAGTATTCCGTACAAGGTGCGGGGTCCCGATAGTTGAATCCGCTGGAAAGAGGATATTCGGCAAATTTTCCGTTGATTTTCCGTGACTTGTGTGCCAGGACAAAACGGCGGAATTTATTGTGTCCTGCCATCCGGTCGATATTTTCCCAAAACATCAGACTGATACTTGGGGTACGAATTGTTTCCTGTGGACGTAAGTATAATTTCATGGTTTTCATTCCCGAAGCCATGGATATTGTACGATTATCTTGTACGCATACATCTGCATACCAGGTGCCCGACCAGCCTACTCCTAATATGACTCCCTGTCCGGCAGGTGATTCAATGTTGAAGAAAGGAAGATAGTCCCCTTCTGAAGAGCGTCCTCCTTGTGGAGACATCTGTTTGGTTTCACCCGTTGCCAGAGTAACCGAACGTGGATGGAAATCATATTTGGAGATATGGTTTCCGTCTGCATAGTGTAACTTGAATTCTCCTTTAGAAGCGTATTGCATGGCAAGGTCCACTACTTTCACTTGTTCCAGAGTGGGAGAGTTGCTCGTACCTTTGTTGGTGAAGTTCAATACCCATTCGGCAGCCTGATAACTGGGATAGCCTTTTACGGTACATTCTACTTTCAGTCCGTTGGTAGGATTGTAGTAGGTAAAGAGATACTTTATCACATCCGCTTCTTCGGATTCTATCTTTTGCTGGGAATAGTCCCATTGGCGGATAAATTCTGCGGAAGGTTTCCCGTCACATATAAACGAGAACGGAGGTGTTTTTCCTTTAGCGAATTGTTTCTGAATCCATTTTTCGATTTCAGGAATGTGTTTGGAGATTTTAGCCGTCGTCTGACCCACGGCTATGATGCTCCACACACTCATAATCAGTAATGAGAACAGGAATTTCGATTCGATTTTCTTGAAATGTTTCATTAGAATATAGGTTTATGTGGTTTTTATTTTTCTCATTATTCCGATCAGATAGCACCATACAATGGCAAGTACTATGATTGCAGATAACTGACTGTGGAATGAATCGGTAATTACTCCTAAAATAGGCGGGAGGACGGCACCGCCAGATACACCGACGATAAGAAGTGCAGATACTTCGTTCGCTTTCTCGGGAACACGTTTCAAAGACAGAGAGAAGATGATGGAAAACAGATTGGCATATCCTATCCCGAAAACTGCTACACATCCGAGGATAAACCAGAGATTAGTGCTAATGGTCATCAGTATCAATCCTGCGAGAGCTATCCAGACGCTATAAATATAGAATTTACTTTCTGAATATTTCATCAGTAGGATACCACCCAAAAAGGCTCCTACAGTGCGGGCGAAGAAATACACACTATTTCCCATTCCTGCATCTGTCAGTGGTAGATCACAACGTTCCATCAGGAATTTAGGGAAAGTCATATTGATACCTACGTCTACACCTACCAGCACGAGAATACCGATAAAGAAAGCAAGAATGTATTTGTCTTTGAATAATTCAAGAGTGACTTTGAAAGAAATGTTCTTCCGTTCCTGTTGTTTTTCTTGTATAGGGGTAAGCCATAGCCATATCAAAGCGAGCAGTGACAGTCCGGCATAAACGGGGAATATCATTTTCCATCCGAAAAAACTACCAGTCACCCAAGCTGCCAGGATAGGACCCAGGAATGAACTGACTGCTTTGACAAATTGTCCTAGGGTTAATGTACCTGTCAACTTATCGTTTGCAACGACATCCGTTACTAATGGGTTGAGTGAAACTTGCAATAGAGTGTTACCGATACCTATCAAGGCAAATGCGATTAATATGGCGGTAAAGTCATATGCAACGAGTGGAAGGCACATAGCTAATACATGGAATGCGAAGCTAAGTAATACGGTTTTCTTGCGTCCGATGCGATTCATTAACATTCCGGTGGGAATAGAAAGCACCAGGAACCACAAGAAACAGGATAGAGAGATGAGATTAACCATCGTATCGGTGAGATGGCTGAAATCATTCTTCACATAGCTCGTGGTTATTCCGACAATGTCAACAAATCCCATAACGAAGAATCCGAACATGACGGAGAGCATTTTTACTATGGATATTTCTTTTTTCATTCGTGTACTTTTGATGATAAATTACTTGGTTGGTGGGCATATATATCCAGCACGGCGGATATATATGGCTAACATGGTGAATATATATGCCCAATACGGTGTATATATATCCCCACTAAATGGGGGGTATATACTTCTATTTTTGTACTAATACCCTGATTGATGAACGAGATAATTTAAGTTTTAGGTTATTCTCTTGCGTGTTGACCGTTTCTGTTGATTCTATAAGATTATCACCTTCCGGTAGGCGTCCTTCCATATATTTGTAGACATTGTATTCTCCATTGGCACCTTCTTTATCATTTTCCAACTGTATCATCTTGTCTTTGTCTGTAGCGTTGGAAAGTACATACGTCCATTTTCCCTCTGTGTTGAGAAAAGCACTTCCGGCTATCAACTCGTCGCCGAGATCCAATGGATATACTTCGTCGCCCTGGCGGACAAAACGTGTCAACAGACTATATGCATAGTATTGAGGACGTACCTCGTAGTCTTCCTTGATTTTGGAATATACATCTGGGTCTTCGGTATAAGCGGATTTTAGATATTTCCATAAACCGAGTTGCTGCATTTCCGAATAGGAGGCATTGCGGTTATAATATTGATCGATCAGACTCCAGTAGCTTACTCCGCAAGCACCGGCATTCAGATAGTTCAGAGCAACGCGGATTATCTGTACCCCTCGCGTATACGTGTCTATACCATATTGACGGGCACTTCCGTATCCAGGAAAACCGAATTCTCCAACAAAATGTCTTTTACCTCCTGCAGAAGCTATATTTTGACGTTCCCAATTTACGAGAGTCGAATTAGGGGTGTTGTAGTCAAACTTGTATACATGAGAGTTATACAGGTCGGCTTCATCGTTTGTGAAAGCGGAAACACAGGCAGCGATATATCCGGGTGTACCGTCTGTATTGTCAGAAAGGTTGAAGTGTACCTTACTGCGTATTCCATCTGCTTTAAACTTGGCATCCAGTGCTTTCACCATGGGGGCGTAGGTGTCCTGCCAACCCATGGTTTCAAAATCACCTTGCCACATGATGCGGCCGTAACCTGCTATATGACTGTCAGGTTCATTGAATGGAGTAATTTGATTGATACAGGTATAATGCTTTTCTTCAATCAGGTATTTCACCATTGTGGAGAAGTTTTCAGCAAATTCTTCATAGTTATCTATACCGGCAATCCAACCCGGATTAACGTTATAACTTCGTGCATCACACAAGAAATGCTTTTGACCATTGTTAATGCCTGATAGTAAGTCGATATTGGTTATGGCTCCCCATACGACTAATGTCACTCCGATATTATTCTCCTGGGCCAGATCCAATACTTTGTATACAGATTGCATTTCTTCCGAATCAAAAGTGAATTTGCTCATATCCGCGACATTAGGATCGTTGTTGTCATTGGAGGGTTCCCACCATTGTGGCTGCATCATGATTCGGAATTGTTGTACTTTCATTTTCTTTACCCGTTGTACAACTATATTTTCCCAATCTTCAGCCTTTGAACCATCATTGCGGGTGATGTTTTGTGAGAAGAAGTGTGGATCCATCTCGACACCGATAGCATGAACCGGAGTTCCTGTTGAATTCCCTACTGCAACAGGATAATAGTTGCAAGCCGGGCAATCGTCATATTTGTTATAATCATCCGAGCAGGCGGACATTCCCCAAAGTGTGCAAACAATACTCAATAGAGTTTTACTGATATGTGTCATTTTCATTGCCATATTGATTAAATTTAGTAGGTTATTATTCAAAGCCTAATTCTGCCTCAATTGCCTGAATCAGAATGTGGATAACTTTGATGTGAATTTCTTGTATTCTGTCGGAATGTGCTGCTCGTGGCGCGCAGACTGCAATGTCTGCCAGTCGTGACAGTTCATTCTCTCCTTTTGAAGTCAGCGCTATCACTTTCATTCCATTGTTGTGTGCTTGTACGGCAGCTTTCAGTATGTTCTCGGAATGTCCGCTTGTGCTGATGGCCAATAATACATCTCCCTTACATCCCATAGCTTCTACATAGCGGGAGAAGATCTCGTTGAACGAAAAATCATTTCCCACACAGGTCATGTAAGCCGGGTCATTGATTGCAATTGCCGGTAGCGGGATGCGGTTGTTGCGGTAACGTCCGGTTAGTTCTTCTGCAAAGTGGGTGGCGTCACATAAAGAACCTCCATTACCACAGCTGATAATCTTATTTCCGGCTTTTAATGCTTCGGCGCAGGTAGAGGCTGCCTGTGAAATAATCCCGACTGTTGTTGTTTCCTCAAGAAAGCTCTCCAACGTTTGCCGAGCCTCTTCCAGTGTTGTTTCAATAAGCTCTTTCATAATAGTTAATCGGTTAAGTTAGCGGCTACAGAAAGAGCTGCATAATCTCCTATCTGCTCTCCCAAGGCGGCTGGTTTCACTTTACATACTCTGTTTGCACAGGATAATGCTTCCTGATCGATTATCTTTTGCATGATGGGTTCCATCATATTTTTATTCCGGGTATAGATGCCACCTATCACAATGACTTCCGGATTCAAGATATCGATCACCATGGATAATCCTTTTCCCAGATAAATAGCAGACGTCTCATATATGCTTTGGGCTAATTTATCACCTTTGGCAGCTTCTTCAGCCACTTTTCGGGCAGTAAGCTGATCTAGTTCCTGTAAGGTACACCATTCAACTTTCTGTCCGGTCTGCAATTTCTCCATCACATACATTTTGGAGAGTTGAGCAATACCTCCACCGCTGGCAAATCCCTCAAAAGAGCCCTTTTTACCGTAACCTATCGGACCGAAATCCGACAGGCGGATATGTCCCAGTTCTCCGGCATTGTCATTGGTGCCCGTATACAGTTTGCCATTTAATATTAATCCTGCTCCCAGTCCCGTACCGAATGTGAGAAAGACCATATTCTTAGTTCCTTTTCCTGCTCCGAACTTCCATTCGGCTAAAGCACAGGCATTGGCATCATTGTGTAGATTGGTTTTAATGCCCGTCTTTTTTTCCACCATTGCCACAATGGGGATGTTGTCCCATCCCGGTAGGTTAGGGGGAGACATCACGATGCCTGTTTCACTGTTGAGAGGACCTCCGCAACAGATTCCAATCGCTTTTGTGTTAGTAGGGGTTAGCTGGTGGAGGTTCATCATCTTTTCGGTTTCACAGAGAATTCTGTCTATTGTTTCGTCGACTGTGGTCGTATCAAATTTCTTTTTGTCGATGATATGTAGCTCGTCGTTTTCTTTGATACCGTAGATGATGGCGCATTTGGTGCCTCCTACGTCAATTCCTAACAAGTTCTCTTTCATAACTATTATTTTTTAGCGTATAATCCGGTTTTTTGTAACAGCCGCTTGTATTCTTTCAAGTTGAAAGGTGCCTTGCCGTATAGGTAATGATTCATGAATTTCTGATTACCGATCTGGTATTGGATCAGATAGATTCCTTGACCGCTTTCTTCCGGTAGTGAGGCTATTCTGACCTTTTGATTGGCTGGAATACGGAAAGTGCTCTCATAGATTTTACGTCCCGAGGATGCATCTGTTACCGTTACATTACCACTTTGTACGTTGCGTGTGTCATTCGTTCCTATCAGTGGGTAATTTCCGCCTTCTGCATCATTGATTAGTACACAAACATCCTGTTGAACATTCTTGATGAAATAATATGCCATCTTCTTTGAATTGTAGTAGTCAACAATCGCATCAGAGATCACTGGCCATCCATCCCGCAGGTTCCACCAGACAATACCAGTCTTGTCGTCAAACTTCTTTCCACGCCACATTTCTATGAAATATTTCATAGCTTCTGCCTGTACGGATTGAGAAGCGAATATAAAATCATCCAGTTTGGAGGGAACTTCACCAAAAAGTAAACGTACCTGATTAATCATAAGATTATTGCGATCGAATGTCTTTCCCCATTCTGGGAATCTACGAACAGATTTGGTAACCCATTCATCATTCCATTCATGATTTTTTGTCCAGGGATATACGGCATCTTTTGTCATCATTTTCTGGAGACTTTCTAAATTAGGGCAGCCGTGATAGCCGATTTCACTGACAAAGCAGCAGGTAGCATCCGTATAGAATTTGTCTTTGTAATATCCTCTGGGACCCCATAAATGGTTTTCTGGTAAATATTGGTCAGCACTTCCTCTTTCATATACCGCTTGGCTGTAGTAAGGAGAGCTGGGAAGATAAGGGCGAGTAGGGTCAAACTCATAAATAACTGCCGGGAGGACCTTGCGGCTAACTACATCCTGATTTGGATTAATATTAAATGGTTGCAAAGACCAGCGCAGTGCACAATCGTCTTCATTATTTCCTGACCATAAAACGAGTGATGGATGATTGCGTAACTTGCATACAACGGAAATGGCCTCTTCTTCCAATGCTTGTGTAAATGAGCTGCGTTGAGGATAGAAAGTACATCCCATCGTAAAATCCTGCCATACCATAATGCCGTTTTCATCGCATAAATTAAAGAAATGATGATCTTCATACACGTTGCCACCCCAACAACGTATCATATTGCAGTTTAATTCTACAGCCATGCGGATAGATTCGTCTACGAAAGAATGATCCCGGCTATGGAGTGCATCCATGGGTACCCAATTGGTTCCGTGAATAAAAATAGGTTCTCCATTGACTATGAAACAGAATTTACCCGGATGATCCGGTGGGAGGTTGATGTCTGTAATGTCTAGTTGAATCGTGCGGAGGCCTACCCGTTTATTATCTGTTGATAAAATAGTGCCGTCAGAATCTACTAACTCTACTTTTGCATCATATAAAGCCGGTTCTCCATATCCTCTTGGCCACCATAAATCAGCATTCTTGATTTCCATTATATATCGGAATGCTGGGGAAACGACAACAGAGCTTCCTTTATATATTTCTTTCCCATGGCGACTTAATGTATATACGGCTTTCACTTTGTCGAACTTTTCGAAAGGTAGTTTTACTTGTACATCAGTATACAAACGTACATTTCTGGTAGCAGTGTCTACATTGGCGACCATATAGTGAACATCTGTGAGACGTGCCGGATTCAATACGCGTAATTCTACATCTCTCCACAAACCTGCACTGACTAATCGTGGCAGAATGTCCCATCCATAGGTGTGCGGAGCTTTTCTGATGAATACGGATTCTTCAGACGGGAAGTTTCCAATACTGAATGTCCCTAACAGATGTTTTTGTCCTTCAATAACAGATGAACGGAGTATCACTTGGAGTTGATTGCTTTCTCCTGCTTTTATTTCTTTAGTTACATTAAAAGCATGTTCAATCATCATATTTTCTGCTTTGCCAATGTGCTTTCCATTCAGCCATATATCGGCCAGACAGTCTATTCCGGCAAAGAAGAGTTGATATTGTTGTCCTGGTTTTAGTTGTGGCGCTACGAATGATTTGGAATAACACCATTGATAGCCTTCCCATTTGCGTAATTCATTTACATTACTGCCAATCATCGGATCTTTAATTAAGTTGGCAGCCATTAGGTCTAGTTCTACATTACCGGGGACTTGGGCTGATAGATGTTTCACTTCAGCTAGTTGCATGTCCTTGGGCGAAGTTATAGGTTCTTCAGGTTGCATCCAATAAGAGAGTTCCCATGTTCCATTTAAGGAGATGGAACTACCGGAATCGGCAAAAACACCACTTGTACAAGTGAGAAATATCAAAAATAGCAGTGTACTGATTTTATTCATTGTTAATAGATTTGATTGATGGTGTGACAAAGTAACTAGTGTTATATTTTTATAGTATTACATAACGGTCTCATTTTTGATTCTTTATATACCTCTATTAAACCTCCTTTCTTTTGTTTCAATTAAAATGTGAGTTGATGTTTTCCTGACCTTAAATCTATCTTTTTACCATTATATTCTACTGTTGCATTCGTATTGACTGGGATCGTGACTTTGAGAATCACTTGTTCTCCTTTACGTTCCCATTCAGAACGAATGATTCCGTTTACAGATTTATATTCTGCTTTTACCCAGTCAAGACCTTTTACGAAATGAGGTTGGATAAGAATATGTTTGAATCCGGGTTTCTGTTCATCATAATTAATGCCTGCCAATATATTGTACATCCATGCATTAATGTCTCCAAGAAACATGTGATTTACGGAGGCATCTCTAAATTCAGGTGAAAGTATCCATGTTTCTGCTAGTGTAGTGAAACCTTGTTTTATCCAATTGCCCCAAGATGGAGCTTCTTCTTGTGCGGCCATCTGATATGCCAAGTCAGCATATCCATATTTGGAAAGCATCCGCAGGACTGTTTTACTGCCTAAAACTCCAAAATCGAGCAGGTTTTTATTGGCTTTTATCATCGTAGAAAGATTATCTGCAACCTGCTGTTCGTATTCTTTAGGAACGATTCCAAGGTATAAGGCAACTCCTTGTGCTGCTTGCGAACCATTGGCATAAATAGCTTTGGATGTGTCGAAGTATTTGTGATTGATAAGCAATTTCAATTCTTCTGCTTTCTTAGCATAACTACTACCATCTTTTCCAATGAGTTCTGCAAATTTAGCCATATACAGATTGTCTAAATAATAATAGCAGGTAGTGGTGAATTCTGTAGGGGTTTGTGTTTTATGGAATACCCAGTCACCAATTCCGTAAGTTACGGTTCCTTCCGCGTCCTCGCGTCCTGCGAGGTAGGCAAGGTATTTGGTGCATACAGGCCATAGTTTTTCGATGCTTCTTGTATCTCCATAGTAGTGGTAAATTGCCATTGGCACGATAAACATGGCAGCATCCCATACAGGACCTATCCAGTCATCATAGCCCCATCCGGAACTAGGAATGATTCCCGATATACGTCCTTCTTCATTTTGATTATCAATCATATCATCCAGCCATTTTTCATAGAAAGTAATACCATCGAAGTTTAATAATCCTAAATCCATTGTTATGTGTGCATCGGCAGTCCATCCATTTTTCTCTCGTTGGGGACAGTCAGTCGGGATACTCATCAGATTTGATAAATATGATTGATTAGCAGCTTTCCATATTTTATTTAATAGTTCATTTGAACAACTGAATTTACCAACAGGAGGAACAGCCGTATGTATGAATTGAGCGGTTAAGCTCTCTTTAGTAAGTTTTACAGGACGATCTGAACGAACTTCTACATATTGAAATCCATGATATGTAAAATCTGGAGTGAATGTACCTTGTTTTCCGTCCAATATATAAGTGTCTGTTTGAAAAGCGAGGCCAGGTAATGGTTTGTAGTAAATATCTAAGTTGCGCATTTCCAAGCGTCCGTTATCTTTTAGCAATTCGCCGTGTTGCATACTGACTTTAGTGCCTTTCTTGCCATTGATAGAAAGAGTACAGACCCCTGACATATTAACTCCAAAATCGTATACATAGACTGTATCACCAAAAGAACGCATATTGATTGGAGTGATAAATTGTTCCGTTTCAATAGCAGGCATGTTTTGTGATACTAGTAGGGGAGAAGGGGCAGCCACCTGAATTGCATTTGTCCATTTAGAGTCATCAAAACCCGGTTTGTCCCATCCAGCAATTGCAAGACATGCATCATAGGTATCACCACTATAAATATTGTTTTGTATATAAGGACCGATACTCGTTTTCCAAGTAGAATCTGAATGGATGGTTTGCTTTTCTCCATTTTTATATAATATCTCCATTTCGCAGATCATTCTTGGGCGGTTACGCCAGCGGGCTTGCTCATAGCTCCATGTTGCTACAGGGGCCGATTCGTTGTAGAATCCGTTCCCAAGTATTGCAGATAGTACGTTCTCTCCTTTGAGCAGTTGTGAAGTGACGTCGTATGTGTTATACAGATTTCTTTTATTATAATGAGTAAAACCCGGATTGAGATGTGATGATGTTATTGATTTACCATTTAATGTCATTTTATAATATGCAGCGGCACTTACATATAATCTTGCTTGTTGTATATCATCTTGAGCGATAAACGACTTGCGCAACATGGGCGCTGGCGTATAATCTTTATCATGATTATCAGTAATCCATACTCCTGTCCAGTCACTTTGGTTGAGTTGAGCTGTTTCAAAACTGGATATAGGAGAGATAATCTTATGTTCCTTTGTTTTATCCCATGCTATTACTTGCCAGTAATAACGAGTTCTGGATTTCAATTTTTCTGATCCTTGATAGGTCGCATGAGGAGTATCAGAGTAAATAGTGTCAGATTGCCAGCTATTATCGGATGAGTTTCTCAAATCTTGTTCCCGGGTGGCGATATATAGCTGATAGCTGTCTTGAGAAAACTCTGTTGCATCTTCATTATTGGTTGTGTAATTCCAAGTAAAACGCGGTGCTGGTGAATCAATGCCAATTGGAGAAATTTGATATTCACATCGCATATTTTCAATATCAATGTTGTTACTGCTGCATGCCCATACTAGAAGTCCTAATAGAGCCAGCATGTATTTTTCATTTTTAATTTGGAACTTCATAATTCTGTATCTTTATGTTAATAATTAGAGGGCTATTTTCTTTATTGTTACATTTGTTAATTTGATATCATTATTTATTTTCACTAAACCGGTTAAGTGATTGAAGAAAAAATGTAAAATCATGACTAGGGTAATGAACATGGCAGGACAAGTGTTTCTACTTCTCTTTTTTCGGTCGAATTTTCCAAGCGATATTTGATATCGCCAAGTAGAATCCTTACGGCATTCTTACCGATCTCTTCTATTGGCATTCTTGCGATGTTCATATTAGGTGCTAAGACACGGAATGCTGATACTCCATGAATACAAGCCAATTCATATCCTTTATTTATATTGATTCCTTTTTCATAAAAGTAACGGAATGCTTCCAGAGCCAAAATATGGGTTGTGAAGAAGAACCCATCTACATCAGGTACTTTGCTGAATATTTGATCAAGAGTCTTGAAAACATTCTTCTCATAATCAACAAAGGTCACCTCTCCATATAGATCAGGATCAACGGGTAGGTTGGCTTCAATTAAAGCTCTTGCATACCCTTCTCGTCTCATATTCATTGTGCGGAGATGAGGATTCGTGGTAATAATAGCTATTTTAGATGATCCGTTATCGATCATTTTCTTTACTAACTCGTAGCTACTGCCTTCATTGTCAATAATGATGTAGTTTGTCTGCATCTCAGGAAAGTAGCGGTCAAATAAGACTAATGGATAGCCTTCTTTGACTAGATTCTGTATTTCAATTTTAGAAACTTTTGTGGGGGCTACTATAATTCCATCCACCTGTTTCGCTTTGAATAACCGGATCATTCTGTTTTCTCTTTCTATTTCAGATTCAGAGCTACAAATCATTAATGAATAGCCTTGTGTTTCCGCTTCCTTTTCTATAGAACGGGCAACTTTGGAGTAAAAAGAGTCTGTAATATCCGGTATGATTAATCCGATTGTGCCTGATATACCCGTATTTAGGCTTCTGGCTAATAAATTAGGCTGGTAATTCAACTGTTTGGCGCATTGAAAGACTTTTTCTTGTGTAGCAAGACTAATACCTTTTTCATCCCCCTTACCAGAAAGTACCCAAGAGATTGTTGTCTTGGATAATTTTAAGGTTTCTGCTATGTCTTTAAGGGATGTTTTCATAAACAGTATCTATTTAATCGGTTAAGTGATGGCAAATATATGAAAAAATATCTCATTATATAATAGTTGAGTAATATTTAACTAAATATTATTTTTTGATATAATAATTTGCAATTTAAAAATAACATAGAAATAAGGTGTAAACCAAAGAAAGTAACTATATTTGTATCATTCAAACGAAAGATATATGAAAGTAAAGAAAATTAGTGCGGCTAACGTGGAGGCTTGTTCGCTTCCTAAACTATTCGATGAAGAAAAAATAGATTTTCAGTCGATTCAGTGTGTCAATTGGGCTGAATATCCTTACAAACCTAAAGTGAATTTTCGAATTGCTCACACACAGAACTCGATTTTGCTACATTTTAAAGTGAAAGAGGAGAGTGTACGTGCCAAGTATGGAAAAGATAACGGTTCTGTATGGACTGACTCCTGCGTGGAATTCTTTTCCATACCTGCAGGCGACGGGATCTATTATAATATAGAATGCAATTGCATCGGAACTATTCTGGTGGGTGCCGGACCTGTGCGTAACAACCGCGAACATGCACCGAAAGAGGTGACTGCTCTTGTACAACGCTGGTCTAGTCTGGGTAATCAGCCTTTTGCTGAACGCATCGGTGAAACGGACTGGGAAGTGGCCCTTATTATTCCGTATTCTGTGTTCTTTAAGCACCAGATTGATTCGCTCGACGGAAAGGAGATAAAAGCTAATTTCTATAAATGTGGCGATGAATTGCAGACCCCTCATTTCCTTTCATGGAATCCGATACAGATTGAACAGCCGGATTTCCACCGCCCTGATTTCTTCGGAACGTTGGAGTTTGAATAGTGAATTGAATCTTTGAATTTGAATATAAAAAAGAAGGTTGATACTTGAAAAAGTATCAACCTTCTTTATATGGACTCACTTTGTTTATTTCACAATCCCTCTTTCCGAGTTCTTCACGAAATTTACAATATTCTCGATCTCCTCACTCATAGGAACCTGATCGATGATCTTCTGTACAGCATCCTGAACGCTAAAATTACCCTGATAAATCAAACGGTATGCATTAGCGATGTGACGAAGGATTCTTTCCGATGTATTGTGATGTTGAGAAAGAACTACGGCGTTTACACCGTGATATGCTACCGGATTTCCTGACATGATAACGTACGGAGGTACATCTTTAGATATACGGCATCCGCTCTGTATCAGTGTCCAGCTACCTATATGGCAATACTGGTGCAAGGTGACATTTCCACTTAGGATAACGCAATCATCCAACGTACATTCTCCTGCAATAGTGGTGCCGATACCTACCACACAGTTATTGTTGATTTGTACGTCATGGCAAAGATGTACTTTATCCATCAGGTAGTTTCCGTTTCCGATTTTGGTAGCATTGCCGGCAAATGTAGCGCGGCTGATTACTACATTCTCACGAATATCGTTATTATCTCCGATAATCAGGCTGCTTTCTTCTCCAGTATAGTGGAAATCTTGTGGTTCCGCTCCGAGGACAGCATTCTGATGTACCTTGTTTCCTTTTCCCATTTTAGTACCTTGCAGGATACTAGCGTAAGACATGATGACGCAATCATCCCCGATCTCTACATTCTTTTCAATGTAGGCAAAAGGCAGAACGGTTACATTCTTGCCCAGCTTTGCTTCGGGATCTACGTAAGCTAACGGACTAATCATAATAGTATAAGTTTAAAGTTATTCTTCTCTTCCACCACCCAGTGCCTGGTAAAGGCTTACTACAGCCTGCATCCGATCAAAGCAATCAGAAACCTGTGAAATTTGTGCGCTCAAGTAAGCCTGCTGTGCAGACAATACTTCCAGGTAGGTTGAAGTCCCTAAGTTAAACAATTCTTTTGTATCTTCCGAAGCTTTTTTGGCAGATTCTACTTGCATTTGACGAGATTCTACCTTTTCACTCGTCTTTTGGTATAAACTTAGCGCATTGCTGACTTCACTACCGGCATTCAACAAGGCCTGCTGGAAAGATAATTTCGCTTGTTCTTCCTGCGCTTTGGCAGCTTTCAGACGAGCAATGTTTTGTCCCCGGTAGAACAAAGGCTGTGTCAGCGAACCAATGGCAGAAGCCAACAACTTACCCGGATTTATAATCGCACTTCCGGCGCTGTTTGTCCATCCCGCAGAGCCGCTGAGCGTGATTTGCGGATAGAATGAAGCACGTGCCGAATTTGTATTGTAATAACAACTTGCCAATGACATTTCGGCTGCTTTCACGTCCGGGCGGTTGGATAGCAATTGAATAGGTATACCTGCGGAAAGTTCCGTTGGAAGTACTTGTGCTTCCAATACACCACGTTTGATGGCATGAGGAGCTTCTCCGAGGAAAGTGGACAGGGCATTTTCTGTCTCACGGATGCTTTGTTCAATGTCGGGAATAGTGGCAAGTACTTGCGCATAGGCAGCCTTGCTCTGTTCTACGCCTGCCGAATTGATATTGTACATAGCAGAGTTTTTCATTGCTTCCATTGTCTCGGCATTCTTTTTCAGAATTTCAGCCGTGGCTTTGGTTATTTCCAGTTGGCGGTCCAACATCATTAATGTATAATACATATTGGCGATGTTAGAGACAACTTGTGTTTGTACTGCCTGGCGGTAAGCTTTCATTTGCTTCAGTGTAACTTGCGCATTTCGTTTCGAGTTCAGCAACTGACCGAATAAATCGATTTGCCAACTGGCTGTGACAGGTAATGAATAAGTTTTTGTAGCTGCATTCTTGTCAAAGCTGCTGATCGTTCCTTGCGGAGACAATCCTAATGACGGGGCATAAGCCAGGCGTGCCGACATGAGGGACGCTTCTGCTGCTTTCACATTTTGAGCGGCGGACAAGAGGTCTGTATTTTGTTTCAGTCCCGTTTCGATGAGAGACTGGAGTTGCGGGTCGGTGAAGACTTCTCTCCACGGCAGATTACCGAAGTTGGCTGTATCCGAAACCAGTGTATCATTATCCGCTACCGGATCGCGATACAGGCCGGAAGTAGTGATGTCTTCGGGTCTGTCATACGACTTATAGATGTGGCAGCTGCTCAGGAGAGCAGTTGCGCACAACATATATAGAATCTGTTTCTTCATATCGAATTTCATTATTTAGCGTATTGTTCAATCTCTGTTACGGCATCTGTATTGTCGATATCTTCCCATTCCATCGGTTTAACCTTCTCTTGTAAGTACTGGAAGACTACAAACAGCGCAGGAACGATAAAAATCTGGCAAATCATACCGATTAACATACCACCGATAGAAGCTGTACCCAGTGTACGGTTACCGTGAGCACCTACACCGAAGGCAAACATCAACGGAAGCAAACCGACTACCATAGCCAATGATGTCATCAAAATCGGGCGGAGACGGGCACCGGCACCCAATACGGCTGCCCAAGTGATACTCATACCCATCTTACGACGGTCGAGGGCGAACTCTACAATCAAGATGGCATTCTTTGCCAACAGACCCATCAACATGATTAACGCGATCTGCATATAGATATTATTGGACATCGTACCCAGAATCATCTTCAATGCCGAAATATTACCGATAGCACTTACACCGTTCACAAACAGGAAGCTTCCTAACAGACCGAACGGAACGGATAACAATACAGCCAGCGGAAGAATGTAACTTTCGTACTGTGCACTCAACAATAAGTAAACGAATACGAAACAGAGCACAAAAATCAGTCCGGTAGCACTTCCGCTACTTTGAGCCTCTTCACGCGCCATACCTCCTAATTCATACGTATAACCGGTAGGCAGGTTTTCTTGGGCAACCTCGGCGAGGGCAGTCAATGCCTGACCGGATGTATAACCGCTTGCCGGAGCTACCATTACTTTCATAGAGGTATAAAGGTTGAAACGGCTGATAATATCCGGACCATATACTTTCTCCACAGAGATGAACTGGGCAATCGGGGCCATCTCACCTGCACTATTACGCACCTTGATATTCTTCAAAGATTCCAAGCTTTTGCGTGACAATGGATCTGACTGAATCATAACACGATACATCTTACCGAAACGGTTGAAGTTGGATGCGTACAAGCCTCCGTAATATCCTTGCATAGTAGTGAGGATATCGCTCGGGCTGATACCTGCCTTTTTACAAGCTGCTGCATCGATGTCGATCATGTATTGCGGGAAATTCGGGTTGAAGGAAGTCTTTGCCGAATTGATTTCCGGACGTGCTTCCAGTGCTGCCGTATAATCATTAACCACATCGAAGAATTTGTTCAGGTCACCACCGGTCTTATCTTGCATATTTACCTCAATATCCGTAGATGCCGAGTAACCCGGGATCATAGGAGGAGCGAAGAACAATACCTGTGCTTCTTTGATAATCTTTTGTGCACGCATATACAAGGAACCGACTACAACGTCTGAATTCTGTATCATGGAACGTTCGTCCCAGTCTTTCAGTTTGATGATGAAAGAACCATAGGAAGGTCCCTGGCCACCGATAAAGCTGAATCCGGAAATCATGGTACGTGACAATACCGCAGGATCGGAAGCGATCAGACTGTCTACACGTGCCAGGATTTTTTCAGAACGGTCTTGAGAAGTACCCGGAGGCAATGTTACTGCTCCCATCAGCGTTCCGGTATCTTCATTAGGCACCATACCTGTCGGAGTGGTGTTCATGAAGAATACAAGTATCGCAATGGAAGCGACAACTAATCCCATAGACAACCATTTCTTCTGGATAAAGAACAGTACTCGTTTCTTATAACGTTTCAGGATTGATTCGTATGTATCGTTGAATCTGTTTTTAAATTTCTTCGTACTCATTCCGATCAGTGCCAGAATACTAAGCACTACGAAAATTGCAGTAACTATCGGATTGATACTGAACAAACCAAAGATCATGCCGAGAATGGCAATAAGCGTGAAAGTAAGTGTAATTCCCGGATGCAACATCTTTCCGATAGCCTCGGTATATCTGTTGATCATGGTTGTATGGGCTGCCGTATAGGCTACTTTCATACGTTCTTTCAATGTGGAGTCTTCCGTTGTTCCGTCTTCTTTTTTGTGAGGTTTCAGAAGAACGGCACACAAAGCCGGACTCAAAGTCAATGCGTTCAATGCGGACAGACCGATAGCGATAGCCATAGTCATACCGAACTGACGATAGAATGTTCCTGCTGTACCTCCCATGAAACTTACCGGAACGAATACGGCCATCATGACCAGCGTAATAGATACGATAGCACCACCCAATTCATTCATAGCATCGATAGAAGCCAGACGGGCAGATGTATAACCTTGGTCAAGCTTGGCATGCACACCCTCGACGACCACAATCGCATCGTCGACCACAATCGCGATAGCAAGCACGAGCGCACATAACGTCAACAAGTTCAAACTGAATCCTACCAGGGACAGGATGAAGAAAGTACCGATCAGAGCTACCGGAATGGCGATAGTCGGAATCAATGTGGAACGTAAATCCTGCAAGAAGATATACACTACGATAAACACCAGGATAAATGCTTCGATCAACGTCTTCAACACTTCATGGATAGAAGCGAAAAGGAAGTCGTTGGCATTCATGGAGATGTTCAGTTTCAATCCGGTAGGCAACGTTTTTGATGCTTCATCCAACAATGCCTCAATATCACTGATAGTCTGTGTCGCGTTGGTTCCTGCCATCTGGTATACGATACAAGTCACAGACTTGTGTCCGTCTACCCGGTTGGTAAAGTTATATCCCAAGCGGTCCAGCTGAATTTCTGCTATATCTTTCAGACGGAGTACTTCACCGTCAGGAAGAGATTTGATAACGATATTTTCAAACTCTTCAGGCTGTTGCAAGCGTCCTTTATAACGGATGGTGTATTGGAAAGTCTGGTTACTGCGTTCACCGAACTGTCCTGGAGCAGCTTCGACATTCTGTTCTGCCAGAGCAGCGGAAACATCACCGGGAACGAGCTTGTATTGTGCCATGACGTCCGGTCGTAACCAGATACGCATAGAATAATCCTGACCCAAAACGTTGGCGTCACCCACACCCGGTACACGTTGAACTTGAGGAATCAGGTTGATCTTAGCATAGTT
The DNA here is from genome assembly GCF_001185845.1 of Bacteroides sp. 3_1_13. Classification (NCBI taxonomy): domain Bacteria; kingdom Pseudomonadati; phylum Bacteroidota; class Bacteroidia; order Bacteroidales; family Bacteroidaceae; genus Bacteroides; species Bacteroides sp. 3_1_13. Next base: position 1,297,477 of record NZ_KQ236955.1, read on the forward strand.
TTCAATAAACGATTCGCTATATGTATCTGTCTCGTCATAGAGAGAGAATACTACCAGCATGGAAGTCTGGCGTTTTTGAGTGGTTACACCGACTTTAGTTACTTCGGCTGGCAACAGACCTTGTGCCATAGAAACACGGTTTTGTACATTGACGGCGGCCATGTCCGGGTTTGTTCCTTGTTTGAAATATATGGATATCTCACCGGAACCCGTGTTTGACGCAGTTGAGGTCATATACATCATGTTTTCTACACCGTTGATTTGTTCCTCCAACGGAGCAATCACGGAATTCAATACGGTCGATGCACTGGCTCCCGTATAGGTGGCTCTTACCGAAACGGTAGGAGGCGCGATGTCCGGATACTGCGTGATAGGCAGTGTCGCCAATCCGATAGCCCCCAGGATGACTATCAGGATAGAAATAACGGTTGATAGTACCGGACGGTTAATAAATCTATCTAATTTCATAATGATTATCTGATTATTAGTTGAAGGCTGTGGCTAAATTACCGTCGTGTTGGTCTTTCAAATGTTGTTGATAGTTTGCTTCTTTTTGCGCCGGTGTGATAGGCTGAACCTTCTGACCGTCTTTCAGGTTTTGTACTCCTTCGATTACGATTTTATCTCCTGAATTCAAACCGGAAGTAACCAAGTACTCTTTTCCGTTATCCAGATTGAAGATTTTGATTTCTGTATATTTTACCGTGTTGTCCGGTTGCAAAACATAAACGAACTTCTTATCCTGGATTTCTACTGTTGCAGACTGCGGTATAGTGATTACATTCTCCATGGTATAAGGAATCAGGACGTTTGCAGTACCTCCACTACGCAATACATGTTCCTTATTCGGGAAGATAGCACGGATGCTTACCGAACCGGTAGATTGGTCGATAACACCTGTGATAGCATCTACTTTACCCTCTATATCGTATGTGGAACCATCAATTAATTGCAGTTTGATAGTCGGTATTTTGCTGATTTCTTCTTTGATGGTGCTACCGGACTTGGTCATTGCCAGCAATTCCTTTTCTGTCATTGAGAAGTATACATATACTTCGTCAATCTCGGAAACAGTAGTCATCGGTGTAGCGATAGAAGGACTTACCAATGCTCCTACACGATAAGGGATATTGTTGATAACGCCATCTGACGGACTTTTAACCTGTGTGAATGACAAGTTTTGTTGAGCAGTGGTCAGTTGCGCTTTTGCTTGTGCCAACTGGGCTTTGGTCTGTGCCAGGGAATTTTCTGCCATTGCCAGGTCATAGTCACTGATGATTTGCTTTTTGTTCAATTCTTTCTTATTGTCATACGTCATCTGTTGAGTACTCACTGCTGCTTCTGCTGTAGCCACTGCTGCTTTGGCAGTGCGTACAGCTGCTTCGTATTGAGTCGGATCAACAATGAACAACACTTGTCCTTTACGGACAGCTGCTCCTTCGTCTACACAGAGTTTCGTGATGAAGCCCGATACTTGGGGGCGGATTTCTACATCTTGTTTTCCTTTAATTGTAGCCGGATAGGCAGTTGTTAAATTAGCAGTCGTTTTTTGTAACTCTTGTACTGCATATTCAGGAACCTTTCCTGTGTCATTGCCCTTATTGCCACAACTAGACAAGAGGGCTACGCAAAATGCAAATAAAACAATTCTACTTTTCATACTTATAAATATCTGTTTTTTAATTTAATGCGTTTGTTGCCAGTGTGCTGTTCATCCATATAGATAAGGGGGTTAAGGAAGAAAAACCGGAAACTAAATTAAGGAATTTAGTTTCCGGTTGCAAAAGTACTTTAAATTCGGTATTCTTGTTCTCTGATACCGTGTTTTTTAACTATGTTTTTTACTTTATTTTATGATATACAGGAGTCATAATAAAACTTAACTCATAATCCTGATAAGGAAGACGATATTTTTCCAGTGCAATAGCTCCCCAACTGTTGACACAGGCAAGTCCGGTTTGTGCCTTGTCGATACAGAAGTTGGTGAAGTCTGCCTTTTCTACTTCCGGTGAGTGACGCTGGTCTTTGCCGTCGCCGTCATCCAATGACTCGATGGTGTAATTCAGGGCAGAAGCGGAGAAAGGAGCACTCGATACGAATTGCAGTCCGTTGCCACTGATGTTCAGAAGTCTCCACCAGCGGATATCCGTTTTTGTTCCGGTTTCCTGCGGGCGGATGTAAGGATAGAATTGTTCTTCCACTGTCTGGCGATATTTTCCTAACATTGCCGCGTGGTTGCGGTCGGCATAGTTTTCTCCCGGACCACGGCCGTAATATTCTATCTCGTTGAAGTTGACCGGCATACGCATTTGCATACCGAAACGGAACATGTCAGAAACTTTCTTGCTCTTGTCTGCCGCCATCTTTTGGGTAACTTTCACTGCTCCCTTGTTGTTAATGGTGTAAGTCAGCGATAATGTTCCGCCAATCGACTTCATGTCATATTCGGCACGAACCACTGCCTGATCGTTTTCAATAGCATGTTTCAGAGAAGTCAGTTTCAGTTCCGGATTCTTCCAGGCGGCATATTTGTGTTGCAGTCCGGCTCCGAAGTCATTGTCGGTCGGTGCACGCCAGAAGTTAGGAGTCAGTGCGCTGCCATCTTCCATCAGTTGCATGCCGTTGACGTCGTAACGGCAGAGATAACCATTGTGTTTGTTGAAATCCATAGAGAAGTTTTCACCTTTCACAATCAGGAAGTTGCGGTCGTTGTCCAAAATGGTGGGCACGATGACCGGAAGGTTAGATGCCTGTTGGTTTTCCAGTTTCAGTTCCGGTGCTTTGTAGTCACGGATGCTTAGTTGGTCGTAAGCGATGGTGGTTCCGGCCGGCAGCAGTGTTTCGGCGGCTTTCAGTTTGTAGCTCACGTTGAGCAGCAGTTCTTTGCAAGGACAGATGTTCTTTGTGTCAAATGGAATTTGCACTTTCACAGTTTGTTGGGGCGCTACTTTCAGGTCGGATACGATGCCTGTTTGCACTACTTCTCCGTTTGCCAGTAATTGCCATTCCATGTAATAAGCAGATAAGTCGCGGAAGAAATACTCGTTGAAGATGTTGATTTCGCCTTTGGCAAGATCAGCAGGAGTCGTCCATATATCCTGATAGAAATAAGCTACTTCGTATGCATGCGGATTGGGTACGCGGTCGGGGCTAATCAAACCGTTGTCGTTGAAGTTATTATCCGAAGCGTCGTATTTGTTGAAGTCGCCGCCATAGCCGTAGATGCTTACTCCGTCTTTGTTTTTCCAGTGGCAGGACTGGTCTACGAAGTCCCAGATAAATCCGCCCTGATATTTTGGATATTTGCGGATGATGTCCCAGTATTCTTTGAATCCGCCTTCGGAGTTACCCATAGCGTGCGCGTATTCACATTGGATTAACGGCTTTTGGATATTTCCTTCGCTATATTTGATACAAGCGTCGTAGTCATAGTACATCGGGCAGAAAATATCGGTGAATTCGCTGGTTCCTGCTTGTTCGTACTGTACGGCACGTGTCTTGTCTTCATTCTTAATCCAAGTGTAGCATTTCTCAAAGTTTGGTCCCATGCCGGCTTCATTACCCAATGACCAGAAGATGATGGACGGATGGTTGTAACCACGTTGTACGTTGCGTTGGTTACGTTCCATGTGGGCTTTGGCGTAGATTGGGTTCTTTGCCAGTGTCTGGTCGCCGTAGCCCATTCCGTGAGATTCTACGTTTGCCTCGGCTACTACATATAAGCCGTATTGGTCGCACAGGTCATACCAACGGTTGTCGTCCGGGTAATGGCAGGTACGCACGGCGTTGATATTGAGTTCTTTCATCACTTTGATATCTTGCAGCATACGTTCGGTAGAAACCACATAACCGCCGTCCGGGTCCATTTCGTGACGGTCGGCTCCTTTGAAGAGTACCGGTTGTCCGTTTACGAGTATCTGTCCGCCTTTCAATTCAATCTTGCGGAAACCTACTTTAACAGGGATTACTTCTACTACGTTGTTGCCGTTTTTCAGTGTAGCGGTCAGTGTGTAGAGATTAGGTGTTTCAGCAGTCCATTTTGCCGGATTGGAGACGGATAGAATCGTGTTTAATTTGCCCGAACCTTTCAGGTCGGCAGTCGCTACGCTGTTGCCTTGAACATCTGTCAAGTCCAAAGCTACTGTGCCGCTTCCTTTCAGGTCAACGGCTATATTCAATGTACCGTCTTTATATTGGCTGTCCAAATCGGGAGTGATGCGAATGTTCTGGATGTATTTCTTGTCGCGTGCGTAAAGATAACAGTCGCGTCCTACGCCGGAGTAGCGGAAGAAGTCCTGATCTTCCAGATAACTACCGTCGCACCAGCGGAAAACTTGAAAGGCGATGACGTTCTTACCCGGTTTCAGGTAGTTAGTCAGATTGAATTCAGCTTCCAGTTTGCTGTCTTCGCTATATCCTACGTAGCGTCCGTTCACCCAAAGGTACATATTGGACGTTACCGAGCCGAAATGTGCGAAAATTTCTTTGCCTTTCCAGTCGGCAGGAAGGATGATTTCTTTGCGGTAAGAGCCTACGTGGTTGTTTTCTGTCGGCACTAGCGGAGGGTTGTTTTTGAATTGGCTTCTCCAGGCATATCCTACGTTGACATAGATAGGGTCACCGTAGCCGTTCAACTCCCAAACGCCGGGAACTTGAAGGTCATCCCAACCTTTGTCGTTGAAATTAGTCTGATAAAAGTCAGTCGGGCGCGCGTCTGCGTGTCTTACCCAGTTGAATTTCCAAAGACCGTTCAGGGTCATGAAATTCGCGGAATTTTCTTTAATGCCGGCTTTAGCTTCATCAGCCGATGCGAAAGCAAAGTAATTAGTGTGCATAGCGGAGCGGTTTACGGAATTCACTTCCGGGTCTTTCCACTCGTTGAAGCTTTGCGCTTGAATTGCTGTCAGTCCCAATGCAGCCAAGCAGCAAGAGAGTAGTTGTTTCTTCATGGGTTTTTTGTATTAGGTTTGAATTTCTGGAGTCAAAGATAGGGAATATTTTATTCAGTGACGGTCAAAAAATCATTCAATTAAGGCTAGTTTTTAATAAATTAGCTAGAAAATAGAGTATTTTACTTACTCTAATCAGTAAAAACGTGAGATACAGCTTTCCTCCGCGGGGGAAAGGTATCTCACGTTAATAAAAATTGGCTGTTACATTAGTCAGCTCTTATACGCTGTTTGTACGTAGACTTGCGTATAGCTACTACATATATAGATATGATTCATACGTTATGCGGCAGGATCGGGAGCTTCACCGCTACCGCCTTCGTCCGGATTTTCCGGTTTATTTCCCCCTCCGTTTCCGGAAGAGGTGCCGCCGTTTCCTTCCGTTTTGTAAATACTCACATTATCCAGCATATCCTTAAATTTATATCCCGGCGTAAATACAATTTTCACTCGACGAACGGTATCGGCATCTACATCTTTTTCCTCTTTCTGGCTTTTGCAACTCATGCCCGGACGGAAACATCCGAAGTCACCTAATTGCACAGACAATCCTTTGTTTAGGTTCGTGTTCAACGCATCAATCAGTGCGTCAATCACGTGTTTCACTGCGCCTTCGGGAATCATACCGAACATGGATACTTCCTTGCATAAATCTCTGAAATTTACCGTATTGGTAATTACATTCTGTGCTACATACTTTTCAGTCTTTGTTTGGTCAAAGCCGAAAACTCTTTTCTTGACAACATACTTTAATGCCATAGTCTTTCTTTTTTAATAGTTAGTTAATCTGTTTTATTGTTGTTTTGTGATCACGATGCAAAGATATGGTTTCCGAAATTCATGACCAAGCTGAAAAAGAATTGTGCGTTAATAAATTAGTTAATAAGTAGAGTGTTGCTTTACTGGGGATTTTATGTAAAAAGATTTGGCGGAAAGATAGAAGAAGAGGATGCTGATTGAGATATTGGGGTATCAAGTGTGGGGAAGGCATCCTCTTCGAAGATAGAAAGAAAGGACTACTTGCACAAGCAATCTTTTTTTGCTGTGTTATATAATACTTTTGACTGAAATTTATCCCTTTTACCAATATAATGCTTACCTTTGCTAAAAACGTATTCTTATGGAACAGAAAGACAAATATATTCGTTTTGACTGGGCAATCAAGCGCCTTTTACGTAATAAGGCTAACTTTGGCGTGCTTGAAGGTTTCCTCACAGTATTATTAGGTGAGGAGATTCATATTCTTGAAATTTTAGAAAGTGAAGGTAATCAGCAACGGGAAGATGATAAATTTAATCGTGTTGATATTAAAGCCCGTAATAGTAAAGATGAAATAGTTCTTGTCGAAGTTCAAAATACTCGTGAACTCTATTATCTGGAACGAATCCTGTATGGAGTAGCTAAGACTATTACCGAACATATCGATTTGGGTGAAATCTACTCTAACGTAAAGAAAGTATATTCTATCAGTATTCTTTATTTTGACATTGGACAAGGAAGTGATTACCTTTATCATGGACAGAATACATTTTTAGGTGTACACACGGGCGATCATCTGAAAGTTACTACCAAAGAACAGGGAGCTATTGTTCGTAAGTTGCCTGCTGAAATCTTTCCAGAATATTTCCTTATCCGTGTGAATGAGTTTAATAAAGTAGCTGTTACTCCTCTGGAAGAATGGATCGAATATCTGAAGACAGGGTGCATACGTCCCGATACAAAGGCACCCGGACTTGAAGAGGCTCGTAAGAAACTGGTTTATTATAATATGGATAAGGCTGAAAAGCTGGCATACGATCGCCATATAGATGCGGTAATGATACAGAATGATGTGTTGAGTACTGCTAAATTAGAAGGGCATGAAGAAGGACACCAGCTTGGACTTGAAGAAGGACGACAACGAGGACTTGAGGAAGGCATTGAAAAAGGTATTGAGCAAGGTATTGAGCAAGGCATTGAGCGAGGTATAGAAAAAGGAATCGAAAAAGAAAAAACAATCACTGCCCGTAAGTTGAAATCTCTCAATATCTCTGTTGATACTATTATGCAGGTTACAGGATTCTCTGCTGAAGAAATAGAGAAACTCTAATTGTTTTTTGCTATTTTTTAATTTAGGAACTCCTCTTTCTATGAATATATTAAAAGAATTCTGCACTGAACAATTGTTTTTTGTCCAGTGCGGAATTTTTGGTCATTCCGCTAAATAATTCTAATTTATTCTTCAGCTTTCTTTGCGTAAACCACCAGTTTGCCTGCTCCATAACGGATCAATAATCCACGTTCGATAAAGATATTTAACTCATTGATCGCCCGTTGTTTGTCATGTCCTGTCATTCGGCAATAATCTGCACGGGTCAGGCAGGGAAATCGTTGGAGGTGTTCATTGATTAGCTTCAGACATTCTTCTTCATTGCGTCCTTTCCCGTGAGGGCGGGTGAACGATGCTCCGCGCTCCGGTCTCATTTGTTGGCCCACTTCTTTCTTGAACTGTTTGCCTGCCCTGAAATTGATATTTTTCAAGCTGATGGATTGTGCATGTACATCTTTCTTTTTCATTACGGGAGGTCCTTGTAGAGATACGGAAAAATATCCGATGTCACCCAGTTCTACAATCCATCCGTTTGCAAGCAAATCTCGCAATTCATTTTGGAAAGACTGCATGGCACCTACCAGTAGGCTACGGCTTATTCCGGTGAATTTGTGAACACGATCCAGAAATTCTTCCTGATCGATCGTCCCGTTGAAAACAACACGGGGATGAAGCGGTTGTTCTTCGCCTTTCTTCTGAATGTCGGGCGTGTCGTAAAGGTCGTAATGTATACTCATAATCAGAATTGTTTTATATCGGCACTTTTATCTATCCGATTGCCTGCGCGGATTTGTTTCATTCGTTATTCTTACTTCGTTTGACTATAGTTTCCCTTTCGTATGACTATAGTTATACGAAAGGGAGACTGTAGTTATCTTTGCGTATAACTATAGTTAAACGAAAAAAGATTAGGCAACAAAGGTAATCTCTTTAAGCAATAAAACTAATTATATTAGCAGGAAAAAAATAAAAACGTCGCAAATATTGTTTATTACCTTAAGTCACCCTTTCCTTTTTTAATAAATTAGCTAGAAAGTGTGGTGTTTATTGAATAAGAACGCTTATTTTTGCAGCATGTTACAATTTGAGAATCAAAAGATAAAACAAATAGTTCGCAAGGTGCTTCCGGTAGTAACGCTGGGGGCGATGTTATATTCCTGCGCCAGTATTGGACGTCCGGACGGTGGACCATACGATGAGACGCCGCCCCGTTTCATCGGTAGCACTCCGGAGGCGGGGGCTTTGAATAATAAAAGGACTAAAGTCTCTTTGATGTTCGACGAGTTTATTAAGCTGGAGAAAGCGACCGAGAAAGTCGTTGTTTCCCCTCCCCAGATACAGCAACCGGAAATCAAGGCTTCCGGCAAGAGAATACAAGTCAACCTGCTCGACTCTCTGAAACCTAACACGACCTACACGATTGACTTCTCGGATGCAATTGTCGACAATAATGAAGGTAATCCGTTGGGTAACTTTGCATTTACGTTCTCTACCGGTACGGAAATCGATACGATGGAAGTAGCAGGAACGATGCTCGATGCCTCTAACCTGGAGCCTATTAAAGGTATGCTTGTCGGACTACATTCCAACCTGAACGATTCGGCTTTCAACAAATTGCCTTTCGACCGTGTGGCACGTACAGACAGCCGTGGACGTTTCTCCATCCGTGGTGTAGCTCCCGGCAAATATCGCATCTATGGATTGATGGATGCCGACCAGAATTTTACCTTCAACCAGAAGAGTGAGATGATCGCTTTCCACGATTCGTTGATTATCCCCCGCATGGAAGAACGCATCCGCATGGATACGGCTTGGGTGGACTCATTGACTTACGACACGATTGTTGAGAAGAAATATATGCATTATTTGCCGGATGATGTCATTCTCCGTGCTTTTAAAGAGCTCAACTATTCGCAATATCTTATCAAGTCGGAAAGACTGGTTCCTCAAAAGTTCACTTTCTATTTTGCCGGTAAGGCGGACACTTTGCCTGTCTTGAAAGGTTTGAACTTCGATGAAAAGGATGCTTTTGTCATCGAAAAGAATCAGCGGAACGATACGATCCATTATTGGGTGAAAGATTCTCTGCTCTTCAAGCAGGATACGCTGGCCATGAGTCTGACTTATCTTTATACAGATACTTTGAATCAGCTAGTGCCCCGTACAGATACGCTGAACCTCGTTTCGAAACAGAAATATAAGAAAGAGGAGCCGGATAAGGACAAAAAGAAAAAGAAGAAAAAGAAAGGGGAAGAGGATGAACCCGAACCGACGAAATTCTTGCCGGTGAATGTCAATGCCCCTTCGTCAATGGATGTATATGGATCTATTTCTTTGAATTTTGAAGAACCGATAGCCAGTTATGACACTGCCGCCATACATCTGCGGCAAAAAGTAGATACGCTTTGGAAAGATATACCATTCGAATTTGAGCAGGATTCAGTGAATCTGAAGAAGTTTAATCTGTATTATGACTGGGAACCGACATTGGAATATGAATTCTCGGTAGACTCGACTGCCTTCCACGGAATATACGGATTATTTACCGATAAGATAAAACAAGGATTCAAGGTGCGTAGTGAAGATGAATATTTCACGCTTCATTTCAATGTGACGGGAGCGGATTCACTGGCCTTTGTCGAATTGCTTGACGCCCAGGACAAAGTGGTCCGTAAGCGGAGAGTGGAAGAGGACGGAATGGTCGATTTCTACTTCCTGAATCCGGGAAAATATGCAGCCCGACTAATCAATGACACAAATGGAAATGGTGAATGGGACACGGGAGACTTTGCTAAAGGCATCCAGCCGGAGGCTGTTTACTACTATCCGACGATATTGGAATATAAAGCGTTGTGGGATGTGACCCAACCGTGGGATATTCATGCGACTCCTGTGGATAAGCAGAAACCGGACGAACTTAAAAAACAAAAACCAGATGAAGACAAGAAAAAGAAAGATAGGGATCGAAATAATCAGAACCGCCGTCGTTGATGCTCGACGTAACCTTATTATTGGATTGGTGGCATTACTGACGGGAATCTTCGCCCTCCCTGCCAGTGCCCAATGTGAAGCGAAGAATGATGCGTTTCAATCCGGCGAACATGTAATGTATGATTTATACTTCAACTGGAAGTTTGTTTGGGTGAAAGCCGGACTCGCCAGTCTGACAACGAATGCGACTACTTATCATTCGCAACCAGCCTATCGGATCAACCTGCTTGCTTTAGGTAGCAAACGGGCAGACTTCTTTTTCAAGATGCGCGATACGCTGACTTGTGTGATCGGTGAAAAACTGGAACCGCGCTATTTCCGCAAAGGTGCCGAAGAGGGAAAACGTTACACGGTCGATGAGGCTTGGTTTTCTTATAAGGACGGTCTTTGCCTCGTAAATCAGAAACGTACTTACCGGGATGGGGCGTTTGATGAATCTGAAGCTAGCGATAGCCGTTGTATATACGATATGTTGAGCATTCTGGCACAGGCACGTTCTTACGACCCTGCAGATTATAAGGTGGGAGACAAAATTAAGTTCCCGATGGCTACGGGCCGTAAAGTGGAAGAGCAAACGCTTATCTACCGTGGGAAAGAAAATGTAAAAGCGGAGAATGGAGTTACTTACCGTTGCCTGATCTTCTCATTGGTAGAATATGATAAGAAAGGAAAAGAAAAGGAGGTGATTACTTTCTTTGTAACGGATGACTTGAACCATCTTCCTGTCCGCCTGGATTTATTCCTGAACTTCGGTTCGGCAAAAGCATTCCTGAATAATGTGACGGGTAACCGGCATCCGCTGACTTCTATCGTTAAATAGATATAGAGAAAAAACAGAGAGAGCTGAAGGAGGCACCTTTGCTGGTCGTTTTCAGCTCTCTCTGTTTTTTATTCCTGAATTTCAAATGGTACTTTCTGATCTTTCCGGAACACGCTAGATTCAAAAGTAGCAATCAACTCTTCGTTTTGGTTTGTTATATCTACCTGATAGTACCCTGTGCTTCGGCCGATATAGCGTTCACGTGCTTCGGCATAAAGAGTGTCTCCGGGCCCGCTGGCGCGTAGAAAAGTAATAGTGGACGAGAGAGAGAAAGCTAGCGTGCCGTGCGAGTTGGCTGCTGCGGCAAGCGCCAGATCTGCTAACGTGAAGATTGCTCCTCCTTGTGTGCGGGCACCTGCATTAAGATGTTCAGGTTTTATTTCTAATTTGGCTTTACTGTAACCTTTGCGTATTTCCAGTAATACTACACCTGTGTTTTCAGCAAATAGATCGTTCTTAAAAAACTCTTGTGCGGTCATGATATTTATTTTTGAAGATTCTTTAATCGTTTCTTATTTTTTTAATGAATAGACATATATCTTATCTTTCTCTATTGAGTAGCTAAATTTATTTGTTTCGGACATAATATCCAATATTTTCTCCAAGTTATTTGTTTCTATAATAAAACTTCCGTGGAAAATCAAATTTTTGAGCTGCTCTGATTCAAATGCGAATGTCACATCAAACTGGCGTTCCAACTCTTTAGAAATGATCGACATGGGAACCTCATCCCAAAAAACTCTGCAGTTGATCCACTGTTCTGCATAATCAGCGCTCTCGGTCAGTTTATAAGTTTGGTCAAGTTTGTTAACTATCATTGTTTGATTAGGTTTCATTATAAACTCTTTATTGATGCATGATAGGGCAATGGAACCCTCTAAGAGTGATACCTTTACATAATTTTCATCGCTGTAATTTTTTATGTCAAACTTGGTGCCCAGTACCTTGATCTGTGCAGAGTCTGTTTGTACAACAAATGGATGCTCTCCATGCTCTACTTCAAAATACCCTTCACCTTCCAGTCGGACATTGCGATTCTTCCGACCAAAACTCTCTGAGTAAGAAAGTCTGGAATCTGCGTTTAACCACACGGTAGAACCGTCAGGAAGCTTCATTTTTAATTTCGATTTTCTTGGAGCGTATACTTCGGAAATCAAAGAATCATCCGGTGTTGTAAAATTGTTAATTATAAGAGGGGTGGTAAACAGTAATATAATGATTGCCGCTGCGTAACCCGCATACCTCACAAATAAGTTTTTTCTTACCTTTCTTGTCCCGGCAATCTTATGTTTGCGGATTCGTTTCGCAAATCTGTTATAGGCTTGTTCTTCGTGTACAGATACATTTTTATACTCGGCAGACAGAAGCCAGATTCGTTTCTGCTGTTCAAAATATTTCTGATTCTCCGGATCGGAGTATATCCATTCGTTCAACTTATGTAAGTCCTCTTTAGCGATACTTCCCGAGAGGAAATCATATATCAGTTTATCAAATTCTTCTTTCATACCATCTTAAACTTAATATCTATTGAAAATCATATACCTGCGCTATCATCAGGACAGTTTGTCAATAGAAGAAGTATAGTGAATTACTTTGCTTTTTAATATTAATTAAATATATTCGTAATAAACATTACAATCAGGGCAAGATAAGATCTTGCTGCTTCCTTCAGTTTATCCAGTGCACTTCGCATGTGATATTTCACTGTATGAATAGTGATTCCCATGATTTCGGCAATTTCTTCTTGTCTTTTGTTCTCAAAACGACTCAATAAAAATACCTTCCGGGTTTCTGGAGATAAGCCGTCAATCGTCTTCTGGATAATAGAATGTAGCTCTTTACCCTCTAAATGCTCAACCGGATTTTCGCCCAAGGACCATAAATCGCTGTAAATGACCAGGTCTTCTGACGAGCAGGCCGTTTCCCTTCTCACATATTCAAGCTGAAGATAATTGATACACTTATTGGCTACACTTCTGAAAAGGTAGTTCTTCAATGAGGTGTTAATTGTTATTTTAGAGCGGTTTTCCCATAGACTATACACCAAATCTTCTACTATAGATTCTGATAGATAAGAGTCTGTCAAATACCCTCTCGCTATCCGGCAAAGATCTGTATAGTAAGTTTTATAGATGTATCGGAATGCCTCCTCTTTACCCGATTTCAGGGCCTCGATAATCTCTGTTTCCAGTTTTTTTTCCATTATGTCTTTCAGAAATCGTATATTTGATTTATTAGTTAATATATTAAGGTGAATACTCACAGGTTCTGTTTCTCCGATGGATAATTCGGGGGCAAGGTATTGAAAAAATGTAAGATGACCAAACTCACTAATAAAAAGATGAGTTGAAGGGCTGAACGAATAAAAAAATCATTTCTCACTATACTTTTTATTAATCTGGCTGTCATATTAATGAATAGGCCAATAAAGCATATTTTAACCTGAATCTCTATGAATGGTAAAAAGAAGGATTGTAAAAGAGCATAGCGCGACACTCTTTTTTAAGTTATAAGGTATACAAACAGCTGTTTTAGTTTAGTCATGCAGGATAAAGATTGTTTTCAGGAATAACAGAAAATAAGCTATTTCTTATTTAAATAATATTGTATGAAGAAACTACATTTTCTATTAAGCACATTCCTTGTGTTTATATTCACGTCATGCGGAGAAGATGAACTGAAAGGTGTTGTCTTATCCGAAGATCCGGGGTACGTAAAAGAACCATTGGTAGCCATACAGGCAGAAGATGGCACAGGGAACTGGATAAATGGTCTTATTGACCAGAACAGTAGGGTCATCGCCTTAGATTTTCGCATTTTGGACGACCAAAGTGCGGTGAATGTGAAACTCAAACTGGCGGATGAATGGGCAAAGCCCATTGATCCGCTCACTACTGATGCTGTACTGGACTTGAGCAGCGGTATCACCCGTATTAAAGTGAATGATGGAGCAGATGATATCGAATATACCATTTTCAGCACTTCTACTCAGCTACTTCGAGGCGTAACGGCTACTTGTAACACAGAGCAGGTTAGTGCTAACTTTATTAATGGCATCGCTTCGTTACGTTTCAAACAAAACACTGCATTTGCAAACGTAGTGTTGATGCCGACTTTGGCAGATAACGCAGAAATCATCTCTACGGATCCCGTCAGTCAAAAGGATGAAAACGGAAACCTGATTGTTGACCTAAGTAGCACACTTACTATTACTGTAAAAGACAATACGAACAACATGACTAAAAAATATCACTTGAGTGCTGTAAATGGAATTATTGACGCAGGGGTAAACTGGAAAAATATTACTGCTGATCTAAAAAGCCAACACAGTAGTATTTGTATTCCTGATTTCATGATTGTCTATGAAAATAAAAACTTGCATGGAAGGAGCGGTAATACGGGATGGTTGATAACTATTCCTGCCGGTAGAATAAATATGAAGGTTAGCTGGGATATGAATAAAGACAATGTAACATGGGCTGAACCCACTGCTCAACATCGTACAACAGCTATCATGAATGATAATATGGATTATTCATTGTTTGTTCCGGGATTGTCCGGGCAATTCTGGGTACCGATATTTTATAGCCTCGGGTGGAATGATAGTGGGCTGCTATCCGCACCGCGTCTCGGATATAACCTATCTACTTCTTTGAAGTATTGTCCGGGAACTCTGGGAATTACAGCTGATGGAAAAGCGGAGATTTCGTATGCAGAAGTGATAGATAATAACTTGTATAAGTTTACCAGCGGCGGAGCCGGCAAACAAGCTGCCAATGGAGTACAGTGGTCCCCAACCAGTGCTGTCAGTGGATATTCCTATCCGTTGCAAAAAGGGCAGATCATGATTGCCGGAGAAAATGCAGAACTTTACAAGACATTTGCCACTAATGAAGGAAGAAATACTTCGACCCGTAACAGAGGAATGGATGGAGCATTGTCAGGAAGTAATTCATGGGCTGCTAATCCGGTAAGCATTTGGACTTTTGATGGCAAGCCTGTAGGACGCCGGGCTGTCGGTATCACGGAAGAAGGAGACTTGGTCATTTTTGTAAGTAATCGTTTTACGAATTCTTATAACTCGGTAAAAGCAGCTTGGAATGTCTTTAGTGATGGCTCTTCTTTACGGGAAGTTGCTGTGGCATTGCAGGAAGTGGGTTGTACGGATGCCATTGTGTTTGGTGAGAACTATCATAGTCCTGTTGTTATTCGGGATGATAGTAGAGGGGTGCCTTTAGGAAAGGTAGCCGGTAGATACGACTGGGAAACGAACGGCAATGTTAAAAATGCGGATAATGAGGCTAGTTCGCAATCCTGGATAATGTTTAAATAAGAATATTGTAAAATAATGAGTTAGTAACAAAAGATATACACATAAAAACTTAAATCAATGAGTAAAATCATCAAATGCATGTTCTTCGTGCTATTAACTGCAGTTCTTCCACTGTCGGTTCATGCACAACAGGTGACCTTACATTTGCAGGACGTAACGGTGCGCAAAGCGTTCCGGGAGTTGGAGGTCAAAGGAAATGTATCCTTAGTATATGAGAAAAATGATGTGGACCTGACCCGTAAGGTAACTGTAAAGGTAGATAATCAACCGATAAGCAAGGCACTGGATCAGATTCTGAAAGGGCAGGAGTTGATTTATAAAATAAAAGATAATCATATTATTATCACCCGGCCTGTCGTTCAGAAATCGGATAAGAAACGGCGTATCAATGGTGTCATCAGCGATGTCAATGATGAATTGTTAATTGGAGTATCGGTATCAATTCCCGGTACTAATATTGGCACGGTGAGTAATATGGAAGGGAAATTTGAACTGGAAATACCGGAGGACGCTAAGAAATTGCAAGTGTCTTATATCGGTTTTGACACGCAGGAAATTTCATTGTCGCCCGGCAAGACGACATTCAACATTGTAATGGGAGAGAATGTGAAAATGCTTTCAGAAGTAGTAGTGGTTGGTTATGGCACGCAAAAGAAGGTGAACCTGACCGGTTCGGTTGCTACGGTAAATTTGGAAAAGGAATCACTTTCCCGTCCTTTGGTCAGTGCTTCGCAGGCGTTGAGCGGTATGACAGCCGGTTTGCAGGTGATGCAAAGCTCCGGGACTCCATATAATGAAGGCTTTTCTTTCAATATTCGGGGAGTAGGTACCCTGAACAGTTCTTCACCACTCGTGTTGGTGGATGGGATGGAACAAAGTCTGAATAATGTAGATCCCAACGATATTGCTTCTATTTCCATCCTGAAAGATGCGGCCTCGTGTGCTATTTATGGTAACCGAGGGGCAAATGGGGTTATTCTGGTTACTACCAAAACCGGACAAACAGGAAAGGTCAGCGTGTCCTACAATGCTACTTTTTCACTGAATCAACCTACCAAACTGATAAAAACGGTATCTAACTACGCCAAGTATATGGAATTGATGAACGAAGCTGCTACTAATATAGGAGAATCTGCTCCTTTCAGCGACATTACCATCAATCAATGGCGTGAGGCAGAAAAAGATCCGAATGGCATTTCGGCTTCCGGCTATCCTAATTATGTAGCTTATCCTAATACAGATTGGTACGATGAGATATATAGTAACGACTGGATGATGAAACATTCGCTTTCCGTCACTGGACAGGAGGGACGTACCGGATATAATCTTTCTATATCTTATACTGACAATCCGGGATTAATCAAGGATACCGGATACCAACGCTATTTTTTGCGTGCCAATGTTTATTCGGATATTACTAAGTGGTTACGTATTGGTACTCGCGTATGGGGGTATCACACTGACCAGAAGAAAAGCGATACCGGTTCACTCACCAATATTAATACTCAAAAGATGATACCGGGCGTATATCCATATTATGACGGAAAATATGGTGCGCCAGAAGCGAACGAGGAAGATCCGCAATCTCACAATCCTCTGTGGGACATGGCGCAATCGGAAGGGCATATCAAGAACACGCAGTTCTTCACTACTTTCTATGCCAACGTGAAGTTTCTGAAACACTTCTCATACGATGTTAATCTGAACTATAAGGATTATCGTTATGAATCGATGTCCGTAAATACGGATTATGGGAAATATAGTTTTAGTACAGATCAGTGGATAGCTGCCCCCAAAGATCCTGCCGATTTGTATACCCGTATGGCGTATGTCCGTGAGAACCACTGGAAATTAACGCACTTGCTCAATTATAACCAGACTTTTTATAAGCATGATATTGGTATGTTATTGGGCTTTGAAGAAGAACGTTTTGTCAAACGGACTACCGACACTGCCAAACTTGGATTAATAGATTCGTCTGTGGGTGATCCAAGTTCTGCTACTACTCCTTCTTCCATAGGTGGTACAGGTGAGGAATTTACATCCCGTTCTTACTTCGGTCGTATTAACTATGCTTTCGACAGCCGTTATTTATTCGAGGTTAATATGCGTTATGACGGTTCCTCCCGTTTTGCTCCGGATAATCGCTGGGGGCTTTTTCCATCTTTCTCTGCCGGGTGGAGAATCAGTGAAGAGAGATTTATGAAAGGACTTCCTATCGACAATCTGAAATTACGTGCTTCGTGGGGTAAGTTAGGGAACAATGCGATTGGTAACTACGAATGGCAGGCTGTATACAACTCGGCAAAGTACGCGTTTGGAGGTAGCCTTAATAATGGTTTGGCAATTACTTCTATTTCCAACAACCTGTTGGAGTGGGAAAGTACTGCCATTACGAATATTGGTATCGACTTTGCAACTTTAAGAAACCGTCTGACGTTTGAGGCTGAATTTTATAATAAAGTAACGGATGGAATCTTATATCGCCCTGATATGTATATGTCTCTCGGGACAGCCAGTGGCCCTCGTCAGAACATTGCGGAAGTGACTAACCGCGGTATTGAAATGACCCTGAATTGGCAAGACCGTATCGGTAAAGTAGAATATCGTGTATCCGGTAACTTTGCCTATAACCAGAACAAGGTCAGTAAATACAAAGGAGAGTTGCAGCGTGGCTGGGTGACAGATGAAAACGGGAACCGTATTTATCAAACCAATATCGGTGATGTCTCTACCGGAGGATCTACCCGTGTAATAGAAGGTAAAATGATTAATGAATACTATATGTTGCAACCATATAAAGGTAATGGAAACGGCTTTAACGCAGATGGAACAGTCAATATCAACGGTGGTCCGAGAGACGGAATGATCCGCACAGTAGACGACATGAAATGGCTGAATGCCATGGTAGGGGCAGGGTATAAGTTTTATCCGCGTCAGAACGTCAGTAAGAGTGGCATTTGGTATGGTGATTACATCTATGCAGACTTAAATGGCGACGGTGTATATGGTAATGACGCTGATAATGAGTTTCAGGGATGTTCCAATGTGCCCAAGTATAACTTCGGTCTGCAGGCAAGCGCTAATTGGAAAGGCTTCGATTTCTCCATGAACTGGTCCGGTGCGGCAGGTTTCAAGATTTACTACTATCGTTTGGCATTGAACAGCAGTGCTACCATCAAAGGATATGCTATCGGGGAAGCAATAGCAAACGATCACTATTTCTTTGATCCCAAAAATCCCAATGATCCGCGCACGAACTTGAGTTCAAAGAATCCTCGTTTGACAAATAACTCCGGTAACGACCAAAGTGGTATGACACAGTCATCAGTACATTTGCAAAAAGGGGATTATATTAAACTGAAGAACCTGACTATCGGATATACATTGCCTGCTGTCCTGTCGAAAAAAGTATATGCACAGAATATCCGTTTCTTTGCTTCCGGTGAAAATTTATTTACCATTACCGGGTATGAAGGAATGGACCCGGAAATGCGTACCGCAGTGGGATATTCTACTATGAGACAATATGCATTCGGTGTAAATATCACTTTCTAAACTTACTCTAAAACGATTTTATGATGAAAAACAAAATAAAAATATTTCGGAAATTAGTAAGATGTGCATCTATTGCCTTGCTGTCTTTCTCTATGGCTGGATGCGGTGCGGACTTTTTAGATACTACTCCTACCAATAACATAAGCGGTAGTAGTATCTGGACGAAAGCAACTTTGGCCGAACAGGCTGTTATCGGCGTATATAATGTCTTTCTGGATCAATATTGTCCTAACTCCGGCATTTTGGATTCGCACCGGATTCCATGGGATGCTTATTCTTCTGTGATGGATACAGACAAGAACTGGATTAAGCGAATGCCTAATTGTACAGGAGCAGCTACTCCCTCAAGTGGCCTGTTCAGTGATATTTATAAACGTTTTTATACTTTTATCTATCGTGCTAATGATGTGATAGATAATATTGGTCAGGTTCCTGATATGTCGACCGGAGAGAAGCAACGGGCTATCGCCGAATGTAAATTCTTGCGTGCATTTGCTTATATGCGCTTGAATATCTTGTATAAAGGAGTGCCGTTATATATGAATGCAATCACGAGTCCTGAAAACGGTAACAAAGCCCGTTCTTCAGAAGCGGATGTTTGGGCGGCTATACTCCAGGATCTGACAGATTGTGTGAATGAACCCAATCTACCGGGTAAATATAATTCGGGTGACTCTAACTATGGACGGGTAACCAAAGGAGCTGCTTATGCATTACGCGGACAAGTATATATGTGGCAGAAGAATTGGGAGGCGGCGGTTGATGATTTTAATTCTGTGGCTGACTGTGGCTTCGGGTTATATACTAAGGCCGGTGCTACCAGTTATAAGCAGTTGTTGAAAATAGCAAATGAACAATGTGAAGAAATGATATTCTCTGTGCAATGCATCAAGCAATATGGCTACTCCAATACAAGGAACATCACTTACGGCAACCGTTGTACAGCAGGTTCTATGTGGAATAACTATTTGCCTAATCCGCATTTTGTAGAATCTTTTGAGACGGCGACCGGAGAAAAGTTTAATTGGGATAACTACTTGCCGGGCTATAGTGCGATGAAAGAAAAAGAACGTGTGGTGTTTTTTCTACGCGATGGACTGTCTGCGGCGGAAAAGGAACGTATGGCTGCCTATGGGGCCGATATGAGCAAATATCTGGATAGTGGCAATGAAGCACGTATCAAAAAAGCTTACGAGAGCCGTGATCCACGTCTGCAAATGGCTGTCATTACCCCTTACGCACAATACAATGGTGCTTCTTCTGGAATAGCTCATACTTATACATTGCGTTGGCCTTATCGTGGCTCGGACAGTGCAGAGCCTTTTGATATCCGTACTGATACAAACGATAAGTTTTACTATCTATGGAGAAAGTTTGTACCTGAAGGTCTGGAACAGACAGAACGTGATACTTATGGATTGGATATTCCATTAATACGCTATGCGGAAGTATTGCTCCTGAAAGCAGAAGCGCTAAATGAATGGGGAAGTACCCATGAAAGCGAAGCAATCAGATGTGTTAATGAAGTAAGACGTCGTGCAGGGCATGTCGAATTGAATAATGCAACTTATCCTGCTACGAAAGTTAACGGGCAGAGTGATTTGCGTGAACGTATCCGGAATGAGTATTACTGGGAAATCGGTGGCGAAGATTCCATGTATTTCCATGAATTGCGTTGGGGAACGTGGAAAGATAAGAAGTTTGATAATAATCGTAACGGTCTGATGCAGATGTGGGGTGAAACGACTTATACCTGGTACTGGTTGGGAGATCAGTGCTGGAGCTGGCCTATTCCTGCTAAAGAAATGGAAATGAACTCGAATTTGGAACAGAATGAAGGTTGGATAAATTAATCTTAGTTTTAACTAATAAAGTATATATGAAAAAATTATCTTTTTTAATTGCAACAGCATTGTGTATCATGGCATGTTCCGGTGGCTCTGACGAACAACCGGATGGGCCGGGTAACGGTAATGGAAATGGGGGTGGGGGGAGTACACCTAACCCTGTTTCATTCTCCAATCCTATAGTCGGCAAACAGTTGCCTGATCCGACAATAATTCATGCGGCAGACGGGAACTTTTATTTGTATGTTACCCAACAGGATAATATCTATATTCCGATTTACAAATCTACTAATATGACACAGTGGACTTATGCTGGGGCAGCCTTTCTGCAAAAACCGAACTGGCAGCCGGACACTCGCTTATGGGCTCCGGACATTAACTATATCAATGGCAAATATGTGCTCTATTATACTCTCGGGCACTGGGACTTGCCTAAGAATAGTTGTATCGGGGTGGCGGTCAGCGACTCTCCTGTAGGACCTTTTACGGATCACGGAAAACTTCTTGACTACAATTCTGGTACTATGCAGTGCATCGACCCTTGTTATTTTGAAGATAATGGTAAGAAGTATCTTTTCTGGGGAAGTTATAATAGTACTTCTAAAGGCTATGAAGGAGGTATCCGTTATGTAGAGTTAAGTGCTGACGGTCTATCCATTAAAGGTGCTGTTTCCGAAAAGATAGCGGGTCCTTCAATAGAAGGCATCATGGTTCATAAACGCGGGAATTATTATTATCTATTTGGCTCTACGGGTAGTTGTTGTGAAGAGGAAAGAAGTACGTACCGTGTAGTGGTGGGGCGTTCTAAAAATATCGAAGGTCCTTATGTGGGTAAAAACGGTACTGTGATGAAAGAAAATAGTAGTTATAATGAAGTAATTCTACAGGGTAATAACCTGTTTGCCGGAACCGGGCACAATTCCGAAATTATCACGGATGACGAGGGGAACGACTGGTTCTTCTATCATGCTTGGCAGAAAGCGAAAATAGATAATGGTCGTCAACTGATGTGTGACCGCATACAATGGAGCAGTGATGGCTGGCCTTATATTACTAATGGCACACCGGCATCCGTATCTCGTGCACCTGTATTTAAAAACGAAGAAGAAAAAGAGTAACTTATGAAACTATTCAACTATTTATTGGCCGGGATATTGTGCGCTTCTGCTATTGCTGTCTCGGCGCAGCATCGGGCTGATCCCCAGAAGCTGGTCGATCCGGAATCCTTTTCTATGATTTTGCTTGGTGATCCACAGGGGTATACCAAGTATGATATTAACCAGCCGCTTTTTGATCTTTGCACTGCATGGATTGCGGACAACATAGAACCACTTAAAATTAAAGCTGTCCTTTGTACGGGGGATTTGGTAGAACAGAATGACAACAATGTGTTAAACCGTAAGATGCTAAATCAGACCAGTCGTGAGATGTGGGAGGCAGCGTCGCAGGCTTTGAAAAGACTGGATAACAAAGTACCTTATATTATTGCCGCAGGCAATCATGATTATGGATACAAAGCCGCAGAAAACGGTCGTACTTATTTTCCTGATTATATTCCTTTTGAGCGTAATTCTACCTGGCGGAATATCTGTGTCAGTGAATTTCCTAATCGTGAAGGCAGGGCGTCTTTAGAGAATTCGGCTTTTGAGTTTGATGAGCCGGGATGGGGAAAGATTTTGGTCATAGCAGTAGAGTTTGTGCCTCGTGATGAAGTGCTGCAATGGGCGAAAGATTTGGTAAACAAGCCGGAATACAAGAATCATAAGGTGATTTTTATCACTCATTCTTATCTTAATATAGGTAATAAGCGTGTTACGAAAGATGGGTATAAGATTTCTCCACAAAACTCGGGGCAGGCTATCTGGGAGAAACTTATTTATCCTTCTTCCAATATCCGTCTCGTACTTTGCGGACATGTGGGAAAAGGTACCGGTGAATATGAGAATAATGTGGCTTATCGGGTGGATAAGAACAGTGCCGGGAAAGATGTATCACAAATGACGTTTAATGTACAATATGTAGGAGGTGGTCCGGAAGGGAACGGAGGGGATGGCTGGCTTCGTATTCTGGAATTTATGCCGGATGGTAAAACGATTAAAGTACGTACTTACTCTCCTTTGTTTGGAATTTCAAAATTGACTAAGCATTTGGCGCATCGTACGGCACCGTACGATCAGTTTGATATTATATTGGAATAACTTGACCTAGTAAAAATACTCTTAATAGAAATAATGTAGATGAGAAAAATTATATGCTCTTTAGTGATACTTATTAATAGTGTTTATCTATTTGCACAGTGGAAACCGGTTGCCGGACGAATTATGACGGAATGGGCGGCGAAAATAGATATTGAAAATGTACTGCCCGAATATCCCCGTCCAATTATGGAACGTGCTGACTGGATAAATCTGAACGGATTGTGGAATTATGCTATTTCTCCGGTAGGTCAAGCTATGCCACAAAGTTATGATGGCCGGATTTTAGTTCCTTTTGCTGTAGAATCCAGCTTGTCCGGAGTGGGGAAAAGCCTTGGGGAGAAGAATGAACTCTGGTATCAACGTCAATTTTCGGTTCCTTCCAAATGGAAAGGACATAAGATTTTATTGCATTTTGGGGCTGTTGACTGGAAAGCGGATGTTTGGGTAAATAAGGTAAAGGTGGGACAACATACAGGAGGATTTACTCCTTTTTCTTTTGATATTACGCCTGCCTTGTTGAATGGGGAAAATGAATTGATCGTGAAAGTGTGGGACCCGACTGATAAAGGTCCTCAACCCAGAGGAAAGCAGGTTAGTAAGCCGGGAAGTATTTGGTATACTCCAGTCAGTGGTATTTGGCAAACTGTTTGGCTGGAACCTGTGCCAATCCGGTCGATTGTCAATGTCAAGACGACTCCTGATATTGACAGGAATAAGTTGACAGTAGAGGTTATGACAGATCATCAGATGCTTTCAGATAAATTGGAGGTGAAGGTATTAGAAGGAAAGCAGCTGGTGGCTGTAGGAAGTTCCGTAAATGGTATTCCGGTTGAAATTGCTATGCCGTCTGATGTAAAGTGGTGGTCGCCGGATTCTCCGTTTTTATATGATATGGAAATTTGTCTATATTCAGAAAATAAGTTGATCGATAAGGTTAAGAGCTATACTGCCATGCGTAAATATTCAACGAAACGCGATAAAAATGGAATTGTGCGTCTACAATTGAATAATAAGGACTTGTTTCAGTTTGGTCTTTTAGATCAGGGCTGGTGGCCGGATGGCTTGTATACGGCACCTTCGGATGAGGCTTTAGTATATGATATTCAAAAGACAAAAGATTTTGGATATAATATGATTCGCAAGCATATAAAAGTAGAGCCTGCCCGTTGGTATACGTATTGTGATCGTTTAGGGGTTATTGTGTGGCAGGACATGCCGAGTGGAGATAAGAATCCCGAGTGGCAGAATCGGAAGTATTTTGAGGGAACAGAATTTAAACGGTCTGCTGAATCAGAGGCTATTTATCGTAAAGAATGGAAAGAAATTATCGACTGCCTTTACTCTTATCCTTGTATTGGCACATGGGTACCTTTCAATGAGGCTTGGGGGCAGTTTAAAACCCCTGAAATAGCAGAATGGACAAAGCAATATGATCCTTCCCGTTTAGTGAATCCTGCCAGTGGAGGTAATCATTATACCTGTGGTGATATGCTCGATTTGCATAATTATCCCGGTCCGGAGATGTATTTATATGACGCACAGCGTGCAACTGTACTCGGAGAGTATGGAGGAATTGGTTTAGTGCTGAAGGAGCATCTTTGGGAGCCGAATCGTAATTGGGGGTATGTTCAGTTTAGTACTTCCAAAGAAGCTACTGATGAGTATCTGAAGTATGCTAATATGCTGAAGGATATGATTGCACGTGGATTCTCGGCTGCTGTTTATACACAGACTACAGATGTTGAGATCGAAGTGAACGGATTGATGACATACGACCGCAAAGTAATAAAACTGGATGAACAGAAATTGAAGAGGGCAAATACGAAAATTTGTGAAAGTTTAAAGTAAGAAGCCGGATTAGCTATTTGGCTGAACAAAAAACTCATCTGTAATAACTCGAATTATAGATACTGTTTGCAATATTATATAATTGAGAAGAGGGTATCTGAAAATGAAGTGACCCCTAAAAGTTAGACAAAAAATTTTAGGAGTCACTTCATTTTCAGATACTTTCTTAAAGAATGAGATGTGTCAATATTTTATTAATCTTATAGGCCCTAATAATCCAGAAGGTAGTAATGCCGAATCAGATTTGAAAAAATGGTAGGATGTATAATATTGGGGAGTTACACCTTTTTGTTGATCACCTATTAGTCCATTTCTCCAAAGGTTGGTGACTTTTATTTCCAGAGTATTTTCTCCAGGATTGATTGCAGCGGTTATATCAACAATAAAAGGAGCTTTCCAAAATGTGCCGCATATTTTTCCATTCACATAAACCTCTGCAATATTTTTAACTGATCCCATATCAAGTAATAGCTTATCCGATTTTTTATAATTCTCCGGTTTGATAATAAAAGAGTTAGTATAAGTAGCAGTTCCAGAGAAGTATCGGATGGAAGGAGATGAGTAGTCGGTGAAGGAAACTAAACTATCCATTAAAAGAGATTCGGAATTTCCTATTTTAGGTTGAAATTTTACAGTCCAGTTAGAATCAATTGTAGTTAATTCTTTTTTGTGAGGTAAAGGAATCTCTTGTTTTATACGTTTAGTGGGTTTTATAAATACAACGAATACAGCATCATTTTGTACCATTGAGAATTTAACAATAGTCCGTCCGTCCTTCATCTCATAAGAAACATCCTCTGAAAGTCCGGTTTCAGGATGCCAAATTTCAGGTTTCAATCCAGATACCCGAAAAGAAACTTCCGTATATAACTCTTTATCAGAAGGATTACTGACCCAATAAATATGACCATGATCAAGCAAGCGGTGTCTGTATTTTAAAGTTATATGTTTATTATTGCGGTATATAAAGTCCGGTTGCACACCTGTTGATTCCAGGATTTCTTCTATAGGAGTATCGGTATAGACGTTTTTTCGGTTGGTATGCCAGATGGAAGTTACTAACGCTTTAAATTCATCAGCATTATCCAAATTGCTTCCGCGAAAAATAGGTTCTCTGCCTAAAACAGCAACACCTTCTTCTACCAAAGATGCTATTTTTTTCAATACTTTGAGTGACATTACTTTGGTATTCTCTCCTAATATTAAAATAGAATATTTTCGTCCGGAAGGAGCTAACAAGCACTTCTTGTCCATCTTGATATCATGCACAAATCCATATGGGTCAATAAAGTCGTATTCATATCCTGCAGGTATGTCCGGAAGAGTATGTGCATATAAACCTGTAATACAATTATCTTCTCCGTAATAGTATAAAATGTCTGCCACATTATTACCTTGTTGAAGCATATAACTACTGCGCGCAAGATAATCTATCCATACTTTTGCTTGTTCAGCCCAAGTTTCATGGCGGTTAAACCATTGCCCGTATTGTATTAATCCAAGTCCCGGTATTTTATCATCCACAGGCTGGTGCGATGTCTCATGAATAACAAAACGATTTAATCCGTTTGCTAAAGCTTTATCTGCGATAGGCTTAATGTTTTCTGGACAACATGCATATGCATGGTGGGCTATAGCAGAGCCAAATTCAGCTGCTACAATGTTTTGTCCATAGATATGGGCGACTGAAGCGCTTTCTCTAATATCCGCTTGTCCCATCTGTTGTGATGAACAGGCACCGGAATTAGGCATCCAAAGTGCTGCCATGGGGAATGTTGCCGTTCTTTTTATTTCCATTCCATCACCTACATATACTCTTCCGTTTTCGTGAGCTTCTGTATATCGTCCTTTTAAACCATATTCTTTTACAATAGAATTTATGCGGTCATAATTTTTACGATACAATTCTGCGATAGCCAGGCGCCAATCGCGAAGAAAACACTCGCTTTCACTTGTGTTTTCTATGATTTCGCCGGTTAAAACAGGCAACCAAGGTAATAAATCATATCCATATTTATGCTTAAAGAAGCTAGGTAACGATGGGGTCCAAGTCTGCCAATGCGCTTCGTAACTATCCGTTATAATATATTGGATTCCGCGTTTTCCCATAAAACCGCCGGCAGCTTCTTTATACATATCCATATAAGTGCGAAAATATGAAAGCCAACTTTCCGGATCAAGTTTATCCACTTCTAAACCGGTAGCCTCGGCTGGGGCAGGATGATTGCGTTTACCTGTAAGTGAATAGCCGAAACGGTAAATGCGCCACTTCCCTTCTGGGACATTCCATTTTAAAATGCCGTTCGAGTCGAGCTTGTTCGTTAATATAATAACATTTTTTTTATCAATGGGAGTATTTGTTTCCGGTGTTGGATAGTTCATCAGGTCGTGCGGAGAAGAAAACCCCGCTTTCTCTTCTGTGTGATTTATCTTTACAGTCGGGTGTAATACAAATTCTGGTATTTGAGTACCCGGAGCATTGTTTGTAGGATTAGGAACAAGTACCCGGAAATAACGTGCTGTTGTTTCCGGAATAGATATGGTTTGCTGAGCATTACCTCCATCCGGAATTCCGCAAACCATCCGATAATCAACCCCATTGTCACTACATTGTAGAAAATTTACTGTTTGAGGAGATTCTGAACGCCATTCTGTACGCAAACGGCCACTGACAAAAGATAAAGCTCTTATCGTTTGCGGTTTGGGAAAAGAATATTCTATCCAACCATATTTATCAAATGGGTTGAACGGTAGAAGCTCGGCATTTGTAAAATCTCCGTCTGTAAGTTTATGTAGTGAGAAATTACCACCACTTGAAGTTATTTCAGCATCTAACTCATTTAACGATAATTCTTCGCTTGGCAATCGTACGGCAATCGTGGCAATATCTTCGTAATATTCGGTATAGTTGTTCATGTTTCGTATGGGGATATTTTGAAATTCCCCTGTCGTGGTATATGGGCTTGGTAGTTTCCCGGAAAACATTTTTTGACCTTCTACCGTGAATGTTCGCCACACTAGTTTTTTCATAGCATTTTTAGGATTTACCCAAGGACCTCCTGTTGAGCTCCATCCTGGAGCACTGGCTATACCGACTTCCATATTTAAAGAGTCTGCTAGATGGATGGCATAGCGGAAGGCTTTTTTCCATTTGGGAGTCATGTATACAAGCCGTTCTTTGACAATCGGTTTGGTATACAAGGAAGCGTCAAATTGATGAAATCCTCCTATTCCGATCCTATTCATCCATAATAAGTCTTTATAGATTCCTTCTTCCGTAATATTACCGTCCATCCAATGCCACCATACTCTTGGTTTTGCTTCTTGTGGTGGATTAATAAATCCCTTGTAGATTTCGTGTTCGGAAGTCAAAGCAGATGCGTGTGTCTTTATTGAATATAAGGTTAGGATATAAGAAAACAAGAGTATTGTTACTATAGGGATATTGTTAAAGTGTTTCATATAATTATAATCGTTAAAAGTATGTTTGAAATTCTAAGTTTCTCGCAGAAAGAAGAAGTGCTTTTTCTGTAAGAAACATGAATCACATAAAATGTAGAGGGGTGTGTTAAATTAACGTATTACTCCCCAAATAGTCTCTGCAATCATTTGCATTCCTTCATCATTGGGATGCGTTATGATAAAATCTTGAGTGATTACATATGGCTTCTTATTTATGTCATAAAGTGTATCGCCTATTTGTGGGCGGACATTATATAGATTATCTATCCAATAGAGTGGCACGTAAGTAAGATCGTTGGTTCGTGCGGCATGAATGATGCTCCGTTCTTTACTGTCGTTTTTCCAGAAACAACCGGTAATAATAACACGCTTTGCTTTGCTCTGACAATATTTCACAAGTCGTGAAATTGCATCTGGAAAAGTGGTAACATCTTGTACATTTTCACCTAAACGTATAATAATGATATCTTTGTTTTTGCAATAAGATCCAATTAGGGAGTCAATATCGCATGATAGATTACGCTCCCAAGATGCAATGTTTAAGGGGGTGACAGTTGAGTTCGGATGATACTTACAAAGCATCTTTTCCAATTGATGGCAATAGTCATATTCTATATTGGAAGCAGCCATACCCCAATCGGAAAACCATTCGATATCTTCTTTTATCGGATGTTTTGTAATAGAGTTTCCTAAACAAAGGACCTGTAGCGGGTCATTGACATTATGCGGTTGTTGGCAGGCGATAAATAACCCTCCACAAATAGCTGCAAATAGTATCTTTTTTATTTTATTGTATTTTTTCATTGTTATAACACGATTAATATTCCGTAATGGCTGGTTCTCCTTCAAGCCAGGCTATCATATTTAGTACTTTTTATAAGGTTCGGACATGGCATGGAATGTTTGTGGTATCCATACCCTGTAACGCCCATTGGGATTCCAATCATTGCCAGAAGAAGAAAAGTCGCAAAAATTGATAAGTTTGGGAGTCTTGTTTTCTACGTTTTCTAAATCCGTACCCAATACGGCAGGAACTGTAAGTGTGATCCAAGGGAAGGTTCCTGTTTTGTTTTTTTTAATTTTCGCTTGTATTACACCTTGATTGTTACACTTAATGGTTGCACATTCGTCTATATCACCATCGTTGAAACGACTGTCTCGTGCGAAAAGTAAAGGACCGCGTACTATGGCTTGAGAATTATTTAGTTTTACGACTTTGGTTTCTATCTTGAAATCAAGTGTCACCTTATCCGCATTTTCCCAGATACGTTCTATGTATAGGTAGCCTCCTTTATGCGTTATTTCCTGCTCCTCTCCATTTATATAGGCTTTCATCTTTTCTATTTGAGTCGGTATACGTAACGCAAGCGTGAATTTCTCCTTTTTTTGTACTCCTATGTTTACATTTACCTTACCATGTATAGGATAATCGCTCTCTACATTTAAATGAACTTTATTTTTTTTATTTAGTGAAATAGTGGCCTGTAAAGGTAAATAGAGGTTGAGATAAATGTGGTTGTCTTTTATTGTACAAGCCGTTTTGGGTATTAGAGCAAACCCTCTTGGTCCATTGGCGTTACAACAATTTATATGCATACCACATTGCTCTTCGCCGGGTTGTCTTCGACCTTCCAATGGGCTGTATTTAGAGATTTGACTGCCGTCATTTTTCATGGTTGCCATCAAAGCGTTGTACATGGTGTGTTCAAATTCTTCTGCATAGAACGAGTTGCCGGTTTTGCATAGCAGGCGATGACATAGTTGCATGTAAGTAAATGTGACGCAAGTTTCCATGGTATGGTATGTAGGCAATGTTTGTTTCTCCTTTCCTTTATACCAGCATTCAAAAGCGGCTCCTGAACCTGCTATATTAATCTCATCTTCTTGGATATTGTTTACTGCTTTCTCTGCAATTTTTATGTAAAAAGGATCATTTACTATGGTGCCAAGTTCTATCAGCCCTTCATAACATGACATCATTTCATAAGCTTTCTGACCATTTTCGAATGACCACCAAGATTTTGGAAAAGCGGAACGCTCAGAAACAGGAATGTTTTTCAATGTTTTAGTTATCAGTTGAGAACTCCCTTCCCGTTCGATAGAAGAAACAATGCTTTTGGCAAAAGATAAATATCGGGGATTTCTGGTAATATCGTATAAATAAACCACAGGCTCCAAAATGGAGCAACTGGCCATGCCTAAATAATAACCGGTTGCAGCAATATTAATATTATGTATTTGTAATTGTTCCATGAGATGGTTTATCAGTCGTTCAACTGCATTCAAGGCTTTTTTATCGCCGGTGAGCCTATAATAAGAAAGCAAGGAGAGCGAAGTGTATTTTCTTCCCCAAATATCCCAATTGGTCAGTTGTGCTTCTCGTTTGTAATTTCCTATATATCCATCACTTGTTTGGGTATTCATGAGCTTTTCTACGCTGTTTGTTATCAAATTATACAATTCTTTATCCTTTGTATATTGGTATGAAGCTATTGCCCCGAGTAGCCATTTTCCGAAAAATTCAGATTGCCAGAGATGATCCTCGTTTCGATGCTTGAAAGGCTCGATTAGGTGGTCTGTATTTTGGGATTTTACTCGATGTTCTATGCAGGTGTTAATGCGATTGCCGATATAGCCATCAATATGAATATTTTCTATGTTATATTCTTGAGAGAGAGCTGGTAGTATATTGAGTATACATAATCCGATAATCCATTTTTTATAGTTCATATATTTTTGAGTATTAATTGTTTTCTGCAAATTCATTTGTCATATGTATTGTGTTATGGTAATATTTTTGTGTGCAAATTTGACAAAAACTATACTGGCAACTGTTTTTAACTATTAACAGCTGTCGGCAATCGAATGTGTAAACAGAAGTGAGGCCCCTTCTTGGTATGCAGACGTTTGCTAGTCTATGGGCACTCACTATGTCAGGCTCACGTTAATTTGTCTTCATTATAATTCTGCTTTTATCATAATAGGATAATGATCGGAAGAAAATCGTCCTTGACGCGCATCATCCGTAATGGTTTCAAAGGAGAGAACTTTAATGCTTTTTTCCACTAAAATATAGTCGATTCGATGTTCTGGGTTGAAATCGAAATTCCAATAATGCAAAGTGCCTGCAGGACCTTTCGGGGTAGTCTCTGATATGCTATAAGAATCTTTGAATAGTCCGGAATTTAGAATAAAGGAAATAGGTTCTTCATCTGGGTCACAGTTTAAATCACCGGTACAAAAGTAAGGCAGATCTCCTGCTATTTCTTGTACTTTCTGAACAAGTAACTTTGCGGAGTTGACGCGTGCTTCATTGCTGACATGATCAAAATGCGATGAGAAGAAGAAAAAATATTTGTCCGTCTTTTTATCTTTGAATTTACCCCATGTGCAGATTCGGTTGCAAAAAGAGTTCCAACTTTTAGACGGCTTGTCCGGAGTTTCTGAATACCAAAATTGTCCATGATATAATAATTCCACTCTTTCTTTTTTGTAAAGAATAGGGCAGAACTCTCCAGCTTCTTTTCCATCGTCACGACCTGTACCTATGTATTCATATTGTTTTAATTCTAACAGATCATTCAGTTGGTTTAAAAGACACTCATTAACGCCAAAGATATCAAAATCATGTGATGTGATGATTTCTTTTGCCATTGTCTTTCGGTTTGCCCAAACGTATTGTCCATCTTCAGGTGTGTCATAGCGAATATTGAATTGGGCTACGCAAAGAGAGTTGGATGGCGTTTCATTGTTAAATGGAGGCATTTCTAGTTCATCTTCTATTGTTGAATTGGAGCAACCAATAAAAAAAAATGAAAGAAGAAAGAAGTTGTAAATGAAATTTCTTTTAGAGTTCATAGGTCTTGTTTTAATTATTAGTATTTTATAATTCCATATATTAGTGAGATGGTAAGTTTGAAAATGAATTCAGGTGAAAAAGCGGAGTTATTGCATAAATAGAGAGTTAAAACTTGCATCCTTGCAATAGCTCCACTTGATTTCCTATTGAATATTTTCGACTAAAAATTTAAGCCGTCATCCCAGCCCGGATTTTGCGTAAGTGCACCATTTGTGATGAGACGTTCATTAGAGGGTATTGGGTAAAAATAATCACGTTGTTCATTCCAGAAAAGCGTGAGGCCTTTATGAGGAGATAGATAACCTTTATTTCCATCAGAAAGTTTAATGTCGGAATCTATCTTTAAGTATGTTATACCTTGTGCATTACCAGGCTTTGTGTCTGTATAAAGACAAATATCGTTTTGTCCGTCACCGTTAAGGTCATATTCGCCGGGAGATGGAAAATACATACCCAATATGGCTTGTTTCATGTTTTGCCCGGCTTTCCAGCGCAGGATGTCATCATAACGAAAATGTTCAGAAAGCAATTCGATTGTTCTTTCACGACGAATTTCCAAGATTACCCCTTGATTAGCGCCGGAGACATTTGGGTAGCCGGTAGTGTTTGCTAATAAATAGGGGTCTGGATTTGCATTGGCTGTTTTCATGATGAGATGGGGCATTCCTACACGGTCGCGCAATTTATTGATAGAAATATCCAAATCGTCTTGAGTTAATTGGTTGATTTCAGCTAAAGCTTCTGCATAGTTAAGGTAAACTTCTGCAAGTCTAAAATAGAAGAGATCAATATCACTTTTTCCTCCTACTGCTTCATCTTCATATTTAATTAACTGATATCCGGTCACGCAAGCATTAAGGTCTGGAATATTTTTTCTGTTTGATACTATGGGCTGATAACTTGGGGTACAAATAGACTGTGCAAGACGTGGATCACGATTTTTGCATTCATCTACAAAAGTCATAGTTTCCCAATTGGGATTGTCTGTAAACCGGGAACCATCATTCATCAGATAACTAGCTATAATTTTTCTAGTCACTCCAGGACGTCCTTCACCTACGCTTGTGTGATATGTACCAACTGTATTGTATATATCATACGTTAAATTATAATTTCTTGCCATAATTACTTCCGTTGTTGGAGCATTTTGTGAAGTAAAGAGTTTTCGGTATGCCTGGTTCGTTCCACCTTCTGTATATAAGGTATAATTGCTTTCCTTCATTAATTCTCTAGAGGCTGTTATAGATTCTTGCAAGAAAAAATCGGCATTAGTGCTAAGATTTAAATTGTGGTACTTTCTGAATGTGCCTTCAAAAAGGCAAACTCTGGATTTAAGAGACAATGCTGTCCACTTTGTTACTGTATAAACAGAAGGCGTTGTAGAAAGATTGGTGATGGCAAAATCGAGATCTTCCAATATATTTTTCATGACCAATTCTCGAGAGTCTCTCGGTTTGTTTAATTGGTCTGTTTCAGAAACGAATAATTCTGTGTCATACCATGGGACATCCCCAAATCTTTTTACCATTTCGAAATAAAAATATGCTCTGAAAAAACGGGTTAATGCTTGATAACGTGTCCTGACCGTTTTATCCTTACAATTGACAGAGTATTGCAATAGAGTGTTGAAACGCCGTAAGTATCCCCATTCCCAGCCTCCTCCTGAAGCTGGAACTGTACGGGAGTCTGTTGCCGCGCTATTGGGAGTACTATGAGTTATATTATCGGCATCATCTTTATAAAGATCTCTGTCTTTGGGGAGAGAATTGTAGAAATTTGTGCTAAAAGCCTGTAAATCAGCTTCGGTAGAAAAGAACGTTTCTGGAGTGATTTTGTCTTTCGGCGTTACATCAAGTAAATCATCACATGAACTAAAGCTCAGTATAAATATTGAAGCTGCGATGAGTAAGAATATGTTATTTTTCATATAGTCAAAATTAATTAGAAGTTAATATTAACACCAAATGTGAAACTTTTTTGCCAAGGATAGACCTTCAAAGTTCCGCCTTGTCTGGCTTGTTCCGGGTCGACATAGTCGGTTTTTATCGGTGACCAATAAGCAAGATTTTCTCCGGAAAAATAAAGACGAACTAAGTCAAGGCCTATTTTGTTAGTCAGAAACTTAGGAAGTGAATAACCGATTGTCAGGTTTTTTAATCGACAATAACCAATATTTTGAAGATAGCGGTCATTCACTGTTGAAAGTTCCGAATTTTCTGTAAGGGCAACAGCTGTTCTAGGTCTGGGGAAGTAAGCGTTGGGATTATCTTCTGACCAACATAATTTTTGAAAATCCTTCGGAATAAATGTTCCGTAGGGGCGGTTGTAATATCCCCAAAATGCTTGGGCTTCTCTTCCTGGATACCAATCTATGTGGCCGATACCTTGGAAGAATATATTAAAATCAAATCCATACCATTGGAAAGCCAAGTTAGTGCCATATTGATAGCGTGGAGAACTATTTCCTAAAATTTCGCGGTCACCGGAGCTTCCGACTCTGTTTTCACCGATACTTATAGTTTTGTTACCATCCAGATCCCGGTATTTTAAATCGCCGGCACGTACTCCCCGGTATTCACCCGATGAACTA
Organism: Bacteroides sp. 3_1_13; assembly: GCF_001185845.1. Classification (NCBI taxonomy): domain Bacteria; kingdom Pseudomonadati; phylum Bacteroidota; class Bacteroidia; order Bacteroidales; family Bacteroidaceae; genus Bacteroides; species Bacteroides sp. 3_1_13. The sequence goes on from NZ_KQ236955.1 coordinate 1,332,021, forward strand.
TTGATAGTGGTGTTTACAGATCTTTGATCTACTTCATAGTTCTTAGCTTCTTCATCGGTCGCAAAGAAGCCATCGACGCGATATCCCCATATTTCACCAATCCGCATTCCTTCATAATAAGTCTTAGCTAATAGTTTGTCGGGGTTGTCGAATTTGGTGATTTCACTGATGTAATCACTAAATGTAAAACTCAGTTGATAAGAGAAAGGTTTGTTGCCTAACTTAAACTGATCTCGCCAAGCAACAGAGAGTTCATAGCCCTTTGTACGCATATCTGCACTGTTCATTTTAGGAGCGGAAGTGCCATATACGGCGGGTAATGTGATGCCGGCGGTAAGCATATCCTTTGTATCCCGAATATAATATTCTCCGGTGAAAGTTAATCTGTTGTCCAAAAATGTCATATCCACACCAGCATTATGTTGTTGTACAGTCTCCCATGTCAGATTGTCGGCAGAGGGAGCGGAAATGTCTGCGTAAGATGGTCTCGCACCTCCGAATAAATATCCGGTAGTTCCTATACTGATAGTGCGGATATAGTCATAATAGCCAACTTGTTGGTTTCCTAAACTACCAAAAGAGTATCTGAACTTTAAATTGTTACACCAGTCTTTCATATTGCTGAAAAACTTTTCTTCCGAGACTCTCCAACCAACAGACATAGAAGGAAAGAATCCCCAGCGATGACCAGAAGCAAAACGAGAGGTACCATCATAACGTCCGCTTAGTTCAAGTAAATATATCCCTTTGTAGTCATAGTTTATACGTCCGAAAAAACCTGCAAGTTTATATTCATTTTGCCCTCCTGTCACTTCCATCCGTTTTTGGTTTGTGGCAGGATCTACTCCTATCAGGTTAAAATCATCCAAAACATCGGAAAGAAGATTATATCCTGTGCTACGAACAGTCTTGTTGTAACGAGTTTCATAATTAAAACCACCTGTAACTTTATAATTATGTTTGTTGGATACAGAACCTTGGTATGTGGCAAATACATTCGTTGCCCAATATTCATTGGGGGCAAATTGCTCAAACATTTGATTTTGGAAATTACCGGTATTAAGTATGGATGTTTCTCCCGGATATTTGGAATATGTTCCATTAGATTGCCGGCGTATGTCGTATTGGTTATAGAGCATGTATGTCAAGTTAGCTTTTATCTCCAACCCTTTCAATGGTTTTAATGTAAGTTCTGTAGTGGTCTTGAAGTTATCTTTACGAGTTTTATTTCTGAACCCTTCGCTGTCTAATATGACTAATAAACCGTCCATAATGGCATAGTCGGTCAGTGAAGTAGTATAAAGGCTTGTCCCGTCAGGATTTTGGGTAGGGAAACTTGCCAAACCATGGTTCTGGGCTTGAGATATGTTCGAATTTATACCTCCCAATCCAGGATAAGTATAATTAGAATTGAAAAATTCAGTATTGTTACTAATGTTAAGCCAATCAGTAATATCTGCGGAAATCCTTGAATGGAAATTTATTCTTCTGAATTTGTCAGTATTTCTTCGATACATTCCTTCTTCACTATTATAACCAGCCGAAAGGTAAAATTTCAATTTGTTTGTTCCTCCGGATATGGAAATATTGTGGCTTTGCAATGGTTTCTTGTCTTTGAACAAGTATTGCCACCAATCCGTATTGGCGTAGTATAAGTATACATTCTGTCCGTTTCTCTTATCCAATACGGTCCAAGGGCGGGCAGGATCTTCTGTCTTGTCGTTTCTTCTTTCCCATAACTCTTTCATGTCTTCTTCTGTATACGAGGTATAGCGACGCCCGTTATTGGGAATGTAAAACTGGTCAACCAAAGAAACATGGTAATAACCACGGTTTTCGTAATCCGTAGATGTAGTGGGTTCTGTCCAACCAACACGCCCACTATAGCTAATTTGTACTTTCCCATCAGAAGAACCGGATTTTGTTGTGACTAAAATAACTCCGAATGAAGCACGTCCACCATAAATAGCAGCGGCGGAGGCGTCTTTTATAACTGAAATTGATTCTATATCATTAGGGTTTACACGGTCAAGGTCCCCTTCAACTCCATCGACTAACACCAATGGTGAGCCTCCGTTGATTGAGTTCGTACCACGGATATTAAAGCTTGCAGTATTACCCGGTACACCGGAAGAAGTGGTGATATTGAGACCGGGTACACGTCCTTGTAGCATGTGTGTAACGCTACTGGCCGGTCTGTCTACAAGCTCTTGAGATGTAACGGTCGAAATTGCTCCTGTTAGATTAGTTCGTTTCTGAGAGCCATAACCAACCACCACTACTTCGTCTAAGGTCTTAACATCTTCCACTAAAAAGACTTTTAAGCTATTCAAGTTCTTTAATTTTATTGTTTGTGGAATGTATCCTATATAACTGAATTGAAGAACATCACCAATGTCGGCTGATAATGAAAACTTCCCGTTTATATCAGTTATTGATCCCTGTGATATACCCTTTACTGTTATTGTAACTCCGATCAAAGGCTCCCCGGCTCTATCTGTTACCACTCCGGTGATTTTCTTTATTGTCGGGGTTTGGGTAATTTCTTTTTTAGTGAGTATTATATGGTTTCCTTCTATTTTATAAATAATAGGAGATTCATGTAGTAATATGGACAATACTTCAGAAACCGGTCTGGCCTTCACGCTGATGCTTTTGTGCAAATTTACATCTACATTTTTTTTATAGATGAATAAGTAATTGGTTTGAGATTCAATTTCACTCAATATAGATTCCAGTCTGACATCTTGCTTATTAATTGTAACTTTGGCATTTTGAGAATTTGCATTCTTTGCCATTAAGCTAAATGAGCAGAATAACAAAAGGAATATAGATGTTCGCATAATTCTAAATAATTGTTTTGAATTTGGATTTTTTTTGCAGTAAAAATCCAATAAAGAAATATTTTTCATATATTTGTAACTGATTTATTAATACGATTTTATAAAAATTGTGTTAGGCAGGAGTTGATAGATAGGGCAAATATCTGTCAGCTCTTTTGTTTTTCAATTAGTATCATTTCATAGGCTTGTTTCTCCCGTGTTATTGAGTTAATATTCTTATTATTTTATATAAATGATGTCATCTGTTGTATGTTTGTCATAAATAAAAGGTACATCCTTTTGTAATATCCGAAGGGCGTAATCCAAGCCGTCAGAGATTCTGAATTTTCCTGTTAATATTATGTTGGTAATGCTAGGCTTGTCTACTATAATTTTCAGGTTATAATATTTCTCCAAGTCTTTTATTATTTCTATGAACGATTTGTTTTTGAAGCAATACAATCCTTCTTTCCAGCGATATATATTATAATCTTCAATTTTGCTTATCACTAATTTGCCATTTTTTAGGGTGCTCTTATAGTCAGGTAATAAAACTTGTGAAATATTATTGTCGGAAGGTGATTTGATTTTTATTTTTCCTTGTATTAAAGAAGCTTCGAAGTTTTGTTGTTTAGCATAAGCCTCTACATTAAATTTTGTGCCCAATACTTCTATGTCCATTGCATGAGTATGTACTATGAACGGGCACTTTTCGTTACGGGCAACATCAAAATAGGCTTCTCCGTCTAATATTATTTCACGTTTATCTTCCATGAATGAAACAGGATATTGCATTTGTGTTCCTGCATTTAGCCAAACATTTGATCCATCGGGCAATTCAATATTTACGCGTTGTCCGGCGGGGACTATTATTGTTTGCATAGCTATGTCAACATGCTTATGATGCTCATTCGTTATTGAAAAGATAGTAGCTGTAATACTTACCGCAATGATTATCACAGAAGCAATCTTTAAGAATTCCCTGATGAAATATCTGTTTCTTTTTGTTGTATTTATTGCTGTCCATTTAGGGTTTCCTATAAGAATCATTGCATTGAATAACTTGCGCTCTCGGTGAAACTGTTTGCTATGTTCTTCTGAACTTTCAGCCCACTCTTTCACTGCTTTCATTTCTTCAATAGATGCTTGTCCCTCGAAAAATCGGTATAATGAATTTTTGTCCATAGGTGTTTTTTATAATGATAGCGAACAAAGAGGGTTTATCCCTAGTGGAAAACTCATTTTTTGCAATTGTACAATTTTTTAAGTTTAGCCGCACACACAGGTTATAGAAGCTGTGTGTGCAGGTTATTTGAGTCGTTAATTAATTTGGGTGAATTTGATACATGTTATTTGTAGCCGATGGTAACTTTGTGTATAGCTTTGTTAGGACCGTCTGCTATGTATATGGTTCCATCTGTATCTTGTACAAAGTCAACCGGACTAGTGGTGCCTGAATCTTTCCAACCATTTTCGGCTTTACAAACGAGGATGATTGTGGCGTCCTGATAACCATTCTTTCCAGGTTTTAGGATCTTGGTTTTACGGGTGCCACTATTACCGTCACTGAACCAGATGTAGCCATCCTTATCTACCATTAGCCCCTCTGCTTTTTCCAATTTGGCCGCTTTAGGATCTTCTGTTATATCCTCCGTTATAACTTTGTTACCTCCACCTGCAATCAATGTATAAGCGCCGCTAGAGTCTACTTTATAAATATAGCCGGCATTTGATCCGTCTGTTGCTGCTGCTATCAAGTTACCAGCAGCATCAAAAGCTATGGCTTGTATTTGACGGCCGGTAATTTTAACAAATTCCAACCTTGAACTGCTGTTATAATTTCCTGATGGATATTTTTGGATCGTTCCGGAATTACGGCAAACCGCATACATATTGTTGTGTTGGTCAAATTTTACATCCATAAGGTTGTCCAACCCGTTGCGAGTTAACAAATCGGAAACTTGTTTTGTATTAGGATCCCATACGCTAATTTTATCTTCTCCTTTATATGCGAGGTAAAGTTTTCCATTAGTAGGATTAGTGGTGATTTTCAGCAGAACAGTTCCTGTGCCATTGGGGACGATTTTTTCTCGTTCCATTGTTCTTAAATCTATTGCCCAAGCCTCTGTAGCACTACCACCGTTAGTACTGTAAGCTAATCTGCCATCTTTTAAGAATGTAACGCTTTTTAAATCCTGGGTATTAATATCACTTGGTACAGTGATGAAATTTTGTGTACATTCGTAAATCCTCTCTCTTGTATCTTCGTATGTGAAAAGAGCCGGATTTTTGCCTGTTTTTACACCTACAGAGACGGTTACTGCATAAGTTCCTATTTCGTTTTGAGGTGCGATAATTTTCAATTCGGTCTCTGTGGCATATTTAACAGTTGCTATTGCATCTCCTATTTTTACAATGTTTTCTTCGGGGGTGGTACTGAAGTTCTCGCCGATGATAGTAATTTCCGTGTTTTCTGTTCCGGAGCTTGGGCTGATGGAGCTAACAACAGGAGTGTAGTCTACGTAAGTAAATCTTAAGTTCTCTGTCTTTTGGGCACCTACCATTACTTCTATAATACATTCTCCTGCTTCATTTGCCGGGGCAATTACCTGTAGTTGGGTAGCTGTTACCGATGTAATAGTAGCTTTGGCATTTTTTAAATATACTTTGGCTTGATCTGTAAAATTTTCACCGATAATGGTTATCTTAGTTCCTATTTCTCCTTTTGCGGGAGAACTGGTTGTTGTTTTCAGTTGGAGAGGTGTTGATTGCGAATTTTCATCATCACCGGAGCAGCTGAACATAAGTAAGGCTGTACAAACAGCCATGAATGCTGAAGTCGTTTTCATAATAAATTTGATTAGATGAATAAAAGTGTTTATAAATACAAATTATATAGGTTGAGTAAGAACGCTCTTCACTTTTGCGAATATAAATAGCTGTGTTTTCCATTTTTCATGTTCGCATATATGGTGGCTCTTTCATTGCGAAAATAATAGAGTAAGGTCTTATTCATAAATACTTTATTTTTTGATGTATTTATAGTAATAACGAACAGAGTAAGTTTATCCCTAGTAAGAAAGTGTTTTTTTTAGATTCTTCTTTTAAGTATTTGTGTTTTTTCTTTCATTCCGGCTTGCAGCACCTTTTTCGTGCGGAGAGGAAACCATGTGGATGTTTGTCATATCATACTTACGTTTTTGTGCTTTTATTGATCAAAAGGTTTTGGTTCTAGAATATAGGATACATGGGAAGTGAAAAAGTATGATTGGAGTTGTAGCGGTTTTCTAGTTTAAGAAAAAAAGAAGTAGCGTTGTTGGCAAATAGTCTTTTAAAGCTATTCGTAGAACTTTTGTGGCTTTGTTTATATGATATTCGACGCCTTTTGTTGTCATGTTCAATAGGTCTGCTATTTCTTTGTGGGATTTGTTTTCGTATCGACTCATGGCAAAAATACGTCTGGTTTGCTCCGGTAAAGTTTCTAAGGTTCTATTTACGATTTCTTGAATCTCAGCTGTGAAAATTTCATTAGGTTCAAGTTCTTCTAGAGTTGCGATTCTATTAGATAACTCCCAAGAGTAGATTTGAAAGATTTTATCGGAAGCCATTTGACGAACCTGTTGATTTCGAAGATAATCTATACATTTATGCTTCAAGACAGTCAAAACATAAGCTGGTATGTTTATGTCTGAAGGCAGTCGTTCCTTGTTTTCCCAATAATACATAATTGATTCAATGACAAAGTCCTCGGCCACGGCTTCATCATGCACGTACGTAGAGGCAAAATGAATGAAGCGGCGTTGATAGTCAATGAAAAATTGGTTGAAATTGTTGGTGTAATTGTTTTTATTGAACATGCGTTTTATAGTTATGCTCTGCAAATATACACTAATTTCCTATAAACGATGTCTTATTGGCTTCTTATAGGATTAAAAAAGGTTAAGTATTGCCTTTTGGCGTGAAAGAAGCTATCTGTAATGTACTTGAAATAAGGTGTTGTTGTCATTTAAACTTCGAGTTTACACTGGTTTTATAGCGGTAGAATATAGTTTTATATCTTTAATAACAATGAATAGAAATGAATTTAATGAATGAGTTTTGAGATAATAAATACTGTGCTGACTAATTTGTTGGGCCAGTTGTGTTAAGACGGCCAAACTGAGCTGGAAAGTCTTTGGAAATGCTTGTGCAAATAATTTTTTCAGTAAAATGTACCAAAATAGTTCCTCATTTGGATTATTTGGGTCGGTCAATTCTATTTAAATGCACTACTTTTGCCATTAAGAAAATTAATCACTTAACAAATAATCCATGTATTATGAAAACAATTCTTAGCGCATTAGGAGTTTCCCTTTTGATCTTAACGAGTTGCGGTGGACAAAAAAAGGTTGAAGTAGACTTTATTCAGGACAACATCGACAACGCAGTTGCACAAAACACGATTCAAACGGATATTATCGAAAAATCCGGTAAAATTTTGAATCCGAGAACTATCAATAAAGACGGTAGTATATCTTATATACCTATTGATGACTGGTGTTCCGGCTTTTTCCCAGGCAGTATGTGGCTGACATATAACCTGACTGGAGATCAGAAATGGTTGCCGTTGGCTGAGAAATATACTGAAGCCCTTGACTCGGTGAAATATCTGAAATGGCACCATGATGTAGGTTTCATGATTGGTTGCAGCTATCTGAACGGTTATCGTCTGGCAAACAAAAAAGAGTACAAAGATGTAATTGTTGAAACGGCTAAGTCGCTTTCCACTCGTTTTCGCCCGAATGCTGGCGTTATCCAGTCATGGGATGCTGATAGAGGCTGGCAGGGAACACGTGGATGGAAATGCCCGGTGATTATTGATAATATGATGAATCTCGAACTTTTGTTTGAAGCAACAGCCTTTTCAGGAGATTCTACTTTCTATAATATTGCAGTGAAACATGCCGATACAACAATAGCTCACCACTTCCGTCCGGACAACAGCTGCTATCATGTGGTAGATTACGATCCGGAGACAGGCGAAGTGCGCAAGAGACAAACTGCGCAGGGATATGCAGACGAATCTGCCTGGGCTCGCGGACAAGCTTGGGCTCTCTATGGATATACTACCTGCTATCGCTACACGAAAGATAAGAAATACCTCGACCAGGCGCAAAAGGTGTATAACTTTATCTTTAATAATAAGAACTTGCCGGAAGATCTCGTTCCTTACTGGGATTACGATGCTCCGAATATTCCGAACGAACCGCGTGATGCTTCTGCTGCTGCTTGTACAGCTTCCGCCCTTTATGAACTGGATGGTTACCTGCCGGGTAATCATTACAAGGAAACTGCTGATAAGATTATGGAAAGTTTAGGCTCGCCTGCTTATCGTGCAAAGGTTGGAACAAATGGAAATTTTATCCTGATGCATTCAGTTGGCAGTATTCCTCACGGTCAGGAAATCGATGTTCCTCTGAATTATGCTGACTACTACTTCCTGGAAGGACTGATGCGTAAAAGAGACTTGGAAAAGAAATAAGGAATGAGAAATACAAAAAAATAATGAACAGTAAACAGTGAACAATGAATAATCTATGGATTCTAACGTAACATGTTTACTGTTTATTATTCAATATTTATTGTTTATTATTTCCCTCTTATCATTTACTACTAACCTGTTTTAATTATTTATCATAAACTATCATGAATAAACCTATAAACCTTCTTGTAGGAGGCTTGACGCTCTTTGCCGCACAAGGTTGCAAGGCTCCGAAACAAGCGTCCCAACAAGCGGAGCATCCTAATATAATCTATGTATTTCCCGATCAATACCGTAACCAGGCGATGGGCTTCTGGAGGCAGGACGGATTCCGGGATAAAGTAAATTTTGAAGGAGACCCCGTGCATACTCCTAATCTGGATGCCTTTGCACGTGAATCTATGGTCTTGTCGTCTGCACAGAGTAACTGCCCGTTGAGTAGCCCTCATCGTGGAATGTTACTGACCGGTATGTATCCGAACAAAAGCGGTGTACCATTGAATTGCAATTCTACACGTCCGATCAGTTCCTTACGCGAGGATGCGGAATGTATCGGCGATGTGTTCAGCAAAGCAGGTTATGACTGTGCTTATTTTGGTAAACTTCACGCTGACTTCCCGACTCCGAACGATCCCGAACATCCGGGACAGTATGTGGAAGAAAAACGTCCGGCATGGGATGCCTATACACCGAAAGAACGCCGGCACGGCTTTAACTACTGGTATTCTTACGGAACATTTGACGAACACAAGAACCCGCATTATTGGGATACGGATGGTAAGAGACACGATCCGAAGGAATGGTCACCTTTGCACGAATCAGGCAAAGTCATTTCTTATCTGAAAAATGACGGTAACGTACGTGATACCAAGAAACCTTTCTTCATAATGGTGGGCATGAATCCTCCTCACAGCCCGTATCGCTCCTTGAATGACTGTGAAGAGCAGGATTTTAATCTTTATAAAGATCAGCCTCTGGATAGTCTGTTGATTCGTCCGAATGTCGATTTGAAGATGAAGAAAGCGGAGTCTGCACGTTATTATTTCGCTTCCGTTACCGGAGTAGACCGTGCTTTCGGACAGATTTTGACGACATTGAAAGAATTGGGATTGGACAAGAATACAGTCGTAATCTTTGCTTCCGATCATGGTGAGACGATGTGTAGCCAGCGCACTGATGATCCGAAGAATTCCCCTTATTCTGAATCCATGAATATTCCGTTCCTGGTTCGTTTTCCCGGTAAGATTCAGCCGAGGGTGGATGATTTATTGCTCTCCGCTCCTGATATTATGCCTACGGTGCTTGGCTTGTGCGGACTGGGTGATTCTATTCCGGCGGAAGTGCAGGGACGTAATTTCGCTCCTCTTTTCTTCGATGAAAAGGCTGAAATTGTTCGTCCTACAGGTGCACTGTATATTCAGAATGTAGATGGCGATAAAGATGAAAATGGATTGGTGCAGACTTACTTCCCTTCTTCAAGAGGTATCAAGACGGCTCAATATACATTGGCGTTATATATCGACCGTGATACGAAGCAATTGAAGAAAAGCCTCTTATTCGATGATGTAAAAGATCCATATCAACTGCATAACCTGCCTTTGGAAGAAAATAAGGAGATTGTGGCACAACTTTGCGGTGAAATGGGAGCTATGTTGAAGGAAATTAATGATCCTTGGTATACGGAAAAGATTCTGTCGGATCGGATACCTTATTAGCGATTAGTAATTTATAAAACGCTGATTAACGCAAATAAGTGCCAATTTTAGGAGTAAATCTCTGCGACAATAATAGGTGTTAATCCGCATCCGCGTTTAAATTGAAAATAGTAATGAAAAACAGTTGTTTTATAGTATTATTCCTTTTGGGAATCATTCCTTCAGCTTTCGCCCAACTCATCGGATTTGAAGAAGAAGTGCCCGAAGCATTTAAAGTTTCCGGAAAGGGAGAAGTGAAAATCTCTTCTCTTTTTTACAAGGAGGGTGAAAGTAGTCTGGAATGGGACTTTCAGCCCGGTTCTACGCTGGACGTGCAAATTGCTCCTTTATCGTTGAATACGAGAAACGAGAAGCAGTTCGGCATTACCTTATGGATTTATAATGAGAAACCACAGCAGGATTCCATTCGTTTTGAGTTTCTGAATAAGGCGGGAGAAGTCTCTTATTGGTTCTCTTATCGTTTGCCGGCAGCAGGCTGGCGGGCCTGCTGGATCTCTTTTGAGTATATGCAGGGAGACAAGAAAGATAAGAAGATTGTAGCCTATCGGCTGGTTGCCCCGCAACGGAAGGGGCGTATCTTTCTTGACCGTCTGATTTTCCCGGAAAAGAAAATGAATCTTCGTACCACCCCCGATCAGCAGTTGCCTACTAATAATGGGCTGTCTAATCGTGACTTGTGGCATTGGTGCCTCGTGTGGAAATGGGAACAACAGTTGTATGATATCCCTCTGCCTTCTAAATTGACAAGTAAGCAAAAGAAAGAATTGAAGACTATTGAACAGCGTTTGACAGATTTTCTGGAAATAAAGAAAGCACCCCAAGGAGCGATTAATGCTGCCTATAAGACATTTGAGAAGGCTGCAATTAGTCCGTCTATCGCCGGAACGGGATTTATAGGGACTCCTATTGTTGCTCCTGATGAACAGGACAAGAAGAAAGGAGAAATGTCATGGAACGATATTGAAACGATGCTTTCCGGCTTTGCCTATGATGCTTATTATAACCAGAACGAAACATCAAAGAAAAACTACTTTACCGTATTCGACTATGCTATCGATCAGGGATTTGCATACGGTAGCGGTATGGGTACCAATCATCATTATGGTTATCAGGTACGTAAGATATATACAACTGCCTGGCTGATGCGTGATGCTATCTATAAACATCCTCATCGGGATGCTTATCTCTCCACATTGCGTTTTTGGGCGGCTCTGCAAGAAACTCGTCAGCCATGTTCTCCAACACGTGATGAATTGTTGGATTCCTGGCATACGTTATTGATGGCGAAATTTATTTCCGCTATGATGTTTCCCGATGCAAGGGAACAGGCGCAAGCTTTGAGCGGCTTGTCACGTTGGCTATCTTCTTCTTTGCGTTATACTCCGGGAACGATCGGTGGTATAAAGGTAGACGGTACGACTTTCCATCATGGCGGTTTCTATCCGGGATATACCACTGGAGTACTTGCGACTGTAGGAGAATATATTGCATTTACCAATGGTACAAGTTTTGAACTGACCGAAGATGCGCGCAAACACATGAAATCAGCCTTTATTGCTATGCGCAATTATTGCAATTTCTATGAATGGGGCATCGGAATCAGTGGCCGTCATCCTTTTGGAGGGAAGATGGGAAGCGATGATATCGAAGCATTTGCCAATATCGCTTTATCCGGCGATTTGTCCGGTCAGGGAAATACGTTTGATCGTGGTCTGGCTGCCGACTATTTACGTCTGATACGCAATAGTGATACTCCGAATGCGCGTTTCTTCAAGAAGGAAGGTATTCAACCGGCACAGGCTCCACAGGGATTCTTCGTTTACAACTATGGTTCGGCAGGCATTTTCCGTCGTGCGGACTGGATGGTGACATTGAAAGGGTATACCACTGACGTATGGGGCTCTGAAATTTATACGAAAGATAACCGTTACGGACGTTATCAGAGTTATGGCTCCGTGCAGATTATGGGGAAAGGAAATCCCGTGTCACGTGCCGGAAGCGGTTTTGTGCAGGAGGGATGGGACTGGAACCGTTTGCCGGGCACAACTACCATTCATTTGCCTTTCAACTTGCTTGATAGCCCATTGAAAGGAACGACTATGGCACGCTCCAAAGAGAATTTCTCCGGAAGCAGTTCTTTAGATGGTAAAAATGGAATGTTCGCTATGAAATTGGCAGAACGGGATTATGAGAACTTCACACCAGACTTTGTGGCCCGTAAATCCGTTTTCTGTTTTGATAACCGGATGGTTTGCCTGGGAACAGGTATTGCGAACTCCAATGCGGATTATCCTACGGAAACGACTCTTTTCCAGACAAAATATAATGGTAAGGAGCCCAAAGTAGGAGAGGATAACTATTGGCTTCATGATGGTTATGACAATTATTATCATGTAGTGGACGGAACCGTTCGCGCACAGGTGGCAGAACAGGAATCACGGCATGAAAAGACGCGTGAAATAACCAAAGGAAAATTTTCTTCTGCCTGGATAGAACATGGCAAGGCGCCGAAAGAGGGGACTTATGAATATATGGTATTGATACAGCCTTCTGCTTCCGATCTCGACGAACTGCGCAAAACTCCTGCATACGAGGTGTTGCAACGCGATCAGACTGCTCACATTGTTTATGATAAAAAGACAGGTATCACGGCGTATGCTGCTTTTGAAGCTTATCAGTCTGCCACTGATAAAGTGTTCGTGGCTATTCCTGCGGAAACAATGGTGATGTATGCAAAGGAATCTGATAAGGGGATCCGTTTAAGCGTCTGTGATCCGAATCTGAATATAGAAGAGAAGACGTATACAACGAAAGAACCCAGTCGTCCTATTACTAAGGAGATACGGCTTAAAGGGCATTGGACATTGACAAGTCCGATGGAAAATGTCCGGTTGGAACAGCAGGGAGATCAGACCGTACTGACGGTAACTTGTCAGCATGGACAGCCGGTTGAAATGCTCATGGAAAATAAATAATTAGTGAATAAGATAAGAGAAAATAAGAATTTAAAGAGAGGGTATTAGTTATCATGTTTCTATGAAAAAAGAGAAGACCGGTTCGTGGTGAGCCGGTCTTCTTTGTATGTACAAGATGCATTGAGCACTCTCTTTTCTTGTTACTTATTCAGTCTCCATTCGAAACCGTCTTTGGTATCTTTGATTTCAAATCCGAGTGCTGTCAGTGTGTTGCGGATCTCGTCGGAAGTAGCCCAGTCTTTGTTGGCTTTCGCTTTCATACGTTGTTCCAGTAGCATATCTACTACTTTGCCGTAAGCTGCTTCACGACCATCTGAAGAGCCTTTTTCTTCTTTCAATCCCATGATGTCGAAACTGAACAGATGGAATGTTTCTTTCAGGTCTTTCAGGTCTTCGGCGGAGATGGTAGCATTACCTGCAATGATATTGTTTATAATGCGGGCGCCTTCGAAAAGCTGTGCGATGACAATCGGTGTATTTAAGTCGTCATTCATTGCTTCGTAGCATTTGGCGCGCAGTTCTTTCACGTTGATTCCCTCTGAAGTTGCCGATGAGGGAGTTATCTTATCTAATGCGTCAATGGCTTCCATCAGACGCTGCAGACCCTTTTCGGATGCTTGCAGTGCTTCATTGCTGAAATCTACCGTGCTGCGGTAATGAGCTTGCAGGATGAAGAAACGGATTGTCATTGGTGTGTAGGCTTGTGCTAGCAGCTTATGAGTACCGTTGAAGAATTCGTCCAAAGTGATGAAGTTGCCGAGTGATTTACCCATCTTGGTTCCGTTGATGGTAATCATGTTGTTGTGCATCCAGTAGTGAACCATGTCATCACCTTGTGAGGCTACCGATTGTGCGATTTCACATTCGTGGTGAGGGAAAATCAAGTCCATTCCTCCTCCGTGAATATCGAAGTGTTCGCCCAGGTATTTGCGTCCCATAGCGGTACATTCGGCGTGCCATCCGGGGAAACCGTCGCTCCATGGAGACGGCCAGCGCATGATATGTTCAGGTTGTGCCTTTTTCCAAAGGGCGAAATCGGCGGGATTGCGTTTTTCGCTTTGTCCGTCGAGGTCACGGGTGGTATTCAATACGTCGTCCAGATTACGTCCGGAAAGTTTTCCGTAATGGTGATCTTTGTTGTATTTGGCTACATCGAAATAAACGGAGCCTTCGCTTTCATAGGCGTATCCGGCATCCAAAATCTTCTGTACCAGTTGGATTTGTTCAATGATATGTCCTGAAGCATGTGGTTCGATGCTCGGAGAAAGTACATTCAGTGCTTCCATTGCTTTATGATAGCGGTTCAGGAAATATTGAACAACCTCCATTGGTTCCAACTCTTCCAGACGTGCTTTCTTGGCAATCTTGTCTTCTCCGTCATCGGCATCATGTTCCAGATGACCTACATCGGTAATATTGCGTACGTAGCGTACTTTATATCCTAGGTGGGTGAGATAGCGGAATAACACATCGAAGGTTATAGACGGGCGGGCGTGTCCTAAATGGGCATCTCCGTAAACAGTCGGTCCGCACACATACATGCCTACATGAGGTGCATGAAGCGGTACGAACAACTCTTTCTTTCTATCTAAGGTGTTGTAAATGGTAAGTTGATGTTCCATAACATTTTATATTTGTTTTATTGGAACTGCAAAGTTAGTATAAAATCTGAATATGCGCTCTATCTTTGATGAGTTGATTTTAGCTCTTGAGCTGTTTTACTGGTAATATTATTAGTTTCCCGGTATGAAACTAAAAGTTTCACACCGAGGAACCAATGGTTTCATTACGGGAAACCAAAGGTTTCTCACCGAGAAACTAAAATTTTGTCAGCATGAAAGTAAATGTTTGGTTATTGTTGACTGCAAAACTTATCAATAGCTTCTGCTACACCGTCTTCTTCGTTGCTTAGAGTGATGTAATTTGCTGCTTTTTTTACAGGTTCTTGTGCATTTCCCATAGCAATTCCCAGTCCTGCAAACTTAATCATGGATAAGTCATTATAGCCATCTCCCATTGCTATGACTTCTTCTCGTGCTACTCCTATTTCTTTCAATAAGACAGCAAGAGAAAGAGCTTTGTCAATTCCTTGCGGAACTAATTCGAGGAAATAGGGTTCTGAACGGAAAACGTTAATATGTCCTTGTAGCCGGAGACTAAGTTCTGCTTCAAGCGGAATGAGTTTATCTGCGTCTCCCACGATGAGGCATTTGGCTACAGGAAGCGTGATCTCTGTGAGGAAGTCGTTTGTTTTCCGTACTGCCATTTTATTGAGAAAGGCCTCTTTCTGTACGTATGGGTCTTGAGAGTTTTCTGTTATTATATCTGCTCCGTCATAGGTTAATATACTTAGTTGGTGGGTACGGGCACATTCGTAGAGCATCGGAACAACTTCATTAGGTAACACATTTTCATATACCATCTCTTTTGTTTCCCAATTGATAATTTCACCTCCGTTATAGGAAAGGATGAAACCTCCGAATTCATTCATCCGTAATTCGTTGGCTAATGGTACAATACCATAAGTAGGTCGTCCGGAAGCTAATACGAGTCGTATTCCTTGCTCTTGTATACGTATTAGAGTTTCCCTGTTGCGGGGAGTGATTTCTTTTTTAGAATTGGTGAGTGTGCCGTCAAGGTCGAGCACGATAAGTTTGTATTTCATGTAGCGTTGTTTTGGGTGCAAAGATAGATTAAAAAAGTTTTTCCGCAAGGTGGTGGGGGAAAAGATGTGGCTTTAGCTGAAATTGCACTATGATAGTGCAATTTGTTTTGCTATTTGCACTGTCATAGTGCAAATAATCGTATCTTTGCCTATAAATCAATGATATATGGATAAGTTATTTGAGTATTTCAACAAGATGATACGGGAAACTAATATAGAGTTTCACCGGTATATTTATGCCAAGATAAATTGGAATAGTCGCATGATAGGGCTTACGGGACCTAGAGGAGTAGGGAAGACTACTCTTGTATTGCAACATATTAAAGAAAGTCTGAATTTGAATGATTCTTTGTATGTGACAGCCGAGGATTTTTATTTTGCGAGCCATCGTTTGCTGGATTTAGCGGATGCTTTTGTCAAGATGGGTGGTAGGCATTTATTTATTGATGAAATTCATAAATATAAAGACTGGTCGAAAGAGCTTAAATTGATTTACGATTATCATCCAGAATTGAATATAGTCTTTACAGGTTCATCTGTATTGGATATTAATAAAGGAGCTTCAGATTTGAGTCGTCGGGCTGTCATGTATCAGATGCAGGGACTTTCTTTTCGTGAGTATTTGTATTTATTTCATCGTATTCCTTCTGAAATATATAGTTTGCAGGATATTGTAGCACATAAAGTGGAAATTCCGGGTTTGGAGCATCCGCTTCCACTCTTTCATGACTATTTGCAGAAAGGCTACTATCCTTTTGCATTGGAGGAAGATTTTGATATACGTTTGCGACAGATCATCAATTTGACTTTGGAGTCGGACATACCCCAATTTGCTGATATGAATGTTTCCACTGGGCGTAAACTTAAGCAACTTCTTGCTATCATTGCCAAGAGTGTGCCGTTCAAGCCTAATTTTAGCAATATAGCTAAAATTCTTGAAGTGAGCCGTAATAATATATCCGATTATTGTCTTTATATTGAAGAGGCAGGATTGATTGCGCAGTTGAGAGATGCTACCGGCGGAATACGCGGGTTAGGGAAAGTAGATAAAATTTATCTGGATAATACTAATTTGATATATAGTCTGGCTCAAGATAGTTCTAATATTGGAAATATCAGGGAGACTTTCTTCTTGAACCAGACCCGTATTTTTTCGGATGTAGTAGCTTCTCCTGTTTCTGATTTCTTGATTGATGATATGACATTTGAGGTGGGAGGAAAGAAAAAGGGACAAAAGCAGATTCAGGAGGTACAGAAAGGATTTGTGGTGAAGGATGATATTGAAAGAGGCTTTATGAATGTAGTGCCGTTGTGGCAGTTTGGAATGGGATATTAGTAAATAAAAAGGATACCTCATGAGATATCCTTTTTATTTATGATGGATGTATTTATTCGATATTTGCTCCGTATCCTTCCATATCTGCTGCTAAATCAAATATGCCGTTTTCAGCATCAGTAATAGTTAGTGGCGCAGTGGAATAAGGAGTTAATACATATGGGTCAACTTTCGCATTTGCATCACAATTGCTGTGGTAATTATACCATTTGTTGCTACTTGCTAATCCATATACGATATTATCTTTAACATCTACTGTAGTTACATTTACAGGATGAGTATTATTTCCTACGTAAGTATAAAGATTACTATTCTTTGCAAGACTTGAGTCTACATAAAAGATATTTTTTGTCATAGTGAGACTACCTTTATTGTGTCTGAAATATGGATTGTATCCTGCAATATTAATTATTGTATTATTAGATATTATTGCAGTGAGATTTCCTTCTGTAAATTCTGTTTGTAATCCCCAATTCAATATTTGTCCCGTACAAGGCGTTTTATTGTATACTATATTATTGGTAAATGTAAATTTCTCATATGGAGCCAAGTTTTTGGTTGTATACAGATGTATGAGAGCTTTGTTATCTGCATTGACCATGATACGAGTTCTATTAATAATGATCGTATTGATACCATTCAATTTATCTTTTGCTGTATCTTGATAAATTGGGTTTCCAACATTACTAATCTTACATTCATCTATAATTAAAGCAGTGAAATTGGTAGCACTTGAAGTATTGGAGTTATTAAAATATTGTCCATCAGTTGTGAACTCATTCATATCTAAATGAATATTTTTTATGAACAGATTTCCTGATACGGTTTTCCAAACTCTACTAGGCTTAATAACAGGTTTAGAATCTGAATATTTGCCAATAATAATGATCGTGTTATTAAGATTTACGGGGTTGGCTGTTGTAAAGTCGCTATTTCCTGTTAAAAACAGAATTCGGGTCTTATTTGAATTATTGATATAATTGTCAAGGCTTGTTTCTGTTCCATCCAATTCTACTACTTCTGCATCAGGATAAGTGTTTTTATCAAATGTGGCATCACCGATGGTTATACTTTCTCCGTTATCGAATCTAGCTTTATAGTCAATCCGCGTTTCTGCTTCTCCGAGTTCTACCTGTATTTTTGTAATGGCAGCATACGCTCCTGAAGTAGCGAGAATAGACACATCTTTTGTATTATCAGCAACAGCACGCGATAAAGTCTTTATTGTTGCAGGAGCTTTTATTGTCAATATACCTTCATCATTATCACCGGATGGTTCTGATAAAGTAGCCTCCCAACCTTCGGGAGCGGTGATGATATAAGATTCCACGCCCTTCATGTGTACGATGAAATCTTTTGTAGATCCTGCTGCAATCTTTTGTACTCCTACAATGCTTTCATCAAATATGCAGTAGAAATTGCTGATAATAGGTATGGATAGTTTTGTACCATCTTTTAACTCTAGATTAAAGTTATTACCTACCTTTTCTACAGAATTGAAGAATTTGTCATTTGCAGCTTCACCGTTAGTTGCTTTTACGGGATTGCCAGCAGAGTCTTTCACATTTTCATAAGTAGTCCCATCGTAGCTGACTTGCCAGTATCCTGTTTCTGCATTGATCCGGAAAAGAGGAGTCTTTCCATTTTCTGCAGTTGCTTTTATAGGATTTCCACTTTTATCTTTCAGTTGTGTAAAAGTGACTCCGTTGTCATAGCTGACCGTCCAATAACCATCGTTATCAATCCCCATTTGTGGAATCAAGGCACCAGCTCCGGTTTCCTCAACGAGTTTGAGTGTCTTGCCGTTGCTTAATGTTATTGTATATATACCATCCTTTAATTCAATATTAGTAATGGTAGCGCCTTCTTTACAAAGTTCGCGTACAGCTTCAATATTCCAGTTCAAATCTTGAACGGTTTTTTCAAGGGCAGTAACACGAGTCTTTAAATCGTTAACATCGTCCCACAAGTCGTCTGTCTTATTACATCCTGTCAGACATAAAGTCAGTAACATACATACGTACCAAAGTTTCTTCATAATTGTATCTTGTTTTTAAAGTTATTACTGGAGTGAATTTAACCAAGCCGGAACTGCACCTAAACGTTTGCGCAATTGGGCTTCGTAAAGTGAATATGGAGTGACTGCCTTACCTTGTTCCTCATTCAATTTCATTTGGCTTTCATTGAAGTTAATGCTTCCGCCATGATAGCCAACTACGATTGGAGGAAGGAATTTCCACCAAAGAGAATTACTATCCCACCAAATAAATGGAGAATCTGTGACATTATTCTTTGCGTTAAAGTTCCATAAGGTCAGATCGGCTAAATGATTAGGCATTTGATTATAATCACCCCCTTGGCGGAATCTCATAAAACCACCTGTACAACGGTCAATCAATGTAGCACGAGGTTGTGTTGCGTGAGATTCAAAACAAGCATCGGTTCCCCAGTCTACATTCCAAAGTACAGCACCTATACTTTGCTTGGAAACGCCACATGCATGATATTGTCCTGCTCCTTGTTCATATACATTTCTGTTGTCTATAAGGAATCCATTTGACTTATCTGTCACTTTACCTATAAATACACGTGATGAGGCTTGCGAACGAATGGCTGCATGTCCGCGGTTACCATCTATGATTACGTCGTATACTGATACGTTCGAACTATTAACGATAGAACTAGCTTCACTGACGCTACGAAAACCTACACGGCGCATCCATGAATTTGTTAGACGGACTAGATTAATTGGTTTGTAGGCTCCATCATCCTCCCATGAACCGTGATGGGCAAAGTCTACCTTGGCTTTTCCTTCAAAGGTCATATCTTCCACACCTACGTTTTCATAGTGGGGGTATTTTTGGATAGTCCATTTCCATTGTGAATCTACAGCGTGCATGATTGGTTCTTTGAAAGTGATAGTTTGTCCGTTGATCGCTGCTACTAAATGATAATCATAGACTTGTACACCATCATTATGTAGATTAGTCATGTTTGAAGTAGGTTGGTAAGGTGATAGCTCGGTTTTGATAAGTTCCGGACTATTATCCACCAATTGTAAACATACCCAATCTCCAACTTTAATGCCTGTGGTGGAGGCTACTTCTACGGAGAAAGTTCCCTTATCGGCACTTCCTGTAACTTCGGTAATCTGGGATAGTCCGCTATTATGCTTGATTTCCAGCATTACCGGCGAAGAATACATGACATTTGGATCTTTCGGTTGGTTGGGAGCATCCATTTTTATAATGGTTTGGTCGCGTCCGTCACCTTTTAGAATAACTCCTCCCATTAATAACTGGATTGTTTGTGATTGTCCATCTACATCGTCAGCTGCTGTATGTAAGATGTATTCTCCTTTGGGGAAATAAATTATAGCTTTGGCATTATCCACTTTAGAACCGATTTTAGCTAATATTTTTGTTAGAGCTTCTCGGTCAGACTTATTATCATTGGGAATAGCACCGTAATCTTTTACATTATATACTGTGTAACCTAAAGACCATACATCAGGGGGAGCAACTTCGCCATGCTTATAACCTGCATAGGAGAAATCAAGCAATAGATTGTCGGCTTCTCCCAAATTGTATTTATTCCATGCATCACATGCATTGGCATCATAACCTGTTGTCAGTAGTTGTACTTTAAGAGGTACTATACGAATATAGTTCTTGGAAGAAGTAATGATGATATTGATTATTTCTTCTTTATTCTCTATGTCGTTTGCTTTAGGAGAAGTAATAGAAAGTTCATTATCTTTTAAGACAATATTCCATTCTTTAGGAGCTTTTATTACTACTCCTGTTACATCTTGTTGTTCTACCTCATAAAGCCGTGTTTCATTTAGTGGGAAAATCTGCATATCTTCCATTCCTTTTACCTTTAAGTAGAAAGTATCTATCACTTGCAGTTCAATGGTTTTGTCTGCATAGGTAACTGTAAGCTTTTTGGAAGTTGTGTTATATTCTACTTTATCAAAGATAGAATTTTTTCCAGCACTTTCAATGGCTTCTATTTTACTGCCATCGTTGTTAGTTAGGTTCTGATATGTTTTTCCATTATCATAGCTGAGCAGCCAGTAACCATTTGCATCTATCTTCAGCTTGGGAGATTGAATGGGAGTGGCAGGTTTGTCGGGATCACTAGGCTTACTGGTTGGAATGGCATATATTTTATTGCCATTAGCGTCCTTTAAAGGCATATAGGTAATACCTCCGTCTATGCTATAAATCCAATAGCCTTCATTATCTACAGATAAGGAGGGTACTAGTGCATTGACGGCTTCTCCACTCATAACGGTAATACTTTTTCCATCGCTTAATTCTACAGTATAGCCATTTTTGATGGGAGTGATACCCACAATGACTGGATCATTTAATAAGTACTGTAAACTTTCGATAGAAGTGTTCAATTGATTAGCTGTTTCTTCCAATATTTGGACGCGATTTTTAAGCGAATCAATTTCAGAACGCAGATCATCCGTTTCTTGGCAAGATTGCAGAACGAATAACATGCTGCAAATACCAAATAGTAATAGGTAGGTAATGCTCCTGTTTTTCATACATTTATTATTTCGGGTTATTTATAATTTTCACAGTGGCAAAGATAACCGGATAAAATAAGAGTATATGGATAAAAAAATTCAGGAATACGATGAAATAATACATTTTACACACCTCTGTGATAGATTGAGGCTTTATGTATTATTAGAGCAGGTCTACCCATTGTTCATTGCTTAATATAGGCAATGATTCACTGTCGGCAACAAATGTTTCCGCCAGTTTTCGTTTCTCATCTTGCAGATGCAGAATCTTTTCCTCAATGCTGTTTTGTGTAATGAAGCGATAGGCAATCACCTGCTTGTCCTGACCGATACGATGGGCACGGGCGATGGCTTGCGATTCGGCGGCAGGATTCCACCAGGGATCTATGATAAATACATAGTCGGCTTGTGTAAGATTGAGTCCCACACCCCCTGCTTTTAGTGAAATAAGGAATGCCTGAACATCTTTTTGCTCGGTGAAATGGGCGATTTCGGAGGGCCGGTTGTTGGTTGCTCCTGTTAATAGGGCATATTTCCAGCCTCGTTCTCGGAAAGCTTCAGCCAAGACCTCCAGATGTTTGACGAATGAAGAGAAAATTAGGACTTTGTGTCCTTCGCTTTGTAATGTATCGAATGTTTCGATTATCTGTGCGGTTTTTCCGGATGTTCCGGTATAATCAGGAAGAATGAGTTGCGGATGACAAGAGAGTTGCCGTAAACGCAAAATGCCATTTAGTACACTAAACGAATGGAGCCTGTTCGTACTTTGAGAGTGCTGGAGAAGTATGTTTCGCAGGCTGTTTTTCTCCTGCTCGTAACACGTGTTCTGCTCTTCAGTCATGTCGCAGTAGATTGTTTCTTCCGTAAGTTCAGGAAGTTCCGGAGCTACCTCTTTCTTGCTTCTGCGGAGGATGAATGGGGCAGTCAGTTGTTGCAACTGCATTCGTACGCGTTCGTTTTCCTGGCGAATCGGCATTATGAACTGCTTTTGGAAAGCACTTTCCGTGCCCAGTAAGTCCGGTTGTATAAAATGAAATTGAGCCCACAGGTCCTTTAATGAGTTTTCGATAGGAGTACCTGTCAGTGCGAGTCGGTGTTTGCTTTGCAGTTGAATTGCCGACCGGAAGGTGAGCGATTCGCTATTCTTGATATTCTGGCTTTCATCGAGCACGACGTATTCGAAACGGTAGGAAGAGAGTATATCAATGTTGTTTCTCATCATGCCATACGTAGTAAAGATCAAGTGAAAATGACCGAAGAATTTTTCCGGACGTTTCTTGTCTATAGCCACGGTGTTGTTGTATTCCATCATTGAGAGCCCTGTAAAGCGCTTGGCTTCCCGTCGCCAGTTGTGAAGTAGCGATGTGGGGACTACAATTAGGGTAGCGGGTTGTTTGGGAGCGGATGGCTTATATATGTACTGTAGCAGGGTAAGAGTCTGAAGCGTCTTCCCGAGTCCCATGTCATCTGCCAGGCATCCGCCAAATCCTTGTTTATGGAGATGTACCATCCACGAGAATCCTTTCTGCTGATAGGGGCGTAACGTTGCTTTAAGCATTCTTGGTACGGCAACGTTATGTATTTGCTGCTTCGCGGGGAATTTTTTCACTCCATCCTCACCCAAAGCTGTCTGTACAGCACCTATAAATGCATGTTTCAACCGAATTCCTTTTTCTGTTTGTACTCCCATCTCCAGTAAGTTCGCATATTTGCTGAACCACTCTTCAGGCAGGAGAATCATACGCCCGTCAGGTAGCAGATATTCCCGCTTTTCTTCGAGGATATGTTTGCGGAAACGTGAAAAAGGAATGCGCAGATTACCGATAACAACAGTGATGTGCAGTTCAAACCAGTCAACCTCATCATCGCAGCTTTGTTCGATGCGTATCTCATCCAGACAATACAATGCATTCCCTACATTACTGGTAAGGTGAAAGGATTGCTGCAACATCTCCCGATGATTGTTGATCCATTCGACAATTGTCTTTTCCGGAGCTTTGGCAGATAGTTGGAAGTGTGTGTCATTGAGTTGTTGCAGACCGGCATTCGTTAAGAGTTGGACTGCTTGTTCTTCCACTGTAATGTTACGCCGGAAAAAGCCGATTTCACCGGATGTTTTCCGATAAATGATTTTCTTCATTTCATTAGCACTATCTGGTGCAAATGTCTGGTCTCCATAGCGGAAGACAAGTTGCAATGCTTGTCCGTTGTATGTGGCATCTTCGAATGAGAGAACAGCCTCACAGGCACATTCTTCTTCAGTAATATTCAAACCGTGAGTCTCGATATCGTGATAACGCGCAATTGGAATAACGATGTTGTCTATGTATTTTTCAATCTGTAAAGCGTTTACGCTAATCGATCTTTTCTTTGTGAAAGGTAAGATACGTGCGCTTTCAATGTGCGGAAAGAAATATAACTCCATTCCCAATAATAGAGTGGCCGGCGAGGAGGTCAGTACAACTACCGGTTTTAACTCACTCAAAGAGAACGGTTGCCCTTCATAATAACACTGCAACTGATAACGGAACGTTTTACTGTCAACATGAAATGTTACGCGAATTTCTACGTCGTGAGGGTTGATATGATAAATATGATGGGCGTATAAGATTTTGCTACCAGCTTGTTTCTGATAAAAAGGCAGTCCGTTTTCCCGTATCAACGCCAGCATCTCCAACAGCTTCTTTTCGATAAACGGGCGAATATTATTTTTAATTCGTTCCGGATCTTCGGATAGCTTATGTAGAAAGCGTGATACTGTTTTTTCACGGGAGTAGAGGCCCATCAGATACTTTTCTGTATAGTATGAAGCGATATCGATGGCTTGTCTTTCCGCTTCGCTCATTATGCTCATAGCTTCCGGAGAAGCGTGAAACGCTTGCTCCACTAATTGCAAGGTGCCATCGTTCAGCCTTTCCGCAATATACGGAATCAGTAATATGCCGAGTATCGGATGCTCTGTGAAAACGATTATAACTTGTCCGTTAGTTGGTCTCTCTTTCATTCTCTTTTAGGCTTTAACTGACAAAGATACGGGAAAATACTTAATTTTGCAGCATGATAGAGGAAAACAAACGCGTATTGCTTGGAATGAGTGGTGGTACAGATAGCTCTGTTGCTGCTATGCGACTGCTGGAAGCCGGTTATGAAGTAATCGGGGTAACCTTCCGTTTTTATGAATTGAATGGTTCGACAGAATACTTGGAAGATGCCCGTAATTTGGCAGAACGTTTAGGAATACGGCATATAACATACGATGCCCGTGAAATATTTGCCCGGCAGATTATTGAATATTTTGTGCAGGAATACCTGGCAGGACGTACTCCGGTCCCCTGTACCTTGTGCAATAATTATCTGAAATGGCCTTTGCTTGCTAAGATTGCCGATGAAATGGGAATTTTTTATATTGCTACCGGACACTATGCGCAGAATATACAACTAAATGAAACCTTTTATATAACGTACGCCGCCGATTCGGATAAGGATCAAACCTTCTTCTTATGGGGATTGAAACAGGATATTCTTAATAGGATGCTGTTGCCGATGGGCGATATTACGAAAGCTGAAGCCCGTGCCTGGGCTGCTGAACATGGTTTTCGAAAGGTGGCAACCAAAAAGGATAGTATTGGTGTCTGTTTTTGCCCGATGGACTATCGGACCTTTTTAAAAGACTGGTTGGTCAGAAATGGTCAGATGTCGGTCAGTAATAGTGAGGCATCAATCAACAATAGTCAGACATCGGGCAGCGATAAACAGACCTGGTCTGACAGAATCAGAAGAGGAAAATTTGTCGATGAAAAGGGAAATTTTATTGCCTGGCATGAAGGCTATCCCTTTTATACTATTGGGCAGAGACGCGGTTTGGGCATTCATCTGAATCGTCCTGTATTTGTGAAAGAGATTGATCCTGAAAAGAATGAAGTGATGTTGGCTTCTCTTTCATCGTTGGAAAAAACAGAAATGTGGTTGAAAGATTGGAATCTTGTAAATCAGGAGCGTACTTTAGATCGCTCTGACATAATTGTGAAGATACGCTATCGCAAGCAGGAAAACCATGGCACGATTACCGTCACATCGGATCATTTATTGCACGTGCAGCTTCATGAACCATTAACAGCCATTGCTCCCGGACAGGCTGCTGCATTCTATGGAGACGGATTGCTACTAGGAGGAGGAATCATAGTCAACGCCCGTTAATCTTACATATTGGGAAGATGAACGCTCTGACGCAAGTTTTTTAAAACAAAACTTAGCTGGCTAATCGATATAACTAAGGCACGGATTACACGAATAAACAAGGAAAGAGAATAAACTTATCCATGTAATTCGTGTAATCCGTGCCTGAAAGAAATCGGAGAGTTGTTTTGACGCTCTCTCCTTATACAAGTAACCTCTGTAATGGAAAAAAAAACTTGTAGTGGTTATGTTTTGGTTTTTGGTTATTCTTCCGGATGAGCGCTATTATTCAGCACCAGCATTGCTTCTATATATTCGCGTGTATTGCTTAATCTGGGTACTTTGTGTTGTCCTCCCAGTTTTCCTTTCTGTGCCAGCCAGTCATGGAACAATCCCTGACGGGCTACGATCACTTCCAATGGTTGCAAAGCGATATCTTTCCATCGTTTGGCTTCATAGTCAGAGTTAACCTCTTTCAGCGTAGCGTCAAGTATCGAAGCGAACTTTTCTACGGAATCCGGCATTTTGGCAAATTCTATTAGCCACTGGTGCCTGCATTTTGCGTTCTCATCCATAAACACCGGTGCTGCAGAGTATTCGCAAACTTGTGCTCCGGTCTCGGCGCAAGCTTTTGCCAATCCTTTTTCAGCATTATCGATAATCAGCTCTTCACCAAATGCATTGATGAAATGCTTCGTTCTTCCCGTGATGACAAACTTATAGGGATTCTTGCTGGTAAACTTCACAGTATCACCAATCATGTATCTCCACAGACCACAGGAAGTAGAAATAACCATTGCATAGTTCTTGTTGAGCTCGACTTCTTCAAGACAATAAGCCCGTGGATTTTCTTTTCCCACTTCCTCCAACGGAACAAATTCGTAGAAAATTCCATAGTCGATCATTAATAACATGGCAGGATCGGAAAGGTCGTTCTGGGTTCCGAAATATCCTTCCGAAGCATTGTAGGTCTCTACATAATGCATTTTAGGTGTTGTAATCACCTGTTTATATTGCTCACGATACGGTGTGAAAGCCACTCCGCCATGGAAGAAAACTTCCAGATTGGGCCATACTTCTTCCAGTGCCTGCTTTCCTGTCTTTTCAAGGATACGTTTGATAAGTACCAGCATCCACGACGGCACACCGGATAGGCTTGTCACATTTACCGGAATAGTGCTGTTGGCGATTGCTTCTATCTTGGTTTCCCATTCGCTCATCAACGCAATTTTCTTGCTTGGTACGCGAATGAAATTAATAAGCGGATTTACGTTTTGAATCAGAATAGCGGATAAATCTCCTACTAAACTATGATTGGAATTGAGGTTCGGGCTATGGCTCCCTCCTAGAATCAGTCCCTTGCCGGAGAAAAAATGGCTATCCGGATTGATGCGGAAATAAAGAGCTGCTGCGTCTTTTCCTCCTCTGTAATGAATATCTTCCAGCGCTTCCTTGCTGACAGGAAGGAATTTACTTTTATCATTAGTCGTTCCGGAGGATTTTGCAAACCAGCGTATCTCCGATGGCCAAAGCAGATTCTGTTCCCCAGCTCGCAAACGTTCTACATAAGGCTTAATTTCTTCGTATGTCTGGATAGGAACACGTTTACGGAAATCTTCATAGTTACGGATAGAGGAATAATCGTACTTTCTTCCCCATTCAGTTTGAGCGGCCTGGCGTGTTAAGCGGCTTAACACACGATGCTGTATCTCACTAGCCTGACTAGCATATAGGTCTATCTGTTTTAAACGGGAATCGAAAGTCTTACTAATAATTTTTGTAATATTCATTTCTGCTTTAACATAATAATGTTTAGTCGTGCAAAAGTAACTTATTTATCTTTTTTTTCTATCTTTACGACGGAAATAATCGTTAAAAATTGACGACTTTCATATAAATCCCGAGTTTTAGACTAAAAAATGCGACAATGAGAATTGGAATCTTAACATCCGGCGGGGACTGTCCCGGTATTAATGCCACGATTCGTGGCGTGTGCAAAACTGCCATCAATTATTACGGGATGGAAGTAGTAGGTATTCACAGCGGTTTTCAGGGCTTGCTGACTAAAGATGTCGAATCTATTACAGACAAGTCGCTCTCCGGTTTGCTCAATCTGGGTGGAACGATGTTAGGAACATCTCGTGAGAAGCCTTTCAAAAAAGGAGGCGTTGTCTCTGATGTTGACAAACCGTCTTTAATCCTTCAGAATATCCGGGAAATGGAACTCGACTGTGTCGTTTGTATCGGCGGAAATGGAACACAGAAGACAGCGGCGAAGTTTGCTGCGATGGGAGTGAATATCGTATCTGTACCTAAAACCATTGATAATGATATTTGGGGCACAGATATTTCTTTCGGTTTCGACTCGGCAGTAAGTATTGCTACCGATGCCATCGACCGTTTACATTCTACCGCAAGTTCTCACAAAAGGGTGATGGTGATTGAAGTGATGGGGCATAAGGCGGGTTGGATTGCCTTGTATTCCGGTATGGCAGGAGGAGGGGATGTGATTCTTGTCCCCGAAATTGCTTATGACATTAAAAATATTGGTAATACGATTCTGGAAAGACTGAAAAAGGGCAAGCCTTATTCTATTGTAGTGGTAGCAGAAGGTATTAGGACAGACGGGCGCAAACGGGCTGCTGAATATATTGCGCAGGAGATTGAATATGAAACTGGTATAGAAACTCGCGAAACAGTTCTAGGGTATATTCAGCGTGGTGGTTCGCCTACTCCTTTCGACCGCAATCTTTCTACCCGTATGGGCGGCCACGCGACAGAATTGATCGCCAAGGGTGAATTCGGGCGTATGGTAGCTTTAAAAGGAGACGATATTGCATCTATCCCTCTTGAAGAAGTTGCAGGAAAACTGAAATTAGTTACTGAAGATCACGATTTGGTGATTCAGGGGCGTCGCATGGGGATTTGCTTTGGCTAGTCTCCTCGGCTTCCATAGTAGGTTGTACCGTAGAAATTTCATTATCGGAGGTGTTTTCTTCTAAAACATTCTCCAGTTTTGTCTCGGGAATTACATTCAGTTCGGCTTCAAGTTCATTCTCAAATTCATTCTCAAGTTCAGTTGCCAATTCAGTTTCAGAGTTAGTTGCAAGTTCAACCTCCGGTTCTGTTGTAGTTGCTGAATGTTGTGCTTTGATCTCTTCGACAGTTGACATAAATACGGGTTCCTTTACTTTCTTTATAGCCATTTGGGCAGCATTCTGTTGAGACTCTTTCTTGGAATATCCCGTACCTGTTCCTGCCGGAAGTCCTTCAATGCGTACTTCGGTTTGGAAGACAGGGTTGCTGTCGTGATCGAGAAATTGCTCGATTAACTCAAAGGAAACCTCCATCTTATTTTTTTGGCTCCACTCAATAAGTTTGGATTTGAAGTTAACCTCTTTTCGGGATATTTTATCCAGGTCGATATAACGGTTGATGATCCGTTGCTCCATAAACTGTTTGCAGCGTTCATACCCCTGATCCAGATAAATAGCTCCGATAAATGCCTCAAAAGCATTTCCGTACATATAACTGTTGTGAGAAGAAGAGCGGGTGGAATACTTTATGAGTTTATCCAAACCGATTTCAACGGCCAACTTATTCAAAGTCTCCCGTTGTACGATCTTAGAACGTGTGTTGGTCAGGAAACCTTCTCGTTTCCCTTCAAAACGTTTATAGACAATATCTCCTACGATGGCGTCGAGGATGGCGTCACCTAAAAACTCCAGCCGTTCATTGTTGAGGGGACGTCCCTTGTCGGAGCGGACAGAAGTCGATTTGTGCAGGAGAGCCTGCTCATAAAGTTGGATATTGCGCGGGTAGAACCCGAGTATCCGGTAAAAACAAAGATAAGACTCTCTATCCTTGCGGAACAAGAGCCTTATCTTATCTATTTCGTTACGTAACACGATATTACT
The DNA here is from genome assembly GCF_001185845.1 of Bacteroides sp. 3_1_13. Classification (NCBI taxonomy): domain Bacteria; kingdom Pseudomonadati; phylum Bacteroidota; class Bacteroidia; order Bacteroidales; family Bacteroidaceae; genus Bacteroides; species Bacteroides sp. 3_1_13. The sequence continues at coordinate 1,361,691 of NZ_KQ236955.1, forward strand.
CTGCGTATTTCTTGAAGATAACGCACGCATTGTGACCACCAAATCCAAATGTATTGGACAAGGCAACATTAACTTCGCGTTTCTGTGCTTTATTGAACGTGAAATTAAGGTTATAGTCGATATTCTCGTCGTTGTCACCTTCTTCGTGGTTGATAGTCGGAGGAACAATGCCGTTCTTGATAGCAAGGATACTTGCAATAGATTCTACCGCACCGGCAGCTCCCAGCAAGTGACCTGTCATAGATTTTGTTGAACTGATGTTCAACTCGAACGCATGATCACCGAATACTTCCTTGATTGCTTTTGCTTCTGAAATATCACCAACCGGAGTAGATGTACCGTGTACATTGATATAATCTACTTCTTTCGGATCCATTTCCGCATCTTCCAGTGCATTTTTCATCACCAATTTCGCTCCCAGACCTTCTGGATGAGAAGCTGTCAGGTGATGTGCATCTGCAGACATACCTACACCGGCAACTTCTGCATAGATTTTTGCACCGCGAGCTTTAGCGTGTTCCAGTTCTTCCAGGATCAGGCAACCGCCACCTTCGCCCATAACGAAACCATCACGGCTTGCGCTAAACGGACGTGAAGCTTTAGAAGCTTCGTCGTTGCGTGTTGACAGTGCGTGCATAGCGTTGAAACCGCCCACACCTGCCGGGAAGATAGCTGCTTCCGAACCACCGGATACAATTACGTTTGCTTTACCCAGACGAATCAGGTTGAAGGCATCTGCAATAGCGTTGGTTGAAGTAGCACATGCTGAACAAGTCGCGTAGTTAGGACCATGGAAACCATACATGATAGAAATCTGTCCGGCTGCAATATCCGAAATCATCTTTGGAATGAAGAACGGATTAAACTTCGGACCCATTTCCTGACGAGTGTAGTAGTTGCCTACCTCTTCTTCAAATGTATGTATACCACCAATACCGGCGCCGAAAATAACACCGATTTTGTTCAAGTCTTCTTTCTCGACATCAAGACCGGAATCACTCACCGCTTCTTTGGCAACAGCGATGGCATATTGAGTATACAGGTCCATCTTTCTTGCTTCTTTACGGTCTATGTATTTCGTTGCATCGAAGTTTTTCACTTCGCATGCGAATTGGGTCTTGAATAACGACGCATCAAAATGAGTAATAGGCCCTGCTCCACTAACCCCGTTCACAAGGTTTTCCCAAAATTCGGGAACGCTGTTGCCAACGGGAGTAATGGCGCCAAGACCTGTTACTACCACTCTTTTTAATTCCATATTGATGAAATCGAATTACTTAGCGTGTTCTTCGATATAAGATACAGCATCACCTACAGTACCAATCTTTTCTGCTTGGTCATCAGGAATAGAGATACCGAATTCTTTTTCGAATTCCATGATAAGTTCTACAGTGTCAAGAGAATCTGCTCCCAGGTCGTTAGTGAAGCTTGCTTCGGTTGTAACTTCTGATTCTTCTACGCCTAATTTATCAACGATAATCGCTTTTACTCTTGATGCAATTTCAGACATAACTTTAAGTTTTTAATTAATAATTAGTTTTATTTCTTTAAATTTGCGGTGCAAAGGAATGAATATTTATCGTTTTGCGCAAATATTTGACTAAATAAATGCAAAGTTTTGCACATTTTTCACTGTTTTGTGCATCGAAATTGAGGGTTATGAAGAAAAACATCGCAATTTTTGCTTCCGGTTCCGGTTCAAATGCCGAGAATATTATCCGGTATTTCCAAAAAAACGATTCCGTTCAGGTTTCGTTGGTACTTTCTAATAAAAGTGATGCATACGTTTTGGAACGTGCGCATCGTTTGGGAGTGCCCTGTAACGTGTTTCCAAAGGAGGACTGGATAGCCGGAGATGAAATTTTGGCTATTTTGCAGGAGTACCGCATCGACTTTGTCGTACTGGCTGGCTTTCTGGTTCGTGTGCCTGACTTGCTTTTGCATGCTTATCCCGATAAAATTATAAATATACATCCTGCTCTTCTGCCGAAGTTCGGAGGCAAAGGAATGTATGGTGACCGGGTTCATGAAGCGGTAGTGGCTGCCGGTGAAAAGGAAAGCGGTATCACTATACATTATATAAATGAGCATTATGACGAAGGAAATGCAATCTTCCAGGCTACCTGTCCTGTTCTTCCGACAGATTCTCCGGATGATGTAGCCAAGAAAGTGCATGCCTTGGAATATGAATACTTCCCGCAAGTCATAGAACAAGTATTAAGAAATAAGTATTAATTAAGTATTACTCCATGCAGATAATCGTTTGACGGAATTTCATGAAGTTCTCGGTCGCTACGGTTAATACTTAATACTTATTTCTTAATACTTGATTAAATAAGCTGTCTCTTCTCGCCGCAAAGGATAATCCCCGCGTAAGGTTTCGAATTGTTCCGGTTGATTTTTCAATCGGGTGCTATCTTCGACTGGATTATATATTTGGAGGATTGCTTCTTCATGGTTTTTGGCATGTATAATAGGAGAGGCGGGTGCCGGTGCGTTTATTTTATAATCAGCTTCTATTTGGAAGAATTTGCAAATGGCATCCAGTGACATGCGTGTGGCGTTTGCTTTTCCATCGGCAGAGTAACCCGCAATGTGGGGGGTACCGATGAATGCTTTTTCCAGTAGTTCACGGTTAATTTCCGGCTCATGCTCCCATACATCAATGATAGCATCCGAAATGATCCGGCTGTCCAAGGCTTTTAAAAGAGCATCAGTGTCAATGACCTCTCCTCGGGAGGTATTAATGATAACCGGTTTTCGTTTGAGTGACTGGAAGAAGTTCTCATCTGCCAGGTGGAAGGTTTTATATTTCCCTTCCTTATATAAAGGTACGTGAAAGGTTATGATATCACATTCTTCTGCAATTTTATTTAGTGAGGCAAATAGCTCTGTTCCTTCTTTTTCCTCCCGTGGCAAATCATTCAGTAAAACGCGCATGCCAAAATCCAGGGCAACTTTAGCTACCTTACTCCCTACGTTTCCCACTCCTATGATTCCAATCGTCAGTTCGTTTAACTTTTTGTTTCTGCAAGATTTCCACACCAGAAGCGATGACTGTATATATTGGGCGACAGAAGCAGAATTGCATCCCGGAGCATTTGTCCATTCTATACCTGCCTGTTTGCAATACTTTGTATCAATGTGATCGAAACCGATAGTTGCCGTTGTTATGAATTTCACCTGACTACCTTCCAATAAATCCCGGTTGCAATGTGTGCGGGTACGGACAATGAGTGCGTCTGCATCCCGTACGAGCTCCGGAGTGAAATCTTTCCCCGGTACATAAGCCACCTCATCGGCTATTCTCTGAACCGCTTCTTTTATAAATGGTATTTTATTGTCGATAATAATTTTCATATACAATTCATCTTTTATACCCACAAAGGTAACAAATAAAAAAGTAAGAAAGGGTTGCTTGTCTGAAAAATATTACATAGATTTGCCCTATTATATATCTATTAGCTAGTTAAGATTATGACATTTAGTAACCTTTGCAACGAGATTTTTTGGAAATCGACAACAGATTACCATGTAACGGATAGTGTGGATGCTCCGATGAACAATCCTTACGAGTTGAAAACTATTGAGTATTATTTATATCTAAAGAACTGGATTGATGCTGTGCAATGGCATTTTGAGGATATTATCCGTGACCCGCAGATTGATCCGGTAGAAGCATTGGCTTTGAAAAGAAGAATTGATAAATCAAATCAGGATCGTACAGACTTGGTGGAATTAATCGATAGTTACTTTTTAGACAAATACAAAGAAGTAAAACCTCTCTCTGACGCAACGATCAATACAGAAAGTCCTGCATGGGCTATTGACCGCTTGTCAATTCTTGCATTGAAAATTTACCACATGCAGCAGGAAGTGGAACGTACGGATACTACAGAAGAACACCGTCTTCAATGTCAGACTAAGCTGAATATCCTGCTGGAACAACGTAAAGACCTCTCTGCGGCTATTGAGCAGTTATTGGCTGATATCGAAGCCGGAAGAAAATATATGAAAGTATATAAACAGATGAAAATGTATAATGACCCGGCATTGAATCCGGTGCTTTATGCTAAAAAATAACGAATGGCGCGTATTCTCATTATTCGTTTTTCAGCTCTTGGCGATGTAGCCATGACAATTCCGGTAATACATTCGCTGGCTGTTCAATATCCGCAGCACGAAATAACAGTGTTAAGTCGTGCTGTATGGCAGCCGCTCTTTCAGGGGCTGCCTGCGAATGTAGGCTTTGTCGGAGCTGACTTAACAGGCAAACACAAGGGACTTTGGGGCTTGAATAGCCTTTATTCAGAATTGAAAGCCATGCATTTCGATTACATCGCAGATTTTCATCATGTGCTTCGTTCAAAATATTTATGTCTGCGATTCCGTCTTGCCAATAAACCGGTAGCTTCCATATGTAAGGGAAGGGCAGGTAAAAAGAAACTGGTTCGTCGTCACGATAAGGTGATGGAGAATCAGAAGAGTTCTTTTCGCCGTTATGCCGATGTGCTTGAGAAGCTCGGTTTGCCGGTTTTATTAAATTTTTCTTCTATTTATGGCGAAGGAAAAGGCAACTTTGCGGAGATAGAGCCAGTCACAGGACCTAAAGAAGATCAAAAATGGATTGGTATAGCTCCTTTTGCCAAACACAGAGGTAAAATTTATCCGTTAGAGTTACAGGAGCAAGTTATAGCACATTTTGCAGCTAATCCGCAAGTGAAAGTTTTTCTTTTTGGAGGTGGTAAAAGCGAGCAGGAAGTGTTTGACGCATGGATTGCTAAATATCCTTCTGTTGTTTCAATGATCGGTAAACTGAATATGCGTACCGAGCTGAATCTGATGAGCCATTTAGATGTGATGCTTTCAATGGATTCTGCCAATATGCATTTGGCGTCCTTGGTCAATATTCCGGTTGTTTCTATTTGGGGGGCCACTCATCCTTATGCCGGTTTTATGGGTTGGAAGCAATTGCCGGTTAATACCGTGCAGCTTGATTTGTCATGCCGTCCCTGCTCTGTATATGGACAGAAGCCTTGTTGGCGTGGTGATTATGCCTGTTTAAGAGATATAAAGCCGGAACAGGTTATTGCAAAAATAGAAGGGATTGTAGGTTGATATTTGCAGGAATTCAATTTAGTTGTTTTTTGAACCGAAAGAGCGTAGAATCAAATAATGATGGAAAAAGAGATACAACGAAAGAAAAAGGTACTGATAGATCTTACGAATTATGGTAGTCTAACAGCTGGTTTCGGACAGATTGCGGCCAACTATGCGGCCGCTTTTTCGTCTATGCCGGTAGAGGATCTTCATTTTGTATATTTGTTGAGACAGAAATATATGCAGGAATTTGGCCCGAATGTGACCTCTGTTCCGGTACGTCGTATCAATAAGTTTTTCCCTTTTACCCTTCCTAAAGTAGATGTATGGCATGCGGTGAATCAGCAGCGGAAGTTGTTGCGTATTGCCGGTGGTACAAAGTTTATCTTTACTATACATGACTTTAATTTCTTAACGGAGAAAAAGCCTTGGAAGGCTAAAATGTATCTTCGTCGGATGCAGAATAAGGTCAATAAGGCAGCAGTAGTCACAACGATTTCTCATTATGTCGCAGATGTCATTCGTCAACATATAGATTTGAAGGGGAAAGAGATCCGGGTCATCTATAATGGGGTGGAGAGGATCGATATGTTGGAAGGAACCCAGCCGTCTTTTGCGACGGGACGTCCTTTCTTTTTTACGATTGGACAGATCCGTAGGAAAAAGAATTTCCATCTCCTGGTTGACGTAATGCGCCATTTTCCGGAATATGATTTGTATATTTGTGGAGATGCCCATTTCGCTTATGCTGAAGAAGTGCGTAATCTGATTCGTGAGAAGCAAGTCACTAATGTGTTTTTGACAGATGTAATCACTCAAAGTGAAAAGATTTGGTTGTATCGGAACTGTGAAGCGTTCCTGTTTCCTAGTGAAGGAGAAGGTTTTGGGCTGCCTGTGGTAGAAGCTATGCAGTTTGGAAAAGCTGTATTTGCTGCTAATCGCACTAGTTTGCCGGAAGTTTGTAATGGACATGCCATCATGTGGGAACATTTGGATACAGAATCTATGGTGCAAAGTATCCGGGAACATTTGCCTGATTTCTATAAAGATGAGGAACGCTTGACCAGAATGAAAGAACATGCAGCTTCATTCAGTTACGAGAAGCATATACAAGCTTATCTTGATTTATATCGCGAGTTAGCTCAATTGTCTTAATGTCGAAGTTAATTGATCGTATACCTTTTCCGGGGTAATTGATGCGAAACGTTCTTCATAAGTTAATGTTGCTTGTTGTTCCGGCGGAAGAATATCGTCGGGACTAATACCTCGGGCAAGTACGGAATTTGCAGGTAACCACATTGATTTAGAGGCGCTTGGTGAATAAATAGCGAATGAAGGAATTTCGAGGGCTTGCGCAATGTGTCGGGCTCCTCCTTCGTTTCCGAAATAAAACGAGCAGTTGGCGCAAAGTGCTGCCAGTTGTCGTAATGAAGAGGCTTGTATATCAATCTTGATGCGTTCCGGACATCCCAATTCCTTGTAGATATTTCTTGCATCTTCTTCTTCATACCCCGGTGCATAGTTGAAGATCATTTGTATGTCCTTGTATTCTTCCAATATTCTTTTAAGTGTGGTTATCATAAACTCCGTATTCCATTTTTTATGGAGGAGCTTGGTGGTGACTCCTATTAGGAATACAGGGCGCGCGAAATCTATCCCCTCCTTTTCCATATAATATCGAAAGTCTTTTTTCTCCTGGTCAGTGAGGTATAACCTGAATTCTTTTGTATATTGAATAGGCTTGATTTTCTCTAATGGCGCTGCAAGCAATAGGTTGCGTTCTACCATATCAGTTGTTAGACTATTGCTGTAAGTGTCTGTCCGATAATTTAATAGAAAACGTGTGTATCCCTTGATACGCCCTATCCGGAAAGGGGTTTTTAATGAAAAAAGAGAGAAAAAAAGAGTCCGGATCGTAGAACGCATATCGATGATGACATCGTATTTGTTTTGGTGCGTCACTTGCCATACTTTTTTTATATAAGCAGTGAATGGCTTATTCTCATTCTTGTCAAATGTAATAACCTTATCTATGTCCGGGTGACCCTCATAGAGCGATGCTATATTTTTATTCAGCACAAAGTGTATTTCTGCATCGGGAAAACTTTTTTTCAGCGTACTGCACAATGCAACAGCCAGAATAGAGTCCCCTATTTGTCTAAATCGAATAATCAGAATTTTTTTGATTGGTTTCATGCTTGACTTCTTTATGCTTTTTATCGTGCAAACATAGCTAAAAAAAAGCATTTATGTCTAAATATAAATGAAAAGAAAAAAGAAAAAACGACTAAAGTTGTTCGCAACAGTACTTATATGTATAGAGAGTTAGCCAATCTTTGTGAGAAAAGAAAAAAATATAGTCGGAATGTGCCTTAATTTCTTTATCTTTGCTCCATCTTTGTAATTAGTATTATATAGGAGAGTGTAATGAGAGTGATTGTAAATCCCAAGTACGCGCATCTGCAGAAGGAGATAGAAGAAATTCCAAGGTCCTTCCAGGAAAAAGGAGATGTGGTGTACGATGGGCGTAATGTTTTAAAACGAATTGGCTTAGGCAGCATTGATGTTGTGGTGAAGAGCTTTAAGAAGCCTCACATCATCAATCGTGTTGTATATTCGTTTTTCCGGCAATCAAAAGCAGAGCGTTCCTATATTTACTCTATGGAAATTCAACAACATGGCTTTGACACTCCGGAGCCAGTTGCTATGATCGAACAATTCCAGAGTGGCCTTCTTTCACATAGCTATTACATTTGTTGTTATGATGGTGGCGAAACAGTCCGTTCCCTGATGGATGGGAAAGTGGAAGGAAATGAAGATAAACTTTCTGCTTTTGCGCGCTACACAGCTGCTTTGCATCAGGCAGGTATCCTGCATTTGGACTATTCTCCCGGCAATATATTGATCCATCAGAATGATGCGAATGAATATAGTTTTTCCCTGGTTGACGTGAATCGCATGCAGTTACTATCGGATATTGATTGTGATACTGTGTGCCGTAATATGTGTCGTTTATGCATCTCTCGTGAAGTGCTGACTTATATAATGACAGAATACGCTTCTTTGAGGGGATGGGATGTAGAATCTACTGTTAGTCTGGCTCTTCGTTATAGCGATCAGTTCTTTACTCATTATATTTATCGTCGTGCGGCACGAAAAGAAAAAGAAAGGCATATCGTATCCCTAATTTTATTCTTCCGTTTGTACCGTTCTGTGCGTAAGTTCTTTTCCTGGGAACCGCATATCTCACGTTTCTTATTGAAAAAAGAAAAGCACATTTATGATACATACTTGTGTAAGTATGACTATTGCGAATTGCTTTCTGCTGATTATCAATGATTAACTCTTGCTTCCGCGCATGACTACACTGCGGATTTTATGCCTGAAAAAACCTTTCTGATTGGTATATGTGCAGTTATGCTTATCCAAAAATGCAGAAATGACTGCTTCGTCATCATGTAGATGGTATGTGCAAATTGCAAAATCCAACTTCTGGCAATTTTGAAATAAGTTCTTGCATCCGGCCAATGCATGCCGTTCAGCTCCTTCGATATCCATTTTTAGAAACAGATGCTCATCCGTTTGATTGTTGAAGAAGTCATCCAGGGTTTGTTCTCTTGAAGAGTTATGGTCGCTTACATACTTTTGGACAATCGTAACTTTATCTTGCCATGGCTCAAAGGTCGCTCTGATGGCCTCTAGCCATTGTTCGTCCTGCTCAAACAAGTAAACATGTTTGGCTTCATCGATGATTTCCAATGAAGAATATCCTTCGGCACAACCAACATCCACAAATACCTTTCCTGTCACTTCTTTAACGCTGTTGAAGTAATGGTGCGGTGAACGCCTGTCTTGTTCCATGCTCAAAGCCCTGTAATATTTTTGAATTTTCCTAGCCGGAGTGCTCTTTCTGAAATAGAGCCGTTTCTCTTCTTTTTGAACATAGTATAAACCTTTCTCCTCGTCTTTCTGTATGTCAACGGGCATATTTGCATATTCATCTTTGAATTCATACAGGTGTCTTGAATATCCATGTTCTTTAATATATTCATAGTATTTCAGATAAGGAGAGCCGGGCTTATATCCTTTCATGAAATAATATGGGAGAGTGCCATATATAAATTTCTTTATTGTGTGTTTAAGTATGTTCATCTCATTAATTTCTTGTAGATGTTTAAGATCTCTTCCGCTTGCTTTTCTTCAGAGAATCTTTTGGCAAATATTTGCCCTTTTTCAATCATTACTTTCTTTCTTTCAGGGTCAGAGTATATCTGTTTGAAAGCATTGGCCATTCCTTTGATATCGTCGGGATGTATATAGATCGAGTCGGGACCTCCGGCTTCTTCCAGGCAAGAACCTGTTGCGGCTATTACCGGAATTCCAGAGTATAAAGCTTCTATGATGGGGATGCCAAAGCCTTCAAAGCGTGAAGGATATACAAAAATTTCAGCTAGCTGATAAAAAGCCGGCAGATCATCAAAAGGAACATTGCTGATGATGTGCACTCTTTCTTCCAGCTTATTCTCCTTAATAAAACGTTCAATCTTATCAGTGTATTCCGTATGGCGTCCTACAATGACAAGATGAATTTGTTCGGGAAGCATCGTTAATGCTTGTACTGCTGAAAGGGCATTTTTTCGTTCTTCAATACTTCCTACGTTGAGGATATAATGATCCGGTAGCTGATAGTTAGCTCGAACTTCTCTTTTTTTCTTTTCCGTTGCAGGGCGTGTGAATGAAGTATCACATCCTTGATAGACAACTTCTATCTTATCGGCAGGAATCCCGAAATATTCAATAATATCACGTTTGGTACATTCGCTGATAGCAATGATTTTATCTGCATTTTCGCAGGCTTTGCGGAATTTATATGTATATATATTCCTGTCGATCGAATGGTAGTATTGTGGGTATCGCAGAAATATCAGATCGTGAATCGTCACAATGCTTTTTACCTCACTTTTATGGATATTCAGGGGCAATTCGTTGCTAAGTCCGTGAAAAATATCAATTCTTTCTTTTTCCAATTGGCGGGTGACTCCCAACACTCGCCATAACGAACTTAACTTTTTCCAGAAAGAAGTAGTGGGATAAGAAAGCTGTAGTTGCCGATATTGCTTCATTAATTTGTTCAGCCTTTTATTTTCCCGTTTCTTGGGGGCATACAATACATATTCATTCTCCGGATAGAATTGGCATAGAATATCCACTATATAGCGGCTATAATTACCCAAACCGGTGAAATTCAGTACTGCACGTTTTCCGTCAAAACCTATTCTCATTTCTACTTCTTACCTTTATGTGATTATAGTTAGACTTCAAACTCCCGATAAGGTTTATTCAGGTCTAAATAATGGAAATTGTGTTGTCTTTGCCCACTTTGTTTAGGTATGGTCATGTAATCTCCGTATTTCTGTGACAGATAGACATCATATTTCTGTACTCCCCATACTTCTTCATCTTCAAATAAGACTGGAGTAGGGATGCCCAGAATATCTTTAGACATGATTCCTTTCATTCCGTCATCATAATCACAGACCAATGCGGATTGGTCGAAATCATACTTTTTCATTACTTTCCTGATACTTTCTTGTGCTCCGGTAAGGGTAAAAAGCTTTCTGCATAATAGCGGTATCCATGAACTGGGGCCTTTTCCATGCTTGTATGGATCGCGATGAATCAGATAAAGTACACGTTTGTAGAATTCGTACTTTGCAAAATGCATTCTTTGCGCCATGCGGCTCTCCGGAACTCCGTCCAGTGGGAATATATCAATATATACGCCTCCCAAATATTTGAGATGCATACGTTCAATTAGAGTGGTGTCGGCATCCTGTACTTTTGCGAATGGAAGAGGATATTCCTTGTCGTTTTCAGCACATACAGCTTCGTATGGTTTCGGCAACCATTCTTTGGCATTAGCCATTAATAAATCATAATCGGCTCTTGGCATACCGATATCCAGATCATCATCCCAAGGGATAAATCCTTTGTGGCGGACGGCTCCCAGCATGGTGCCTGCCATGATGTAATATCGCAGATTATGTTCTTTGCAAACTTTGTCAACAGCTAATAAATTCTTTAATATGCGAAGCTGTAGAGGGCGGATATCGTAATTTGCCATTTCTATCTGAATTTTGATTAATAAAGACTTGCTGGAATCAGCTTCTGTGCCTGTTGAAAGTCCTCTACGGTGTCCAGTTCGGCCGAGAAGAACTCGGTGGTGTCCATAACGTAAAAACTATATCCTTGTGGAATCAGTCGTTCAAAAGCCCGTTCGTAGAAAATATTATCCAATCCTTCGGTGGTAATCATAATTTCCAGTTCCTGGAATAGAGCTTTGGTGTATTCAACTGACATCTTTTCGATACCGATAGATTCTCCGATAGCATCGGATATAGAGCAAACTTTACTGATTTCAACAACCTTTTGCGCATCGTCTACGATAACTTTTATTTCTTCCTCTCCAAGCTCGTGTCGATTCAGTGCCAATATGTCGGCCTTGTCCGAGTGAAGCAACTTTTCTACAATTTGAGGATCAAAAACAATATCGCTGTCTAATAACAATATTTCTTCCCCGTCTGTATACGGTCGGGTAAGCCATAATGAATAGATATTGTTGGTTGATTCATATTTGTCATTATAGATGAAAGTAATATTTTGGACTGGATAACGTGCCTGCAGAAAATCAACGATTTGTTGCTGGCGATACCCCGTGACGATAATGAATTCGTCGAATCCGTTTTGTATCAGAGCATCAAAAGCCCTTTCCAGTAGACATCGTTCTCCTATCTTGAGGAGACATTTGGGCGTTGTATCGGTCAGCGGGCGTAAGCGTGAGGCTATTCCTGCGGCTAATATTACTGCTTTCATTTGGATGCGATTTCTTTAATTGTGTCTATAACGATCCGGTTTTGCTCTGGGCGTCCCAATGTGATACGCAAATGAGTGTTGATATCCGGTTCATTCATAAACTTCACTTTATAACTTTGTTCGGCAAAAGCCTTTTGTAAAGCCTCTTTTAGCTCTATCGGGTATTTGATTAAAATGAAATTGGCAACCGATTCATATACTTTGAATCCGGGTAACACGCCGATTTCCTTTTCGTAACGCTCACGGTCTTCGTTCATCAGTTTGGCGATGTTGCGGTAGTGTGTGTCCGATTTAAGAGCTGCAATGGCGATATCTTCGGATATTCGGTTGTATCCCAGATATTTATTGCTGTATCTGCTGAATTTTTCCAGTTCTTTACTCATAAATCCGAATCCCATACGTAGGCCTGGTAATCCATAAAACTTGGATAAAGTACGGGAAATAATCAAATTCGGATATTTATTAACCAGTTTTTTGATATAACTGGTATCAGTTGAAACAAAAGAAGCGTATGCTTCGTCTATCAGTACCACTGTTTGGCTGGGTACTTCTGCAAGCAGTTCATCCAGTTCTTTCGGAGTTAAACCGTTGCCGGTAGGGTTATTGGGAGAAGCCAGTAAAAGAATCTTCGGATTCTCTTTCTGAATCATATCTTTCAGCGTCTCAAAGTCATATTTAAAAGTGTTTCCGTCTTCGTAAAGAGGATATTGCAAAGTATGACCATTCACCTCATCTGCAATTGACTTATAATACCACCATGAGAACTTGGGAATCAACATCGTTTTGTTTCCATCTTCTTGAGTCAGGAAGTAATGAACGGCTTGCTTCAGAATATCTTCTCCGCCGTAGCCTAGCAGGACTTGTGTTTCATCTATATCATATAATTCGGATAAGAAAACAGATAATATACTTTTCTTTCCTTCATCATAAATGCGGGTATAAAAACAAAGTTTATTTATATCGAAGTTTTTTAAAGCTTCTACTACTTCTTTTGATGGACTGTAGTTAAATTCGTTTCGATCTAAAAAGTTCAAATTCTTTTCCATATTAGTTTTGTATGATTCCTTTATCGCACCAGGTTAGTTTCCTGATTTTCGTTTCGTTCAAAATGCTGCGGTTGTTGCTCAAATTATCTGTTCCATGTAGTTCGTGATGAAGGTGGAACACAATTCCCGCAAATTTGATGGTACGCTTGCGTACACCGTTATTGATGAGGCGGCATACTAATTCATGATCTTCACTTCCCCATCCGGTAATAGCCTCATTGTACCCATTGACTTTTAATAAATCCTCTTTCCAGAAAGCCATATTGCACCCTCTGGAATATGAAATGTCCCATTGTCGATAATGCTGAAGTAGTGGGCTCAACCAAGGCAAATGTACTCCGTTGATTGTATTTTTAGTACCTTTGTCGTGAATGGAGATTATGCAGTTTTTTTCCGCTAACATTTTTTTTGTTAAACCTTCCCGGATTAATACACGGCTACCGGTTACGAAACTACCTTTTTGGGCAAAACGTGCATGATCTTTGACGAAATCTTTGTGTAAGACGATATCTCCGTCGATTTGTATAATATATTCTTTAGATGCTTTCGCAATAGCTTTGTTGCGGATGGAGGCTAGTCTGAAGCCTAGATCCTCATGCCAGACATGAATAATGGGAACTTCGGAGGAAGCAGCCAATTGATGAATTAGCTCTCTTGTGTCTTCTTTAGAACCATCATCAGCAATGATAATTTCATCAGGAAGGAGAGATTGACGTAGCACGCTTTTAACGCATAATTCTAACGCGTCGCTTCTATTATAGGTGGATATAATCAGCGATGTACTTATGTTGCTCGCCATTGGTTTATTCATATAATTATTACTAAGTTAGTTAAATAGTTAAGGGGGCTTGCACTAAAATTCTACAAATGTATACATTTTATTTGGTTGTGACAAGCATTGAGAGCTTTTTCAAGGTAGCTGCATCAGATTTTATGATTCTTTTTTTCTGTTCTGGAATTAATAAGTATACATACAAGTTCGTTATCTTTGTATCCCAGGCGAGTCACCTTTTCATTGTAACCATACTATTTTCCGCCACGCCAATTTTATCGGCTGTCTTTCAGCCGATAAAATAAAAATGCCCGTAAGAAAATATTTTTGTTTTAACATTCCGGTTTATAGAAACATGGCAGAAGAGCCTTCTTGTCGCAGTCCTTACCATGAAGAATACATTCAAACAAGTGTTTCAGGTAATTCTGAGGGTCTATGCCGTTCAACTTACAGCTTTCTATCAGAGAGAAGGTGAATGCAGAGTTTTCTGCCGCATCCTCACTGCCAACGTTCATACAGTTCTTGAGCAGCAGCTTTACAGGTTTCATCCTTTGCTCACAGAGGTTGTTCGAGATTTCTGCTGAACCGTCCTTGAGGATATTTCTCAAGGATTTCCACTGGTTTATCGTATAGTTCACGGCCTTTCTCATCAGTTCGTTAGCCATAATCTTCGCATCCTGCATCATAATGACCACCTTATGATGGATACGTTCAAGAATCGGTCCTGTTAGCTTAAGCCTTCTTTCCTTAATCTGCTCACCGCTGAGTTTCATCATACGGAACAGGTCTTCATTTCTGAACATCTCACCGATAGGATCTATTATGTCCATCGCTGTTCTGTCTGAAGGCAGGGCATCAACCCACAACCTTCTACAATGCGTCCAGCATCCTATATGAAGCACCTTTGAGTCGTCTCCGTCAAACATCCTGTAAACCGTATATCCGTCAGTGGATATGGTTCCCATAAAATATTCCAGGAATGATTTTGCCGCATCGGACGACCTGCTGCCGTTATTATAGTGATAATAGACCATCTTAATATGCTTGGCAAAGAAAGCCCATAAGTACTTTCTCCTGTAAGCCTTACCTTCCTTTGTTTCCACTCCAACAAGCTCAGTAGTCTCATCAACCATAAGGTAATTAGCTCTCTGTACAAACTCCTTGAAGACATCTTCCATGAACTCCCTTAGTTTGGCGATTCCGTTATGGATATAGCTGTTCAGCGTGGTATTGCTTATGTGGATACCCTCTCTTGCAAGCAGTCTTATCTGTCTGTTCTCAGGCATGCTGAAGTCATATTTCAGACAAAGCAGACGGGCAAGCAGTTCAGGAGAGAAGATACCTCCAAGGTTTTTCAGCGGATGTTCCATGGTGCTTGTGAAAGTGCCGTCCGCAAGCTTTACCCTTGCCACCTTGTAAACATGCTCCACGTTATAAGCCCTTACATGTTCTATGACCCTGTATTCCCACACATCAGGCATACCGTTGCGGTTCATAAACCGTCCCCCTTCTGGAAGCGTGTAATACTCGTCCACTTCATGTACTACCACCTTGTCAACTTTCAATTTTGTTTTCCCGGCACGTGGTGCGGTTTCCTTTCTCCTTGAAGGTTTGCTGTTCTGGGCAGGTATGTTGCCGGAAGAGGTATTGCTGCCGGTTTCGTTATCATCGGTCTTATTATTATCATCCTTCCTGTCAGAACCGTCATACTCGGATTGTTCCAGAGCGGACTTGTCGAGATTACGGTTGTTCAACAGCCTTCTTTGCTCGGAAGTACGGCCGAAACGGTGTTTCCTGCTGTCCTCAAGCTGAAGTCTGAGATTGGAGATCTCGTTTGCCAGCATCCTGTTCACCTCATCCTTTGCTTCAAGCTGCTTTCTCATAAGTTCCATTTCTTTCCTGTAATGTTCAACCGTGGTTGACTGCTTTTCGATGGTATCTTTGAGATCATTGATGGTATCTATCAGATTTTTAGAGTTCTCCCTGTTGGATTCTTCAATAGACTCAAGCCTCGCAATCAATTCTTTATTCTGTTTGCGAAGACCTGCCTTTTCCTCATTCGCCAGACCCAGCTGGCAGCAAAGTAACTCGTATGCTCTTTCATCAATCATGATATAAAGGTACGAAAAATCAGGCACTTACGCAAACTTTTTACCGTTTATTTTTTATACTATCCTGTTGATAATCAGTATGTTAATATTAGCCTTTCGGACTAACGTACATCTTGTCAACTACAATGCTTTCCGTAAGATAAGCCATGTCCGACCACTGTATCCGGTAGCACCTGGAGACTTCATCAAATACAGGTTTCTTGAATTTGCCCATAACAGGACGTTTTTCGTAAAGCACATAAAAACCGCGTTCGTAATGAAGTATCTTCACAACCTTTCGGTTCCGGGACATGAACATATATACATTGGACGCATCGCTCGGGTCAAGGGACATTTCTTCCCTTATACTCTCACACAGACGGAAAATGCCTTTCCGCAAATCAACATTACCGTTAAACAGGTAATAGTTAAGGTTAGCACTCAGTCCAAGCATATCATCCTATCATTTTATTAAGCAACAGGCTCAAATCAAGAACGGTGGTGTTTCTCAGGAACAGTGTTGCGCCAGACGCCAGCTGTAACTTGATCCATTTTATTGGTGGTTCACCTTCAGGATGTTTCACGTCCAACTTCACAGTTGGACTATTGCATGGTTTCCCGGTTATCTGGACTTTGGCAACCTTGGGCTGCTCAACCTGGACTGTCTTGCCTAACTTCTCACTCCACAACTGGTGACGCTGCCAGTTCATGAACTTGTCGTAATTTACACCATAATCAGCACAGAACTCTCGAAGATCTTTGGTCTCGCTGCATAACTGGTAGAGGTCATATACCTCCTGATAGTTTACTTTTTCTTTTGCCATAATCATTCTTGTTAAAGGTTACGGCGCAAAGATATGGCGGCTAACAACTTATGTCAAGGCGGAAAATAGAATGGTTACCTTTTCATTATAACCATTGGATTTGTATAAATCTTCTTTCCAAAAGGCCGTATTACATTCTATTATATGTAAAATATCATTGGCAATACTTCTCTTGTAAATGACTAAGAATAAAGGGGGGCTTCTCTCGTGTTTTTAGGAAGTATTGAACTGGAAATTTTGTAAATGGAAATGATATTTTCTAAGAAACTTATAGTGTACTATTTGTTAATAGTTTTTTCCGCTTAAGCTCTGCTCTTTTTGTATTTATGACTTTTAATTAGATATTGAATGTTAAAGGGCAGTTTTAGGAATAAAAAACGTTTTATAGATTTGAATGTTAGTCGAGTTTCTAAAATAGGAGGGAGACAGTTTTGAGAGAGTCTTGCTAATCCTTTTATTAAGTCAACCCTTTTAATGTTCGAGTACATCGCTGGTAGGTATCGATGATAAATTTCAAATAAATAATATAAGTTTATTTCTTTTTGAAGATGTTTGCTAAGGTTGTTGTCTGCTTGTATCAATCTCCTGATTTCACTAAAAACTATGGTAAGATCATTTAGATGCTTCAAGGTGTAGCCTTGTTCCATATTTGTAATAGAGTCTTCTCTCTTGCAATTATAAAGATAAGTTGTTTGGTTGGTTAAGGTAAATGATCTGGTATTTAAAGCGAGCATGGCATGCATTACTATGTCTTCGTGGTACACGTGTTCCAAAAAATGAATATGAAATTCTTTTAAAAAAGAAAGATTATATAATTTATTCCATGTAGTTACCCATATATCATTTTTTTCTTCATAAAAGTATTGAGCCATACATAATTTACCCTTTCGTGTTATATTAGGGTAATTAGTAATTTTGAGTGAATTTTCATTCTCATCAATTTGATTGATTCCGGCTGCTACAAAGTCTACTTTCTCTTGTGAAATAATATTATATAAAGTTTCAATGCAGTCAGGAACAATAGCATCGTCGCTATCCATAAAGTATAGATATTTCCCTTGAGCAGATTCAATTGCTGTGTTTCTCGTTCCTCCCAAACCGAGATTTTTTTTATGTGTAATTATACGGATACAGTTACCTCTAGGATGTGTGCTTTTAAGTTGGTGGACTATATTCATGCTGTTATCATGCCCTAAATCGTCTACTATCAAAATCTCTAAGTTTTGATAGGTTTGGTTTAATGCGGATAATAAGGCGCGTTCAATGTATTGTTCTACATTATAAATAGGCATTGAGAGAGTTATTAGGCACATACTTTTCTTTAATCATTATAACAAAATAATATTAGTTGATTACAAAGTTACTTTAATATTTGTAATGGTGAAAGTTATTTCGTTTTTTATTGATTTCTTATCCCGAGCTTGCTCTATATAGAAAAGAATAGTTTCATTAGAATAAAACTTTGAATTATTTTCATTACCTTTGTTCAAAATATTATGTTTGTCTAAATAATGAGACTGGTGTAAATTCGGCAATTCCTCTATTGTTTAAGACTATTGTTATTTAATTTAAATTTTGATAATTATGATATATGTTATTTGTTATGATTGGGCTTCAACATCTGGCAATCATACAGGAATGAGGTATCTTTATGAATATATTCAAAAAAGCAATCCTGAATTGTATAAAATGTATACTTTTAATATGGGTAGGCGTTTTTTGGATAAGGGAAAAAGGGGGAAACAAATTTCTGTGTTTTTTACGGCACTTAAATTAGCAATGACATATAAATCAGGAGATAAATTTATTCTTACTGAATATTTACATAGAGATTCGTATCAAATATTGTTTGCAAAAATAATACGCTTTATATGTCCTAAAGCACCTATATATGCTATGGTGCATCTTGTTCCGGAGAAATTGGAAGGGCAATATTCGAAAGCACAAATAAGGAAGAGTTCACGATTTGTTACAGAAATTGTAACATTAGGAAGTAGTTTGACATGCTATCTTAATAATTTAGGAATAGAGAATGTTTATACTTCTTTTCACTATGTCGATAATAATTACTATACTCCTTCTGCAAATCTTTATAACAGAGATGATGATGTTAAGGTAATAGTAATGGGTGCCTTGGCACGTGACTTTGAGCAGATCGCTTATATTGTTTCAAAACTTCCGCAAATTCGTTTTTATATATGCAAAGGGCGGGAGAAAATTGATTATTTGTTTTCAGGTTTTAAGAATGCAACATTGGTGGGATATGTTCCTGAGGTGGAATTAAAGCATTATATGAATGATTCTGATATTTCTTTAAATGTAATGAAGGATACTATTGGAAGTAATGTAATTTGTACTTCAATGGCAACTGGATTGGCGATGGTGGTTAGTGATGTTGGATCTATACGTGACTATTGCGATGAAACCAACGCATGTTTCTGTTCTTCTCCCGATGATTTTATAAAGAATATTATGATCTTAGCAAATGATCGAGAGTTGCTCAATTCGTTAAAGAAAATGTCTTTGAAAAAGGCACAGCAGTTTTCTATAGATAATTATTGTGCTAGCTTGTCATCTCTATTGAAATAATTGAAGAGTATGGTCGCTTTGTTATGATAGCAAATGATTTATATTTTTTGTGTTATTTGTTTCGGATATCGCATATTAGTAATTTTATAAAGTGTTTATAGAATCCTATAGCCTTACGTTTTTTGGGAGAGTATTTGTTTTGCATCTCTGGTACACTTTTATAGTAACTCTCTGCGAGGCGGGGAGAAAAGAAATAATGTGCATCACGAATTAAATTTCGTACGTTAAAAAGCTCCCAATAAAGAATTTTGTAATGTTTTGCATGAGGTAATAAACGAATTAGCGTGTATAGTGTGGGTATATAATCAGTGTGTTCTGCATATATACACTTACGTAATAAGCGAAGTTTTTCTTCTTCGATAAAAGAAAATACATCTTTATTGTTTAAAAGATGGAGACCGTTGGCGTAATTCGTGATTTCTGTTAATATGATTTTGTACATTTGAAAGTCTTTTTCAAATGTGAGGGTAGATGTTATTGATTTTTTTTGAATTTTGTAAATATAGGTTGTATGTTTTATTATGTCTATTATTTCTGCTTTACATGCGCATTGAAAACTCCAGAGACAGTCTTCGTGTATTAAATTATTTTTGAAGTATAGATTGTTTTTGACAATAAACTCTTTTCTAACTAATTTGTTCCATGCCATCACATAAAACTTTTCTTGCATATATGCTTGAATTATTTTTGAGTTCCCTTTAATGATAGATGTCCCAAGTTCAAGAGGAGGAAAAAAGTCTGAAGAACCTTGTACTATATAATCTCCAATTACTATATCAGCACATGATATCTTGGCTCTGTTAGATAAAGTTTCAATACAGTCCGTGGAAATTTCATCGTCACTGTCCAAGAAATATAGATACTCTCCCCTGCTGTTTTTAATTCCTGTATTACGTGCGGAAGATAAACCTTTATTCTCGGCATGTTCTATTATCTTGATTGGAACTGATGGTGCTTCTTTTTGTAGTACATCTTTTATAATAGATATGCTTTCATCTGTTGTTTTGTCGTTGATAATAATAATTTCTATATTTTTATATGTTTGATTGAGAACCGAGTGCAAGCAACTTTTTATAAAAGGTGCTACGTTATAGACCGGAATGATAATAGAGATAAGTGGCTTCATTTAATAAAAGTTGATATAGTGAAATTAGCGATTGATTTATTTGTTAGGCTCGTTTAATATCTGTTTGTAGATGTTGAATCTTTGTTCGAGCATGTTTGAAGGATTGTATATATCTTTCATTTTACTTTTAGCTTGCCTTACTAGTTTCTCTTGTAATTCAGTATTTTGAGAGAGAGTAATAATAGCATCTGCAAACTCTGTAGCACTATCAGCTTTTAAATATTCTTCTTTATCGAGAAGGTCAATTCCTTCAACTCCTTTTGTCGTGGTTATAAATGGAATATCGGCCGAAACAGCTTCTAAAATTTTCATTCTCATCCCACTACCTATACGAATGGGGACAAGCGCAATGCTTCCTTTAAGAAAGGATGGTAAGTCTTTTATATACCCAACTGTTTCCATTTCTGGACAACTATGTTGAAGCTCTCTTATGTGCGTTTTCCATTTACCTACTACCTGTAAAGTGAAAGTGAAATTTTGTTTACGTAAGTATGGTGCAATTTCCTTGCAGAACCAAATGAGAGCATCTAGATTTGGATAATGGGTTTCACTTCCTACAAATGTCAATCTGTTGCTTGTACAAGGTATGAATTGAGGCGGTGTATCCATATCTGTTTGTATTACTGCAGGAGAAGTGTAAATGCGATTATTTTGCCCTAAAAACTTAGTTAGAATTTGTCGGTCAATCTCGGTTAAAGTAATTATGTGCTTGTAATGTTGTAAGGCAAACCGTTCAAAGTCTTTTGCGATATGATATATTAATTGGTCGCTCTTAGTGATTCTTGGAAACAGTTGCATTTCATTTTCATTTCGAATATATCTAATTTCATGATGTACAAAAATTGTTTGTGTATTGGAGGGAAGTAAGTATCCTAAGGAGATTAATTTATAAAACTCAACTTGAATGATGTCAAAGCCGTATGTAGCAACTTCTGTGACATACTTTATATAATCTACATCTAATTCTTTGAATATAGAAGTTGATAGTGTAGATTCTTGACGTATAAAATCGGGCGTAAAAACAATGTTTTCAGGAATAATTTGTCGTCTTATTTTTCGCTCTATAGATTGTTTTGTCTTGATGAGCCATTTGTAGTAGAATGGATGGTGTACTTTAGGTTGCTTATCATCTTTTTTTGTAAATACAAAAAAAGTTACGTTATCCCATATTTCTTTTAATTTGCTTATGTCGTATGCTTCTGAAGCGTATTGCACTTGTAGCAAAATAGATACATCCATTTTATGGCGGAGGTAATCTACCATATTGAAGAAAGCTTGATTTCCTCCAGAATTCAGGGGGAATGGTATATACGGAATGATAAATAGTATTTTCATTTTTTTGATATTATTTTTTTCCAAATATGATGAATTAAAACTTGCAAAGAAACATTTGGCGTGAGTTTTCTTAGAGCATTGCATAAATGTAAAAGGTCATGTATACTAAAATTATTCTTCAATGAATGCTGTAAGAATTTATATATATAACATTTGATCGCTTTTTTGAATTTCTTTTCGTTAAGATGAGAATGATAGTTTATGCCGACCCATTCAATGAAAAGTATTGTTGCACTAATCTTCTCTTTATTGAAATGAGTGGAGTTTGATATATTTTCTCCTTCGGCATTTCTCCAACTGACGGGATTGCCAGGTAAAGAAATTATTCCTCCTGTAAATTCTGCAAATTTAGCCCATGTTGCATCATCGGTACACCAAGCCAGAGGGAATTTTATAAATCCTCCTGTTTGTTCCCATACTGTTCGGCTAAATACATACTCACAGGCAGCAGAACTAATTCTTCCAGATAATTTATCTAATAAGAATTCATATCCAGAAGTTAAATCGGTATTAAAAGGAGGGTTTTTATACTTAAGTTTACCATACTCGTCAACTACTTCTAAAGGGAAACGGAATATATATTTTCCACCAGAATGTTTTTGTAAGGCTTGAATTACACGTGCTACTCCGTCAAAGGGCATTAAGTCATCATCTGAAAAAAGCCATATAAATTCTTCTTCTGACAATAATATACATCGTTCCCAATGGCCGGGTAGGTCTTTCTTACCCATATTTTGTTCAAAACGATGATATATGATGTCAAATCTGTTTTTGTAGTGATCTACTATGGTATCTAATTGGTAGGGACTTGCATCATCACCTATGTATACGGTAAAGTCGTGGTTGTTTTGTTTAGCGATGGAATCAAGTGTTTCTCGCAAAAAACGTGGTTTATAAGCTGGTATGATAATTGCTAATTTCTTCATTTTTATTGCTATCAATTAAGTTTTGCAAATATACACACTAAGTTTGTTTAAATATTGTATTTGCAGACTTTTGTGATGGAAAACTGTACTGGCATGTTGCTGATTGCAAAATAAACTATAGAATTTTTCTTTTTTAGGTTCTTAGATTAGGTAGAGTAGCACAACATTGTGAATATATTATCAACGAAAGATTTGGCTTTTAACCAACAATCGTTTTTGATAATTATAGTCTCAAGGTCCAGACACAGAATAATATATTTCAGACAATGCACGGAAACTTTTGGGCTTATCTTTATGCTTGTTACAATTCATGGTACTAAAGATACGCAATATATCGTAAGTCTAATCTGTTTTAACTTTATTTTGTTTGGACCAGTGAGTCAATGTTTTAATATGTCCCAAATAATATAGCTCCTCTTTGGACATGTTGTCGTTGTTAATATACCAAGGTAAGTGTCTCACGGAATAAGGAAAGCCGGTTCGAATACAGAAACAATCAGGGTCGATAGGTTCTCCGACAAAATAGGGCTTATATACGGCAAAGGTCGTATCTATTAATGCTTTGAAAATATTAGGTTCTATCTCTTCTTTCCAGAAAATGCTTTCCCATTCTATAACTTTCTCTTTTAATTTATAATGGTCAGGTAAATCGTTTATGCATATTGAAAATCCAACCTTTAACGCTTTTGGATATTTTTGTAGTAATAAAATGAATTTCTCAATAAAATCGTCAGGACAATCAGGAAGGATTTCCAGATCCGAATCGGTGTATGCATAATAAGAATCTTTGAACTGCTTGAATATGCCAGTTTTCCATAATGCTAGATGTCCGACATTTTTATTTAGCATATATACAGGGTATGGTATTTTTGTATAGTATTCTAATAGTGGGGGATATGTTGATTGGTTATCGATGATATATAGATTGTGGTATCCTTTATTTTCTAAACCATGGATTAACTTTGTTAGCATTTCCAAACGGTTGTAGTTGTTAATAATGATAGGAATATCTTTATAGTTTATTCTTTTTACTCCCAAAAATCTTTTTTTAATTTCGGGAATAAACCATTTAAGAAATAGTTCTTTAGACCTTTGGAAGTCCTGATTGAATGCTTGATATTTTCGAATTAACTTTCTTCTCATTTTTTATTTCTATTAACAATGATGGCATACATTAACTCCTGATTATGCTCTGCAAATCTATTATTTTTTTTGTTAAGAACCTGTTAAAGATGGCTGAATTAAAAAAAGTTTTCGCCATAGCACAATAAATACTTTATCTGAAGTAATTAAACTGATAATAAAAAAGATGTATCATTGTTATAGAATCATTCTTTTTGCATGGTAATTAATTGCCGAATGAAACCTGCAGCTTTTCTAAAAAATGCTAGTTTTATTCGGCAATTTACTTCGTATTCCTTTTGCCATCTAATCTTAGGGGTGTACTTTATGCGTCTGCTCTGTCTTAATAAGGTGAAGAAAACAAGTAATAAAACAGCTGTTAGCATGAGAATAATAGCTCAATATTGCAACAGTAAAGCTGATCAATGAGTGCGGGATAGTTAGTATTAACTATAAAAACACCTTTGAAAGCTATAGTTAATACTATAAAATTGATATTTTGCTATTGTTTTATTATTCAATAAGAGAATTATTGTCATTATATCGAATTCACGTTAAATTATTGACAAACAGTTTGCAAATATCAAGATTATTTGCGAATATTGCATCTTAGTTGTGTATACGCCTGTTGGATTTAAATACTTGGGTGCTTCTATTATGCTAAATGACAGTAATAGTGCGCAACTTATTAATAATAAAATATTTAATTCCGCCGATAGGTGTAATACCGTTTTTATGTACAATTTAAAATTTCCAAACTATGTTGCTCCGGAAGCTGTAATAGGGGCTGAAACCATTATCGAAGAGGGTACTATTATATTGAAAGGAGCTATTATCGGTAGTCAGTGTAAGATTCATCGCCACATATTTGTGGATGAGGGGGTTAAGATAGGCGATAAGGTTAAGATTCAAGACGGTGTGATGATTCCACATGGTGTGACTATTGAGGATGGCGTTTTTATCGGTCCATCAGTTGCTTTTACAAATGATAAATATCCAAGAGCTATCAATAAAGATGGAACATTGAAAAGTGGGGGCGATTGGCAGGTTAGCGAAACTATTCTAAAGTATGGTTCTTCTATTGGGGCGAATGCAACTATAGTATGTGGTGTTACTATAGGTGAATGGGCAATGGTGGCTGCTGGTTCAGTTGTAACAAAAGATGTCCCTGCAAATGCATTGGTTATGGGGAATCCTGCAAAGGTGATAAGATATTTTGAGTAATATTAGCTATGACTGACTATCTTGTAGAATTTTTGGAAACTCCTCTATTTAAGCTGGGTTTAACTATCTTTTTTAGTTATGTAACTTGGAGACTGACAGAGAAGTTAAATCCAAGGTTTTTGTGGAAAGATTATAAACGCAGACAAAATCTTAAAAGAGGCTATATCAATAAGGATAATGTTAAATTCGGAATTGATCATCATGATTATTTTGATCATGATGATGGCGGGTATATTGATGATTTAATAACTATACGATTAGACAAAACTCTCTATGAGTATAATTTTGAGGAAGAGTTCTCACAAAATTGTCAAAGAATACCTAAGCTCAAGCTAATTAAAGAATATATTAATATTAACTTCCCAGAAATAAATCTTGACGAAGTTGTTAGAACTGTAATAGTGCCGGGGGTGCTTAGGAATTCAGGGGATAATATTTATGTGGTTAATGATATTCGGAAAAGTAGAAAAGACTATATTAATGGGAGAAATTCTGTAAAACGCCTTGAAGCCTCAGTTTTTGAGCTTGATTTAGTTAGGATGACTGCTGATACAGTTCAGTTGATTGATCGATTGTACTTATATTTCCAAGGAAAGAATCCGGATTTATTTGAAATTAATTATAAGACAAATAAACGGTTGGAAAATACAACAAAAGAGGTGACTGAGTTAATTGGATTTATGACTAAGGTTAGTTTAAATGGCTTTATCATAAGTACTAAGAAAGTTAATAAAGAATATCAGTTGTTTTATAATAAAAAACAAGGTTTCTCATATGGAATTTCGTTCTCAGAAACTACATTAAAAAGCATAATAAGAACTTCTAGAACTAAAGTAAACGGGCTGATGTTAAAAGAAATGCTATGTAAAGCAGTGCCGTCTTTAGAGGTTAGAGAACAGCAATTCACTGATATTGCCATATCATATTTAGATGGCCTGTATGTCGAGATTCTAGGTGTATTGCTTGTTGATAATCTTGCTCCCTTTTCTGACAGTGACTCTGTGTGGCTGGATTTTACTCTTGATAGTATTCGTCAAGAAGCATTCAATAAAGACAGTTCTTTAGAACATGCTTTGTCATATGCTGCTAATATCAGGCAAAGGGCGAATAATAATCGTTTTTATTCATTTAATAAGTAGCTTATCTATGAACATAAATTTAAAAGATACTCTTGTTGATGATACTATTATAGTGCAAGTCCAACCTGTTTTAGAGCAGGTTCAAACAGTGACTACTCATTTTGATATTGTTGGGAATTTGCTTTGGGATAATTTGTTTGCACCATTACTCTTTGGAATATCTATTCCACTTGTATATAAGTTTGTAAAAAAACTCTTGAAAAGGTATAATTTGAAGAAATATCAATCTAAAATAATACGGGAAGACCAATATAAAGTGCTTGTTAATAATGTTTGTCTGGAGGATAAGTATTTTCGGGTTAATAAGATTAATGATGACGAATTTATTATTCCATTTCCTGAAACAAGAGAGAAGAAATTGGAGGAATTAGGATTTAGAAAAGTATATAAAAAGAATAAAAATCAATGTTTGCATAATAGTCTTTATAATTATATTAGCAAGTATTATGGAGAACAATTGACTTATAGAGGAGAAAATTACTCAATCCCAGAATTTATAACTAGGCTTTCTGAAGAGACGGCTGATGTTTTTATACATGAAATGCATCAAGCGAAACTGCGGTTTAATAAATATCTATATGGTATATATGATGTGAGAGTGGATGAGGATGATAAATGTGAAATTTCTGTTTATAATTCAGACTATTTTACATATAAGTGTACTGTTAATTTGTATAATGCGTTGGCTACTATTCCAGTTAAATCATGCTTTCCGGATTTTAATGTAAATGTGGCACAAGTAAGACCTTTTTATAATTCAGTAGCTGTTGGAGGTTTTGTTATAATCGATCGAGGAAATGGTGATGAACTTGTTACTGGGTTTCGTGGGGAGAATTGCCAAAGTGGTGGGTATTGGCACTTTTCTTATGATGAGACATTTACGGAAGATGACAAGTCGGATGAGGATGATCAACCAAACCTTATGACATGTTTGAGGAGGGCGTTAAGTGAAGAACTTGGGATTTTAAGAAAAACTCAGGAAAAATGTATCCCTACATCTCAAATTACTTTTTTAAATGTGGGTGTCATCCGTACAGCTGGAAATGATAATAGACTGGAATTTGAGGTGTGTTCATTTGTTCGAGTGTGCTTGTCGGAGGCATTCACATTGGAGGATTTTATTCATGGTTATCGTTTTGCTAAAGATGCAGAGATTGAAACCAGATGCCTGGAGTTTATTCCAATCAAAGAATTGGATAAATTTATATCTACTCATAAGATATCTCCAGAATCCAAGCATTTGGCCCAAACGATCTCTTTGTTGAATGATTTTGATTTGCTCGGGACCGACAAAGAAGGATATCATGAAATTTTAGAAGCAAATAAGCAATAATGAAAATAGCATGAAATTATGACCCTTTTAATAGGTTGATAAGTTCTATTAAATAGCTATCAAGCTCATAAAATGTCGATATTTTACCAGAGAGGACAGAAATATAGAATGGCGGTTGCTTTGCCATTTGAATAAGGGTATTTCTTTCATCTGTTTTTTCTGATGAAATCTGAATGGGCTTAATTGCAAACATGGAAGAGATGTATTCAATACCATGTAATTGGGGGTGTATAAATTCCTCATACTGTGTTTTCATTGCTTCATATGCAGTTAGTGGTTTATGTAGGCATAGGTTACAGTTCCCGATATTGTGAGGACTGCAACTACCATTTTTCATACATGGAAATGATGGCTCTGGGGATGAAACGGTATGTGGGGTGTAGTGGACAGAAGTTAGTGTATGATATTTACTAAAGCCGAATGGCATGATTGAAAAGAATTCGCCGTCCATAACAGTAATGCCGATATCTTTCAAAGTGTCTGGTACTTTGCATAAAATAACTTCACAAAGTTCGTACTTTAAGTTGAATCCCGGTTTGTTGAATAATTGGCTTACTATATTGGTAGAAGCATAAGTTGCATTTACCACTCCTTTGCATTCAATATACTCGCCGTTTTCTATTTCTATTTGATAGCGTTCATTTTTATCTGTAATTGAAATAACCTTCGTTCCCGAAAACGTATCTACATTTTTAACATCACTAATGTGGTTTAGTAGTTTATTTAGAACAATCTTATAGCTATATGAGTATTCTTTAGTAAGATATAATGCTTCAACTTTATTTGAGTTAAATAGTGTATTAGGATCAACTTCAGAATATGGTATATTATTTCTATTCATAAAATCTTCATATTCAGATTTGTTGGTTAACGACTCATTATTTGCGATAGCATAATAGGCCTTAAATTGAGAATTAATACTTTCACCAAAGTCATGTATAAAGCGCTCTTTATATTTTAGTATTGTGTTTACTGTTTTTTGACCTCTTGGGTAATGTAAGCCATTGTGGAGGCGGGCTTGATTGACCATTGATGCTCGAGAGAAGAAATTTTGATCTATATCAATAACAGCAACGGTAACTTCACGTTGCGACAAAAAAAGGGCAGTATATAAACCATATATGCCTCCGCCTAATACGACTATATCAAACTGTTTCATAGTTGTTTAATTTGTTTTGCCGGTGCGCCATACCACATCTGATTATCAGGTATATTTTGGAGTATTAATGATCCCATACCAATAATAACATTATTCCCTATACGAATTTGATCTTTGATATTGCTGGATGCATAAATAATACACTCATTCCCGACTTTGACGGAACCGGCTATTGTGACGGAACTTGCTATCCAGTTATTTTTACCAATAACTGTATTGTGTCCAATAGAACACAAACCATCTATTTTAGTTCCATCTCCTATTGTTGTAGGTGATAATGTGCCTTTGGTAATTTGACAATTAGGGCCAATATCAACCTTGGAGCCTATAATGACGTTTGAGTAATGCGGGAATTTGTGTAAGCTTCCATATTGATCTCTTTCGCAGCCTAATCCGGAATGACCTATGACTGTTCCAGCATGAATGATTACATCGTCTCCTATTTCAACGCCATCATAAATGACAACATTTGAGTGAATGATGCAATTATTTCCAATGGAAGCATTCATAATTGTTGCAGATGGGCTTATCTGTGCGTTTTTGCCGATAGATTTTTGAATGTCAATAGGCTTATAATAATTGGGATGGAAAAATCTCTCTGCAATGAGAATGAAAACAAGACGCGGATTGCTGACATGGATGATGACTTTATTGAAAAGTTTCGGAGTGATTAAAACCTCTGTGTCAGTTATTAGATATTTTACATTTGATTGCTCAGCTAACTTTTGTTTCTCTTTTTTGTATGTTGCTATCCATCCCATACATTCGGGTAATGAAGAATCTAATGTCGAGATATTTTTAACAACTAAGTCCTCTACATCATGTGATACATTAATAACGTATTCTTTGATATATTCAATAATGTCTGATAGCTGAATCATCTTTATATTTGTTTGCAATTTATTGTGTGTAAGTATTCTTTTTGCTTATCCTTACAAAGATAGTTATATTTGGCATAACTCCTAAATAAATATCTATAAAAAGTTATGCACTATTCTATTTCAATATTCAAAAAGGAATGTGAAAAGTGGCTGGCGAAGAATTAATGTTTTCCTAGTTGTAGGAAATTGGAAAGTATTTTGTGGATGTGATATTTGCTTTTGCTGTCTTAAGCGGTAAATGGTTCTCTTTTTATTCAAAGTCTATTATCTATCTCTGCCATTATATCTTGCTTTTTGCAATTCTTTCCTTGTTGGACTTGTTGCGATACAGATATTTCTATGTATATTTGTATGATGTGAACTTAGACAGATTGAAATATGAGTGGCAAGATTTACCCTATCGGTATACAGAACTTTGAAAGTCTTCGTAATGATGGCTATTTTTATATTGATAAAACAGCATTGATTTATCAATTGGTGAAAACCGGAAGTTACTATTTTTTGAGTCGTCCGCGCCGTTTTGGCAAAAGTCTGCTCATTTCTACGCTTGAAGCTTACTTTCAAGGAAAGCAGGAACTCTTTGAAGGGCTGGCTATGGAGAAACTGGAAAAAGATTGGGTAAAATATCCCGTTTTATATCTTGATCTTAATACGGAAAAATATGATACTCCGGAAAGTCTGGAGAACAAACTCAATGGGGCGTTGGTGGAATGGGAGAAGATATATGGTGCGGAGCCCTCGGAGAAATCCTTAGCGATGCGTTTTGAGGGGATTATTAAACGTGCCTGCCGGCAGGAAGGACAGCGTGTGGCTATTCTTGTGGATGAGTATGACAAGCCGATGTTGCAGGCCATTGGTAATGATGCCTTGCAAAAGAGCTTTCGCAATACATTGAAAGCTTTCTATGGTGCATTAAAAAGTCAGGATGGCTGTATTAAGTTTGCTATGTTGACGGGAGTTACCAAGTTCGGTAAATTTAGTGTGTTCAGTGATTTGAATAACCTGAATGACATTTCAATGTGGAATAAGTATATAGATATTTGTGGTGTGAGCGAACAGGAACTATACGATAATCTGGATGCCGAGCTTCATGAGTTTGCCAATGTGCAGGGAGTGACGTATGAAGAGATATGTGTCCGGTTGAAAGAAATGTATGATGGCTATCATTTCACGCACAATTCCAAAGGAATGTACAATCCCTTCAGTCTGCTTTTGGCTTTTGATAGGAATGAGTTTAAAAGCTACTGGTTTGAAACAGGTACTCCCACTTATTTGGTGGAATTGCTGAAGAAACACCATTACGACCTTCATCGGATGGCTCATGAAGAAACTGATGAACAGGTACTGAACAGTATAGATTCTGAATCTACCAATCCTATTCCGGTAATCTATCAGAGCGGGTACCTTACTATTAAAGGGTATGATGAAGAATTTGGAATTTACCGTTTAGGTTTTCCTAATCGCGAAGTGGAGGAAGGATTTATCCGTTTTCTGCTTCCTTATTATGCGAACGTAGATAAAGTGGAATCTCCCTTTGAAATTCAGAAACTTGTTCGTAAAGTGGAGGCTGGTGATTACGAATCTTTTTTCCGTCGTCTGCAAAGTTTCTTTTCTGATATTCCATACGAGCTTGCCCGCGAACTGGAGTTACATTATCAGAATGTACTTTATATTGTATGTAAACTGGTTGGTTTTTATGTAAAAGCGGAATATCATACGAGTGAAGGCCGTGTGGATATGGTATTGCAGACTGACAAGTTCATTTACATTATGGAATTTAAACTGAATGGTACAGCGGAAGAAGCTCTGCAACAGATAAATGACAAGCACTATTCCCGACCATTTGAAACGGATTCACGAAAACTTTTTAAGATTGGTGTGAATTTCAGTGCTGAAACGAGAAATATAGAGAAGTGGTTGGTCGAAAATTGAATTGCCTGCGCCGGAAATAAGATATTCATTTCTCATATTCTCATAGATTTGATTTAAATAGCAGATAATTAATAAAGTAAGCTATGAGAAATACTTTTAAAATTGGTATTTCTGTAACCATTCTATTTTCCGCCTTGACATAAGTTGTTAGCCGCCATATCTTTGCGCCGTAACCTTTAACAAGAATGATTATGGCAAAAGAAAAAGTAAACTATCAGGAGGTATATGACCTCTACCAGTTATGCAGCGAGACCAAAGATCTTCGAGAGTTCTGTGCTGATTATGGTGTAAATTACGACAAGTTCATGAACTGGCAGCGTCACCAGTTGTGGAGTGAGAAGTTAGGCAAGACAGTCCAGGTTGAGCAGCCCAAGGTTGCCAAAGTCCAGATAACCGGGAAACCATGCAATAGTCCAACTGTGAAGTTGGACGTGAAACATCCTGAAGGTGAACCACCAATAAAATGGATCAAGTTACAGCTGGCGTCTGGCGCAACACTGTTCCTGAGAAACACCACCGTTCTTGATTTGAGCCTGTTGCTTAATAAAATGATAGGATGATATGCTTGGACTGAGTGCTAACCTTAACTATTACCTGTTTAACGGTAATGTTGATTTGCGGAAAGGCATTTTCCGTCTGTGTGAGAGTATAAGGGAAGAAATGTCCCTTGACCCGAGCGATGCGTCCAATGTATATATGTTCATGTCCCGGAACCGAAAGGTTGTGAAGATACTTCATTACGAACGCGGTTTTTATGTGCTTTACGAAAAACGTCCTGTTATGGGCAAATTCAAGAAACCTGTATTTGATGAAGTCTCCAGGTGCTACCGGATACAGTGGTCGGACATGGCTTATCTTACGGAAAGCATTGTAGTTGACAAGATGTACGTTAGTCCGAAAGGCTAATATTAACATACTGATTATCAACAGGATAGTATAAAAAATAAACGGTAAAAAGTTTGCGTAAGTGCCTGATTTTTCGTACCTTTATATCATGATTGATGAAAGAGCATACGAGTTACTTTGCTGCCAGCTGGGTCTGGCGAATGAGGAAAAGGCAGGTCTTCGCAAACAGAATAAAGAATTGATTGCGAGGCTTGAGTCTATTGAAGAATCCAACAGGGAGAACTCTAAAAATCTGATAGATACCATCAATGATCTCAAAGATACCATCGAAAAGCAGTCAACCACGGTTGAACATTACAGGAAAGAAATGGAACTTATGAGAAAGCAGCTTGAAGCAAAGGATGAGGTGAACAGGATGCTGGCAAACGAGATCTCCAATCTCAGACTTCAGCTTGAGGACAGCAGGAAACACCGTTTCGGCCGTACTTCCGAGCAAAGAAGGCTGTTGAACAACCGTAATCTCGACAAGTCCGCTCTGGAACAATCCGAGTATGACGGTTCTGACAGGAAGGATGATAATAATAAGACCGATGATAACGAAACCGGCAGCAATACCTCTTCCGGCAACATACCTGCCCAGAACAGCAAACCTTCAAGGAGAAAGGAAACCGCACCACGTGCCGGGAAAACAAAATTGAAAGTTGACAAGGTGGTAGTACATGAAGTGGACGAGTATTACACGCTTCCAGAAGGGGGACGGTTTATGAACCGCAACGGTATGCCTGATGTGTGGGAATACAGGGTCATAGAACATGTAAGGGCTTATAACGTGGAGCATGTTTACAAGGTGGCAAGGGTAAAGCTTGCGGACGGCACTTTCACAAGCACCATGGAACATCCGCTGAAAAACCTTGGAGGTATCTTCTCTCCTGAACTGCTTGCCCGTCTGCTTTGTCTGAAATATGACTTCAGCATGCCTGAGAACAGACAGATAAGACTGCTTGCAAGAGAGGGTATCCACATAAGCAATACCACGCTGAACAGCTATATCCATAACGGAATCGCCAAACTAAGGGAGTTCATGGAAGATGTCTTCAAGGAGTTTGTACAGAGAGCTAATTACCTTATGGTTGATGAGACTACTGAGCTTGTTGGAGTGGAAACAAAGGAAGGTAAGGCTTACAGGAGAAAGTACTTATGGGCTTTCTTTGCCAAGCATATTAAGATGGTCTATTATCACTATAATAACGGCAGCAGGTCGTCCGATGCGGCAAAATCATTCCTGGAATATTTTATGGGAACCATATCCACTGACGGATATACGGTTTACAGGATGTTTGACGGAGACGACTCAAAGGTGCTTCATATAGGATGCTGGACGCATTGTAGAAGGTTGTGGGTTGATGCCCTGCCTTCAGACAGAACAGCGATGGACATAATAGATCCTATCGGTGAGATGTTCAGAAATGAAGACCTGTTCCGTATGATGAAACTCAGCGGTGAGCAGATTAAGGAAAGAAGGCTTAAGCTAACAGGACCGATTCTTGAACGTATCCATCATAAGGTGGTCATTATGATGCAGGATGCGAAGATTATGGCTAACGAACTGATGAGAAAGGCCGTGAACTATACGATAAACCAGTGGAAATCCTTGAGAAATATCCTCAAGGACGGTTCAGCAGAAATCTCGAACAACCTCTGTGAGCAAAGGATGAAACCTGTAAAGCTGCTGCTCAAGAACTGTATGAACGTTGGCAGTGAGGATGCGGCAGAAAACTCTGCATTCACCTTCTCTCTGATAGAAAGCTGTAAGTTGAACGGCATAGACCCTCAGAATTACCTGAAACACTTGTTTGAATGTATTCTTCATGGTAAGGACTGCGACAAGAAGGCTCTTCTGCCATGTTTCTATAAACCGGAATGTTAAAACAAAAATATTTTCTTACGGGCATTTTTATTTTATCGGCTGAAAGACAGCCGATAAAATTGGCGTGGCGGAAAATAGTATGGTTACGGTATTTCTCATAGTTTTATTCGCAAATAGACCTTGATTTGGCTTATTTCTCATACCTGTTGAACTCATTTCTCATAATGGCCCGGTGTTGGTATATAAATAGGCTGTGTGGGCTTACCTATATTCTGTAAGTTGCCTTGTGCTTTTAGGCGACGGATTTGTCTACTGGCCATACTTTGAGTGAAACTGCAGAGCGACTGCATATTACTACGGGTTAATACAGGATGAGTTGCA
Source organism: Bacteroides sp. 3_1_13 (assembly GCF_001185845.1). Classification (NCBI taxonomy): domain Bacteria; kingdom Pseudomonadati; phylum Bacteroidota; class Bacteroidia; order Bacteroidales; family Bacteroidaceae; genus Bacteroides; species Bacteroides sp. 3_1_13. Next base: position 1,396,256 of record NZ_KQ236955.1, read on the forward strand.
AAATAGGCAGTAAGTTTCTTGTCGATCTCTTCTTCTGAAAGAGAAGCCGAATGTGGCTTGTATTTCGAACGTCGTAAGTGACTAGTCATGCACAAACTCTTTAAATCTCTGTCAGCCTGGAAATTAATGGACTTAAGTTTCACTTTGTCAGCACGAGTGGTAAGCGAGTGCACGGGTTCGGTAGCTTGCAATGTAATCTGGAAATAGCCGATTCCATCCAGATGTACTCGTTCTCCCTCGCACAGATGGTTGCCCATGCATCTACTCAATTCCATTAACATGGCTTCTACTTCTGCTTTCCCGAAAGTAGTTGCCATGTGGATTTCTCTTGCCAGCTTTTGAGTGGTCACATGTTGAAAATTAACCACCCGTGGGTGATAACTAGGTTCTTCCCCTTCTTTTTCCGGTTGGGGATTCTTATAAAACTCGAATTGTATTGCCATCTTTGTTTTAATTTAATGGTTATTTATATGTTATGTACTGATGCTCTTAGTGTATCTTGCTTTTATTCTTTTATTATTCAACCGCCATCCTGATTGTTCCACTACAGTGAACGGTTCTTTTCACTCTAGTAGACAGAACTTTTTACTGTAGTGAACAGGCCTGTGCACTCCAGTAGAACGATTGGGATGCTCTTTCAAAGATACGACATTATTAGGTGAAAAACAAGTAATTAACTAGTTGTTTTCATGAAAGAAATAGCTAGCTGTTTTCTAAAATAAGCTTGGCGGATAAACAGGAGAATAGTTGTGTCTGACTATGAGAAATACCCTGAAAGAGTATGAGAAATAGCGGTTTTTTGAAGAAAATCGATGAGGATAGTATGAGAAACACCTGTTTTAAAAACGTTTCTCATAATGTACTTCTTTGATTATATGTGCTTTATCTGAAATCTATGAGAACATGAGAAATAGAATTGAAAAATCTTTTCTAGTAGAAAGATGAAATAAGTATTCTCTGAAAAGTTGTTTGTGTGGAATATTTACAGTATATTTGTGTCGTAATAATCGCCCTACAAAACACATGCAGGACAAATAAATAAAGTAATGAGAATAACACTGGTAAGAGACGATGGCAAGGTGAACACTATGCGTACGTTGAGAATTGAACAGCTCGTGGAGCAAATGAAAGTGGAAACTAAAACACAGCCCGTCTCAAAAATGAGAGAAGTCCTGCCTTTTATGCTTCCGGGTGATAAAAATGACTATGTACAGAAAGTGCCGAAGCTGATACCTGCAGCCGCCTTTTTTCGCAAAGGCGGCATAACGACGATGAGTGAATACAACGGAATTGTGATGATTCAGGTCAACAACTTGTCCGGACGTATGGAGGCGGATGAGGTGAAAGAACGGGTAAAGGAGCTTCCGCAGACTTACTTAGCTTTCACCGGTTCTTCCGGAAAGTCTGTGAAAGTATGGGTACGCTTTACTTATCCCAATGATCGTTTGCCGACAACTAGTGAAGAAGCGGAGCTTTTTCATGCGCATGCCTATCGGTTGGCAGTGAAATTTTATCAGCCACAACTTCCTTATGATATCGAGCTGAAAGTACCTTCGTTGGAGCAATATTGTCGTTTAACTTTTGACCCGCACTTGTATTTTAATCCCGAAGCAATGCCTATTTATATGAAGCAGCCTGCCGCTATGCCGGGTGAGGTGACTTATCGCGAACGGGTACAAACGGAAACTTCGCCATTGCAACGGCTTGCGCCGGGATATGAAAAGTGTAATGCACTTTCTGTCCTTTTCGAAGCTGCTTTTGCACGTGCGTTGGATGAAGAGACTGATTATCAACCGGAAGGAGACAAACAATCGCTGTTGATTAACCTCGCAGGACATTGTTTCCGTGCCGGTATTCCGGAGGAAGATACAGTGCGATGGTCTCGTGCTCATTATCGCTTGCCGAAGGACGATACATTGGTTCGGGGAACCGTGCGGAATGTATACCGCACTTGTGAAGGATTTGCGAGTAAAAGTAGTCTGTTGCCGGAACAATTATTTGTCATGCAGATGGATGAGTTTATGAAACGGCGTTATGATTTTCGTTTCAACCAGTTGACGTCACAAGTGGAATGTCGTGAACGGAACAGTTTTAATTTTTATTTTCATCCGGTGGATAAACGATTGATGGCAAGTATTGCAATGAATGCACATTATGAAGGGCTTAAGCTGTGGGATAAAGACGTGGTACGTTACCTGAATTCGGATCATGTGCCGGTTTATCAGCCTATCGAGGAATTCCTTTATGACCTTCCTCATTGGGATGGTAAGGATCACATCGGCGATCTTGCCAAACGAGTTCCTTGCGATCATCCTCATTGGGCGCAATTGTTTCGTCGTTGGTTTCTTAGTATGATAGCGCATTGGCGTGGAATGGGAAAGAATCATGCAAATAGCACTTCTCCTATATTGATAGGTCCACAGGCTTATCGTAAGTCTACATTTTGCCGGTTGATTTTGCCTCCATGCTTGCAGGCTTATTATACGGATAGCATTGATTTCAGCCGGAAGCGGGATGCCGAGTTATACTTGAATCGCTTTTTATTGATTAATATGGATGAGTTCGATCAGATTGGCATCAATCAGCAGTCTTTCCTCAAGCATATTCTGCAAAAGCCCGTTGTCAACACACGACGACCGAATGCTTCGGCTGTGGAGGAACTTCGTCGGTATGCTTCTTTTATAGGTACGAGCAACCATAAAGATTTACTGACGGATACTTCCGGCAGTCGTCGTTTTATCGGTGTTGAGGTGACTGGAGTGATTGATGTGGTCCGCCCTATTGATTATGAGCAATTGTATGCCCAGGCAATGGCACTGCTGCGTAGTAATGAACGTTACTGGTTTGATGAGAAGGAAGAGGCTATTATGACGGAGGCGAACCGGGAGTTTGAGCAGTCGCCGGCAATCGAGCAGTTGTTCCAGGTGTATTACCGGGTAGCGGAAGAGGAAGAAGAGGGAGAATGGTTACTTGCTGCAGATATACTTCAGCGGATACAAAAGGCAAGTAAAATGAAGATTTCTTCCGGACAGGTTAATTATTTCGGGCGTATTTTGCAGAAGCTGGGAGTAAAGTCATTCAGGAAAACACGCGGAGTTTATTATCATGTGGTGGCTGTTGGGCAAGGGGGATGATGAAATAATGCACGAGATGTGCATTTTATTATTTTATAATAATTATCTTTGCGTAATAACGTGAGATATACGAAGACTATGATAAGAAATCCTTTTATAACAAGTGGATATGTGTCTGCTGATTATTTTTGTGACCGTCAGCAGGAAAGCGAACAGTTGGTACGCGAAGTGATGAATGGGAATAACCTGGCTCTTGTCTCTACCCGACGAATGGGAAAGACGGGCCTGATCCGTCATTGCTTTCAGTTTCCTGAAATTAAGCAGGATTATTACACCTTCTTTATTGATATATATGACAGCCGGTCATTGCGCGACTTGGTATTTGCACTTAGTAAAGAGATTTTGGAAGTACTGAAACCTGTGGGGAAGAAAGCTTTGCATGGTTTTTGGGAATGTGTGAAATCTTTGCAGGCCAGTATCTCTTTTGATGTGAATGGTATGCCTTCTTTGAATTTGGGATTAGGAGATATACAAGCTCCGGCTACTACGCTCGATGAAATTTTCCGGTATTTAGAGCAAGCGGATAAGCCTTGTTTGATTGCCATTGATGAATTTCAGCAGATTACCGGGTATGCAGAGAAAAATGTAGAGGCTACTCTCCGGACTTATGTGCAGCATTGTAATAATGCGCGTTTTATTTTTGCCGGGAGCCAGCGTCATGTGATGGGGAATATGTTTTTGACGCCTTCCAGACCTTTTTATCAAAGTGTGTCAATGATGCATTTGGAAAGTATTCCTTTAGAAGAATACATTCGTTTTGCATGTATGCATTTCAAACGTGCAGGCAAAGAAATGGAAGAAAGTGCTGTTACCACAGTTTATCAACAGTTTGAAGGAGTCACATGGTATATACAAAAAGTATTGAATACACTTTATGATATGACCCCGGAGCACGGAGTCTGTAAAGTGGAAATGGTGTCAGAGGCTATTCGGCAGATTATTGATTCATTCAGATATACTTATTCGGAAATCCTTTTTCGTTTGCCGGAAAAGCAAAAGGAGTTACTGATTGCTATCACTAAAGAGGGAAAAGCGAAAGCTATTACTTCCGGTGCTTTCATAAAGAAATACAGACTGGCTTCAGCCAGTTCTGTGCAGGCAGCATTGAAAGGGTTACTGGAAAAGGATTTTGTGACCCAAGAAAAGGGAGTGTATCAAATATATGATCGTTTCTTGGGTATTTGGTTGAAAGAGAATTATTGAGTCGTTTTTTGTTTGTTGAAACGTGCTTTTCGATAAATCGCGTTAATAATTAGCTGAAACTACTGCCTGTTAATCAGTTTTATTGTATCTTTGCGGTCTTAACTTTTTTAATGGTAAATAATGAAGGAATTTCTACAACTAATGCGACGTTTCGTGTCGCCTTATAAGAAGTATATCGGCTGGGCTATTTTGCTGAATATTTTGTCTGCTGTATTCAACGTATTTTCGTTCACTTTCTTGATTCCTATTCTGAGTATTCTGTTTAAAACAGAAGGAGCGGATAAAGTATACCATTTTATGGAATGGGGTAGTGGTGATTTAGCAGATGTTGCCAAGAATAACTTCTATTATTACATATCTCAAATGATAATGGATAATGGTCCTACTATAGCCCTTATCTTTTTAGGATTGTTCCTGATGATAATGACATTGTTTAAAACCGGTTGTTACTTTGCTTCTTCAGCTGTAATGATTCCATTGCGTACGGGAGTAGTACGTGATATTCGTATTATGGTATATGCAAAAGTAATGCGCTTGCCAATGTCTTTTTTCTCTGAAGAAAGAAAGGGAGATATCATAGCTCGTATGAGTGGTGACGTGGGAGAGGTTGAAAACTCCATTACTAGTTCGTTGGATATGTTGATGAAGAGTCCGATTCTGATTCTTCTTTATTTTATCACTTTGGTTATAACGAGTTGGCAGTTGACCCTTTTTACCATCGTTGTATTGCCGGGAATGGGTTGGCTGATGGGAGCAGTCGGAAGAAAACTGAAACGCCAGTCATTGGAGGCACAGTCAAAATGGAGTGATACGATGTCGCAATTGGAAGAAACACTGGGAGGTTTGCGCATCATCAAGGCTTTTATTGCGGAAGATAAAATGATTAACCGCTTCACCAAATGTAGTAACGAACTTCGGGATGCAACAAACAAGGTTGCTATACGTCAGGCTATGGCACATCCGATGAGTGAGTTTTTGGGAACCATTCTGATTGTAGCCGTACTGTGGTTTGGTGGTACATTGATTTTAGGCAAGAATGCCACGATTGATGCTCCTACATTCATCTTCTATATGGTTATCTTGTATAGCGTAATCAATCCGTTGAAAGACTTTGCTAAAGCAGGATACAACATTCCGAAAGGTTTGGCTTCTATGGAACGTGTTGATAAAATCCTGAAAGCAGAGAATAAGATTAAGGAGATTCCGAATCCGAAACCGTTGAAAGGTTTGAATGACAAGATTGAATTTAAAGATATTTCTTTCAGCTACGATGGTAAGAGAGAGGTACTGAAACATGTAAATTTGACAGTTCCCAAAGGAAAAACGATTGCACTGGTTGGACAGTCAGGTTCCGGTAAATCTACCTTAGTCGATTTGTTGCCACGTTACCATGATGTACAGGAAGGTGATATTACCATTGACGGAACGAGCATCCGCGACGTGCGTATTGCTGATTTGCGTAGTCTGATTGGTAATGTAAACCAGGAAGCTATTTTGTTTAATGATACATTCTTCAATAACATTGCTTTTGGTGTGGAGAATGCGACAATGGAACAAGTGGTAGAGGCAGCAAAGATTGCCAATGCGCATGATTTCATTATGGAGAAACCGGAAGGATATAATATGAATATCGGTGACCGTGGTGGAAAACTGTCCGGTGGTCAGCGCCAGCGTATCAGTATCGCCCGTGCCATCCTGAAGAACCCTCCGATTCTGATTCTCGATGAGGCTACTTCTGCATTGGATACCGAATCAGAACGTCTCGTGCAGGAAGCGTTGGAACGTTTGATGAAAACACGTACGACGATTGCTATTGCCCATCGTCTTTCTACTATTAAGAATGCAGATGAAATCTGCGTGTTGTATGAAGGAGAGATTGTAGAACGTGGTAAGCATGAGGAACTTATAGAATTAAACGGCTATTACAAACGCCTGCATGATATGCAACAACTGTAATGCGGCAATTGTAATTTTTTGATAATGCAATGATATTATTAAGTTTTGATACAGAAGAATTTGATGTACCTCGTGAACATGGCGTAGACTTTCCGTTGGATGAAGCGATGAAAGTATCAGTCTATGGTACGAACCGGATACTGGACTGCCTGAAAAAAAACGGGGTGAAAGCTACCTTCTTCTGTACAAGCAATTTTGCAGAAAATGCGCCGGAGGTGATGCGGCGCATTATGGACGAAGGACATGAAGTGGCTGCGCATGGATGTGACCATTGGCAGCCGCAGGCTTCAGATGTCAGCCGTTCAAAAGAAATTCTGGAACGTCTTACCGGCAGAACGATAGAAGGCTATCGCCAACCGCGTATGTTTCCCGTATCAGATACGGAACTTGAACGAATGGGGTATGTGTACAACTCCTCATTGAATCCCGCATTTATCCCCGGAAGATATATGCATTTATCAGAGCCGCGTACCTGCTTTATGATAGGCAAACTACTTCAAATCCCGGCTTCTGTAACTCCATGGATTCGTTTCCCACTATTTTGGTTGTCTTGTCATAATCTGCCGATGTGGCTTTATCAAAGCCTGGTAAACCGGGTGTTGAAACATGACGGATATTTTGTGACCTATTTCCACCCATGGGAGTTTTATCCGTTGGGTGAACACCCTGAATTTAAAATGCCTTTTATCATCCGCAACCATTCCGGTAAAGGAATGGAGGAACGTTTGGATATGCTTATTCGCAACCTGAAAGAAAAAGGCTACCCTTTTATGACTTACTCGGAGTTTGCGCAGATAAAACTGGCTGAACTAAATAAACCGAACGAACAATGATTAAATTGGCTATTGTATCCCCCTGCTATAATGAGGAGGAAGTGTTGGAAGAGTCAACCACCCGTTTGACAGCTTTGTTTGATGACTTGGTGGCGAAAAAAAAGATCAGCGCCGACAGTTTTGTGCTTTTTGTGAATGATGGCAGTAAAGATCGTACATGGAGCATTATTAAACAACTGCACCGGACGAATCCATATATAAAAGGAATGAACCTGGCTCGCAACGTAGGACATCAGTATGCCATCATGGCCGGTATGATGACCGCTAAAGACTGGAGTGATGCCGTTATTACCATTGATGCCGATTTGCAGGATGACCTGAATGCGATTGAGGAGATGATCGATGCTTATACACAAGGATATGATGTCGTATACGGGGTGAAAGTATCCCGCCAGGCAGATCCGATGCTGAAACGTCTTTCCGCAACCGCTTTTTATAAATTACAGCACCGGATGGGAGTAGAGACAATCTACAATCATGCGGATTTCCGTTTTTTGAGTAGGAGAGTACTGGAACAGCTGTCTCATTATCAAGAACGTAATGTCTATTTGCGTGGTATTATCCCATTGCTGGGTTTTCCTTCTACTACGGTAGATGACGTAATCCGGGAACGGACAGCCGGAACCTCCAAATATACAGTAAGAAAGATGTTCAGCCTGGCCTTGGACGGAATAACCTCTTTCTCGGTGAAGCCTATTTACGGTATTGTTTATCTGGGAATTATATTTGTTTTTATCAGTATACTGATAGGAATTTATGTATTGTATTCTTTAATTTCGGGTACGGCAGAGCATGGCTGGGCATCTTTGATGTTGTCTGTCTGGTTTGTCGGTGGAATTGTTCTAATGTCAATAGGAGCTGTCGGGTTGTATATTGGGAAAATCTATAAAGAAGTAAAACGTCGTCCGCTCTATAATGTGGAAGAAGTACTATACGATGACCAAGATAAGTAAAGCTATATTTGACAGGCATCCGGACTGGCGGGATAAGTTCTGGCAATTCGTTCGTTTCGGAGTTGTCGGCACTGTATCCTCGGCTATTCATTACGGAGTGTATTGTCTGGTTTTACTGGTTGCAAACGCCAATATCTCTTTTACGGCAGGTTATGCCGTCGGATTTATTTGCAATTATTTCCTGACTACCTTTTTTACTTTTCGTTCCAAGCCCTCGTCTCGCAATGCGGTTGGGTTTGGCTTTAGTCATCTGATTAATTATCTGCTTGAGATTGGTTTATTGAATCTCTTCCTTTGGATAGGGGCAGGCGAACTTCTGGCGCCGATACTGGTGATGATAATTGTAGTACCTATCAATTTCCTAATTCTTCATTTCGTTTATATCTACAAAGGGAGAAAATAATTTTATTAAATCTCTTTCATTTAATTCATAAAAAGAAAAGGCTATTATGAAACGTTTTCTAAATCTTATTGTATATATACTCACAATACATGTTTCGGCTTTGCTGATCGCAGGACTGTTTCGCCTGGTACTTTTTATCTCATCCTATCATCAATTGACTTCTGAAGCCTTGTCGGATAAGAGCCTTTCAATGCTTGCTTTTGTGCATGGTGTCTGGTTTGATAATGTGATCGGTTGTTACATACTTCTGTTGCCGCTGGCAATTGCGGTGGTGTGTGGAGTCTGCAACTACTATGGGAAAGCATTGTTCCGTTTCTTCACAATCTTTTTCAGTGTGTTTTATGGACTGGTCTATTTAATCAGTGCGTCGGACATACCCTACTTTGCCTATTTCTTTAAGCATATCAATTCTTCTATATTCGAATGGTTCGGTTATGCAGGAACTACCGCCGGAATGATATTGGGAGAAAGTGCCTATTACTTGTCCATCGGATTATTCCTGCTCTTCTTGGCCGGGTTCATAGTATGGCTTGTCTGTCTGTCGCGTTATTTCCATCGTCGTAGCCTTACCATTTCCGCTTCGTTCCCATTTTGGAAGAGAGGAGTTGTGCTTCTGGTCGGAGCTTGTCTGATCGGCCTCTGCATCTTTGGAATTCGGGGGCGTACAGGTTATAATCCGATCAAAGTGAGTGCGGCATATTTCTGTCAGGATGCTTTTCTGAATCAATTGGGAGTAAGTCCGACTTTTAATCTGTTGACGAGTGTGATGGATGATATGCGTCCTGAAAATAAATACTTGCATCTGATGGATGAGCAGGAAGCCATAACTAAGGCGCAAGCTCTGCTCAACCGTCAGGGAGAGGTAGCCGTCTCACCGTTGGCTGTGTACAGACATGCTTCAAAAGCAGATAGTGTGCAGCAAGGTCGCCCCAATGTTGTACTGATTATGATGGAATCCATGTCCAGTAAACTGATGAAGCATTTCGGGCAATCAGAAACGCTGACTCCTTTCCTGGATAGTCTGTATACCCGTTCTATTAGCTTCCGTAATTTCTATTCGGCAGGAATCCATACGAATCATGGTTTGTATGCCACCTTATATTCTTTCCCGGCGATGATGAAACGAAACCTCATGAAAGGCTCTGTCATTCCCCGCTATTCGGGACTGCCTACTGTCCTGAAAGAAAACGGTTATTATAACCTTTTCTTTATGACGCACGAAGGGCAGTATGATAATATGAACGCTTTTTTCCGGACAAACGGCTATGATGAAGTGTTCTCACAAGAAAATTATCCGGCTGATAAGGTTGTGAATAGCTTCGGAGTACAGGATGATTTCCTGTATGACTATGCAATTCCGGTATTGAATCAGCGGGCTGCCACCGGAGAGCCTTTCTTTGCTACTTTGCTGTCCATCAGCAATCATCCGCCGTATGTGATACCTCCTTTTTTCCATCCGAAAACGAGTGAACCCGAGACGCAGATTGTTGAGTACGCGGATTGGGCTTTGCGTAAGTTTTTTGAAGAGGCACGTAAACAGCCCTGGTTTGATAATACGATATTTGTGTTGGAAGGAGATCATGGCAAATTGGTGGGAGACGCCGAATGTGAGCTGCCGGAATCTTATAACCATATCCCGCTGATGATTTACTCCAGCTGTATTCATCCGGAAGAGAAAAACACTTTTGGAGGTCAGGTAGATATACAGCCTACGATATTGGGGCTGTTGAATATTGATTATCTACAGAATAATTTTGGAGTGGATTTGCTGAAAGAAGAACGTCCCTGTATGTTTTATACTGCCGACAATATGATTGTGGGACGCAATGATACGTTATTGTATCTTTATAATTACGAGACGCAGCAGGAATTTACTTATCATATAGACAATGGCAAATTGAAAGCCGTTCCGATGGATGATCGCTTTTTGCCTTTAAAAGAATATAGTTTTTCCATGCTCCAATCGGCAGAGTTCCTTGTGAAGCATGGAAAAACGGTAAATTCTGTCCCTTTTACTCAACAATAGGAGTAGTTTCGGTTTTTTCAGGCTGTTCGTTTTTAATGAACTTGTATACTTTGGCTATTTGCCGGAGCACTCGTTTAGGAGATTCGTAAACCTGTTCGAACTGATACCCCTCTTTCTCAAATTCAGGAAGATATTTCTCTGCGTCATTGGTGCCGATCAACAAGAAACCTTTGGCAGGACGTTTTTGGTAGAAGTTGTCGAGACGGTTATTCAGGTAGAAATTAATCTCGAAGTAATGTACAGGGTCACCTGCTGCATGCAGACTTTCTTCAATGAATTCGTACATAGTTCCTTCGCTTTCCGGCGCAATCTTTTCGATCTCTGCAGCGATGAATTTGACGGATTTCGAATTTAATGCTGCCGGCTGATAAGCACCGTCCAATGCAAGGTATAATCCCATGGTAAGCACGACGAGGGCATACAGGAAGCGGTTGCTCAATGCATGTTTCCGTTGATAGAACCACCAGTAGATACCGAGGATGGTAGGAACGGCAACCAGCAACAAGGCTCCTGCTCCGCTAATATTCTGTATGGCGCGCATGAAATTAATGTTGTCCTGTGCGTGACGGCCGTGGAAGATTGTTTCAGGGATGAGCCCGCATTTTAACACAATGAAGCAAGTGAACAGCAACAGACTGATTACCGCAAGAATACTTCCATATACTTTGATGACTTTGGATTGCTTCTTGACCAGATAAAATAGATATTTGGCAAGGAAATAAGCAATGAAAGGATAGATAGGCATCAGATAGACGCTGCGTTTGCTCTGCGGAATGCAGTAGAAAACGAAGATGACGACAATACTGGTGAAAGAGAATAAATCTACCGGATCCATATTCTTTATCCAAGCAGTGAAACGTTTCCACCAAGCGGCTGGCTGGATATTGAACTTACGGTAAGTCAGGCTGAACAGAGAAAGTACGACTAACAGTGTCCAGGGAACATATCCGGCAAACAAGGTCACAAAATTATAGTGCCAGGGGTTCACGCATGAATCATAACTCATGGTATTCGTCATACGGCCGAGGTTTTCTTCCATCACTAATGCGAGGAATTCTTCTCCACCTTGTTGGTAAGCAGCTACATACCAGCAGATAGGCAGGATGAGAGAAAGGATAGCCCAGGCGGAAAGCAGCAGGAATGCCTTGAAGAAGTTGACACCTCGGAGCAACAAGAATATGCCTACAACTAAGCATGGAATGATAGTACCTACCGGTCCTTTAGTCAGTGTTCCGCAACTCATCAGGAGAATGGCCAGCCAGGGAATACCTTTGAGCCCCTTCTCATACCATCTGTAGAGACAATATAGAGCGCCAACGGTGAGCGCTGTCAATACCATGTCCACCCGGCAGTTGGCTCCGGCCCGGTGTAATTCGAAATTAGTCAGGGTAATAAAGGCAGCCAATAACGCCAGTTGCACTCCTTTTCTTTTGGCAAAGAACAGAAAGCCGCAGAGAGTCATGGCAATCAAGGCGATGGCGGACGGCAGGCGGGAGGTCATTTCTGTGACTTGCCCTCCGTTCACTACTGCTGATACAGCAGCGATGCTCCAATGGAAGAAAGGCGGTTTGTAAGCCATTTCTCCTCCGTTGTTTCTGGGTAAGATCCAGTTTCCGCTATCCAGCATGGAATAGGAAACAATAGCTTCGCGAGGCTCACCTTTCGTGTGGTATTCCGACAAGCCGAGGAAAGGCAGGATAGTAACTACGCAAATGACTAATAACAGCCAGAAAGCTTTGTTTGAAGTCAATGTTTTCATCTTTTCTTATGATTGAAATTTATGTTCTTTTATTTTCTGCCGAAGTCGGCCGGAATTTCTCCCCATTCTTTCGTTTCCCATTTCAGGATACGAGTGGTATATGTATTTTCCCGCAACCATTTTTCTGCCCGTTCGATCAATAAAAACAGTTCTTCCGTTTCCGGAGTGCGGGGGAGCTTGGTTTTGCACTTCTTCTGTCGTACCCAGCTGATCGCATTGGCGCTATCACTGTAAATAGGCATGTCGAAACCTTTGTTCTTCAACAACGCCAACCCGTGTACGATGGCTAGAAACTCGCCGATATTATTCGTGCCTTTCATCGGGCCGAAATGAAAAATTTCCTGCCGGCTGGCAATGTGTACTCCACGATACTCCATCGGTCCCGGATTGCCACTACAGGCTGCATCGACTGCCAGGCTATTGTCGATCACGCAAGAGGGTAAAGTATCTGACGAAGGTTTGGAACCTCCTGCTTTAGACTTTGCATTTTTGCCGATATAAGCGTATGGAGACATTGACAGCGCGCGTTCCGCTTCTTCGCGCGTATCGAATGATTTGTATTTGGCAGCTTCGTATCCTTTGATTTGAAGCTGGCAGTCTGTCCAGGAAGTGTAAATTCCGGGTATGACGCCTTCCCATACGACATAAAATTTCTGTTTTGCCATTTTTCTGACGATAAATTTAGATAGTCAATGAATTGACGCTGCGAAGGTACAAATATATTCTCTAACTGAACAAGTTAGGGGGGATACTTGTTATAAAAAAAAGAGAGTTTTAAGAATATAAAATAAGAAAGGAACTATGATGGAAAGATCTTTTAGTGAAGCTTTGAAACAACGTCGGACTTACTATTCAATTACTAATCAGTCACCTATATCCGATCAGGAGATCGAATGTATCGTTAATATGACCGTGCGTCACGTACCGTCAGCATTCAATTCACAGACTACACGTGTGGTGCTCCTGTTGGGAGAATCTCATAAGAAACTGTGGCAGATCGTGAAAGATGCATTGAAGAAGATTGTACCGGCTGAAGCTTTTGCAAAGACAGAAGAGAAGATAGATCATTCCTTTGCCTGTGGCTACGGAACTGTACTGTTCTTTGAGGATCAAAAGGTAGTGAAAGGACTTCAGGAGGCTTTCCCGTCTTATCAGGAGAACTTCCCGGGATGGTCATTGCAGACTTCTGCCATGCACCAGCTGGCTATCTGGGTGATGCTTGAGGATGTAGGTTTCGGAGCATCGCTGCAACACTATAACCCGTTGATTGATGAAGAAGTGCGCCGTGCATGGAACTTGCCGGAACATTGGCATCTGATTGCGGAAATGCCGTTCGGACTTCCTATTGGCAAACCGGGTGAAAAAGAATTTCAGCCGCTTGAAGAACGGGTGAGAATCTTTAAATAAATCGGGAATGAAGAATGAATAATGAAGAATTGGATGGCATAATGGCTAAAATTCTTCATTCTTCATTCTTCATTCTTCATTAAATGATTAATTTTGTGAGCAAAATTAGTCATTTATGGTTCGTATCTTCCTTACCGGCTATATGGGTGCCGGAAAAACCACGCTGGGTAAAGCATTTGCCCGGCAGATGGATATACCGTTCGTTGATCTGGACTGGTATATCGAAGAGCGTTTTCACAAAACCGTTGGAGAATTATTCACTGAACGAGGCGAAACAGGATTCAGGGAACTGGAGCGGAATATGCTTCATGAAGTAGCCGAGTTTGAGAATGTGGTCATCTCGACGGGAGGTGGAGCGCCTTGTTTTTTTGATAATATGGACTTTATGAACCGGACCGGAAAGACGGTTTTTCTCGATGTGCATCCGGATGTGCTGTTCAGACGCTTGCGTGTGGCTAAACAGCAACGCCCTATTCTTCAGGGGAAAGAGGATGACGAACTGAAAGCGTTCATCGTTCAGGCGCTTGAGAAACGCGCGCCTTTTTATCACCAGGCACAATATATCTTTAATGCAGATGAATTGGAAGACCGTTGGCAGATTGAAACATCAGTGCAACGTTTGCAACAACTTCTCGGATTATAATCTGTGCCTAAATTGTATATCAGACTTTATTTTTTTGATACTCTTTATTGTTCATTCAGTCAATATTAGTACCTTGCACTCGTTATGAGATTTTTTTATTGACTAATAACACAAAATTAAGGTAAAGTCTATATCATGAAAATTTTAAAAGAGAAATTTGGAGAGTTATCCGCTAGAATTAAAGCATCCGGACAGCCTGCAAGAGTATGGTTTCCACAGTATACACCGGCCTCATTATTAAATGCGGAAAATTGGTGGGAAGCATTGGCTGTATGTGAATATGCTTTGGACACAAAAGAAGACGAGAAATTAACAGAAGATTTTTTTGAACTGATATTCAGTGCTTTTGACTGTAACGTAGAGGTCGATCTCAACGCAGAAGAATATGAATTCTGGTGGGAGAAGGTGATACAGGTATGTGACCGTGTAGCTGTGTTTAGCGGTGCGGGATGGGCACAGAAAGGTGCGCAATATTCTGAAGCCCGTTATGGAAAGCGGGATATGAGTTATTTGTTTCCGTATTACGAAAAGGCTGCCGATATGGGTTGGGCTGAAGCGGAAGCAACTGTTGCCTATTGGCTATACATGGGATTCTATTGCGAACAAAATAAAGAAGAGGGCGAACGACGTTTTGCCGCTCTCACTTCTCCCGAAGCTATTTTATGGGGAAAACATTATCGTGCTTTTGTCGAAGAATTTACAGGCGATAAAGCGAAAGCATCGCAGATGCGTCATGACCTGCTTGCCGAACTGCCTGAAGGAGAACGTTTGCGTGCTCATGTATATGCAGCACTGGGAGACGCGCTCGACAGGGCGGAAGGCAGTGTGGCAGAGGAAGCTGCTTACTACGAAAAGTCTCTGGAGATAGTTCCCAATCTTTATAGTCTTAAAAATCTGGCTACCCTTTATTTCCGTTATCCGGAACTGAATAAACCGAAAGAACTGGGCTTTGAACTTTGGAAAAAAGCCTGGCATGCAGGGGTGTGGTCTGCCGCTAACTTCCTGGGATATAATTATCAGGAAGAAGAATGGCTGGATATGCCGAAAGCTATTGAATGGCTGGAAAAGGGGATGCTTTATTGTGAATCTTACAGTGCGTATGAACTGGCGCTGATCTACCTGTATAATGATGAATATAAGAACGTGGAACGTGGACTGATGTGTCTGAACCGTTGCGTGGAAGATAACTATATACAAGGTATAGAAGGACTGGCTAATGTCTATTTCAACGGTGAATTGGTGGAAGAGGACATGAATCGTGCGAAAGAATTGTTGGAGAAGGCTATTGAGTTGGGTTCGGGAAATGCAGCTTATCGTCTAGGCTGGATGTATGAGCGTGGCTTCTTGTCTGAACAACCGGATTATGTGAAGGCGTTAGAGTATTATGAAAAGGCAGCTTCGCTGAACAATGCCGACGGATATTGTCGGATGGCGCTTTACCTGGCTAATGGATACAGCGGTGTAAAAGATGCCGATAAGTCGAGAGAATGTTATGAAAAAGCAGCCGAACTGGGTTCCTGCTTTGCTCTTGTAGAACTGGCGTTCTTGTATGAGAATGGCGATGGAGTGGAGAAGAACTATGAAAAGGCATTTGAACTGATTAGTAGGGCTGCCGGACAGGGTTATCCTTATGCGATGTTCCGTTCTGGTCTTTATATGGAAAAAGGTGTTCTTGGCGAAGCAAAACCGGAAGAGGCGTTCGCTTGGTATACAAAGGCGGCAGAAGCGGATGATAATGATGCGATCTTTGCTCTGGGACGCTGCTATAAAGAAGGAATCGGAACGGCAGAAGACTGGGATAAGGCACTCGAATGGTTCGGCAAAGGGGCGGAGAAGGAAGAGTCCCGTTGTTTGACAGAGCTGGGCCTGGCTTATGAAAATGGCAATGGCGTGGAAGAAAATCCGCAAAAGGCTGTGGAGTATATGATGAAAGCTGCTGAACAGGACTATGGTTATGCCCAGTTTAAGATGGGAGACTATTATTTCTTTGGTTGCGGTCCCTGTTTGGAAGACAATAAAAAGGCTATGGAATGGTATGAGAAGGCTGTGGCCAACGAAATTCCAATGGCAATGTTGCGTATGGGTGAGTATTACCTGTATGATTATGACAGTCTGAACGAATCGGAAAAGGCTTTTGCCTATTTCAAGAAAGCTGCCGAATACGAGTGGTATAGCGAAGGATTGGGTATCTGTTATGAAATGGGTATCGGAGTGGAAGATAATGAAACGGAAGCTTTTAAATATTATACGCTGGCTGCGGATAATGGAAATACGACGAGTATGTATCGTACCGGACTTTGCTATTACAACGGAGTAGGCGTGAAACAGAACTATGCCGAAGCTTACCGATGGTTTACGGATGCGGCAGGGAATGGAAATATTGCTGCGACTTATTATCTTGGTAAGATGATGATGTATGGTGAAGGTTGTACTCCTGATCCGGAAACTGCGGTGCAATGGTTGCTGAAAGCTGCCGAAAAGAATAGCGACAAAGCGCAATTTGAACTTGGAAATGCCTATCTGACGGGCAAAGGCGTGGAAGAAAACGATGAAATTGCAATGGAGTGGTTCGAAAAGGCCGCAGAGAATGGCAATGAGAAAGCTCTTAAAATTACCGGAAGGAGGAGAAAGTAAAAGAGGAACATGGAAAAAGAAGGGAATAATCTGTTTCAGGTCAATCTTAAAGGTATGATTGCCCTGTTATCAGAACACATTTATAGTAACCCGAATACTTTTGTTCGCGAATTGTTGCAGAATTGCGTAGATGCCATCACGGCACTACGCAATATCGACGAGAATTACAACGGACGCATTGATGTCTTTCTGAATGAGGACAAAACGGTGGTGTTCAGGGATAATGGAATCGGACTGAAAGAGGAGGAAGTTTATCGCTTTCTGACGGTTATCGGAGAGAGTTCAAAACGGGATACTCCCGATGCGGACGATTTTATCGGAAGGTTCGGTATCGGATTGTTATCTTGTTTTGTGGTGACTAATGAAATCACCGTGGAGAGTCGTTCGGCAATGGGCGGACAGCCTGTTTGCTGGTGTGGCAAAGTGGATGGGACGTATCAGCTGACTTTATCGGACGAAGAACGGCCTATCGGGTCGCAGGTGGTGTTGCATCCGAAAGGAGACTGGATGCATCTTTTTGAATATGAAACGTTTAAGAAGATACTGGTCAGTTATGGGGAAGTGTTGCCATATCCTATCTATCTGCATTATCAGGGAGAAGAGGAATTGGTAAATACGCCTTCGCCCGTATGGCTTGACCCGAAGGCGACTCGCAAAGAACTGCTGGATTATGGGGCAAAAGTATTTCAGTCGTCTGCTCTTGATGCTTTCCGGATTTATACTGACAGTGGTAAGGTAGAAGGGGTACTTTATGTTTTGCCTTTCCGCACACAATTTTCAGTACGCAATTCCCATAAGGTCTACCTTAAACGTATGCTGTTGAGTGAGGACGATTGTAATCTGTTGCCGCCGTGGGCTTTCTTTATCCGTTGTCTGGTGAATGCGGACGGATTGCTGTCTACTGCTTCCCGCGAATCTTTGGTGAGCAATGACCAGTTGAAGGATGCACGGAAAGAGATCGGGATAGCTATCAAGGATTATTTGCGGGGATTGGTGCAGAATGACCGAGCCATGTTCAACCGGATCTTGGATGTTCATCACTTCCATATCAAGGCGATTGCTTCGGAAGATAATGAACTGCTCCGTTTGTTTATGGATTACCTTCCTTTTGAAACAAATAAGGGGCTGCGTGGTTTTGGAAGTATTCGTTCGGCAAGTAATGTGATATGCTATACCAAGAATCTGGAAGATTTCCGTCAGGTGCGTCGTATAGCCGGAGCGCAAGGATGGCTGGTGGTGAATGCTGCTTACACTTTTGATGAAACTTTGTTGAAAAAGTATGTCCGTCTGAATCCGGAACTTACGTTGGATGAAATATCTCCTTCACGGTTGCTGGAACAGTTTGGCGAAGTGGAGGCGAATAAAGAGTTTCAGGCTTTTGAAATGAAAGCGAACGAGCTATTGAAGCGGTTTGGCTGTGTCTGCCGTCTGAAACATTTTACTCCGGTGGATATTCCGGTAATCTTTGTGGCGGAGGAAAAGGAGAATGTAGCTAAAAGTGCCAATAATCCGTTGGCGGCTGTATTGGGGGCTGTGAATACTGCCAAGCAGATTCCACCGACACTCACTTTTAATGCGGATAACGAAATGGTGCAGACTTTATTGCAAATACAGGGAGACAATAAATTGTTTCAGCATGTGGTGCATATATTGTATGTACAATCGCTTCTGCAAGGTAAATATCCGGTGAACAGTGAAGAAATGGAGCTTTTCAACCGTTCGCTTAGCGAACTGATGACTTCGAAAATGAATGATTTTATAAATTTCCTGAATTAAAAAAAAGAGTATGAGATACACACTTGAAATACAAAAACTGCTGTTGCAGACACAGAATGACAGCCTGCATCCCCGTGAAAAAGCCAATCTATTGAAAGAAGCTATCCGCATCGCTGATGAGAACGAAGATGTGGAATGGGCTACGGAGTTGAGACTGGATCTTATCTATGAACTGAATCTTCTTTCGGCAGATGCGGAAGAGATTACAGTGTTCTCTAAAATCCTGGATGATTACGAGAATCACAAGGATGTAATCAAAGAAGATGACTTGTTGTGGAAATATAAATGGATCTGGGCTTGTACGTTCGATCTGCCGGAAATTCCGATGGAACAGGTGAAAGCGATCGGTGAGGATTATAAAACCCGTATTCTCCGGAATGGATATTCTTTGCGGAGTTATTATCACCGCTGGTCTGTGGAATGTATTTGGATGCGCCAGTATGACAAGGCGAAAGAATATATTGACAAGATGTTGAATGAAAAGATAGACGATCAGTCGTGTGAGGCTTGCGAACTGAATTTTATGCTGGATTATTATCTGGAAACAGGGCAGTTTGATGAGGCTTACAGCCGGGCGCAGCCATTGATTAATAAGCAGGTCACCTGTTATGAAGCCAATTTGCGGGCTTACTTGAAGCTTTCTTATTATGCACAGAAAGCTGGCAAACCGGAGGTTGCCGCCGATATGTGTGCACGCGCCGAAGAAGCATTGCTGGGAAGAGAAAAGGATGAATATCTTTTGCTTTACTTGGGATTGTTTATTGCTTATAATATAATGACGAAGCCGGAAAGAGGCTGGGAGTATGCCGAGCGGTGCATCGGTTGGAGCTTGCGTACGAATACGTTGAAGAAATATCGCTTCTCTTGCGATATGGTAGAGGCCTTGAAGTATGAGACCCGTCCGGAAGTCTCCTTGTCGTTGCCGGAGGAATTCCCTCTTTATCGTCCGGACGGAATTTATCAGGTCAGTGAGCTTCGCAATTATTTCTATCAGCAGGCGGAAGAGCTGGCACTTCGCTATGACGCCCGCAACGGAAATAGTGGTTATATGGACCGTTTGAAACAATTAATGTCCAATTAATTGCCAACATGTAGATTAATCCGTATTTTTGCCGTCCAATTATTTACTAAAAACACTGAATAACAGAAAATGAGAAAGTGGCGTATTGAAGATTCTGAGGAACTCTACAACATCACAGGTTGGGGTACCTCGTACTTTGGTATTAATGACAAAGGTCATGTCGTTGTTACACCTCGTAAAGATGGAGTATCCGTTGATTTGAAAGAACTGGTCGATGAGTTACAATTGCGTGATGTGGCATCTCCCATGCTGGTGCGTTTCCCGGATATTTTGGACAACCGTATTGAAAAGATGTCATCCTGCTTTAAACAGGCAGCCGAGGAGTATGGTTATAAAGCCCAGAACTTTATTATTTATCCGATTAAGGTCAACCAGATGCGCCCTGTGGTGGAAGAAATTATCAGCCACGGAAAGAAGTTCAATCTCGGACTGGAAGCCGGCTCTAAACCGGAACTCCATGCGGTGATTGCGGTCAATACGGACTCTGACTCATTGATTGTTTGCAACGGATATAAAGACGAAAGTTATATTGAACTGGCTCTGCTTGCTCAAAAGATGGGTAAACGTATCTATCTCGTTGTGGAGAAGATGAACGAACTGAAGCTGATAGCAAAAATGGCAAAACAGCTGAATGTGCAGCCTAATATCGGTATACGTATCAAACTCGCTTCTTCCGGTAGCGGAAAGTGGGAAGAGTCGGGAGGAGATGCCAGCAAGTTTGGCTTGACTTCCAGCGAACTTCTCGAAGCGCTCGATTTTCTGGAGAGCAAAGGCTTGAAAGATTGTCTGAAGCTGATTCATTTCCATATCGGTAGTCAGGTGACGAAGATCCGTCGTATAAAAACGGCTTTGCGTGAGGCTTCACAATTTTACGTGCAGCTCCATTCAATGGGCTTTAAGGTGGAGTTTGTTGATATTGGCGGTGGATTGGGAGTGGATTATGACGGAACCCGTTCGTCCAATAGCGAAGGTAGTGTAAACTATTCCATTCAGGAATATGTAAACGACTCTATCTCTACGCTGGTAGACGTGAGCGATAAAAATGGTATCCCGCACCCGAATATCATAACGGAAAGTGGACGTGCATTGACGGCACACCATTCTGTTCTCATTTTTGAAGTTCTTGAAACCGCTACTTTACCCGAATGGGATGACGAGGAGGAAATTGCTCCGGATGCACACGAATTGGTGCAGGAGTTATATGGAATCTGGGATTCGCTGAATCAGAACAAGATGTTGGAAGCATGGCACGATGCGCAGCAGATCAGGGAGGAAGCATTGGACTTGTTCAGTCATGGAATCGTGGATCTGAAAACCCGCGCACAAATCGAGCGTCTGTATTGGTCTATTACACGTGAGATTAATCAGATTGCCGCCGGTTTGAAGCATGCGCCCGATGAATTCCGTGGATTGTCCAAACTGCTTGCCGATAAATATTTCTGTAACTTCTCGCTGTTTCAGTCACTTCCTGACTCTTGGGCAATTGACCAGATATTCCCGATCATGCCTATTCAGCGATTGGATGAAAAACCGGAGCGTTCGGCTACCTTGCAAGATATAACCTGTGATTCGGACGGCAAAATTGCCAACTTTATCTCTACCCGTAACGTGGCTCATTATCTGCCTGTACATGCACTGAAGAAAACAGAACCTTATTATGTGGCTGTATTCCTGGTGGGTGCTTATCAGGAGATTTTAGGAGATATGCATAATTTGTTCGGTGATACGAACGCCGTGCATGTTTCGGTGAACGAGAAAGGATATAATATCGAACAGATTATCGACGGAGAAACGGTAGCGGAGGTATTGGACTATGTGCAGTACAATCCGAAGAAGCTGGTACGTACGCTCGAAACTTGGGTGACGAAATCAGTGAAAGAAGGAAAAATCTCCTTGGAAGAAGGAAAAGAATTCCTTTCCAACTATCGTTCGGGGCTTTACGGATATACTTATTTGGAATAACCGGCAGGGTGCCGGAGCCGGATTCTCCATTCGGTGAACTTATTAGAAATCAAGAAATGAGAGAAAAACTAACAGTTATTAAGGTGGGTGGCAAAATCGTAGAAGAGGAAGCCACCCTTCGTCAGTTGTTAAATGACTTTGCCGCTATTGACGGACATAAAGTGTTGGTTCATGGTGGCGGTCGTTCGGCAACAAAGATTGCCGCGCAACTGGGTATTGAAAGCAAAATGGTAAATGGTCGTCGGATTACCGATGCCGAAACGTTGAAAGTCGTAACGATGGTGTACGGCGGATTGGTGAATAAAAACATTGTGGCAGGTCTGCAAGCACGCGGAGTCAATGCACTCGGATTGACCGGAGCGGATATGAATGTAATCCGTTCGGTGAAACGTCCGGTGAAAGAAGTAGACTACGGGTTTGTGGGAGATGTGGAACAGGTGGATGCTACTTTATTGTCGGATTTGATACATAAAGGCGTTGTTCCCGTGATGGCTCCATTGACGCACGACGGTCACGGCAATATGTTGAATACGAATGCAGATACCATTGCCGGGGAGACAGCGAAAGCGTTGTCGGCTCTGTTTGATGTGACATTGGTGTATTGTTTCGAGAAGAAGGGTGTGTTGCGTGACGAGAATGATGACGACAGTGTGATTCCTCAAATCACCCGTGCCGAATTTGAACAATATGTAGCCGATGGCGTTATTCAAGGAGGTATGATTCCTAAGTTGGAAAATTCCTTTGAAGCAATAAATGCAGGAGTTTCTGAAGTGGTAATCACCTTAGCGTCAGCGATTAACGACTCTGGAGGAACGAGAATAAAAAAATAATTCAAAAAAAAGTAGTGGGCGACTGTAACTTTTCATATCCTAGCCCGTCATTATTATAGAGATGCAAGAAATCAGCTTCCGAAACGATATTTTGCCGTTGAAGGATAAACTCTTTCGATTGGCTCTCAGAATCACCCTGGATAGGGCCGAAGCCGAGGATGTCGTTCAGGATACCATGATAAGAGTGTGGAACAAGCGTGATGAGTGGTCTCAATTTGAATCGGTCGAAGCCTATTGCCTGACAGTGGCAAAGAACCTGGCGATAGACCGGAGTCAAAAGAAAGAAGCTCAAAACGTGGAACTCACCCCCGAAATGGAGGAAGAACCTGATGCAAACAGTCCGTACGACCAGATGATTCATGATGAAAGAATGAACATCATTAATAGACTGGTAAACGAACTTCCCGAAAAACAGCGGCTTATCATGCAACTGAGGGACATTGAAGGTGAAAGCTATAAAAAAATTGCAACCTTGCTGAATCTGACAGAGGAACAAGTCAAAGTGAATCTCTTCAGAGCCAGACAAAAAGTAAAACAAAGGTATTTAGAAATTGACGAATATGGATTATAAGGATATAGAACAGCTCCTCGAGCGATACTGGCAATGCGAAACTTCCGTTGAGGAGGAAGCAACATTGCGCGACTTCTTCGCAAAGGAAGAAGTTCCGGCTCATTTGCTTCGCTATAAGAATCTGTTTGTTTATCAGCAGGTTCAGCAGGAAGTAGGACTGGGCGAAGACTTTGATGCACGTATTCTGGCAGAGGTGGAGCCTACGGTAGTAAAAGCGAAACGTTTGACACTGACCGGTCGTTTTATTCCTCTGTTCAAGGCTGCTGCCGTAATTGCAATCATCCTTTCTTTGGGGAATGTGGCACAACATTCTTTCTCCGGAGATGATGGAAGTGTATTGGCTACGGATACCATTGGTAAACAAGTAACTGCACCGTCGGTCGCTATCTCAAATGATGTGAAAGCGGAACAGGTTTTGGCGGATAGCCTGGCGAAGATCAACCATAAGGTGCAAGTTATAAACGAATAGACATTTTCATTTGCTTTAAACATATAATATAGTTAGTGTGCTTAATTAAAACAACAACGAAGGCGAAACTGTGAAGTTTTCAATTCTCTCAAATTTTTATAATGAAACTAACTAAATAAATGGGCTACCGCGTGATGCAGTAGCCCTTTTATGCTTTTAAACTGTCTTTATTTGATCTGCCGTATATTTTTTCGTGGCGCATCCACTTCTTGAGGATCTCCTTTATAGGCAATATCACCGCTTCCTTTGACGCGGGCAACCAGCTTCTGACTGGCATAGCAACTGATGTTGCCGGAGCCGCTAATGCTTGCGTCTGTGTTTTCTGCTTGCAAATCGGCAGCCTGAATATTTCCTGATCCGGCAATAGAATAGCTCGCTTGAATGGCTTTGCCGTTCAAATTGATATTGCCCGAACCGGAAATACTTGCCTGACATTCCTGACTCTCTATTTGTTGTAGTCTTACATCTCCCGAACCATTAATTGAAACGGCCATTTTTTGGCAATTGAATCCTTCTCCCTGAATGTTGCCCGAACCGTTGATATGGAATTCAATATCTTTAGAGGTTTGTATCCCATTGATTAATCTTATATTTCCTGAACCGTTGACCGACAGCTTATTCAGTTCCGGAGCAAAAACTTTTATTTCCAGTTTTCCTTTCCAGATAGTGATATTCTTCTTGAATTTTATAATGAATGTACTACCCTCCACATACGTTTCAATAAGTGGTATGATGTTGTCGGAACCATGAATTTCGACATGGCTGCATGTGTCTTGCCAATAACTGATGTTGGCACTTCCCACTAGTTTGATTTCATTGAAGTGGTCGGCTTTCACTTCTTTGGAGATGTAATTCTTGCTGCCTACGATGTGTTTTCCCTGCAAGCAAGAGCCGGCAGTAAGTACTAGAAACATTCCCGTGACTAATACGAGCAATAAACTTGTTTTCATAATTACGCTTTTCTATGATTGATATAATGGTTAGACGGAGGAACTTGATCTAAAGTTGCATCTTCCATAAAGTTTTTCGTTAGCGTCTTCTTTTTTATTACTTTTGTGGCTGTTGATAGGAGGATTATAATGGATAAGATTATAGAAGATGGTGAGTTAGGGCGCTTGGTGATACGCGTCAATTCACGTGCGAGAAGTCTTGTGTTTCGTACCAAGAGTGATGCTGTTTATGTTTCAGTTCCTCCCGGTACTACCCTGAAAGAAGTGAAACAGGCCATCGAGAATTTGCGTGGAAAACTTCTGGCCTCCCGGCAAAAAATCGCTCGTCCGTTGATTGATTTGAATTATAAGATTGATGCGGAGCATTTTAAACTATCTTTGGTGTCGGGCGAGAAAGATCAGTTTCTGGCTAATTCCCGTCTGGGGGTGATGGAGATCGTTTGTCCGCCTCATGCCGATTTTACAGATGAGAAACTGCAAAGCTGGTTGCATAAGGCTATTGAAGAATCATTGAGACGAAATGCCAAAAGTATTCTGCCTTCACGTTTAGCCTTCTTGTCCAAGCAATGCGGATTGCCCTATTCGAGTGTGAAAATAAACTCCAGTCAGGGCAGATGGGGGAGTTGTTCGGCTCGAAAAGCTATTAATTTATCCTATTACCTGGTTTTGCTGCCTTCTCATTTGATAGACTACG
Source organism: Bacteroides sp. 3_1_13 (assembly GCF_001185845.1). Lineage (NCBI taxonomy): Bacteria > Pseudomonadati > Bacteroidota > Bacteroidia > Bacteroidales > Bacteroidaceae > Bacteroides > Bacteroides sp. 3_1_13. Next base: position 1,421,540 of record NZ_KQ236955.1, read on the forward strand.
TGTTGTTGCACGAATTATGCCATACCCGCGAGATGAATCATAGCGAACGATTCTGGGTGTTACTTAATCAATTTACAGAAGGAAAAGCATTGACCTTGCGGGGAGAATTGAGAAAGTATCGTACGGAAATATAAAATGCTTTACAGCCAAGATAGTGCTATCGCATTGTCACGAACTTAGTTTATTCTATCTTGGGTAAAGCCTTGTAAGCTCCTATTTCTGGCTGTCTTCTAAATCTTATACATTCCTGATGATGGTTCGTTATGATACGTAATAGGGGGATATGTCTTTATTATTTGGCTAATTGTTTAATCCCGTCCGATTCTTTTTCAAACTGATAAGCCCCTCCTTTTTCGCTAAGATCAAATGTGGAGACTAATTCTGTGTTATTATCTACGATCAATAAAGCGCTTTGTTCTGCAAAACGTCCTACTTCTACCGTGTAAGGCTCTTCCGATATGGTTTTATTGGAGATAAGACTGTCGTTGATGAACAAAGAAATCGAATCTCCGGCAAAACCTTTTACCAGACTGATCGTGTAGCTTTCGATGAAATGACGTTCTTCCTGCTTTTCCCGTTGTAGCCGCATACTCATATATACGAAAATAACCACGACAAAAATGACGGCAAAAGCAAGAATTCCGTTACCTACCATAAACTGTTTATTTGTGTTGAGACGATGTGCCATAGTCGTTATTTTTTGAATTGTGGCGTAAAGATACGAATATAGCACTGTTAATTCATACTTTTTTTCTTTAATCTTTTGTAGTCGAATAGATTATTTATATCTTTGCAACCGGAAACGGATGAAAGGTGGAGGGGCAATTAAGCTCCTTTTTTTGTTCTTATATAGTTAATAAATGATAGAAAAGAAAACTGTTTGTCAGATTGTAGATGAGTGGCTGGAAGGAAAAGACTACTTTTTAGTAGAAGTAACTGTGAGCCCGGATGACAAAATTGTGGTCGAAATTGACCATGCAGAAGGTGTTTGGATCGAAGATTGTGTGGAGCTTAGCCGCTACATAGAGTCAAAACTGAACCGTGAAGAGGAAGATTATGAACTGGAAGTAGGGTCGGCCGGTATCGGACAGCCCTTTAAAGTACTGCAACAGTATTATATCCACATCGGACAAGAAGTGGAGGTATTGACTAAAGACGGACGCAAACTGGCCGGCATACTGAAAGATGCCGATGAAGAGAAGTTTACGGTAGCGGTACAAAAGAAAGTAAAACTAGAAGGAGCAAAACGTCCGAAACTGCAAGAAGAGGACGAAACCTTTACTTATGAGCAAATAAAATATACTAAATACTTAATTAGCTTTAAATAGTTATGGCCAAAAAAGAAGAAACAATCAGCTTGATTGATACATTTTCGGAATTTAAGGAACTGAAGAATATCGATAGAACGACGATGGTTAGCGTACTCGAAGAGTCGTTCCGTAGCGTAATCGCGAAAATGTTTGGCACCGATGAGAATTACGACGTGATCGTGAACCCGGATAAGGGTGACTTCGAGATCTGGCGTAACCGTGAAGTTGTGGCCGATGAAGATTTGACTAACCCGAATATGCAGATTTCGTTGAGCGAAGCACAGAAAATTGATGCTTCCTACGAAGAAGGTGAAGAGGTGACTGACGAAGTGATCTTTGCCAAATTCGGACGTCGTGCTATCCTGAATCTCCGCCAGACATTGGCTTCCAAGATTCTGGAACTCGAGAAAGACAGTATTTATAATAAATATATAGATAAGGTAGGTACGATCATCAATGCAGAAGTGTATCAGATCTGGAAGAAAGAAATGTTGCTCTTAGATGATGAAGGAAACGAGTTGCTGTTGCCTAAGACCGAACAAATCCCGAGCGATTTCTATCGCAAAGGTGAAACGGCCCGTGCAGTAGTTGCCCGCGTGGATAACAAGAATAATAATCCTAAGATTATCTTGTCACGTACTTCTCCCGTTTTCCTGCAACGTTTGTTCGAGATGGAAGTACCCGAAATTAATGATGGTTTGATTACCATCAAGAAGATTGCCCGTATCCCTGGCGAACGTGCCAAGATCGCGGTAGAATCTTACGATGACAGAATCGACCCTGTAGGAGCCTGTGTAGGTGTAAAGGGAAGTCGTATTCATGGCATTGTTCGTGAACTTCGCAATGAGAACATCGACGTAATCAATTACACATCGAACATCTCATTGTTTATACAGCGCGCTTTAAGCCCGGCTAAGATTTCTTCTATCCGTTTGAATGAGGAAGAGAAGAAAGCAGAGGTTTTCCTCAAACCGGAAGAAGTTTCGCTGGCTATCGGTAAAGGCGGTTTGAACATCAAACTGGCCAGTATGTTAACTGAGTACACTATCGACGTGTTCCGTGAGTTGGATGAGAATGTAGCGGATGAAGATATCTATCTCGACGAATTCAGAGACGAAATCGACGGATGGGTGATCGACGCCATCAAGGCTATCGGCATTGATACAGCGAAGGCTGTGTTGAATGCTCCTCGTGAGATGTTGATTGAAAAGACGGACTTGGAAGAAGAGACAGTGGACGAGGTAATACGCATTTTGAAATCGGAGTTTGAAGAAGAAGGTGAAAATTCAGTAGAAAATTGAGAATTTAAAATTGAAAAATGAAAGTTATCTCTGTTATACTACATCGTAACTTTTAATTCTTCATTCTTAATTCTTCATTTAAACAAGCTCCATTTATTCATTAATTTTAAAATATGACGATAAGGTTAAACAAAGTTACAAGAGATTTGAACGTAGGAATCGCGACGGTAGTTGAGTTCCTGCAAAAGAAAGGGCATACCGTAGAGGCTAATCCTAATACCAAAATTAGCGAGGAGCAATACGCTATACTCGTAAAAGAGTTTAGTACAGATAAGAACCTTAGACTTGAATCGGAGCGTTTCATACAGGAACGTCAGAATAAGGAACGTAATAAGGCGTCTGTTTCGATTGAAGGCTTCGAAAAGCAGCCGGAGAAACAGAAGTCGGAAGATGTGATTAAGACAGTCGTACCTGAGGATGCACGTCCGAAGTTTAAACCTGTCGGAAAAATTGATTTGGATAAACTGAATGGCCGTAAACCTGAAAAGGTGGAGAAAGAGCCGGAACAGAAACAAGAAGTACCTGTTGTAGAACGGCCCGTCGTTAAACCCGAAGTGAAAAAGGAGCCCGAGAAGAGAGAACCCGAGGTGAAGAAAGAAGAGGTGGTGATACCTCCTATTTCTGTAGTAGAGCCTACTCCAGTGGTAGTTGAGCCCGTAGTAGTCTCGGAACCTGTAGTGGAGACGAAGCCGGTAGAAGTTGAAAAAGTAGTAGAAGAAGTGAAAAAAGAAGAGCCGAAGGTAGTAGAAACTGCACCTGTGAAGGCGGAAGAACATAAAGAAGAAAAAAAGGTGGAAACTGCACAGGCTGAAGTAACCCCGGTAGCAGAAAAAGCTCCGGAGGATGATGGTGTTTTCAAAATCCGTCAACCGGAATTAGGCGCGAAGATCAATGTGATCGGTCAGATCGACTTGGCTGCATTGAACCAGTCTACTCGTCCGAAGAAGAAATCGAAGGAAGAGAAGCGTCGCGAACGTGAAGAGAAAGAGAAAATCCGTCAGGATCAGAAGAAACTGATGAAGGAAGCCATCATCAAAGAAATCCGTAAGGATGATTCTAAAGTGGTGAAGAACGGTCCGAAAGAAAGCGCAGATGCTGCTAAGAAAAAACGTAACCGTATCAATAAAGAAAAGGTAGACGTTAATAACGTTGCGACTTCCAACTTTGCTGCACCGAGACCTAATATACAAGGTAAAGGTGGCAATGGTAATAACAACGGTCAGGGCGGACAAGGAAATAGTAACAGAAGAAATAACAACAATAATAAGGATCGCTTCAAGAAGCCGGTTATCAAACAGGAAGTGAGCGAGGAAGACGTAGCAAAACAGGTAAAAGAAACTCTTGCACGTCTGACAACCAAAGGTAAGAACAAGACGTCCAAATACCGTAAAGAAAAACGTGAAATGGCTTCCAACCGTATGCAGGAACTGGAAGATCAGGAAATGGCAGACAGCAAGGTATTGAAGTTGACCGAGTTCGTTACGGCTAACGAACTGGCAACGATGATGGATGTATCTGTCAATCAGGTTATCGCTACTTGTATGAGTATTGGTATCATGGTTTCTATCAACCAGCGTCTGGATGCGGAAACAATCAATCTGGTGGCAGAAGAATTCGGATTCAAGACAGAATATGTAAGTGCGGAAGTGGCACAAGCTATCGTTGAAGAAGAAGATGCACCGGAAGATTTGCAACCGCGTGCTCCGATTGTTACAGTGATGGGACACGTTGACCACGGTAAGACCTCTTTGCTTGACTATATCCGTAAGGCGAACGTAATTGCCGGTGAAGCCGGAGGTATTACACAGCATATCGGTGCATATAACGTGCAACTGGAAGACGGTCGCCGTATTACGTTCCTTGATACTCCGGGTCACGAAGCGTTTACCGCTATGCGTGCACGTGGTGCGAAAGTAACGGATATTGCTATCATTATTGTGGCTGCCGATGATAACGTGATGCCGCAGACGAAGGAAGCAATCAATCACGCGATGGCTGCCGGTGTACCTATTGTATTTGCAATTAATAAGGTAGATAAACCGACTGCGAATCCGGATAAGATTAAAGAAGAACTGGCTGCAATGAATTACCTTGTTGAAGAATGGGGTGGTAAGTATCAGTCACAAGATATCTCTGCCAAGAAAGGTATGGGTGTGGAAGATTTGCTGGAAAAAGTATTGCTCGAAGCAGAAATGCTCGACCTGAAAGCAAATCCGGACCGTAATGCTACGGGTTCCATCATCGAATCTTCACTGGATAAGGGACGTGGATATGTAGCTACTGTATTGGTATCTAACGGTACTCTGAAAGTGGGAGACATCGTACTGGCAGGAACCAGCTACGGACGTGTGAAGGCTATGTTCAACGAACGTAACCAACGCATCAAAGAAGCAGGACCTTCCGAACCGGCTTTGGTATTGGGATTGAACGGTGCACCTGCCGCAGGTGATACATTCCATGTTGTTGAAAGCGATCAGGAAGCTCGTGAAATCACCAACAAACGTGAACAGTTGGCTCGTGAACAGGGCTTGCGTACGCAGAAGATCCTTACGTTGGATGAGTTGGGCCGTCGTATTGCTTTGGGTAACTTCCAGGAATTGAACATCATCGTTAAGGGTGACGTGGACGGTTCTGTTGAGGCATTGAGCGACTCGTTAATCAAGTTGTCTACGGAACAAATCCAGGTAAATGTCATCCATAAGGGTGTGGGAGCAATTTCCGAGTCGGATGTTTCTCTGGCTGCCGCTTCGGATGCGATTATCGTCGGATTCCAGGTACGTCCTTCGGGTGCTGCCGCTAAGATGGCTGAACAGGAAGGTGTCGACATCCGTAAGTACTCTGTCATCTACGATGCAATCGAAGAGGTGAAGGCTGCTATGGAAGGTATGTTGGCTCCGGAACTGAAGGAACAAATCACGGCAACTATCGAAATCCGCGAAGTATTCAACATTACGAAGGTGGGTTTGGTAGCCGGTGCAATGGTGAAGACCGGAAAGGTGAAGCGAAGCGACAAGGCTCGTTTGATCCGCGATGGTATCGTCATCTTTACCGGAAACATCAACGCGTTGAAGCGCTTCAAGGACGATGTGAAGGAAGTAGGTACAAACTTCGAGTGTGGTATCAGTCTGGTGAACTGCAACGACATGAAGGTAGGCGATATGATCGAGACATTCGAAGAAATAGAAGTGAAACAGACTTTATGATTTATGAGTTATGATTTATGAATTATAAGGGTATAAGGCCATTCGCGAAGTAATGGTTGCAACAATAGATGGGTGGTAATGTGGTACTATTTTATATGGGACACCACCTTACCACTTTATTGTTTTATCACCTGACAGAAATATAAATCATCGATCATAAATCACAGGAACATAAATCATAAATCACAAATCATAAATCACAACGTGGCAACGATTGATATCATTATCCTTATTGTAATAGGCGCCGGAGCGGTGGTAGGCTTTGTAAAAGGCTTTATCCGCCAGTTGGCTTCTATTTTGGGGTTAATAGTCGGGCTGTTGGCGGCGAAAGCTTTGTATGCCTCTTTGGCGGAGAAACTTTGCCCGACAGTGACGGATTCGATGACAGTTGCGCAGGTGTTGGCTTTTATCATGATTTGGATTGCCGTGCCGTTGATTTTTGTACTGATAGCTTCGTTATTGACAAAAGCAATGCAAGCAATCTCGCTGAACTGGCTGAACCGCTGGTTAGGGAGTGGGCTGGGAGCACTTAAGTTTCTGTTGTTAACGAGTGTAGTGATCGGTGCGATAGAGTTTGTAGACAGCGATAATAAGTTAATTAGTGCAACAAAAAAGGAAGAATCTTTGTTATATTATCCGATGGAAACGTTTGCGGGGATCTTTTTCCCTGCTGCGAAGAATATGACGCAACAATATATATTAGAGAATAAAGATGCAACAAGAAGAACCCAATAAAATGAAACCCAATCAGAAAGACGAACTCGAAAAGAAGACTGATAATGAGTTTGTCCGGAAATTTGCGGAGGAGAAATATAAATACGGCTTCACCACAGAGGTGCATACAGACATCATTGAGCGTGGACTTAATGAAGATGTCATTCGTCTGATTTCATCGAAAAAAGACGAACCGGAGTGGTTGCTGGAGTTTCGCCTGAAAGCGTATCGCCACTGGCTGACGCTGGAGATGCCGACTTGGGCACATCTCCGTATCCCTGAAATTGACTATCAGGCGATTTCTTATTATGCCGATCCGACGAAGAAGAAAGAAGGACCGAAGAGCATGGAGGAAGTCGATCCTGAATTGATAAAGACGTTTAATAAACTGGGTATTCCTTTGGAGGAACAGATGGCTCTTAGCGGAATGGCGGTGGATGCTGTTATGGACTCCGTTTCCGTAAAGACTACCTTCAAGGAAACGCTGATGGAGAAAGGAATTATCTTCTGCTCGTTCAGTGAAGCCGTGCGGGAACATCCCGATTTGGTGAAGAAATATATGGGCTCGGTGGTAGGTTACCGGGATAATTTCTTTGCGGCGTTGAACTCCGCTGTCTTTTCTGACGGCTCTTTCGTGTATATTCCGAAAGGTGTACGTTGTCCGATGGAACTTTCCACCTATTTCCGTATCAATGCCCGTAACACGGGGCAGTTTGAACGTACGCTGATTGTGGCGGACGACGATTCATACGTTTCTTATCTGGAAGGATGTACAGCGCCGATGCGGGATGAAAATCAGTTGCATGCGGCTATCGTTGAGATAATTGTGCACGACCGCGCAGAGGTAAAATACAGCACTGTTCAGAACTGGTATCCGGGCGATGCAGAAGGCAAGGGCGGTGTATACAACTTTGTGACAAAACGCGGTAACTGCAAGGGAGTGGATAGTAAACTATCTTGGACACAAGTGGAAACTGGTTCGGCAATCACTTGGAAATACCCTTCCTGTATTCTGACAGGCGATAACTCGACCGCTGAATTCTATTCCGTAGCTGTAACGAACAACTATCAGCAGGCTGATACCGGAACGAAAATGATTCATCTGGGCAAGAACACCCGCAGTACGATTGTAAGTAAAGGTATCTCCGCCGGACATAGTGAGAACTCCTATCGTGGGTTGGTACGTGTGGCCGAGAAAGCGGATAATGCCCGTAATTATAGCCAGTGTGACTCTCTGTTGCTGGGAGATAAATGTGGTGCGCATACTTTCCCTTATATGGATATTCACAATGAAACGGCAGTGGTGGAACATGAAGCCACAACGAGCAAGATCAGTGAAGACCAGATATTCTATTGCAACCAGCGCGGTATTCCGACAGAAGACGCGATCGGGCTTATTGTGAACGGATATGCAAAAGAAGTATTGAATAAACTTCCGATGGAATTTGCGGTAGAAGCACAGAAATTGCTTACTATCTCGTTGGAAGGAAGTGTGGGATAGTGATATAATGTAGAAAACTACATTATATCAGATTACAATATACATAATATACTTGCTTTATGAAAACATTAGGTAAATTGTTAATTTTGATATCAGCATATATTGCTGAAGGTTGTAAATTAGCCTGGTATCATATCAAACGTGAATTTCTAAAAGGTTATTATAGTAAGTAAATATTAATATATAAAGAAACGATTAATTAGTACATATAATCATGTTAGAAATAAAAGACCTGCATGCCAGCATTAATGGCAAAGAGATATTGAAGGGTATTAACCTGACGGTGAATCCCGGTGAGGTGCACGCTATTATGGGGCCGAATGGTTCCGGTAAAAGTACGCTTTCTTCCGTATTGGTGGGAAATCCGGCTTTTGAGGTAACAAAAGGTTCGGTCACGTTTTATGGAAAGAACCTGTTGGAGTTGAGTCCTGAAGATCGTAGCCATGAAGGAATCTTTCTTAGTTTCCAATATCCGGTAGAGATTCCGGGTGTGAGCATGGTCAACTTTATGCGTGCTGCAGTGAATGAGCAACGCAAATATAAAGGTCTGCCTGCGCTGACAGCCAGTGAGTTTCTGAAACTGATGCGTGAGAAACGTGCGGTGGTAGAGCTGGATAATAAGTTGGCTAACCGCTCGGTGAATGAAGGTTTTTCGGGTGGTGAAAAGAAACGGAATGAGATTTTCCAGATGGCCATGTTGGAACCGCGGTTGAGCATCCTCGATGAGACAGACTCCGGTTTGGATATTGATGCGCTCCGTATTGTTGCGGAAGGAGTGAACAAACTGAAAACTCCTGAAACAAGCACAATCGTTATTACTCACTATCAACGTTTGCTTGATTATATCAAACCTGATATTGTACATGTCCTTTATAAAGGTCGTATCGTAAAAACTGCCGGACCGGAACTTGCGCTGGAACTGGAAGAAAAAGGATATGATTGGATCAAGAAAGAAGTAGGAGAATAACAAATAATAAGTTATGATAGTTGAACAACAATATATAGACCTCTTCTCACAGACGGAAGCAATGATCTGCAAGCATAGCGCCGAAGTGCTGAATGCGCCTCGTGCAGCTGCATTTGCCGATTTTGAACGCCTCGGATTTCCGACCCGTAAGATGGAGAAGTACAAATATACGGATGTGAGCAAGTATTTTGAACCGGATTATGGTTTAAACTTGAATCGTCTGGCTATTCCGGTCAATCCGTATGAAGTGTTTAAGTGCGATGTGCCGAATATGAGTACCGCCCTGTATTTTGTGGTAAATGACGCATTTTATAATAGAGCACTTCCTAAAGTCAATCTGCCGGAAGGTGTGATTTTCGGCAGCTTGAAAGAAGTGGCCGGACAGCATCCGGAATTGGTGAAGAAGTATTACGGTCAGTTGGCAGATACTTCCAAAGATGGGGTGACTGCTTTCAATACAGCTTTTGCACAAGACGGTGTTGTATTTTATGTGCCGAAGAATGTAGTGGTAGAAAAACCGATCCAGCTGGTAAATATCCTGCGTGCAGATGTCAACTTCATGGTGAACCGCCGCGTACTAATCATCCTGGAGGATGGCGCGCAAGCCCGTCTGCTGATTTGTGACCATGCAATGGATAACGTGAACTTCCTGGCAACACAAGTGATTGAAGTATTTGCAGGCGAGAACACGGTATTCGATATGTATGAACTGGAAGAAACACATACAAGCACCGTTCGTATCAGCAACCTGTATGTAAAGCAGGAGGCAAACAGCAATGTATTGTTGAATGGAATGACTTTGCATAATGGTACTACCCGCAACACCACTGAAGTATTGTTGGCAGGAGAAGGAGCCGAGATAAACCTCTGTGGCATGGCAATTGCCGATAAGAACCAGCACGTAGACAATCATACAAGCATCGACCATGCCGTACCGAACTGCACTAGTAATGAGCTGTTTAAGTACGTACTCGACGATCAGTCGGTAGGTGCGTTTGCCGGATTGGTATTGGTGCGTCCCGATGCGCAACATACGAACTCCCAGCAGACTAACCGGAATCTTTGTGCTACGCGTGATGCGAGAATGTACACACAACCTCAATTGGAGATTTACGCGGATGATGTGAAATGTTCGCATGGAGCAACGGTAGGCCAGTTGGATGAGGGTGCATTATTCTATATGCGTTCACGAGGTATTGCAGAGAAAGAAGCCCGTTTGTTATTGATGTTCGCATTTGTCAATGAAGTGATTGATACCATTCGTTTGGAGGCACTGAAAGATCGCCTGCATCTGTTGGTAGAAAAACGTTTCCGTGGCGAGCTGAATAGATGTCAGGGCTGTGCCATTTGTAAGTAACCACTAATAATTAATAAACGTGGATATTCAAAAGATACGTGAGGATTTTCCGATATTGAACCGTACGGTTTACGGTAAACCTTTGGTTTATTTCGACAACGGTGCGACGACGCAGAAACCCCGTCTGGTAGTTGATGCGTTGGTGGATGAATATTATTCCGTAAATGCCAATGTGCATCGCGGTGTGCATTATCTTTCGCAACAAGCTACGGAATTGCATGAGGCTTCTCGTGAAACGGTGCGTCAGTTTATTAACGCCCGTAGCACGAACGAAGTTGTTTTTACTCGCGGAACAACGGAAAGCATCAACCTGCTTGTTTCCAGCTTTGGTGATGAATTTATGGAAGAGGGGGATGAAGTGATTATTTCCGTGATGGAACATCACAGTAACATCGTTCCTTGGCAACTGTTGGCTGCCCGAAAGGGAATTGCCATCAAAGTGATTCCAATGAATGACAAAGGCGAACTCTTGCTGGATGAATACGAAAAACTATTTTCCGAACGAACGAAAATAGTCAGCGTGGTTCATGTTTCGAATGTGCTGGGTACGGTGAATCCGGTGAAAGAAATGATTGCAACGGCTCATGCGCACGGCGTACCTTGCCTGATAGACGCTGCACAGTCTATCCCTCACATGAAAGTGGACGTACAGGAGTTGGATGCTGATTTTCTGGTGTTCTCTGCCCATAAAATATACGGTCCGACAGGTGTCGGAGTGCTTTATGGAAAAGAAGAGTGGTTAGACCGCCTTCCGCCTTATCAGGGAGGAGGAGAGATGATTCAGCATGTCTCTTTTGAGAAGACCACTTTCAACGAACTTCCTTTCAAGTTTGAAGCCGGTACGCCCGACTATATCGGAACTACCGGACTGGCAAAAGCCCTTGATTACGTGAATGGACATGGACTTGAGCAGATAGCAGCCCATGAGCATGAACTGACAACTTACGCTTTGCAACGGCTGAAAGAGATTCCCCGGATGCGTATATTCGGTGAAGCAGCCGAACGGGGAGCAGTCATCTCCTTCCTGGTAGGAGATATCCATCATTTCGACCTCGGAACGTTGCTGGATCGTTTGGGTATTGCCGTGAGGACGGGGCATCATTGTGCACAACCTCTCATGCAACGTCTTGGTATAGAAGGAACTGTACGGGCTTCGTTTGCCATGTACAATACGAAATCGGAAATAGATACATTGGTGGCGGGAATTGAACGCGTCAGCAAGATGTTCTAACAATATAAGCCGCTATTCCTGTGGGATGGCGGCTTTTTTTATTCTTTAACTAAAAAAAGATGCCTTCAAGTGCAGTGATTTGCACTTTTGTGCGTCTAATAGGTAAAGAAACAAAATGTTCATTGAATATTAGGAGGGTCGTGAGACCATGCTCATATTATATAAATTCTCTCTCTTTAACATTAATCGCAGCTATATCGTAAGAAATTACGGTGTAGCTGCAACTTTTTTAGGGGGACTTGCGTCTAACTAAATACATATAACTTACAGATAACTAATAAAGAAAAAACTATGCTGATGACAACCACTCCCATCATTGAGGGAAAACGAATAGTGAAATATTATGGAATAGTTTCCGGAGAGACAATCATAGGTGCCAATGTATTCCGTGACTTGTTTGCAAGTATTCGGGATATTGTGGGTGGTCGTTCCGGTTCTTATGAAGAAGTGCTGCGTATGGCAAAAGATACAGCATTGAAGGAAATGGAGGCACAAGCAGCTCAAATGGGAGCTAATGCCGTGATAGGTGTTGATTTGGATTATGAGACAGTTGGAGGTAGTGGCAGTATGCTGATGGTGACTGCTAACGGCACAGCCGTAAAGATTGAAGAGGATTAATTGATTATTGTTTTTTTACTACAGAGAACACGGAAGACGCAGCGCATATAATTTGTTTATTATCAATGATATAAAACGCTGTGTCCTCCGTACTTCTGTGGTGAATATTATTCGGCAGTCAGCTCAATCACACGGCTGAAAGCCTGATTGGTAGTGAAAGCATTGATTCCTACTTTCATCAGATAATCTCCTGAATAAGTCTTCTCATTAGCAGCAAGATTCGATTTAGAGTTCGGCATCAGGTTGATTTCTTTCACCTTATACATTTTCTTCGCATCCAATCCCTGAAGTTTAACCGGGAGCAGCTTCTCACCGAAACGTGGGTGGATATCGTAGGTATAAAGCACTGCTTTGTTCTTGTCCGGTGCGGCGTACATGACAGACATGTGATTACCATCGTATGGAGAAACCAGTCTGTACTGGTCACCATCCAGAATCACTTTCTTCAGACGCGTCCAGTTGGCAACTGCGTTTTGGCAAAAAGTCTGTTCGTCCGCATTCAGCTCTTTCAGTCCGAGGTCGAAGCCCAGTTTACACATACTTGCTACATCGGTACGGAATTTCACGCTTGTCTTCTTGTTCCAGCTGGTTACGTGTGCGTCCATTGCTTTGGCAGGGAAGATTTGTGAGAATCCCCATTGGATAAACAGACGCTCTATCGGGTCTGTATTGTCACTGCACCAGAATTCTGTGAAGTATTTCAATGCTTCGTAGTCGCAACGGGCGCCACCGCCGGAGCAAAGCATCATCGGTACGTTCGGATATTTGTCTTTGATACGTTCCAATACATTATATATACCACGTACATGGTCGATATAAAGTTGTCCTTGTTTATTCTTCAAATAGGGAGAATAAATATTTGTGATGGGAGAGTTGCAGTCCCATTTAAAGAAAGCCACTTCCGGGTTCGCTGTCAGGATGTTATCCACTACGCCAAACACAAAATCCTGTACTTTCGGATTGCTAAGATCGAGCACCAGTTGGTTACGGTAATAGTATGTTTCGCGATTGGGCAGTGTGATAGCCCAGTCAGGATGCTTCTCGAACAATTCACTTTTGGGGTTTATCATCTCCGGTTCGATCCAGATACCGAATTTCACTCCGGCTTCTTTGGCAGACTTCACGAGTGCGGGAATACCGCCCGGCAGTTTGGATTTCATCACTTCCCAGTCACCCAGTCCGGCATTGTCGCTGTTGCGAGGATGCTTGTTGCCGAACCAGCCATCATCCAACAAGAACATATCTACACCCAGATGTTTGGCTTCTTTCATCAGTTCGGCAAGCAGTTTCTCATCGAATTTGAAGTACGTATTTTCCCAGTTATTCAATAAAGTCATGCGGTCGCCTTGTCCGTCTTTCAGTTGGTGGTTGCGTGCCCATGCGTGGAGGTTGCGGCTGGCTTCGCCCGTACCGTTGTTGCTGAAAGTAAAGATGAATTCGGGAGTGGTAAATACTTCGTTCGGTTTTAGTTCATAATCAGATGCGTACGGGTTAATGGCGGGGATGACGCGGAGATTGCCTACGTTGTCCACTTCAAAGGTAAACTGGAAGTTGCCTGTCCATCCGATAGTCCCTAACATGGCACGTCCTTGTGTTTCCTGTGCCGGTTGTTCAAAACCAAGTTCGAAGAACGGGTGGGTATGCATGGCGGCACGGCTTCCCAGTTTGGTGTCGATCACCTTTTTGCCGAACAATAGAGGTTGCGTGCTCATTTGTGCTTCTTTAGCCCAGTCGCTGCTGAATTCAGTCAGATAATACTCGTTTCCCGAGAAATAAAGCATGGTCGAAGCATAACGCCAGATGGTGACAGGTTTCTTTTCAGCATGTTTGATTTCACTCCACGTCTTGATGACGTTTTCTTTCGGATAAGCGATGTAATGCAGCGTGACTTCCACCGGGTACTGATCGTCTTTCAGTTGGATGACTGTCTCCGTTCCGCCTGCCACTGCTTTTTGTTCGGAAGATACATAACGGAGAATCGTGCTCGGGTTTCCATCATTGTGCGTGATTGCTACAGCCGGTTCAAAATAATCCTCGGCGCCGGAGCCCGGATATACTTCCCATCCACGGGTGGATACGCTGCCGTCACTTCCTCCTTTCACGTATGGAGAAAAGTTGTTGATGTCTTTCTCGTTCAGTAACTTATCGCCCAGATAAGCCTGATAAAGTCGTCCGTTGGGAGCTACTTGGAGAATTAAGTCTGTGTTGTCCGTTGCGATGCGGATAACGTTCTTTTCCTGGGCATTCACTTGTGCCAGGGTAAACAATGCCGTAAGTAATACGAAAAGTTTCTTCATGGTTTTTTAATAATTAATTAGGTATTAGTTAGTTCGTGGGCATATAATGCCACAAAGATAATTATAATTCGTTTGGTATGAACTAGAATTTGATGCTTGCGCTAAATTCTACGGTGAATGGGCGTAAATAATTTCCACTCATATAATTTCCGGCGTACTGGGCAGCTTCTTCTTTCGTAATCAGTTCCGAACCGTTGATGGTTCCGCTGGCTCCTTTCTGATTCAGGAAGTTGATGACTGTTGCACCTAGAGACAGATGTTTGTTTACGTTCCAGTTGATTCCTCCGAACGTTTCCCAGCGACCGTTGAAGTAGAGCGCTTCCTGAAGATTGGCGTACGTCTTGCCGAAATAGCGGAAACTAAGCCAGAGGCGTAAGTCTTTCGTGATGTTGTAGCTTGGGTCGAGTTCGACAAGTATCTGCGGGATCTCTTTTACGATCATTCCGTTGGCATTGACAGACATCTCCGAGCCATCGTTGAAAGTGACACTTGCGTTATAGTTCTTGTAAACAGGCTTCTGATACGTGAACAGGGCATGCAGATGGAAACCTTTGAACGGGTCGATCTCGGCAGAAGTGGTCCATCCCAGTGTTTTGATATTATAGATAAGCAAAACGGTCTTTCCTTCTTCCGTTCCCGGTTTCGTGAGGTTTTGCTGGTCGATGTTATTGGATTTAGAGATATAGGTCACCATAGAGGTGAGGTTGATCCAATGGTTCTTGTAGAACAGACCGCCACGGATTAACGGTATGGTGACCCGTTTGTATTGTTCTTCCGTAGGACCTGTTCCGGCGTATTCGTTGATACGGGGGAAGCGGGTGGCTACTGTTCCGTCGGCAGTCAGCCCGAATTGCCGGGTTACGTTGTAAGTGGCGCGGAGCGTGGCGGCGTAGTTCAGTTTGTCTTTTATCACTTTGGCAGGATGAACACTGCGCGGGGTGGTGATGATATTTCCTGTTTCTTTCTCTTTATGATAAGTGGTAAAGTCGCCGATGTGGAAGTTCGGGAAACGGGAAGCGGATATCTGGTCGGCACTCATCCGGTAATATTCGAGGCGTCCGCCATAATAGATGTTGAATTTGGGAGTTACCTGCCAGTTGTCTGTAAGGTAGAGGGCGAGTTTGTTTTCATATCCCATTGTATATTCGGGGCTAAGCTCGTTGTAGCCGTATGTCTGCACGTGTTGACCGGTCAGTGTGGGATCTAGGGAACTTGTTGCGGTGGAAGTGAGCAGTTGTGGATAGTTCTCTACGGTAGCCATCCATTGCAGAGAAGAGGAGTGGTAGTCAAGATGATAATACCATTCGTTCAATCCCAGGCGCAAATCATGGTTGCCGAAAGTCTTGTTTAGTTCGGAAGTAATCAGGAAGTTTTTCACTTTACCTACGTGCAACCAGGTGCGGCGGCCTTCTGCGAGTCCTTCATACGGATGGCCGTTGGATAATGTAAAACCAGCGTCGGCAGTTACTTCGCTGATGGTGCTTCCTCCGAAATCCACATAGTTGGCGCGTGGGGCATCCATATATTTCAGGTTGAATTTCCACAGCAGGTCGTTTTGGAAACGATAATCAGCAATCAGTGCTATTTCATTGGCACGGTTTTCCGAGCCGTCGCCTAAATTCCATGTTTTCATTTTCCCGTCTCTCACGTCCATGTATTCAAAAGAACCGTTTTGCGGGACATACGAATTCGTTCCCAGTTTGAAGCCGTCTATCTCTTTCACCGAGCCGTCGCCGACATAGATAAAAGGAGCGGCATTGGCATAACTGCCCGGATTCTCACTGCGGGAATGTTTGTAGAGCAGGGATATTTTGCCCCGTCCGTTGTTGAAGAGGCGGGTCAGGCCGGCATGATAGATCTCGGTGCGGTCTGTGTAGTTTGTGAATTTGAGGTCGAAGCTTCCCGGATCGAAGTTCTGATAGATGCTTGCGGTGTAGAGCCAATGGTCGTTGATGGCTCCTGAAACATTGAAATCGAAGTTCTGCATTCCGAAATGATTGGTCCGGTAGTTGAAGATACCTTGAAAATCCTTTTGTCCCAGTTTGCTGAAGGAGTTGACGGAGTAAGCGATGTTACCGGTGGTGATGGCCGACTCGGAAGGAGATAAAAGTCCTACTTCTCCCAGGCTGCTGTCGCTGCGCCAATGGGCGGCGAGCTTGTGAACGGCCGAGGAATAGACGGCGGGAAGCCCATTCTCATATACATTAACGTCCTCGCTGGGAAGCCCGATTTGAATTTCGCGGGGTTTGTTGGCGTCGGAAGCATTCAGCATCACATTGCGTTCGCCTTCTTCTGCTTCTTTTTTAGAAGGGTTGGCAGGTTCTTTTGAGAGATTGGCAGGGATTGTGTCCTGCTTCATTTCGGTTCGGTTCGTCTTTTTCTTTTGATCCTGAATGTTCGCTGCATTCCCGTTGGAGGGAATCAGTTGCAACAGGGTTGCTAGAGCAAGGCAACTAAAGGTTACTTTTTTCATTACTTGTATTCATTTTAAGATTTTGGAAGTTCACGTCGGTTGTGTCATTTTGACGAAGGCAAAGATAGGGGGAGGAGAAACAGGTGGCTATACTCTCTTTTGTCAAGATGTGCAAGAGATGTTTCAAATGTATGATAGCGCCCTTGTGGTGCGACATTTATTGCCATCCTTGCAACAAATGTTTCATCCTTCCTATGCATTTAGCGTAAAAAAAACTATATTTGTCGCTATCTAATATCTGTGTATGAAAAGGAATCTGCTGCTTTTTCTTCTTTCTGTTTGTTTCTTCCTTCCGGACTTTGCCGCGACGGGGCAGTATAACTTTATCCGTGTAGATGGTGGAAGCGGTCTTTCGAACAGTCATGTCAAGTCTATTATTCAAGATAGTTACGGTTTTATCTGGTTGGGTACCCGCAATGGACTTAACCGCTACGACGGAGTGTCGATGAAGCTTTATAATTGTTATGACGAGACTTTGCAACATGGCAATCAGGTCATATCCGCTCTTTTTGAAGATAATCATCGGCAGTTGTGGATAGGCACGGACGATGGTGTCTATATTCAAGACCTTGCCACCGGGAAGTTTTCTTTTTTTGATGCCCGTACAGAGAGCGGAGAACAAATCAGATACAACTGGATTGAGGATATACTGGCAGACCATTCGGGAAATATATGGGTGAATGCGCCCAATCAGGGAGTTTTCCGCTATCAGGTGGAGACGGGGAAGCTGTTCCGCTACATTCCTTGTCCCGGTAAAGATAAAAGTAAGGACTTTCCGCAATCCATCTGTGTGGATAAAGACGGTACGATTTGGGTCGGTACGTACGGAGCGGGAATCTACCGTTATAGCCCGGAACAGGATAAATTTGTGGCGTATGCCACAGAGGCGCTTAAAGGAGATTTCATATTTACTCTGTGTGATTATGGCGATGAACTGATTGTCGGTGTGCATGAAGAGGAATTGAAACGGTTCAATAAGAAGACAGGGGAGGTGAGCGTGTTCCCTGCGCCAGAAGTGCATCGAAAGATTATTCGTTACGCAGTTTGCTTTGGAGACGAATTATGGGTGGGAACTCAAAATGGTGTTTATGTGATTAATGAGAAACAGAATAGTGTGCAACATATCCCTGCCGATGCCGGAGGAAAGTATGGGCTTGGTGATGCTATCGTGGATAAGATTTATCGCGATCGTGAAGGAGGAACTTGGATCTGTACGCAATTTGGAGGAGCCAGTTATCTGCCTGTACGCTCACTCGACTTTTCTGTTTATCTTCCGGGGGCGCCCGGTACGGTCTGCGGACGTCGCATCAGTGAATTGGCGGAAGGAAAAGACGGGACAGTGTGGATTAGTACGCAGGATGGCGGGGTTTGTTATTGGAATCCAAAGGCGCAGACTTTCGTAAAAGTTCCCGAATCACCGGACCGTCAGAATGTATTGAGCTTGTTTGCTTCGGATGATTTAGTCGGGGCGGGTTACTTTAAAGGAGGTATTGATCTGATAATTCCGGGGACAGCCTCTTCCGCTTCTTCTTCCATTTCTTCTTCGACTTTTTCATCTTTGACTTCTTCTTCTACTACTGTATCTCCTGTTTCTGTTGCCTCCTCTGCCATTTCTACCACAAACATTTTTCGAGGGCAGGTTCATACATTCTATCCCGCACAACTCGGCATCAGTGAAGGTTCGGTGTTTGCCCTTTATCGTGACCGTGGGGGAGTCATCTGGCTGGGCGATGGTTGGAACATCTTCCGTTCGGCCGACAAAGGGCGGACTTTTGAGAAGATGGAACAATTCGGTTATGCTTATATGCGTGACATCCTCGAAGATAAATCCGGCAATATATGGGTCGCAACAATGGGTAATGGCATATTCCGGTATAATCCGCAGACGGATCAGATGGTCAAGTATCAATGTGTACCGGGAGACAGCACTTCTATCGGAACGAATGAAGTGACAGGCATTTCGGAGGATAGCAAAGGTCTTCTCTGGTTTTCTACGGATCGGGGAGGGTTATTGTGTTTTAACCCCGAAACGGGCAGGTTCCGGACATACACTAAAGCGAACGGTCTTCCGGACAACGTGACCTATAAAGTGGTGGAAGACGCACAACATCGCATCTGGTTCGGAACAGACCGTGGACTGGTTTGCCTTCATCCGGAAACAGACAGCCTGCAAATCTTTACCCGAAACGATGGGCTGCCTGATAATCAGTTTAATTATAAATCGGCTTTGGCTGCCTCTGATGGGACTATCTGGATGGGGACCATCAACGGACTTGTCTCTTTTAATCCGCAGATTGTCCGCCGGAACACATTTGTCCCTCCGGTCTACATCACCGGAATGTATGTACAAGGACGTGAAACTCCTTTCCCGGCAGATGGCGTGCAATTGCCTTACCGTTCTAATGTCGGCTTTGATTTCGTTGCTTTAAGTTATACATCGCCGGGCGCAAACCGTTATGCTTATAAAATGGAAGGTATAGACAACGACTGGAACTATACGTCTGCTGCACATACTGCGTCTTATGCCCAGCTTCCGCCGGGAGACTATCTGTTTCGTGTGCGTGGCAGTAATAATGATGGTGTCTGGAATCAGGAAGAAGCCACTTTGTCGGTACGTATTCTTCCACCCTGGTGGCGTACAGTGTGGGCGTACCTTATCTATATTATTGTTGTATCCGGTAGTTTTGTACTGACCCTTCGTGCTTATCGCCGCCGTGAAGTGCAGAAGATACGTGAACAGCAATTATTGGCGGAACTGGCGCGTGAGCGCGAATCCCACCGTACGCATGAGATGTTTATTAATCAGATCACTTACGGCGCCTGCACTCCGCAAGGGGATGCCATGTCACGGGCGGACGAGCAACTGATGTCTCAATTGATAGCCAAAGTGCGTGAGAATCTTTCCGATGCCAACTATAATGTGGAAGCATTAGCTGCTGCTATGAATATGTCCCGCTCCAGCCTTCACCGTAAAATTAAGGCATTGACCGACCTTTCTTCACTCGATTTTATCCGTATCATCCGGCTAAAACATGCTGCGGAATTGTTGCAGGAGGGAGAACTGCGCATCAATGAAATTTGTGACAGGGTAGGATTTCAGTCACCTTCTTACTTCGCCAAAGTATTTCAGAAACAATTTGGAGTCACTCCTACAGAGTTTGCCCAGCAGAATAAGCAGAGAATAACAGATAGTTAGTAGTTATTGACTATTATTCGTTGTCTCTTTGTTTGAATTTGAACTGAAATTAGTTCATTTCCGTACAGTTTTGATTCTTTTCACCACAGAGGACATGGAGGACACAGAGGTGAATTTGTTTTATGACTTACGGTTGTGACCCTAATTTTGATGCGTAATCCTCCTACTATAAAGTTGAAAAAACATGAAAACATCTGCCACCTGCAACGAAAAGCGTGTAATGCACTAGTTGATAAATAGTTGGAGCGTTGCAGATACCTGCGGCAGATAGGTTGCAGATACTTTATCTGCAACACAGTATAAACCTTACATAAGCTAATTCTCCATGAGTGCAAAAGTTTATTGTATACATTAACTTCCCGTTTCCAGGCGGGGAACTGTCGTTTCCGGCGTTAGAAATTACAGTTTCTACGGTAGGAAACGAGAGTTTCTAAGGCGGGACACTACAGTTTCTACGTAAGGATACTGTCGTTTCCCCGTAGAGATACCAAAATTTCTCCATAGAGTCACCCCAATTATCCCATAGCTTTGCATAAAGGAATCAAGGCTTTTTCTTTGATTATATAACGTGTTGCAGATACTTTATCTGCAACCTATCTGCCACAGGTATCTGCAACGCTACAACTACCTATCAACTAGTGCATTACACGCGTTTCGTTGCAGATGGCAGATGTTTTTATGTTTTTCAACTTTATAGTAGGAAAAACTTTCATTCATTTCCGTATCGTTTCTGGTTAAATGGGAATTTAATTCAGACAGAAGAACATAAGAACAAAAAATAGAATAGCCGTTCAATAAGCAACAGAAATAATTTTCAAAGCGCAGCTTTTATGTTCTTTTGTTCTTATGTCTAAAAATAACTACCATCTGCTCATTTGTCCAAAGAGACGTATAAAAAATAGAATGATTCAACTCTGTAAATTCTTTCTTTTTTACTTGCTTATTTCGATTGATTTCCATACTTTTAGCCTCCGTAATCCTTTAAAAATTGACCCTATGGACAACATTCTTTTCTGGCTCGTTCCAGTCGCTTCCGTGTTAGCCCTCTGCTTTGCTTATTACTTTCATAAGCAAATGATGAAAGAGAGTGAAGGTACACCCCAAATGATAAAAATAGCTGCTGCTGTACGCAAAGGAGCTATGTCTTATCTAAAGCAACAATACAAAATAGTAGGTTGGGTATTCTTGGGGCTGGTTATTTTGTTTTCAATTATGGCTTATGGCTTTCATGTACAGAATGCATGGGTTCCCATTGCTTTCCTTACAGGTGGATTCTTCTCCGGGCTTTCCGGATTTCTGGGGATGAAGACGGCGACATACGCGTCCGCTCGTACCGCTAATGCTGCCCGTACTTCTCTGAATGCAGGATTAAGAATTGCTTTCCGAAGTGGTGCCGTGATGGGACTGGTGGTCGTTGGCCTGGGACTGCTCGATATATCTTTTTGGTATCTGTTGCTAAATGCAGTGATTCCTGCTGATGCACTGACACCTACTCATAAACTCTGTGTAATCACTACCACCATGCTGACATTTGGTATGGGAGCTTCTACCCAGGCGCTCTTTGCCCGTGTAGGCGGTGGTATCTATACAAAGGCAGCCGATGTCGGAGCCGACTTGGTAGGCAAAGTAGAAGCCGGAATCCCGGAAGATGACCCTCGTAATCCTGCCACTATTGCCGATAATGTGGGTGATAATGTAGGCGACGTGGCTGGTATGGGAGCCGATTTATACGAATCTTACTGTGGCTCGATTCTGGCAACAGCCGCACTGGGTGCTGCTGCTTTTATCCATTCGGCAGATACAGTGATGCAATTCAAGGCAGTGATCGCCCCGATGCTGATTGCGGCTGTTGGTATTATCCTTTCTATTATAGGTATATTCGCTGTCCGTACCAAGGAGAATGCGACAATGAAGGACCTGCTCGGTTCGTTGGCTTTCGGTACGAATCTTAGTTCCGTATTAATTGTTGCTGCTACATTCCTTATTCTGTGGCTTCTGCAACTTGATAACTGGATTTGGATTTCTTGTGCCGTAGTAGTCGGACTATTGGTAGGTATTATCATCGGACGTTCTACAGAATATTATACTTCCCAATCCTATCGCCCTACCCAGAAACTAAGTGAAAGCGGTAAGACCGGACCCGCCACCGTAATTATCTCCGGTATCGGTTTAGGTATGCTTTCTACGGCTATTCCGGTAATTGCAGTCGTGATTGGTATCATTGCTTCTTATCTGTTGGCTTCCGCCGGCGATTTTGCCAATGTCGGTATGGGACTGTATGGAATCGGTATTGCGGCTGTCGGCATGCTTTCTACTTTAGGTATCACTCTGGCAACGGATGCTTACGGCCCGATTGCGGATAATGCAGGAGGTAACGCGGAAATGTCCGGCTTGGGTGCCGAAGTCCGCAAACGTACCGATGCGCTCGATTCATTGGGGAATACAACTGCTGCCACCGGAAAAGGTTTTGCAATCGGTTCCGCTGCATTGACAGGGTTGGCTTTGCTGGCTTCTTATATTGAAGAAATCCGAATCGGCCTTACACGGCTTGGTAATGTAGATCTGACCTTTGCGGATGGTAGCTCCATCAGTGTGGCGAATGCTACTTTTATCGACTTCATGGATTATTATGAAGTACATCTGATGAATCCGAAAGTTCTTTCGGGTATGTTCCTCGGTTCCATGATGGCTTTCCTGTTCTGTGGATTGACAATGAATGCCGTAGGACGTGCAGCAGGGCACATGGTAGATGAAGTACGTCGCCAATTCCGTGAAATAAAGGGTATTTTGACAGGAGAAGCGGAGCCGGATTACGAACGTTGTGTTGCAATATCAACAAAAGGTGCGCAACGTGAAATGGTTGTGCCTTCCTTAATCGCTATTATTGCCCCTATCCTTACAGGTCTTATTTTCGGTGTTCCCGGTGTGCTCGGTTTGCTGATTGGTGGCTTGAGCAGTGGCTTCGTACTGGCTATCTTTATGGCTAATGCCGGTGGTGCATGGGATAATGCAAAGAAATATGTAGAAGAAGGAAACTTTGGAGGAAAAGGCGGTGAAGTTCATAAAGCAACCGTAGTAGGAGATACCGTGGGCGATCCGTTTAAAGATACATCCGGGCCGAGCTTGAATATCTTAATAAAGCTAATGAGCATGGTAGCCATTGTAATGGCAGGGCTTACTGTTGCTTGGAGTTTATTCTAAAAAAAGTAGGAAAGAAGTAAGAAAAAGGAGGCAAAACAAGTCTCCTTTTTTAATTTGAATTACCTTTGTGTCAAAATAGAAGCGATAAATATGTTATTACCTTATTTAAACGAGAATTTGATTGAAGCCGGATGTGATGAGGCCGGTCGTGGATGTTTGGCGGGAGCAGTATACGCTGCTGCGGTTATTCTTCCGAAAGATTTTAAGAATGAACTGTTGAATGATTCCAAGCAACTGTCGGAAAAGCAACGTTATGCACTACGTGAGGTAATAGAGAAGGAAGCGATAGCCTGGGCGGTTGGCGTCGTGTCACCGGAAGAAATTGATGAAATAAATATCCTGCGGGCTTCTTTCTTAGCTATGCACCGTGCAGTGGACCAACTGACTACCCGCCCACAGCATTTACTAATCGACGGAAACCGTTTCACTAAATATCCCGACATCCCCCATACCACGGTAGTGAAAGGCGACGGGAAATATCTTTCAATAGCTGCGGCTTCTATTTTAGCCAAAACATACAGAGATGATTATATGAACCGTCTCCACGAAGAGTTTCCTTATTATGACTGGGATCACAATAAAGGCTACCCAACTAAAAAACATCGCGCCGCCATTGCCGAACGTGGAACCACTCCTTACCATCGAATGACGTTCAATCTATTAGGAGATGGACAGCTAACTTTGAACTTCTAAAGTCACTTTGTTTCATTTTGCACAAACATTCTACATTTTTTTGCAAAATAAGCACGATTTTGTTACGGATAACCCTAAAATTGTTCTGTTTAGGCTGAAAAAGTGTTGCCTAGTGCTTTTATTTGTTATTGAAATACTATATCTTTGCAAACAATAATAAGAATTAAAAAGTTTAAAATCATGGCAACGAACAAACTATTGTGGTCTTCTAAAATCATTGGGGTATTTTTTATGATGTTGGTTTGCACTCTTTCTGCAAATGCACAGTTTTTACGTACTTCTTATTTCATGGAAGGTACCCATTATCGTCAACAACTAAATCCGGCTTTAACACCGACGAAAGGTTATTTCAACCTTCCGGTAATTGGTGCAGTTAATGCAACTGTTGGTTCTACTTCATTAGGTTATCAGGATATCATCGATATTATTGATGATGGTGACGATTTCTATACTAAACCAGATTTTATGAATCGTCTGAAAGATAATAATAAGTTGAATGTGAACTTCAGTACGGAAATTCTTTCTGCAGGATGGTATAAAGGTAAAAACTTCTGGTCATTCAATATCGGTCTGCGTACAGATATCGGTGCTAACTTGACAAAATCTATGTTTACCTTCTTGAATGAGATGGATGGAATAGAAGATAATTGGAGAAATAGTAACTATGATATTAGCAATCAACAACTGAATATAAATGCTTACGCTGAAGTTGGCTTAGGACTTTCACGTCAAATCAATAGTCGTTTGACGGTGGGTGCTAGAGTGAAAGCTTTGCTGGGTATTGGTAATATGGATTTGAAACTTAATAATGTGGCAATGAACGCTAGTTTGCCTAGTGATGCCCGTATTAGTCAATTACAGGATCCTGCATATTTATCAGGTTTGGGTGTTGACGATATAACGAAGTTAAGAAGTGAAATTGAGAGCTACCATGCTAATCTGGCAGTAGATGCTCATTTGGAAAGTTCTTTCAAGGGATTGAATTTGAAAAAGGAAGATGGACAAGACTATATTAGTGATTTCGAATTTGAAAGTAAAGATATGGGAATCGCAGGTTACGGTTTTGGTATTGACTTGGGAGCATCTTATAAGATTATGGATAATCTGACTGTATCTGCTTCTATTTTGGACTTGGGATTTATATCATGGTCGAAAAGTAGCACTCAAATAGCTAATGCTAAAGCAGCAGGTATTGATATGAAGGGAAGTGACTATACATCAGGTATTGATCCTAATGATATCCCTGGAAGTATTACTGCTATTGAAAATAACATAAAGAATTTGCAGACGGATGCCAATGGATATATGGAACGTGTTAGTGGCGGTGATGTACTTGACTACGACATGTTACAACTTAGGACGGAAGAAGCAAGCAAGTCTCGCAAGTCTCGTCTGGCTTCTACATTAGTATTAGGTGCAGAATACGGATTTTTCAATAACAAACTGGCTGTTGGCGCATTGTCTACAACTCGTTTTGTGCAACCCGATGCACTTACTGAATTAACATTCTCTGCAAACTACCGTCCGAAAAGTTGGTTCAATGTAGCACTTAGTTATTCAGTTATCCAGTCAGCCGGTAAATCTTTCGGTTTGGGTCTGAAATTAGGTCCTGTGTTTGTCGGAACTGACTACATGTTCTTAGGAAAGAACTCTAACTCTGTTAATGGATTCGTTGGGGTATCTATTCCGTTGGGTGGAAGAAAAGCAAATAAAGAAGGATAAAATATTTTAATTTCTCTCTCTAAACATTCTCTTTTAATTAATTCTCTATAGAATAAAAAACGTATAATTACAGCTTACCGTCATAAAGAATCCTTATAAAGGATCATAGATGGTAAGCTGTTTTTTTATGTTCCTCCTTTTAGAACCATTTAATCTTCCGGAATATCACAAACGCAAGCGTTGACAATCCGATGGAAAAGAGCACGATCAAAGAGAAGGCAAAGGGCACTTCTTCCAGGTGAATATCCACATTCATGCCATAGAAACTGGCAATCAATGTCGGAAGCATCAGGACGATGGAGAGGCTTGTCATACGTTTCATGATCGTATTCACATTATTGGAGATAATAGACGCAAAAGCATCCATTGTCCCTGTGAGGATATCACTGTAAATATTCACCGTATTGAGCGCCTGTTTCAGCTCGATAATTACATCTTCCACTAATTCAGTGTCCAGATAATCCGTATCCTGAAAAATAGTCCTTAACTTACCGATCATCACTTCATTTCCACGGATGGAAGTGTTGAAGTAGACAAGTGTTTTCTGCAGTCTCATCAGACGAAGCAGGTCCTCGTTACGGATGCTTCGTTCCAGTTCCTTTTCTGCGGCACTGATGTCTATGTTTATCTGCTTTAGATATTTCAGGAACCACACAGCAGAAGAATAGATTAACCGGAAAATCAGATCTAGCTTGTTGCGTACAACGATCCCTTTTCGACGGGTATGCTCTATGAAATCCGGTAACAAATCCGTGTTGTGATAACAGACGGACACAATAATCTCGTTATTGGTAATAATTCCAATCGGTACAGTGTCGAAAGGCAGACTGCCATTCTGTTTGTTCACTACCGGGATACGAAGAATTGTCAACAACCAGTTGCCTTCCGTATCCGTACGCGGACGTTCGTCCGTGTCGGCTATATCGTTCAGAAATGATTCGGGTACGTTGAGAGTTTGAGTTAGAAATTCAAAGTCGTCATTGTTTGGGCATACTACATTTACCCAGCTGTTGGGAAGCCATTGTGCTTTTTCCACAAAGCCAGCCTCACAATAAAGATACGTTCTCATCTTATTGCCTCCTTTCGTTTGTTTGACACGAGCAGAGGCATCAGTCTTCAATGGCTCTGTTCGCTTTAATTAATACTAGTTGTGCACGTTCGCGGGTTTGAATCGTCCATATTTCTATGATTTTAATTTAAAAGCGATGCAAAGGTACGGAAAAATGAAGTAAGTTCCGCCTTTTGTATCCTGTTTTTCGATAAACAGGTTGAAAGTTGTTTTACAAAGTAAGAAAAAGCCCCATAGCCTGATACACTTCTGCCCTGTAACTTAACATAGATTAAACGTTTACGTAACCATCTTTTTTGTACCTTTGCGCCCGAAAATCAGTGTGATAATTTAAATATTAAAATATTATGAGTAAGAAAGCCCTTTTAATGATCCTCGATGGTTGGGGATTAGGTGACCAAAAGAAAGACGACGTAATCTTCAACACTCCCACTCCTTATTGGGATTATCTGATGAGTACTTATCCTCACTCTCAACTTCAGGCAAGCGGTGAAAACGTAGGTTTGCCCGACGGACAGATGGGTAACTCGGAAGTAGGTCACTTGAATATCGGTGCCGGACGCGTGGTTTATCAGGACTTGGTGAAAATCAATCGTGCATGTGCGGACAATAGCATCATGAAAAATCCTGAAATCGTTTCTGCTTTCTCTTATGCAAAAGAAAACGGAAAGAATATTCACTTTATGGGGCTGACTTCTAACGGTGGTGTACACAGCTCACTCGTTCATCTCTTCAAACTTTGCGATATCGCAAAAGAATATAACATCAACAATACATTTATCCACTGCTTCATGGATGGCCGTGATACTGACCCGAAGAGTGGTAAAGGCTTTATCGAAGAACTTTCTGCACACTGCGAGAAATCAGCAGGAAAGATTGCTTCTATCATCGGCCGTTATTATGCAATGGACCGTGACAAGCGTTGGGAACGTGTAAAAGAAGCATACGACCTGCTCGTAAACGGTGTAGGCAAGAAAGCTACTGATATGGTTCAGGCAATGCAGGAATCTTACGACGAAGGCGTGACAGACGAATTCATCAAACCGATTGTAAACGCTAACTGTGACGGAACAATCAAAGAGGGTGATGTAGTGATCTTCTTCAACTACCGTAACGACCGTGCCAAAGAGTTGACTGTCGTACTGACTCAACAAGATATGCCGGAAGCTGGCATGCATACCATCCCGGGGCTGCAATATTACTGTATGACTCCGTATGATGCATCTTTCAAAGGTGTTCATATCTTGTTCGACAAAGAAAACGTATCCAACACATTGGGCGAATATCTTGCTTCCAAAGGCTTGAGCCAACTTCATATCGCTGAAACAGAAAAGTATGCTCACGTAACATTCTTCTTCAACGGTGGACGTGAAACTCCGTTCGATAAAGAAGAACGTATCCTTGTTCCTTCTCCAAAAGTTGCTACTTATGACTTGAAGCCGGAAATGAGTGCTTTTGAAGTAAAAGATAAACTGGTGGCTGCTATCAACGAGAACAAATATGATTTCATTGTAGTGAATTTTGCTAATGGTGACATGGTTGGCCATACCGGTATTTACGAAGCAATCGAGAAAGCGGTTGTTGCTGTAGACGCTTGTGTGAAAGATGTAATCGAAGCCGTTAAAGCACAAGATTACGAAGCAATTATCATTGCCGATCATGGTAATGCTGACCATGCTTTGAACGAAGACGGTACTCCGAACACTGCTCACTCTTTGAACCCTGTTCCTTGTGTTTACGTGACAGAGAACAAGGCTGCGAAAGTAGAAGATGGTCGTTTGGCAGATGTTGCTCCAACTATTCTGAAGATTATGGGGCTGGCTGCTCCGGCTGAAATGGACGGAAACGTTTTGATTAAGTAATTTAGATTTCTATAATTGGGAGGGCGGAGTTCTACTCCGCCCTTTTTGTCTCACATAAGGTTTAAAATGATACAAATAGGTGATGTAGTAGTGTCTCTTGATGTATTTCAGGAGAAGTTCCTTTGCGATTTGGGCGCTTGTAAGGGGGCCTGTTGCATTGAAGGCGATGCCGGTGCTCCGGTAGAGCTGGACGAGGTGATGGAGTTGGAAGAAGTTTTGCCGATTATTTGGGATGAACTGGCTCCGGAAGCACGTGCGGTGATTGAAGAGCAAGGAGTAGTATATACGGATGAGGAAGGTGATCTGGTGACTTCTATTGTTAATAATAAAGACTGTGTGTTTACCTGCTACGATGAGAAAGGCTGTTGCTACTGTGCTATTGAGAAGGCTTATCGGGAGGGGAAAACAGATTTCTATAAACCGGTGTCCTGTCATCTTTATCCTATCCGGATCGGCGATTACGGACCCTATAAAGCGGTGAATTATAATCGTTGGGACGTATGTAAAGCAGCGGTTTTGCTGGGGAAAAAAGAGAATCTTCCCGTATATCAGTTTTTGAAAGAGCCTTTAATCCGTAAGTTCGGTGAAGAATGGTACAAAGAGCTGGTCACTGTTGCTGAAGAACTGAAAAAGCAACAATATATTTAAATTCTCTTCCGATTCTTGCGTATGCAATATAGCTGATAAAGCAAAATGCACAATGCGATTATGATTCCGCATGCCGGCATAACCCATGCTTCCGGATGGATAATAATCAAGAAGATACAAGTCGCGATCACGCAGGAAGTCAGTACAATAAGAAACAACCTGATCTTTGCAAATAACGGATTGGGCGCAGTAGTTTTCATTTTCATAGTTATGTTTTCTTTGCTTTTTATGCAAGATAGTGATTTTGTATGGAAAACGTTTCTGCTGTTAGGTTTTATTAAGAGATGGGCGGTTGAACGATTCGAACATGAAAGCCCCTTCAGATAAAAGAAAAACGCCGATCGAAGGATGTTCCTTCGCCATCGGCGTTTCCTCGTTGTAAGATGTGAGGTTGGTTTATAAAAACGTAATATTAAAATTATGCATCGATATTTGCATACGTTGCATTCTCTTCAATAAACTCGCGGCGTGGCCCTACATCTTCACCCATCAACATAGAGAAGATATAATCAGCTTCTGCGGCGTTGTCAATATTTACTTGTTTCAGCATACGGTTTTCAGGGTCCATAGTTGTTTCCCACAACTGCTGGGCGTTCATCTCACCCAAACCTTTGTAGCGTTGTGTATGAATTGCATTTTCTGAACCACCACCGTAAGTGTCAATAAACTTTTGGCGTTGTGCGTCTGTCCAGCAATACTCTTCTACTTTACCCTTTTTGCAGAGGTAGAGCGGGGGAGTAGCAATGTACAGATAACCGTTCTGGATAACCTGCGGCATATAACGGAAGAAGAACGTCATGATCAGTGTGTCGATGTGAGAACCATCGACGTCGGCATCGGTCATGATGATAATCTTGTGATAGCGCAGCTTCTGTATGTTTGCTTCCTTGCTGTCTTCATCAGTTCCGATAGTCACACCGAGAGCTGTGTAGATATTGCGGATTTCATCACTTTCCAAAGCCTTATGATACATGGCTTTTTCTACGTTCAGAATCTTACCGCGTAATGGGAGGATCGCCTGGAACATACGGTTACGTCCCTGTTTGGCAGTACCACCTGCCGAGTCTCCCTCGACGAGGAACAATTCACATTTTGAAGGATCCTTATCCGAACAGTCGGCCAATTTACCCGGCAGACCACCACCCGACATCGGCGACTTGCGTTGTACCATTTCACGGGCTTTTCTTGCAGCGTGACGTGCAGTAGCGGCAAGAATCACTTTGTCGACAATTGTTTTGGCTTCCTTCGGATGTTCTTCCAGATAATATGCTAATACTTCGCCCACTGCCTGGTCAACAGCACCCATCACTTCGTTGTTACCCAACTTTGTTTTAGTCTGTCCTTCAAACTGTGGTTCAGCTACTTTTACAGAAATAACGGCAGTCAAACCTTCACGGAAGTCATCCCCCGAAATTTCAACTTTCACCTTTTCCAGCATTTTGCTGTCTTCGGCGTATTTTTTCAACGTACGAGTCAGCGCACGGCGGAAACCTGCCAAGTGTGTACCACCTTCAATGGTGTTGATATTGTTGACGTATGAGTGAACGTTTTCGGAGAATCCGGTATTGTACATG
Organism: Bacteroides sp. 3_1_13; assembly: GCF_001185845.1. Classification (NCBI taxonomy): domain Bacteria; kingdom Pseudomonadati; phylum Bacteroidota; class Bacteroidia; order Bacteroidales; family Bacteroidaceae; genus Bacteroides; species Bacteroides sp. 3_1_13. Next base: position 1,452,477 of record NZ_KQ236955.1, read on the forward strand.
ATAGCCACTTCAATAGGAATTCCCTGTTTTTCGGAGTTCAGATAGATCACATCGTTAATCAAGTGCTCGCGTGAAGATTCGATAAAACGTACGAACTCTCTCAAACCTTCTTCTGAATAGAACTGCTCGCTCTTGAAACTTCCATCTTCGTTCACCACCCGACGGTCAGTCAGAGAGATGCGAAGACCGGCGTTCAGATAAGCCAATTCGCGCAGACGTGAAGCCAGAATCTTGTAGTCGTATACTGTTTCAGTAAAGATGGTATCGTCCGGCCAGAATTGCTGGCGGGTTCCCGTAATGTCGGCTGTACCGACTTCCTTTACAGAATAAAGCGGTTTGCCGATCTCGTATTCCTGCTGATAGATTTTACCATCACGGAATACTTGCGTAGTCATGTGGGTAGACAGCGCGTTTACGCAGGACATACCTACACCGTGCAAACCTCCGGATACTTTGTAAGAACCCTTGTCGAATTTACCTCCGGCGTGCAATACGGTCATGGCAACTTCCAGTGCCGACTTCTTTTCTTTCTCGTGATAGTCAACCGGAATACCGCGTCCGTTGTCCTGTACTGTGATTGAATTGTCTTCGTTGATTGTTACTTCGATATGGTCGCAATAGCCGGCCAATGCTTCGTCGATAGAGTTGTCAACGATTTCGTATACTAAGTGGTGAAGTCCCTTGACGCTGATGTCACCAATGTACATCGCAGGGCGTTTTCTTACTGCTTCAAGACCTTCCAATACTTGGATACTATCCGCAGAATAAGACCCGTTATTGGGAGTGATTTGTTCTTCGCTCATAATTGCCTTTCTAACTTTAATAACAGAGCAAATATAGTGAAAATTGTCGACTTGACGAAGAATAATCAGTGAAAAATAAAGAATGCGCGCGGTTTCTCTGTATTCTTGATAGGTTTGATATTCAGTGGGTTATAAACAAGAAAGGCCGAACTTAAAAGTTCAGCCTGGATGCTATATAGAATTGTTAAATTCTTGTTATTAAGCGAGCTTGTTGATGTAAAGAGCCAACTTAGATTTCAGATTGTTAGCTTTGTTTTTGTGAATGATGTTCACTTTAGCCAACTTATCCAACATCTTTGTAATGCCTGGGTACATTGCAACTGCTTCTGCTTTATCAGTAGTTGCACGAAGCTTTCTAACAGCATTTCTCATGGTCTTGCCATAATATCTGTTGTGAAGTCTTCTTGTCTCTTCTTGTCTGATTCTTTTCAGTGATGATTTATGATTTGCCATCTCGACTAATCTATTTTTTTAGTTCTTTATTCTTTTAACTTGTAGCCCGTGGGGGAATCGAACCCCCCTTTCAAGAATGAAAATCTTGCGTCCTAACCGATAGACGAACGGGCCATCCTGTTGTAGCATTTCTGCTTTTTGCTTTCTCGAATCTGTGTTTGTTTCTCGATTGCGGATGCAAAGGTAGGAACTTTTTTGAAACTGGCAAATGATTCATAGAAAAATTTTCAATGAATATGTGTTTTTTTTCACAGATGTCTTTCTTTTTGGCTGATATTCAGTGAAATATATGGTTGTGATTTTTATATAAAAAAATCTCTCCTGTGAAAAACAGTAGGAAGCATGTTTTCTTACCACCTTATTATATATAGCGAAATAAAAAAGCTGCTTATTGGTAACTTCTTTTGTAACTAAATGAATCTTTAGGCGACTAACGGAACAAATACCGGAGACGATGAATGATAACAAAGAATTTATAGGCATACTGCTACAAAATAAGCGTATTATTTATAAGGTTTGTGCTCATGTACGCGCAAGATAAGGAAGTGGAAGCGATATTTAACGGCGTATGTCTCCGATTATTTTGTGTTTTTTTGTAGCTTTGCTTCGGATTGGAAACGAGATAAATATCGGTTATGCTGCAAAAGACGAAAGGAATAGTTCTTCATACATTGAAATACAATGATACATCTATCATTGTGGATATGTATACAGAGTTGTCCGGCAGGGCTTCTTTTCTTGTAACAGTGCCCCGTTCGCGGAAAGCGGCTGTGAAATCCGTACTTTTCCAGCCCTTGTCTTTTATTGAGTTCGAGGCCGACTATCGCCCCAATGCAACTCTTTATCGTGTGAAAGAAGCGAAATCCTTTTATCCTTTTTCTTCCATTCCATACGATCCGTATAAGTCTTCGATGGCACTTTTTCTGTCGGAGTTTCTTTACAGGGCTATCCGGGAGGAGGCGGAGAATCGTCCGTTATTTGCTTATCTGCAACATTCCATCATTTGGCTGGATGAGTGTGGAGACGGCTTTGCCAATTTTCATCTGGTGTTCTTGATGCGTCTTTCCCGTTTTCTGGGACTTTATCCGAATCTGGAGGATTATCATACCGGCGATTACTTTGATTTATTGAATGCCTGCTTCACTTCTATTCGTCCCCAACTACATTCCTCTTATATCAATCCCGAAGAGGCTGCCCGTCTCCGTCAACTGATGCGCATGAACTATGAGACAATGCATCTCTTTGGCATGAGCCGTGCGGAGCGTACCCGTTGCCTGACGATTATGAATGATTATTACCGCTTGCATCTGCCCGACTTCCCGGCATTGAAATCATTGGAGGTGTTGAAAGAACTGTTTGATTAATTAGTAATTTCTTGCAGGTTTGTATGCTGTTCCTGAAAATATATGTTACTTTTGTCGGTAGAGAACAAAAGAGAATGAACAAGCGAGAAACAATATGAAAAGATTCCTGTACCTGACGGTCTGTTTTTTTATCCTAGGGAAGTTTTATGGTTGTAACGGAGACGTGTTTGTCGACGACTTCCGTTCTTCCGATTCCGAACTGACGCTGGACGGGAACGGGGATGTTGCCACTATTCAATTTGCAGCTGCCAATTGGGATTGGATGTATGTAGCCTTCGATTTTCCCATTCAATATAACATATATGATGCGGACAATCGCCTGATAACAACCGACCAAGGTCCATCGCTGAACGGGTTGGGAAAGATTGTGTGCACCGGAGAGATGATTGATTTCACCATCGAACGCGTTCATCCCAAAGAAGTGAAGATAACGGTGGGCGAGAATGCCCTTTCCGCTCCTTTTCAATTCCAGCTCAGGGCGAGCAACGAGTATGAGTGGCAGGAGATATACGTTGAGATTTCTCCGGCAGACAGATATGTGATGGATAGTATCATTTATTCTTTGGATGCATACTCTTACGATCCGGAAAACAAGATAGAGAAAAAAGAAGGTGTCTCCTTTCATAACTTAGCAGATGGTTCGTCTACATACACGCTTTTTCCTTTCGAGTCTTTTTACCATTTTATGAGATTTAAAAGCGATGTGCCCGAAGCTTTTCAATTACTGGGCGAAGCCGGTCTGACAGTGGAAATACCAAGCATGAAAGATGGATATTTAGGGATGAACGGTAAACGGGTGCCGTTCATTTCTGCGCAACAAATGTTGCCTTGCTCCAATACGGAGCAGAAGAAAGACATAATCCCTCCCCGGACTTCTCGATACTACACCCTATCGATGGTGTATGATTGGTTGGAAACGAGATATACCCTTTATGTTTCTCACCCCAAAACCAAGAAACAACGAATCGTAACCGGCACGTTGCATAGCGAAATGCCTGTAAAATACTATATAACACACAAGGATATCCCTTTCAACAACTAACCGATCAAGAACTAATATATCAATGATTAGAAATAGGAACGCCATACGGTTGCTGTGCCTCCTTTGCCTTCTGGTGCATCCGGCAATCAACGCAAATCTGGAAGCCCAGACAATCATCGGGCAACGGAACGACAGCGTCAGCCATCCCCTGATCCGCCATCAGCTTGGCTTCGACCTCCGTCCGGGATATATCGTTTCCACCCATAGTTTTCTGCAAGGAGACAATGCGCAGCAAAAGAAAATCGACCAATCGCTTTCCTTCCATTTCAAGTACGCTTTCAGATTCAGCAAGGAATCCAACCTCGGCAGGCTCTTTCCCCATACCTATCAGGGTATTGGCATTTCCTACCATACTTTCTTTAATCCCGCTGAATTGGGAAATCCCGTGTCGGTATACGTTTTTCAAGGGTCACGTATCGCGCAACTGTCCCCCCGTCTGTCGTTCGATTACGAATGGAACTTCGGGGCTTCTTTTGGCTGGAAGAAATATGATGAACTATCCAATCCGCAAAACGTGCTGATTGGCTCCAAGATCAATGCGTACATCAATCTCGGCTTTTTGCTGAACTGGCAAGTTCACAAGTACTGGAAACTGGCGGCAGGTGTAGATCTCACCCATTTTTCCAATGGAAACACGCATTATCCCAATGGCGGTCTTAATGTTATCGGAGGAAGAATCGGCATCGTACGTACTTTGGGCGAAACGGATGAGGCGGCCGGTTCCATCACTCCCGGACGGCTCTTTATAAAACCTCACGTCAGCTATGACCTAGTGGTCTACGGAGCCACCCGCAAAAGAGGACTGATCGGAGACGATGTGTCGAGTATGATTCCCGGTTCGTTCGGTGTGGCGGGCATCAATTTCGCCCCGATGTATAATTTCAACAACTATTTTCGGGCAGGGCTTTCTGCGGATGCGCAATATGATGAGAGTGCCAATCTTAAAGAGTATAGAGTGGGCGAGTATTACTCGGGCGATTTGAAGTTTCATCGTCCTCCTTTCCGCGAGCAGTTTTCCGTAGGTTTATCTCTTCGGGCAGAGCTGGTGATGCCTGTTTTCTCTATCAATGTCGGCGTCGGTCGGAACCTGATATACAGCGGTGATGATACAAAAGGGTTCTACCAAGTTCTGGCTCTCAAGACTTATGTCACCCGTCATTTGTTTCTACACGTGGGGTATCAGTTGAGCAAATTTAAAGACCCCAACAATCTGATGCTGGGGCTTGGATATAGATTCCATGATAAACGATGAAAGAGTATGATAAGGTATAGGGAGGGCTTAGCTGTTTATGCCTCTTCCACTTTCACCAGTTTCCAACCCTGAAATACCAATGCGATGCATTTCAATTCTGTCGTTCCCTTGTCATGCCTGATCCATTCGCTTGCCGCATACTGTTTCAGTTGCGTTTTTGCATCAGACAGTAGCTTTTTGATTTCAGCATCCGAAGCGTCCCGTTTGGCGTATTTCACTTCAATGCAGTAGCTGTATGCCATGTCGGGAAGCTGCATCAGGCGGGGGTGGAGGAAGATGTCGGCATATCCTTTGTTGCTTTCGTATTCGGGGCGTGCGATATAGTAACTATTTAGTCCCAGATAAGCGAGAATGAAAGCTTTCACGTGTGCTTCCCCCTCTATAAATTCACGGATGCTGCTTTGGTTGTTCAGGCGTTCGACGATATATTCGAAGTAAGGATTCCAATCACCTTCGTATGCCATTTCATACATCAGTATGTTTAGCTTTTCCACTTCCAAATTGAGACCGGAGCTATCTTTGTAGATGTCTATCATGTATCCATAGAGTTGCTCGCGCACCGTTTGGTTGGGGATGGAGAGTATATTCATCGGGCCTCTAGTGCCGTTGATGGTAAGCATACCATAATAATAGAGGAGACTCTTGAAGTATTCGGTTTTTATAATATTCTCGGCCGGGAAACTGTCGGCAATGATTCCGCTAGTGGCGCCCTTCTCTACTATTTCCTGTACGACACTTGCATTTTCTCCAAAAGTCTTGTCTACGCGGATAAGGTGGCGCAGTTTGTTATAGTCGGTACGGATGTTGGCATCGAGCATTGTGTTGGGTATGCGCATGTTTAGCAGATAGCGGTTCATGAAGTAGAGCACCATGTCCGAATTGTACATGGACGGTTCGTCCAGTGCTTCGGTGGAAAAGCAATAATTATCATACCACGGTTTCATGATTTCTATCAGTTCGTCTGTAGAGTGCGGTAGGTCCCGGCGTTCTTTGTAATAATCTATCAAATCGCGCACTTCGTATTCGTTGAAACCTATCATATTATTAAATATGGAGTTGCTGCTATAATTATCCGCAATGTTGAATCCGCTTGTCAGGTCGTCCATTGTCACAGGACTGACTCCCGTGAGGAAGATTCGCTCGATGACAGAGTTTGAATAATCCTTCACTACCTTGAGGAATCCGCGGAAGAATCCGTTGCCGTGGGTGATGCTGTGATAACGTTCATTGCCGTAATCTACCAGAATGTTATTGGCGAAGTTGTCATATTCGTCAAGGATAAGATATATTTTCAATCCTTTGCTTTTGGCGGACAAGCATAAGAATCCCAATATCTCGGCTGCGGTATCATATTTTTCCAGTTCTTCTGCGATATTTTTCCCTAATAGGTCACTATAATCTTTGGCAAAAGCACTCATCACCAGTTTACAATAGGTATTGAAAGTCTGTTTCAAAGTCTCCATATCGCTGGCTACACTGCTGAAGTTGAGCGTCAACACCAGATATTTGTTACGGTTGGGCGTGGGATGTTTGCCTATATATAATTCTCCGAAGCTTTCCTCGAACTTGTCTTTCTTGTTGATGTCGTAGTAAAGACCCAGCATGTTCAGGAAAAGACTCTTCCCGAAACGACGGGGACGGACAAAGAAAAAGAAACGGCTTATATTTTCTACTTTCTCTATATATTGGGTTTTATCTACATAATAATAACCATCACGGATGATAGACTCGAAGTCCGTCATCCCGTATGGTATTTTCTTGATTGCTGCCTCCATAATTGCCCTTTTTAATTATAGAGAACAAAGTTAGCTTATTTTCTTCTATCCGACAATCAAATAGAGACTTATTCCAGCGTTGGTTGTAAATTTGCCGAAGGGGAAAACTATTTCCCCTTCTTAGTTTCTATTGACTGTTCATCTCTTTCATCGCAGGATTGAGTATATATGTCTTGCAAATATAAAAAGTGATAAAAGAGGTGGACAACTAATGTGTAAATAACGTTGTTTTGAGTTTATCGGTTTCTTATATTAGCGATTATACCAAGATTTATGTCTCTATAAAAATAACCACCGGGCTCAAATACTATGCTTCCGTTATCATTAACCATGTAATAGCCATTAAAACTCTCATTCATACCAAAGTTACAATGGAGGTAAACGGAGTTTTCTTCATTAATGGCATATCCATCAACTAAAAAAGCGACTTTGTCTAGGTCACCTACGAAAACAGGATAAAGAGAAAGTAGGGATTTTTTTACAACTTCTAAATTCCAGCTTTGATCATTATCGCAAGTCAGTCCGCATTGAGAAGTATTTATTTGTCTTGAAATATTTCTTATTGGGGTTTTCACTGCAATAACAGAATTTACAATCTCGGTGGAAGGTCCAGTAGCAGTCCATTTATCATAATTATAACATTCTCCCCATACAGGATATGCACCAATTGTATTGTAGACATATTTTAGTAAAGTTGCGATCATTTTTTCATTGGATTGTGTCGCTTCTTTTTCCATGGTTAATATTTCCCAATTTATATTTATTCCGTCAATGTTTAAATAAGGTCTTAAATATGCCATAGCTTGGGCAATAGCAATAGAAGCTTGTCCTGTAGGATAGTTGCCATATAGAGCTCCTCCAGGTCTGTTAGGAGATATGCGTTCATAACGTTCTACGAAAGCTTGAGGCAATAGTTGGTTATATGGAGTAAATTGATGCCAGTTTGTTCTGCAAAATGGTACAATCATTACGCTTACTTCCCCAGGTATAGACTCTACTGGACGAGAACGTGTTGATGATGTATCTTTGTAGTTTTGAATTTTTTCCATTAAAATATTTTTGGCCATTTGCATCATTATGTTGGGCCCTAAAGAGACTTGATAAACCGAATCATTGAATGAAGGTATATATGCGAGTACTTTTTGGAATCTTTTATCTCCGGAAACAATAATTCTCCCATTCTTCGGACCGTTATTTATTTCTATTTCATAAATTAAGGGGAGTTTTTCACTTGATAAAGCTCTTGTTTTTTCAGAAGCGTGTAGCCTATATGTACTTTTTATACCAAATGCAGTATTATTATCTCTAGTTCGTGGTTCGGATGTTACAGATTCGTGAAACGTTTTGGCAATTGTAAGTGCCTCACTTTCTGACAAATCATAAAGACTACTATTAGTTTCTATATTAATCTCTTTGTCTAGTTCCTCTGTACATGCTGAAATTGATACAGCAAAAATGATACATATAAATATGTTTTTTCTCATAATGTTTTTGTTTACTTAATTATTCAATTGCTGATAGAAAACATTGGATTTTTGCACCTCTTACAGATGCATTCGGATATTTTGATTTATACTTTTCAGTAAAGTCTAATACAATGATAATTGTATGGTCGTTTACTACGGCGAATCCGTGTTTAGATATGTTGTTAAAGTTTAAGGTAAGGCTGTCTTTATCCCATTCGTAGGTTCCGACCTTTTTATTATTGTCATAGTCGGATGAAGAATAATCAATTTCCACAGCTTTAGTATCTTTATCAAAAGAGTATAGTATTCCCGTTCGGTTCTTGGCAATTTCTTTTAATTCGCTCTCTATTATTTCTCGAATGTGCAGGTCACCACCATTTATCCAAGTGCTGGAGGAATCTCCTTTTTCTATGAACTTTCCGGAAAGGTAGTCGGAAATAACTTCAATCTCTGCAAAATTATCAGGATTTCTTAAGTCACGCAGATATATGGAAGTGTTTCCTACACTGTTTCCTGTGATTAGGATTGCCTTATTGTCATTTTGCGGTTCAACTGTTGCTATTCGAGGATTCTCAGACTGTAATCCAAGCCCTATTTGGAATTTTTCTAAATCAGACAATATATATACAATTCTTTTTTCTCCTGCTAAAATATGTATGGAGTTGCTACTTAATTCAATGGATTCACAATTTAGTTTGTCTTCGTTTGAGCAGCTAATTGTAAATATACAGAATATCAGAAATAACAGTTTCACTTGTCTATCTACTTTTGTATCAATCAAAATGTAAGCCCTCCTAATTGAATTATTCCATTATCCTTCCAAATATAATTAACTTTTACTTCTGTGATACCGGCATCAGGATACCGTTGCTGATATTCTACTGTTTTATCACTCTGTAGGATATATCCGTATGACATTCCTGTGGCAAATTTAAAACCGAATTTCTCTGTTTTATTATCATACATTAGGGTTAAAGAGGTAATGTTCCATTCGTATGTACCTTCTTTGAATATTCCCGAATCAGTTTTCATTGTGAACTTTTTGGTTTCTTGATTGAATGTATAAGTGGCACCGATGAATGGCTTTTCTTTTTCTCGTAACTCAATTTCTATCTCTGGAGGGATTCTTAGATCTATTGCTTTTATTATTATTCCCGGAGAACCAGGATGACCTTCGAACGGAATTCCCCAATTGATAATTTCCGAGCTGTTGAAGTATATTACATATACGTAGATCTCACATACTATCTTATTATTGTCAGTATCAATAAGTCGTATCATGGTGCTCCCACTTTTGTATGTAGCGATGCATACGCCCATTTCGTCAAGAGTTGCAGTTGCAATTTCTTGATCTTCTGATTCTAACTTATAGTTGTGCTCTGTTAAGTCTGTTTCTATGATGACATGCCTTGTGTCTCCTTCCCATATAGAAACTGATTCCTTTTCAACTTCGTATGGTTGTTCTTCAGAGCAACCATACGAAGATGCCAGTAATAATACGAATAGTAAAAATCTATCAATTCTCATACTTTTAAATGTTTGTTGCAAATATATGCTAATATGGGTGATAATCCCTTTGTTTTACTGGCTAATAAAGTCTTTATTGCTTATTCCACGTGGACTTCTACGATCGTAAAGACATTGTTTGAACGGATATAAAGGTCAAATGTTCCATAAGGTCCGTTGACAATGTCAGGTGCTTTAGTTAGGGTTATTCTTAATTTGTTATTGGCATATGTTACATTTAATCCTTTTATACCTGCGCTATGTTCTTTCAAGAAAAACTCAATATCTTGGGGTAATGCTAATTCAACCGTTTCACCTATGCGGTAAAGGCTTCCAATATTATACCTATATGCAGGCAGTCCATTATTGTTAGGGAAAACAGATATATATTTTACAATTGCACCGATATTCATGTCACTATTTACTATTTTAGATACAACATAGGCTTGATAATAACTTGTTTCTACTTGAATAGCGTAATTGCCTGACGGAAAATCTATCAGTGTATTTTTATTAAAAATCTGATAAATATGCCCGGGTGTAACCGCCACTTCGTGTGTGAGGTTGGTTAACGAGGGCAGAATATTTGCTCCAACTCCTGCGCCATTTCCTACGTCAGAAATGAAATTTTTAGATGTGATAAAATTATTGGCTTCATTGATGTAAACATTTGATTCACCTAAATAGGTTTTTCCATTATGCTCATTAAGCATATTGAGTGTGATGGTGTCTGCCGGATCATCTGGTGTGTCATCATCACTACAATTAACGAAACACATAGTACAAAGGGATAATAAGAAAATCCCAACTATTTTCTTTGTATTCATTTTTTTAATTTCTTAATTTATCAGGAACTTAGTTTGACTTGTTGCTTAGAAATATTTTATCGATATAATAGTCAATACTCTTTGAAGTATTGCGGAATAATAGTTGAAGCTTGTATTTCCCTTTAGGATATTCTTCTTGAGAAGGTAAAAAGAACCTTATTTTGGCGCTTTCATGAGAAGGTATTAAATATCCAAGATCATTTTTTACATAATTATCCGGATAAACTAAAGGAATCCATGAATTATTACTTTCTCTATAGTGCAAGAAAGTATTGCTAATATAGATAATTGTATCGTTTGTATTATTAGTAATTTCTGTTTTCAAGAATCCGTCTTTTGAGCAGGGGGCTTTTAATAAAAAGCGCACTTTTATATTCTCATTTTCTCTTGTAATAAATTCTTTCCCTTGCATTTGTTTTTCTTCTACAATCGTTTCTCCTGGCTCGATGGAATTAATGAAATGTGATATATCCATTTTATATGAATTAAGAGAGTCGATACTATTCTCATAATCAAAGTTCACAGTATTTCTTGAATTACTTGTTTTATTATGACAACTGATTAACATGAATAAAACGATTCCATTGGTTATCAAAATAGATATTAATTTGAGCATAAATTAAATATGAAATGAATTAGATAAGTTACTTATCCAACCTATTTGTGAATATTATTTAAAATAGGCATTTAATTTTGATGCTATATTATCAACCTTAACAAATATAGATGTAAAAGTTATACTTCCTTTAGATCTATACTCTGATAGATTGTTAGCTTTCATTGTCATGAATGAAATACTAATTAATAATAGTGCAATACTTAGTTTTCTCATATCTTTAATTGTTTTTGCAAATTTACGGAGAAATGAGGGGGGAAGCAAGTAAAGTATGTTTTTGAACGTGGACAAACAGACTTTGATAATCAGTTGTTTATGGCTTTTTACGTGGACATTATCTTATGCTACAGATTGTTTCTACTGAAAACATGATTATTAGTGTATATTTTCGATTAAGTATTCATATAATGTAGCATTATTATCTGGTAATGTGATATCTAGTTTTCTTCTAAGTCTAAGACGTCTTTTTCTTACTGAATCAACTGTTATATTTAATAATTTTGCTTCAGTGTTAGTGTCGAACCCATACATGTAAAGACAGCAATATTGAAAGTCTTGTTCTGATAAATCCGGACATAGACTATATATGTATTTATAAAGACTTGGATAGATCTGTGTTATTTCATCTGTGATAAGTTTCCATTGTTTTTCTGTTATTAATGGCTTATCATTTCTTGGTTTATTTTTATTTGCCAGGTATGTTAGCTCCTTGAATAGTGGTGAGTTCTCTAGAGATTTATTTTGTAATTCCTTGTAATTGGCACTTAGAAGATTTATTTCTTCCTGCATTTTATTATAGTTCTCATTTTTCTCTTTGAGTGTGTCTGACAATCTTTTTTTCTTTTCCAATTCTAATGACACATAGAGCAAATTTTCTTTTATCTGGTTTAATTCATCCCGTTGTCTTTGAATTTTTTCTTTTGCTTTTTTGCGATATAATAGGTATCCTACCATTATAAACAGTAACGTTATAATGCAGATAATTGAAATTATAATGTAGCTTTGTTGCTTAATTTTTAATCTATCGACTTCTTTGCTGATTTTTAGGTGATTATATTTGGATTCTATATCTAGTATTTTGGATTGGCTATCTGCATATACAATAGAATCTACCATATTAACATATTCTTCCAGATTGACAAGAGCTTCTTTATAGTTTTCTTCTGCATTATAAATTTGATAATATAGATATTTAATGCTACATGTATATTGGGGGTTATCCTGTGGGATCTTGGATAATAATTCTTTAGCTTTATTAATGGAACCTGATGTCGTATATAAGTCAATCAATGCTACATAGTCGGGCATTTTCTCTCTTCCCGTCAATAATGCTTTGAGGAGATATTTTTCGGCTTTATCATATTTATTTTGCATTGCATAGATGTTTCCTAAAGCATTGTTGATTGATGCAGTAACTTCGATATTTTTAGTTTTATTTGCTACAGAATCAGCTATAATTAGAATATGTAGAGCATGTGATAATGAATCCATTTCTGCATATTCACGTCCAATATCTCTTAATGCACAAGCATAACTATCTGTATTCTTTTCTTTTTTGAAGTATTCGGCAGCAATCTCATATCTTTTGATAGCCTCTGTTCGCATGATTTTTTCTCGATATAGATCGCCTATATAGTCATAGGTATATCCAATGAGGTTATTGAGCTTGTTTTTTTCTGCAATGTCCAGTGCATTAGTATAAATAGACATTGCTTTATCATAATCTCCATCAGCAAAATAGGAACGACCTAAATAAATCAAAATTTGCACTTGTTCGTCAGGGCTACCATGTGAGGAATACCATTCATAGGCTCTTTCTAATTGGTAAGTTGGTAGGATGCTATTAAAAATTTCGTCTGTAATCTTTCCTGATAACATACACCAGCGTGCAAAAGTTTTGTCGTCTAGTTTTTCAGGAGATGATATGCTGTTTAGTAGGTTGGATGCGCTGTCAGGATTTATGGCAATGGCTTTTTCTACTTCATTTAGCAGTCTGTCAGATACGGATTGTTGTTTGTTGCATCCTGATAGCACTAATATAGATGTTATAATTATAGCAATACTCTTTCTCATTTGTCTGTCGTGGTTTAGTTTCGTTGTAAAAGTAATCTTTATTTTCTATATTATGCTCTTTTATAGGGAGATTATTTTAGTTCGGGGAAATAATAATTAGTACTGTCTATATCATACATTAAATTAATTTCAAATCTGCTTTTACTTTATTAAGTTCATGTGATCTAATTTGATTATTTCCCAGCTATTAATAGACTCTTTCTTATTTATAGTGAGAAAAGTTCCTTTCTATTAATACCTAAATTACTTTACTATAATTCTAAACTTGTTTTTCATTAATCGCAATCTATAATTGCAAGTTGCAATTATATAAATGAAGCTTTTGATTTTATAAATGAAAGCTTTGTTTATAAAAACAAAAGCTTCATTTAGAGATTGCCTTTAATGTTAGTAATCTTTTCTATTAGTGAAAAGGAAGTTTGGCATCAATAGAGAATAAGTTTATATCTAATAGATTGGAATCAGTCTATTAATCAAAATTCGGCAGAAAGATATAGTGAATCGGGTGAAACCTATGTGAAAGCCAGCCCTTCACCCGAAATCCCTTTATTCATCGATGTTTCAGAGTGGTGAAGGAGGTGAATGTCATGTTTAAAGAAAAGTTGCAGATGTGTGTAAGATAAAACATCTTGCACGCATCTGCAACGGTATCTTGCATAGGTTTATACTGCTATTAATCAAATAGATAAACTCTGGTTAGTGTAAGATGCAAGATAAAATCGAACACTAAAAGGTTCTGTGGAAGTTCCGGAAGTTATCCCAAAAGCTCTTTTACTTTTGCGGAAATGGCACGTCCTTCTGCAAGCCCTGCCAGCTTCTTGGAGGCAACTCCCATGACCTTACCCATGTCTTTACCGCTCGTAGCACCTGTCTCTGCGATAATTTCCTTCAAAGCAGCTTCCAGTTCTTCGGCACTCATCTGTTTCGGCAGGTATTTTTCCATAACGGCTACCTGACCCAATTCTACGTCAGCCAAGTCCTGACGACCCTGTCCGATATAGATTTCAGCAGAATCTTTTCCTTGTTTTACAAGTTTCTGGATAATCTTCAGAGCTGCGTCATCTGTCAATATATCGTTAGCTCCCGGAGCTGTCTTAGCTTCGAGGAAGAACTTCTTTATATTTCTCAAAGTTTCGAGGGCTACTTTATCTTTCGCCTTCATTGCGTTTTTAATGTCTTCGCTGACTTGTTCGAATAAATCCATACTATTATAATTAAAAATTAAAGATTGAAAATTAGATCTGAAGCTTGATGCTGTGGGACTATAATTTTCGTTCTTAAGCTCTTTCTTTAGAATGTAATTACGCCGTTATCATCCGTAGCTTCTTCTGTTGCCACTTCTTCTTCCAATGCAGCTTTTGTCCGGATTTTAGTAAGAGTCGTCTTATCACGCATGTACGTGGGAGAATCTTCTACCATGGCGATGATATCGTCGTTGTCCAAATCTTCCGTGTTGAAAAGATAGATGTGACGGCGTTTGCGGAGGCTCTTGCTTCCGATATTGCTGGCACTTTCTCCGTATGCCTTGCGGATACGTTCTTTGTTCTTCTCTTTCTCTTCTTCCAGTTGCAGTTGGCGTTCTTCCTCTTCCTGGCTGCGTGCAGCATGCAGGCTGTCCATTCCGGGGACGTCTTCTACACCGAATCCGGTTGCCAATACGGTGATCTTTACTTTGGTATCCAGTGAGTTGTCGATGGCAACACCCCAGATCACTTCCACTCCTTCGCGGAACTTGCTCATGAACTCGTGTATCTCGTTCATCTCCTCCATCATTAGCTCGGATGACGGGCAGAAAGAAACGTTCAACATAACCTTTTTGGCATTGAAAATATCGTTGTTGTTGAGCAACGGAGAATGCAGGGCATCGTCGATTGCTTTCGTCACACGATTTTCTCCTTCGCCGAATCCGGTACTCATGATCGCTACTCCGCCATCTTTCAGGATGGTTTTCACATCGGCAAAGTCGAGGTTGACCGTACCACGCATGGTGATAATCTCGGCAATACTCTTGGCAGCGATGGAAAGAGTGTCATCGGCTTTGCCGAAGGCATTCATAAAGGTAAGGTCGGCGTATATTTCGCGCAGGCGTTCGTTGTTGATAACCAATAGGGCATCAACATGCTGGGCGATACGTTCGACGCCGTCCAGTGCCTGGATGATTTTCTTTTCTCCTTCGAAGATAAAGGGGATGGTGACGATACCGACAGTCAGAATATCCATTTCCTTCGCAATGCGGGCGATGACCGGGGCAGCTCCTGTTCCGGTTCCTCCTCCCATTCCGGCGGTGATGAATACCATCTTGGTGCCGTCGTTCAGTTGTGCCTTGATATCTTCTATACTTTCTTCAGCGGCGTCGCGTGCCCGTTCGGGACGGTTGCCGGCTCCAAGCCCTTGCGTGATGCTACGGCCCAGTTGCAGTTTCACCGGGACAGGTGATTCGGCCAATGCCTGGTTGTCCGTGTTGCAAAGAACGAACGTTACATCATGGATGCCTTCCCGGTACATGTGGTTTACAGCATTACCACCACCACCACCTACACCAATCACTTTGATGATCTTCGGTGAATCTGTCGGGAAATCGAATTGTACTATCTCGTCCATAATAATATGATTTCTGATTTATGATTTCTGGTTTCTGAACTCTGATTTTTGAATCTTGATTTATAAGTTATGATTTATGATTTATGATATAGCGCGCAGCCAACTCATAAATCATAATTCATAAATCATAAATCACTTCATATCGTCGTCGGAGAAGATTTCTTTCGTCAACGAGTCGATCTTGCGCTGAATCCAGCTCGGACCGGCTTCTCTTTTCCGTCTTTCCTTCTCTTCCTTTTCCTTTTGCTTGCGAAGTTTTTCCGCTTCTTTAGCAGCTAACTTGGCTTCACGCTCTTCTTCCTCTTTCTTGAGGCGGGCGAGGCGGGCCTGTTCCTTCAGCTCCTGGTCGTCTTCAAATATGTCTGCGGTCCTATGCACTTCCGGCTCCGGTTTGGAGACTGGCGGTACAGGAGCAGCAGCTTGCGGGGCGGTTTCAGTCAGGCAACAGTTTTGGTTCCCTTCAAACAGGAGACCGAACAATGTGTTCTGTGAACCGTCTTTTTTTAGTATATTGTTGGGGGCATGGACCGTATTGCGTGGAAGTTTCGCCATCCGTATCTTTTCTATCTTGCTGCGTTTGCGCAAGGTTTCGTCCAAGTTCTTCAGGTTGGCGCCTCCTCCTGTTAGGATAAGTCCTGCCAGCAGTTTGTCTTCGTAGCCGGATAGCTGAATCTGGTTCCATACGTTGGCAACGATTTCTTCGGCACGGGCTTCGATGATATTATTAAGGTCTGCCACTTTGATGATACGGTTGTCATCCTCCAGTTTGCAGGTAGCTTCTTCCTCTTGTTCGGGGTCTTCTTCGTAGAGCGCGTCACCATAGGCTTTTTTCAGGCGTTCGGCTTCTTCCTCCTCCATTTGCAGGGTGGTGATGTCACGCGTGATGCTGTTGCCTCCCAAAGGTAATACGGTGAGGAAGCGGAGAATGTTATTCTTATATACAGAGATGGTAGTCGTATCTGCTCCGAAGTCGATCAGTGCACAACCCGAACGGCGTTCGCTTTCTGTCAGTACGGCATTGGCTGTTACTAGCGGGGCGATCAGTTGGTCGGCAATGTCGATTTTTGCCTGTTGGAAGCAATGCTCCAGATTCTTGCGTACGGAAGCACGGGCAACGATGTTGAGGAAACGTCCTTCGATGTGGCTTCCTACCAGACCTACCGGGTTGGCTTGCAGATTATTGCCCACCTTGTATTCTTGCGGAGCTACGTCCAGTATATCCATATCAACCACCGGGATGGCAATGTTCTCATCACCGATAGCGCTTACAAGTTCTTCGGATATGATGGCTTCTTCTTCCAGGTCGCGGCTTACTACATTGCGGACTGTGCGGAGTGATTGTCCGCCGATGCCTACATATACCTTGGCAATTGAGTTTTTCAACTCACCTTCCAGTCTGTTGATGATCGAGGTCAGGCTTTGCGCTGTTTTGTCCAGATTGAAAATAACTCCTTTACGAATAAACGTAGAAGAGTCTTCCTGGGCATACGCTAATACCTGCATACTTCCGTCACTGTTCTTTCTTCCGGCCACACCGGTTATCTTCGATGAACCAAGTTCAATAGCGGCGATAAATTCTGTTGTTGCCATATATATTTATTTACGATTTTACGATTTACAATTTACGATTGAAAAAAGATTGTTCACTCCTCATCTGTCAACTATCAATTATCAACTATCATTTATTATCTATTCTCGTTTGGTGCAGATAATCTGGTTGTTGAATTCGAGATTGATACGCGAATATTTGTTCCAGCCTACCCGGTTGAGTCCTTTCTTGTAGAACTCCTTCAAACGTGCCAGTTTATCTTCAAAGTTTTCCAGTTTTCCGAGATAGACGAGATGGTCTCCCACACGCGGCACCAATTCGATGTTCTGGTCGGGCAACACATGAATCTGTTCTATCTGGGCGTCCCAGAATTTATTATTATGCAAAAATACACCAAACTTATATAAATCCTTCATTGCAAACGACTTTTCTACGTTTCCGGTGACAATTACCCGGTGAGCGACGCATTTTGCATCCGGTGGCATGACGGTTCCTTTGTTGTCAAGGTAGTAATTCTGACCGTTGAAGCTCATCACCCGAAGAATAGGGATACGTTGTGTCACTTCCACGCATACTTTGCCGCTGGGTGTTTTGTAACACTCGGCTTCGTCAATTAACGGATGTTTGCTTAGTTCCCGTTCCAGTGACTTGGTAGAGATGCGCTCCATCTTCTTCCCGATGGGGTAGATCCCTTTGTGCTGAAGGATACCTTTCAGCTCTTCTTTGGTGATGAAGCCGGCGTATGCGGTATCCTTGATAACCAATTCCATGTCACGGCAGGTCTGGTCGGCAGGCTTGCGGTTGAATGCGGTGATAGCTACGGCGAGGTAGGCTATAAGCACCAGCATGACGATGGATAGAAGGATTCTCTTTACCATAGTTTTTTTATTAATGAAGAATTAAGAATGAAGAATGAAGAATTGCTGCGCATCAATACGCTGGATAGAGATTCTTCATTCTTCATTATTCATTCTTAATTTTTTTGTTTCTAATAGTTCCTTTATTTCAGGGACATAGTTGTCAATGTCTCCAGCCCCTAAAGTGATTAATACTTCAATGTTTTTATCTTTCAGAATGTTCAGTATATCTTCCTTTTTGCACATACTTTTTTCAATGCCCGGACGGAGATTGTCATAAATCAGTTTGCTGGTGACGCCCGGAATCGGTGCTTCACGTGCCGGATAGATGTCTACCAGAATCACTTCGTCGAGTAGCGACAGGCTATCGGCAAAATCTTGATAGAAGTCGCGGGTGCGGGTATAGAGATGTGGCTGGAAGATGGCTGTGATCTTCTTGTCTTTGTAAAGTTCGCGCATAGACAACACGCTCTGTTTGATTTCAGAGGGGTGGTGGGCGTAGTCACTCAAAAAGACGATACGGTCGTTCTTGATCTTGAAGTCGAACCGGCGGTCTACTCCGCGGAAACTTGCCATGCCTCTTTTTATTTCTTCATCGGTCACCCCGTTAAGGTGTGCCAATGCCATGGCGGCTACGCCGTTTTCTATGTTGATGCTAACTGGAATTCCCAGTTGAATATCGTTGATACGGGTGTCCGGGGCAACAAAGTCGATGAATATTTCTCCGTTTCCGATGCGGATGTTTTCTGCATGGAAGTCGCCTTCGTCACGTGAGTAAGTATAGACACGAACACCCGGCTGCACTTTCGGTTGCAGGGAGATGCCTTTGCGGATAATCAGTGCGCCACCCGGTTGGATAAGCGTGGTATAATGCTCGAAACTTTCCAGGTAGGCTTGTTCTGTGCCGTAGATGTCCAAATGATCGGGGTCGGTAGATGTAATTACGGTCATATAGGGCGACAGCCAGTGGAAAGAACGGTCGAACTCATCTGCTTCAATCACCGTGTAAGGGCTTGTTTGAGAGAGTAGCAGGTTGGTGCCGTAGTTCTTCGAGATTCCTCCGAGAAAAGCGGTACATTCCACGTGCGATTGATGGAGCAAATGGGCTGTCATCGTCGATGTGGTTGTTTTTCCGTGAGTACCTGCCACGCACAGACCTTTGCTCGAATGGGTAATTGTTCCCAATACTTGGGCGCGTTTCTGTATTTCGAATCCGTTGTTGCGGAAATAAACGATTTCTTCATGTTCCTGCGGAACGGCGGGCGTGTATATGACTAACGTGCTTTCCTTGTCTTTGCAGGCTTCGGGAATCAGGTCGACGTTTTCTTCATAATGTATTTGTGCACCTTCAGCGATCAGGGTTTCAGTCAATGGAGTAGGGGTACGGTCGTATCCGGCCACTATCTTTCCTTTGAAGAGAAAGTAGCGTACAAGTGCACTCATACCGATGCCACCGGCACCTACGAAATAGACTGATTTTATCGTTTCTATATTCATTTCTTCTGTTTTTTATTTTAGTACGGATTACGTCGTTTGATCCCGGAGCTATACCGCTACTTCAACCTGTGTGCAATCCGATAATCTATTTATCTGTTTTTTGCTTCTGTTTATCAGCTCTTTGCTTCCGCCAGTTTGATAACCTCCTGTGCGATGATGCTCGCAGAATCGGGCAAAGCCAGCTTGGCGATATTCTCTGTCAGTTCTTTCAGTTTCTGTTCGTCATTGACGGTGGATAATGCTACATCCATCAAGGTTGTTTCCGCTTCACTGTCTTTGACGTAGATAGCTGCCTGCTTATTCACCAATGCTAAGGCATTCTTAGTCTGATGGTCTTCCGCTACGTTGGGAGAAGGCACTAAGATAACAGGTTTATGTAACAGGCAGAACTCTGAAATGGAACCTGCCCCTGCACGGGAAATCACAAGATCGGCTGCTGCGTATGCGGCTGCCATGTCTTTGATGAAATCCGTTACATATAAGTTCGGAAGTGCGCCTGCAGCTTTCACGGCTTCTTTCACTTGCGGGTAATAGTATTTGCCCGTTTGCCAGATGAATTGCACGTCCGTGTTTTCTTTGATGGTTGCCAGTCCGGCTGTCAGCGTATTGTTGATGGTACGTGCACCCAGACTGCCGCCTACAATCAGAATCGTTTTTTTGCCGGGCTGTAAGTTGAAGGAGCGCAATGCTTCTTCTTTAGACGGCATATCCTTTGTCAGGTTTTGGCGGACAGGATTCCCCGTCATAATAATCTTGTCGGCAGGGAAGAACTTTTCCATTCCGTCATAAGCTACACAAATCACTTTTGCTTTCTGTGCCAGGAGCTTATTGGTCACTCCGGCATAAGAGTTTTGTTCCTGGATTAATGTCGGTACTCCCATCATTCCGGCAGTCTTCAATGTAGGTCCGCTTGCATATCCGCCTACGCCTACCGCCACTTGTGGGCGGAAGTCTTTGATAACTTTGCGTGCTTTCCACTGGCTGCGCATCAGTTTAATCAATACAGATACATTTTTCCATAAACGTTTGCGGTCGAATCCGGCAATCGGAAGCCCGATAATACGGTAGCCTGCATCGGGAACCCGTTGCATTTCCATACGTCCTTCAGCACCTACAAAGAGAATTTCTGCGTCGGGGCGTAGCTCTATTATAGCGTTTGCGATAGAGACGGCAGGAAAGATATGCCCTCCTGTTCCTCCACCACTGATAATAATTCTAAGTTCTTTTTCCATCCTAATTCTTTTTCTATCCGTTGTTCAACGTTTTTCGTTCACCACTCACCGTTCACCACTCACCGTTTATCAATATCATGCTCATCTTCAAACTTGGCATCGCTGTTCAGAATCTGTGCTGTCGGTTCGGCGGCAGTCTGTGCCTCGGAACTTGCAGCTGCATCTGCCTCTAATTGCAGTTGGATCTGTGCATCGTGCGCTTTTTGTTCTTCCAGATGGGCGGTATATCGGCTTACACTTAATATCATACCGATATAAGCGCAGTTGATTAACGTACTTGTACCTCCTTTGCTGACTAAAGGCAGGGGCTGGCCGGTGACGGGGAATAATCCGACGGCAACCATCATATTCAATATTGCTTGCGATACCAGTAGCAACGCAATGCCCATAACGAGAAAGGCGGGGAAGGTTCGCTCGCATTTCTGGGCGATTCGTCCGGCTCGCATCAGCAGCCATAGATAGAGGAACACCACAAATATTCCTCCGATTAATCCCATTTCTTCAATCACAATCGCAAAGATAAAATCGGAGAATGCCTGACTAAGGAAGTCACGTTGTATCGAGTTTCCCGGACCTTTGCCGACTACGTGGCTGGTAGCAATGGCGATGCGTGCATGCGCCACCTGTGCATCTTTGTCAATATCAAATTTGGCAGCCGGCACTTCCTCCTTCTCAAAGAAGCCGGAAACACGATTCTGCCACGTTTCGAAACGGTGAAGTCCCGGAGTGTTATGCAGCGTTTTGGCGGGAATAGCCATCAGTATACCTACGGCAACACCGCCCACAAGTGCCAATATTCCCAACATTCCAAATAGCTTTTTTGCTGACACCCGGCCGATAAACATCATCATGCATACTACTCCGAAAAGCAGCATTGCTGTCGAAAGGTTTTCCGGTGCGATAAGCAGGAATACCAGTCCGGTGAGGATCATGATATATTTGAAGGCGTTCGGGTTGGCTCCGTATTCGTCCTGCCTTTTGGACAGGATGAATGAGACGGCAATGATAACCGCCATCTTTGCCAATTCCGAAGGCTGGAACTGTAATCCCATAAAGGTCATCCAGCGGGCTGCCCCGTTGACACGGTCCCCTGTGATGATACCCATCAGCGTGACAAATGCCAATAGAACCAGGGAAATCGGATACAGAAAGACCGGAAATACCTGGAACCATTTGTAGGGAACATTATGCAGAAACACTACTACCACAGCACCTACCATCAGGATGATGGAGTGTTGTGTAATCGGTCCCCAATGGTCGCCACTTTTGTAAGTCAGTGTCGACGCTGCCGAGAACACCTCGATAATAGAGATGAGGCAGAGACAGAGGAAGATAATCCAGATTACCTTGTCACCTTTGAATATGTTCTTTAATAAATCCAATCTTGTAGCAATTAAAAATTAATAATTAGAAATTAAAGGGCGCGGACACATTCCTTAAACTGGTCGCCACGGTCTTCATAGCTCTTGAAGAGGTCGAAAGAGGCGCAACAAGGACTCAATAATACCGTTTCACCTTTCTTTGCCAGTTTGTAGGCTGCTTCTACGGCGTCCTTCATTCCGGTTTGTACGTCTGCTACGGGCAGGCCGAAACGGTCGAAGAATTCGTGAAGTTTTTCGTTATGAAGTCCCAGGTATACCAGTGCCGAACACTTTTCGCGTACCAGGTCTTCAATTTCAGTATAGTCGTTGCCTTTGTCTTTACCACCGAGAATCAATACCGTTTTGGTAGTCATGCTTTGCAGGGCATACCAGCAGGAGTTGACATTCGTTGCTTTAGAGTCGTTGATAAAATCAATTCCGCGGACACGTGCCACCTTTTCCAACCGATGCTCTACTCCCTTGAAGTCGGAGAGGGCTTTACGGATGTTTTCTTTGGCGATGCCGGCAAGGTTTGCCGAGATACCGGCGGCTAAAGAATTATATAAGTTATGTTGCCCTGTCAGAGCCAGTTCTTCCTGTTCCATGTTGAAGGCAATCGGTTCGGTGATTTTCACTTCGTGGTCTTCTACGTATGCGATTGCTCCGTCTTCTTTTACAGCGGCAAAAGGATACAGGTGAGCTTTCAGACCATGTTTCGCCAGTTCTTGTCTGATGATCGGGTCGTCATTCCAGAAGATGAAAGCATCGTCCGGGGTTTGGTTTTGGGTAATGCGGAATTTTGCGTCGATGTAATTCTGCATACAGTGGTCGTAGCGATCAAGATGGTCCGGAGTGATGTTCATCAATACGGCGATGTTCGCACGGAAGTTATACATATTATCCAGCTGGAAAGAGCTAAGTTCGATAATATAATAGTCATGGTAATCTTCGGCTACCTGCAAAGCAAGACTTTTGCCGATGTTGCCTGCCAAACCTACGTTCAGACCTGCGCTTTTGAAAATGTGGTAGATCAGGGAAGTTGTTGTAGTCTTTCCGTTAGAACCTGTAATACAGATCATTTTGGCATCAGTATAGCGTCCGGCAAACTCAATCTCGGAGATCACCGGTGTGCCTTGAACTTTCAGTTTCAGGATGATTGGGGCATCATTCGGGATACCGGGGCTTTTGATAACCTCGTCGGCATTCAGAATGAGCTCTTCGGTATGGTGTCCTTCTTCCCAGGCAATATGATGGCTGTCGAGAAGTTCCTTATATTTGTCCTTGATGGCGGACATGTCCGAAACAAACGTCTCAAATCCTTTTACTTTTGCGAGTACGGCTGCACCTGCGCCGCTTTCGCCAGCTCCTAAAATTACAATTCTTTTCATCTACAATAATGTGCCCTTGTTTTCTAATCGATTGATTTATCTATTAGCTGCGCACATCTTTTAAAAGTTAATAATCGGGTTGATACTCTCTATAAAAACTTGGCTTCCGAATGGAAACCCGGCTCCGGCATCTTGCCGGTTATCTTATTTTTAATGTTATAATTGTTATAGCCGCCAATACAATCGTTACAATCCAGAAACGGACGGTAATCTTTGATTCGTGGAACAGCTGGTCGGGCTTGGTGAATTTCACCGTACATCCCGGCTCGATCAGACTCATTGAAGTACGGAAATGATCGTGAATCGGTGTGCGCTTGAACAAACGCTGCTTTACACCTTTCCGCTTTCCTGCCTTATAATAAGCCCGTTGCAGGATTACCGACAGATTCTCTACCAGGAATACACCGCAAAGAATCGGTATCAGTAACTCTTTGTGGATGATGATGGCGAACACTGCGATGATACCGCCAATGGTGAGGCTGCCTGTGTCTCCCATAAATACTTGTGCCGGATAAGCGTTGTACCATAAGAAACCGATAAGCGCACCGATGAAAGCACAGATATAGATTACCAGTTCTTCCGACCCCGGAATATACATAATATTCAGATAGCCTGCGAACTCGATATGTGACGATACATACGCCAATATCCCCAGCGTTGCGCCGATAATGGCCGAGTTTCCGGCCGCCATTCCGTCCATACCGTCATTCAGGTTGGCACCGTTTGATACGGCAGTAACCACGATGATTGTAACGATGACAAACAAAATCCATCCGGCTGTTTGCGCATGCTCGCCCATGAAAGAAACCAAATCGGCATAATCAAGGTTATTGCTCTTGAAAAAAGGAATCGTTGTCTGGGTCGATTTCAAATCATTGGTTCCGTGTATCACTTCCATCTCCTGTCCCGGATTATGAACTTCGATATTCTCACGGATCACTACGTCCGGGCTTAGATACAGAGTCATTCCGACAATTAAACCTAAACCGACCTGACCGATAATCTTGAACTTGCCATGCAAACCTTCTTTGTCTTTTTTAAAGATCTTGATATAGTCGTCTGCGAAGCCGAGCGATCCCAACCATACGGTGGTTATCAGCATCAATATCATATATATATTATGCAGTTTACCCAGCAACAGACAAGGAATCAGGATGGCTACGATGATGATAACACCTCCCATGCTCGGCACGCCTACTTTGTTGACGCCGAACGGGTCCGTTTTAGCATCACGCTGCGTTTCTGTGATTTGTTTCCTTTTGAGTAGGTTGATGAACTTGTCTCCCCAGATACTTGAAATAAGTAACGCGAGGATCACCGCCATCAAAGCACGGAATGAAGTATATCCGAACATTCCCGCTCCTGGAAAATTGAGCTTATGTAGCCATTCAAATAGATAATATAACATAAATAATTTGCCAATTTATTGATGTGTTGCTATGTCGCTTCTGCCGGATGAATACCGGAGCCGGTCGGCATATTAGCACAATCTATTCATTATTTAAAAATTTCTTTGAGTACTTCTTTATCGTCAAAATGATGTTTTACTCCTTTTATCTCCTGGTAATTCTCGTGTCCTTTTCCGGCAACGAGGATTACATCTCCTTTTTCTGCCAGCATGCAAGCCGTGCGAATCGCTTCTTTGCGGTCGGCAATGCTTAGCGTTTTCTTCATATCCTCCGCATCCAGTCCGGCAAGCATATCGTTGATGATGTCTTGCGGCTCTTCGAAGCGCGGATTGTCTGAAGTGATGATGACGCGGTCGCTGGCTTTAGCAGCTTCCTTTGCCATGATGGGACGTTTGCCCTTATCACGGTTGCCACCGGCACCCACCACTGTAATCACTTTTCCTTTTCCTTCAAGTACTCCATGTATGGCATTCAATACATTAATAAGTGCATCCGGAGTATGCGCATAATCTACAATCGCTGTAACTCCCTGTGGAGAACGGACCGCATCGAAACGTCCGGCTACCGGATGAAGCGTACTAAGAGCCACAAGCACCTCTTCTTCTTTCTTGCCCAACAGAACGGCTGCCCCGAATACTGCCAGCAAATTGGAAGCATTGAACTTGCCGATAAACTGAACTGCCAACTCGTGGTTGTTGAAGTCGAGCAACATTCCTTCAAAATGAGACTCCAATACCCGCCCTTTAAAGTCACAAAGGCTTCTCAATGAATAAGTATAGACCTTAGAACGTGTGTTCTGTGTCATCACCAGTCCGTTCTTATCGTCCAGATTAGTCAGGCTGAATGCGCTTTTCGGCAGATCGTCAAAGAACTTCTTCTTTGCTTTCAGATAATTCTCTACTGTTTTATGATAGTCGAGATGGTCGCGGGTCAGATTGGTAAAGATCCCTCCTGCATACTTTAATCCACTGATACGTTTCTGTGCAATGGAGTGTGAACTGACTTCCATGAAAACATATTTGCATCCTTCATCCGCCATTCGTCCCAATAGACGGTTCAACGTGATGGGGTCGGGTGTGGTATGCTCTGTCGGGATCGGTTCATCGTCGATATAATTACAAACGGTAGAAATCAATCCTACCTTATATCCGAAATAACGGAATGTATTATATAATAAGGTGGCGATTGTTGTTTTTCCGTTCGTTCCGGTAACGCCAACCAGTTCCATCTTGGAAGTGGGGTCGCCGTAGAAAGTAGTAGCAATCTTTCCTACTGCATCTTCACTGTCTTTGACTTGTATATAAGTGATCCCCGCAACAGGTTCTTCCGGCATATCCTCGCAGAGGATAGCAGTCGCTCCTTTCGCTATGGCAGCAGGTATGTAGGCGTGGCCGTCGGCTTGTGTGCCGCGCATTGCCATGAACAGTTGGCCGGCTTCCACTAGACGGGAGTCAATATTGACTCCGGTGATTTCTATGTCTGAATCTCCGGCTACCTCTACCGGTTGGATCGCTTTCAGTAACTCCTTTAATAACATCACTCTATTTAATTTTTAATCTTTATTTTTTACTTTAGCGTCAGCGTCACCGTTTGTCCCTTCTTTACGATGGTTCCATTGGCTATCGACTGGCTTTTCACTTTGCCTACCCCGACCAGATTGACTTTCAATCCTTTGCTTTCCAACAAGTAGACAGCGTCTTTCGCTCCCATACCTATCACGCTCGGCACAAAGTTCTGCATATTGCTCCGGCTTTCAAGAACCACAGCTTGCGGAGCAACGTGCGTATTCCCCCACACTTCTTTTCCTGAATCGGCAACTTTACCTTGTATATTAATCTCCAGCTCCTCCAATACCCGTTGAGCTTCGCGCATCTCTCCGGCTTTTACATTCGGAATGACTACGGAATTGGTGTCAATCGCATTGGTAAGCGGCAACCGCAGGTCTTTGGCATACACTCTTTCTGCAATCTTGCTGAATACACTACCTGCCATCAAACCTCCCGAAGCCGGCAAGCCCGGTTTCTGGATAGAGACAATCATACTATATTTAGGTGCCTCTGACGGAAAATATCCGCAGAAACTAACCAGGTAATTCGTTCTTCCCGTTTTGTATCCGGCTGCCCCCTGTGAAATCTGCGCCGTTCCCGTTTTGCCTGAAACGTGGAACTGCTTACTCCCTGCAGGCTTGGCAAGTCCCTCACCAACCACTTTCCGCAGTATTTCACGAATTTGTGCCAAAGTCTTATCCGAACAAATCTTAGGATTGATAACCTCTGTCGGATATTCTTTCACGACTTCCCCGTCTTTCACGGCAGCTTTGACAAATTTCGGACGTACACTGACTCCATTGTTGGCTATTCCGTTGTAGAACGTCAGAATATTGATTGGTGGAACCTGTGTCTCATATCCGATACTCATCCACGGCAAAGTGGTCTTTGCAAAATAACGTTCTTTCGGACCACGGATATTCGGCTTCCCTTCTCCTGAAATCTGTAGGTGGAGCGGTTGGTCGATACTCATCCGTTTTAACCCGTCTACGAATTTCTGTGGATTGCTACCATAGAAATGATCTATAATATAAGAGGTACCGACGTTGGACGAAACTCCCAGAATTTCTGTAACAGTCAGCTTCCCATATCCTCCACGGTGCCAGTTGTGGTCTTTCATGACACGTCCGTACATCGGCATCTGTCCGTTGCCGGTGTCTACCACATAGTCCGGAGTAATCTTGCCGTCTTCGAGAGCTACCATAATAGAAGCCGTCTTGAAAGTGGACCCCGGCTCAAGCATATCACTGATGGCATTGTTACGCATTTCGTAATACTCGCCGTCCTTACCTTGCATCATGTTGACGATCGCTTTCACTTCTCCGGTAGCTACTTCCATCAATACCACCACGCCTACGCTGGCATTCAGCTCTTTCAGCTTGTCTACCAATGCTTTCTCGCAAATATCCTGCATGCCTACGTCAATGGTACTAATCAAATCGCAACCGTCAACCGGCGGCACATCGACAATGTTCAGGTATTTGTTCATCACTTTTTGGCGGTGCGTCAGTCCGTCCCGTCCTTTCAGGATAGTGTCGAAAGCAAGTTCGATACCATTTCTGGCTCCTTTGGCTGTATCTGCATACACATCTCCCAGCGTACGGGCAGCCAGTGAACCGAAAGGTTTCTTGCGCTGATTGTATGCTAATTCTTTAAATCCGCCTTTATACCGGTTCAAACAGAAGACGGGCAGTCTCTTTACCTCTTTATATTGTATATAGGAAATACGTTTCGGATAAATCAGATAATTACGGCTTTTTGCCTGGCGTCCTTTCTTGAGGTGTGCTTTGAATTGGGCTGCACTCCTGTCCGGGAATATTTTGTGAAGTCCGATACAGATGGAATCCATATTGGCATTGAGGATGGAGTCCCGGCGTGCCTGATCTTTCCGTCTGCGTTTTTCGTCCTTCTCACCGGACATAAAGTCCATATAGATTCTGTACTCGGGTAGCGAACTGGCCATCAGTTTACCGTCAGAAGAAATAATGTTTCCGCGATTAGGTTTCACCGTCACATTCTCTTTTACGAAACGATCAGCCACATCCTGCCAGTATTGTCGTTCGGCAAACATGGTGATGCCTGCTTTTACAACAATAGCTATTCCTATCAACGCCATCAACAGGATGACGAAGAAGTAACGGGTCATTATGTTCTTTTTATTAACTGCCACAGTATTTGTCTTTTAAAAACTCTCAATTCTCAACTCTCCACTCTCCACTTATTTAATAAGGTAAGGAGGATGGGTTGATGTTTGCAAATCGCTTTCCTTATTTGATATATAATCTTCAATGCGTGACTGGCGGCTCTTCTCCATCAGTTCCGAGCTGCGCGTCAGTGCGTCGTATTTAATGTCTATCAATTCCTTTTTCAGCCGGTCTATCTCGATCTGTTGCTGTTGACTGGCATAACGATTGTGAATGTAGAAGATGATGAATACCATGATAAGTACCAGCAACTTCGTTTGACGGCGGAAAAAATCGGTAGCCAGAATGTCTCCACCCAGAATACTCTTCAGCGAGGTGCGGTTTTTCTTCTTGCCCTCTTCTGTTTTCTTATTTACTACTTCTTCTTCCATATCTTTCTATTTCTTTTCTGCAATTCGTAATTTGGCACTTCTCGACCGTGGGTTCCGTTCTATTTCTGCCTCGTCGGGAACGATTACCTTATTATTGACAAGGCGGAAAGGCGTTTGCAGATTTCCGAAGAAGTCGGATTCTGCTTTTCCTTCTACGTTGCCCGTCTTCATGATGTTTTTCACCATGCGGTCTTCCAATGAATGATAAGTGATTACCACCAGTCTGCCGCCCGGCTTTAATGCTTCCGTAGCTGCCAGCAACATCTCTTTCAGCGCTTCCATCTCTTGATTTACTTCGATCCGCAGTGCCTGGAACACTTTTGCCAGCTCTTTCTTTTCGCGTTCACGACCGAAAAGCGGTTTGATGATTTCCAGAAACTCACCGATAGTCCGGATGTACTGCCCGCTTCTGGCTTTAACGATGACAGAAGCCAGTTTGCGGCTATTCTTCAGCTCTCCGTACAGGTAGAGGAGGTTTGCAAGACGTTCTTCCTCGTAAGTATTCACGATGTCTGCTGCCGTAATTCCGGCACGCTTGTTCATACGCATATCCAGCGCTCCGTCGAAACGGAAAGAAAAGCCGCGTTCGCTATCATCGAAATGATGGGATGATACGCCGAGGTCGGCCAGGATTGCATCCACCTGCTCGATGTTGTGATAGCGCAGGAAATTTTGCAGGTAACGGAAGTTGCTGCGCACGAAGATGAAGTGAGGATCGTTGACAATGTTCCGTTCAGCGTCCTCGTCCTGGTCGAATCCCAATAAACGTCCGCCTTCTCCGAGTCGTGAAAGTATCTCGCGCGAATGTCCCGCTCCTCCGAATGTAACGTCTACATACGTTCCGTCCGGTTGGATATTCATCCCGTCAACGCTTTCTTTCAGCAATACAGGTACATGGTATGTCAATTCATCTTTCTCCATCTTGTCTATTATCATCGTTCATAATTTCTTCTAATGCTGCACCGAACTCTTCAGGCGACATGAAAGGCTGTTCTGCCCGCTCTTTCGCCCAGATCTCTATCTTATTGTCGATGCCGATAAAACGTATATCTCCATGAATACTGCAAATCTGCAAATATCGTTTGGGGATTAATATACGTCCGTTGCTGTCAGGTGTCACCACTTCAACGTCGCTCACAAACTGTCTGAAAATGAGTTGGTGTTTGCTGTTCCATTTGTTCAGCCTGCTGCGAAGCTCGTTCAACTCCTCGTTCCACACGCTCTCGGGGTACAGGGTCAAACAGTCCTGAAATACGTCTTTACGCATAATAAGCCTCTCTTCGGAAGCTGCTTGTAGTTGCTTCCTGAAGGTAGCGGGTATGAACACCCTTCCTTTGGCGTCCGCCCTGGCTTCAATATTTCCTAAAAAACGTATCATTACCTTATTATAATAAGCGACCGTAAAAGTATGAAATTCCCCACAATTCCCCACAACTTTCCATAAAAAACTTTCAGAGAAGTTTTCAACAGAATGTTAAATGTCTATTTGCTTGAAAATGATGCGGCTTTGGGAGTAGTCTGCTGGTGGGGGAGTTATGGCAGTAAAACGGGAAAAAATGTCTGTATAGGTGAATTTTAAATAATAGGGTAGTGAAGACTTCTTTTGATGCAATAGGAACTTGTACGACACCCGGGTCTCATCATACCTGACACCCGGGTGTCAGACCCATTGAGACCCGGGTGTTGTAGGTGTTGAGACCCGGGTGTCGTGCAACTAATCTTAGTAATAAAAGAAAAGGCAGAATATACCGGAGTATTTCTGCCTTTTAATCATTATCAAAACTAAAATCTGTATTAAAGAAGTATGTGATCCGAGATCACCAATTTATATAGTTAAGGTCTAGCGGAAGTCTTTCAATTCTTCCTGTAATTTCTGGCGCGTGAAGAAAATACGGCTCTTTACTGTGCCTAGCGGGAGGTTCAGTTTTTCCGCAATCTCACGGTATTTGAATCCTGAAACGTGCATGGCGAACGGAACTCTGTATTCTTTGGGGAGTTTGTTGACTACACGGTGCATCTCTTTCAGGTCGTATGCTCTTTCTGTACTTTCTGAACTTCCGTCCTGTGGTAAATTCAGATGATAAAGATTATCCGTCTGATCGACGAATGTCTGGTCGCGGACTACCTTGCGGTAGTTGTTTATAAATATGTTGCGCATGATGGTATACATCCATCCTTTGAAATTTGTATCAGGGGTATATTTATCTTCATTATCTAATGCTTTTAATGATGTCTCCTGCAACAAATCGTTTGCTTCTTCACGGTCAGTTGTCAGTTTATAAGCGAAGCGTAGTAATTCATCTTGTACTCCTACTAAATCTTTTCTGAAGCTTAAACTTTTCATATGTGTTGCTTTTTAAAGGTGAATATTCGTTTGTTAGTTTCGATGTTGCAAGTTTACGTGAATTTCTGAAACCCGATAGGGGGAAATCCGACGTTTTTATGCCCGAAAACTATCCGCGGATAGTTTTTAGGTTGTTTTTGATAGTTTTTGGGTGGTATTTTTTTATCTTCTGAACTTAAATCCTGCATTTTCTACCAAATTATTGCGATTAATAAAAAAGAACCGTTAATTTTGTGCCATCATTTTTATTTGAAAAGAATGACTGATGACTCTTTATTTTTGATTGATGTCGATAAGATACTTCGGACAAAGGCTCCGAAGCATTATAAGTACATCCCTAAATTCGTGGTTTCTTATCTGAAGAAAATTGTTCATCAGGATGAAATTAATGTATTCCTGAATGAGTCGAAGGATAGATTGGGTGTGGACTTTCTGGAGGCATGTATGGGCTTTTTGGATGCGAAAGTGGACGTAAAAGGCATTGAGAATTTGCCTAAGGATGGATTGTATACTTTTGTGTCCAATCATCCGTTAGGCGGACAGGACGGTGTTGCGCTTGGTTATGTGTTGGGAAAGCACTATGACGGGAAAGTGAAATACCTGGTGAATGATTTGTTGATGAATCTACGCGGATTGGCTCCCCTTTGCATACCTATTAATAAAACCGGCAAACAGGCAAAAGACTTCCCGAAAATGGTGGAAGCCGGATTTCAGTCGGATGACCAGCTGATAATGTTCCCTGCCGGACTGTGTTCGCGTCGTCAGAATGGAGTCATTCGTGACCTGGAATGGAAAAAGACATTTGTAGTAAAGAGCATACAAGTAAAACGTGATGTAATACCCGTGCATTTCGGCGGTAGGAATTCTGATTTCTTCTACAACTTGGCAAATATTTGCAAGGCATTGGGTATCAAGTTTAACATCGCTATGTTGTATCTTGCGGATGAAATGTTTAAGAATCGCCACAAAACTTTTACTGTCACTTTTGGCAAACCCATACCCTGGCAGACTTTTGATAAATCGAAAACCCCTGCGCAGTGGGCTGAATACGTAAAGGATATTGTTTATAAACTGTAACTGATAGAACAACTATAACAAGGAATATGGAAGAGATTATTAAACCGGTAAGCAAAGAGCTGCTGAAGGCAGAATTGACGGAAGACAAACGCTTACGAATGACGAATAAGAGTAATAATCAGATTTATATTATTACTCATCAGAATGCTCCTAATGTAATGAGAGAGATTGGTCGTTTGCGTGAAATAGCTTTCCGTGCTGCTGGTGGAGGTACAGGCCTGTCAATGGATATTGATGAATACGACACGATGGAACACCCCTATAAGCAGTTGATCGTATGGAATCCGGAAGCGGAAGAAATTCTGGGTGGTTACCGGTATCTGCTTGGTACGGACGTGCGTTTTGATGAAAAAGGCGCGCCAATTCTGGCTACTTCCCACATGTTTCATTTTTCTGATGCTTTTATTAAAGAATACCTGCCGCAGACAATTGAGCTGGGGCGTTCGTTTGTTACGCTTGAATATCAGTCTACCCGTGCCGGAAGCAAAGGATTGTTCGCTTTGGATAATCTGTGGGACGGGTTGGGAGCGTTGACCGTGGTTATGCCGAATGTGAAGTATTTCTTTGGTAAGGTGACCATGTATCCAAGCTACCATCGTCGTGGCCGTGATATGATTCTTCATTTCCTCAAGAAACATTTTTATGATAAAGAGAAACTTGTTACTCCGATTGAGCCTCTGCAACTTGAGACTTCCGAAGAAGAGTTGAACGCATTGTTCTGTAAGAGTACTTTTAAAGAGGACTATAAGATATTGAATTGTGAAATCCGTAAATTGGGCTATAATATTCCTCCGTTGGTAAATGCGTATATGAGCTTAAGCCCTACGATGCGTATGTTCGGAACAGCTGTCAATTACGAGTTCGGTGATGTGGAAGAAACCGGTATCCTGATTGCTGTAGACGAAATTCTTGAAGATAAACGAATTCGACACATCCAGACGTTTATTGAAAGCCATCCGGATGCGTTGAGATTGTCTTCTTGTGAAGGGGAAGAGGTTTTTACTCCTAAAGTGGTTACACCGCAGGCAGACTGTTCCCGTTAATTTTACGATAAAGATCAAGAGCAAAGACGTCGGTCATTCCCGATATATAGTCAAGTACCGCCTGTATTCTTTCATAGAGTACGGGCGAATTTATATTGTATTGGCTGGATACCCGGTCGATCAGGAGTTTGGAATAAGCCTTTTCGGGTGAGGTTACGGCGTCTATCATCAATTCGAGTAAGGTGCTGATGATGCGGAATCCCGCTAGCTCGATATCCAGTACGTCCCGTGAACGGTAGATTTTATTGATAGATACTTCGACGCTGTGTTTGTAGGCTGCTGCCGGACGTTCGGCTATGCGCTTGATTAGTGATCCTTCGAACGTGCCGGACAGTATTTCTTGTTCATGATCTAAAAAGACACGGGTACACTCCCGGATCAATAAACCGATGACGGAAGAACGCAGGTAGGCGATTTGCTCGTTGACATCATTGACAATCAGGAATGTTTTCCGGAGATGTTCCTGTCGCTCTTCGCTGAAATAGGTCATTAATAGTTCTTTGGTTTCTTCAGTGGTGAGAATCTTCAGCTTATATGCATCCTCAATATCCATCATCTGATAGCAAATATCGTCTGCCGCTTCCACTAAATAGACTAGTGGGTGGCGTGCATACTTCAAAGGATGCTCGTTGAGCAAGGTCAGTCCTAATTCAGTTGCTATTTTTTGGAAACTTTCTTCTTCGCTGACGAAGAATCCAAACTTCGATTTGGTTCCTGCAAGGCTCGATGAAAAGGGATATTTCACGATAGAAGCTAGAGTGGTATATGTCAGGACGAATCCGCCTTTGCGACGTCCTTCAAACTGATGTGTCAGTATTCGGAACGCATTTGCATTTCCTTCAAAATGTGTCAAATCTTCCCATTCCATCGGAGAAAGTTGCTCGCCGTTCGGCTGCTTTTCTTTCAGGCGAACTCCTTTTCCTTCAGAGAAAAAAGTAGAAATAGCCTTTTCACCTGAATGACCGAAAGGTGGATTTCCCAAATCGTGTGCCAGGCAAGCGGCCGAGACGATAGAACCGATCTCCGGCAGGAAAGAATCTTGAAGTTCCGGATGACGTTCCAGAAGTGCTTTGGCAACATCGTCCCCGAGTGAACGGCCAACGCTGGCTACTTCGAGACTGTGCGTAAGTCGGTTGTGTACAAAAACGCTGCCCGGAAGAGGGAATACTTGCGTCTTGTTCTGTAATCTGCGGAAAGGAGCCGAAAAAATGAGACGGTCATAGTCCCGTTGGAATTCGGATCGGTTTTCCTGTCGTTCTTCATGGAATTCTTCCATCCCGAAACGTTTCGCTGATATTAGTTGTTTCCAATTCATCATTTTATTTACGATTTGACTATTTACTATTTACAATTTAGGGAACGGTACATTATTTAACTGCAAACTTAACTATTTTTCAGTTCAAAATGTGTATTTTCGCCCGTTAAATAGTAAACATGCATTTATGAATATTCAAGTTATCAATAAATCGAAGCATCCGCTTCCGGCTTATGCCACCGAATTGTCCGCAGGAATGGATATCCGTGCTAATCTTTCTGAACCTATCACATTGGAACCGTTGCAACGTTGTCTGGTGCCGACTGGATTGTATATCGCTTTGCCGAAGGGATTTGAGGCGCAAGTTCGTCCACGTAGCGGGCTGGCGATAAAGAAAGGTATCACAGTACTTAATTCTCCGGGTACGATTGATGCGGATTATCGTGGAGAAGTTTGTGTCATTTTAGTCAATCTCTCGTCCGAGGCTTTTGTTATTGAAGATGGCGAACGTATCGCGCAGATGGTGATAGCAAAGCACGAACAGCCTGTATGGCAGGAAGTGGAGGTGCTGGATGAAACGGAACGCGGAGCCGGTGGCTTCGGACATACCGGAGTATGATGAATGCTTAATCGAAAAATAGAATGAAGATAAAAATAGGATGGCTGTTCGTGACGGTGTTAGTGCTCACTTCGTGTGGGGGAACCCGTTCTATGCGTACAGCAAAAACAGCAGTGAAGGCAGATGCATCCTTTTCGGTAAAAGAATCATTGCTTCCTGCTGAACAACAGCGTAAATATGACTACTTCTTTTTGGAAGCCATGCGGATGAAAGAAAAGAATGAGTATGATGCGGCATTTGGATTGTTACAGCATTGTCTGGATATCAATCCGAACGCTTCTTCGGCGCTTTATGAAATATCGCAGTATTATATGTTCCTCCGCCAGGTGCCGCAAGGTCAGGCGGCTTTGGAGCAGGCGGTGGCTTTTGCTCCTGATAATTTCTGGTACAGCCAGGGGCTGGTCAGCCTGTATCAGCAACAGAACGAGTTGGATAAGGCTGTAACGTTGCTTGAGAAAATGGTAACCCGTTTCCCGTCAAAGCAGGAGCCTTTGTTCAGTCTTCTTGATATTTACAGTCGTCAGGAGAAATATAACGATGTCATTTCTACGTTGAACCGTTTAGAGAAACGCTTGGGTAAGAATGAGCAGCTTTCTATGGAGAAATTCCGTATTTATCTTCAGATGAAAGATGATAAGAAGGCATTTCAGGAAATCGAAAGTCTGGTACA
The DNA here is from genome assembly GCF_001185845.1 of Bacteroides sp. 3_1_13. Lineage (NCBI taxonomy): Bacteria > Pseudomonadati > Bacteroidota > Bacteroidia > Bacteroidales > Bacteroidaceae > Bacteroides > Bacteroides sp. 3_1_13. The sequence continues at coordinate 1,488,678 of NZ_KQ236955.1, forward strand.
GGAATATCCGATGGATATGCGTTATCAGGTGATATTGGGAGATGTGTATCTTCAGAATGGAAAAAAGCAGGAAGCATACGATGCATATCAGAAGGTCCTGGCGGTAGAGCCTGACAATCCGATGGCTCTTTTTTCAATGGCTTCTTATTATGAACAGACCGGACAGAAAGAGTTGTATCAACAGCAGTTGGATACTTTATTGCTGAATAAGAAGGTGACTTCGGATACCAAAATCAGTGTTATGAGACAGGTGATTGTGGAAAACGAACAGTCGTCTGCCAAAGATAGCACTCAAGTGATTGCCTTGTTCGACCGGATGATGAAGCAGGATATAGATGATCCGCAGATTCCGATGCTTTATTCTCAATACCTGTTGTCGAAGAATATGGAACAAGAGGCTGTGCCGGTATTGGAGCAGGTGGTTGATCTGGACCCTACCAATAAGGCTGCCCGTTTGATGCTGGTTAATGCGGCGGTGAAAAAGGAAGACTACAAGCAAATTATCAAAGTCTGTGAACCCGGTATTGAAGCTACTCCGGATGCGTTGGCGCTTTATTATTATCTGGCTATTGCTTATCATCAGGCAGAACAGACGGATAGTGTATTGAGTGTTTGCAGCAGGGCATTGGAACACGTAACTGCTGATACCCAAAAAGAAGTCATTTCGGATTTCTATTCAATTATGGGGGATGTTTATCATACCAAGAAACAGATGGCGGAGGCATACGCTGCTTACGATTCGTCTTTGGTGTACAATCCTTCCAATATTGGCGCATTGAACAATTATGCTTATTATCTGTCTGTGGAACGTCGTGACTTGGACAAGGCGGAGGAGATGAGTTATAAAACGGTGAAAGCCGAACCTAATAATTCGACCTATCTCGATACTTATGCATGGATTCTTTTTGAAAAGGGAAACTATGCCGAAGCCCGTATCTATATTGACAATGCAATGAAGAACGACGGCGAGAAGAGCGATGTGATTGTGGAGCATTGCGGAGATATTTATTTTATGACCGGCGATGTGGAAGGTGCGTTGAAATATTGGAAGAAGGCACTGGAAATGGGTAGCGAGTCGAAAACGTTGAAACAGAAAATAGAGAAGAAGAAATATATTGCGGAATGAAAAGAATCATTTATCTACTGTTGTTGGTGGTATTGGTGTTGGCCGGCTGTAAGAGTTCGAAGCACTTGGCAACTTCGGAAACTAAGACTTCAACAAAGGCTCCGACATCCAGTTACCTGGCTTCCAAGCTTCAGTTGACTATTCCCGGCAAGAAGGGAAGTATGTCTGTAGGGGGAACCATGAAGATGAAAACTCATGAGCGGGTACAAATCTCCTTATTGATGCCTATTCTGCGTACGGAAGTGGCACGTATAGAAGTTACTCCCGACGAAGTTTTATTGGTAGACAGGATGAATAAACGCTTTGTTCGTGCCACTAAAGCTGAATTGAAAAATGTATTGTCGAAGAATGTGGAGTTTTCCCGTTTGGAAAAGATATTGATGGATGCCTCTCTTCCTGGTGGAAAGACAGAGCTGACAGGAAAAGATATAGGAATTCCTTCATTAGAAAAGGCTAAAGTCCAACTTTATGAGTTTTCCACACAAGAGTTTTCAATGACTCCGACGGAACTGACGTCCAAATACAACCAGATTCCCTTGGAAGAATTAGTAAAAATGCTGGTAGCTTTATTATGATGAAACGTTTCTTTGTTATTCTAATCAGTTGCCTGTGGTTGGCAGTTCCTCTTTTCGCTCAATCGAACAAGTTGATTCGTGAGCTGGAAAGTAAACGCGGTGCGCTGCAAAAGCAGATTGCCGAATCGGAATCTATATTGAAGGATACAAAGAAAGATGTGGGAAGTCAGTTGAATAGTCTGGCTGTGTTGACCGGACAGATTGAAGAGCGGAAACGCTATATCATGGCTATCAACAATGATGTGGAGGCTATCCAGCGTGAGTTGGCTTCGTTGGAGCGCCAGTTGAGAGGCTTGGAGAAGGATTTGAAAGATAAAAAGAAGAAATATGAAGCTTCTGTCCAGTACTTGTATAAGAATAAGTCGATAGAGGAGAAGCTCATGTTTATTTTTTCGGCAAAGAATCTGGGGCAGACTTATCGGCGTATGCGATATGTTCGTGAATATGCCACTTATCAACGTCTGCAAGGGGAAGAAATCCTAAAGAAACAGGAGCAGATACGCAAGAAGAAAGCGGAACGTCAGCAAGTGAAAGCCGTCAAAGAAAACCTGCTGCAAGAACGTGAGAGCGAAAAGGTGAAGTTGGAAGAGCAGGAAAAAGAGAAACGCACGTTGGTGACTAATCTGCAAAAGAAGCAGAAAGGATTGCAGAATGAGATAAATAAAAAACGCAGGGAAGCCAATCAGTTGAATGCCCGCATCGATAAATTAATTGCAGAAGAAATAGAGCGTGCCCGTAAGCGTGCGCAGGAAGAAGCTCGTCGTGAAGCGGCTGCCCGTAAGAAAGAAGAAAGCAAGGAGGGAAAATCCGCCGCAACGGAAACAGCCGCCAAATCGAAACCTCTTGAGGCTTATACCATGAGTAAGGCGGATCGGGAATTGTCGGGTAACTTTGCTGCGAATCGCGGGAAATTGCCAATGCCTATATCCGGCGCTTATATTATCACCAGCCGTTACGGACAATATGCCGTAGAGGGTTTGCGCAACGTGAAACTGGATAACAAGGGTATTGATATTCAGGGAAAACCGGGTGCACAGGCACGTGCCATTTTTGATGGAAAGGTGGCGGCTGTGTTCCAATTGAACGGATTATTTAATATCCTCATTCGTCATGGCAATTATATTTCTGTTTATTGCAATCTTTCTTCTGCCTCTGTCAAAGCCGGTGATACGGTGAAGACGAAGCAATCCATCGGTCAGGTCTTTTCTGACGGTACGGATAATGGACGGACGGTATTGCACTTCCAGTTGCGTAGGGAGAAAGAAAAGTTGAATCCTGAACCTTGGCTGAACCGATAATTGAATAAAAAACACGTAGAATGAAGTTAACTAAAATACTAATATGCTTGCTGATCTTCTGGACCGGAACACTATCCGCGTCTCCTTATTTTTCGTTCAAGAAATATCAGGTAGAAGATGGATTGTCTCATAATACCGTGTGGTGCGCCCTTCAAGATAGTTATGGCTTTATCTGGTTGGGTACCAGTGACGGACTGAACCGTTATGACGGGCGGGGCAATAAAGTGTATCGGAATGTTCTCAACGAAAAGTTCTCATTAGAAAACAATTTTGTAGAAGCCTTGATAGAGGTGGACAAGAATCTCTGGGTTGGAACAAACTCCGGACTTTATATTTATGACCGAGATACCGATCGTTTCTCTTACTTTGATAAAACGACGCAGTATAATGTGTATATCAGCAGTGAGATTAAAAAGATTATCAAGACGGAAAACGGTCTTATCTGGATTGCGACTTTGGGACAGGGATTTTTTATTTATGATCCGAAAACAGAGGTGCTGACTCAAAATAGTGTTCAGACGTCTTTTGTATGGGACCTCTGTCAGAGCGCTGATCGGAAGAGGGTCTATATATCTTCCTTACAGGAAGGACTTTTGTGCTTTGACGAAAACGGCAAGTTTCTTCGGACGTATGAAATCTCATTAGATATAAATGCTTCCGATAGTTATAAAGTGAACTGTATTCAGAATATCGATGGAGATATTTGGATTGGTGCGGGAAGTAATCTATTGAGCCGTTTGGATGAACGAACTGAAGCTATAGACAATTATAGTGGTTCGGCGTTTAATTTCGGAGCTGTTCATTGTTTGTTGAAGTATACGGATAAAGAGCTGTTGGTAGGAACGGATAACGGGCTTTATCTATTCGATCAAAATACAAACACATTTCAGCGGGCGGATAATCCGGCCGATCCGAGAAGTTTGAGCGACCAGACTATCAATGGAATGATGTGGGATGCCGAAGGGGCTCTTTGGGTGTTGACCAATTTGGGTGGGATCAACTATATGTCCAAGCAGACTAAACGTTTTGATTATTATTCGCCTGCCTATCTGTCCGGAGTGCCGGGAGCGGGGGAGGTCGTTGCTCCTTTCTGTGAGAATAAAGATGGGAATATCTGGATTGGAACTCAAAGCGGTTTGTATTTCTTCAATGTTGCCACCCGGGAACTTTCTCCTTATGCAATAGGAGGAGCTGAAAATCAAAAGTATGACATCCGTTCTTTAATGCTGGATGGCGACTATTTATGGATCGGTACTTATGCCGGAGGAATACGGGTTATCAATTTACGCACAGGGGCAGTGAAAGCCTATACTCATTCTCGTGGAATTCCCAATACGATTTGTAGCAACGATGTGTTGTGTATTTATAAAGGACGAAAAGGACAAATTTATGTAGGAACGAGTTGGGGATTGTGTTGTTATGACCCGGTTCGAGATAACTTTATGACCATCACAAGCATCGGTTCAATGGTTTCTGTTGTCGATATCTATGAGGATATGTACAATCATCTCTGGATTGCGACTTCCAATAGTGGTGTGTTTTCTTACAATACAATGAATGCTCATTGGAAACATTATCAGCATGAACGGGAAGACTCGACTACGATCACCAGTAATTCGGTCATTACTTTATTTGAAGATGCGAAAGGAACCATGTGGTTTGGAACGAATGGGGGAGGACTGTGTTCTTTTGATGCTAAAGAGAAAAGATTCATTGAGTTTGATCCGCATAATACTTTATTACCTAACAAGGTTATTTATGCGATTGAGCAAGATCAGGGAGGTGATTTCTGGGTATCCAGTAATGCCGGAATCTTTAAGATTAATCCTGTTACCAAAGATCATTTCCGCCAGTTCACGATTAATGACGGCTTGCAAGGGAATCAGTTTATAGCTCGATCTTCATTGAAATCATCCGAAGGAAAATTGTATTTTGGTGGGATCAACGGCTTTAATGTATTTCAGCCGGAACAGTTTGTAGATAACAAATATATTCCTCCGGTTTATGTGACCGATATCCGGTTGCCTTATCAAACCGACGAGCAGGAGGTGAAGAAACTGCTTCAGTTGGATAAACCGCTTTATATGGCTGATAAGGTGACTTTATCTTATGAAAACAATAGTTTCTCCATCCGTTTTGTCGCTCTTAGTTTTGAAGATCCGGGGAAGAACCGGTATTCTTACATACTTCGGGGAGTGGACAAGGAGTGGATTCTGAATACTGATAATAATATGGCTTCTTACACCAATTTACCTCCCGGTGAGTATCTGTTCGAAGTCAGAGGCTCTAATAATGATCGCCAGTGGAATGAGAATACTATCACTTTAAAGGTGGTGATTACTCCTCCCTGGTGGCGTAGTACCTTTGCTTACTTCGTTTATGTCCTCATGCTGTTGGGATGGATCGGTTGGATGGCTTGGCGATGGAATCTCCGTGTTAAACGCAAATATAAGCGGCGGATGGAAAAATATCAGATTACCAAGGAACAGGAAGTTTACAAGTCGAAGATTAGCTTTTTCATCAATCTGGTGCATGAAATACGTACTCCGCTTAGTTTGATACGGCTTCCTTTGGAAAAATTATTGGAGAAAGAACGTGAAGGAAAAGATCTCAAGTATTTGTCTGTGATAGATAAGAATGTAAATTATCTGCTGGGGATTACTAATGAATTGCTTGATTTTCAGAAAATGGAGAGTGGTACGCTGCATCTGAATTTGAAAAAGAGTGATATTAAAGAACTTGTCAGTGACGTTTATAATCAGTTTACAAGTCCTGCTGAATTAAAAGGTATTGATTTGCAACTGATCGTGCCCGAACAAGAGCTGGTGTCTACGGTGGATAAGGACAAATTAAGTAAGATTCTTGTCAATCTGATGGGAAATGCCATCAAATATGCGCATGCGCGTATTGACTTGAAGCTGCTTGTCACTGATGGGGGATATGAGATACAAGTGAACGATGATGGTCCCGGAATACCAAATGAACAGAAACAAAAGATATTTGAGGCTTTCTATCAACTGCCTGACGATAAGGTGGCCACAGCAGTAGGCACTGGCATCGGATTGGCTTTTGCGAAGTCTTTGGCAGAAGCTCATCAGGGAGATTTGCGTCTGGAAGATAATATTGGAGGTGGTTCTTCGTTTATACTGTCTCTTCCGGTCAAAGAGTGGGAGACGGAAAAAACGAGCGATATTGTAGAAATATCCCCGGAGCATGCGGATGCTTCTGAAACGATTTCTTCGGAGTATTCAGGGAAGAAGTTTACAGTTCTGTTGGTTGAGGATAATGTTGATTTGCTGAATCTGACTCGTGAGTCATTGGCAGAGTGGTTCCGTGTGTTGAGGGCTTCCAACGGTCGTGAAGCACTTGAAGTGCTTGCGAAGGAAAATGTGGATGTGATAGTGAGTGACGTAATGATGCCGGAGATGGATGGGCTGGAACTTTGCAGCAAGGTGAAGTCTGAAATCTCTTATTCACATATTCCGGTTATTTTGTTGACGGCGAAAACCACTTTGGAGTCTAAAGTCGAAGGACTTGAATGTGGAGCGGATGTATATGTTGAGAAACCATTCTCTGTTAAACAGCTCCGTATGCAGATCGAGAATCTGTTGAAGTTGAGGCAGTCTTTCCATAAATTGATGGTGAGCTTGGCAGGAGATACGGTTGCTGTTTCGACAACGGATTTTGCGATGTCTCAAAAGGATTGTGAGTTTATAGCGAAGATACAGGGAGTAATAGCCGAACAGTTGGCGGATGAGAACTTCTCGATAGATACTTTGGCGGAACAGATGAATATGAGCCGTTCTAATTTTTATCGGAAGATAAAGGCTTTGTCCGGAATGTCGCCTAATGATTATTTGAAGACACTTCGTATGAATAGAGCTGCTGAACTGATAATGGGCGGTACCCGTATTTCAGAAGTGGCAGTGCAGGTAGGATTTACTTCTTCTTCTTATTTTGCGAAATGTTTTAAAGCGCAATATGGTGTACTGCCTAAGGAATATACAGGTCAGCCTCCGATTTCAGGTGAGGCTTGATAAAGAAGGGATAAAAGCATATAAAAAAACTCCTGTCGTGCAATATCATTGGATATTTTCCGACAGGAGTCAAATATAAAATAATTAATCGAGTACTCTTTCTTATTAATTGAGTAGGCTTTATTTCTTTTTTTGTCCCGGGTAAGGCTCTACCATGCAACGTTTAGCCCATGCTTCATAAGCCTTTGTCATTTCAGCTACTTTTTCAGGGTATTGTGCTGCTAGATTATGCATTTCGCTCCGGTCCTCATTCAGGTTGTATAATTCCCATTTAGCGTTTTCTCCCGGGCGAACCAGTTTCCAACCGTCATTAGAGAGGAATGCACGTTCATTGTAATGTTCGAATCCAAGGTAGTCATGTCCTTCACGATGTCCGGTCTTGAAAATAGGAACCAGACTCTTGCCTTCCAATGGAATGATGTCATTTCCTTTATATTTGGTAGGATAAGTGGCGCCTGCCATATCGATACAAGTAGCCATGATATCCATCACATGTCCGATTTCGGGAGTCGTTTTGCCGACATTCTTCTTGATACCTTTTGGCCAGTGGGCAATCATCGGAGTACAGATTCCTCCTTCATAAGATTTGGCTTTCCAGAAACGGAACGGTGTATTGGCTACGTTTGCCCAGCGTGCTCCCAGTGAAGCATAAGTTGTTTCCGGGCCAGGCAGCACTTCTTTGTTATGAGGATAAACCATTTTCTCCCCTTTACGTGTCATATCAGGACGGTCGTTTTCTCCGGGAGAGTAGTTCTGACAATCTTCATTGCTGCATCCATTGTCGGAAAGGAATAAAATCAGTGTATTTTCAAGTTGTCCTGTCTTTTCCAGAGCATCGATTACTTGTCCTATTCCCTGGTCCATACGGTCGATCATGGCAGCATGAACAGCCATGGCACGAGCATCCCATTCAGCATGTGGGTTATCTTCCCATTTATCTTTGAACTGTCTATCAGACAGGAAATTATCCATGTTAGGGAATATACCCAGTTGTTTCTGACGTTCGTAACGGGCGTTACGGATAGCTTCCCAGCCTACTTTATAGGTATCCTTATATTTTTCAATATCTTCCGGCAGTGCATGCAATGGCCAGTGTGGTGCTGTGTAAGCCAGGTACATAAAGAATGGTTTATCGTCTTTGGCATACTCTTTCACTTCTTTCACTGCACGGTCTGAAAGCGCCTGTGTGATGTAATATCCGTCGGGTACTTCTTTCACGGGTACTTCACCTTCTACCAGACTGAATGGGTCAAAATAGTCTACTACTCCGTAGATAGTACCATAGTGGTTATCAAATCCGCGATTCACCGGATAATGACAAAGATCAGAATAGGTTTCGTGGTATACGTGATGTGCGAGCCATTCGCGTTGGTCTTTGCGTAGTGGAGTTTCTGCGATGTGCCATTTACCTACCATGCTGGTAGCATATCCTGATTCTTTCAATACCTCTGCGATGGTAACGGCATTGCGTGAGAGTGTTCCCCGGTAACCCGGCAGGTGGTCATCGAAGGTCATACGTCCGATTCCTGCCTGATGTTGATAAAGTCCTGTCAACAGGGAAGCACGCGTCGGACAACTCCGGCTGGTGTTATAGAAATGATTGAAACGTACTCCTTGTTTTGCCAGTTTGTCCAGATTAGGTGTGTGGATTTCACTACCGTAGCATCCCAGGTCGGAATAGCCTAGGTCATCTGCAAGAATTACCAGGATATTGGGTCTTTGATCGGACTTTTTTCCTTTGGCCTCTGCTGCAGAATGTCCAGCAACCATCAAGGCGGTTGGTAATAGTAAAAATTTAGAATTCATAAGTTTAATGTTGGTTTATAATTTGTTTTTCACTGTATTACTCTTTTCCTTTGTCTTTGTTTTCCTCAAACCATTTACATACTTTCTTGCTCAACTTGGCAACCAAATCAGGATGCTCATTTGCGATATTATTCTTTTCGAACTTATCCTTTTCCATATCATATAGTTGTGCATCGCTTCCGTCACCGTTTACTAATAATTTCCATTTTCCACTGCGTATAGCTAAATGGGGGCTTCTGTCATAAGGGTTTCCTGGAAAGCCAAAATGTTTGTTTCGTCCGAAGTCCCACATTAAATCAGTCTTGCGTTTAGCTTCCGATTTACCGAGAAGAACTTTTGCATAGTTCTGCCCATCACCTTTATAGCCTTTTTCTGTTTTGATTCCGGCTACTGAACAGAGAGTCGGATATAAATCTACAGCACATAACACAGACTCGTTATTTACCTGTCCGGCTTTAATTTTCTTGGGGTATCTGATGATGAAAGGCATACGAATACCACCTTCATAAAGACTATTTTTAGTTCCTCTCAAATAAGCGGAACGTACAGACTTAAAGCTGGGTGCAGGGCCATTGTCGCTAGTGAAAATAATGATTGTGTTTTCCGCCAGCCCCATATCATCCAGTGCTTTGATAAAACGTCCAAGCTGTTTGTCCATTTCAGCAAGGACGGGAGCAAATGCTTCTTGTGTTTCCCAGCTTTTTCTTTCCTTTTGTTTGAATTCCGGTACCCAAGGGGTATGCATATCATCCGGCCATAGATTCAGGAAAAAAGGTTCGCCTTTATGCTTTTTTACAAACTCAATGCTCTTATCTACAAAGTATTCCGTTCGTCTCCAGCGTTTCACGCTGTCTTTATCCGACCAGATCCATTTGGTAGCAGTGATTGCTGGTTCCGGGTCCGGGCTTTCGTAGGTTGATATGTATTCGTCAAAACCGTAATTCTTAATAGAAGGAGCGTTATGTACGTCGCGTCCGCCTCCCATGTGCCATTTTCCGATGTGTCCTGTTGAGTAACCTGCATTTTGGAAAGCACGTGCCATGGAGGGTAACTTATCATCAAGGAAATTACGTTGTTCGCATCTCTTATTAGCAGCTTTGTCGTTCAGGAAAGTGTTGATTCCCACTTCAAGAGGAAAGAGACCTGTGGTCAATCCACAGCGAGACGGAGAACTAACCGGCGCAGAAGAATAATACTGGTTGAATAATAACCCGTCTTGTGCTAGCCTGTCAATATTAGGTGTAGGAGCGAATTTGCCTCCATAACAACCTATGTCACCGATACCCATATCATCGATATAGATAATTACTACATTAGGTTTTGTTTCTGCTTGTGTGTTAGCAATGGGGAGTAAGGCTCCCAGCCAGGGTAAATGTTTTTTCAGATTCATAATTATTGTGATTTAATTAACTTTAGTTTTTCATGATGACTTTTCGCAAAAGTAGGGAAGATATCAGAGAAGGAAGGAAAAATACTAATCAATAAAGGAAAAAAAATGGTAGAATGATAGATTTCTTCTTTCTTCTATTGAGAAAACACGAATAGAGAAGCTCGTAGAAACCGAAAACTTCTCTATTCTTCTAATTATTCTATGATACGATCATTGGAGAAAGTATCTTGAATGGGAGCTTTACTTCGCCACGGTTTTAGTCAGTAATTGTACCCATGAGTATTTAGTGTTTTCTACCCAATTATCCGGTGAGACTTCGATAGTACCAGTTTTTGCTGTTATTTTTTGTATGCAAATCAATCCTTTCTTTCCATTGGCAGTTTTGAACAGGTAAACTTTATCTGCCTGAATAGCTAAGACTTCGGAGGTTGGATCTGCCAGATTTTCTATCGGAGTTGCATCTACCTGGGAGATTGCATTAAATTCTGCTTGTGATAAAGAGGTTTCAGCAAATAATGTGTGTTGTAAACCATTAATTGTCATCAAGCCATAATCACTTCTTTTAGCAGGTGAAACAAGAGCAGGTACAGCTTCGCTTCCTGAAGGCAAGATAATATCTCCGAGTGAGAAATCGACTTCGTTTGCATATTTCATGGCATCAGCAGCCATATAGGTGCGTCCAAGAAGCCATGTTGCATAGTAACAACCATAATAAGCCGAAGCTGTCTCTACTATTTCTCCATCTTTTCCATAATCCGGATCGGAGAATAAAACGGAAGGAGTAATCTCTACCAATAACTTACGTTGGTAAGTATTACCGTCGGTACCTAAAACGACTACTGTAATACAGGCATTCTCTTTTAAAGAAGTAAACTTGTAAGTTGTCTCGTAATTAGCGGTTCCGTCTTCAAATGACCGGGCAGTTTCTTCTATCAGGCTCCCTTGTATTCCAGTCTTGGAGTCTGCCTGATAAATTTCAAAACTCATGATTTCTCCCTGTACTTTGACGGTTGCCGTGTATTCTGCAACTCCTTTCTCTAATGATACTCTATTGTTTTGATCGACACCTGTAAATTCAATCTTGACAGGTGCTTCATAATCAACTTCATATTTATCTGCACAACCGAATAATCCAAATAAACTGATTGACAGAATTAATGCAATTATACTATTTGTTTTCATGACTTTATTTTTTTAAGTAAACATTCTATTTAGATTAGTATCCTGGATTCTGATAGATATTCGGGCAGTTATTAACTTCACTCTGTGGTATTGGGGCCAAGTTCATACGCTCGTTATAATTTCGTGTATCTAAAGTTACCCGCTGATATCCACCGTTAATTTTCTTTATTCCGACAGCCGGTAATCTCATAACATCTTTTGCTATCAGCCATCTTCTTATATCAAAGAATCGATGATCTTCAAAACAAAGCTCTACACGGCGTTCTTTGCGTATGCGTTCCCGAAGGGTCGCCTGATTATAATCAGTGGCCAGTAAGTCTGTCGTGATACCGGCACGGCGGCGTATCCTGTTAAGCTGGGCTATTGCTTTTTCTCTGGCTGTATTTGTGTCTTCGGCCTCATTCTCGGCTTCTGCATAATCGAGCAGGATTTCTGCATATCTCATCATTGGAAAGTCCATGTAAGTGGTACCACCTTTTCGATGATCGATACGGTCATCCAGGAACTTTGTCAGGAAGTATCCGCTTCCCCATCTATATGATTTTGACAGGTCTATTGTAGCTGGCTTACCGTTGACTAAAGGCCAGGTAGCACCATCACATAGAATACTCTGTGCCAAACGGGGATCCCTGTTAGCATAAGGAGAATTTTCATTGTAACCGGAGTTCGGGTTAATAATAGCTTTCGTATTTGATTCATAACCGAGGATGGGTTGTGAACCGTCAAGCATATCATAGCAATCTACCAGCCATTGATTGGGACAAGTCACTAACTCTTTGTTTACGTTCCAAGGGTCAAAAGCAGGCATTGTTCCGTAGAGGTCGTTTGTTGGTGCACGAAGAAATGCCATAATCGTTTCACCATTGGTACGGGTATTAAATAATCGCGTGTAGCTTTTTTCCGGAGTAGTTGGATCTTCATATAAACGATAAAAGTCTCCTCCATCAGCATATTCAATCATATCATAAGCTGCATCTGCTGCTTCCTTCCAAGTTACTCCGGAAGCTTTATGCAAGGGACTTGCTGCATAAAGCAACGTACGTGCCAAGTATCCTAAAGCCGCTCCTCGGGTCGCTCTGCCGTAATCTGGTGCATCGTATTTATCGGGTAATACTCCCGGTTCTGAAAGTTCTTTGAATTCATTAGCAATCCAACGGACTGTAGTTTCTAACGATTCACGCTTGATCTCATCATAAAGCAATGGGTCGAGTTCTTTGTCTCCGATTACTAATGCTCCATAAAAGCGAAATAGTTCATGATGATACAGTGCACGTAAAAAACGTACTTGGTTTTTCAGGGCTATTTTTTCTGAATCTTCCAGTGGTGAACGGTCTACGTTATTTAGAAATGTGTTTGCAGAGCGGATAGCTTTATAGTAGAATGTCCATGGATGGGCATCGCCAATCAAACCTTTGGAAGCATCAATTCCCCCTTTTATAAATTTTTCAAGTTCGGATATGACTGCACCTCCGGCACGGGTTGTATTTCCGGCTCCATCGTCCGTTGCATTGTCAAGCATACAAGGCGACTTTCCTATATTTCCTAAGAATCCGAAGCTTCCCTGCCGATCTCTTCCCATGCGCATACGTGCATACAAGTCGTATGCAACTTTGCGGGTCAATGTAATGTCCGAATAAACCTTCTCTGTATCTGTAAGATCCAGCTCGGTTTCTTTCATCAGGCTATCTGCACTACAACTGGTAAGCAGGATAGCCGTTATAAAGGATATAAATAGTTTTCTCATAAATTACTTGTTTCAAACATTAGAAATTCAGGTTGATACCAAAATTTATTACTTTTTGTTGTGGATAGAATTGCCCGTTACTATTGTTCGGTGATTCAGGGTCTACCTTCTTTACATTATCCCATGTAAGGAGATTATAGGCATTAGTATATACTCTGAGTGAACGTATTCCGATTTTTTTCAAAAGTTTGCGGGGAATAGTGTAACCTAACTGAATATTTTTCAAACGCAAGTATTTGGAGTCTTTCAACCAATAATCCGATTTATAATAATTGGGATGTGTGGCAGTGGCTGCTTTGGTGAAACGTGGATATGTCGCAGTTGCAGCTGTTTCCGGTGTCCATCTTCCGATATGCTCTTCGTAATAGTTACCCCAAGAATTATCCCATGCGATATCTCCTTGCAGATAAATGGATGAACGGGTAGCACCCTGAAGTAATACACTGAAATCAAATCCTTTCCAGTTCAAACCGGCGGTAAGGGAAAAAGTCATCTCGGGCACCGGATTATAGCCGATAGGAGCCTGATCGTTGGAGTCAATCACTCCATCATGATTCAAATCCTTATACTTAATATCCCCTGGTCGGCTTACTTGTCCGAATTGAACGGGGGAACTTGCTACATCTTCATAAGAACTAAAGAATCCGTCGGAAATATAGCCGATGAACTGTCCGATAGGATTGCCGGTCTGTGACATATAGGAATAGGGTTTCACTGACTCACTTTTCTCCACAATCTTATTATGGGCATATCCGTAAATCGCTTTTACGGAATATCCAAAATCTCCTTTTTGATCTTGATAGCCTATTTCCAGATCGTATCCTTGATTTGTTACGACACCATAGTTTATAGGAGCCAGTCCGTTTGAACCGGCTGCTTGAGAATATCTTTCCGGCTCACATAGGATGTTACTACGACGTTCTTTAAAAAAGTCGATATTGGCGGATATTTTGTCTTTCAACCATTTTGTCTCAATTCCTAAGTTGTATTTCCGTGCAATTTCCCAAGTGATATTTTCATTGGCACTTTTTCCTTGAATCAGACCTGTAATTGCAGGATTCTGAGTTTCTCCAAAAGTATAACCTAGTCCATTATCATATCCTGAACGATAGTAGTAAGAGAAACTTCCCAGCTTGTCATTTCCAACTTCACCATAAGAGAAGCGTAGTTTTGTAAAACTTAAGATTGGGTTTTCTTTAAAGAAAGGTTCATTAGTGAGTACCCATCCCATTGATGCAGCAGGGAAAAGCTGATAGCGGTGTCCTTCTGCAAAACGGTTTGAACCGTTATAGCCGGCGTTGATTTCGAATAGATAACGATTCTCATAATCATAGTTAACACGTCCTACTAAAGCCTGATAGATATGGGGCACGTAAGAATAACGTCCACCGGGAGTGGAGGTGTAACTCATATTGTAAAGAACTAATCCGGATATGTTATGTCCTGAGAAGGATTGTTTATAACGAACTGCTGCTTCAGCATATTTGCGATGTGTAGCTGCTGTTTTATTAGTGGCTTTTGTAGGCAGCACCATTTCAAGTCCCTGTTTATAAGTTTCGGCTATCGGGTTATATTGATAAATGTTTGGACGTTGTTGTATGCTGCGGTTATTGTTCCAGCCGGCATCATAAGAGAACTTTCCATCGATGCTTAATCCTTTCAATAGTTTTCTTAGGTTATATTTGAAAACGAAATCTGTCTCGAGTTTATTGCTAAAATTGAGGAAAAATCCTGAATAGCATAATGTTACGAGTGGATTCTGTCTCCATATACCATCGGCAGCGGCATAAGTACCGTTTGCATTCAAGATTGGGAAAGCTTGGGGAGAATTACGGTAGAACATACCAAATAGTCGTAGTGCTTCATCTCCGTTGGCATCATAACCGTATGGGCGGTTCTGACTCCCGAAACGATAAGCAAGATTCACGGATACTTTGAAATCTTCAGTCAGGTTGATATCAATATTCGAACGGGTAGTGAGCCTGTTGTACCTATATTCTGAATCATACCCTTCTTTGTATAAGCCTTTAGCTACATCGGGCGAGGCTGCTAAAAGAGCTTGTATCGTTTCATGTTCTTTAATTTTGTCTACATCTGTCTCAAACATACCAGTCTGCGTGAAATATCCCACAGAGACAAAGTAACGTACTGTCTTGTTTCCACCGGATAAGTTGACGTTGTATTTTTGTTGGAAACCGTTCTTCGTAAACATATCTACAAAGTCGTTGTCCGGGTGTGTAAACGGACTTTTCTGGGTACGATAGAGATAGTTATCATACTCTGACAGGAAAATTCCACGGGTATTGCCGGTATCAGATGGGTCAAAGCCATCATTGATGGCACCCTCACGCATGAATCTTGAAACGGACTCTGCATTTTGTGTTTGGGATATACGATTGAAGGAAGTAATACCGAATTCAGATGAGAAGGATATTCGAGTCTCTCCCTCACGACCTCTCCGGGTAGTTACCAATATTACACCATTTGCTCCTCGTACACCGTATACGGCTGTTGCAGAAGCATCCTTTAACACGGAGATAGTTTCTATATCATCAGGGTCGATTTGTGCCATAGGCCGTTCTACCCCGTCAATCAGTACTAAAGGGCTAGAATCGTTCAATGAAGCGCGACCACGAATAAACATTGTAGCCTGATCACCGCCGGGACGTCCGCTCTCTTGCCGGGTTACCAGTCCTGGGATGCGGCCACCTAAAGCGTTTGTGACACTTGATACAGGCATGCTTTTCAAGTCTTCAGTTCCGACATTAGAAATTGAACCGGTCAGAGATACTTTTTTCTGTGTTCCATATCCCACCACAACAACTTCATCTAATTGTGCAATGTCTTCTTCCAAGGTGACATTGATAAAAGGATGATTCTTTTTTATGGCAATAGATTGTTCTATAAAGCCGATCATTGAGATAAGAAGTGTTTGCTCTGCTTCGTTGGACAATGTAAGAGTAAATTTTCCATCCAAACCAGTCACTATTCCATTATTAGTCCCTTTCTGAAGGACAGTAGCGCCAATCATCTCCATTCCTTGGGCATCTTTAACAATTCCGCTAACTTTGGTTTGTGCACAGACATGCCAGATGGAGCTGGTTAAGCATATGAATAATATTATTATCTTTTTCATGTTTTCTATCTATTAAATAGTTTTGATGCCCGTTACCAACCTGGATTCTGTTGGATGGAAGGGCTTTCCTTGATTACTTTCAGAGGAATAGGATGATAATACATGTAATCTTTAAAATTGCGTGCTTCATCTACTGTAATGCGTGTATAATGAAGCCCGGAAGCATTTTCTTCTACTTTCATTCCGATAATAGGTTCTCTAAGTTGATTGCCATCCATCCAACGTCGCAAATCGAAGTAACGATGTTCTTCAAAACAGAGTTCGATACGGCGTTCTTGTTTCACTTTTTCCATAAAGTTGTTATCTGTCACCCCATTAAGAAATTTATCATTTGTTCCGAATCCTGCTCTGGTACGTATTTTTTGTACGGCTTCTATTGCTGTCAAACCATAGCCTTCTGGATCCGCACTCATGCCGTAAGCGTGATGCATGGCTTCTGCGTAGGAAAGTAGGATATCAGATAAGCGAATCATCGGGAATAAGTGGAAAACGGTACCCACATTGGCCTGTCCGAAGTTCAGTGTTTTGTCCAGGAATTTAGCTAAATAATATCCTGTATTGGTCGAACGGTTCTTTACTTGGTTGAGTCCGTCTATGGTTGTGTTATCGCTAATTCGCGTATAAATGGTATTCTTTCCATAAACCGAACCGTCATATCCGATAATTGCTGTCAAACGCGGGTCTCTGTTAGTATACATGCTTGCACCGTCAGAAGAATGGGTATAATCGCTTCCATCTTTCATGGTAAATGCATCGATCAATTGCTGTGAAGGTACTGTACCTCCTCCCTGATCTTTTGAGATTGTAGGGGGATAATGTCTGTTTTCCAGAGCATTGTCCTTAGCAGCCGTATAGAATAGGATATATTCCGGATTAGGATTGGCATTGATAAAGATCTTGTCGTACGTCTTAGCAGCAGTAAGAGCTATCAAACTATATTTTTTACTTCCATCCGGAGATATTGTTCCGTCTGCATTTAGATTGATTACATCTGCACAAGCTTTGGCTGCAAGTTTCCAACGTTCCGTCACATCCGAGCCGTCAGTGTAGCCTAGTAGTGGATCGTTATTATCTGTTCTGTTGTAGAGTGGACTTGCGGCATAGAGTAATGTCTTGGCTTTAATAGCAAGTGCCATTCCTTTAGTCATACGGCCATAAGAACCATTCCCACCTTCCGGATCAACTTTCAATACAGCGGCAGCACTCTCACATAACTGTACGATGTGATTGACGCAGTCTTTGAAAGAGTCTCTTGCCTTTGTCTGCAGTTCAGGATCGTTAACTTCGTAAATACGATCGACGATAGGAAAGCCTCCGTAGTGTCTTAACAGGTTAAACTCAAATAAGGCTTGTAAACATTCAGTTTCCGCACAATAGGTATCTTTAAATGCCTGGATGTCTTCTTCTGTCTTATTTTGTAACACCAAGTCAGCCTCACGCAAATACTTGCGGGCAAAAATGGCTTGTTGAATTCCCTTGTATGACTTATTCCAACATTCTTCAATCGGATTTGAAGAAGTGATATACCCACGAGACAACTTATGAATATCCGAATCTATGATTGTACTTATTCCATCATTGGTGGCTGCATCTAAAAAGGCATTTCCTACGTGGTTGAAGCCTTCGGGAATATATGCATACACCTGATTAATCGGTTTCAGATAGTTCTGTTCATTCGTAAAAATATCATCAGGCTGGGCCCAGTCATAGGGCATGTCATCCAGATAATCACAACCGGAAAATGTTAGTGTTGCGCTTATTGTCAAATAAATTATCGATTTTTTCATGCTATCAGAATTTTAAGGAACAACCTATACTCATGTTTCTCGTCAAAGGAGCTGCCAGTGAAGGAGCTTCAGGATCAACCCATTTATATTTTGTCCAGGTAATCAGATTCGTTCCGCTAAGGAAAAGTCTCAATCCCTTAAGATGGATTTTCTGTATCATTTTTGTAGGAAAGTCATAGGCAACTTCCAGTGTTTTTAATCTTAAGAAATCAGCATCCTTCACATTTAATGTACTTATCTGCCTGTTATTAAGATTGGCATTGTCCAGTGTTGTTAAACGTGGGAATGTTGCATTCTGGTGTTCGGGTGTCCAGTAATCAAGTTGATGCTCAAATATGGTTCCGTTATCTGTGAAAGGATTCATCACTATGTCCGAATATTGACGAGAGACTTTTGCTGCTCCTTGAAATAATGCGGTGATCGAAAATCCTTTGTAGCCGACTCCTAAGTTAATACCATACATAATTCTGGGAATGTCTCCGTAACCGATAGGCACCATATCGTTTACGTCAATCTGTCCGTCTTTGTTTATATCTTCATAACGTACATCACCTGGTTGGACATCAGAGAATGTTTGTACAGGAGAGGCTGCTATTTCTTCCCAAGAATTGAAAAAGCCTTTTGCAATGTATCCTCGATTTTCTCCTAAAGGCCGTCCCTGATTCTTCAACCATTCGTATGGCTGATCTACTTCACCGTTTGCAATCAGTTCATTCGTAGAATAAGAGAATGTACCACCTATGAAATAGCTCCAGTCTGCAATATTTGAATTCCACATGGCAGATAAGTCTACTCCATGGCTATTGATTTTGCCTATATTCTGCTTAAATTCCTTTACATTGCCGACAAGAGAACTGATTTTGTTATTTACTACATACATATCATGACGGTTGTCTTTAAAAAATTCTGCTGTAACAGATAACCGGTCTGAAAATAGTCGGGTATCTATTCCGATATTCAGAATTCTGGCTTTCTCCCAAGTCAATCCGGGATTTGGAAGTATATCCTGAATGTATCCTCCAAGCTTTGTTCCCATGTTTACCCCTGTGATATAGACTTCGTTTTGCGGCCACATACGTCCCCTGTAATAAAAGGCGTCTACGCCGGATGAGTTGCCGACTTGTCCATAAGATGCTTTTAGCTTCAGGTAGGGCACTATTTTTTTTGCATCTTTCCAGAAAGATTCGTTAGAAACAGTCCATCCGGCAGATATTGTAGGGAAGAAACCGAATTTGTGTCCCGGACCAAATTTGTGAGATCCCTGATAAGCTCCGATAACATCGATGCCATATCTTTTATCATAATTATAGCCGAACCAACCATTTACGCTTTGGAATCGGGTTGGCAATACCATTTCATCATTGCTTTCATATTGTTCATAGAAAGCTAAAGCCGAAACTCCATGTTTTCCAAAGGTACGGTTATAATCTAATTGAGCCACGATACCGGTCCGGCGGAAAGAACTGGTATTATCTACCTTGTTTATCATCGAGTCATCCTCGCGGGTCCGGCGGAGAACATCTTCATTCGTGGCATCCTTTTCGTAATATGCGAAAGTTATTGTACGTCTGATAGAAGAAATTGTGCGTGAATCCATGGATAGAGCAACAGAAGCTTTTAATCCCTCTGTTATGAAGGAAAGATCCTGTGAGAGTTTTGTACGGAAAGAACCATACAATTGTTTGTCCTGGAAGTAGCCGGAGCGATTTAGCATTGCCCATGGATTTTCACGGAATGCATTTCCTGCTACAATTTTCCCATCTTCTGCATTGATAACATTACCGTATTGATCTGTATATCCTTGGTCATTGTACCATTCTGGGAAGATTCCTTGCGGTAATGTGACTAGATTTTTATAGATATTTTCGGCTCCGCTGCCAGGGCCATTCTGACTTTGATACCAGCCATACAGATTTACATCCAGTTGGGTAGTGCGAGTTACGGCAAAATCGATATTGGAACGGATATTAAACCGTTCAGCAGAGTGATTGGTATTATAATCATGTGAATCATCTGTATTGAAGTAGCCATTGTTACGAGTATACATTGCATTCACGAAATATGTACTTTTTTCTGTTCCTCCTTGGATATTAAGATTATAGCGCTGGCTCCATCGGATATCCTTCAAATATTTATCAGCCCAATCTACATTGGGATATAAAATGGAATTAGGATCATTCTTAGCATAATTCATTATATCATAGTTTGAATACAAGGGATCCAGATTGTCATTATGGCGGGCTATGTTGTGCTGTTTTGCATAATCGGCTGCGTTTAATGATTTTAATTCTTTAAGTGGTTGTTGAGCTATAATTTGAGCTGTCAATTCAACCTGTGGTTTTCCCTTTGCTCCCTTACGAGTTGTAACCAGAATAGCTCCACTGCCTGCACGCATTCCATATAAGGCTGTTGCTGCAGCATCTTTCAATACGGTAATTGATTCTACTTCGTGTGATGACAAAACAGCAAAATCCCGTTCCTGTCCATCAACCAGTACTAATACATCGGGCGAATTACTTCTTTGTCCTCTTATCCAGAATGAATTCTGTTCATTCACTAATCCACCACCTTGCACTTGTCGGGCAAAATAACCAGGTACCAGTCCGGCTAATACTGCCGAAAGATTTGTAACAGGTAGATTGCGTAACTGTTTACCCGAGATTGTATAGGCTGAACCGTTATAATCTCCCATAGGGAGTACACGATATCCTAAGTCCAAGGGTACATCTTCTTTGTTTTGGACATTTTGTGCCTGGCATATCAAATAGCCAGGAAGTAGCCCAACCAACAACATTTTCTTTAAGAACTTCATACGTATAAATTTTGAGTTAACACCATAGTAGATTGATTGATGATGAGGTCACCTCATTTATCACCTTCAGTGTGGTGACGATTGCTGATAGGTGTATGAGAAGCCATTTTATTGTTATCATTTTGAGACATGAGAAACCAATATAGTTCCCCATGTCTCAAGTTTTTAGATTACTTCCATGATTCTACTCGTAAATCATTCACAGGATCGCGACGTAACACTAATTGTTCTTTCACTTTATAGCGTTTGCCTGCCAATTCATAGGTGTAATTCAGGTTGATTTCCGGACAAGGTTTGTCTCCACTGTTGAAGGTGTAAGTCGGACTTTGGGCAATGTAGCTGCCATTTCCTTCAATGATTGTAACTCCTCCTTCTATACCTTCTATTTGAACATTGTAGTCTGAACCAGATTCGCCGTTGTTGTCGATTGTCAACTGGAAACGATTGATGTTGCTTTTTGCTAAGTTTGCTACTCCGGGTCTTAACAATTTATTTTTCGCGAGAGTACTTAGTTCCAATGTATTATTATTTATCAAGTCTTTTTCTTTATACACCACAGTGGTACCTTCTATTGTATTTCCATTATCGTCTACTTCACTTACTTCACCTTGAAGGTAGTAAACTCCGGAAAAGGAACTGACATACTTGATTGCTACAATAGAATAATCCGCTCCCTCGCGAATAGTGTTCATGGAACTTTCTGTAACTTTGAAAGGGAGAGCATAATGGGTAGTCAGACTTAACGGATCTGTATAAAAAGCATCTGTAAACTTGATTTCAACATCTGCTACAGGTAAATTAGATTTCCGCACTTTAAATATCTCCGGATCTTCCAATATGTAATACTCTTCGGGAAGAAGTGTAAGAGGAGTACCCTCTAATAAAGAAGCATCCAAGGTAAATTTAGCCCAATCATTCATGTCAACTTCTCGTTTACCTCCTAATGATACTCCTACATATATAGGCATGTCACGGTCTGATATTACTGTACGCAATGGGTTCTGTAAAGCAAAACCAACATTTGTAGTTTCATAATCATGCGTATAATCTTCATAGCAAGACGATAAACAAGTCGTCAAAGCAAGCAATATTATTTTTGCAATTTTCATAATCGTATATAATATTAGTTATTATTCCACCCCATATTATTTTTGAGGTTTGGGTTCTTTAATAATTCGTCGTTAGGTAACGGCAAATAGTAATAGCGAAGTGCATCCAACGGACGTTGTTCTATTTCTTTTATTTCATAAGAAAGACCGTTGTCTGTTCTTGTCACTTGTATTCCTTCAATAGTGGTATCTAGGGGAAGTAAACAGCGGCGTAAATCCCAAAAACGGTGATCTTCGAAAGCAAATTCTATACGACGTTCATTTTGGATTAATTTCCGGAATGCTGCTTTTCCTTCAGAAGCTACTTCTGACAAATAGGTAGCATCTGTGATACCACCTGATTTTTCACGTATGATTTTTAAGACATCATAAGCACTATATTTACAGTCGTCACCTTTACTTTCAGGTCCCCATGCTTCATTGGCGGCTTCTGCATAATTCAGCCAAACTTCTGTTTTACGTAATAATGGGTTAAAGTGCCGAGAATTCAATGTTTGAATCGGATCCAGCATATTTTTTTGTGTAGTAGACAAGAACTTAGATAAATAATATCCCGAACGACTGGCATAAATGTGAAAACTCTCTGAATCTTTTCCACCTTCAGATACATCAATGTTTGAGTTATAAGCTCCAAATTTTTTTCCTTGATAATATAGATTCATATTGAATCGGTTATCTCTAGCTATCAAATACGGATCTTGCTCATCATATAATGAACGTGAATCTGTTATTGGATAACCATTTTTGGCAGGAAAGGCGGCAGCTAAATTATGGGAAGGAATTGTTTGTGCATTTCCCAAATAAAAAGGAGGATAGTGTCGGCTTTCCATACCATGTACAAGTCCCATGTAGGTGCGGAAAATAAAATCGGCCGGGGTATCACTGCCAGCGTCAGCCAAATCTTTAGCAGCCATCGCTGTAAAGGTATAGTTTATCCCTGCGTCTTTGAGCACTTCATTGGCAAAAAGAGCAGCACGCTCCCAACCAGCTTGATAAGTAGCTTCATTTAATACAGTAAAATTACCCATGCCATTTATTTGAATTACATCCTTGTCTTGATAAGCCGGACTTGCTGCATAGAGCAAAGTTCTTGCTTTAAGAGCATTTGCCGCTAATCCGCAAGCTCTACCAATTTTAGATTTTCCGACAACTACATCATCTCCTGTGTAAGTTACAGGCAAACGTCTTGCAGCTTCTTCACAGTCGGAAACAATCTGGCTGACGCAATCTTTATACGAGTCACGTTTAAACAGGCTCGGCTTCGCAGATTCCTTATCACCAATGAAATGGTTGGTGATCGTATATCCCAATGCTTCTCCTTCGTCTGTTCGTCCTCCATAAGTTTGTAACAATTTGAAGCTGCACCATGCTCTTAAAAAATAGGCTTCGCCAAGTAAACGAGTCTTTATTGCCTGATCAGTTTCTTTACTTACACGATTGTATATTACATCATCTGTAACTCCTTTTTCCATGAATAGATTGATGCTTTGTATCTTATCATACATATTGTCCCAATTTCCAAGTGGATTTGTTGATCGGCTGAATGCTCCCATGCTAGCCCGGTATACACTCGAACCATAATTTCGGGTTAGTGCATTGTCTGTTGCAGCATCTAAGAAATTATCATCATAATGATCCGGAACAACCATTAAATCTGCATATACTTGCGTCAAAACGGCTTGTGCCATATCGGGATTAGTCCATACGGTCTCACTGGACCATTCATTTGTCAATTTAGGGTCAAGCAGATCTTCACAAGAAACAATACTTCCCCAAACACAGGCTAACAGTATTAATTTGCTTATTTTCATATTTGCATATTTTTTAAGTTTAGAAAGAGACGGATAAACCGCCGGTTACAGTCATATAGGCCGGATAATTTGTGATTCCGGCATTTAATCTTTCCGGGTCCAGATCCTTTATTTTAGAGAAGGTAAGCAAATTTGTACCACGTACGAATAGTTTACATTTGTTTGCAAAGAATCTACCTGCCTTATTTTCAAATGTATAACTAAGTTCTATATTTTTCAAACGGAAAAATGAGCCATTCTCTGTCCAGAAACTGGAATCACGAAAGTTATTGCTTTCTGTCGTTGTTGTTAATCGGGGCATTGTACCTGAAGGATTATTAACCTCATGGTAGCGATTTAATGCTAATTCAGAGTATCCATTCAGACCATTATTCCAATAATAAGCGTTTGTACATAATTGAGTAATACCTGTATGAAGAGTTCCTAACATATAAAGTCCAAACCCTTTGTATTTGAGGTCTACATTGATTCCCCAAGTGGTTACAGGAAAACTTTGCCCTAGGCTCATACGGTCATTATCATCTACAATCCCATTGTTGTTTAAGTCAGCGTATGCAATATCGCCGTTTTGATATATACCGTATGATTGTAATGAGTGATCTTCTAATGGAATGTCTTTTCCAAATAATCCTAGTGCTTGTAAGCCAAAAATAGTACTAGTAGGCCGTCCAATGGCTTTACGATAGCTTTCCACTCCTTCTATTTCATTCCATTTATCTAATTTATTTTTTGAATAAGTCATATTGGCTCCGACTGTGTATAAAAAGTCCCGTCCGATATTCCCTTTCCAGTTGATTGCAATATCTATACCTTGATTAGTCACTTGGCCGATATTTTCATACATGGTATAATTCCCTGCTGTAGCGGCATATTGGGCGTTATTCACTCCGATGATATCTTTTCTACATTCATGGAAATAATTGAGTTCTGTGCTTAGGCGATTATTAAAGAATAATCCTTCGATACCAATATTAAACTCTTGAGAGTATTCCCATGTTAAATCAGGATTTCCCCAGCGAGCTAAACTAACTTTATGATCTGTTTGATCCTGGAAGAAATTATAGTTGCCATTATTATTCCAACCAGTTTGATACAAGAAGAATCCAGTATTACCTGTATAGCCTAATACACCGAAACTTGCTTTTAGCTTCAGAAAGTTAACAGCCT
The DNA here is from genome assembly GCF_001185845.1 of Bacteroides sp. 3_1_13. Taxonomy (NCBI): domain Bacteria; kingdom Pseudomonadati; phylum Bacteroidota; class Bacteroidia; order Bacteroidales; family Bacteroidaceae; genus Bacteroides; species Bacteroides sp. 3_1_13. The sequence continues at coordinate 1,513,658 of NZ_KQ236955.1, forward strand.
TTACTTCTTTCATGAAACTTTCGTTAGAAATTATCCATGAAGCTCCTACAGCCGGAGAAAAGAAAAAACGATCGTTTTTATCAAATTTGTTGGACCCCATACCAGCCAGAGTTAGCTCGGCTAGATAGCGTTTGTCATAACTATAGTTTAAACGCAGAGAGATGTTGGCATCTTTAAAATCTTGTGTCATTCCTGTCATCTCATTCTTTGTATACCGGAATGCGCCAATTGCTGAAAAGTCATGCACTCCTAATGTGCGTTCATATCCTATATCTGCACGCATACCAAAATAGCGGTAGGTATTATTGGAGGCTATCTTTTGCGTTTTGGGCAAATCCAGCTTTTTCATCTGTGTATATCGGGTGATAGTTTCACCGTCTAAATCACTATAAGTGTCAATGGCATAGGTCGGATAAGTATTCCTTAATTCTTGACGTAAGTAACTATAATTGTCAAAAGTTACATAAGCATTAAATGTCAATCCCTTAACGTATTTATTGAAGTCAAAATTTGCTCCAAGGTTTGTTTGGCTATTTACATACCTTTCGGAAGTGTCACCTCCATAAACCATATCTGCATATAAATTGTCTACTATCCGTGTGCTGGCTCCGAAGAATGGCGTGCCATCTTCATTGGGGGTAAACTGTCCCGATAATGTTTCATTAGGAATAATGAAAGGGTACTCATTGGGACGATTAGAAGATAATGTACTGAATATGCCTGCACCATCTTTTGCTCCCCAGTTTTTCAGTTCCACACGAGCTGCAACATCTGCTGTTACTGTAAGAAAATCGGTGATTTTAATATCCAGATTACCACGTGCATTCATACGGTGTAAAGCCGAACGTTCTCCAACTTTTTCTAATCCGGAACCACCAGTATATCCACCAACTAATGCGTATTTCACACCTTCATTACCTCCATTAAACTCAATTGTACCTTTTCGGTAGATATTTTGGTTTAATAAGAACTCATTGTAATAATCAACATTTGGATACAATACATCATTGACTCCACTACTATTTCTGTATCCTTCTAATTGCGTGTCAGTATAATAAGGATTCATCCCATCGTTTATACGAGCTTCATTAAACAATTTTGAATAGTTGTAGGAATCCAGATACTTAGGTACACGTGTAGAGGGCTGTATACCGTATTCTACCCCGACACGAACAATTCGTTTATGAGCTTCTCCTCTTTTAGTACGTACCAAGACCACTCCGTTTGTGGCAGCTGCTCCATACAGGATTTTGGCTGTAGCATCTTTTAAAACTTCGATGGATTCTATTTCTTCCGGTAAAATATCATCTATCGGGCGTTCTATTCCGTCAATAATAACCAAGGCCGTATTTGTTCCATTATTGTGTTGTCCACGTACATATAATGTTGATGTGTTATAGCCCAAGCCGCCATCACCGGAAATAGCAATTAGTCCGGCAGCCTGTCCTTGTAAGGCATTGGATAATTGTAAATCAGGGTATTTTAATACATTTTCCATAGATAACTTGGATACTGTACCTACCAGGTCCCGCTGATACGTTTTTCCACCGTCTGCACGTTCGTGTATGTCCCTTTCTGAAGCATATAGATCTTCATTTTGTAATTTGATGACAGTGGGTTGTTCTTTTGCGAGGTTTATTACAACATCTTTATAACCGAACGCTTCAATTAATAAGGTTCCATCAGCTTTTGTTTTGAGTGCAAATTTTCCATTTGCATCTGTATAGTTTATAATAGAACCTTCACCGCTCAATACTGTTACTCCGCTTAGCGGTTTACCTGTGTTGTCTGTCACCAGCCCTTTCACTTCAATAAGGGCTGTTTTTTTCTTTTTAGGTTTATCCTGTGCTTCTAGCGAAGTGGCTATGCCGGATAATATAGCAGTGACAAACAGAATAAATATGAATTTATTATATCTTTTCATTTGATTAAGCCATTTTAATTACCAATATGGGTTTTGTTGCAAATTATTCAATGCGTCTACGTCATGTTGAGGCAAAGGATACCAGTAATTCTTCTTTGTAAAAGAACGCACTTCCGGAGTTATATCGATTTGTTCATAATCATAAGTCAATGTAGACTTATCCGTGATACTTCCATGATTAGATTCTCGTGGTGTGAATAATGCTCCTTTAATAGGATAAGTATCCTTGAATGTTTCTTCCAAGATCATCCAGCGGCGGATATCCCACCAACGATGATTTTCAAACATTAATTCTACGGCACGCTCACGGCGATAAGCTGCACGGAATTTATCAGGATCGGCTACAATATCTGATGGCAGATCTGTTAAGCCAATTCGTCTGCGAAGAATATTAATAGCTTCTGCAGCTGATATAGGACATCCTTCAATAGTTGCCGTAGCACTTCCACAACCCTCAAATAGCGCTTCTGCATAATCTAAATAAATTTGCGAAGCACGGATATATATGGTGAGGAAGCGATAGTCCCACCAACAGTTCGGATTGTTCTTTTCAAGATACTGATTGCATTCCGGCCACATGAACTTTTTACACATAAATCCTGTGAACATTCGTTTGTTGCAGTCTTTTTGAGTTAACATGTGCTGATAGGCTGCTCCTCCTTTGTAGGTTGTAATGTAATAGGTACGTCCATCAGCGTAATGTCCCCAAGTTGTTCCAGGTAAAAGTATGTTGTTGTAGAAACGGGGATCACGATCCTCAAATGGTTTATGGTCATAGTCAAGTGCATAGCCGCTTCGTGGGTCATCAATCGGGTAATAAATACCGTCTGCTCCCTTCTTGTCAAACATGTTGACGATATTCAAACTTGGGCAGCACATGGAATTTCCATCTGGTCCCGAACCGAATGCAAGATCCTCATATTGCCAGAATGTGCGGATAGTGCGTTTTTGGTTTTGATTAGCAGCGTTAGGAAATTGTCGCTTGACCCAAATGTATTCCGGTTGATGCACAGGTGGATATTTAAAATAGAAAACATTCGTATATTCTTCTTTACTAGCCAAACCATAGGGATAAGGGGCAGACTTGCTTCCATCCATATAACGTATTACTTCATAAGCTGATTTTGCTGCGGATTTTGCGCGTTCCGTGTCATAGCCTTTGTTTTCTGTAGAATTTAAATCATTCTGCATCAATGGACTTGCATCAAACAACTGTGCCCATTCTTTAAGTGCCATTGCTGCAATTTTTGTGGGTCTTCCATAGTTTGGATCATCCCAACTGTCAGGTAACATGTAGATTGCTTTTTGTATATCTTCCATCATCCAGTCGTGTGATTCATGGTAGGTCATACGGGGAATATCATCATCTCCACCTTCAAAGACCTTGTCAATAATAGGCATCCCCCCATATCTTTTGATTATCTGAAAGTAGAACCAAGAACGATAGAAATAAGCTTGTCCCAGAATCTCATTTTTTTGTTCAGGTGTCAAAGGAGCCTTATCGATATCATTAATAATGCGGTTATTGATACGCAACGCCTTATATGATCGAGATATAGCTGTACTTCCAGCATTACCGATTTCGAAAGTCTTATTTGATTTGGCATTACTTAACCAGTTTCCGGAATGTAAAGTAAAAACGGCAGATGAATTATCTGTAGTTGCCATTTCGTCTGCAAAGAGACCGACAAATGCGCGTCCATTTTCCCAATTATCCATCACCATAACATTTTCCAATTGGTTGAAAGATTGGTCTAAGAAACCTCGTAAGGAATAGTAATCCCTAAAGATATCATCTTCTGTCAATCCTACATCTTCCCTTTTATCTAAGAAGTCTTCACAGCTTGTCATCCCGCCAAGAATGAAAACTGAACAGATATATAATAATACTTTTCTCATCTTTATTTCTTTTGAATATGATTAAAATGAAACTCTTAGTCCTAAAGTGTAAGTACGGACAATCGGATAGCTGCCAACACCTCCTGTTTCAGGGTCCACGCGTTTGTCCCCTTTCCAGAAGGTTAGTAAATTATTCCCGTTCATGTAAACCTGAAGATTAGAGATATGGGCTTCACTCAACCATTTTTTAGGGAATGTATATCCTATCTCCATGTTCTTTAATCGTATATACGAATAGTCGGAATAGCGATAAGTACTTTCCACTTTGTTGTATGTATTGTTCAAGTGTGTAGCAGGTCGCATAACACCCGATGAATTAGCTGTTTCCGGCGTCCATCGTTCCATGGATTTTGGTTGAACACGTATGTTTGAAGCTGGAAAATCCCACAGATATTGATCGAACTGTAACTTATATATATTGCGTGGCGAATAGAGCATTGCACTGAAGTTAAGTCCTTTCCAATTGAACCCGAAAGAAAATCCGATGGTAGTCAATGGGTAATTCAATTCGTCTACAACTACCTTGTCGTTTGAGTTGATTATCCCGTCTCCATTGAAGTCTATATAGATAAGGTCTCCCGGAATTACTTGTGATGCTGTAGTACCATTTATAGCTGTTTGTGCGTAATTGAACACATCGTCTATCGAACCATAATTACCGACCGCAATAAAACGGTTTTGATAATCAATCGGTTTACCTGCAGCTTTCAAGTGCTCATCCGCATTTCTAGGATCATCTTTATAGACAATCCGGTTTTCGCTGGCTGCAAAAGTTAAAGCTCCCCAGTAATTAAAATTACGTCCGATTTTGTCATTCCAGCGTAACTCTAATTCTAAACCATGATTTTTCGTTTCTCCTCGGTTGATAGCGTTAAAAGTAGCTCCTACAATGGAAGATGTGGTTTGTGGAGTCATTAGAATATCTTTACGATTCTCTTTAAATAAATCCAAAGTTAAATCTAACTTATTCCATAAGCCAATTTCTATTCCAAAGTTATGTTTAGTCGCTTTTTCCCATGTTGAAGTCAAGTTAGCAATATCTCCTTCTGTATAGAGCGGGCTATGTGTGACTCCTTGTGTATTTCCTAATTCAATACTTCCTAAAGAATTAAATAATTGGATGTAATTCCAACGTGCAGCAGCTGCATCACTACCGACTTTTCCGTATGAATATCTAAATTTTAGGTTAGTCAGCACATCTCCAACATGTTTCTTTATAAAAGGTTCTTCTGAAGCACGCCATCCCAAAGAATAGGAAGGGAACAGGCCGAAGCGTTGTCCTCGGGCAAATTTTTCCGAACCTGTATAAGAGATATTCATCTCTGCCAAATAACGTTCTTTCCAGTTATAAGTAACACGTCCCACCCATTCTTCACGATAACTTGGGAATTTGATAACTTTATCATCTTTTGAATCAGATACTTGACGGTTCATCAGAGCTAACGCTGTTACATTATGACTCCCGAATGAACGATTATATTCCACAGAGAATTCGTAATATAACTTACGATTATAACCATCCAAATTATCATAAGAAACGTTGGGAGGGAGTTCAATATCCTCATCATTTGGCCATCGTTTTTCCAAAATCATGGGGTAAGTGAGGGAACCATCTGCATTGACTGTCGGATTAGAATAATCATATTCGCGATGGTATTTAATAATACTGTTTCTGGATTCAAAATCATTGTTACCCCAAATTTCACCAGTCTTTATACTAGAACGAGTAGTGGAAGCAGAGGTGTATGAAACTTTAGCGGCAGCTTTTAGTCCTTTAGTTAGAAAGTCCAGTTTTTGTTCCAAACGAACATCATACCATCCTTGAAAGGTTTTATACAGTTGTGATCCATTTGTATTCATATTACAAACAGGATTATAGCCGGCAGTAGATCCATCTCCCCAATAGCCATCACTATACTTTATCGGGAAGGAATTGGTTGGTGCCGCAATGATTCTAGTGTACACATCATCAGCAAAATTGTCATTGCGGTATCCCATTTTCCCTGCAATATTTACTGATAAGGAAGTCGTTTTAGTTAAATTAAAATCTAAATTTGAACGCCAGTTATAACGGCGATAGTAGTTCCTTGGATCAAAATTCTCCTGTTTCTGTAAATCATAAATATCACCGTCATTTTGATAACCGATGGAGGCGAAGTAACGCATGAAATTGGTTCCTCCGCTGATATTCACATTATATTGTTGGGAAAAACCTGGTTTAACCAACTCATCCCACCAGTCTACTTGTGGAAAGACATCATTATAAGGGCCGTAGTTGCCTGTATCAAAAGCATTTGACCAAGCATTGATGACAGATTGTTTAATTTGTTGATTCCAGTTGTTGTCATTAGCTACAGCTTCATTATACATTTTCATAGATGTAACATAATCTGCCCATTCCATATTTGCAGTAGTCTGTTTAATACCAAAGCTTGTAGAAAAATTGATGTTTGGTTTCTTATCTTGTCCGCGTTTGGTTGTTAACAATATTACACCATTTGCACCTCGAACCCCATATACAGCTGTAGCAGAAGCGTCTTTTAGAATAGATATAGACTCGATTTCATTCATGTCAACATCGTTCATATCCCTTTCTATACCATCCACTAATACTAAAGGGTCAGAGTTTTGCCAGGAAGCCTTACCACGAATGTACATTTTGGTATCACTTGCTCCAGGCTTGCCTGACGTATTGATAGCTACCAAACCATTTAGTTTGCCTTGTAAAGCTTCTGATACAGAAGTAATATTACCTCCTTTCAACAATTCTTCTCCTTTAGTTTGGGTAATGGCGCCTACACTTGATACCTTTTTCTGAATACCATAACCTACTACCACTACTTCTTCTAGTTGCTTGCTGTCTTCTTCCAGAGAAATGATAGGCTCTTTTTTCAGATCATCCACTTTGATTTTCTTTTCTTGATAGCCGATATAAGAGATTTTGAGTACGGCATTAGCAGCTACAGATAGCGTAAACCGACCATCTATGTCAGAAATGGTACCATTCGAAGTGCCTTCAACAGTAATATTTACTCCTATTAAAGGTTCATTACTTTTTGCATCTACAATTTGCCCTTTAATGCTATGATTCTGTCCCCAAAGTAGAGGAGGAGAGAGTAGCAGAGCTAGAAAGAGTAGACACATCCACTTAAATTCCAAGTTTTGATGTTTCATAGTAATAACGTTAAAAAGTTGTGTGTATAAAAAACATTCTTATTTCTTTTTTTCTGTTTTGGGTAAGGTTCTACTATACAGCGTTTAGCCCATATTTTGTAAGCCTTTGTCATTTCAACTACTTTTTGCCATAGCATTATTGATGAACAATAATGCTATGGGCAAAATGAGATAATTTGATTTTATAGTAATATTCTTTAAAGATCTCATATGCATAAATTTGAAGTAAACGTCGTGCTAACTTTATTGATTATTCTGAACTTTATCCATTAATACCTTCATCCAGTATCCTCCGATCACCGAACGGGCTCTGAAGCCTACCCATCTACCGCTGTCTGTATGGTGCCAGTCGCTGATAGGTACACGAGAGACTGTTTCATTGATATATTTATAGACAGGATCAGAGAATTTCTGGAAAGTTTCCTTATCTGATGACATAGCTGCCGTCCACATGATCCAGTCGGATTTTGTGTATTCTTTACGAGAATCCAAAGGGAGTCCATAAGGATTCTGTTTTGTTAGATAATAATTGAGCTCTTTTCCAATTACATTATTAGGAAATAAATTCAGATTCCACAACTTATCCCAAACCATATTGTATTTTTGGCTCCAGGTATCTTTACGGTCAAAAGCCAGACGGTAATGATCTCCCTCATTCGCCATTTCTTCCCATTTCACCGCCATTTTCTTGGCTATAGCCGCATATTTGTCTGCTACATCATTCAATCCGAGCATCCGAGCAATTTCACTGTATCCGGCCACTCCCATGATCGCTTTCACGGAAAGATTGGCATTATGAGCCCAATGTCCGGCGAAGTCATCCGTGCAAAGTTGGTTTTCCGGGTCCTGTCCAGACTAAGTTTTTTTTAGTTATTTAGTTTATTATCAGATATGTATAGCTAACATGTCTTGTTTCTGTGTTGTAATTAGTTGGTTTTTCGAGTGTTTTTGTAGTCTATAAAAATGATTTATTTCTAGGATTTGGGGTATCCCAGATTGTTTCAACAAATTCTAATTTTAGAATAAAATATCAACAGTTCATGCATGATAAAGAAATAATATATCCCCAAATGTAGTTTCAGGGATCAAATAAGATGGAATAAAGACATGATATATTAGTGGCGGTTTAAAACAGACTAAAATGATTCCATCCATTCACTTGACCGACAGATGTTTTTATATCCTTATCTCCATTATAAATCGCGAAACATTGTTCCGTTGGAGTATTAGATAGTTTAGCCCATTTTGAAATACCTTTAAAGAAATCCGGTGAATAAGTTGCTCCTGATTTGATTTCATAGGCATACTGTTTCCCGCCAACCATTCTTAATAAGTCAACCTCATTGCCAGTACTATCACGCCAAAATGATAATCCCGGTTCAACACCTCTATTATAGGATTCTTTTACAAATTCATTGATGACAAGATTTTCAAACAATCCTCCACGTAAAAAATGAGTAGTTATTTGTTCTGCATTTTGTATGTCAAGTAAAGAACAGGCTAGCCCTGTATCATAAAAATATAACTTAGGAGTTTTTACCAATCGTTTGGCATAATTGTTATAATCAGGTTTCAGTAAATAACAGATATAACTTGCTTCTAATATAGATAACCAGTTAGTAGCTGCTGTGACAGAAATTCCACATTCATTTGCTAATGATGAAAGATTTAATAATTGCCCTATGCGACCTGCACATAATTTGAGGAATTTAATAAATTTACTTAGATCCCCAATATTACGTAATAATCTCACATCTCTTTCTACATATGTTTGTATATAGAAAGGATAATAATCATCCGGATTTATAGCTTTATCATAAATACGTGGATAAGCTCCCTTAAAAACTTCTTCATTTACACTGGATGGCAATATTTCTCCTTTTTCCATTTCATAATGCGAAAACGGTAGTAGCTTGAGTACTGCCGTACGTCCAGCTAATGATTGATTCACACTTTCCATTAATAAGAAGTTATGAGATCCGGCCAGCATATACATACCTTCTTTATTCTCTTTATCGGTATGCGTTTGGATATAAGAGAAAAGTGACGGAACTCTTTGAACTTCATCGATAATTGTTTTATCCGGGTAGGTGGAAAGAAATCCTCTCGGATCATCTGTAGCAAATAGTCTCATATCAGGATCTTCCAAAGACACATACTCATAGTCCTGAAAGGAATTCCTCAATAATGTTGATTTTCCAGATTGTCTAGGTCCTGTCAATGTAACAATCGGATATTTATTTGCCATTTCAATTAGCTTGGATTTCAGTATTCGTTCTATCATTGCTGCTCTTATTTTACTGTTTGCAAATTTAATCTTTAAAAGTGAATTTGCAAAACTTCTCTGTTTTTTAATTTAAAGTTCTCTATTTATATTAGATTATATTAGATCTTTTATAATCATATCTGCAGCATACTATAAGTAATTATAATTTAAGCAGCCTGTCATTGAGCTGGATTTAAACAATGGCAAGCTGCTTATTATTTATCTTATATTCAATAATATACCTTCTATCTGTTCTACGGAGCGTATCAAAGCTATTTTAGCATCAAAGAATTTCTTAAAAACAAGAACTTACATTCAACAACTGATTCGCATGAATAATTAAGGTTGCATTGCTTCATTTTAAACAGTGATGCTTATGACTAATTATTTTCTAGTGCTGTATTCAATCGGAGAACACCTTCCAAAAGAGAAGCTCCACTTGCTTGTGCGCCCATAGAAGCAATATTTCCAGTAAATATGGATCCCCAATAATAGTTACAATACATTTCCGGATAAGTTCCACGAGTCAAGTTTGCGCTCAACGTTTCTGCATTTTTTCGCAGGAAAAGAATCAGATTCTGCCTAAGTGTACTATTAGCAGCTTCATCCAATGCCAAATTGACTATATAAGGAATCAAAACAGCTTTAAAGATGCTTTGGTCCATAGACGGACCTTCATTACGCAAAATGCCATTAGTTAAGCACCTATCACTGGTTGTGACATAGCTAATTACTTTTTCTGCACATGTCAGATAATATTTTTCATTTGTAATATGATACAATTGCCTACTTGCTTCTCCATACGTACCTTGCGTATAGGTTAAAGGAGGTTCCTCTATTCTACCATCTCCCAATGTTAAGTAATTATTGTCGTAGGCAAATTTATGGAGTATTTTAGCATCTGATAAATACTTGTCTTCGTTGTATTTCTTATACAATTTGGTAGCAATCAAAGCACCGGGAGCATTGGTACATATATTCCGGCTTCGCCCATTAGAATTATTTTCATTATTCCAAGGAAGTCCAGTTCCTTTATCATCTGTCCATTTTCGTGTAATAATGTAAGTGTCATACAACCTCTTGGCTGTATCGGCAAACTTATTATCGTCTAACACTTCTGACATTCGCAATAAAGTCAGACCAATCCAACACATATCATCAGTATATGGATTTGAAAAGCCTGTAGGATCGTTGTTGTCGTGATGATAATTATTTCCATGATTTTGAAACCATCTTTCAAAATATTCTTTATATGTCGCAGCCAATATAGGATTATTATCTTTGATACGTTCATAAGAATACAATACCACATCAATAGCATGAGCCTGTTGCCAATAAATATAAGTATTAGCCGAATTTCCAGATATATTTTGGGGGGATACCCAAAACGTTCCTTTCGTTTTATCCATAAACTGTTCAATAAGTACATACGTACAACTATCTGCCAAAGGTACTCCCTTATTCGATGGAATAGCAGTAATGGTAACTCTTTCTGATTTTCTTCCGTAGTTATCCACCACAACAACAGATATGAAATAAGGCTCTGCGGATGTCAACCGGAGTAAATACCCTTCTCCTTTCTGAATCGTATTCACTCTTTTTTCGTCATTGGAACCTTTCTGCTTATAATAGATCTCTACCCCTAGCATATTGGTCACAGTAATCGGATTCGTCCATGTTAGATAAAGTTCATTGGGATTTTGTGTAATCTTAGCCTTCAAATTCGTCACTGGTGTAATAGTTATTTGCGAAGTATCGGTGCTACCCTCTATTGTATTGGTATCCTGTTCATTTGTTTCCCCACAGGCAATACATGAAAATATAAAAATTAAAAACAATACATATTTATTCATTGCGATTAATAATAAACGACTGAAATGCTATGGATATTTACAAATATCCATAGCATTTACAATCCCCATTTATAGTTTATTTATTCTTTGACCAACCTTTAATTTCCTTCTTCCCATTCGATAGCTTGGTCTTCATCCGGAATTTGAGTATTGATTTGACGTTCTAATGTCAACGAACCCATTACATGAAATTCAGTTTCGACACCGGGAATCGTTGTATAGTCTTTGAACGTATAGTTGATATTATTGATAATAATGGTTCGGTGCATTAAGTAGGGACGGATAGCGTCCATTGACTCCGTGATACTGTAAGAAGCAGTGATCTCATTATTAAAATCATCTTTACCGAGCGCAAACTGCATTTTATTATTTGGATCTGCCGGAGAAAGCGTTACTGTTCCATTATTGTTGAATTTTGCTTTAATCCGATACCCTTTCCTGTCTTGACGAGTTTCATCAAATAAACCTGCATAGAAGAATAACGTTTCATCGTCAACTACATACATCATGACATAATTTTTCACGTATGGTGCATCTGTTTCTGAACCATTCAAATATGTTTTGTAATTTACAGCACTATAATTTCCTGAATAATCATTGAATGGCATCACACGAAGCAATGCCTTCCGATAGTGCTTTCGATAGTTTGGGGTATAGTTTCCATCAGGTGATTCTTCGATAGTCAATGGTAATACCCATTTGTCTGATAAGTCGATGCCCTCCATTGAAAAGTCGATAGGCATTAATGCTACATCTTGCCCGGCATTGATCTGCACCGTTTCTGAATGAGAGTAGAATTTTTTTGGCAATACTTGATAGTACAAGTCGGTACGATTATTGAAGCGTTCTTGGTTTAGTACTTTTAAGGTATCTGTATCCAAACCAACATGTACTGTAATGTTACGTTCATTGGTGGTAGATCCGCTCACAATGATTGGTAACTGAAATGTCGTCTTTTCATTACCAGATCTATAGCGTACATTGATTCGAGACACACCATCACTGTTAATGGGAGCTTTAAATGATATATAATGTGTAAACTGTTCATTTTCCCATTCATCATTGCACGAACTACATAAGCCGGCTATGGGTAACAGATATAATAAGATATTTTTCAGTTTCATATTCTAGTTTTTTTAGATTAATCATTGTAGGTCCATCCCGGGTTTTGGGTCAGAAGTTTATTTCGTTTCAGTTCACTGTGCTTGATGGGCCAAAAATACATTTTCGGTGAGAAAGTAGCAGAAAGATTTGATATAGGAACCGGTGTGTGGAACAGGTCTTTATTGGCATTACTCATAAATGTATAACAACCGTAAACAGGCATTGCTTCCTCTACTTCCGCATCTTTCCAGCGTCGAAGATCATAGTAGCGTTTTCCTTCAGCAAAGAGCTCAATCTGACGTTCGCGTTTTAGTTTGATGCGAAATTTAATCGGGTTACTATATGTATCTGCATCATAATCGGGCACCCCGGCACGCATGCGTATTGGTTTTATACCTGTACGCATATCTTCTACGTTGCGGCTGATTGTGTAAGTGATGGAGCCATCCCAAGAAGGAACTTCATAACTAGCAGTCAATTCATTCAAAGCTTCTGCATACATCAGCAGGATATCAGCATATCGAATAGCTGGTTCATCTTTATCTTTTACCTTGGCTGCATCGCTATTATAATAGGTGTCATCAGGATGCACATACTTAGCTACCCCAATGCCGGTGCGCAACCAGAACATACTATTTGCATAACCATTTCCATCTCCGCGATAATAGAATACTTGTTGATCTTGATTCTGAACTTCTGGTTCATTACCTAGATGCCAGTACATACCGTTATAAGCAATGGACGCATAGAAACGTGGTTCACGTTCAGCATATTGCAAAGATACTCCATTTGGAAGCGGTTTGTGATCTGTATTATTTGTTGTATAACCAGTTGTGCGAGGGCGATTATCTATGCGTCCTTGATAAGCTGGAGTGCCTGCATATTCAGAGTTCATTCCCGGACAGTCAGTGCCATCGCTCATATAATAGGCATCTACCTGTTTCATGGTGGCACCGTGCGTATTCCATCCTTTAGCTACAGTGGGCAATTGATGAATGACCATATCTTTGATGCGTTCACCGGAAATATTCTTTCCACGAGTAAAAATCAATTCCGGATTGTCCATAGCAGTTACCTGTCCGTTGAATAGAGAACGATAAGATTCGAACGGATCAATATTCTGCCAACCTTCGGGAAAATTTTTATAACTATATTCCGGGTGAATCGGAGGAGCGATGGTAGCAGGAAAAGCAATAGAATGAGTCGACCGGAAATCGGCTGTATAAATATGGTAAACGCCTAGTCCCATTACATCTTTGCAAGCAGCTGCTGCTTTAGCCCATTTACTGTTGTCGTATACAGGATTTAATAAACGTTTCCCGTCACGGTTGGTCATTTGCTGTGCATACGCATCATCGTTGCCATTCATTAGCGGACTTGCAGCATAAAGCATTGCCAAAGCACGGGTAGCTAAGGCGGCACCGCGAGTAGGACGGGTAATGGAAAGCTGGTCTCTTTTCAAAGGTAAACCCTGTGCTGCCAAGACCATCTCTTTAGCGATATAATCTACACATTCATCGTATGTATTGCGGGGAAGTTCCAAATCTTCGTATGACTGATTGTAATCAAAACCCTCATCTGGAACCAGTGGAATAGGACCATACTTCCGGAGTAACAACCAATAGTAATAGGCACGAACAAAGCGGGCTTGTGCTTTGAGGTCAATGATTTCCTCCGCACTATGCTCAATGCTCATATCTGCATACTGGATGAAAATAGAAGCCTGTCGAATACCATTATAACAACGGTTCCAAGTATCTTGGAAAGTGTTTTCATCGTATGCTCCTTCACGGAATTTATTATAAGATAAAGCACCGCCTTTGGTTGCATCCACTGTAACATCATCATCGCCATAATACATGCAATCATCAAACACAAAAGGTGTATTACGTTTACTTGCAACATCACAACATTGTCCCAACAAATAGGTATACGCCTGTGCCAACCATTGTTCTGTTTTTTTATAGTCGGTAAAAACTTTATCAATTGTTTCTCTATCCTCAAAAATGTAATCAGAATCCAAATAATCGGAACAAGAAGTGGAACTGATCGCAAAAATTGCGACTAATAGTATATATATTTTTTTCATATCATTAATCATTTATAAGTTAACGCTCAAACCTAACGTTACGGATTTGGACAATGGATATTTCTCTCCATTATTGCTACCCATCTCCGGGTCCCAGAGTTTGAAACTAGACCATGTAAGTAAATTGGTTCCAGTCAAGAAAATACGTACATTATTAAAATGTATTTTGTTAACCAGTGCTTTGGGAAGTGTGTAGCCAATATCAACCGTTTTCAGACGTACGTAGGAACCGTCACGCAACCAGTAAGTAGAGTTGCGGTAGTTATTAGTATAAGCATAAATCGTTGTATTTCCATTTCCTTGGTCCGTGTAACTTAGGCGGGGGAAAGTAGCATTGGGATCCTCGTTGGCTGCAATACCTAATTTCTCGGCAGTATCCGCATCTACCCAGCGATTGTCCAAAGTTCCTTTAATAATATTACCCCATTGCCCTTCGCTGAAAGCTCTGATACATTTCCCGGACAAGAAAAACTGCGACTTGCCCGCGCCTTGAAAATGCAAATTGACATCAAGTCCTTTCCATTTAACAGAAAGCCCAAGACCATAAATCAGATTCGGACGATTAGTAGCTCCTACTGCTACAATATCGTTGTCATCCACTACACCATCACCATTTACATCTTTGTATTTAATATCACCGGGCATTACAGGACCATACTTTTGAGTAGGACTATTGCGAATATCATCGTAATCCTTGAACAGTCCTAATGCAATCAATCCTTTATTCTGGTTCACTCGATAGCCCTTTTGCATTTGATAGGGATATACATTGTTAGCTTCGTCTCTTTCAATAATCTCATTTTTGCTGTAAGTCATATTACCACGTACTGTCAAACTTACCTGATTGAACCTCTGTTTGAAAGAGAAATTGCCATCGAATCCCTTGGAATTTACTTTACCGACATTTGCAAAAGGACTCTTTCCTTGCAGGCCAATCATGCCAGGCAAATACTGGCGTTGCATGAAAATTCCGCTACGACTTTCATCAAAGTAATCAACTGTCAATTTGAATTTATCATCAAACAAAGCCAAATCTACTCCCAGGTCTTTCTTCGTTGCCACTTCCCAACTAACTTGGTCGGAAGCTAGTTCTGTGTAAGTTAATCCTGTGAATCCATAAGAACTACCGTAGTTTGCCCAATCATAACTATTGCCTTCGCCAATTGCGTACAGATAAGGGAAACGTACATCTGCATTGTTATGACGAATCTTATCATTACCTACTTTACCATAAGAGAAACGCACTTTGAACATACCCATCCATTTCCAATTCTTTTTGATAAATGATTCTTCTGCAATGTTCCATGCTAAAGAGTATGCTGGGAAGAAACCGAAGCGATGTCCTTTTGCGAAATTCTCCGAACCATTATAGCCGAAGTTGAAATCTACGAAATATCGATAGTTCCAGTTATACGCAATTCGCCCTGCCAATCCTTGATTACGTCTGTTGACACCATTTTTCAGATCATCACCTAAGTCTTGTGTTTTGATGTACGAGTCCTGTGTGTATTTCAACGTAGCATTGAGATGATGTGCCTTAAAACCGCGTTCCCAATTAAGCATCATATCTAAAAATTCACGACGGTTACCGCTAGAACCACTTTCTTGATGCATATTGCTACTGTCCGAAATTTTCTTGAATACCAAATTTCCATTTTCATCGCGTGAACGTTCGGCACTCCATTGCTCAGGCCATTTACGACGATTGATGTGATTGTTATTATAGGTATCATAGCCGAAGCGTCCAACAAATTTCAGACCTTTGGTGATAAACTTCAAATTCTGTTCCAACGTAATATTTGTCTGAATCACATTTTCCCAGTTTTCATTGAATCCAGTCTGTGTAGCTGCTACCCATGGGTTTGTTTTGTTGCCTGTACCTACTGCCGGAACACGACCGTTGGAATAAAGTAAAGGAGTACGAATGGCGGTATAGCCAAAAAGTTCACCCCATACATCTGCATCACCCAGTCCCGGACTGTTTCTCTTAGATAACCAACCGGATACACCTAACTTTAATAGTGTAGTTTTCGTGATATCAATATCTGTATTCAGACGATAGTTGTAACGACGATAGTTTGCATTAGTGTTGTAATCGTCTTTCAACGCTTTATCAGTGTTGTACATGCCTTCTTCATCAAGGTAACTAATAGAGGCGTAATACCGTGCAGTAGAACCACCACCGCTTAAATTCAGGTTAACGCGGTGTTGCCATGAGCCTTTCCTCAACAATAAATCCATCCAATCCACATTCGGATAGAGATCTGGGTCTAATCCGTTTTTTAGAATCTCCAGTTCCTCCGGTTGATATACAGGTTCATAATTGCGTGTAATTCGTGACTCATTCAATAGGTTTGCATACGAAATCCCGTCTTCAAATTCAGGTGTAATAGTGCGCATGTTGTAGGTGGTTTGTGCCTTTATGTCGATCTTGATTTTTCCGGATTTACCATGTTTAGTGTTAATCAATACAACGCCATTAGCTCCTTTAGAACCGTATATTGCAGTAGCGGAAGCATCTTTCAAGATAGAAAAGTCTTGAATATCCTCAATGTTGATTTCATCCATGCTACGTTCGAACCCATCTACCAAAATATAAGCACCGGTTCCAGCTCCAAATGTGGAAATACCGCGAATCCAGAATTCTGAAACATTTTGTCCTGGTTGACCGGAAGTCTGGCGGGCTAATACACCTGCAACGTTACCTGCCAAAGCATTAACAACACTAGACGACGGATTAGCCATCAGATGTTCCATGTCTACTGTAGTGATGGCACCGGTTTGTACCAATTTACGTTGTGCACCGGTACCTGTGATTACAACCTCATCAATAGTAGTAGCTACATCTTCTTCCATTTTTATATTGACCGAACGCTGTTCCTTAATCAATACTTCTTGTGTCTTATATCCAATATATGAGAAGACCAGTCGGTTATAAGGTTCTACTTTAATGGTATATTTCCCGTTGATATCAGTAATGGCTCCTAATCCGGGAACATCCTTGACGATAATATTCACACCAATAAGCGGTTCCTTATTACTGTCAGAAACAATACCCGATACAGTAACAGTTTTCTGAGCCATTGTGTCGGTTACTACACATAGCAACAGTATACATAAAATTGTTATTTTTTTCATTTTTATACGGTGTTTATTCATTAATATCTTCTTCAGGCACATCTTCTTCAAGGCCAATCTTTCTGATTCGATAGTTGTTGGCGTCTCCCACATATATCGTATTATCACGCTCATCCCACGCAATTCCTTTAGGCCGGTTAAAACGTGCATCTTCTCGTAAGCGGCCATTTGCATACCCCCATGGGTTTGAATTCAAACTAGCGCTACCACGTCCGGCATAGGTAGTCACTTGACCCAAAGGAGACAAGATACGAATGGCATGATTATGCCTGTCTGTCAAATAGAAGTCATATTCATCCGAATTTCCGGCATATTCTGGGTTCTTTACAAATACACCAGAGTAGGGATTACCGAATCGAGCCTGATTACCGACCCCATCCTGATAAACATAAGTGTCTTTGTTACTATTAACACCTGCAATGACATAGGGAGCGGTAAAGGTTTCCCCATTGAAATCTGAGCGAAGAATATAATTGCGATTGATGACCATGAAATAAGCATATTTACCAGTTGGATGAATCATAATATTGAACTCCCATTCTTTGTCTTGCACTTTTAATATTGTTTGAGCGGCATCATCTGCTGTACCAGGTCTGACAGGGGTTGTTCTCTTTCCTGTTGCAAATTCCTCTATAACATATTTCTTTACCCGATAAAGCAGACTGTTCTGGTAATTGGAGAAGTAGAGGTCGCCAGTAGTAGGATGTATTGCAGCAGCTTGGCATCCTTGGTTCTGTGCGATCACCCTTCCATTGCCCCACGTGAACCCACACGGCTTCGTTCCTCCTTCAATTCGATCGAACATCATAACAGCCGTACTATTAACATTTCCTTGCGCTAATCCTACAATCATGTGATATTTTCCATTGTCATCTTTATAGAAATCAATGGTTCGGCAACGCTGTGAGCCTACAAATGAGTTCTTGGGAATCATTGTATAGACCTGCTTGTTTGTGAAGTCAAAACAACGAATACCTTGTCCTACACCTTCAGCGTCTCCTGCGTCTTCTGCATCATATAACAAATTATGGTCCTCCGGGTCCCAAGTCATAAAACAGGGATTCGTAATGGAGCCACAATCATTAAACGGACCATCTTTTGCTGAATTGGAACCTTGCTCACTAGTTGCACCACACAAGGAACTTACCACCACTTGGCGTTGATATTCAAACTTAACTTCGGCTACCTCGGCTGAATAGATTTCTTCTCCTTGTTTGATAGTTACTTGGATTTCACCCGAATAAGCCTTCGTTGGTACAATACAATATATGACAGTTGATTGTACGTTGACCACAGGCGCCTTCTGTCCGCCGATA
Organism: Bacteroides sp. 3_1_13; assembly: GCF_001185845.1. NCBI lineage: Bacteria > Pseudomonadati > Bacteroidota > Bacteroidia > Bacteroidales > Bacteroidaceae > Bacteroides > Bacteroides sp. 3_1_13. The sequence continues at coordinate 1,532,421 of NZ_KQ236955.1, forward strand.
GTGACTTCTATCAGAGACGGGTCATTGCCGAAGTTTTCTCCATAAATAAGAATCTTCTGACCTGCAGCACCATTAGTCGGACTGATTTCCTTGACACTAATAGGAAGCTGCGGATTAAAGGGACTGCCACCACTTCCTTGAGCCGGAGTGACTTCTTTTCCATTATCGCAACTCTGTAATAGAAAAGTGGTCAATGTAAACATTGCCCATAAAATGCCCAAACAGGCTTTCATTACTTTTTGTTTCATAATAAATTAGATTAAATATGTTAATAAAATCGCATAAGCAATAAGTGTTACTTGTTTTTCTGTATAGGATATTTATTTCTGAAAGTAGGGTGCCACTTCCAAGATGGAAGGTGCGTTACTCTTGACGGAAGGCCATCCATCGTTACTCCAAATCAGTTTATCCATTAAAACATATCTTCCGTTTTCGGCTTCTTTCTTCTTGTAACCGTGGTAGATGATCCAGTCAGTTCCTACATCATCCTGAACCAGAATGGAGTTATGTCCAGGTCCTGCCCAGGTTTCATTGCCACTCATAATGATTTCACAATAATCATACAACATATCCCTTCCTGTCTTATCTAAATAAGGTCCAAGCACATTCTTTGAACGCCCTACCACAGTTTGATATGTACTGGTTGCTCCATTACAACAAGTTCCTATGGAAGCAAACAAGTAATAATATTCTCCACGTTTGTATATGTTGGTCCCTTCAAAACGATTTCCACAAATACGCTTCTTCAGGACTGGGGTTCCATCCGTTTTTTTCTTTATTTCCAGACCATTATCCGTGAGTTCTGTAGCATAGATACCCCGAAAACTTCCCCAAAACATATATTTTTTGCCATTGTCTTCATAAAAGAACTGGTCAATAGAATTTTGTACCCCAATCACTTTCGAGTCGATCAAACACCCTTTGTCTATAAATGGTCCTAGAGGAGAGTCTGACACAGCAACTCCTACATTACTTCTCCACTCATCTCCCCATATAGCCCATGAATAATAAAGCACATAATGATTATTGAAATAACGTATCTCTGGTGCCCAAATATTGTGGTCGCCACCCCAAGTGGGGCGAGTAGCATCCGTGAAAGCTGTACCCTTATACTCCCAATTCACCAAATCTTTGGAACGATAAATAGGAACATTTCGAGTATTCTCTGTTCCATAGAGATAGAAATAACCATCTTGGGCACGAATTACTGTAGGATCTGGTGCGCTAAAAGCAATAATCGGATTGCAATAACCACGCACTAATGTCAATATCCGGACAGACTTATCTATTAACACTGTTTCGCTATCAGCATTCGTTAGACACAGAGGAAGTAGATAGTACGTAGGATGTAGTTTGGTTGATTGAATAGTTAATTTCGTAGAAGCTTGATTATTCCCTGCAGAATAAGTCAATCCACCAAGAGTATACGAGTCATCAGGTAGCAGCTCATAAGATGTTCCATGAGCTGCATTATAATCATTTACCAACTGTACAGCCTCTGGTGCAACACTTAACGTACAATGAAATGTACTCTGGTTTGTGCCACTAAAATCATAATAAGATTTAATGTCTACTTCTACTTTTTCTTGGTTTAATAGTATTTCTCCGCTAATACTCTCCAACTTGACAATAGCTGCTTGGACATCTATCGTAAGAAGTAAATTTCTTTTGTTTTCTTGAGCGCTAACCGATGCACTTTCTAACCGAAGAGGGAGTACATAATTAGTTTTTTCCCTCTTCCATCTTGAGAAGATTTCAGAGGAATGAAATTGAATTTCTATACTTTTTTGTTTCTCATTCGCTTTCAGTGTTAACATTTCCTCTAGCTGATAAAGATCTTCTGGAAGCAGTTGAAAGTTTGTTCCATTGTTAGAATTATAAGCTTTCAATTCACTGTCACTCCAAGTTTTCAATCGAACAGATATCTCTCCATTCAAAAGGGTACTCTTGCAAACAAGCACATTGTATGAAACGAAATTCTGGTCGGGCACTAGATTCAAATTCTGGAATCCATTCTGTTGTAAATACACAGATACATTAGTCTCATCTCCTTCTTTTCCATTCGACTCTTCATTATTATCGCTTGTCGAACAGGAAAACCAGAATAGTGTGCTCAATAGCATTACTAGATTCCATCGAAGAATTGATACAGTAGATAAGTTACACATAATATCACTCCCTAATAGAAAATTACTTGCTACCACTTAATTTATTCATTAACACTTGCATCCAGTATCCTCCAATCACGGAGCGTGCTCTGAAGCCAACCCACTTACCACTATCAGTATGATGCCAGTCACTGATAGGTACACGAGATACTGTCTCGTTAATATATTTATAGACAGGATCAGAAAATTTCTGGAAAGTTTCTTTGTCTGATGACATAGCTGCCGTCCACATGATCCAATCGGATTTGGTATATTCTTTGCGGGAATCCAAAGGAAGTCCGTAAAGATTCTGTTTAGTCAGGTAATAATTGAGCTCTTTTTCGATTACATTGTTAGGGAATAGGTTCAAATTCCACAACTTATCCCACACCATATTATACTTTTGGCTCCAAGTGTTCTTACGGTCAAAAGCCAAACGGTAGTGATCGCCTTCATTTGCCATTTTTTCCCATTTCATCGCCATTTCTTGGGCTATTAAAGCATATTTGTCTGCTACATCATTCAATCCGAGCATACGAGCCATTTCGCTGTATCCAGCTACCCCCATGATAGCTTTTACAGAAAGATTGGCATTGTGGGCCCAATGGCCTGCAAAATCATCTGTACAAAGTTGATTCTCTGGGTCCTGTCCAAACTAAATTACTATTTATTAATCATTTGAAATACAGATAATTATCTTTGGTCTGTATTGTCTTTGTGTTGTTATGGCTATTAAATGAAGTACAAAATTCTAACTTATGAGCAGACTTTTAATAAATAAAAAGTTAATGGATAAATGTAGTGGTAGTCTAAGATGAGAAATGGACTAATCTGAAAAAATGAATATTTTTCCTCTCTCTTTTTCCATTTATCCATGTAATTTCTTTTATGACATAAAAACTAGCAGCATTTTAAGATATTAAAAATCAAATAGATTGAATAATTGCTCTTGTTGAATAAATTCGACGTAAATAAAGCCTTCTGGAATGATTTATCTATCTTTTTATGCTATTTTGCAGAGAAATGTTATTGTGTGATAGCTTAAGGTAATAAGGAAAGTAGATGTTAGAACCCCATTCAGGAGTCCATAGTGTGGTTTATTTTAAACCAATAAGTAGTTTCTTTTAAAGGTAGGAGATGTTCCTTTTAAACCAACGACTTGTTTCATTATATCAAAACATCTTTTTGATAGTAGGAAAAAGTACATATTTATAAAGAATTATGCTATATATATTCAATAAAAGGAATATATATGATGTAAATGTGACTTTCTTTTTTCTATTTAGCAATTCAATAGAATCTTAATTCTTCTGCATACATGAAAAATGGAACATAATTTGAAATAACTAAGATAAAATCTTTCAATCTTTACCTGGCAAGTTTAGCTCGAAGTTCTTTTAGTCTTTTTGCAGCCTGTAGATTATCCACCTTTATATATCTCATGAATGCAGATGGACTCTTATGCCCGGATATGCGCATAAGTTCTCCGGCAGGAAAGCCGGATAAATACATATTTGTGCAAAACGATCGTCGGCAAGTATGAGAAGAGATCATCTCCCATTTTTCATAGACTCTCTTTTCCCGTTCTTTCCCTTTCTTGCGAACAACTTCGATCTTCTGTTTTAGTTTTGCCCTTCGCCCTAATTCTTTAACCCTTTCGTTGAATATATATCTAGGAATTTTAGGTAAATCATAGTTGTACTTCTTGAGTATTTCCGGTACATAATCGATCATAGGGATTATGACAGCTTTATGCACTTTTCTCTGTTTGAGATTTATAATCTCATTATCTAAGTCAATATGTTCGGGACTTAATGTTGAGAGATCACTATATCGTAGTCCTGTAAAACACCCAGTAATAAAAACATCTCTAATCTCTTCCAATTGCTTATCATCTGACAAGTCTAACTCGTGTATTGTTGAAAGTTCCTTTTCACTTAAATAAATAGCATCAGTTTCTTCTTCTACGACCTTAAAATGCTTCAAGTCAATTGGAGGAATAACTCCTTTATCTATTTGATAATTAACAAACCCTTTTAACAAACGTACAATTTTTCCTGCAGAATTAGTGAGTAAGCCAACACTCCCATCGGGCTTTATAACCTTATAAAATAAATAGTCCATGAATTCATTATAAAATATAAGATTCAGGTTATGAAAAGTAATTGGTTGCGATGAATGTTCTTTGAAAGCAATCAGATGTTTGCGAAGTGTTCGGTAGTCTTTTATTTGGTCTGCAGAAACAACAGGAGCCTTTTCTGTAATATATCTTTCTAATGCGTCAAATATATCTACCCGATTAGGACGTAACTCATATTCTCTATTCTTTTTTAATTCAAGTAAAACAAAATCTACGGTTGGACTTATTCCGTTAATCTTAGCATATGTAAGGATTTCTCCAAGCTTAGACGTTATTCTAATCAGGCAGGCATCAATCTCATCATAGTTTGGACAAGCGCGCTTAATCCATCTCTTTTTAGAATCCCAGTGTTCCGGTTTAATACTGTATCCGGTAGAGATGAGCGTACGCTTAGTTCGATTGTAGTTATATCGAACATAAAGGACAGTAGTCCCTTCTCGAGTGACGTACCTAGGTTTAATATATGGAGTATATTTTGCGATAGTAAAATCTGTATTGCTTTCGTATTGCAAAGTTACAAAAGCTATCCGAAATGAGCAATATCTCATCGTTAAAAGCTAGAACCTCCAAAAACATTGTACTATCTTAAAAAAAGTGGATAAATATTGCTCAAAAAGGAAAAAAACTACTCAAATCACACTGTAGGAGACTAATGTTACACTTTAAAAACATTCGAAACATGAAAAAAGAATAGATTTTGTCCTTTCTTGAACACAGATTTTCCTAATCTTTAGCATTAATTCCATTATTTTGTAGCGTTACAAATAAAATGCTATGGAAAAACAAATGGATTTGTATGATTCCTGGGTCCTACCTGAAACACACAATTCTATATAAACTTTTCCTCTAGCATTTATAAATATTCGACAGTACTGATTTTAATATATTATTTAGGTATAGCGATAAGAAAGGTAAGATTGCATTTAAAAGGTAATAGTAAGAAGGTAAAAAGAGAAATAAAAGAAAACGTAGGGTTTGTTTTTCTTTATAGGTAAACAAGATTGTAGATGGGTAACCTTAAAATTGTAGATTAATTAGAAAATATTTATGAAGAAACTACTAACAGTAATGGCCTTTTCGGTCGGTTTATTCGCAAATGCTCAAACCGGCAACTTATTTAAACCAGTAAAAGAGGTAGCGCTACGTACTCCGTCGGTACCTATCGTTGTTTCAGATCCTCACTTCTCTATCTGGTCTCCTTATGATAAATTAATGGAAGGAAGTACAGAACACTGGACTACAGCTAAGAAGCCATTAGTAGGGGCTTTACGCGTAGATGGTAAAGTGTATCGTTTCCTAGGTAAAGATCAAGTAGCTCTAATACCTATTGCTCCCATGACAAATGTGGAACGTTGGGAGGCTGCATATACTAATAGTCAACCTGCAAATGGATGGCAAGAATTCCAGTTTGATGATAGTAGTTGGAAAAAAGGTAAAGCAGCTTTCGGTAGCCGTGATATGCCACGTGTTCGCACAGAGTGGAAAGGAGATAATACAGATATTTATATCCGACGTACATTTGAAATAAATGATTTGGATTTAACAGAGAATATTTTTCTTATTTATTCTCATGACGATGTATTCGAATTATATTTAAATGGAGAAAAACTGGTTGCTACAGATCTCGTATGGAAGAATAATGTAAACCTAAAACTTTCAGATGAAGCCAAGAAAAAACTTCGTAATGGCAAAAATGTGATTGCAGCGCATTGTCATAACACAACTGGAGGATCTTATGTGGATTTTGGTTTATATCGTGAAAAGAAAAATGCAGTAACATTTGAAAATGAGGCTGTACAGAAATCGGTAGATGTACTAGCCACTTCCAGTTACTATACATTCACCTGCGGACCTGTCGAATTAGATGTTGTATTTACAGCGCCTCAATTGATAGATGACTTGGATTTGTTGTCAACTCCGATTAACTACATCTCCTATCGTGTGCGTCCTCTTGATAAAAAAGAGCATGATGTACAATTCTATATAGAAACGACTCCGGTATTAGCAGTGAATGAGACTACTCAGCCTACTATTGCACGTACATTATCGAAAAATGGTATTAGTTATGTAGAAGCTGGCACCATCAACCAGCCGATATGTGATCGTAAAGGTGATTTGATTTGTGCTGACTGGGGATATGTATATCTTGGTAGTGTAAATGGAGCAGGAAAATCTATAAGTTTGGGTGACTATAGCGGAATGAAGGAAGCTTTTGTTAAAAATGGAACTTTAGCTTCAAGTAAAACCAAATGGATTACTCGTCGGGAAGAAAATACTCCTGCAATGGCTTATGTACATAATTTTGGAACTGTTACCAAAGATGGTAAAGATGGTTTCTTGATGATCGGTTATGATGACATTTATTCCATTGAATATATGTATGAGAAACGTATGGGATATTGGAAACATGATGGTAAAGTAACGATTTTTGATGCTTTCGAAAAACTAAGAGATAACTATCAATCCATTATGGAGCGTTGTCGTGCACTTGATGAACTTATTTATAGCGATGCAGAAAAAGCAGGTGGTAAAAAATATGCAGAAATATGTTCTGCTTCATATCGTCAAGTGATTTCCGCCCATAAACTTTTCACAGACAAAGAAGGTAACCTGATGTGGTTCTCTAAAGAGAATAACAGTAATGGTTGTATCAATACAGTCGATCTGACCTATCCGTCCGCCCCTTTGTTCCTCGTTTATAATCCAGATTTGGAAAAAGCCATGATGACTAGCATTTTCGAATATAGTGCAAGTGGGCGTTGGAATAAACCTTTTGCAGCACATGACCTTGGCACTTATCCAATAGCTAATGGACAAGTTTATGGTGGTGACATGCCGATTGAAGAAAGTGGTAATATGGTGATTCTAACTGCAGCTATTTCAAAAATTGAAGGTAATGCCGATTATGCTAAGAAATATTGGGACATTTTGACGACATGGACTAATTATTTAGTAGAGTATGGACAGGACCCGGAAAACCAACTTTGCACGGATGACTTCGCCGGACATTGGGCTCATAATGCCAATCTTTCAGTGAAAGCCATCATGGGAGTGGCCGGATACAGCGAAATGGCTCGGATGCTCGGATTAAATGATGTAGCAGACAAATATGCGGCTATAGCCAAGAAAATGGCGGTGAAATGGGAAGAAATGGCAAATGAAGGTAGTCATTACCGTTTGGCTTTTGACAGAAAGAACACTTGGAGTCAAAAATATAACATGGTTTGGGATAAGTTATGGAACCTGAATTTATTTCCTAACGATGTAATCGGAAAAGAAATAAACTATTACTTGACAAAGCAGAATCCTTACGGGCTTCCTCTGGACTCTCGTAAAGAATACACAAAATCCGACTGGATAATGTGGACGGCAGCTATGTCTCCGGATCAAGTAACCTTTGAAAAGTTCTCTGATCCTGTCTATAAATACATTAACGAGACCGTGTCACGTGTGCCTATCAGTGATTGGCACCATACCGACAGCGGTAAATGGGTAGGCTTCAGAGCGCGTTCGGTGATCGGAGGATACTGGATGAAAGTGTTAATGGATAAAGTTCAGAATAATCAATAATTTTAAATCTAGTGTATTATGAAATGTAAAACTATGAAACATGGGAACATAGGACTACAATGCATGATGTTGGCATTCATCTTTACAGTCTGTTTCAGCAGTTGTAAAGACGACAAAGATACAACTGCAGCCCCTTATGATCCAAGTCAACCAGTAGAGGTAACGGACTTTACCCCTAAATCAGGAGGAACAAAAGTACGTATGATTATTTATGGTAGTAATTTTGGCATTGATCCCTCTATTATTTCAGTTAGGGTAGGTGGAAAAGAAGCTAAGGTTATTAGTGTAGAAGGCAATTGTTTATATTGCATTACTCCAGACCAGTGTTATGAAGGTACGATAGAACTAACAGTCGGCGAAACCCCAACTGTAACTATACCACAGAAATATAAATATGTCCAACAGATGCTTGTCACTACTTTATGTGGCTATGTGGATGAACTAGGAAATGGAGAAATAAAAAAAGAAGGTCCATTTAATGATTGTGGAAAGATAGATTCTCCTACGTGGTTTTCATTTGATCCAAAATTTCCGAATCTTCTTTATTTAACCCAAGACAATGGTGATCAAGGTAAAAAGCCTATACGAATTTTAGATTTAGAAAGAGAATACATAACGACTGGATTGGCTGCCGGAAGTGATGGAGTAGGACGTTTTCGCAGTATTACCTGGACATTAGATGGTGATACAATGATAATTGCATGCTCAAAAGGAGATGTTAATGGTGCAAGTAACATCTTCATGACTCGCCAAGGTAACTTTTTGGATCAGAAACGATTGACTACCGGTAATGGATGCCAAGCTTCTGCTGTGCATCCCAGAAATGGAGAATTATATTATAATAACTTCGGAGAAGGTATGGTGATAAGATATGATTATCACAAGTGGGGAATAAACAATAATAAGGAACATCAAGAAAAGCTGTACGCTATTCAAGATATAGATTGGGAATTCAATTATATCATTCACCCATCCGGAAAGTATGCATATATAGTGGTAATAAACCGTCACTATATCCTCCGTGCAAACTATGATGAAGACAAGAAAACATTTACCAATCCGTATGTCGTATGCGGAGCACCAGGTCAAGCTGGCTATGATGATAAAATTGGAGCTAAGGCGCGATTAAGCAGACCCTACCAAGGAGTGTTTGTCAAGAATCCAGAGTATAAGGCAGCCGGAAAAGATGAAATTTACGATTTTTACTTTACTGATCGTGATAATCATTGTATTCGAAAGCTGACACCAGACGGAATTACTTCAACTTTTGCAGGACGAGGAAGCGTTGGTATGAATATACATGCCAATGGTTATGTAGATGGGGCATTACGCGAAGAGGCTCGTTTTGATTCTCCAGCCGCATTGGCATACGATGAAGTAAACAATATATTTTATGTGGGAGATGTAAATAATCATCGTATCCGTAAAATTGCTTTGGAAAAAATACCGGAAGACCTCATTAGAGACCAATCAGATAAAAGAATATCGGATGAAGTTAAATAATAACCGAATAATATGGAATGCATAAATATTAAGAAATTGATAACTTTCTGTCTATTATTGATTTCTATAAGCGTTTTTGCGCAAAAAAAGATAGAAGTTACAGGAATTGTAACAGATGAGAATAAGGAACCACTGATTGGTGTGAATGTAACAGTAAAAGACCAGGCTGGCTTGGGAGCTATCACAGATATTAACGGACGTTACAAAATAAATGTTGAAGAATATTCAAGGCTGCTCTTTTCATATATTGGATTTGATAAACAGGAAGTGCTGATAAAGCAGCAACGTATAGTGAATATTACAATGAAAGAAGCCAATGCAAGAGAGATTGATGAAGTTGTCATCACCGGAACAGGCGTGCAGAAAAAACTGACGGTGACAGGAGCGGTAACGACTGTAAATGTAGACGACCTGAAATCAAATCCTTCAGCAAACCTCTCAAATGCTTTGGCAGGTAATGTAGCAGGTATTCTCGCCATGCAGACATCAGGGCAGCCGGGAGTGAATACTTCTGAATTCTGGATTCGGGGTATCTCCACTTTCGGAGCAAACAATTCTGCGCTGGTATTAGTTGATGGATTTGAACGTAGCCTGGACGAAATGAATATAGAGGACATTGAGTCTTTCACTGTATTGAAAGATGCTTCTACGACAGCTATATATGGTCCCCGTGGTGCTAACGGGGTAATCTTGATTACCTCCAAACACGGTAAAGCCGGTAAAATCAATATAAACGCAAAAGTTGAAACGTCTTACAACACACGCACCATTACACCCGAATTTGCAGACGGTTACACTTACGCACGCATGATGAATGAATCACGCATTACTCGTAATAAAGAACCTATATACCAAGATGATGAATTGGAGCTTTTACGATTAGGACTTGATCCTGATCTTTATCCGAATGTGGATTGGAAGGATGTGTTGCTGAAAGATGGAGCGATGACTTATCGTGCTAATGTGAACATGAATGGTGGTGGGGCTACTGCACGCTATTTTGTTTCACTTAGTTATATCAGCGAAGGAGGAATGTATAAAACAGACGACGCTATGCGTGAGGATTATAATAGCAACCCAAGTAGTCAACGTTGGAATTATCGATTGAACACGGACATTGATATAACTAAAAGTACTCTCCTGAAAGTTGGAGTTTCCGGTTCTTTAAAGAAACGAAATGCACCGGGACAAGGGGAAAATGTATGGAAATCATTGATGAATCAAAATCCGATTAGTGTTCCATTGATGTATTCTAACGGCTATATACCGGCATTTGGTAAAGAAGATGATCGCTCGAACCCATGGGTGCTTGCTACGCAAACTGGATACAAAGAGTTTTGGAATAATAAAGTACAGACAAACATTTCTTTGGAACAAAAACTGGATTTTATAACAAAAGGGCTACGCTTTGAAGGACGTTTTGGATTTGACATCAATAATGATAATGAAATCAACCACAAGAAAATGCCTGAAACATGGCGTGCACAACGTTTCCGTAATTCGGCGGGCGAAATAGTGTATGATCGACAAAGGGAAGAACAGAAGATGGAACAGACCAGTAAGTCATCAGGTAATCGCAGAGAGTTCCTCGAAGCTTTTTTACAGTATAATCGTGGATTTAAAGAACACCATGTAGGAGCAACTCTCAAATATAGCCAGGATGCTTATAAAACAACTGTTGATGTTGGTACAGATGTAAAAAACAGTATTGCCAAACGTCATATGGGAATAGCCGGACGAGCCAGTTACAACTGGAATTACCGTTATTTCGTCGATTTCAATTTTGGATACAACGGTTCGGAGAACTTTGCTGACGGACATCGGTTCGGTTTTTTTCCTGCATTTTCTGTTGCTTGGAATATAGCTGAAGAAAAATTGATCAAGGATCATCTGAAATGGATGAACATGTTTAAACTACGTTATTCATACGGAAAAGTCGGAAATGATCAGTTGGGAACACGCTTTCCTTATTTATATACCATTTCCGGTAAGTATACAGAAAAAGTGGATGACAAAGATGTAGAAAAGATATTCCCCGGATGGAATTGGGGAGATTACGGATACGATAAAAAGTTTGATGGTATGACATATAGCATGTTGGCTTCCGAAAATGTAACATGGGAAATTGCTACCAAACATGATTTTGGAGTAGATTTATCTCTATTTAATGATAAATTGACAGCTACAGTCGATTATTTCCACGAGCAACGTGATGGCATTTACATGGAGCGAAAATTTCTTCCAGGTATGGTAGGTATCGTAAGAAGTAATCCTAAAGCCAATGTCGGTAGTGTATTATCTGAAGGATTTGACGGTCATTTTGCTTACAAACAAAAGTTAGGTAAAGTAAATCTCACCATTCGAGGTAATATGACTTATAGTAAGAATGAAATTCTGGAGAGAGATGAAACAAATACTGTCTATCCTTATCAATTAGAAAAAGGATATCGTGTCAATCAGGCAAAAGGACTTATTGCGTTAGGTCTGTTCAAAGATTACGATGATATTCGTAATAGTCCTAAACAACAGTTTGGTAAAGTACAGCCAGGTGACATCAAGTATAAGGATGTGAATGGTGACGGGGTCATTAATGATGGAGATAAAGCGGCTATTGGAGCCACTACCAAACCGAACTTGATTTACGGATTTGGTATTTCGGCACAATGGAGAGGACTTGACTTCAATGTTCACTTTCAAGGAGCCGGCAAGTCTTCATTCTTTATTGAGGGCTCTACCGTATATGCTTTCAAAGACAACCAATGGGGAAACGTATTGGAGAATTTGGTGGAAAATCGCTGGGTGGATGCAGAAACTGCTGCCAGGTTTGGTATTCCTGCTAATGAAAATCCAAATGCTTCGTATCCTCGTTTAAGTTTCGGTGGAAATGATAACAATTTCCGGAAGTCTACATTTTGGTTGCGTGATGGTTCTTATTTGCGATTAAAAACTCTGGAAGTTGGCTATACTTTACCTAAAACAGTTGTAAACAAACTGAAATTTAATAAGATACGCGTATTCTTTATCGGAACGAACTTATTGACATTCGCTAAATTCAAAGAATGGGATCCTGAACTCGGTAGTTCTACAGGTACCGAGTATCCACTTTCCAAAGTCTTTTCTCTAGGTTTATCTGTTAATATCTAATTTAATATACGTGAAATGAGAAGAATATATTATATATGCATATATATCCTATTAGGAGTAGGAATTGCATCCTGTGCGGACAACTTGGATTCTGACAAGTATTTCAAAGACCGCATGTTACTTGAAGATGTGTTTACTGATGAAACACGGACAGAAAGGTGGTTAGCACATGCTTTTTCATATCTGTCAGGAGAAAATATGGATGTTTCCAGTAAAGATAATAATCTGTTCTGCTTTGCCGATGATATTTATTTCGGTGACCGTGATGATTATAAAACATTTAAGAACGGTACATATAATGAAGGCTTCCGACATTCTTGGGGAGCAAGCTATAAAGGCATTCGTCAAGCTTCTATTTTTATTCAAAATGTTGACATGAATATGAAGATTACGGAACAGGAAAAAGCAGACTTTAAAGCACAAGCGCGCTTCGTAAGAGCTTATTACTACTGGCTTTTACTTCGTAGGTATGGTCCTATACCTTTGTTGCCGGACGAAGGACTTGATTACACTGATAGTTATGAAGGTTTGGCACGGCAACGCAATACTTATGACGAATGTGCCAACTACATTGCTTCCGAAATGGCTTTAGCTGCAAAAGATTTACCATTGGAGAGAGGAACCAACCACATAGCTCGTCCAACCAGAGGAGCCGCTCTAGCTGCGCGTGCCAAAGTGTTACTGTATGCGGCAAGTCCGATAAACAATCCTCGCCCGGAAGATACAGAAAGATTTACTGACTTGGTGGACCATGATGGTAAATGTCTCATTGCGCAGGAATATGACGAATATAAATGGGCAAAAGCTGCTGCAGCTGCACTTGATGTGATGAAACTCGGGCAATATGAGTTGCATTATTCGTTAGCAAAGACAGAATCAAGTCCAGGCTTTCCTAAAACCGTTACTCCCTATCAAGATAACGATTTCTCGAAACAGGATTGGCCGGATGGGTACAAAAATATAGATCCGTTTGAGTCATACCGTTCGCTCTTTGATGGTGATTTAGCAGCCTCAGATAATAAAGAATTGATTTTTACACGTGGTAAAAATCAGGGTGACCGTGATCTGGCGGATATGGTCAGGCATCAACTCCCATCAATTTATGGTGGTTGGAATACACATGGTATGACACAAAAACAATGTGATGCCTATTATATGGCTAATGGGGATGATTGTCCGGGTAAAGAACGTGAATTAAATATTCCTGGTCGTAGTGACATGCGCGAACGTGCAAATGGATTTGTCAGCAAAACAGAAGCAGGAACTGAAGGATATGAACACTTACGTGCTGGAGTCTCCAAGCAATATGCCGGGCGTGAACCTCGCTTCTACGCTTCCGTCGGATTTAATGGAGCTATATGGCCTATGCTACAAAATTCATCCCTAACCCCTGCCCAGCCGGTAGATGTACAAATATTCTATTATCGTGGTAATGGTAATGGATATACGAATACAAATTTCTGGTTACGTAGTGGAATAGGAATTATGAAATTTGTCAGTCCGGATGATACAGCAGTAGGCAAAATAAACGACCGCATCACTAAAAAACCAGAGCCTGCAATCCGCTACGCAGAAATATTACTGATATATGCGGAAGCTTTGAATGAGCTGGAAGATGGATCCACGTATGACATTTCGTCGTGGGATGGCTCTACTAGTTATTCCATCAAGCGTGACATTAATGAAATGAAGAAGGGGATTCGACCGATTCGCTGCCGTGCCGGTGTGCCTGATTATGATCTTACTACTATATATGGGAATAAGGATGAATTTCGTAAGAAGTTGAAACGTGAGCGCCAAATTGAATTAATGGGTGAGGGGCATCGATATTTTGATTTACGTAGATGGAAGGATGCTCCGGTGGAAGAGGCAATGAAAGTATATGGATGCAATACGTTAATGACTGATTCGGAAGATCAAAAAGTTCTATTTCATTCTCCTGTGGTTATAAACGATCTGCCTTCAACCTTCTCGCGCAAACTATATTTCTGGCCTATTAGCCATGATGAGTTAAAACGGAATAATTTGTTAACCCAGAATCCTGGATGGACATATAATGATTAATATAAAAAAGTATAATATGAAAACTATATATAATTGTTGGATTGTATTGTCCGTTTTGCTATTAGCTACATCTTGTAATGATGAATGGACAGAAGAACAGTATAAGCAATACATATCTTTTGCAGCTCCCATAAACGATCAGGGTGTCATGAACATCTATGTGCGGTATAAAACAGATGGTAAAGTAACGTATAAGTTACCTCTAACAGTGAGTGGAACCACTATGAATTCTCAAGATCTGGATGTACATGTCGCCATAGATCCAGATACTTTGAATATTATGAATCAGGAACGTTTTAGTACACGAACTGAATTGTTCTATGAGCTATTGGATGAGAAGTTTTACAGTTTTTCTGAATCGGTTCATATCCCTGCCGACTCTTATGCGGAAACTATGAATATTGATTTTACATTAAACGGAATTGACATGGTAGAAAAATGGGTATTACCTCTGACTATAGTTGATGATGCTTCTTATAATTATATGAGTCATCCGCGTAAGAATTATGCAAAAGCACTCTTAAGGGTTATTCCGTTCAATGATTATTCAGGAAGTTATAGTACAACTACTATGGAAGTGTTTTTTCGTAATCCGGATGGAAGCATTGATAAAAAGCCAATGGTTGCCAATTCACGTACTGCATACGTAGTAGACGAAAATACAATTTTCTTTTACGCAGGTTTAGTCGGTGAGAATTTAGACAAAGAGATACGCCGTACCTACAAAATATATATGCAATTTGATCAGGAAACAAAAACATTGAAAGTATGGCCGGAAGATGATAGGATTAATTTCGAATTGTTTGGTACACCTGATTACAGTGTTGCGGTAATTAAAGATGCTACTCGTCCATACTTGGAACATCATTATGTCTCCTTTTCGATTGAGTATAATTATGATGACATTACTTCTGCTCCGGGAGCAATAGTGCCATATAAAGTAAAAGGTACATTAACGCTTGAACGTAACATCAATACCCAAATACCAGATGAAGATCAACAGATTGAGTGGTAATATTAGTCTTTACTAGAAGAGGTTAAAGAAATACGTCTGAAAGGATTTCCCCCCTGTTACAAAACAGTTGTAGCAGGGGGAAACTTCATTTTAAGGCATTTCTCGAATAGTCACTTTTAATGATTAAGACAAAAATAAGCTATTCTTTCGATGATATATTAATGGATAAAATGCCTGTTTTTAATGCAAAAGTAATCTATTTATGATTATCTTTGCATTGAATTTAGCATATCAAGAAATGACAGTAAGAGAATGGATCAGAGAAAAAGAAATCAATGGGACTTCAACTTTTAGTGTTGAAGAGCTTCGTTCTTGTTTCATTGCTTCATCAGAACAAGTAATTAAGAATGAACTTTACCGATTAAAAATGCAGGGCAAAATTTTGTCTGTTTATAAAGGATTTTATGTAATTGTTCCCATACAATATGCTGCCAAACGTATTGTACCGCCAATATATTACATTGAACAGCTAATGAGTTTTCTGAAAAAACCCTATTACATTTGCCTGTTAAATGCTGCTGAATTATTAGGTGCTGCCCATCAACGTCCACAAAAGTTTTCAGTAATGACTATTCTTCCCAAATCGTCTGTTTCAGAAAATAAAAATAGTTTTTTGAGTTGGATATATCGCAAACAGATTCCTGATAGACTTTTACAAGAAAAGAATTCAGAAACAGGAACTATTCTTTTTTCTAATCCAGAGTTAACAGCTATTGACCTTGTACAATATGAGCAATATGTAGGTGGATTATCACGAGTGTCTACTGTATTAGCTGAACTTGTTGAAAAGACAGATTTCTCTAACGCAGTGGAAGATTATTTGTTTGATAATACATCCGTAGCAACTATTCAGAGACTAGGTTATATTTTGGATTGTATTCTCAATGAATCAGAACAGGCAGATACACTATATGAACAGTTACGGATTTATGATAAACGTTTGAATTATATACCTTTGAGTTCACGCCATCCTCGAATTTTGAAGGGTGCGAATAGACGTTGGAAAATAAATATAAATATTGATATAGAAATAGACGAACTATGATAAACAGAGCTGCTATAATGCAATGGAGAACACATGTTCCATGGAATGCAAACGAACAAGTTGAGCAAGATCTTATTATTAGTCGGGCATTAGTTGCCATCTTCAGTGATGATTTTTTAGCTTCCAAACTTGCTTTTAGGGGTGGAACTGCATTACACAAATTATATCTTTCTCCGCAGCCTAGATATAGTGAGGATATTGATCTTGTACAAATCGATGCAGAACCAATTAAATCTACTATGTATAGACTAGGTGAAGTCTTGAATTTCTTGCCAGACCGAGTCACAAAACAGAAAAGATTTAATAACACAATGCTTTTTCGTATGGAATCGGAGATACCACCGACTGTGCAAATTCGATTGAAAGTGGAGATTAACTGTTTTGAACACTTCAACGAATTAGGGCTAGTCAAGATTCCTTTTTCTGTAGACAATAGTTGGTTTACAGGACAATGTGAATTAACGACTTATAGACTGAATGAACTGTTAGGCACTAAGTTACGCGCATTATATCAGCGTAAAAAAGGTCGTGACTTATTTGATTTATACAAAGCTCTCACTTTACATGAAGTAAATCCGGATGAAATTATTCGCTGCTATAAACGATATATGGACTTTGTTGCCGGACAACCACCTACTTACAAACAGTTCATTTTGAACATGGAAGAAAAGATGAACGATATGGATTTCTTAGGGGATATCCAAAATCTAATACGTCCTAATGAGATGTTCAATCCTCAAGAAGGGTATGAGCTTATTAAAGAAGTATTGATTGAGCGTTTGAAAAAAGACTTTTAAATTCATATACTTTATTACATACACTTATCTATTTTTGATTTTGTTTTTTGGGGGAGGGAAAGACAAAATAATTCATAATTCAAGCACATTATTCATTAATATACCTGATAAAAAATAAAAGCTATTTTTTATCAGGCAAAATCTCTGGTTTTTACCTGATACATCTTCTTATAACAATACAAAAACAACACAATAATGAATAATACACTAAATTACAGCAGGTTACATACTTATATCTTAGTTTGGACAGGACCCGGAAAACCAACTTTGCACGGATGACTTCGCCGGACATTGGGCTCATAATGCCAATCTTTCCGTGAAAGCAATTATGGGTGTAGCCGGATACAGCGAAATGGCTCGTATGCTCGGTTTGAATGATGTGGCAGATAAATATGCAGCGACAGCCAAACAAATGGCAACAAAATGGGAAGAAATGGCCAATGAAGGCGATCATTACCGTTTGGCTTTTGACCGTAAAAACACTTGGAGCCAAAAATATAATATGGTTTGGGATAAGTTGTGGGATTTGAATTTATTCCCTAACAATGTAATCGGAAAAGAAATTAGCTATTATTTAACAAAACAGAATCCTTACGGACTACCATTGGACTCCCGCAAAGAATACACCAAATCCGACTGGATCATGTGGACGGCAGCTATGTCTCCGGATCAAGTAACCTTTGAAAAATTCTCTGATCCTGTCTATAAATATATCAATGAAACAGTATCTCGTGTACCTATCAGTGACTGGCATCATACTGACAGTGGTAGGTGGGTCGGTTTTAGAGCCCGTTCGGTGATCGGAGGATACTGGATGAAAGTATTAATGGATAAAGTTCAGAATAATCAATAATTTAAATCTAATTTATTATGAATGGTAGAACAATGAGACATGGAAGCATGGAACTTCTATGGAGGATGCTATTTGTGCTCTTTATAATCTGTTTGGGCAGTTGTAAAGACGACAAAGACGCAACAGTAGCACCTTATGATCCGAATCAGCCGATAGAGGTGACGGATTTCACACCTAAGTCGGGAGGTGGAAAAAAGAAGATGATTATCTATGGTAGTAATTTTGGGACAGATCGCTCCATTATATCTGTAAAAGTAGGAGGAAAAGAAGCACTAGTCATTAGTTCTAAGGGGAATAGTATATACTGTCAAACTCCTGAACGATGTTTCGAAGGAACTGTTGAAGTGAAAATTGGAGAACAAGCAGTCGTAGTATCAGAAAAATACCAATATGAGCCTCAGACAGTAGTAACGGATTTGTGTGGGGAGGTAAATGAATTAGGTCAGGGAAATATTGAGACCGAACCACGTCCGTTCAATGATTGTGGAAAGATAGAATATCCTTATTGGTTCTCTTTTGATCCTCAACATCATCATATCCTTTATTTGTCTCAAACGGGTACTGATAAGGAAAAGAATAGACCTTTACGAGTTCTGGACTTAGAAAAAGAGATGATCTATACAAAGAAAGTTAATAATATAGTTCGTATGACTTCCATAACATGGACTGATGAAGGTAATATGGTAATAGCATGTCCACAGGGTGGTGGCAGTTCCAATAGGAGTAATATTATATTAAAGCGTGGTAGTAGTGCGGACGGTCAGGACTTTAAAGATGCTAGTTGGACGATACTGACACGCGGTAATGCTTGTAACGGTTCGATGATTCTTCCGGAAACCGGTGATATTTATTTTAATCATCGTGCCACAGGGCTCGTATACAGATACAATATAAGTAATGAAGAAAATTGGAATGCTAATCCACCAGTTCCCGGTGGAGACGGATTATCTGAAATTCTGGCGTTCAGCGTTCCGAATAGTGGTGTTGATTTTAGTTTTGTGCCTCATCCTACAGGCAAATATGTCTACATTATCATGCATGAATCGCATTATATACTTCGTTCTAATTATGATAAAGAGACAGGAAAACTGGTTACTCCATACATTGTATGCGGACAATCCGGACAAGCTGACTATAAAGATTTAGTGGGTATTAATGCCCGTCTGAATAAACCGGGACAAGGCGTATTCGTATATAATAAAGAATATGAAGATGCGGGAAAAGAGGATCATTATGATTTCTATTTTACAGATACCAAAAATCATTGTATTCGTAAACTGACTCCAGATGGAGTTGTCTCTACTTTTGCAGGACGTGGTTCCGCTTCAACCAGTGCCTATAAATGGGGAAAGCAAAATGGCGAAATACGTGAAAGAGCTCGTTTTAATGAACCGGTTGCTTTGGCTTATGATGAAGAGACAAAAACTTTTTATGTAGGAGATACGGGAAACTTTAAGATTCGAAAGATTGCAAAAGAGCAAGAAGCGGATGAACAAGGAGAAGGAGGATCAGATGATGAACAGACTGGTGAAAACCAAATGGATGAGATTTTTCCAGAATAACGAGAACAAATAATCGAATAAAAAACAAACACATGAGAAGAAAAAGTTTTATCACTATTTGTCTATTATGGATCTTTATGTCCCTTTCTGCTCAGGAAAAGAAAATAGAGGTTACGGGAGTAGTGACAGATATGAACAATGAACCGTTAATCGGTGTTAATGTGACCGTAAAAGATCAGGCTGGTTTAGGGGCTATTACAGATATTAACGGACGTTATAAAATTAATATTGAAGAGTTCTCTAGACTGGTGTTTTCATATATCGGATTTGACAGGCAAGAAGTGTTGGTGAAGAGGCAGCGTGTGATCAATGTCACTATGAAAGAATCAGAAGCCAGCGAGCTTGATGAAGTTGTTATAACGGGAACTGGGGCGCAGAAAAAATTGATAGTGACTGGTGCTGTAACTACTGTGAATGTAGATGACTTGAAATCTAATCCTTCAGCAAATCTGTCGAATGCTTTGGCTGGTAATGTGGCAGGTGTACTTGCCATGCAAACTTCCGGTCAGCCAGGTGTAAACACTTCCGAATTCTGGATTCGTGGTATTTCTACTTTTGGTGCCAATAGTGCTGCACTAGTGTTAGTGGATGGATTTGAACGTGATTTGAATGATATTAATATTGAGGATATTGAGACGTTCACGGTATTGAAGGATGCTTCCACTACGGCTATCTATGGTCCCCGTGGTGCTAACGGAGTAATACTTATTACTACAAAACGGGGTAAAGAAGGTAAAATTAATATCAATGCAAAGGTGGAAAGCTCTTATAATACACGCACTATCACACCTGAATTTGCAGATGGTTATAGTTATGCGATGTTGATGAATGAAGCACGTATTACTCGCAACCAGGAACGGATCTATCGCGATGATGAAATGGAAATTTTACGATTAGGTCTTGATCCGGATCTCTATCCGAATGTAGATTGGATGGATACATTGTTGAAAGACGGAGCCATGACTTACCGTGCTAACTTAAATATGAATGGTGGAGGTAGTACCGCACGATATTTTGTATCTCTTAGCTATATTAATGAGGAAGGGATGTATAAGACAGATGAAGCGATGCGTAAAGATTATAATACTAATCCCAGTAGTCAACGTTGGAATTATCGTTTGAATACGGATATTGATGTTACGAAAACAACACTTGTGAAAGTCGGTGTGTCCGGTTCATTGAAAAAACGGAATGCTCCGGGACAAGGTGATAATGTATGGTATTCTTTGTTAGGACAAAATCCGATTAGTATTCCTATTATGTATTCTGATGGTTCCATACCTGCATTCGGTGAGGGTGAGAATCGGAAGAATCCTTGGACGCTTGCCACACAGACCGGTTATAAGGAGATTTGGAATAACAAGATACAAACGAACATCTCATTGGAACAGAAATTAGATTTTGTTACTAAGGGACTGCGTTTTGAAGGTCGATTCGGTTTTGACACTGACAACCAGAGCTCGATTACTCGTAAGAGAATGCCGGAGACATGGCGTGCCCAACGTGAGCGCGATGACAACGGAGATATTATATTAAAACAGCAAAGTATCGAGAAACCGATGGAACAAACAAGCTCGTCAACTGGTGATCGCCGTGAGTTTTTTGAGGCTATTCTGCAATACAATCGTGCATTCAAAGCACATCATTTAGGCGGAACGTTGAAATATAGTCAAGATGCATACCGGACTACAGTGGATATCGGTACTGATGTAAAGAATGGTATTGCCAAGCGTCATATGGGTGTGGCAGGACGTTTCAGTTATAACTGGAATTACCGCTATTTTGCAGATTTCAATTTCGGCTATAACGGTTCGGAAAACTTTGCAGACGGGCATCGATTCGGCTTCTTCCCTGCCTTTTCCGTAGCTTGGAATGTTGCTGAAGAGAAATACATCAAGAAGCATCTGAAATGGATGAATATGTTTAAGCTGCGTTATTCTTACGGAAAAGTGGGTAATGATAAACTAGGTGAGCGTTTCCCTTATTTATACACTCTTGCTAATGAATATACGGAAAAGGTAGATGGTAAAGATGTGGTGAAATATTATCCGGGATGGACCTGGAGTGACTATGACTCTGAAGACAATAAATACAACGGCATGTTGTATACCCAGTTGGCTTCGGAAAGTGTTACTTGGGAGATTGCAACCAAACATGATGCGGGTGTAGATATGTCTTTATTTAATGATAAGTTTACTGCTTCTGTTGATTATTTTCACGAACAGCGTGACGGCATTTATATGGAGAGAAAATACCTCCCCAGTATAGTCGGTGTAAGAAGCAATCCGAAAGCTAATGTGGGAAGTGTTTTATCACAAGGCTTTGATGGAAATTTTGCTTATAAACAAAAAATAGGCAAAGTAAACTTAACCGTCCGAGGAAATATGACTTATAGCAAGAACGAGATATTAGAAAAGGATGAAGAAAATGCTGTTTATCCTTATCAGACAGAAGCCGGTTATCGAGTGAACCAGGCAAAAGGTTTGATTGCGCTCGGCTTGTTCAAAGATTATGATGATATCCGTAACAGTCCGAAACAAGCTTGGAATAAAGTACAACCGGGTGATATTAAGTACAAAGATGTCAATGGAGACGGTATTGTAAATGATGCTGATATGGTAGCTATCGGCGCAACTACTAAACCAAATCTGATTTATGGTTTTGGTGTTTCAGCACAATGGAACGGATTTGATTTTAATGTTCATTTCCAAGGTTCGGGTAAATCTTCTTTCTTTATCAACGGTACCAGTGTGCATGCCTTTAGTGACAGCCAATGGGGTAATGTTTTTACTAATCTTGTAAAAGATCGCTGGGTAGATCCGGAAACGGCAAAGATTCTAGGCATTCCTGTCAACGAAAATCCGAATGCTTCTTATCCGAGGCTTACTTACGGAGGGAATGAAAACAACTATAAAAAATCCACATTCTGGTTGCGTGATGGTTCTTACTTACGTCTGAAGACATTAGAAGTTGGCTATACTTTACCTAAATCAATTGTAAATAAGATGAGATTCAATAAAATCCGCATATTTTTCATCGGAACCAATTTATTGACATTTGCCAAGTTCAAAGAATGGGATCCGGAAATGGGTAGTTCGAATGGAGAACAATATCCGCTGGCTAAAGTCTTTACTTTGGGATTGACTGTTAACATCTAATAAATGAATGTGAAATGAAAAAGATATATAAACTATATATTGGTGTTTTATTAAGTGTGATTGCCGTTTCTTGTACGGATAGTCTGGATTCGGACAAATATTTCACTGACCGGAGGTCGTTGGAAGATGTGTTTACTGATAAAACATATACGGAAGAATGGCTGGTACATGCTTATTCTTTCTTAGGAGGCAATAATATGGAAGTCTCTACCAGAGATAATATTCTCTGGAATTTTGCCGATGATATTTATTTCGGCGGCAATAGTCTCGGTGATTATAAGAAATTCAAAACCGGAACTTATGATGAAAATTGGTATCAATCATGGGGGGCTAGTTATAAAGGTATTCGTCAGGCATCCATCTTCATCAAAAATATTGACATGAATACAAAGTTTACGGAAGAAGAAAGAGCCGATTTGAAAGCCCAGGCTCGTTTCGTACGTGCATACTATTATTGGTTGTTGTTACGCAGGTATGGACCTGTGCCTTTGTTGCCTGACGAGGGACTTGATTACACAAGTAGTTATGACGATTTGGCTGTTCAACGCAACTCGTATGATGAATGTGTAGAATATATAGAGACCGAAATGCGTTTGGCAGCTCAAGATCTGCCTTTGACCAGAGCGGTGAACCAAATTTCACGTCCAACGAGAGGTGCAGCATTAGCCGCACGTGCCAGAGCATTACTTTATGCGGCGAGTCCGATTAATAATCCTCGTCCGGAAGATACAGATAAGTTTTCGGATTTGGTAGATTATGATGGAAGATGCCTGATCTCACAGGAATATAATGAATATAAATGGGCTAGAGCTGCAGCTGCTGCAAAAGATGTAATGGAGCTTCCTGGAAGTAACAGTGGACATCGTTACGAACTATACCATAAAAAAGCAGTCACTACATCGGAGCCGGGATATCCTGCCACTGTCGCTCCTTGTCAAGACGGTGATTTTTCGGAGAAGACATGGGATCAAGGTGGTTATAATGATATAGATCCTTACGCATCCTATCGTGAAGTTTTCAATGGCTCATTGGCCATGTACCAAAATCCGGAACTGATTTTTAGTCGTGGACGTAATCAGGGAGACAACAGTCTCGTTGCAATGGTGAGGCTCCAAATGCCCAAGGTATTTGGTGGTGGGAGCAATGCTTATGGCATGACAATGAAAATGTGTGATGCTTATTATATGGATAATGGAGAGGAATTCAATAGAGAACAGTTTAAAGAAACATATCCTGCAGATAAGCGTTTTGTGACCAAAGAGGAAGCCGAAGCTGAAACCTACCCTCATTTGAAAGAGGGAGTATATAAGGAATATGCTAATCGTGAACCGCGTTTCTATGCTTCCGTTTCGTTTAATGGTTGTGTGTGGTCCTTGTTAAAAAATGCAGAAACGGTAGATTATAAAAAAGATGTTGAGAAACAAGTTAATTATTATTATGGTATCAACACAGATGGTTTCTCGGGGACAGGTGTCTATTTGCGTTCCGGTATTGGCATCATGAAGTATGTGCATCCGGATGATACTAATCGTAAGGAGATTAAACCGAAAGCAGAACCTGCTATTCGTTTTGCTGAAATCCTGTTGATTTATGCTGAAGCGTTAAATGAACTTGAAGAAGGAGCCAACTATGATGTCTCTTCATGGGATGGTTCTACTACTTATTCTATTAAGCGTGATATTGATGAAATGAAAAAAGGAATCCGCCCGATTCGTCGTCGTGCGGGTGTACCAGACTATGATCTTGAGACTGTATACAAGAGTCAGGATGAATTCCGTAAAAAAATGAAAAAAGAACGTCAAATAGAATTGATGGCAGAAGGACAGCGTTATTTCGATTTGCGTAGATGGAAAGATGCAGAAGTGGAAGAGTCGAAAAAGAATTATGGTTGCAATTTCTATATGTCGGATTCTAAGGACCAAAAAGAACAGTTCTATACTCCGATAGAGATTACAGATCTACCGACTGCATTTTCTCGTAAATTGTATTTTTGGCCGATTAGTCATGAAGAATTGAAGCGGAACAAAAGGTTGACACAAAATCCAGGATGGACATATAATGATTAGTTCAAAACAACAGAATATGATATGAAAAATATATATGCTTATTTAATGATATTGGCTACTGTCACATTGAGTGCTGCCTGTAATAATGAATGGGAAGACGAACAGTATGAACAATACGTATCTTTCAAAGCTCCTATAGCTGCAGGAGGCGATGGTGTGACTACTATTTATGTCAGATATAAGGACAATGGAAAAGTGACCTATCAGTTACCTGTCATTGTCAGTGGATCTACGGTGAATACACAGGACAGAGATATTCATATAGCAGTGGATGCAGATACGCTAAGAACGTTGAACATCGAGCGCTTTAGTCTTTATCGTCCGGAGTTGTGGTATACTGAAATGGAGGAAGACAAATATGAATTTCCCGAAACGGTACATATCCCTGCCGGTTCGTGTGTAGAGCAATTGAACATCGATTTCAATTTACAAGGCATTGATATGTTGGAAAAATGGGTTTTGCCTTTAAGTATTGTTGATGATGCATCATCTAACTATCAAAGTCATCCGCGCAAGAATTATGCAAAAGCTTTATTGAGAGTGGTTCCTTTTAACGATTATTCCGGTTCGTACACGGCTTCTTCCATGAAAGTGTACACCTATATAAATGGCAAGCCTGACAACAACGCGAGAACGACGAACAAGCGTACAGGATATGTGATAGATAACAATTCCGTATTCTTTTATGCAGGCCTGATTAATGAGGATATGGATAAAGACATACGTAAGAAGTATAAAATTAATGTACATTTTAAAGAGGATGGAACATTGGATATGGAGCCGGACGATCCAACAAACGAGATGGAATTCAAACTGATAGGAACACCTATCTACAGTAGTACATCGATTATGGACGCTACCCGTCCTTACTTGGAACGCCGTTATGTTCAAATTATGTTTGAATACGATTTTCAAGATTTTACCTATGGTGGAAGTGGTACGGAAGTTATTCCTATCAAGTATAGAGTAGAAGGAAGCATGACGCTTCAACGGAATATCAATACGCAGATTCCGGATGAAGATCAACAGATTGAATGGTAATCTTATAAATGAGTAGAGGTAGGGAAGATATTAGGAATAGTGTCTTCCCTATTTTGTTTATATATGGGGTTAGATTAGCTGTTCCTCATCTCTGTTTACCTGTTTTTTTCCTTTATTGATTTGTATTTTTCCCTTTCTCTTAAAAAACTTCTCTACTTTTGCTACATAAGTCAGTCACACGAAACCGACAAAAAGCATAGTTAATTAAATCAGAATAATTATGAACATCAAAAAACATTTGCCTTGGTTGGGAGCTTTATTACCCGTGGCCAGTATGCAGGCAGAGACAAAACCCAATGTGGTCGTCATCTATGTAGATGATATGGGAATCGGAGATATCGGTTGTTATGGAGGTAAGTTTGTTCCTACTCCCAATATTGATAAGATAGCGCAGGACGGATTGTTATTCAATCAGTATTATTCATCCGCACCGGTCAGCTCACCTTCACGTTGCGGATTGACAACAGGCAAATTCCCGATTGAAGTAGGAATTAATACCTTTTTAAATAATAAAGCCAGCAATAAGAAGTGTGAACAGCGTAACTTTTTGAGTGACAAGAATCCTTCCATGGCACGTGCTTTCCAAAGTGCAGGTTATGCCACCGGACACATAGGTAAATGGCACATGGGAGGCGGGCGCGACGTGCACAATGCACCTTCTATTAAAAATTATGGTTTTGACGAATATATATCGACGTATGAAAGTCCGGACCCGGACCCGGCAATCACTGCTACGAACTGGATATGGTCGGCCAAAGACAGCGTAAAACGCTGGAGACGTACCGAGTACTTTGTAAATAAGAGCATCGACTTTGTCAAACGTCATAAAGACCAGCCTTTCTTTTTGAATCTCTGGCCGGATGATATGCATACTCCTTGGGTACCGGAATTTAAGCAAAAGGATAATAAAAGCTGGAATACGGAAGAAGCCTTCATCCCTGTTCTTGCTGAAATGGACAAACAGATCGGACGTTTTATCAAAGCATTGGATGAGTTGGGATTGTCGGAAAATACAATCGTGATTTTCACTAGTGATAATGGACCGGCGCCCAGTTTCCAATCCGTTCGTGCTGCTTATTTAAGAGGAACGAAGAACAGCCTTTATGAAGGTGGAATTCGTATGCCGTTCCTTATAAAATACCCCAAGAAAATAAAGGCTGGACAAGTGAATAATGAGAGCGTACTGTGTGCAGTCGATTTATATCCCTCTTTATGTGCGATAGCCGGAATTGAAACAGAGAAAGGTTATCAGGGAGACGGACAAAATTATGATAAAGTTCTTTTGGGTAAATCGAAAGCTAAACGTAAAACGGATTTGATGTGGGATTTCGGTAGAAACCAATTCTTTAAGAAACCGGGAAATGCAAACGACAGAAGTCCTCATCTGGCTATACGCAGTGGCAACTGGAAGCTATTGATAAATAGCGATGGAAGCGATGCACAGCTGTACGATATTGAAAAAGACAAATTCGAGAAGAACGATGTGGCGCAGTCGCATCCGGAAGTCGTAGCTAAGTTGAGCAAAAAAGTATGTAAATGGTTTGAGGAAAACAAAGACAAAGGAAAAGAGTAATACAGTGAAAAACAAATTATAAACCAATATTAAACTTATGAATTCTAAATTATTACTATTACCGACCGCCTTGATGGTTGCTGGCCATTCTGCAGCAGAGGCGAAAGGCAAGAAATCGGACAAACGTCCTAATATCTTGGTAATTCTTGCAGATGACCTTGGCTATTCCGATCTGGGATGCTATGGTAGCGAGATTCATACTCCTAATTTGGATAAACTGGCACAAGAAGGAGTACGCTTTAATCATTTCTATAATGCAAGTCGTAGTTGCCCGACTCGTGCTTCCCTGTTGACGGGACTTTACCAGCACCAAGCCGGAATCGGACGAATGACCTTTGATGCTCACTTGCCGGGCTATCGCGGAACACTCTCACGCAATGCCGTTACCATTGCCGAGGTGTTGAAAGAAGCAGGATATACCACCAGTATGGTTGGAAAATGGCATGTTGCAGAGACTCCACTCCGTAAAGACCAACGCGAATGGTTGGCACACCGTGTCTTCCATGATACATTCTCTGATTTATGTCATTATCCCGTCAATCGTGGGTTTGATTCTCACTATGGAGTAATTTATGGAGTGGTGGATTACTTTGATCCGTTCAGTCTGGTAGAAGGTGAAGTGCCTATAAAGGAAGTACCCAAAGGATATTATATAACCCAAGCTCTTTCTGACCGCGCTGTGCAGGAAGTGGAAGAATATGCAAAGGATGACAAACCATTTTTTATGTACTTGGCTTATACTGCACCGCATTGGCCGCTGCATGCACTTCCTGAAGATATTGAGAAATATAAGGATACTTATAAAGTAGGTTGGGAAGCTATCCGTAATGCCCGCTACGAACGTCAGAAGCAGTTGGGTATTTTCCCGGGAATGGATAACTTTTTGTCCGAACGTCAGTTTCATGACAAATGGGAAGACAATCCACATGCAGAATGGGATGCCCGTGCGATGGCCGTTCACGCTGCAATGATCGACCGTGTAGATCAGGGTATTGGACAAATTATCGAGGCTTTGAAAAAGACCGGACAGCTTGATAATACACTGATTCTTTTCTTGTCTGATAATGGTTGCAGTAACGAAGACTGCCAGAACATGTCTGGTGGAGAGAACGACCGTCCGGATATGACTCGTGATGGAAAGAAAATCATTTACCCGCGTAATAAACAAGTATTGCCTGGACCACAGACTACATACGCTTCATTGGGAGCCCGTTGGTCTAATGTAGCGAATACTCCATTCCGCTTTTGGAAAGCTAAATCTTATGAGGGAGGTATTTGTACTCCGATGATTGCTCACTGGCCGAAAGGAATTAAAAAGAACGTGGGTGGCATGACATCTGAAATAGGGCACGTGATGGACATCATGGCTACTTGTGTCGATTTAGCGGATGCTGAATATCCAACTACCTATAAAGGACATGATATTCTTCCAATGGAAGGAAAGAGCTTGCTTCCTATCTTCAAGACCGGACATCGCAAGGGACACGACTATCTGGGCTTTGAACACTTCAACGAACGTGCTTTTCTTTCCAATGATGGCTGGAAATTGGTTCGCCCGAAAAATAACTCTCAATGGGAATTGTACAACCTGAATGAAGACCGGAGCGAGCAACATGATCTGGCTGCTAAATATCCGGAGAAAGTGGCAGAAATGTCAAAAGCATACGAAGCATGGGCGAAGCGTTGCATGGTAGAACCTTACCCGGGACAGAAAAAGAAATAACTGTCATTCCATTTAAAACGGAATGAATAGAACATTGAAAGAATAATGGGGATGAGGTTGTTCTTGATTAAGAATCATTCATCCTCATTGATATATCTAAAGATCTTATTCTTTTGGGAATAAAAATAAGTACAAATGAAAGTTCCATATAATAATTTGGATATGCAGATGCAGAAGAGTTTCTTAATAGTGTTTATTTTAATAGTGACAAATACAGCAAATCTTGCAGCAAAAAGTTCACCTTGGGATATAGCGGACAAAATAGTAGCAGAACTTAATCCGGTGACTTTTCCTGATAAGACATACAACATTGCTGATTTTGGTGCTGTAGCAGATGGGAGAATGCCTTGCAAAGGTGCTTTTGATAAGGCTATAACACAATGTAGTGATCAAGGCGGCGGTAGAATAATTGTACCTGCAGGAACTTATTATATGAATGGACCGCTGGTATTTAAGAGTAATGTCAATATCCATTTGGAAGATGGTGCTATATTGAATTTTAGTAGTAACCAGGAAGATTATTTGCCCGCGGTAATTACACGATGGGAAGGTACGGAATTGTTTAATTATTCTCCGCTGATTTACGCTTATCATGTACAGAATATCGCTTTGACTGGAAAAGGCACGATAAATGGCAATGGTTCCAAGAAATTTTCTGCCTGGGCTGATAATCAGAATATAGACAAGGAAATACTAAGACGAATGGGACGTGAAAACCTGCCTATTTACAGGCGTATATTTGGAGAGGGTTTCAGATTACGTCCAGGGTTTATCGAACCGTATGGTTGTGTAAATGTGCGTATTGAAGGTATCACAATCAAAGATTCACCGTTCTGGGTGATCCATCCGATATTTTGCAATAATGTTATTGTTCGTGATGTAACGGTTGACAGTCATAATCGGAATAACGATGGTTGTGATCCTGAATCATGCAGCAACGTTTTGATTGAAGGTTGTACTTTCTCCACGGGCGATGATGCTATTGCTATTAAGTCGGGACGGGATAATGATGCTTGGCGTATTGGACAGCCTACTGAAAATGTCGTCATTCGCAATTGCACCTTTTGGTCAAAAATAAACGGGGTATGTATCGGAAGCGAAATATCGGGAGGTGTACGTAATGTATTTATAGAAAATATTAGTATCCTTAAATCATCGAATGCCATCTATTTCAAATCGAATCTTGACAGAGGGGGATATATCGAAAATATTTATGTTCGCAACATACAGGCTGACTCGGTGCGCACAGCTTTGGTTCGCGTAGAACCGAATTATAAGGGAGAGCGATCGGGATTTCATCCTACCTTGTTCAACAAGATTACGGTCGAAAACGTAACTTGTGGGCAAACGAATGAGTGTGCTATATCCATGGCTGGATTCCCGGAACTACCTATAAGAAACATTACGTTGAAGAATATCACCGTAGATAAGGCTGTGTCGGACTATCGCTTGGAGCATGGTGAGAATATTATTTTCGAGAATGTGAGAGTAAATGGTGAAAAATTACCGGAAAAACCAGAAGCGAAAAAGATTAAGAAACTTCGTGTTTTATAAGATATACTGTCATTATTAAGTGCCAAACATACTTGTAATGGGATATTCTTTGAATTAAAAAAATATATAAGGCAACTGACTCGCAATGAGCTAGTTGCCTTTTTGAAAGTGAAAATTACTCTTGTTAGGATAGAAAAGTGAAAATTTTCAGAATGTTCTTGTTCGTATACTTACTCTTTTGTAGTAAGGAATATTATTCTATTTGTCCAATGGTAGAATACCTCATACTTCCTATCTGTCCATCTTTTCCCAGCGTTTCCGCTTGAATAATCAATGGAGTGGAATATTGATTATTATAGCATTCAATCACCGCTTTTCCATTTTCATCAGCTTGTACGGATGGATTCCAGTATAACGTCCGTCTTTTATCAACTTTGTCCATATACAGTTCCTTGGTCGGGTAGGCAGGAGAATAATATTCCAAAGGACGGGTATATCCCTGGATAACGGTTTGTCGGGTACCAAGTACGGCACTCTGACTTTTATTCAACACATCGCGTCTGGGTAGGGGAATCAGGTAGAAAACACTATATTTATCCAGTTTGCTTATATCGACTCCCGTGCTATCGGTCACCTCGGACATCTTTGTATTTTGGATAATGTCGTCATCGATACCTCCAGTGCCTTTGCTAATAATGATAGAGGCCAATCCATCCACCTCGGTCAACATCATTTGAGTTTCTGTTTCGGACAAAATGTGATTATCCATAATATAGCAGATCGGTTTCTGCCGATAAGTAAGCTTGTCATTGCTACGATCCCAATCGAATTGCGGACTCAACTTTTCCATTAATTCCGGAATAGTTGTGACAATCTTCCCATTGTCACGTAATAAATCTACAGAACGGCGTACGTCGTAATAAGCGTCGATGCTTTTCTCATTGATTTTAGTAGCCATATTACTTCCTTGCCGGCGTTTACTTTTTATTTCCACCTCATCCAATACATAAAGTCCTTCTACCTTTCGGATAGAATCCATGTATAGAGAATCAAAACTCTCGGCTTTCTGTTGCCAGTAGGCCAAGTCTTTCCATTCTGGATGAAGCTCCTTGTAGCCGTAAGCCCGCGGAGCGGGGGAGAAATTACGGTCGATCAGGATAGAAGCATCCTTATTACGTTCTTTACCGACTTTCCGGGTTTGGATCACTGCCTCCGTCGTTCCTTCAAAATCTTCCACCGGAATGGTGAAACGGCCGTTTTCATCGGTCACGGTTCCTCCGGTTATGAATTGATCGTCCTTCTTTACGATCACGCTAAGCGCAATATCTTTCAGTTTATTTTTGAGAATGGTTGATTTCACCTGCCCGTTCAGTGCTAATTGTGTTTCCGGCAATTGAAGCGGAGTGAAAGGAGCGGTAGAGATGGCCTGGCTCATGTCGTATTTACGCCATCCGTGCACCATCAATAAAACATCCAGTTCGGTTTGCTTCCGCGGAGACGGAGACGCAAAGTAATAACCGGGTTGATGGATATATCCTTTTAAATCGGAGGTTAATAGCAGGTCAGTGAAAATATTGTTGTCATACTCCAAATAATCCGACCGGACACCATCCCGGATGCTGACCGACAATTCTCCGGACACAGGTTCCCCCTTAGCATTCTTTATTTGCAATTCACAACGGATGGGAGCGTAGGGAGCATACACCTCTTTCAATTTTTTTGTCGATATTTGCAGGGGAGCACGCGGATTGGCAAAGACAAAACGTTCGCACAATGTATTGCCTGCCCGGTTGATGAGGCTGACTTGCAGTACGCCTGCCGGTAGCTTACGGGTGGGTAGAATAAACTCCTGCAGAGCATCCGACCGGCAACTAATCAATTGATGAACATACGGGCGTCCCTGATGACTGATAAATACAGCCAGTGTATCTTGAGGAGTAGCGGCATTACAGAAAACTCTCACCAAAAGGGCACCGGCATTACTGACAGTGCTCAAAACATACCCGTTAGGCAATGCCTGTGGAAGGGTAAATTCATACTTCTTCCCTTGAAAATCGACTTTAGCAACAGCCGGTTGTGCGGAAGGTGTATATTCAAAATGCCCCATTCCATCGTGCAAAGTCTCGAAAGAAGTGATTTCTGCCCCTTCTTTGGTATAGATCGTTCCCGATAATTCGATATTCCCTTCATTTTTACTCTCCGCCTTGAAAGCCACTTGCGAAGTCACCCCCTCCACTAATTGTCCTCCTTCAGGGAAAAAGCGTACATTTAACTTCTCCTCTGTTTCCGACGGACGGTTCTCCATCGACGAACTAAGTTCGTAAGTCGTGATACTACGTTCCAGCTTATCACTATTTGTCAGTTGATAAATAGGAAAAGTGCGCGAAAAGTACTGTGGTTCATTAAAAGCAAGCATCCAGCGGGTATAGGCACGTACCTCGTAATAGCCGGATAACATGGAAGGGGGAAGAATGAATTGTCCGTTTCCTTCTCCCTGTGTCAGTTTGATGATTTGTTTATCTGCTATATGCCCTGTCTGGTCTACCAACTCTACATATAGAGGACGACTGATCTGACTGAAAGTCTGTTGTTCAGCAAGAGTGACATAAGCCTTGAACCAGATCGTATCTCCGACGTAATAACTCGTATTGTCAAAATGCAAATACGCCTTCTCCCGTGGAAAGTTGTTGGCAAATGTTTGTGCCTGGTTCATGTATTGTTGGAATACAACCTTGGCGGGAGGTACTTCTCCTGACACATACGCGGTCAGGAGATTACATACAATGAGTATCAGTATGAATAGTTTGTTCTTCATGATAGCTTACTATTTTATCTTTTTCGGTCTGCTTGGAATCTTTTCGAAGATAGTCTTAATACGCTGCATATCCAGCTTGGGACGTCGGTCATAATAATAAATTCCATTTTTCTCTAAATCAATGTCGGTCAATTGCGTGTAGCAAAATCCTGTAACGTCCGGTGAGGAAGCTATTGTCTGTATCAACCCTTCCAGCCGTTCGTAGAATCCTTCTTCGTTGGTGAGCATACCTCCATACCCCCATGAGTTATCCCGTTTGGTAGATTCTGTCCAAAGTATACCTCCGAATTCTCCGATGAAAAAAGGCTGGTTGTTGTAAAATGCCATTCTGTTGTTAGGCTTCAAGTGCTGTGCAAAACGCATGGCATCAGATTCGTAGTTTCGGATGCTCCATATATCACTCATGAAATGCACATCTCCTGCAATACCGTTCACAGGACGTGAAGGGTCTATGGCTTTGGTCAGTTGATAGGTACCGATGCACAGGCGCATCATTGTACCCGTCAGGAGGGTTAATGCGTCTTCAAGCGGCTGATTGAAGGGAACCCAGGTGATGATTGACGGGTGGTTGCGATCCCGTGTGATAACTTCTGCCCATTCGCTAAGGAAGTTGCGTGATGCTACTTCGTTCTTGATATTCATCCCCCAGTTGGGAGATTCTCCCCAAGTTATAAATCCCAATTTGTCGGCCCAGTAATGGAATCTTTCTTCAAATACCTTCTGATGAAGACGTGCTCCGTTGAATCCGGCAGCTTTGCTTAATAGAATATCATTTTTCAGAGCTTCGTCGTTTGGAGCAGTCCAGAGTCCATCCGGATAATATCCCTGATTTAAGACGAGGCGTTGAAAGTAAGGTTCATTGTTTAAATAGATCATTCCATCTGCCGTATGCACCTTACGCATACCTATATAAGATTTTACCTCATCTACGGTTTCTCCGGTCGGACTTTTGATACTGTAGACAATATCATAAAGGTGTGGATCTTCGGGACTCCAGAGTTTCATGTTTTTAATGGGAAGGATGACAGGAGTTCCGTTGTTACATTTTACAGTTTTTTGAACCACCTTTTTCTGATTGTCATACAAGGTGATTTGAAGCGTCCTATCATTGGATGCCTGATAAAATTCGGGTGTGATGATTAACTGCTCTTCATCAATATCCGGAGTGGTTACGGCTGATTTCAGACCATAGTGAGAAACAGCTTCCATCCATACGGTTTGCCAAATACCTGTGACACGGGAGTAGAAACATCCATAAGGAGATATCCGGGTAGATTGCTTACCGATAGTTTGAAGCCCTGAACGGGCATCATCCGTGACATAAACAACTAGGTTGTGCTTTTGTCCCGCTTTGACAGCAGGAGTTACATCCATTGAAAAAGAAGAACTTCCTCCATAATGACTGCCTACATAATGCCCGTCAATGAAGACTTCTGCATAATAATCGACCGCTCCGAAGTGCAGTATGATTTTCTTTCCCTCCCAGTCGGAAGGTATGGATATGGGACGTTGGTACCACATCTGATTGATAAAATCGGTATAATTCACTCCTGACAGTTTACTTTCAGGACAGAAAGGGACGGTAATCGTATTACTGAATTGCTTGGCTGTTGTTAACCGCCGGCTTTTCCCCGAATTGGAGAAATCGAACTCGTATGACCATTCACCGTTGAGATTAATCCATTCGGATCTTTCAAATTGAGGTCTTGGATATTCCGGACGAGGAATATCATTGGCTGCGTTTAATGTAAAGGATAACAATAAGCCGGCCAAAATCAGATGTGCCTTTTTCATTATTTATTTTTTTTGTTTTGCGTTTTGTGCGCAAAGTGTATTAGTTTATACAAAGATAGGACATTTGACATACAAAAGAGGAAACATATTGTTCAATAAAAGAAAAAAGCTGTTCATTCTAAAAAACATTGGTGGTAACATTGAATCAAATGTTGAAAATAGAAGGGAACTATTGTCTTTTAAATAGGGAATTTTCTTTTCGGGTATCACATATACCTGATTTTGTTCTTTATTGATTAGCATTTTTCCTTCCTTTTCCTTAAACTTCTCTACTTTTGTTTTCCAGATAATTGATAATACTATGGTAAAGAAGAATTTCTTAATGACTGCCCCCTTACTGATGGCATCGTTTTGTTCGGCACAAGAGAAGCCGAATGTCGTACTGATTATGGTAGATGATATGGGTTATTCCGATATCGGCTGCTATGGTGGAGAAATACTGACCCCTAATATTGATGCATTGGCATTTAAAGGAGTACGTTTCACACAATTCTACAACACTTCACGTTCTTGCCCCGCCCGGGCCAGTTTAATGACAGGACTATATCAACATCAGGCAGGTATCGGTCAGATGTCCGAAGACCCGTTTAAAAATCCCGGCCAGAAGAGTCCGAATGATTGGGGTGTACCCGGATACAAAGGATTCCTCAACCGCAATTGTGTCACAATAGCCGAAGTTCTGAAAGAAGGCGGCTACCATACCTATATGGCAGGTAAATGGCATTTGGGAATGCATGGAGAAGAAAAGTGGCCCTTACAACGGGGATTTGAACGCTTCTACGGAATTTTGGCAGGAGCTTGCAGTTATCTCCGTCCATCGGGAGGACGCGGCTTAACCCTTGACAACACAAAACTTCCGGAGCCGGAAGCACCCTATTATACAACAGATGCATTTACCGATTACGCGATTCGCTTTGTTGATGAGCAGAAAGATGATAAACCTTTCTTCCTATATCTGGCATTTAACGCTCCTCACTGGCCGTTGCAGGCAAAAGAAGAAGACATTCAAAAATTCACGAAGATCTATCGTGAGAAAGGATGGGATGAAATTCGTGAAGCAAGACGGAAGCGGATGGCTAAGTTGGGAATTATCGACTCGAATACAGAGTTTGCCGAATGGGAAAATCGGAAATGGGACGAACTGACAGAGAAGGAAAAAGATGAAGTAGCCTACCGGATGGCCGTTTATGCAGCGCAGGTGCATTGTGTAGATTATAATGTAGGAAAACTGCTGGACTACCTGAAGAAGAACCGTAAGTTGGATAATACGCTTGTCATGTTCTTGTCCGATAACGGTGCTTGTGCCGAGCCATACGCTGAATTGGGAGGCGGGAAAGTGTCTGAAATCAACAATCCGGCTTGTAGCGTGTTCCCTTCTTACGGAAGAGCATGGGCACAGGTTTCCAATACTCCGTTCCGTAAATACAAATGCCGTTCTTATGAAGGAGGTATTTCTACCCCTCTCATCGTGTCGTGGAAAAGCAATCTGAAGAATAAGAAAGGTGAATGGTGCCGTGTTCCCGGTTATCTGCCGGACATTATGCCGACCATCCTGGAAGCAACAGGAGCCGCCTATCCGGAAACTTATCACGGTGGAAACAAAATATATCCATTGGTAGGCAGCAGCCTTTTCCCTGCTATTCAAAAGAAAGCAGACTCTATCCATGAATATATGTATTGGGAACATCAGAACAATAGAGCGATCCGCTGGGGAAACTGGAAAGCAATCCGCGACGAAAAAGGAAAAGAGTGGGAATTGTACGATGTGGTTAAAGACCGTACCGAACGTAACAATCTGGCAGAACAGCACCCTGAAGTGCTTACCAAGTTAGTTGCCGAATGGGAGAAATGGGCGAATTCAAACTTTGTATTACCGAAACATCCGAAGAAATAAATAAAGGAGGAACACAAAATGAATAAATTACTAGTAAGTGCATCCGTAGCCTTGGGAGCTACCAGCCTGTCTTTCGCCCAGCAAACGGAAAAACCGAACTTCCTATTGTTCATAGCCGACGATTGTTCTCATTATGATTTGGGCTGTTATGGCAGTGTTGATTCGAAGACTCCGAATATCGACCACTTTGCCACACAGGGAGTACGCTTCACACAAGCCTATCAGGCTGTTCCGATGTCATCGCCTACCCGCCATAATCTATATACAGGTGTATGGCCTGTACGCAGCGGAGCTTACCCCAATCACACTTGTGCCAATGAAGGAACATTGAGCGTTGTACATCATCTGCAACCGTTGGGTTATAAAGTCGCGTTGATCGGGAAATCGCATATTGCCCCGAAATCAGTATTTCCTTTCGACCTTTATGTACCTCCTTTGAAAGGTGGGGACTTGAATTTTGAAGCAATTCAGAAATTTATTTCCGATTGCAAGGCGAAAGGCGAACCTTTCTGTCTGTTTGTAGCCTCCAATCAACCGCATACTCCCTGGAATAAAGGCGATGCCTCTCAATTTAATGCGGACAAACTGACACTGCCTCCTATGTATGTAGATATTCCCCAGACTCGCGAGTTGTTTACCCATTATCTGGCAGAGATCAATTATATGGATCAGGAATTTGGTAATGTCCTTTCTATCCTGGATCAGGAAAAAATGACGGATAAATCTGTTGTCGTATATTTGAGCGAACAAGGCAACAGCCTGCCTTTTGCCAAATGGACTTGTTATGATGCGGGGGTACACTCTGCCTGTATCGTTCGTTGGCCGGGAGTGGTTAAGCCGGGAAGCGTAAGTGACGCATTGGTGGAATATGTAGATATTGTCCCAACTTTTGTCGACATAATAGGAGGAAAGCCGCAGGCAAAAGTAGATGGCGAAAGCTTTAAACCGGTATTGACAGGCAAGAAGAAAGCACACAAGAAATATTCTTTCTCCCTTCAGACCACGAGAGGCATCAATGCCGGATCGCCTTATTATGGCATCCGTTCGGTATACGACGGCCGATACAGATATATTGTCAATCTCACCCCGGAAGCTACTTTCCAGAATGTTGAAACAAAATCTCCTTTGTTTAAGGAGTGGCAAAGTCTGGCAGAAACGGATAGTCATGCAAAAGCGATGACGACTAAATACCAGCATCGTCCGGCTATCGAATTGTATGATGTGAAGAACGACCCGTATTGTATGAAAAATCTGGCGGAGGACGCGAAACAAGCTTCTACCATCAGCCGCTTGGATAAAGAGTTGAAACGCTGGATGAAGGATTGTGGAGACGAAGGACAACCTACCGAGATGCGTGCCTTCGAACACATGCCGGGAAAGAGAAAATGAACCGTCACACATCAAAACGAATAAAACACAGAATGTTATTTATAAATCGTATATCATGAAAAAAGAATTTTTTGGTTTGCTTTGTGGATGTACTCTGCTTCCGGCATTTCTTCATGCGCAGACAGAGCGTCCTAATATTGTGATTGTATTGGCCGACGATTTAGGTTGGGGAGATGTAGGATTTCATGGTAGTGAAATCAAGACTCCCTGTCTGGATGCTCTGGTAGGCGAAGGAGTGGAACTCGAACGCTTTTACACTTCTCCCATCAGTACGCCCACCCGTGCGGGACTGATGACGGGACGTTACCCGAACCGGTTTGGTGTCCGTTCGGCTGTTATTCCGCCCTGGCGTGAGGACGGACTGGATGAGAATGAAGAAACGATGGCCGATATGCTGGCACGTAACGGATATAAGAACAGAGCCATTATTGGTAAGTGGCATCTGGGACATACCAAGAAAGTGCATTATCCGATGAATAGGGGCTTTTCGCATTTCTATGGTCATCTGAACGGTGCGATAGATTATTTCGACCTGACGCGTGAAGGTGAACTGGACTGGCACAACGACTGGGAAACCTGCCACGACAAAGGATATTCTACCGAATTGATAACCAAAGAAGCCATCCGCTGTATCGATGCATACGAGAAAGAAGGTCCGTTTATGTTGTATGTGGCCTATAATGCACCTCATACACCTTTGCAGGCACAGGAAAAAGATATAAAACTCTATACAGACAATTTCGACAGCCTGACACCGAAAGAACAGAAAAAAGCGACTTACAGTGCAATGGTTTCTTGTATGGACAGGGGAATCGGTGCTATTGTAGATGCCTTGAAGAAGAAAGGAATTATGGACAACACTTTCTTTATCTTCTTTAGTGATAACGGCACTGCCGGTGTTCCGGGATCCTCATCAGGACCTTTGCGTGGACATAAATTTGACGAGTGGGATGGAGGCGTACATGCACCTGCTGTTCTTTATTGGAAGAAGGCAGAGAAACAATATAAGAACTTGAGTTCACAGGTGACAGGTTTTGTTGATCTTGTTCCCACATTGAAAGATTTGGTAGGAGATCACAGCCGTCCGAAACGTGAATATGACGGTATCAGCATCCTCCCTGTATTAAACGGTAAAAAGGCCTGTATCGACCGCGATTTTTATCTGGGACACGGAGCAGTAGTCAATAAAGACTATAAACTGATAAGAAAAGGTATGAAACCGGGACTGGATTTGAAACAGGACTTCCTGGTTGATTATAAAACAGATCCTTACGAAAAGAAAAATGCCAGCGCAGGAAACGAGAAAATTGTGAAAGCTTTGTATGAGGTTGCCCTGAAATATGACACGATCACTCCTTGTATACCGGAAGTACCTTACGGTAAAGGTCGTGACGGATTCAAAGCTCCTAAAGAATGGAAAGTAGTACGTTGAATCTGTTAACCCTATGAATTGAAAATAATACAAGATGGAAAAATCAATGATTAGTTTATGCCTCTTAGGCGGATTGGCGATAGGGAATGGGTTTGCCCAAACTCCTTCGAAGCCTAATATATTATTAATCATAGCCGATGACTGCTCTTATTACGATATAGGCTGTTTCGGAGCGGTCAACAACAAGACTCCCCATATAGATGCATTGGCTCGACAGGGGATAAAGTTCAACAGTGCGTATAATTCTGTTTCGATGAGTACGCCTACCCGGCATTGTGTTTATACAGGTATGTATCCGATGCATCATGGCGGTTACGCCAACCATAGCTCGGTTAATACCGATGTAAAATCTCTCCCTACTTATCTGGGAAATCTGGGTTATCGAGTTGGATTGGCCGGGAAGTGGCATATCAAACCTTTGGCTAACTTCCCGTTCGAAGATGTACCGGGATTCCCCAAAGGATGTACAAGCCCAAACACTGACTATCATACCAAAGGTATCGAGAAGTTTATGGAACGTGATGCTTCCCAACCTTTCTGCCTTGTCTTGGCATCTATTAATTCGCACGCTCCCTGGACAGGTGGTGACGCTTCCGTCTTCGACCGGAAGAAACTTCAGTTGCCGCCACAGTTTATCGACACGGAAGTAACACGTGAATACTATGCCAGATATTTGGCAGAAGTCGGCTTGCTTGATCAACAGGTGGGTGACGCTATGCAGATTCTGAAAGAAAAGAATCTGCTGCAGAACACTCTTGTCATTTTCATATCCGAGCAAGGTACGCAATTTGCCGGAGCCAAATGGACCAATTGGAGTGCCGGTGTCAAGTCGGCGATGGTGGCTTCCTGGCCGGGTGTCATTAAACCCGGTACGGAGACTTCCGCTATTGTGCAATATGAAGACCTTCTTCCTACATTTATCGATGTTGCAGGCGGAAAGGTGCCTGACGTAATAGATGGAAAGAGTCTGGTAGATGTATTTCAAGGGAAAACAAAGACACACCATAAGTATGCTTATCATGTTCACAACAATGTTCCGGAAGGTCCGGCATATCCAATCCGTTCTATTTCAGACGGACGCTATCGTCTCATCTGGAACTTGACTCCGAAGGAAACATACGTAGAAAAGCATATTGAAAAGGCAGAATGGTATCTCTCGTGGAAAGCACAGGACACGGATCAGGCACATAAAATCATGAATCGCTATAAGAATCGTCCCGAGTTCGAACTATATGATATCAAGAAAGATCCGTTCGAAATGAATAATCTGGCGGATGTGAAGAAATATAGTAAGAAGAAGGCAGAACTGACGATGGAACTGCAAAAATGGATGAAACAGCAAAATGATACTGGAGCTGATAAAGACCGGCCGCGTGCTCCTAAGAATAGGCAGAAGAAAGCAGCCAATGTATAATATTCGTAATGCTACCGCTTGTTGCTCTCTGAAAGAGATTTATCTTTTTTATTTCTCATTTCTCATAAAATCTAGATAATGAGTTTATAATCAGTGGTATATAGTATGAGAAATGCTTTCTATACAGGCATTTCTCATACTTTTTACAGATATTTTAACGAAAAAACGGCTATTTCTCATTCGTTTTTCAATGATTTCTCATACATCTGCCCTGTATTCATCCTGCATTTCTCATACATTTCTCATGATGACTGCATAGACGATGGTTGCTGATCTTATTTACATTGAAAACAGATGAAAGGTACTTATCATTCAAACAACCCTATGCCAGCATGTTTTTCATTCGTTATCGTCCAGTTATTGATAGAGCATCTCTATCGTTCCACTAGAGTGACGAGGGTTGTTCACTAGAGTGCATAGATTCGTTCACTGGAGTGAAAAGACTTGTCTACTGGAGTGGAACGATTGAAATGTCAGTCAGATAATCCGGGCATGTCGGTTGGAAAACATGAAGAGATAGGTTATATCATACATAAACTATAGCTTTAATACATTCAATATATGAATAAACTAATCACAATCTCCTCTGCACTTCTTACAGCTGCTGCTGTAAAAGCGCAAACGCCCAATATTGTATTTATATTGGCGGATGATTTGGGTTATGGAGACATCTCGGCCTTTAATCCCGAATCTAAAATCCATACTCCTAACATTGACAAACTGGCCGAGCACGGGATTGCCTTTACGGATGCCCATGCTTCTTCCGCTTTATCCACTCCTTCCAGATATTCTCTTCTGACTGGAAGGTATCCGTGGCGAACCAAGCTGAAACGAGGTGGTCTTGATGGCGATTCGCCTGCAATGATTGATCCTGAACGTTGCACAATCGCGCAAATGTTTTCTGCCAATGGATATAATACTGCTTGTATTGGCAAATGGCATTTGGGCTGGAGTTGGGGATATACAGGAAATGGCAGAAGCATGAAAGATAT
Organism: Bacteroides sp. 3_1_13; assembly: GCF_001185845.1. Classification (NCBI taxonomy): domain Bacteria; kingdom Pseudomonadati; phylum Bacteroidota; class Bacteroidia; order Bacteroidales; family Bacteroidaceae; genus Bacteroides; species Bacteroides sp. 3_1_13. The sequence goes on from NZ_KQ236955.1 coordinate 1,575,046, forward strand.
AGATTTCTCGCTTCCGATCAAAAACGGACCTACCGACAGAGGATTTAATTACTATTTCGGCATACCGGCATCATTGGATATTTCTCCTTATGTATATGTAGAGAATGATGAAGTGACCTCCATCCCCGATCATGTGATAGAACCCCAAAAGAAGAATCTGGCTTTACTGATGCACGGAGGATTGGCAGGGGCCGATTTCAAGCCGGAAGAATGTTTTCCCAACATCATTCGTCATAGCCTGAACTACATCAATGAGCAGAAAGACAGCAAGAAACCATTCTTTTTATATTTGCCTATTACTGCTCCTCACACCCCTATATTGCCTTCGAAAGAGTTTCAGGGCAAAACCAGTATCGGTCCTTATGGCGATTTCGTAGTCATGATAGACGACATGGTGCGCCAAATCGTAAAAACATTGAAGAAGAACAAGCAACTGGATAATACCATCATTGTCTTTGCTTCGGATAATGGGTGTGCCGGTTATATCGGAGTGAAAGATATGGAAAAGAAAGGACATTTTCCTAGTTACATCTACAGAGGCTACAAAAGCGATATTTACGAAGGCGGACACAGAATTCCCCTTATTGTCTCCTGGAAAGGAAAATATGGGAAAGAGACAAACAACTCTCTAGTCTCATTGATAGACTTTTATGCCACTTTTGCCCAAATGCTTAACCACAATTTGGAGACAGAAGAAGCTGTTGACAGTTACAGTATGTGGCCGATATTGAGTAAGAAAGGTGCTTCTGCACGTAAAGACCTGGTGCACGAAGCGGGAGAGGGGTATTTGTCTTTGCGTACTTCCCAACTGAAATTGGTGTTCTACGGAGGTTCGGGTGGCTTTTCCTATCCTGTCAAACCTTCTGATGTGGCGAAGTTCCCTCCGATGCAATTGTTTGATATCGTGAAAGATCCTTCGGAAAAAGAAAACATTATCGGTGATAAGCGTTACGAAAATGAGGTGAAAGAAATGAAACGGGCTATGAAGCAATATGTAGAGAATGGCCGTTCTACTCCTGGTGAAAAAGTATCGAATGATACGAAGAATAGTTGGAATCAGGTAAAGATCTTCATGCAGGAAGAGGAGGGAATATAATATACTGTATACTTTTTTACTAGTAGGCATGGATTACACGGATCTTACGGAAAGAGAATAAACTTGTCCCTATTAATCCGTGTAATTCGTGCCTGAATGATGTTAGTCAGTGAGCAAAGGTGCTGGGAAGGTACGCATTGCTCCACTCAAACGCGGATAAGTTTCCCAGATGTCATCTTGAGTCGGATCATCTAAGTAGCGTGTATCTTTGGTCTTTTTAAGTAATTTGTCCATTTCTTTACGTAGATTATTTAGCTTTTCAGTGCATTTACCATTTCCAACTAAATTATGAAGGCAACCGGGATCGGTAGATACATTATACAATTCTTCATAAGGTCGTTTCCCTGCTGCTTTCAGAAAATAAGGATATATTTCTCTGTCATCTCTGTTGCTGACAATGAAGTCCCATGCCGGACATTGGTCTATGTCGTAATAAGCACTATGCATTGCTTCTAGTTTCCCTTTTTTATCAATAGCGCAAGGGTCACCTGCAGGCCATCTCTCCGGACGGAAGTTTCTGATATAAAGAAAATCTTTTGTTCTTAATGCACGGCTCGGATATCCCCAATTATTATATCGCGCAGAAGCATGACGTTCTCTTCCTGCAAAAACCATCGTTCTTCCTGTGTCTTTTCTCTTTTTCTGAAGATAGGGTAGTAGACTGATACCTATCATTTGCCCTTTATTTGGTATACCGACTGCATCAAGGATCGTTGGGGCCAGATCGACACCACTTACAAATTCATCGCTGATACCTCCTTCGTTAATCTTACCTATCCAGCATATAGCCATTGGAATATGGATACCATATTCAAAACAAGTTGCTTTGGCTGCGGGGAAAGGCATTCCATTGTCTGCCATGACAATAATCAGGGTATTCTCTAATTCGCCCTCTTCTTTCAATGTGTCAAGGATACGGGATAATTGGCTGTCATACCATTCTATTTCCGTTCCATAGTCTAATAAATCTCCTTTTATGGCCTCCTTATCGGGAAGAAAAGAAGGAACTTTTGCATCGGCCAGTTTTCTATTGGCTTTTTTCCAGCTATTCTTTTCATAAGGACGATGCGGCTCACGTGAACCGACCCAGAAATAGAAAGGCTGTTTCTCCTTTCTGGCGTGGAGAAATTCTTTAAAGTTTTGATAATAATCGGTATTGGACACTCCTTTGAAAGGAGGTTGAATGTGTCTTTTATTGTATTCCGGACCTGCAGGGTTATGCTTTCGTCCCGATATTTTCCAGTCGCCGGGGCCCCATCCTTTCCCTGTGCAGCCAACATGATAACCTGCTTCCGCCAAAATATCAGGAAAGCATTTATATTCGGCAGGGAAGGAGGAAGCATGAGTGCCTGCTTCTGCTATTTGCCAGGGATAAAGTCCGGTTAAGATAGAAGCTCGCGAAGGGCTGCTTCCAGGAGAAGTAACGAACGCATTGTTGAATAACCAGCCGTTACGGGCTACAAAATCAAATGCCGGTGTTTTAGCTATGGGTGAACCATAGGCCGATGCGTGCGGGTAAGACTGGTCGTCAGAAATGACAAATAGTATGTTGGGTCTGTTGGTTTCGGCTGCATTGAGTGACGGAATTACTAAGGGACCGACTAAGGTGGATAAGAAGATATGCTTGCTGTTCATAAAAATCTCCTTTAAATGAAACATTGCTCTCTGACTGATGACAATGGGAGAGCTTTCTTATTATAAATGAAAATACAGCACCTCGAATTTAAAAATTCAAAGGTGCTGTCTTGATATTCAACAAGGAAAAGAGTATTTATTTAATTTGCTATTTCCTATTTATTCAGAGAGTTACAGATCTGTTGGTTGATTTCTCTGACTTTAGCTTCATTCATCTTGATAACTTTACGGTCATAAGTCATCAGACCGTTGATTTCACCTTCTACGTCTGTTGTCTGGGTATATACGGCAGCAGAGAATCCTTTCTGGATCAATTCCAACAGATGTTTGCCATACTTAATGTATTCGTTCGTTACTTCGTCCGATGTATTGAACTTCACATAACCCCAGTTTTTCTTGTCATTCACCCAAGTGTTTCCTTCTACTACCAAGCCGATACCTCCATATTCACCCAATACGGTAGCGCGTCTCGGATCGTAAAGGAACATGTTCGGGCCCGGATAGTGGTGAAGGTCGAGAATATCGCCACAAGTATAGTGATTACCACCACTGGCAGGATTCACTAGGCGGCTAGGATCGTATTCTTTAGTCCATGCTACGATTTCCGGAGTCTTGAATTGTCCCCATGCTTCATTGAAAGGAACCCATACGGCGATACTCGGATAAGAATACAGACAGTCGATGATTTCTCTCCACTCTTTGCGGTAGTTAGCTTCAGAAGCAGCAGAACGAATCACTTCCGTACCGTTGAAATAGTTGCGTGCCTGCCACTGTGGGCTAGGACCACCGTTCGGCATATCTTGCCATACAATCAATCCTAATTGGTCGCAATGAGTGTACCAGCGTGCAGGTTCTACTTTGACGTGCTTACGTACCATGTTGTAGCCGAAGTCTTTCGTCTTCTTCAAGTCATAAACCAATGCTTCATCTGTCGGTGCAGTATACAAACCGTCAGGCCACCATCCCTGGTCGAGCGGACCGAACTGGAAATAGTCTTTGTTGTTCAATTGCAGGCGAGTGATACCATTCTGACCTTTGCGGATAGAATATTTACGCATAGCCGTATAACTCTTTACCTGGTCTATTGCTTTTCCGTCCTTATACAGAGTCACTTCCATGTTGTAGAGGAAAGGAGAGTCCGGAGACCACAGTTTAGCATTAGCCGGCATTGCCAGTTCAACAGGTACTCCGTTCAACGCTGCGCCTTTGGCTACAAGGTTCTTGCCATCGAATACTTTTACTTCTACTTTGTCTGCAGAGGTCGTATTAGCGGCAATTTCTACCTTAACAGAATTATTGTCAATATCAGGAGTAGTTTTCAGATTAGTGATGTATTGTGTTGCTACCGGTTCCAACCACACTGTTTGCCAGATACCTGTAACCGGAGTGTACCAAATGCCATGAGGATTTGCTATTTGCTTTCCTCTGGGTTGTTCGCCACGATCTGAAGGGTCCCATACTTTTACTACCAGGTCATTATTTCCTTTATTAAGTACAGAAGTAATATCGAAATAGAAAGGAGTGAATCCGCCTGTGTGTTCACCTACTTTTACATCATTCACCCAAACTTCTGCTTTCCAGTCTACCGCACCGAAATGCAACAGGATTTGTTTACCACGCCAGGCAGAAGGAACGTCGAAAGTACGTTGGTACCACAGTTCTTCTTTCTCGTTTATCATTTTACCTACGCCTGATAAAGACGATTCTACGGCAAAAGGAACAAGAATATCGCCTTGGTAAGCAGCAGGTGTAGGATCACCCTTCTTTGTGATTGCATATTTCCAAAGCCCATTCAGGTTTTTCCAGTCACTGCGTTCCATGATAGGACGCGGATATTCCGGCAATACGTTTTTAGGGTCAAGCTGTTCTCCCCACGATGTTTTGATTTTGTCACCGGCAGGTTTCCATTGAGCAAAAGTCGAACTGCATAAAGCCAATGCAAGCAGCATTGTTAGAAAATTCTTTTTCATGTTCATGGTATAAATATAGTTAGTTATTAGATATAAATTCTTTAAAAGGATATTGCAAAGAAAGGGGAATTAAAAGAGAATAAAGGAAATTTGCCGTTCAAAAAACAATAAATTCTCTTCTTTTTGACCAAATTAAAGAGTTTTTGGTGGTATAAAAGGGGAATTGACTGATTTTTATTCTTTATTGAACCGTTATTTTTATATGATATTGGAAATAATGTACACCTTTGTAATGTAATATCAGGATACAAAAATATAATAGTCTTAAAAGTTTCTTTTATATGAGATTTTATATATTTTTGTATGACCGATGATTGTTAATCTATTCTTATTTGATATTTATGCAGGAACATAGACAAAAATACGTTTGGGACTTTTGGATAATATTCTTTATTATTATTTCTATATTTTATATGGGTTGTACAAGTGGAAAGCCATTTCAATATAGGGAGGAAGTTGCTAAACAAATGTCACTCGCTTTGCAACAGAAAGATGTGTATAATCAAATGAAATTGAATGATATAGATTCTATCCGGAACTTCTTGAATACTAATTCGAACAGGATGACATGTGAAGAAAAGTTTCAGGTCAATGTAGATTTGTATAATGAATTTAAGTTATATTCTTTTGATTCGGCCTTTCATTATGCTACCCAGTTGTGTAGGATAGCTAATGATATAGACAGCTCCGCATATAGAGTAGATGCCAGAACCCGATTGGGATATATTTTAGCGCGAGGAGGCTTTTTTAAAGAAGCTATCGATTCGCTTTCCTCTATTCGAATTGATAAAGAAGTACTGCCTGCAAAGGTCTTGTCAGACTATTATATTAGCTTTGGACGTGTTTACCACGATTTGGCAGATTATACTAAGGATAATGTGTTTTCATCCAGGTATAACCAAATAGGGAATGAACTTTTGATGGAAAGTTTGCCTTATCTTTCCGATTCGTCGACAATCTATTATGTAAGAGGAAAAGTAGCTCTGAAAGAAGATAAGTTAGCTAAATCCAAACAACTTTATCAACGCTCTTTGGAACTATGTGATACTACTGATACGGAAACGCTTTCTGTTCTTTTGTCCACGATGGCGTATGTCAACCGTAAACTGGAACTGAATGATGAGGCTATTCACTATTATGTGAAGGCAGCTGTAAATGATATCCGTAGTGCCACAAAAGAATCAGTGTCTATGAGAGGACTGGCGACTATGCTATACTACTATAAAAATGATGTGAATCTTGCTTCCGAATATATAAATGAGGCTTTTGAAGACGCAACTTTTTATGGAACGCGTCATAGGATTAACGTTATCGGAACATTATTCCCTGTTTTTGTTGGGGAAAAACTGGGTATAGAGCAGGTTAAACGGCAGACTTTTCAAGATAGTTTTATTTTAAGTTCTGTTTTTGCGGTTGTATTAATAATAGCTATCATTTACATTTTGATGCAGATGAAGCATCTGCGGCGTTCTCGCCAATTATTGGAAAAGTTGAATTTGAAATTGTCGGAAGCAAACCGGATTAAGAACTCTTATATAGGACATTATCTGGATGCTACTTTTAAACTGGTCAACCAGCTCGATAATTTTGTATTAGTAGGACAGCAAAAACTGGATAGCAAACAGTATGATTCTCTTTCCTCGATGATTCATAATCTGAATTCGGATTTTAACAGGAAAAGTGCATTTGCCGATTTTGACCGGACATTTTTGTCTCTGTTCCCGACATTCGTCGAGAGCTTCAATTCATTGCTTCAACCAGATGATAAGTTTGTTCTGGAAAATAAAGGTGCATTAAATTCTACCTTGCGTATTTTTGCCTTGATCCGGTTGGGAATTACAGAATCTGAACAGATTTCGGAGATTTTGGGGTATTCTGTGAATACAGTTTATAATTATAGAGTTCGCACTCGAAATAAAGCAGTTGATCCTGCAAATTTTGAAAAAGATGTCAGAAAAATAGGTCTTTAGGGTTATATAAGGATGTGCGAATCCCTATATTTTCACCCTTGTTGTGAAATGATAAATAATTGATTAATAGTGCTATATGGGTTATAAAACCCTATATTTTTATTATACAGCGGGTGTAACCTTATACTTTTCGGTAGGTAATTTCTAATTTTGCCTATGCTTCGATTAACGAAGAATGTAAATGGCTTAAATCAACAAAGAACCGTGAAAAGTATGAAGAACTACAGCAGATTATTCTTATTACATCTAATTGCTTTATTTGGGGTTTCCATCCCGTCTCTGGCAATAGATACAAATTCCTCTTTAAAGCTGCAGAAAGGAAATTTCAAGATTCTACTATCCAAGAACGAAATGGAGCCAGTAAAATTGGCAGCAAAAACTTTATGCAAAGATTTTGAGAAGGTGATGCATTATAAACCTGAAATCTTTCAGAATACTGATGATACACAGCAAATCGATATTGTTATTATAAATGAGGCGGTGGATAACCCTTTGTTTCAGTCACGATTTATCCGTCCTTTGGATGGTTTTGAATCTCACAGGGTATATTGTAGCCCGGAAGAAAAGCGCATTTATCTTCATGGAAAGGATATGCGTGGAGCTATTTATGCCATTTATACTTTTAGCGAGTTATTTTTAGGAGTGCCGCCCTTATGGTATTTTTGCTCGTGGGAACCACAGTATAAGAAACAGGTAGAGATAAAATCGAGCTTTGACTATTTTAAGAAGTCACCACAAGTCAGGTATCGCGCATGGTTTCCTAATGATACAGATTTGTTCAAACCTTGGAGGCGGTTGTCAAAAGAGAATGATGAGCTGTGGCTTGAAACGATGCTTCGGTTAAAACTGAATACGGTAGAATTAGAGGCAACGGTTACTTATCCTGATTATAAACTGAATAGTCAGGCTGCTTTATTACGCAAATATGGACTTGTACTAACTTCTCACCATCATGTTGCTTGCAACAATAATTTAATGAATTGGGCAGGATATTGGCGAAAAGTACGTGGCGTCGAACCACCGGAGCTACTTTTGTCGAATGAGAAAGCTTTGATTGAGTTTTGGCAATATAGTATAGAGACGGTATGTCGCAACAAACAGGAAAACTTGTGGCAGATTGCTTTTCGTGGTGTAAATGACCAACCTTTTTGGGCCGCCTTCTCTGATGCGCCGAAAGATGATAAGGAACGTGCAGATATTATTAACCGTATGATCCGTATACAGCTGGCTATGATAAAAAAAGCAACCGGTGAAGAGGATCCTTTCGTGCGAATGACCTTTTATGATGAGCTTTCTGATTTGTTGGCTAAAGGTTATTTACAACCTCCAACTGGTAAAAATATGCTCTGGACTTTTGTTGCAGGACGGAGAGATCATTATCCTTATGATGATTTGGTCTCATTCGATACGACGAAACAAGTGAAGCTAGGTTATTATATGAATCTCCAATTTACTTCAACCGGCGCCCATCTGGCTCCTGCAGAAGGCCCTTGGAAAATGGAAGCCAATTATCGTTATGTGAATACCCGCGGTCCGCTAACTTTTTCGGTGGTTAATGCCGGTAATTTAAGGGAGTTTGTGATGGAAATGTCCGCTAATGCTCGTATGATGTGGGATATGCAAGCATATAATACAGATTCTTTCTTGATTGATTTTTGTTCTCAATATTTTGGACAAAAATATGCTGAAGAAGTAGCCAAGCTTTATCACGACTATTACTATGCTTATTGGCAGCAGAAACCGTCTGAATTTCCGGGAATGGAACGTCAGTTTTTATTCCAGGATTTGCGTTATTCCCGTGTTTTCGATCAGATAGGTAAACGTTTTAGCGATTTTTCTCCGAATCCGCTCTATGACATAGGATTTGAACGGGTTCCCGGACGTTCATTCCGCATTGATGGCAATAACCAAGTTGATTCATTGATTGCAGGTATGAAAAAGACAGCTGTGCGTTTTGAGGAAGTCTCTCAACGTTGTGAGAATCTTTTAAAACGTTTGCCAAAGCAAGACCAACGTTTTTTTAGGGATAATTTGGCTGCTCCTTGTCATTATATGGCAGCATTGAGCCATTCATTATATCATTTTGTCTCTGCTTATAAAGAAAAAGAAAGTAGTAAGCGCGCAGAAAACCTGGATATTGCTATCCGGCGATTGGAAGAGGCGCGTGATGCACTATATGATACCCAAGAAGGAGTGTTCTCAACTTGGTATGCCGGCGACTCGGCAGATGGTAAATTTAATATTCCAGCCAAGCTTAAACTATTAAGAGAACTGCGTAACAAAATATAATAAGGCAAATCTTTATCATATTCTTTCTCTCCTTGGGAAAGAATATGATGAGGTCATTGATTGAATGATATATTTTAATAGGCGAAAGGCGTAATATATTAAAATGCTAATTCGCTTCATAATAAATTTGTTAATTAAATAGAATCACTATGAGACATCAAAGCATGAAACTAAAGTGGATGTGCCTGCTTTTTCTGTCCCTGTTGCTTTCTCCTCCTTTGCTTTGGGGACAAAATCACAGCATCAAAGGGCAAATAGTAGACGCAAAAAGTAATGAGCCTTTGATCGGTGTGAATATCACCGTTGAGGGAACTTCGAATGGAACCATTTCCGATGTGGATGGTCATTTTACATTAACGGCGACTCCCGATGCTGTGCTAAAGATTTCTTATATCGGATATAGGGAGATACTTTTAAAGGTAGCTGACTTGAAAAAGGATGCTATTATCTCTCTGGAAGAGGATAGTAAGCAATTGGAGGAAGTTGTAGTGGTGGGTTATGGAGTGCAGAAGAAAGTCACCAGCGTAGGTTCCATCACGCAAACCGGTGGTAACGAACTGATGAAAGGTGGTAGTGTAAACTCGGTATCCGAAGCGCTGCAAGGAAAGCTTAATGGAGTGGTAGCCATCAATTCGTCGGGCATGCCGGGCGACAATGAGGTTAAAATGTATATTCGTGGGAAAAGTACTTGGGACAATACCGATCCGTTGGTGTTAGTGGATGGCATCGAGCGTAACATGAATGATGTTGACATGAACGAAATCGAAAGTATCTCCGTGTTGAAAGATGCTTCGGCAACAGCTGTTTATGGTGTTCGTGGTGGTAATGGCGTTATCCTTATCACAACCAAGAGAGGTACTGATACGGCTCCGGTCATCAACTTTTCTGCCAATTACACTTTTAAATCACCGACCACAAGCATGAAGCTTGCTGATCACGTTACTGCCATGCAGGCCTATAACATGGCAATGGCCAACGATGCCAGTTGGGACAAGTTGATACCACAATCTACCATTGATGCATGGAGCAGAGCCTATGCAGAAGGCAACTATGGAGCTTACAACGATGTGTTTCCCTATGTTAACTGGTGGGATGAATTGATAACGGGCGGATTTACTCAAAACTATAATATCAACATACGTGGTGGAACCGACTATATGAAATATTTTGCTTCGGCGGGTTATCAGGGTGATGGAGATATTTACGACCTGAAAAAGAATGACGACTTTGATCCGCGGCATACCTACAAACGGTACAATTGGCGGTCGAATTTCGACTTCAACTTCACCAAGTCTACCAAGCTATCCATTAACATAGCCGGTAGCATGGGTTATCGTAACAAGTCGATTGATAACGACAGTCCCTTTAATCGTATTCTGACCGAATCCACTAGCGACCATCCGATTATGTATTCTGATGGCAATTGGGGTGATGATGAAGAAAAGAATCCGGTGGCCAACATGAATCTGGGAGGTGCCAAACTTCGTAAAACGTTTCAGGGGTGGTATGATGCATCTTTGGAGCAGAAACTGGATTTCATCACCAAAGGATTGAAAGTGGCTGCAAAAGTATCTTATTCGTCTTCGTCGACTACCAATACCGATGTTTATCGTGGAGGAGGCTCTGCCGATCAAGCCTTAAAATCCATTGTCCGGTATCACCGAGTCTATGATTATGCCAATCCGGTGGTCAATACCGATGGGACCATCACCTATCCGATGATAGAAGATAAAAGGCTTCCGACTTCCGAATCGGTGCCTCTGCCTCCCGGTGTGACTATGTGGGACGGATTGGATGCCTATACGCGTCGTTTCTATTATGAATTTTCTGTTGCTTATAATCGATCTTTCAACGATCATAATGTAAGTGCGCTTGCTTTGGTCAACCGTAAAATCTATGACGAAAGGTACACGGAGAACAATACCCAATATATGCGTTTCCCTAACTACAATGAAGACTGGGTGGGGCGTGTCACCTACAACTGGAAAGAGCGTTACCTTACGGAAATGAATATCTCGTATACTGGTTCCGAGAAGTTTGCCCGTGGAGAACGGTTTGGTTTGTTCCCTTCGTTCTCCTTGGGATGGCGGCTTTCGGAAGAACCGTTTATCAAGAAAAGCATAGGCAAGGTACTTACAAATGCCAAGTTCCGTTATTCGTGGGGTAAGGTAGGCTCCGATGCAGGTGCCAAGAGGTGGAACTATATACAGCAGTTTACTTCGGACGGCAACATCACGTTGGGTACAGATGCTTCCGGTCAGATTTGGGGGCCTTTGTATCATGAAGGAGATGTAGCCAACCTCAATTCCACGTGGGAGAAATCAACGAAACAAAATCTGGGTATTGAGATTGGATTGTGGAACAAGCTTGACATCACGCTCGACCTTTTTGACGAAAAACGTAAAGACATTCTGATGGAGCCTCAAACTACTTCTTTCATTACGGGAGCCAAGTTCAATGCATTAAACATTGGTTCCACCAAGAACCATGGGCTTGAATTAGAACTGCATTACAACGATAAAATAGGTTCCGATTTCCGTTATCATGTAGGTTTCACATTGGCCTCGAGCGAGAATAGGGTAGTATTTCGCGATGACCCTGTCAACGGTCCCGACCATTTGAAAGAGGCGGGAAAACCTATCGGGCATCAAAACCGCTATTTGGCAGTGGGTAATTATGAAACTATCGACGATGTTTTCAATAACGCACAGACCGGTTCCATCAATTCGGTAGCTCCCGGTCAGGTGGTGCCTGGCGACTTTATCTACATTGACTTCGATTCCAATGGAATTCTCAATGGTCAGGACAAAGTGGCAGTAGACGAGCTCAACTATCCGTTACACACGTATGGCTTGAATCTGGGCTTTGAGTGGAAAGGGCTGAGTTTTAGTGCTATGTTTTACGCGCCTACCGGTGTTTATAAATTGGTAAATTCTGTTTATTCCGCTTCGTTTAAATCCGGGAAAATTAATGCGCAGCCTGATGTGATGAATGCGTGGACACCCGAAACTGCCAATACTACCGGTGTGAGAGCACCTGCTTTACACCTGACAAATGACGGTGCTTTTAACGGAACCGAAAGTACTTACCGCTATCAAAACTTCTCGTACTTGAGACTGAAAACCATGGAATTAGGATACAATTTGCCCAAGAAGTGGTTGAAAACGGTAGGGTTGAAGAGTTTGCAAGTCTACGTCACCGGAAACAATCTGCTCACCTGGTGGGGCGGCGACGACCGTATTGATCCCGAGGGCGAACAAGTCCAATATCCTATCTTACGTTCGTTTACTTCGGGCGTGCGAGTTTCATTTTAATCTATTAAAACGATGAATTCAATGAAGAAAACATATAAATACGCAGTGGTTGGAGTACTCTTCCTGTTTTTGGCAGGTTGCGAAGACTTTCTGGATAAACGCGAAGACTCCGGTGGGCTGACGGAAGAGGCTGTATATAGCAGTTATGAGTCCATCCGTGGATTTTTGGATCAAGTATATCCTAAATTGGAAGCCTATAACACATTTGAAGGTGCAGATGATGGAAAGAATCAACGCACGTATGTAGGTGTAATGGCGGATGAAATGTCTGCGACATACAATAAAACCGTTTTTGCCAAGTTTTTTTCCGGCTCATGGCTAACTACCGATAAGGCCGCCAATGTGACAGAGATTGGAAATGGTAATAATACTCCTATTGGCAAAGCACTTCCCGCCATACGTATAGTGAACCGGGTCATTGCTAATATTGATAAAGTACCATTGACGGGAGAGCAACGTAATGAAATTTTAGGGCAGGCCTATTTCTATCGTGCTTGGTTCTATTTCAACGTTATCAAGCGCTATGGAGGCATGCCGATTCTTGATGTACTATTTGCCGGTGGTGATGATGACATTCCTCGTGTCACTTATCACGAAAGTAGCGCATGGATGGTGGGTGATATAGACCAAGCTATTTCTATGCTGCCCGATACATGGCCGGACAATCAGTATGGCCGTCCTACTAAATTAGCAGCTCTGGCATTCAAAGAGATGGCTTTGCTTTATGACGCCAGTCCATTGATGCAGAACGACCTGAACTCTGTTCAAATAAAAAGCTATGATCAGGAACGTGCAAAGGCGGCTGCAAAGGCTGCATGGGCAGCTATCACCTATATGAAGCAGAATGAAGCGAAAACAGGTGTACGACTGGCAACTGCCGATGAGTATATGAACCTGTTTTGGTTTCCCGATACGGAACTCAAGCGTGTAGAGACTATCTGGTGGCGACGCAGAATACCCAGTGATAGCGATCGTTCCAAGACCGCACGTGCTTTCTGGCTTTATGCTGATATGACGGGAGGAACCGGCTCGGAATCATTCGCTATTTCTTGTCCTACACTGAATGCGGTAAATATGTACGAGCGCAAAGGAGCAGATGGTATTTATTATCCGATTAATGATACCCGGTCGGGTTACAAATTCGACCCGGAACATGCTTTCATTGATCGTGATCCTCGTTTCTACAACAACATTCTTATTCCTGGTGATACTTGGGGAACCTATGCAAGTGGCAAGCCCTATTACATTCGTTTGTGGAGAGGTTGCACAGCCTACAATAACTATGGAAGTTCGAAACATACCAACGGACGACAATTATCAGGATTTATGTGCCGGAAGTTTTTATGGCCGGAAGCAAACTATCGCCATGATCAAACGTTAGGAACAACCAAACCGTTCCTGCAAAAGATTGCTCAAACCGTCTTTATCCGTGCTACGCAACTTTACCTTGATTTTGCCGAAGCCTCTTTTGAAGCTACCGGAAGTGCGACTGCTAAAGTAGAAGACTGTGGTATGTCGGCAGAAGAAGCCCTTAATACTATTCGCAATCGTATTGGTGTGACGGATATTCCTTCCGACATCGTGTCTGATCCCGAAAAGTTCCGCGAAGCCTATCGTCGGGAACGGGGAGTAGAACTGATGTTTGAGAACCACCGTTGGTGGGATGTTCGTCGTTGGATGATCATGCACACACTGTTTAACGAACCTTATCCGATAAAGGGAGTTTACTTCGATCCTGTAGGCAGTTATGAAGATTCAGCTGACGGAAAGTCTGGTACACGTCCGGCAAGTTTTACTTATACGGTGTTTGACATGGAGAAGGAAATTCGCGGATTCTCGAATATGCGCAACTATTGGTATCCGTTGCCGCAACACGATGTGGATGCACTTCACAATTTGCAGCAGAATCCCGGTTGGTAATAACACTTTAATATTTTGATATTTATGAGAAATAGTTATAATAGATTCTTAAAAGGATTGTTCGCAGCCATCTTCTTTCTGGGGATAACATCTGTTGCGAATGCCCAAAAAGAACAGCCGGATTCGGTAAGTGCCGTGAGCCGGGTCAATATGGATCACCTGAAGAAGTATCCTACCTTGCAACTGTCGAATGCGTTGCAAGGACAGGCTGCCGGACTGATAGCGATCCCTAATGTGGGAGGTATCGGTTATGATAACTCTACTTTCTATGTGCGAGGTCTGCACAACAATGGAACGAGCGAAGCTATCGTGATTATTGATGGTATCAAACGTCCGATTGACGACATCCTGCCCGAAGAAATCGAATCTATACAGATTTTAAAGGATGCCACTGCTAAAATTATGTATGGAGAGCAGGCTACGAATGGAGTGATACTCGTTCGTACTAAACGGGGAAAAGCCAACGAACGCGTGATTCGTGTAGGATTGGAGTACGGCATACAACCGGTTACCCGTATGCCGGAATTTCTTGATTCCTACAACTATGCTACGTTGTTCAATGAAGCTTGTGTAAACGATGGTATACAGCCTTTTTATTCGGCAACTGATCTTGAAGGTTATAAGAATTCGAAGGGGGTGAATGATTTGCGCTATCCTAATGTCGATTATTATAAAGAATTTCTACGTGACGCAAGTACATTCCGCAAGGCTACGATCGAATTGAACGGAGGTACAGAGAAAGCGACTTATGCCGTGACAGTAGGCTATACCGGCAGTTCAGGTTTGGAAAAAGTCAGTGATCGTTCGAATTTGAATCGTATCAACGCGCGAGGTAATTTGGATTTGCGCATTACCGACTTTCTGACTGCTTCGGCTGATGTAGCAGGACGGATTGAGAAGAAAGATTGGGGGGCTGTGGATGGAGCCACGCTGTTTAGTGAAATCTCTACCCTTCGTCCCAACGAATATCCTTTCATGATTGCTCCGGAAGATATTAATGGTCGCGATGGAGTCACCACCGACGAATCGTCTTTGATATTCGGAACCAGTGTCCGCAAGACCAACAACCTGTATATGGATATGGCTTATGGAGGTAACACTTCGGAACGTTATGTGAATAGTCAGACCAATTTAGGATTGAAGTTTGACCTGAAATCATTGACTGAAGGTCTGACGGCAAATGCTTATATGACATTTGATAATTATAGTTACTTGCGTCAACAGTTACGTAATGCTTATCCTACTTATTCTATCGAACGCTACCTTGACGATGAAGGGGAGGAAGTGCTTCGATTCACGGAGCGTAAGAAGTTGAATTTGCCAAAAAAGCAATCTATCTCATCCAACGATACATATCGTAACTTTGGATGGCGTGCTAACGTAAACTATGAGCATTCATTCGATTTGCACGATGTATTGGCAGAAGCCGCTTTCCGTTATACTACTGAAGAGAAAACCGGTAATACACAAGATGTGAAAAATGGTACTTTTACCTTTCGTGGTAATTACGCTTACAATAAGCGTTATTTTGTGGAAGGCGTTCTTTCAGCTATGGGGTCGAACCGCTTTAGCGGCAGTAACCGCTACTTCTTTGCTTATGCCATTGGGGGGGCATGGATGATTTCTAAGGAAGACTTCATGAAAGATGTAAAGGCTGTTAACTCGTTAAAGTTGAAGATTAATTACGGACATTTGGGATATGCCGGCAATACGGGGCATTTCCTTTATCGTACCAACTGGAAGAATGGTGATAAATTCGAACACAAACCTAGTACCGGAGGTCCAACTACCGATTTGGTGCGTTATGGCAATCCGGACTTGAAATGGGAATATTCCAACGAATTGAATATAGGCGTAGAGGGAACCTTCTTCAACAACCGCCTCTCGGCTGACGTGAACTATTTCCGTGAAATGCGTAAGAATATCATAGGAAAGAACACCGTTAAATATGCTGCTGTAGTGGGAGACTTTATTCCTGCCGAAAACATCGGTGAAGTAATGAACCAAGGCATAGATGCGCAAGTAAGGTGGCAAGATAAAATAGGTGAGATTCATTACAATGTGGGGGTGAACCTTACTTTTACCAAAAACAAATTGCGTAAGAGCGATGAATTAGATAACATCGAAGACTATCGTAAGAGCGTGGGACGTTCCACCAGTACAATTTTTGGTTTGCAGGCAGAAGGATTGTTTGGTAAAGACGTGCAGTTGGCTGGGCATCCGTTGCAAAGCTATGGTGCCTATCAGGCCGGTGATATCGCTTATGCCGATTTGAATGGTGACAATATGATTAATGATAATGACGTAACCGATTTGGGACAAAGTTTCCCCACTACCACGATGGGTATTGATCTTTCGTTGAATTACAAAGGTTTTGGCCTTTACATACTGGGTACAGCTACGACAGGCGTCACGAATATACTTTCCAGTTCGTACTATTGGAACAACGGACTGGATGGATATTCCGTATTGGCGCTCGACCGTTATCATCCGGTAAACAATCCTACCGGGACCCAGCCCAGACTGACTACCACCTCCGGAGCAAACAACTCCCGCAATTCCTCTTTCTGGTCGGAAAACGGGTCGTTCTTCCGTCTGAAGAATGTGGAGTTGAGCTATACGCTTGCCAATAAAACGGGCAAGTTTATAGGAAAAGATTTCAAATTCTTTGTGAGGGGAACCGATTTGTTTGTACTTTCGGGCATCAAAGACTTAGATCCCGAACGTATGTTGTCCGGCTTGACCAACTATCCGACTTACCGAACCATTACGGGCGGAATATCCATTAACTTCTAAATGAAAGAAATGATGAAAAGATTTAGATACATAATAGTCCTTGCATGGGTTACAGGCATCGTAAGTGCCTGCACCGATCTCGATACCAAGATGAACAATCAATGGTCGGTGGATGATACATGGACCAACGCTGAAAAGGCACAAGGTGTGCTACTCTCGGTTTATCAGGATGTTTTGACCGTCCCTGATGCATGGGATGGCAACTTTCTGGATGCGGCAACAGACAATGCCATGACACGTGTTTACGATTCCAGTGTTTATCGTGCCGGACAGGGCGGTTTTAGCCGCACGAACAATCCCTTGGGAAATTGGAGTGCTTGTTATGATCAACTGCAACGTATTCATACTTTCCTCGACAATGGACTTACGGATGAAATACGCTATAGCATTTCTAGCGACGAAATTGATCAGGCTTACAAAAAACGTTTGCGTGGAGAAGCTATTTTTCTTAGAGCATGGTGCAGTTTCAATCTGTTGAGAATGTATGGTGGAAAGACCGATAACGGACAAGTGTTGGGCTATCCTATCGTAACACATTATATTACTCCGGAAGAAGCGGCGCATCCGGAAAGTTTTTCGCGCGATAGTTATGAAGATTGCGTTAAGCAAATTTGTTACGATTGTGACGAAGCAATGGCGTTACTTCCGTTGACTTATTCCGGAGGGGATGCTATATTGGGCGACCAAGCATTTGGTCGTGCTTCGGGATTATCTGCCGCAGCACTGAAAGTACGAACACTGCTCTATGCGGCCAGCCCTGCTTATCAGCCAGATAACATAGTACGATTGAACGGCATGGGCGATTATACGGTGGTGGACGAAACGGCTTACCAAGCCAAATGGGAACGTGTGGCTAATTATGCCGATGAAGTGTTGGCGATGAGTGGAATGAAAAACTATTCGGCATTAGTTCCGAAAGATCTGTACGATGGAGGGGATGCCCAATCGGCCGAATTCCTTTTTCGCACATTTGTGGGACGTAATCATGGTTTGGAGCAACGGCATTATCCGCCTTTCTATTTTGGGAATGCGCAGACTACGCCTTCGCAGAATTTGGCTGATGCTTTCCCGGCAAAAAATGGATTTCCCATAACCGATTCGCGGTCGTTGTATGACGAAACCGATCCTTATGATTGCCAGCGTGACAACCGCTTCGATGTGAATCTTTACTATCAGGGACGTCAATTTGGAGCCAACAGTTCGTATATCGACGTTACTCCAGGTGGAAAAGATTCCGGTTACATGAACGTAAATGCTACACGTACAGGTTATTACCTGGCAAAGTTTATGAATACGGTTGCCGACTTTTTGAAACCTCTTGAAGAACAGGATTCCCGTCACTATAATCCGATGTTGCGCAAAGCAGAGGTATGGTTCAATTTCGCCGAAGCATCCAATGAAGCTTTCGGACCGAAAGTTGTGGGACCCGGATGCACCAAGTCTGCCTACGACGTGATAAAAACTATTCGGGAGAAGTCAGGTGGAATTACCGATGTGACTTATTTGGACGAGATGGCTGCCTCGAAAGAAACATTCCGTACATTGATACAAAATGAACGTCGAATTGAATTTGCGTTTGAAAATCAACGCTTTTGGGACTTGCGGCGTTGGTTGTTACCTCTCAATGAACCTATTTATGGAATGCAGGTTACTCGTGACGGTTCAGGCGATGAGGCATTCAAGGTGGTGAAGGTAGAAGATCGCCCATTAAACGATGTTCGCTATTATTACATGCCATTACCCTATTTAGAGGTACAGAAAAATCCGAATCTTATCAATAATAAAGGATGGTGATTGTGTTTAACTATAATAAGAAGAAAGTATGAAATCTGCAAAACTTTTACTGTCCGCACTCCTGCTGTTAGTTGGGATTACGGCGTGTTATGACGACTATACCCACGATTACGAAGGAGCTGATATGGGCTTTGCTGTAGCAAAGCCGCTGCGAACTGTGATTAGCGACCGTGATATGAACATTTATGTCGGAGTGGCTATTGGTGGGAAACGTGAAATAGACATGAATGATTGGGCGAAATTTACCATTGACCCCTCCTTGCTTGAAGGAACGGGGAAAACGTTGCTTCCCGCCAACTATTATACACTGGCGGATCCGGAATATTTCCGGGTGCGTAAATCGAACTCTCCGGTAGCCGATGTAGGGATCACTTTTACCAATCTTTTCTATGAGGATTCGCGTTGTTTGACGGATTACTATGCACTTCCTTTTCGAATGACAGAGAATTCAATGAATGCTATACGCGAAGGAGCAGAGACTTGTGTTGCCGTTATTAAATACATCAGTACTTATGCCGGTACTTATTACCGCATGGGAAACGTAACCGAAGTTGATGCTGGAGGAAATCCTGTCGGCGAACCAGTAAGTTATGGTAATACTAAAGATATTATCAAATGTGCTACTGCCACTTTTAAAACAATGGAACCGCGTGTAGTGGTGTGCCCGGGCGTAGGTGATAAGTTGGAGACAGTTGGTAGTTTGACGTTGACGATGGATGCCAATAATAATGTTACAGTGGAAGAAGTGAGCGGTAAAGCTGCAATCACTAATGCATCGGGTACTTATAAGATTGAGGGCGACTACGATTATGTAGCGAAAGTAGGTACGCGTGCACCGCAATTCGATCTGGAATATACGTATGAGAACGGTGGCAAATATTATCATGTGGTGGAGAAATTGGTGTTGCGTCAAGATCCGCTTTATGATTTGCGTGTAGAGACTTGGTAATTATAAAAAAGGAGTAAAAATGAGAAAGATATATCTGAAGGGAGTGGCTTGATTTGAAGCTGCGCTCAGACAAAATAAAGTTTTAATACGATAAAATAGAAACTCATGAATCACTGTTTTCGTTGTTTTAGCATAGTTCTGTTCTTCTTTTTGAGCTGTATGAGCTATCTTTTTGGTCAGGAACAGACGTTATCCACTGTAGATACGGGGTATGAACTTTGGATGAATTATAAACCTCTTCCCGAATCTGGCTTAAAACAATCTGCCATTCGGTATGGTAGTCACATTAGTCTGCCCGGAAGCCGATACGATGAAGTCATAAGAGAAGAACTGGAGCGTGCTTTGAAGGCGTTACTGACAGTTACACCAATATTTGTTCAGGATAATGCGGTGGGAATTCAAATGAGTTTCTGTAAAGATAAAGGGCTGGGAGAGGAAGGATATATCATCCGCAGTGGTAAAAAGAGGATAACACTTCAAGCCTATTCCGATGCAGGATTTCTTTATGGTACGTTCCACTTGATTCGATTGATACAATGTGGATATCCGCTTGAACAGTTAAATATCAAAGAAATTCCTGCATTGGAATTCCGTATGATCAATCATTGGGTAGGTCTGGGTGGAACGGTAGAACGCGGCTATGCTGGAAAAGGATTGTGGGCATGGGACGATTTGCCAAAGAAAATCGAACCTCGATATACCGACTACGCCCGTGCGGAAGCATCCATCGGCATCAACGCCGTGATTCTGAATAATGTTAATGCCGATCCGCGCATCTTAGGACATGACTATTTAGAGAAGGTTGCTGCGTTAGCTGATATCTTCCGCAAGTATCACATCAAGGTGTATCTTGCACCCAACTTTGCTGCTCCCGTAAAACCTTCTACGACCAAAGACGTGGGGAAACAATGGGGAGGTGTCGGAATTGGACATCTGGATACAGCCGATCCTCTCAATCCCGAAGTGCAAAAGTGGTGGATGGATAAGGTCAACGAAATTTACAGTCTGATACCTGACTTTGGAGGTTTCCTTGTAAAAGCCAACTCTGAAGGCATGGCAGGTCCGCAAGATTATCATCGTAGCCATGTGGATGGCGCCAATATGTTAGCCCGTGCACTCAAACCTCATGGAGGCATTGTGCTTTGGCGCACCTTTGTCTACAATCCGGAGATTGATAAAGATAGAATGAAACGTTCTTATAAGGAGTTTCAGCCTTTGGACGGACAGTTCGACGAAAACGTAGTGTTGCAAACCAAAAACGGAACGCTTGACTTTCAGCCTAGCGAACCGGCTCAACCGTTGTTCGGAGCCATGCGCCATACTCCTTTGTTCCCTGAACTCCAGATTACGCAAGAGTACTTGGGGCGTTCTGTTAGCTTGGTGTATCTGTTGCCCATGTGGAGGAAAACTTTCCTCGATTTCGATACATATTGTAACGGAAAGGGAAGTACTGTGTCGAATATTATCGCCGGAAAGACATTCCCGTCGCGTATGCTTGGCATGGCAGGAGTAGGCAATATCGGTCGTTCGCGCAATTGGACTGCTCATCACTTTGCCCAAGCCAACTGGTATGCTTTCGGGCGTCTGGCATGGAATCCGGAAGAATCGACCGAAAGTATTACATCCGATTGGATAAAGTCTACATGGAATTGTGACGAAGCAACGCTGGAAGTCATCCGGCAAATGATGATGCCCACATGGGAGAGCTTTGTTTGTGCTCATGCCCCTTACAGTTTGGGATTTACTGTGAAGCGGGAAGACCATTATACGGCGGGGTTCGAACAGCGTGCAAACAAAGAGTGGCATGTGAGCAAAGAGTCTATCGGCACTGATCGTACCACAAAAGGAACGAACTATGTGTCTCAATATTTTAAATACAACAAGGATATATTCAACAGTTTGTCACAGTGTCCCGAACTTTACTTGCTTTGTTTCCACAACGTGCCGTGGTCGCATAAAATGAAATCCGGGAAGTCATTACGTGAAGAGTTCAAATCTAATTTGAAACGAGGCATTGAGCAGGTTGATGTGAACATCGGGCTATGGAAATCTATCCGGAATAAGATTGACCCGGTTAGATATGAAGAAGTATTGGAGAGCCTATATAAAGAGCAAAGAGATACAAAGGTCTTTTACCAGGCGGCTTTGAATTTCTTTAGTCAATATTGGTAATTGCTCTGTGTATAACTATTGATCGTGGTCAATAGGCTCATCGTGTGTTTGTAACTGGACTATTTGTCATTTTTTGTCCTTTATTGAACAGCTATTTTCGTAGTTTGTCAAATGAATTGTCGAACTTTGGGCGTGAACGATTAAAGAATTTATTATATGAATACAAAAGTTTTAGTTTCAATCTCTGCGATTTCCAGTATGGTTAATGTTATTCCAATGCTGGCACAAACACCCAAACCCAATGTTGTTATCATCATGACCGACCAACAGCGAGCTGATTTGTGTGGTCGCGAAGGTTTTCCGATGGCTGTCACTCCTTTTGCCGATTCGCTGGCATTGAGTAATGTCTGGTTTGATAAGGCGTATACGGTAGCTCCTGCTAGTATGCCTGCGCGTTGTTCCATGTTTACAGGACGTTATCCGACTGCTACGCATGTCCGTACGAACCACAACACTCTCGATATGTATTATAAGAAAGATATGCTCGAAGTGTTTAAAGAACAAGGATATAAGACGGCATTAGTGGGAAAGAACCATGCGCATGTGAAAGGGAAAGATTTTGATTATTGTGAGGAATATTTTCATTGGGGAAAGAATCAGCGTGATACGCAGGAAGATAAGGACTTTGCATTTTTTCTGAATAATAAAGCGAGAGGTCAATATTTGGAAGCCACCCCTTTCCCGGCAGAAGCGCAGAATCCGGTGAAAATGGTTACCAAAGCTTTGGCTTGGGCGGAGCAGCAAAAAGATTCCGCATTCTTTATGTGGGTTTCAATGCCTGAACCGCATAATCCATATCAGATATCAGAGCCTTATTTCTCAATGTTTTCTCCGGAAAAGATACCGGCAACTTTGACTAGCCGGAACGATTTATCTAAAAAAGGAAATAAGTATGAGATTTTGGCGGAATTGGAAGATACAGCCTGCCCGAACCTGGCAAAAGATCTTCCTCGTTTGCGTGGAAATTATTTAGGAATGCTTCGTCTGATTGATGACCAGACCAAACGTCTGATTGAAGGATTCAAAGCAGCCGGGCTTTATGAAAATACCATTTTTGTAATCCTGTCAGACCATGGGGATTATTGTGGGGAGTATGGCTTGATTCGTAAAGGTGCAGGAGTGCCTGAATGTTTGACCCGTATTCCGATGATTTGGGCAGGATATAACATTCATCCGCAAAAATCTCCTATGGATGCACATGTTTCTATTGCTGATGTATTTCCTACTATTTGTACAGCAATCGGTGCAGATATACCTCTTGGAGTGCAAGGACGCAGTTTATGGCCGATGTTGACGGGTAAATCGTACCCAAAGAAAGAATTCTCGAGTGTAATTGTACAACAGGGATTCGGTGGTGAAGATTTCACCCGGGATGAACCGTTGACATTTGCTAAAGAGGGGGCTTTGCAACCCAATAAAATAGCTCACTTTGACGAACTGAATACCTGGACACAAAGCGGAACTGAACGTATGGTTCGCAAAGATGACTGGAAACTGGTACTCGACAATTATGGTCGTGGTGAACTGTATAACTTGAAAGCCGATCCTTCCGAGATTAATAATCTTTATAATAAAAAGAAATATGCTTCCAAACAAATGGAATTGCTGGAAGAATTGATGACTTGGGAACTGCGTGTACAAGACCCATTGCCGGTGCCAAGAAATCGTTACCATTTTAAGCGGAATCCATATAACTATCATTTTGAAGATAAAAAGAAATAGAACTGAATAACTAGAACTACTGTATCAATGAGAATCTTTTCGCTATTAATATTATTGGTAGTGGCATCTGCCCTGCAATCACAAGTGGTTGTGAATGAGAATGTAAAACATAGTAAATATACTTTCCCATTAGTCGCATCGAAAATAAAGGCGACCGTGTGTTATGATGCCAATGATTACCCGGTTGTAAAGAAGGTTGCCGAGCTGTTTGTGTCTGATATTGAAAATGTCACAGGACAGAGATTAAAATTGGCAGATGAATGGAAGAAAGGAAGAACAGTGGTGATTGTCGGTACTATTGAAAAGAATCAGGCAATTCGTCAGTTAGCCTCCAATGGGAAAATAGATATATCTCCTTTGGAAGGGGCATGGGAACGTTATCTGATCCAGACAGTTAATCATCCTTTTCCAGGAGTAGATAAAGCGCTGATTGTAGCCGGAAGTGACAGGCGAGGAGCTTCTTACGGTTTGTTTTCTCTTTCGGAAATGGCAGGTGTGTCTCCCTGGTATTGGTGGGCGGATGTCCCTGTGAAGAAACATAAAACACTTTATGTGGATGCTCCCACCACTGTTTCCAAGACCCCTTCCGTGAAATATAGAGGTGTTTTTCTGAATGATGAAGATTGGGGACTGAAACCTTGGGCCGCTAAGACTTTTGAGAAAGAGCGTGGCAATATAGGTCCCCGTACTTATGCCAAAATATGCGAATTGTTGTTACGGTTGAAAGCCAATCATCTGGCTCCTGCCATGCATCCGGTGTCGACCGCATTTTATAAGATACCTGAAAATAAGTTGGTGGCAGATACTTTTGCTATTGTAATGGGGTCCAGTCATTGCGAACCATTATTGTTAAATACAGCTAGTGAATGGAATTCAAAAACGATGGGGCCTTGGGATTATGGTAAAAATAAGGATAAAATTAATGAAGTTCTAGGAAACCGTGTAAAGGAAAACTGTGCTTATGAGAATGTATATACATTGGCTTTGAGAGGATTGCATGATGCGGCAATGGGAGGAGGTGATGTCCCCATGAAAGAAAAGGTCAAAATGCTGGAGAGTGCGTTGAAAGACCAGCGTAATTTGATTGCAGAACATATTGATCGACCGGTTGAAACAATTCCACAGGCATTTACTCCATACAAGGAGGTGTTGGAAATCTATTCGAATGGATTGGAATTGCCGGATGATGTAACCATTATTTGGCCGGATGATAACTTCGGCTACATGAAGCGCTTAAGTGGCCCGCATGAACAGAAGCGCTCCGGGCGTGCAGGTGTTTACTACCATGTCTCTTATCTGGGAGTTCCCCATAGCTATTTGTGGTACAGCACTACTCCCCCGGCTCTGATGTATGAGGAACTCCGAAAGGCTTATGATACGACGGCAGACCGTATCTGGCTGGCTAATTGCGGTGATTTAAAAGGAGCCGAAATGCAAGTGTCTTTATTCCTTGATATGGCTTATGATATAGATAGCTTTAATGCGAATAATGTGGTTACCTATCCCGCCCGTTGGTTGGCAAAGATGTTTGGGGATCAGTATTATAGCGTATTTGAAGATATCACTTCTTCGCATATCAATCTGGCCTTTTCCCGGAAACCGGAATATATGGGTTGGGGATATTGGAATAATTATTGGGGCGGGGGAGAGAAACGTACGGATACGGAGTTCTCTTTTGCCAATTATAATGAAGCAGAAAATCGTCTGAACGAATATAGCCGCATTGGGAAGAAAGCGGAAAATCTTTTGGCATCTTTGGATAAAGACAGTCAGCCGGCTTTTTATCAGTTATTATACTATCCGGTGAAAGGTGCCGAACTGATGAACCACATGACTATAAAAGGACAATATTATCGGCAGTATGTTCGTCAGCAGCGTGCCGCCGCCAATTTGATAAAGGAGAAGGTAAAGAATTACCATGATAGTCTGCAAATCATAACTGAAGGGTATAATTCTTTGTTGAACGGGAAATGGAAATATATGATGTCTTTGAAACAGAATTATGAAGGTTCCAGTTCTTACTTTATGCTCCCGTTGATGGAAGAAAGTTATACACCGGTTGGTGCTCCTAAATTAGCTCTTCAGGCAGAAAGTGAAATTTTGGATAAAGGTGGGATAAGCTATCATAGTTTGCCTGTTTATAACACTTTTTCCCGTAAAAGCCATTGGGTCGATGTGTATAATCAAGGAAGTGGAGATTTGAGTTGGACTGCAAAGCCGTCGGACGATTGGATTATAGTGTCTCAAAAAGCTGGGAAAACTCCGACAGAGGACCGAATCAGGGTATCTGTTGATTGGGAGAAAGTTCCGGTTGGAGAGAGTATTAAAGGTTCTGTGGAGTTTAGTTCTAATGATCAAAAAGAATGTGTATTGGTTTCTGTTTTTAATCCGGCGTCTCCTGTGCGTGATGAGATGCAAGGAGTATATATGGAAGAGAATGGGTATGTCTCTATTCCGGCTGCAGGGTTTCATCGTAAGTTTGAGAGTAATGACATAAAAATGAATATTCTTCCCGGGGTTGGGGTTGAAGGGCATGCTTTGCAATTAGGGAATCCTATATCTCCCTTACAGATGTATCGTGCTGGTGATGTACCTAGAGTGGAATATGATTTTTATACGTTTAATGCCGGGATTTATGATGTGTATACCTATGTTCTACCTACATTCCCTTTGCACGCAGAGCGAGACTATAAATTGCCGGAACATACTAATTCGGACACAAAGTATAGTGTCCGTATAGATGATGGTTCTATTTCTACTCCTTCTACTTCTGCTATTGAGTATTCTCAAGTTTGGTATGATAGTGTACTGAAGAATTGTAGAGTGAATAAATCTACTTTGTATGTGAAGAAGCCGGGCAAACACACCCTACAGATACGTTGTGGTGATCCCGGGGTCGTCATTCAGAAAATAGTCATCGACATGGGAGGATTAAAACGTTCATACCTTGGACCTGAAAGTACAAAATGTAATTAGTCTAATTGATTGGAGAACCAGATGGCTTTGCCATGGGTTCTCCGGCTTTATCCGGTATTCCCAGTATAGGCATCCCATCTTTGTCCCACTCTATTTTCTGCAAGCGGGGAGTACGTGAATCCATTGCACCCGGAGCATCATTTGGTATCTGACGGGCATGATAAAGCATATAACATTCCTTTCCATCCGGTGAAGAGACGAAAGAACTGCCGCCGGGGCCAAAAACTTCATTCTCCGGTTTCTGCTGAAATACGGGTGTCGGATGTTTCTTCCAGGAAGCAGGATCCAACAGGTTGGCATTGGCGTCTGCTGTTAGCAATCCTACACAATAATAGGGAGTCCAGCTACCGCTGGCGGAATAAAAAATGCATACTTTATCTTTATTCTTCGGCTGGAAGAAATGAGGTGCTTCGTTCACATGGATCGGATAGGCTGTTTTGCTGCCATCGGGATTCACCCATTGACACTCCCATTCATATTCAGGTTTGGAAATCAGAACTCTGTCGGAAGAAAGAGTCCACGGATTTTCCATCGAAGCGATGTAAATACATTGTGTCTCGCTGTCAATTCTTCGTTTTTGCCATCCGCACCAAATCATGTAACGCTGTCCGTTGTGTTCGAAAGTACTCGCATGAATTGCCCAGTTGTTATCTTTGTCGGTCGGTATGCGCCCTTTCATGACAAACTTACCCTCTGTAGGAATATCAGCCTCGTTTTCAATCACATAAATCTGGTGATTGTCCATATTACCATCGTCTGCTGCGAAGTAAATATACCATTTGTTGTTGATGCGATGCATTTCGGGAGCCCATAAGTGATGGGAATTGCTTGGATCGGTTGGTATCCATACAGGCTTTTTAAGACTATCGTTCAAGTTTGTAATATCACTGGTTTCCCAAAGCACGATTCTGCTTTCAGCGCCTTGTGTATAATAATATTTCCCTTCATGAAAAACGGCCCATGGTTCTGCTCCTCTTTCACGTAGCGGATTTGTATAAGTAGCTCCTGTTACGGCTTCCTTTTCCGGCTCTGTTTTCTTCTTGGGTTGACAGGATGCACAAATAATGACTAAAAGTACGGCTAGTAATAACAATCTGCTTTTCATGGTATTTTTCATTTAATAATGACACTGCAAAGAAAGCACAAAATCCTGATAAATCATCTTTTTTTTGCAGATTGGTTAGTATTTATCCTTAATTGGTTGGTATTTATTGAATTTCTAGTTGTTTTTTCTCATCTTTGTAGCACGAACTTTAAAATTGATATTGTATGAAACTGAAGCACTTTATTCTTCTTAGTATTATTTGCTGTTCCCAGTCTGTATTTGGACAAAAAGCCAATCAACAACCGAAGACGAGTGGCAATCCTGTATTCCCGGGATGGTATGCCGATCCGGAAGGAATTGTATTTGGGGATGAATACTGGATTTATCCTACGTATTCGGCGCCTTATGACGAACAGACTTTCATGGATGCCTTCTCATCTAAAGACCTGGTGAACTGGACAAAGCACCCGAAAGTGTTATCAAAAGAGAATATTAGTTGGTTTAAACGTGCTTTGTGGGCACCTGCCGTGATTCATGCGAATGATAAATATTATATATTCTTCGGTGCGAATGATATCCAAAGCAATAATGAACTGGGCGGTATTGGTGTAGCTGTGGCCGACAATCCTGCCGGACCATTTAAAGATGCGTTAGGCAAACCTCTGATTGATAAATTTGTAAATGGTGCGCAACCGATCGATCAGTTTGTTTACAAAGACGATGACGGACAGTATTATATGTATTATGGTGGCTGGGGACATTGTAATATGGTGAAACTGGCCCCGGACTTGTTGAGTATCGTACCGTTTGAAGATGGTACTCTTTATAAGGAAGTAACCCCCGAAAAATATGTAGAGGGACCTTTTATGTTGAAACGTAACGGAAAATACTATTTTATGTGGTCAGAAGGCGGTTGGACCGGACCGGATTATTGTGTTGCTTATGCCATTGCCGACTCACCGTTCGGACCCTTCAAAAGAGAAGCAAAAATATTACAGAGAGATCCCAATATTGGAACAGGTGCCGGTCATCATTCAGTTGTAAAAGGGCCGGGAGAGGATGAATGGTACATCATTTATCATCGCCATCCATTGGGTGAAACGGATGGAAACGCTCGTGTGACCTGCGTTGACCGTATGTACTTTGATAAAGATGGAAAAATAAAACCCATAAAGATGACTTTCGAGGGAGTAGAGGCAAGCCCATTGAAGTAAAATCTGAAAAGTTCAGTCCATCCGTAATTAATATTTTAATAAAGATGGGCTTTTTTTGATTTATTGTTTTATTTTTGTCCTTGTAAATCAAACATACTTATTATAATGAACCCAGATATACACACTCTTTCCGACTCCCTTTTGTGGAAAAGGTTTCTCGAGGGAGATTCGAGTGCGTATACCCAAATCTATAATCGAACGGTGCAAGATCTGTTTCGATTCGGACTATTATATACTTCAGACAAAGAATTAATTAAAGATTGCATACATGATGTGTTTGTGAAAATCCACATGAATCGTGCAAAGTTAGCCCCAACAGATAATATTGCAGCTTATTTGACGGTAGCGTTGAAAAACACTCTTTTTAATGCGCTAAAAAAGACAACAGATTCTCTTTCGTTTGATGAAATAGGTGAGAGAGAAGAGACGGTTGACGAATCCCCCTCCACTCCGGAAACTATATATATTAATAATGAACAGGAAAAACAAGTTCAGGCAACCGTACATACTATGATGTCTGTATTGACGGACAGACAGCGTGAAATTATTTATTATCGATATATCAAAGAGATGAGTATTGATGAAATAAGTAAGGTGACAGACATGAATAATCAATCTGTTTCTAACTCCATTCAACGGGCTTTGGGACGTATCCGGGACTTATTTAAGAGAAAATAAGAGAGAATAATCAGCCTATTTTTCCTGTCAATCAAAAAAAAGTGGAAAAAACTTCGGAAAAGGTGAGTATAAAATGAAAGTACAACTGTTATTCATACGTAAAGACAATGAAAATGATGAACTCTGAACAAAAACATACAGATTTTTCCCTATATACTTTTGAAGAATTCCTTCAGAATGATTTCTTTATTTCTTCCATGAATCATCCTACGGAAGAAACACAGAAGTTCTGGGATGAATTTGAACAGATGAATCCTTCCAATATAGATGAATATATAGCAGCAAAAAGATATTTGGAGGTTTTTTCAAAAGAGAAAGAAGAAGTACTTTCAAACGAGGAAACGGATGATTTATGGACTCGTATACAGGCAACCAATATAAATAAGGAGAAGGCGAAACGTAAGAACTATTTCTTAATAGGATTGAGCTCGGCGGCCAGTGTTGCTATTCTTGTGGGATGTTTCTTCTTATTAAAGAGTTATTCTTCGGTGCTGGATCCGGATATTGCCACTTTTGCAGTGAATACCAAAGCTGATTTGCCTCTGACGGAGGAAACACTGTTGATTTTGGCGGAAGATAACGTAGTGAGCCTGAAAGAAAAAGAAACGGAGATTACGTATGATTCCGTAGAAATCAAAACAAATCAGGAAAGTATACAAAAGGAAAAATCGGCAGCTTACAATCAATTGGTCATTCCGCGTGGAAAGCGATCGGTATTGACGTTTGCCGATGGATCTAAAGTCTGGGTGAATGCCGGCACGAGAGTGATTTATCCGGTAGAGTTTGAAAAAGATAAACGTGAAATCTATGTGGACGGAGAAATCTACATAGAAGTAACCAGAGATGAAAACCGCCCTTTCTATGTGCGGACCAAAGATATGAATGTCAGGGTGCTTGGTACTAAATTTAATGTAACGGCGTATGAGTCGGAAGCAATTAGAAGTGTAGTGCTGGCGCAAGGATGTGTTCAGGTAGAGACAGCCCGGACTCCGAAAGCGATTTTGGCTCCTAATCAGATGTTCAGTTCTGCCGATGGAAAGGAAAATATATCACAAGTAGATGTAGAACAGGCAATATCGTGGATAAATGGACTATATTGTTTCCAAAGTGCCGATTTGGGAATAGTCTTGCAACGCCTGTCTACCTATTATGGTGTGAATGTAGAATTTGACCCAGCGCTAAGTAAAATAAAATGTTCCGGAAAAATCGATTTGAAAGACAGCTTTGAAACAGTTATTAATGGATTAACCTTTGTTGCACCAATTTCTTATGCCTATGATGAACAATATAAAACGTATCGAGTAGTAAAGAAATAGATATAAAAAATAAGATAATAAACTAATCTAACTCCCTTATTTTATGGTAATTATTGAAGAGAGTGGATGATACGAACTATCATCCAGATGGGACTTGTGTGCCTATGAATGTTTATATACAGAAAATAATATTATGAGAAATTTTTAACATGTTTAATATGAAAAATGCAATTAGAGAACGAAAGAGTAAGGTTCTCGGGCTATTCCTGTGCTTTTTACTTCTCGGAATAGACTACTCTTTCGCAAGTTACAACAATTATTCTCAATTTAAGACTCTTTCGGTCAGCATGAGTAACTCGACGTTGAGAGAAGTGCTTAAAACAATAGAGAAAAGTAGTCAATTTGTTTTCTTCTATTTAGATGACGCTGTCAACTTAGAACGTAAGGTATCTATCGACAGTAAGAATAAAAATATAGAAGAAATCCTTTCTGAACTTTTCGAAGGTACTTCGTGTACTTATCGGATCTCTGACAGGCAAATATTTATTTCCGGAAAAGCCCCTGCTTCAACCGAACAGCAACAGAATAAGCGGAAAATATCCGGACGTGTCACTGATATAAAAGGAGAGCCGCTTATTGGGGTGAACGTCACTGTGGATGGAGATGCAAACGGTTCGATTACAAATATGGATGGTTTGTATGAGATATTCGTAACCAAGAAGAGCGTAGTGCTTAAGTTTACCTATATCGGGTTTAAAACTTCTGAAATACGAACCAATGCCTCGACCAACATTTATGATGTCACCTTGGAAGAACAGGTCAACGAATTGGAAGAGACTGTTATTGTGGGTTATGGTACCCAGCGTAAAATAAGTAATATCGGTGCACAGTCTTCCATGAAGATGGAAGATATTAAGACGCCTTCTGCCAGTTTGACAACTACATTGGCGGGACGTCTGGCGGGTGTTGTGGCTGTACAACGTACAGGAGAACCGGGAAAAGATGCTGCTGATATCTGGATTCGTGGTATTTCCACTCCCAACACTTCTTCTCCGCTGGTATTGGTGGATGGAGTGGAACGTTCGTTCAATGACATCGATCCGGAAGATATTGAATCGTTGACAACGCTGAAAGATGCATCAGCAACAGCTGTGTATGGTGTACGTGGTGCCAATGGCGTAATTTTGATTAAAACCAAACCGGGAAAGGTAGGAAAACCGACAGTGAGCGCGGATTATTATGAATCGTTTACCCGTTTTACGAAGATGGTCGATTTGGCAGACGGTATCACTTATATGAATGCAGCCAACGAGGCAATGCGTAATGACGGTATTGCTACGAAATATACAGAAGATCAAATACGTAACACGATTGCCGGCAAGGATCCTTATCTATACCCGAATGTGGATTGGTTGAAAGAAATCTTTAATGATTGGGGACATAATCGTCGTGTGAATGTAAATGTACGCGGTGGTAGCGAGAAAGTCGCTTATTATGCATCAGTCAGCTATTTTAATGAGACAGGTATGACGGTGACTGATAAGAATATCAACACCTATGACTCCAAAATGAAATATAGCCGTTATAACTTTACTACCAATTTGAATATCGATGTAACTCCTACTACTAAGGTCGAGATCGGTGCGCAAGGTTATCTGGGAGAAGGAAATTATCCGGCCATCTCTTCTGCCGATTTGTATAATGCGGCAATGTCTATCTCACCGGTTGAATATCCGAAGATGTTCTTTGTTAACGGAGAAGCCTATGTACCGGGAACTTCAACCAATAACAACTTTAACAACCCTTATTCGCAGGCTACACGTCGTGGCTATGACAACCTGACGAAAAATCAGATTTACTCTAATTTGCGCGTCACACAGAATTTGGATATGCTCACGAAAGGACTGAAACTGACTGCTATGTATGCATTCGACGTATACAATGAGATACATGTACATCAGGACCGTGCGGAGTCTACCTACAACTTCCTGGACACTAGTGTTCCTTACGATATGAATGGGCAGCCTATTTTGCAACGTATTTATGAAGGAAGTAACGTGTTAAGCTATAAACAGGAAACGAGTGGTAACAAAAAGACCTATTTGGAGGCTTCCTTGAACTATGACCGGACATTCAACGACGATCATCGTGTCAGTGCGTTATTCCTGTTCAATCAGCAATCCAAACTATTATATCCGAAAGGAACACTGGAAGATGCGATTCCGTATCGTATGATGGGTATTGCCGGTCGTGCCACTTATTCATGGAAAGACCGTTACTTCGCAGAGTTCAACATCGGTTATAACGGTGCCGAGAATTTTTCGCCCAAACATCGTTTCGGAACTTTCCCTGCATTTGGTGTAGGATGGGTTGTTTCAAATGAGAAATTCTGGCAACCTCTGTCGAAGGCAGTTTCTTTCTTGAAGATACGTTATACGGATGGTAAAGTGGGTAATAGCGAAGTTTCCGACCGTCGTTTCATGTATCTGGATCAGATGAAAGAGAATGGAGACTATGGCTATAAATTCGGACCGAATGGAACTAAGTGGGCCGGTTATGAAACAGTGAATATGGCTGTTGACCTGATCTGGGAAGAATCTCGCAAACAAGACTTGGGTATTGACCTTAAGCTATTTAATGACGACCTGTCTATTGTGTTCGACTTGTTTAAGGAACGTCGTGAAAACATTCTGTTGAAGCGTGAACATTCTATGCCTTCATTCTTGGGGTACAACACATCTGCTCCTTACGGAAACATCGGTATCATAGAAAATAAGGGATTTGACGGAACAATCGAATATAACAAGCGTATCAATAAAGACTGGGTAATTGCGCTTCGGGGTAATGTCACCTTTAATAAGGATAAATGGATTCAGGGAGAATTGCCGGAACAGAAATACGAATGGATGAACCAATATGGACGTAACATCAATGGAGCGAAAGGGTATGTTGCCGAGGGACTGTTCACTCAGGCTGAAATAGATGATATGGCACGTTGGGAATCTTTGTCGGCTGCCAATAAAGCCATTACTCCCAAACCGTTTGCTTCACAGTTTGGAACAGTGAAAGCCGGAGATATCAAATACAAGGACTTGAACAATGACGGTCAGATTGATGCGTACGACCAGACTTACATTTCTCGTGGAGATGTGCCGACAACTGTCTATGGTTTCGGATTTACAGTAGGCTGGAAAGACTTGTCTGTGGGCATGATGTTTCAGGGCGTAGCGGGAGCCGAACGTGTATTGAACGGTAGCAGTATTAATCCGTTTAATGGCGGTGGTGGTAGCGGTAACCTCTACTCTAACATTGACGACCGTTGGACAGAGGAAAATCCGGATCAGAATGCCTTTTATCCGCGTTTGTCTTATGGAAGCGAAACAACCAGTAGCATTAATAACTTCCAGAAAAGTACCTGGTGGGTGCGTAACATGAACTTCCTGCGTCTGAAGACATTGCAGCTCTCTTATAATCTGCCGAAACCCTGGGTGAATAAAGTTCATCTGAAGAATGCGGCTGTATATGTAATGGGAACTAACCTGTTCACTTTGAGTCGCTTCAAATTGTGGGATCCGGAGTTGAATACCGATAATGGTGCTTCTTATCCGAATACGACTTCTTATTCAGTTGGTATTAATTTCACATTCTAAACAAAAAGATAATGAAAAAATATAATTATATAATCGTAAGTTTGCTGGCGTGTCTCTTGACGACATCTTGTAATGACTATTTTGACCAGGTGCCTGATGACCGTTTATCACTCAAGGAGATTTTCACAACCAGAGATGGAGCCTTGCGGTATCTTTCGAATGTATACACATTCTTACCGGATGAATTTAACCAACGTCAGGTGCATGAAACAAGTCTGTACCGTACTCCCGGTCCTTGGACGGGCGCTAGCGATGAGGCGGAGTGGACAAATGACAAAAAGGAAAAACTGATAAATAACAACTCTATCGATGCGACTGAAGGAACAATGGTATTATATCGCTGGAAGAGTTGGTTTTCAGGTATTCATGAAGCGGCAGTATTTACAGAAAATGTAGATCAGGCACCGCTGACTGTTACAGAAAGAAATCAATGGAAAGCGGAGGCAAGAGCTTTGCGGGCGATCTATTATTTTTATTTAGTACGTACTTATGGTCCGGTTCCTTTGCTTGAAAAGGATTTTCCGATGGATACTCCGAGTGATGAGTTGCAACTCTCGCGCAATACGGTAGATGAGTGTTTTGATTTTATCGTATCAGAACTGAAAGGTGCACAAAACGATGGTTTATTGGACGATGCTTCTACCGACAAAGTGTCCGGATATGGCCGTATTGACAAGGCGATTGCACAGGCGTTTATCATTGAAGCATTGACTTATCGTGCCAGCTGGTTGTTTAACGGAGAGTGCACTTACTATTCAGGCTTGGCTAATACGGACGGAACAAAGCTGTTCCCTAACAAACCGGATGAAGCTACCAAACGTGCCAATTGGCAGAAAGTGATTGATGAATGTAACACTTTCTTCTCTAATTACGGAAGTCGTTATCATTTGATGTATACCAATAAGGACGGTGTTGCTGTTTCCGGTCCGGACTCGGAAGGATTCAGTCCGACGGAATCTTATCGCCGTGCAGTAAGAACCTTGTTTTCTGAAATGGGTAACAATAAAGAAATGATTTTCTACCGTTTGGATAATGCTGCCGGAACCATGCAGTACGACCGTATGCCGAATAGATCCGGTAATACGACCAACTATAGGGGTGGTAGCTTGTTGGGAGCAACCCAAGAAATGGTAGATGCCTATTTCATGTCAAACGGAGAATCCCCTATTTCCGGTTATAGTGCTGACGGTGTCACTCCGATTATCAACGAAAAATCCGATTATGTAGAAGAAGGAGTCTCTACAGCAGAATACAAAGGAATAGACGGTACTTTATATGCACCGGTAGGAACCAGAATGATGTATGTTAATCGTGAACCTCGTTTCTATGCAGACATAACCTTTAGTAATTCAAAATGGTTTGAAGGAACAGAAGGCGGTTATATAGTAGATTTCACTTATAGCGGAAGCTGTGGTAAGGAACAAGGTAGCAATGACTATACGAGTACAGGTTATTTAGTACGTAAATGTATGGATTCCGGTGACCGTAACCAGAATCTGGTTTGTGTGCTCTTGCGTCTGACTAATATTTATTTTGACTATATCGAAGCGCTTGCTCATGTCAGCCCGACTCATGAAGACATCTGGACGTATATGAACATGATCCGTAAGCGTGCGGGCATTCCGGGCTACGGTGAAACAGTCAATCTGCCTAAACCGACTACAACGGAAGAAGTCATGGAGCTGATTCGTAAGGAGAAACGCATTGAGTTGAGTTTTGAAAACTGCCGTTATTTTGATGTACGTCGCTGGGGATTGGTAAATGAGTATTTCAACAAGGCAATTCACGGTATGAATGTCAATTATGACGGAAATGAATTCTTCAAGCGTACGGAGATTGTGAAGCGTATTTTTGACCGTCAGTACTTCTTCCCCATACCACAGGGCGAAATTGATATTGATAAAAACTTGGTTCAGAATACAGGATTCTAAATACTGATTATAAAATAGAAATGATGATGAAACAATATATTTTCTCTGCAGTTTGTCTCATGTCCGGTGTCCTTTGTATGTCCTCTTGCAATGAGGATAAACAGGCAAAGCCATATACTCCGGATTACGAGATTGTACCGGAGTATACCAATGCGGATACCTGGACTGCCTATGAAGCATTTAATGATAACTTACTGGACCCCGATAAGAATATTTATAAAACAAGTACCGCTTATACTGCTGCTACCGACCGTAATAACGGAGCTGCCGCTATCTGGTGCCAACCGATCTATTGGGATATGGCTATGAACGCATATAAACGTGCAAAAGCGGAAGGAGATACGGAAAGAGAAAACAAATACAAGCAGTTGTGTGATGATTTGTTTGCCGGAAATAAAGCACATTATGTAAACTTTGATTTCGACGATAATAATGAGAATACCGGCTGGTTTATCTATGATGATATACAGTGGTGGACCATTACTTTGGCACGTGCTTACGAATTATTTAAAGTGGAAGAGTATCGCAGTCTGGCAGAAGCAAGTTTTGCACGTGTATGGTACGGTTCTCCCCGCGTAGGTGATACGGGTTCTTATGCAGATCCTGAAAAGAATTTGGGTGGAGGTATGTTCTGGCAATGGCAGCCTATCGGCAATCCGAATGAAAATGCTGCCGGTGATGGTAAGATGGCTTGTATTAATTTCCCGACTGTGGTAGCTGCATTGACCCTTTATAACAATGTTCCTGCCGATCGTGTGGCTGATCCGAATCCGGAAAGCTGGAGTAATAAGTACGGTGATTTTACCCGTCCGCATTATGAAACGAAGGAAGCTTATCTGGCAAAAGGAAAAGAAATCTATGAATGGGCTGTGAAGAATTTGGTAGACAGCAATACCGGAGAAGTTGCCGACAGCAAGCATGGTGAAGGCAATCCGGCATGGTCGGACCATGTATACAATCAGGCCACTTTTATCGGAGCTTCGTTATTGCTTTATAAAGCTACCGGTGAGAAAACATATTTGGACAATGCAATTTTGGGAGCTGACTATACAATGAATACCATGTCCGGAACGTATGATTTACTGCCGTTCGAGAGTGGCGTGGAACAGGGTATTTATACCGCTATCTTTGCGGAATACATGGCCATGCTGGTAAATGATTGTGGCCAGACCCAGTACGTACCGTTCTTGAAACGTAACATTAATTACGGCTGGGCTAATCGCGACCGGACACGTAATTTGTGTGGTGGCGAATATCATAAGGCACAGATA
This sequence comes from Bacteroides sp. 3_1_13, assembly GCF_001185845.1. Classification (NCBI taxonomy): domain Bacteria; kingdom Pseudomonadati; phylum Bacteroidota; class Bacteroidia; order Bacteroidales; family Bacteroidaceae; genus Bacteroides; species Bacteroides sp. 3_1_13. The sequence continues at coordinate 1,612,694 of NZ_KQ236955.1, forward strand.
GAAGGCGCTACTATTGACAGCTATAGTGCATCCGGAATACCGGCATTGATGTTGTTGTTTCCGGCAGATAAATAATTGTAACCCATAAAAAAGAAGAATAATGAATACGAAATATTCAAATTGGAAAATGTGGTATTATGTGTTATGCATGGTACTGACACTTCAATTGGCGGCTTGTTCTGAAGAAACGCATGACGAGTATACTGCGGCTCCTGAAATAGAAGATACCTATATCGACCAACTGGATGCATTGATTGCTGAAATGACCGATTTGCAGCAAAATTCAGACTACGGAGATAAGAAAGGACAGTACCCCACCGAAAGCCGGGCAATTCTGACAGATGCGATAGATGATGCCAATCGTGCGGTACTTTTAATCAAATATCAGCAACCCTCTCCGTCGGAAAGTGAGAAACAACGCTATGTGGCAGAAGCCAAGGCGTCTATAGAACAGTTCAAGAGTACGATCCGTACAGAAGATGCTGAAACAACACCGGCTGAACTGTTTGTGGACGGACGTGGTGATGGTGGTTCTTATATCGATTTCGGACGTAGCGAAGAATATGTCAATTTCGGAACCGAAGGAAATCAAGCCTTTACTGTTGAGTTTTGGGTGAAAGTAACCAAAGGTGGTGGAAAAGACCAGAATGTGTTCCTGTCAACTTACATGGGCGGTGACGGATGGCGTAACGGCTGGATGATGTACTGGCGTAATGCGGACGGTGGTATTTATCGTGCAACTTGGGGCGAAACAGGAGGAAATATCTGTGAACCGTCACTAAAGGCACCGGAAGATGGAGAATGGCAACATTTCTTGTTTGTGTACAGTGATAAAGGCTTGCCGGGCAGTCCGGAGCTTCGTGCGAAATTATATGTGAACGGAGAAGTGAAAACAACCGAAGGAAGCGTGGGTAGCAGATTCTATAATTCAAGCAACTATGCCAACTATAATGCCCCGATGACTGCTTTCGGACGTTATATGCGTACCAGTGATAATCTGTTTGAAGAAGGCTTTGCCGGTTATATGAAAAAAATCCGTATCTGGAAGAGCGCAAAGGATAACGAATATGTTCAGAATTCTTATAACGGAACGGCTGAAGTGACGGGTAAAGAAGCAGATTTGGCGGCAGCATGGGATTTCATGACCAAACCTTCCGGTTCAGGTAATGAAGTAATAGACCTGACAGGCCGTCATACTGCTAAGATTATCGGTACTTACGAGTGGCAACGTATTGTTGAATAATAATGTAAAAACGATGAAAAACATGAAATGTTTAACTAATAAATGGAGAGAGGGAGCAATGCTCCTCTCTTTCCTCCTGATTTCTTGTCTGGCAGGGATATTTACCGCTTGTGACGATATTGAAGACGAGTATATAACAGATACACAGTTGAGTATCTTGCAGGAAAATCGTGCGTCATTGAACTATTTATTGAAGAATTCAACCTACGGAACTGCTCCCGGGACATATCCTGAAACCGGAAAGGATATATTAAATGCCGCTATTACCGAGTTGGATGCACTGATAACACGAGTAGAAGCTGGTGAGGAACTGGATGAAACAACTTTGGAAACTGCTGTAGCAAAGGTAAATCAAGCGATTGACGAGTTTAAAAATTCAAAATATTACAATCTGTCTCCGGAAGCACAGCAATATATCAATAATTTACTGGCAAAGGCGGATGAAATACTTGCAATCGTTAATGATGAAACGAAGTGGGGAAATCATCAGGGACAATATCCGGTAGAAAATAAGTCGGTTTTGGAGAGTGCAGCTAAAGACTTGGAAAGTCTGGCTGAAAGAATCAAATCCGGTTCCATCACAGATATGACGCAGGAGATTTATGATGAGGCTATTGCTGCTGCCGATAAGAAAGTAGAAGAGGTAGAAGATTCTGCATGGCCGGATAACAGTCAGATTACCTGGAATCTGTTTGTAGACGGAAATGCCGGTTCCTATATAGACTTTGGTTATAGCGAGGATTATGTGAAGTTTGGAGAGGATGACAATCAGGCATTTACGATTGAACTTTGGGTGAATATTAAAGAATATTGCAATAGACAGGGAGAAGACAACTGTACTTTCCTTTCTACCATGACCAACGATCCTTATTGGAGCGGATGGCGCGCACAGGATCGTACGAAGGGATTGTTGAGAACAATGGTTGCTCACTGGCAAGATAATAATCATACAAATCCACAAGAATGGGAACCGGGATGGAAAAAGTCGGACAACTGGACCAAAGATCGTTGGACGCATTATGCATTCCTCTTCAGGGATAAGGGACTGCCGGGATTTGATACTCCGACAGATGTGAAGTGTTATTCCATGATTGACGGTACGAGGCAAGGAGATCCTATTCGTGTGGGTGAGTCTTGGAGAACGTATATCAATGAACAATCCATAGCCAATCAGATTCGCATGACGGGATTCTGTATGATGGACAAAAATGGAAATCGTAACGAATGGTTCTCCGGTTACATAAAGAAGATACGTATCTGGAAAACAAACCGGACAGAAAATCAGGTATATGCTTCTTATATGGGTAATGAAGAAGGTGTAAGTGCCGATAATCCGAATTTGGTAGAAGCCTGGGATTTTGAAGTGAAAGGTGATCAGCCTACTCAAAGTGCTACCAGCACAATAACAGGTTTGAAAGGCCATACGGCAACATTGGTTGGTGATAACTGGCAATGGATTGAATCCACAGATATTACAGATAACAAATAATTGTTTACCGGAATGAGTTTTCAATAGGTAGATTAAATATTCCCCTTATCTCTGTCATAAGGACAGAGTGAGGGGGAATTATTCTCCAATAACCCTTTATTAATCCTTTATTTTTATTGTAGAAAAGTGTTTTGGTCTGTATTTGTTCTTTATTGAATAAATATTATCGTTTTTTTTCAGCTATTTCTGCAATCTTTGTAACAGGAAAAATACTATAAACTTATAAACTATCATGAAAGGCAAAATTCTTTTAGCTCTGACACTACTATTGGGAGCATCAACTACTATATGGGCAGTCGGCAATTCAGGAAAAGCAAACCAGAAGAAGCACGCATATACGAACGAAGATGTATGGGCAGCTTATGAAGGATTTAACAATACACTACTAGACTCCAATAAATATATTTACAAGACAAATTCGTCCTATCCGAGTGCTGTTGACCGTGGCAATGGAGCAGCGGCTATCTGGTGTCAGCCTATTTATTGGGATATGGCAATGAATGCCTATAAACTGGCAAAGGCACAGAAAGACAGAAAGAAGACAAGTTATTATAAAACACTCTGCGAGAAAATATTTGCAGGGAACAAAGCGCAATATTGTCAGTTTGATTTTGATGATAACAACGAAAATACCGGCTGGTTCATCTACGATGACATCATGTGGTGGACTATCAGCCTGGCACGCGGCTACGAGCTTTTTGGAGTGGATGAATATCTGAAACTTTCGGAAGCCAGTTTCAAACGGGTATGGTATGGCTCGGAAAAGGTAGGTGATACAGGCTCGTATGACAAAGAAAACGGAGGTATGTTCTGGCAATGGCAACCCATTCAAAATCCGAAACCGAATAAATTCAGTGATGGAAAGATGGCCTGTATCAACTTTCCGACAGTTGTTGCAGCATTAACCCTCTACAATAACGTGCCTGAAAATAGAAAAGAATCGACCGACAAACGGCCGGATTATCAGACGAAAGCTCAATATCTTGCCAAAGGTAAAGAAATCTATGAATGGGGAGTGGAAAATCTCTTGGATAAAGCAACAGGAAAGATTGCCGATAGCCGTCATGGAAATGGCAATCCTGCCTGGAAAGCACATGTCTATAATCAGGCAACCTTTATCGGAGCTTCCATACTGCTTTATAAGGCGACCGGAGAGAAACGTTATCTGGACAATGCTATTCTGGCAGCAGACTATACAGTGAAAGATATGTCTGCAGAACATAAAGTGCTACCTTTCGAAGGTGGTATTGAACAGGGTATCTATACTGCCATCTTTGCGGAATATATGGCATGGTTGGTGTATGATTGCGGACAAACCCAATATCTCCCATTCCTGAAACGTACCATCAAAACAGGTTGGGCAAACAGAGATAAGACACGGAACGTATGTGGAGGCGAATACTATAAAAAGTTGCCGGAAGGTGCGGAAATCGACAGTTATTCTGCTTCCGGTATACCGGCATTGATGCTTTTGTTTCCGGCTAAGAAATAAATAGAAAACGACGGAATTTGCGTAAAATAGATTAAATAAACAGGTGATTTAAATTATGAAACAACAACTGATGATGCTGTTACTGGGAACAGCTTCTGTATTTTGTAGCTGTGAGACCCAGGTAGAACAGCACGAGAAGAATGAATTACGTGCTCCGGCATATCCGCTGGTGACAATTGATCCTTATACTAGTGCATGGTCTACTACGGACAATCTATACGACAGTCCTGTAAAACATTGGACAGGCAAGGATTTTTCTTTACTTGGTGTTGCAAAAGTAGACGGACAAACCTACCGTTTCATGGGAACGGAAGAACTGGAACTACGTCCTTTGGTAAAGACATCCGAACAAGGTAGCTGGACAGGAAAGTATACCACTCAACAACCTGCTGACGGATGGCAGAATGCCGGATTCAATGATAAAGCCTGGAAAGAAGGCGAAGCTGCCTTCGGAACCATGGAGAATGAACATACAGCTAAAACCCAATGGGGTGAAGAATTTATCTGGGTACGCCGGGTAGCTGATATTCAGGAAGATTTGACAGGAAAAAATGTATATCTTGAATTCTCTCACGACGATGATGCTATTATTTATATCAACGGCATCAAAGTGGTAGATACAGGTAATGCTTGTAAAAAGAACGAACGGGTGAAACTGTCGGAAGAAGTAGTAGCTTCTTTGAAACCGGGTGAAAATCTGATTGCAGGTTATTGTCATAACCGGGTAGGAAACGGACTGTTGGATTTCGGATTGCTGGTAGAACTGGACGGTTACCGTTCTTTCCATCAAACAGCGCAACAAACTTCTGCAGATGTACAACCCATGCAGACTTATTATACATTTACTTGTGGTCCGGTAGATCTGAAACTGACATTTACCGCTCCTATGTTCATGGATAATCTGGACTTGTTGTCACGTCCTGTCAACTATATCTCTTATGAAGTAGCCTCCAATGACGGAAAGAAACATCAGGTTGAATTGTATTTCGAAGCATCTCCGCAATGGGCAATCGACCAACCTCACCAGGAATCTGTTGCCGACAGCTTTACTGACGGCGATTTGTTATTCCTTCGTACCGGAAGCCGCAATCAGGAGATTCTGAAGAAAAAGGGTGATGATGTTCGTATCGACTGGGGACATTTCTATCTGGCAGCTGAAAAGGAAAACAGCACATCTGCAATCGGTGACGGCAGAGAGCTGCGCAAGAACTTCGTAGCCAATAAACTGGAAGCTCCTACCACAAACGGTTATGATAAACTGGCTTTGGTACGTTCATTGGGCGAAACACAAAAAGCTGATGGCCACCTGTTGATCGGGTATGATGATATTTATTCTATCCAATACTTTGGTGATAACCTGCGTCCTTACTGGAATCGTGAGGGCAATGAAACGATTGTTTCCCAATTCCAGAAAGCAGAGAAAGAATACAAGACACAAATGAAGAACAGCGCTGCTTTCGACAAGAAGCTGATGGAAGAAGCTACTGCTGCCGGTGGACGTAAATATGCCGAACTTTGTGCATTGGCTTATCGTCAGGCCTTGGCTGCACATAAACTGGTACAGGCTCCGAACGGTGACTTGGTATTCCTTTCTAAGGAGAACTTCAGTAATGGTTCCATCGGAACAGTCGACCTGACTTATCCGGGAGCTCCGTTGCTTTTATACTACAATCCGGAATTGGTGAAAGCTACCATGAACCATATCTTCTATTATAGTGAAAGCGGAAAATGGACGAAACCATTTGCTGCACATGATGTCGGTACTTATCCATTGGCTAACGGCCAGACTTATGGCGGTGATATGCCGGTAGAAGAATCGGGTAATATGGTAGTGTTGGCTGCTGCCATTGCCAAGGTAGAAGGTAATGCAGATTACGCACAGAAACATTGGGAAACCCTGACTACGTGGACAGACTATCTGGTAGAGAACGGACTTGATCCGGCCAACCAACTTTGTACCGATGACTTTGCAGGTCACTTTGCACACAATGCCAACCTTTCTATCAAAGCAATCATGGGTGTTGCTTCATACGGTTATCTGGCAGATATGCTGGGCAAAAAAGATGTGGCTGAAAAGTACACACAGAAAGCGAAAGAAATGGCTGCCGAATGGGTGAAAATGGCTGATGATGGTGACCACTATCGTCTTACATTTGACAAACCGGGAACATGGAGCCAGAAGTATAACCTGGTGTGGGATAAACTGTTGAATCTGCAAATCTTCCCTAAAAATGTTGCAGAAACGGAAATAGCTTACTATCTTTCGAAGCAAAATAAATATGGTCTTCCGTTGGATAACCGTGAAACATACACAAAGACCGACTGGATCATGTGGACAGCTACATTGGCAAATGACAAAGCTACCTTTGAGAAATTTATCGAACCCGTATATCTGTTTATGAACGTTACACCTAACCGTGTTCCGATGTCCGACTGGGTATTTACAGACGAACCGAATCAAAGAGGCTTCCAGGCACGTTCCGTTGTAGGTGGATATTATATCAAAATGCTTGAAGGAAAACTGATTAAATAAAACAAAAATACCATGAAGAAACTAGCTCTATTCGCTTTTACGTTACTTAGTGCATGGGCTATGACTGCAAAAACAATTACCGGACCGGTGGACTATGTTAGTCCGCTGGTTGGTACGCAGTCAAAGCACGCATTATCTACCGGAAATACTTACCCTGCCATTGCGCTGCCCTGGGGAATGAACTTTTGGGTTCCGCAGACTGGTAAAATGGGCGATGGATGGGCCTATACGTATGACGCTGACAAGATCAGAGGATTCAAACAAACCCATCAGCCAAGTCCCTGGATCAATGATTACGGTCAATTTGCCATCATGCCGATAACCGGTAAGGCAGTATTTAATCAGGATGAGCGTGCCAGTTGGTTCTCTCATAAAGCTGAAACGGCTACTCCTTATTATTATAAAGTATATCTTGCCGATCATGATGTAGTGACCGAAATTGCTCCGACAGAGAGAGCGGCTGCTTTTCGTTTCACTTTCCCCGAAAACGACCACTCTTATGTAGTGGTAGACGCCTTTGATAAAGGCTCGTTTGTGAAAGTAATCCCTTCGGAGAACAAGATTATCGGTTATACCACTAAAAACAGCGGTGGTGTTCCTGCCAACTTTAAAAACTACTTTGTACTAGTATTCGACAAACCGTTTACTTATACGGCTGCCGTAGCCAGTGGTGTGATTGACACCAACAAACTGGAAGCGACAGACAACCATGCCGGTGCACTGATCGGTTTCAAAACCCGCAAGGGCGAACAGGTAAATGTGCGTGTGGCTTCCTCTTTTATCAGCCCTGAACAGGCGGAACTGAACTTGAAAGAGCTGAGTACGGACAACATTGAACAGATTGCAGCGAAAGGCCGCAAGATATGGAATGATGTTTTAGGACGTATTGAAGTGAAAGACGATGATATTGATCATTTGCGTACCTTCTACTCTTGTTTGTATCGTTCAGTATTATTTCCCAGAAGTTTCTACGAGATAGATGCTAAAGGAGACGTGATGCACTACAGCCCTTATAATGGTGAAGTACTTCCGGGATATATGTTTACCGATACCGGTTTCTGGGATACGTTCCGTTGTCTTTTCCCATTCCTTAACCTGATGTATCCATCCATGAATACAAAGATGCAGGAAGGATTGGTGAACACTTATAAAGAAAGCGGATTCCTGCCGGAATGGGCAAGTCCGGGACACAGAGGTTGCATGGTTGGAAACAACTCCGCTTCCGTAGTTGCCGATGCCTACCTGAAAGGATTGAAAGGATACGATATCGAGACATTGTGGGAAGCCGTGAAACATGGAGCGAATGCAGTGCATCCGAATGTTCGTTCTACCGGACGATTAGGACATGAGTATTACAATAAATTGGGATATGTACCTTATAATGTAGGTATTAACGAGAATGCAGCCCGTACACTGGAATATGCATACGATGACTGGTGTATCTATCAATTGGGTAAAGCCTTGAAGAAACCGAAAAAAGAGATTGAAATCTTTGCAAAGCGTGCAATGAATTATAAGAATCTCTACGATCCCGAACACAAACTGATGCGTGGTAAGAATGAAGACGGTACGTTCCAGTCTCCGTTCAATCCGTTGAAGTGGGGGGATGCCTTTACGGAAGGTAATAGCTGGCATTATACCTGGTCGGTATTCCACGATCCTCAAGGTCTGATCGATTTGATGGGTGGTAAAGACGGATTCAACCAGATGATGGATTCTGTATTTATCCTGCCTCCGATTTTCGATGAAAGTTATTATAGAGCCGTTATTCATGAAATCCGTGAAATGCAGATTATGAACATGGGCAACTATGCACATGGCAACCAGCCGATTCAGCACATGCTCTATATGTACAACTATTCCGGCCAACCCTGGAAAGCGCAACATTGGATTCGTGAAGTGATGGACAAACTTTATACCCCTGCTCCCGATGGTTATTGCGGTGATGAGGACAACGGCCAGACTTCTGCCTGGTATGTATTCTCGGCAATGGGATTCTATCCGGTATGTCCGGGTACGGATGAATATGTTTTGGGTACTCCCTACTTCAAGGAGATGAAGCTGCATCTGGAAAACGGAAAGACGGTGACTATCTCTGCTCCGAATAACGGAGACGATAAGCGTTACATTTCATCAATGACATTGAACGGTAAAGAATATACCAAAAACTATCTGACTCATCAGGATTTGTTGAATGGCGCTAGCATTTCTTTCAAGATGGACGCGAAACCCAATCAGCAACGTGGTACAAAAGAGTCCGATTTCCCTTATTCTTTCTCTAACGAATTTAAATAGAAGAAGTAATCATGAAGAAACAGATCAAATATATCAGTGCAGGTATGCTGGCAGGTATGCTTCTCTGTGGCGGGCAGTTACAAGCCTCCAACCGTATGACGGAAATGCATGTATGTCTGGCGGATGCTATTCAGAAAGATAACCGCCCGGAAATATCCAATCGTTTGTTCCGTTCCAATGCGGTAGAGAAGGAGATTCTCCGTGTACAGAAACTTTTGAAGAATGCGAAGTTGGCATGGATGTTTACCAACTGTTTCCCGAATACACTGGATACAACCGTACATTTCCGTAAAGGAAGCGATGGCAAACCGGATACGTTCGTATATACGGGTGATATTCATGCTATGTGGCTACGCGACTCCGGTGCACAGGTATGGCCTTATGTGCAATTAGCTAATGCGGACCCTGAACTGAAAGAAATGCTGGCAGGTGTTATTCTCCGCCAGTTCAAATGTATCAATATCGATCCGTACGCGAATGCTTTTAATGACGGCGCTATTCCTGACGGTCATTGGATGAGTGACCTTACAGACATGAAACCGGAGTTGCACGAACGTAAATGGGAAATTGATTCCTTGTGTTATCCGTTGCGCTTGGCCTATCATTACTGGAAGACTACCGGAGATGCGAGCATATTCAACGAAGAATGGATTCAGGCAATCACTAATGTACTGAAAACATTCAAAGAGCAACAACGCAAAGACGGAGTAGGTCCTTATAAATTCCAACGTAAGACGGAACGTGCACTGGATACTGTGAGCAATGACGGTCTGGGAGCACCGGTGAAACCAGTCGGTTTGATTGTTTCCAGTTTCCGTCCTTCGGACGATGCTACTACGCTTCAGTTCCTGATACCTTCCAATTTCTTCGCTGTATCTTCGTTGCGCAAGGCTGCCGAGATTCTGGAGACGGTAAATAAGAAGACAGCTTTGTCTAAAGAATGTAAGGACTTGGCGCAGGAGGTGGAAACAGCTTTAAAGAAATATGCGGTGTATAACCATCCTAAATATGGTAAAATCTATGCATTCGAGGTAGATGGTTTTGGAAATCATCATCTGATGGACGATGCCAATGTGCCGAGTTTGCTTGCGATGCCTTATTTGGGTGATGTGAATGTAAACGATCCGATTTATCAGAATACCCGCCGTTTTGTGTGGAGTGAGGACAATCCTTACTTCTTTAAAGGCAAGGCAGGCGAAGGAATCGGCGGACCGCATATCGGTTACGATATGGTGTGGCCGATGAGTATTATGATGAAAGCCTTCACAAGTCAGAATGATGCTGAAATCAAGACTTGCATTAAGATGTTGATGGACACGGATGCTGACACCGGCTTTATGCACGAATCTTTCCATAAGGACAATCCGAAGAAATTTACCCGTGCATGGTTCGCCTGGCAGAATACTCTTTTCGGTGAGTTGATTTTGAAGCTGGTTAATGAAGGAAAGGTAGATTTATTGAATAGTATACAGTAATATGCTGACATAGTAAATTGAACGCGGATAACGCGGATGATGCGGCTCTTTTTCTGATGCAAAATTAGAAAAAACGCGTTATCCGCGTCGTCTGCATCTAAATATGAATAGCTGAAAACTAATATTAAAAAAAACAATTGTATCATGAAAAAGTTATGTGTATGGGCAGTTGCCGCCCTTTTAATGGCAGCTTGTACTCCGAAAGCTGAAAAGGCTACAGATTCCGGTTTATTGCAGAGTAAATTCCAGACAGAAGTAGATGGAAAGAAGACTGATTTGTTCACTCTGCGTAACAAGAACAACATGGAAGTTTGTATAACGAACTTCGGTGGACGTATTGTTTCAGTGATGGTTCCCGATAAAGACGGACAGATGCGTGATGTTGTTCTCGGTTTCGATTCTATTCAGGACTATATCAGCAAGCCTTCGGATTTCGGTGCGACTATCGGACGTTATGCCAATCGTATCAATCAGGGACAGTTCACCTTGGATGGGGTAGAATATCAGCTTCCCCGCAATAACTACGGTCATTGTCTGCACGGCGGACCGCAAGGATTCCAATACCGGGTGTTTGATGCAGAATTGTTGAATCCGCAGGAATTGCAGTTGACTTACCGTGCAGAAGACGGTGAAGAAGGTTTTCCGGGAAACATCACTTGTAAAGTGGTGATGAAACTGACGGACGATAATGCCATCGATATTCAATACGAAGCGGAAACAGACAAACCGACGATTGTAAATATGACTAACCACTCTTATTTTAACCTTGAAGGTGATGCCGGCAACAACTCCGGTCATTTGTTGATGGTGGATGCGGACTATTATACTCCGGTGGACAGCACCTTCATGACAACTGGCGAGATCGTTCCGGTAGAAGGAACCCCGATGGATTTCCGCACCCCGACTCCGGTAGGCGAACGTATCAACGACTATGATTTCGTACAGCTGAAAAACGGCAATGGTTACGATCACAACTGGGTATTGAACACGAAAGGCGACGTAACCCGTAAATGCGCTTCTTTGAAATCACCGAAGACTGGTATCGTACTCGACGTTTATACTAATGAACCGGGTATTCAGGTATATGCAGGTAATTTCCTCGATGGTTCGCTGACAGGAAAGAAAGGCATTACTTACAACCAACGTGCTTCCGTATGTCTCGAAACACAGAAATATCCGGATACTCCGAACAAACCGGAATGGCCGTCGGCTGTACTTCGCCCGGGCGAAAAGTATACAAGCCAATGTATCTTCAAATTCTCTGTAGACAAATAATGGATTTATGAATCAGCTCCCTGCTCTCGGTTGCCAATTATTTATTTCGGAATATATTCATAGGCAGCTATTTGTGAGGCTTTATTACGGCCTTCCGTCTCTTATTGGGACTGTTCTCTACAATATATTTCTATGGTTTACGGGAGTAGGGGGATTGATAAGTCTGTTATCGGGCAGCTCTTTTTCAAAAGATGGAAATGGAAATCAATAATTTATGAGATACTGGAAAACATATTATATCATCTGTCTTATATTTATGCTTACTCCGCTTACATTATGCGGACAGGTAGATGCAGAACGGTTACAGGAGCTGGACAAGCTAATGTTTAATGGGAGATATTTTGAATCAAAAGAGCTGTATAAGAATCTGTCTGATACGACAACTATCCCTTCTGATTTAGATTTGTTCTATAAATTTAGGATGGCACAGTTTTTGAACAAGACGGATAGTGCTGTTTACTATTTGGAGAAGTATATACCTTATTATTATGAGGATTGTGGAAATCAAGTGTTAATTCTTTATTCTATGTTGTTTGATGCATACATTGAACTTGGGTATAAAGATAAGGCACTATGTACTTATCAACAAATGAAACAGCTTTGGGATGAAAGTCTTTCAAATATAAATGGTAAAGCGTATGAGGGGTGGCAAACTGATATTAAAAATTTTTTATCCTATGCTGAAAGTGCCGTGAATTCGCCTCCTATAACAATGAAACGGAGCAATACATCTTCTTTTGTGGATATAAAAGGACATGACAAACCTGTTTTTCAAGCAAAGTATAATGGGATATCACAGACTACTATCTTTGATACAGGGATGCAACCTTACTGTTTTTTGAGTAAAAAGTTAGCCGAGGGGATGGGGATTCGATATGACAGCATTGAAAGGAATAAAGTAGTGGTGAATGAGACTTTGGTTTGTGTCCGAAGTATTATCGATTCTATTGAAGTCGGAAATATCACCTTTTATAATATTCCTACCCTTATCTATAAGGAATCTGAAAGTATTCCGTATGTATCCAGTTCATTAAGGAAGAAGAGGCGGATGAAGAAGGCTTTAGATTCGGTGCGTACATGGGTGGCGGAGCGTGTATGTCTTGGGCTACCGATCATGAAGTTGATAGGGAAAATACAGACTGATTATGATCATAATAGAATGTGTTTCCCTGTTTCAGATGTCACTCTTTCCAAGGAAGCAAATATTTATGCATACGAAAAAGGGCTTTATATGCGTATAAAACTTAATGACATTGATTTTACGGCTAATCTGGATACTGGATCTGGTGAATATATTGAAGTTGATTCTGCATTTTATGAAAAACATCAGAAAGAGATGCCAATTGGTTTTGTAATGAAAAAGAATAGGTTTGGAGTAGCTATGGTACATCAGGCGCGGATGTCCTCATATAAATCATTAAAAAATCCTGTAATTATATTTGATAACAAATTAATGCAGCCTCCGACTATAGATGATGAGGTAAGGGTATATTCTGTTAAATCTATAGCACCACTCTTTGATGGATTTGTAGGATATCGTTTTTATCGAAGCATAGGAAAGAAAGTGCTGCTGGACCTTGATAATATGCGTCTTGAAGCAGTGCAATGAGAGTTGGGTGTTTTTATGTATAAGTTGATGCCAAATAAAGCTCACTGGATAATGAGATAGCCTATAAAAGAAAGAAAATGTAAATCAATAGTAGTATGAGATATCGTAGGTCATATTATATCATCTGTCTTATTTTTATGCTTACTCCACTTACATTACATGGACAGGTCGCTGTTGAACGATTACAAGAGTTGGACAAGCTAATGTATAATGGAAGATATTTTGAATCAAAGGAATTGTACGAGAATCTATCAGAGACAACGACAGTCCCTCCTGATTTAGAGTTATACTATAAATTTCGAATGGCGCAATTTTTAAACAAGACAGACAGTGTCGCTTACTATTTAGAGCAGTTTATACCTCACCATTATGCAACTTTTGGGGAGAAAACACTTGTTTTTTATTCTAATTTGTTTGATGCGTATATAGAACTAGGGGATACGGATAAGGCATTGGATACTTATCTGCAGATGAAACGAATTTGGAATGAAAGTCTTACAAAGACAAATACAGGCGGAAAAGAATATGAGGAATGGCGAACTGCTACAGAGAATTTTTTATCCTATGCTGAAAATGCAGTGAATCTGCCTCCTATAAAAATGAAACGGAACGAAACGTCTTCTTTTGTTGATATAGAAGAAGGTGATAAGTCTGTTTTCCAGGCAAAATATAATGGAATATCACAGAACACTATCTTTGATACAGGGGTGGGACCCTACTGTATCCTAAGTAGAAAGTTGGCGGATGGGATGGGCTTTAGATATGACAGCATTGACGAGAATAAAGTAACGATCAATGAGAACTTGATTTCTGTCCGGAGTATCATTGATTCTATTGAAGTTGGAAATATAACTTTTTACAATATTCCAGCCTTCATTTACTCGGACACCGCGAGTGTTCCATTTGTATCCGGTTTATCAATTAAGAGAAGAAAGAAGAGGAAGAAGGCTCATACTGTTGTAGATTCGGTGCGTACATTGTTTACGGATTGTGTGTTTCTTGGACTGCCGGTAATGAAATTGATAGGGAAGATACAGACTGATTACGAACATAACAGAATGTGTTTCCCCGTCTCTGTGCCCAATGCTCACCTTTCTAAAGCCCCCAATGTTTATGCATACAAATACGATTTGTATATGCGTATAAAACTTAATGGAACTGATTTTACGGCTCATCTGGATACGGGTTCTGATGAATATATTACAGTAGATTCTGCATTTTACGAGAAACATCAGAAAGAACTGCCGATTGGTTCTACCAGTAAAAAGAATACATTCGGGGTAGCTATGCTGCATCAGGCACGGGCGATCACATATAAAACGTTAAAAGATCCTGCAATAATATTTGATGATAAATTAATGCAGCCTCCTGGTCCGGAAGCTGTAAAAACATATCCTCTTGGCCAAATAGTTCCCGGTATATTCTTTGATGGAGTTATAGGCAATGGCTTTTATCGGAGAATAGGAAAGAAAGTGCTGCTGGACCTTGACAATATGCGTCTTGAAGCAGTGCAATGAGAGTTGAAATAATCTAAATGAGAATAGAATAGACGAAATGAAGAAAAATAAAACGAAAGGACTTTTTGCATCGATAGTGCTTGGAGTGGCGGTTACAGCTTGTGCGTCTGCTTCTTCTAGTGGTACGGTGACGGTAGTGGACCGACCGGACATACAGTCCGTCAATACCAATTATATCGGGTATCGCGCTCCGCTTCGACCGTTGAATTTTATAAAGTTGCCGGTAGGTAGTATTCAGCCTGAAGGCTGGGTGAAGAAGTATCTGGAGTTGCAACGCGACGGTCTGACCGGACACTTGGGAGAAATCAGCGCTTGGCTGGAAAAGGATAATAATGCCTGGTTGACAACCGGTGGCGATCACGGCTGGGAGGAAGTCCCTTACTGGCTCAAAGGGTATGGCAATCTAGCATATATCCTGAATGACCCGAAGATGATTGAAGAAACCAAATATTGGATTGAAGGTGTATTTGCCAGTCGCCAGCCGGATGGCTATTTCGGTCCGGTCAATGAACGTAACGGCAAACGCGAACTTTGGGCACAGATGATTATGCTCTGGTGTCTGCAATCTTATTATGAGTATTCTCAAGATCAGCGTGTCATTGACCTGATGACGAATTACTTCAAGTGGCAGATGACTGTTCCCGATGACCAACTTCTGGAAGATTATTGGGAGAAAAGCCGTGGCGGTGACAATATCATCAGTATCTACTGGCTTTACAACCATACTGGGGATGCTTTCCTGCTCGAATTAGCCGAGAAGATCCACCGTAACACAGCCGACTGGACAAAATCCACCTCCTTACCTAACTGGCACAATGTAAATATCGCCCAATGTTTCCGTGAACCTGCCACTTATTATATGCAGACCGGAGATTCAGCGATGCTGAAAGCTTCTTATAATGTCCATCATCTGATACGGCGTACTTTTGGACAGGTTCCCGGAGGTATGTTCGGTGCGGATGAAAATGCTCGTCTGGGATATATCGATCCCCGACAGGGAGTGGAAACCTGCGGCTTGGTAGAACAAATGGCTTCCGATGAAATCATGCTTTGCATGACAGGAGATCCCATGTGGGCGGAGCACTGTGAAGAAGTGGCGTTCAACTCTTATCCGGCTGCCGTGATGCCGGACTTCAAGGCATTGCGTTATATCACTTGTCCGAACCATGCTGTCAGTGATTCGAAGAATCATCATCCGGGCATTGACAATCGTGGCCCGTTCCTTTCGATGAATCCTTTTAGCAGTCGTTGCTGCCAACACAATCATGCACAGGGCTGGCCTTACTTCACCGAACATCTGGTACTGGCAACTCCCGACAACGGAGTGGCAACAGCTATTTATGCAGCTTGCAAAGCTACAGTGAAAGTGGGTGACGGCAAGGAAATCACTCTTCACGAAGAGACAAATTATCCTTTTGAAGAAGGCATTGCCTTCACTGTTTCTACCGATGAAAAGGTTGCTTTTCCATTTTATCTTCGTATTCCTTCATGGACTCAAAAGGCGGAAGTGCGGGTGAATGGCAAGAAGGTAAGTGCAGCTCCTGTAGCGGGAAAATATCTTTGCATCAATCGCGAGTGGGCGAATGGTGACCGTGTGGAATTGACTCTTCCGATGTCTTTGTCTATGCGTACCTGGCAGGTCAATAAAAACAGCGTAAGCGTAGATTACGGACCTTTGACTTTGTCTCTCAAGATTGCAGAGAAATATGTAGAGAAAGACAGTCGCGAGACTGCTATCGGTGATTCAAAATGGCAGAAAGGTGCTGATCCCCAGAAATGGCCTACTACTGAAATCTATCCGGATAGCCCCTGGAATTATTCATTGGTATTGGATAAGAAAGAACCTTTGAAGAATTTCAAGGTCATCCGTAAATCCTGGCCGGCTGACAACTATCCTTTCACAGTAGCCAGTGTACCTTTAGAAGTAAAAGCTATCGGTCGTCCGGTTCCTGAATGGAAGATAGATGAAACAGGACTGTGTGGCGTATTGCCGGAAGAAGATGCGGTGAAAGGTGATAAAGAAGAAATAACATTGATCCCTATGGGTGCGGCACGGTTGAGAATCTCTGCGTTCCCGAACACAAAAGAATAAATTAATAACTAGAAAACTTAGAATAAATGAAACGTATTGTTTTTTTAGATTACATCCGTGTGTTTGCATGCTTTCTCGTCATCCTTGTTCATGCCAGTGAGAATTTCTATGGTGCTCCCGGATCTACTGATATGGCAGGTCCGCAGTCTTTTCTAGCGAATGAAGCAGACCGGCTATGGGTATCAGTATACGATGGCTTTTCACGTATGGCAGTACCTCTGTTCATGATAGTCTCCGCCTTCCTGCTTGCACCGATGAAGGAAGGGCAGTCTATGTGGCAATTCTATCGCCAGCGCTGTCTTCGCATTCTTCCACCGTTCTTCATATTCATGCTACTGTACAGCACTCTACCTATGTTGTGGGGACAGATAGACGGAGAAACATCTATGAAGGACTTGTCGCGGATATTCCTGAATTTCCCGACGCTAGCCGGACACTTGTGGTTTATGTATCCTCTGATAAGCCTTTATTTGTTTATCCCAATTATATCCCCATGGTTGAGAAAAGCCACGGCTAAAGAAGAACGTTTCTTTATAGGGCTGTTCGTGTTGTCAACCTGTATGCCTTATCTCAATCGTTGGTGCGGTGAAGTGTGGGGACAATGTTTCTGGAATGAATACCACATGTTGTGGTACTTCTCCGGTTATCTGGGCTATCTTGTTCTAGCGCATTACATTCGTGTACACCTTACCTGGAACCGTTCCAAACGTTTCATTATAGGAACTATTTTAATGGTGATCGGTGCTGTATGGACTATTTATTCATTCTATGTGCAGGCTATACCCGGCGAACTCCATTCCACACCTGTAATAGAAATAGGATGGGCTTTCTGTACCATTAACTGTGTGCTTCTCACAACGGGTACATTCCTTATGTTTACATGTATCAAACGTCCGCAAGCTCCCAAGTTGGTGACGGAAACATCGAAACTTAGCTATGGCATGTATCTTATGCACATATTCTGGCTCGGACTGTGGGTGACTGTGTTCAAAGATACATTGGCGCTTCCCACTGTTGCCGCTATACCATGTATCGCAGTGGTTACGTTTATCTGTTGTTTTGTAACAACTAAGATCATTTCGTTTATACCGGGCAGTAAATGGATAGTAGGATAAATATCCGGAAACAATAAGATTTTGAATAGATAATCAAGTTTTTCCTGATTTTCTATTCAAAATCTTACTGTTTATAGCTTATTTCCCTCTTAATGTCCTCTTTTTCTTTTCACCTCTTTCACCCCTTTGTAAACAGTTCTTTCCCAGCTTCTTACGGGTGAACCCTCCCTCTGTTTGGAGCTTTATGCCGCTTTCATCGGTTTCACCAAATATACATTCCCATATTTGGTATGTTTGCGGGTGACCCCTGCCGCAAGCAAAACTTGCGCGAACGTAGCCGGATTACTTCCTCGCATGGCAGCGGGGTTATACATCTTCAGTTTCCTGAATATGTCCGAAGCCGAGAGCCGTTCGCTTCCCTCTTCATCATCTTTAGCTATCCGGAAGCAGGCATGAAAGACTTCCTCTGCCGGACACGGATGATAAAAAGCAGCATTGTGGCGTTGCAGTTCCCGTTCCTCTTCTTTGGTGAACCAATAGCGGATGCCGGAGAGCAGTTCAGCTTTCAGTTGGGCATAGATCTGATCGTGCATGATCCCTTCGCAATCGATCAGATGTTCTGCTTCAATGCAGATGAATCGCCGGCTACCGGTGGGATCGGTGAGCAAGTCAAAACGGTTGCTTGTACCGATGAAAGAAGCGATGCGCGGCAAGTTGCGGAAATTCTTTTGATAAGCTTTGCAGATATTCAGGTTTGCCATTTGCATCAGATTTTTCAATAATGGCATTTGCTGCGTTCCGTACTTGTCAAATTCATCCATGTTCAGAAGTCCCATTTCGGCAAGTAATCTTTCCGGTTTTCCTTGTGCAGACAGTTTCAGGTTGTCCATGTAATAACGTGACAGTGCCGGCGGCATCAGTGCCTTGCAAAATGTGGATTTTTGTCGTCCCTGCTCGCTGCTGACAAGTATGGGGGCTACGCTGTTGGCATGTATTCCCGTCATGCCTAACCATTGGGCGGTGAGTCCCAGCATCCAGGTATGGAAGCTTTTTATCCAGAGCTGATTGTCAGAGACACGCTGCGCCAAAGCCTCCAGTCTGTCTGTCCCATCCCAGCCGGGCAGTTCTTCCATGTAAAGCCGGAAAGGATGGTATTCAGGAATACAAGTGGAATAGATGTAACGGCTCAAGTCTTTATCCCAGCAGGATATGCCCTGGTCGTGTGCTTCCATGCAGAAAGTGTTCAGTTCCCGCTTACTTACAGGTTCGAAAGGAACGGCACGTTTGTTGGCAGGACGATATTCCGTTTCTTCCGTCAATAGGTTGTAACGAAAATCATACTGTTTTTGCAGGAATGTACGTACCTCTTGGGTTAATCGGACCGGTTGTTTTCGTTCTGTCTCTTTCTCCCTTTCAGTAGGCGGTGCAGCGTCCGGTAGGGGAGCAGTATATATATCTTCATGACATTTTAGCGTTTTCTGTGGCTCTTTGTCTGTTTTCTCAACTGCATCTTCTTTGTTCTCCTTCATTTGAAACAATTTTAGTTCCTTCAAGACCTGTCTCCATATCAATGTTATTGCATTCATTATTTTTTCTATTTTTAAGTGATTAAAATCGGTTTATTGTTCAGCGCTGATACTGCGAATGTACTATAGGATGATATCGGTTTGCAAGTATTTCTCCGGAAAAAATATAAATTTCTACGTACCTGAAGAAGTCGGCTTCTTATCGTCCTTTTCTCTATTTTTTATCGTATCTTTGACGAAGAGTTATTGTTGATTCACTTTCGTGGTCCAATCAAATGACAAGAGTGATTTAATTGGATAACGAGTGTGATTTAAATGAACCACGGTAGTGGTTTGATAATAAACTTAAAGTTTTTCAGGGAAAACGCACGAGTTAAAACGCTTTAATAAAGTTGTTTATCAAATTAGTTAGATACTCATCACTCCATCCAGCCTTCTTCCTTTTCCTATTGACAGAAGTCTTCTTGTCTTCATCCTGATAATTCTTCAAAATGGTCAATGCCATTTTAGTTAAAGTGGAAAAGTTTTGTGCCGAATTCATCATTTTTCTTCCATCATCTTCATTAAATGTAACATCCAACTGCCAATGCAATCCATTTTCTACCGCCCAATGCTTTCTCTTATATTTAAGAATAAGCTCTGGATTGTTCACTAATGAAGAGATGAAACAATGTTTCTCATTCTGTATTTCCCCTGTGGCTATATTTATTTTCTCGGTCTTTATTATTCCATAAGTCCTAAGATTCTTCCAATCGCGATAACAGAACCCTAATCTACTGGGTTCAGAGCAGGATATGCAGGTCCTTGTCACCATAAATCCATGACCTTCTGTGGTTTCTTCAGCTCTTTTGATAAAATCATTTTCTCTTCCGGAAATTAGCAAGTACTCCGCATCGTTTTCGATATTTTCCCTTAGTTTTAAATGATTATCTTTCACCTCTAAAAGATAATCGGCTTGTTTCTCTGTTATTTTTTCTACAATCTTCTTTTGGGTGCCAAGTGCATCGATGGTAACTACATCTCCTTGTCGTATATCAATGTCGTCCAGTAATTTGGGTATTGCTACTATTTCATTCTCTTTTATTGAGACCCGTTCCTGCCCTAATGACAGACTCATATCAGAAAGAAAGGCACTGACAATATGAAGTTTGGCTGATGCTGCCTGCTCCTTTGTTATTTTACCCGCCGACTCTTGTACCAGTTTATCAGCATTGATGGCACCACAGATCGTTTTCCCGTCAATAGCTATATGTCTATTCGTATAAAGATCATTACCCTCACCTATTTGAACTTTCGACCAGTCGCAATCTTCTATGGACGGTGAATCACCTCTCATATTACAGGCCCATTCTCTGTAACAACTCTCTAATCTTTCTGTTTTTATGATACAAAAAAATCGGCGTAATGTATCATGTGAGGGGGTAGTTTCTAAATCCGGTATGAATCTCCTAAGAAAATCTTTCTTATAACGGGCGAAGTCTGCTATATCATTCCAACTCTGACAATCACAAAAAACACCCGATAAAGTGACAAGCATTATCAATTTGCCCGAATAAGTGACTTTATTCTTTTCACGTGGGTCTATTGTATCAATAGCTTCAGACATACTAGCCATATGACGTGCCAATTCGTCATTTATTAAAAAATCCTTTGCAATCTTATCCATTACTGTTTATTATTTAGACGTGAAGATAATGAAATACCAGAATGAATACAATATAAATAATCAATATATCAATTGAAGAAGCCCGAAGATTAAAAAGGATGAAAGCAATAGGTGGCATGACCATGTAAAGTTGTGACACGTCTATATGAGGAAAAGTAACTAGGAAGACTTTATTTATTATTAGATATACAAGAGTATTGCCATTAAATAAGTTTTGAGAAGAGAAGGGAACTATTGATTATTAAACAATTAGCACTCGTGCGTTTTCCCTGTAAAGTTTTTACATGAAATATATTCACTATCAAAACGTTAACTACTAATGGCTATACTTTACGATTGGTATGAGAATCCCGGTGAGTCCGACGATTCGGAAGAGAAAGGTTTGCATCCCCGCATTTTTTTGAATGGTAAGGTGGGAACGGATAAACTGTGCCGGATGATTCACGGACGCAGTTCGCTTTCCGTAGGTGATGTAAAAAATGCGTTCGAGATGCTTGCCCAAATTTGTGGTGAAGAACTACGTGAAGGACGCGAGGTACATATCGAGGGGCTAGGCTATTTTGCCCCTATTTTGAGGAGCACGCAAAAGGTGACCCGCAGTACTAAAAACAAATGGTCGAAGATGGAACTGAAAACAATCGGTTTCCGTCCGGATGCTCGCCTGCGGGGTGAATTGGTAGGTGTCAAAGCTAGCCGGAGTAAGTATGCGCGCCATTCGGAGTCTTTGTCGGAGGTGGAGATAGATATGCGGCTGAAGGAATATTTCGCCGATCATGACGTAATGCTTCGTTATGATTTTCAGGAAGTATGCTGCATGACACGGACTACGGCGAATCGTCATCTCCGGCGATTGCTGGAAGAAGGTAAATTGCGAAATATCGGCAAACGTATGCAGCCGATTTATGTGGCTGCAGCGGGTTATTACGGGGTATCTCGTGATGTGCTCCGGCGGTAAATGGAAACGATTTGAGTAAGCGTCGATTTGAAGTGTGTCGGTGAAAATGGTGAAAGCGTGATAGAAGGGCTTTTGCATGGTCGCTTTCACCCGCTTTCCTGCTCTGGATGGAGGTTTCGGGAAGAAGGTGAAAGTGGTGAAAGATGTAGTCTTATAGATGATTTACTTTCATTATTTGATTGAATAGTAAGGCTTTTTTAGTTATCTGTTAAATTGATAATATATCTGCTTAGAGGGGATTATTTAATAGCATCGAACTTCAGTGTCCCGTTTACGTCGATAATTTTCAAAGTACGGTTACCCTTTATTCCCATATCAATGAAATTGACCTTGTATAAACCATTTCCCAATGCAGTTACTGATGTTACTTTAGATATGTCGCTTGGTCCGTCTTGCATACCTGTTCGGAAGTTCCATATCGCATATCCTTCGCCGTCATACTCGTAGTTATCTTTCAGCTGCTTTTGCAATTTGGCTGTACAATGCTTTTTTACTGCCGGAACATAATTCTTTGCTCCAAAAACGTAGTTTGCGTAGAAATCTTTGATGAACTGAATGGTTTTGGTATTGTCCACTTTAGGTGATTGTAGAATAATGGCAGTCCCATTGGCGAGAACAGCCTCATTGTCGAGACAACAAGCTTGAATTTGTATGGGTTGTAGGGCAAATCCTAGATGAATGATATATAAAAATAAAATCTTTTTCATATTCGTATATTATGTATTTTGAAAGTCTTATTTAGATTTAGCGACCTATTGCAAAGATAGCGTTAATTACGAAAAATGAACGAAGTATGTGAGAAAAAGATAATAATATCATATCAAAAGATGAAATGAATTGTTCAAAGTCATTTTGATAAGAGAGGGGGATGAATGTTATAATTAGGGATGAATAGGGGATATTTCGTTTATCTATACATTGCAGGGCAGCCGGATAGTAGCCTCATTGATTGTACTATTCTATTAAATGATATAGATTTAATGTGTATCTTTGTAAAAAATGCAAAATAAAATATGGAATCAAAATAAATAAAATCAGATAATTATGAAAAACATTTTCCTTCCCAAAGTAATGATGTGTATGATTGCACTGTTTACTTTAACTTTACCAGCTTCTGCACAAAATACAAATGCGACAGATGAGTACAAAGAAACGTTGAAGAAAATCATGGATTTTTCTGGTACTTCGACTACTACGGATGACTTTTTCCAGAGATTATCATCTATAATGAAATTAAATGCGCCGAAAAAGGATGAGGCTTATTGGAATGAGTTCTCTAAAAACTGGAAAGAGAAAGTAGAAAATAAGGTGTTTGAAATGTATATGCCTGTTTATGAGAAGCATTTAACATTGGAAGAATTAAAAGCTGTTGCTGCATTTTATGAATCTCCCGTAGGTAAAAAATATAAAGAGGCTTCATTGATTGTTATGCGTGAGACAACGCCGTTGTTAGTGCAGCAACTCCAGACAGAGATGTTCAAAGAGATAATGCCGGAGAAAAGTGAACGAGTAAAAAGAGGTGAACAGCGGTTGAAAGAATATGAGCAAAAGAAGAAGCGTGATAAAGAATTATATGCACAAGCCTATATGCTTCCAAGCGATAGTATAGTTATAGTTCCTGAAGAAGTGTATGAGAAAGCGTATGAGAATGGGATGTCTACAAGTCCTTCTTTATATTCGATTGAAAGGAGAAAGAATGATACTAAAGTGACATTCATTCAACCTATTTATTGGGATTGGCAATGGTTGTATTATAGTCCGGGATTTAAGATTATCGATAAGAAAAGTGGCGATGAGTATAATGTGCGGGGATATGATGGTGGAGCTCCGATGGGGAGGCTATTGGCTGTCAAAGGATTTAATCATAAATATATTTATATCAGTCTTCTATTCCCGAAACTGAAGAAAAGTGTGAAAGAAATAGATATTCTTGAGTTGCCACACAAAAAAGATAAAGAACAGTTGCCTTCTAATGACGATGGAAAGTCTAAATCATATTTTAATATAAAGGTGAAGGATTATCAGGTCGTTTCCGATAAGAAAAATAAGAAGATCTATTATTAGTTCAAATGATTATTAGAATTTGAAATGATAATAGCAGGTATTGAACATGAGTGTTTACTGTTTTTGATATAAATTTATTCTATATGAGAAATCGAATTATGATTTTATGCACGTTTTGTGCTATTGCTATATTTTCTTCTGCACAAGGAAAGTTTTCGATTAAAGGCAATGCTGGTGAGAAATGGAATAATCAGTTGTTGTATTTGTGTCTGATGGATGATGGAGAGAAAGCCAAAGAAGTCGTTCTCGACAGTGCAAAAGTGAAAAAGGGAAAGTTCTCTTTTTCTGGTGTACGTCAGACACCGAATATTGCACTTATTAAGGATAGGGATGGAGAAACCTATCCGTTGATTCTCGAAAAAGGAAAGATTGTGATCAATCTTACCACGAGGACCGTAGGAGGTACGCCGCTGAATGATACTTTGGATGTGGCTTGGAAAGGAATGCAGTCGGTGATAAATAATAACAAACAAATAGTGAAAAGTAATATTTCACTTGTTATGAGCCAGAAATCCGGAGGGAGTTTTAGAGAAGCACTGAAACGGGATACTACATTTGCTGCAATATGGCGGAGAAATGTGGAGATAGATTTGGCACAGAGGGATTCGATTCGCGCTTTTGTAGAAGAACACCAAAACAGTTTGGTGGGAGTATTTCTGTTATCTTTAGAAGAGGTGTCTATGTATTACAGTCTATTAGAAGATATGATGAGCGAGGCTTCTCCTGTGTTTTCGCAGCATGTATTGGTGAAAGATAAATTAGAAAAAATGAGGCAAATGGCCCGGCGTTTTGAGGCCGAGCGTGAAAAGAAAATGACTCCGGAGGAGCGTGAAGAACAAAAGAAACGGCAGGCAATGGACGCTAAGATAAAGATTGGCGAACGTTTTCCGAACGCTAAGGTGAAAGACAATGCTGGAGAGATAAAACAGTTGTCCGACTATGTAGGTAAGGGGAAGTATGTGTTAATAGACTTTTGGGCTTCATGGTGCGGTCCGTGCCGGAATGAAATGCCCAATGTGAAAGCTGCTTATGAGAAATATGCTTCTAAGGGATTTGAGGTGATTAGCATCTCTATAGATAAGAAACAGAAACCTTGGAGGACTGCTATTGAAGAACTCGGAATGAACTGGATACAAGTATTGAATGTGGATGCTGCTGATGTATATGGTATTTATGCAATACCCAAAACTTTTCTTGTAGATCCTAAGGGCATTGTTGTTGCAAAAGATTTAAGAAGTAAGAAGCTGGAAAAGACATTGTTTAATCTGTTGGAATGATTGTTGTATTATAGTATCGTGATTTGCTAATCTGGATGAATTTGTTCGTATTGGTGGACAATTCATACTTGCTGTGACAGTTAAGTTATATCGGATTTCTTACAGCAAGTATGAATAGCTATGGCTTAAATCAGAAGCCCGTCCAATAGCTCTAAATAAAGTCCGATAGCTTCTTCTATCTCTTTCAGCATAATATATTCCTCTGCCGTGTGTGAACGTGACGAGCGTCCCGGACCAATTTTTACCGATGGGAAGGACATTAAGGCTTGGTCGGACAATGTTGGAGAACCAAAAGGAACGCGTCCTAACTTCATAGCTTTCTGTACAAATGGGTGTTTCTCGTCAATTCGTGAAGAATTGAGACGGAATGAACGAGCTTGGGCTTCACAGGAAATATGCTTTTTGATTTCAGCAAACAGTTCTTCATTTGAGTAAAGCTCGTTACTCCGGACATCGACGATGAAAGTACATTTGTCGGGAATCACATTGTGTTGTGTACCGGCATTGATAACAGTAACACTCATCTTCACGGGACCCAACAAGGGCGATTCTTTCTCAAAACGATAGTCACGGAACCAGGCAATATCATCCAATACTTTGTAAATTGCATTGTCTCCTTCGTTACGTGCTGCGTGGCCTGCTTTACCTGTTGCGGTAACATCTAGTACCATTAATCCCTTCTCGGCAATGGCGGGTTGCATCTCTGTAGGTTCACCTACTATGGCGAACGAAACAGGAGGGAGCCCTTGTAATACACTCTCAATGCCATTCTTGCCTGAAATTTCTTCTTCACAAGAGGCCAGATAAATCAGATTATATTTCTGCGAAGTACGACATAGTTGCAGGAACACCTGTAATAACGAAACAACGCTGGCACCGGCATCGTTACTTCCTAATCCATATAACTTACCGTTTTCTTCACGTGGAGTGAACGGATCTTTCCGCCAACCGTTAACAGGTTTCACTGTGTCTATGTGGGAGTTAAGTAAAATAGTCGGCTTCTTCAGATCAAACATAGGACTAAAGCACCACACATTATTTCCTTTACGTCCCGTCTGCATACCTGCCATTTCAATATAGTTTTGCAGGAAATCCGCAGCTTGGGTTTCTTCCCGGCTGATTGAAGGAATACTAATCAGTGATTTAAGCAGGCTTACAGCCTCTGTTGTCATATACGGAATATCATATTTCATAGTGCAAATCTTTTATCTATACCTTAATATTTGCACAAAGATAGTCGTTTTGAGCAATAGTTTCAAATAAAACTAATACCTTTGTACCATATTTACTAATACAAAGAGTATGACTTATCATCATTTATCTGTCCTGGTCCATCGTCAGGCCGAAAAATATGGCGACAAGGTAGCCTTAAAATACCGTGACTATGAGACAGCTCAATGGATTCCTATTTCATGGAAGCAGTTCTCCGGATCAGTACGGCAAGCAGCTAATGCTTTCGTGGCATTGGGAGTAGAAGAACAAGAGAATATCGGTATATTTTCACAAAATAAACCCGAATGGTTCTATGTCGACTTTGGCGCGTTTGCCAATCGGGCTGTTACTATTCCGTTTTATGCAACGAGTTCACCTGCGCAGGCGCAATATATCATTAATGATGCGCAGATTCGTTTCCTTTTTGTAGGCGAGCAATACCAGTATGATGCTGCTTTCAGCATCTTTGGTTTCTGCACCTCTCTGCAACAACTGATTATTTTTGACCGTTCGGTAGTGAAAGATCCCCGCGACGTATCGTCTATCTATTTTGATGAGTTTATGGCGATGGGAGAGGGATTACCTCACAATGATACGGTAGAAGAGCGTACCGAACGGGCTTCATACGATGACTTGGCAAACATTCTCTATACATCCGGCACAACGGGTGAACCGAAGGGCGTCATGCTTCATCATTCCTGTTATCTGGAACAGTTTCATACACACGATGACCGTTTGACGACCATGTCGGATAAGGATGTATCTATGAACTTCCTCCCCTTGACACACGTGTTTGAGAAAGCATGGTGTTATCTCTGTATTCATAAAGGAGTGCAGATTTGTATCAATCTTCGTCCGGCGGATATTCAGACAACGATTAAGGAAATTCGTCCGACACTGATGTGTAGTGTTCCCCGTTTCTGGGAGAAAGTATATGCAGGTGTACAGGAGAAAATTAACGAAACAACAGGGTTGAAGAAAGCACTGATGCTGGATGCTATCCGGGTAGGTAGAATCCATAATCTGGATTATCTGCGTTTGGGTAAGACTCCTCCGGTGATGAATCAACTGAAATATAAATTCTACGAAAAGACAATCTACTCTCTACTGAAAAAAACAATCGGTATTGAGAACGGTAACTTTTTCCCGACTGCCGGTGCTGCCGTCCCCGATGAAATCAATGAATTTGTCCATTCGGTAGGAATCAATATGGTGGTAGGATATGGTTTGACGGAATCGACGGCCACTGTATCTTGTACATTGCCGGTTGGCTATGATATCGGTTCAGTAGGTGTTGTACTTCCGGGAATTGAAGTGAAAATCGGTGAAGACAATGAAATTCTTCTTCGGGGCAAGACGATTACCAAAGGTTATTATAAGAAAGCAGAAGCTACGGCTGCTGCCATTGAACCGGATGGCTGGTTTCATACAGGTGATGCCGGTTACTTTAAAAATGGCCAGCTTTTCCTGACGGAACGCATTAAAGACCTATTCAAAACATCGAACGGCAAATATGTTGCTCCGCAAGCTTTGGAAACGAAATTGGTTATTGACCGTTATATTGACCAGATTGCCATTATTGCCGATCAGCGTAAGTTTGTTTCCGCTCTGATTGTTCCTGTATATGGGTTTGTGAAAGAGTATGCGGAAGAAAAAGGCATTAAATACAAAGATATGGAGGAACTGTTGAAACATCCGAAGATTGTAGGATTGTTTCGTGCACGGATTGATACACTCCAACAGCAGTTTGCACACTATGAGCAAATCAAACGTTTCACTCTGCTTCCCGAACCGTTCAGTATGGAACGTGGAGAACTGACTAATACGTTGAAATTGAAACGGTCGGTAGTTGCCAAGAATTATAGTGAGCAGATTGAAAAGATGTACGAAGAAAATGAGAAATAAGAGATGGACGGTGACGGTGAACGTTAAATATGAAACGATAAACCGTAAACGATAAGTCGCAAACAATAAAACGGTGAACAAAATCTGTGCAATTGGCAGAGTTGTTCACCGTTTATTATTTATAAGTACATCTCCCTAATTAGTTTGTATTGTTTTCATTTTTACAAATTCCTTATAAAGAAAAACTTCTTGATTTTGATAGTATAAACTTATTTAGAGGACATACTTAGTTTATTCGTTCCTTTTTAGTATCCGAAAATCTGCTCCTGCGTCGATTCTTCAATAGGACCTACAGCTTTCAGCTTATCCAGTTCCAAATCCTTCTTATCTCCCAGAATGCAATAAACATACGCGCGTCCTTTTACCCATTGCTTTTGGAAATCGGCAATGTTTTTCAGCGTCATGTTCTGTATATCATTGTAGAGCTTGATACGTGGGTCTACGTTTTGGCCTAGGTCCTGTGCATTGATATAACTCCAGATGATGTCACCTTTGATGATACGTTCGGTACGCAGGCGGTTCGTTAATCCGTCTTTAGCCAGTTTGAATGCAGCCTCCGATTCCGGCATATTCTCATTCAGTCCGGAGAGTACGACATACGTACGTTCGTTGCCTGGAGATACGTAGAAAGTACAAGCCAAGCGATAGAATTCACTTTTCAGTTCCTCCGGTGTCATGTCCGAAGTACCCAGAGATTATGTCAGGAAGAGTGACAAGCAAGAAAGTTTCAATAGTTTGTTCATAATATGACAACATTTTAATAACAAAAACAAAGGTAGCAGATTTTTGCTTATCTTTGTCCCCCGATATCTGAATTTTGTAAATAATAAAATTGTAAATCAAATGATTACTATTGAACAACTTAAAGACGTGAAAGAGCGCACTGATGCGCTGAGGAGGTATCTTTGACATCGACGGGAAGAAAATTCAAGTCGAAGAAGAGCAATTAAGAACACAAGCTCCGGGATTTTGGGATGACCAGAAGAAGGCCGAAGCTCAAATGAAATTGGTGAAAGACCTGCAAAAGTGGATTGAAGGCTACAACGAACTCAAGACATTGGCAGATGAACTTGAACTGGCATTTGATTTCTATAAAGAAGAACTGGTGACCGAGGAAGATGTGGACGCTGCTTACGCCAAAGCTAGTGAAGCGGTAGAGGCACTCGAACTCAAAAATATGCTTCGTGACGAAGCCGACCAGATGGATTGTGTGTTGAAAATCAATTCAGGTGCCGGTGGTACGGAAAGTCAGGACTGGGCTTCTATGCTGATGCGTATGTATCTGCGTTATGCCGAGACCAACGGTTATAAAGCTACCATTGCCAACCTTCAGGAAGGTGACGAAGCCGGAATCAAAACCTGTACTATCAATATTGAAGGTGATTTTGCATACGGTTATTTGAAGGGAGAGAACGGTGTGCACCGCCTGGTTCGTGTTTCTCCGTACAATGCGCAGGGTAAACGTATGACCTCTTTTGCTTCTGTGTTTGTTACTCCGTTGGTAGATGACAGTATTGAAGTTAATATTTTGCCTGCCAATATCTCTTGGGATACGTTCCGAAGCGGTGGTGCCGGTGGACAGAATGTGAATAAGGTGGAGTCCGGTGTCCGTTTGCGTTATCAGTATAAAGACCCTTATACCGGTGAGGAAGAAGAAATCCTGATCGAGAATACCGAAACCCGTGACCAACCGAAGAATCGTGAGAATGCAATGCGTCAGTTACGTTCTATCTTATATGATAAGGAATTGCAGCACCGTATGGCAGAACAGGCGAAAGTGGAAGCCGGTAAGAAGAAGATCGAGTGGGGGTCCCAGATCCGTAGCTACGTATTTGATGACCGTCGCGTGAAAGATCATCGTACCAACTATCAGACTTCGGATGTGAACGGTGTGATGGATGGCAAAATAGATGGCTTTATCAAAGCTTATCTGATGGAGTTTTCTTCACAAGAATCATAAAAAATAAAATTAGCAAGTGTTATTTTTGGAAAGTTAAAAGATTTGTACTTACTTTGTTAGCGTTGAACTTAAAAGCTAACTATTATGAGTAAGGGGAAGAAAAAAGTAGCGATTACCAAAAAAGAAGAAGAACAAGCTCAAAAGGTTGTCAAAATAGTGTTCGTCTCATTAATTATTTTGGCATTGATTATGCTGATTGCATTTTCCTTTTTCGGCTGATAAGTTCACCACAAATTACACGGTCAACCCAGACTGTTTGGCTATTAATAGAATGAATATCAAATCCAATCTGTGTTAATCTGCGTAATCTGTGGTGAACTCTTTGTTTTGTAATGCATTTGTATTCTATGTAATATGAATGTAACTTTTCTGTCATTTTCCTGTATTCGATTTGTCAT
Organism: Bacteroides sp. 3_1_13; assembly: GCF_001185845.1. Taxonomy (NCBI): domain Bacteria; kingdom Pseudomonadati; phylum Bacteroidota; class Bacteroidia; order Bacteroidales; family Bacteroidaceae; genus Bacteroides; species Bacteroides sp. 3_1_13. The sequence goes on from NZ_KQ236955.1 coordinate 1,643,732, forward strand.
CTTCGTGTATCCTCACAGTTGTACTTTTGCCGTGAATTTAGTAGCATACAACTGAAATGAGTAGAATCACAACAACCGTCGTCATGCTTTTGCTGGCGACAATGGCCTTTGGACAGGTAAAAGAAGATGCCGGGGATGGTAAGATGCTGGATAAACAGACCATGGAGTTTAAGGATTATCTGCCGGAGATTCACGGAACAATCCGGGGAAAGTACGAATACCAGACAGAAACAAGTGAAAGCCGTTTTGAAGTACGTAATGCACGCTTCAGTGTTTCGGGAAATGTGCATCCGATAGTTGCTTATAAAGCGGAAATCGACCTTTCCGATGAAGGCTCTATCAAGATGCTTGATGCGTATGCACGTGTTTTTCCGGTGAAAGACCTGAATTTTACGATTGGTCAGATGCGCGTTCCTTTCACAATAGACGCTCACCGTTCACCACATCAACAGTATTTTGCAAATCGCTCATTCATAGCTAAACAAGTAGGAAATGTGCGTGATGTCGGTTTGACGGCTGGTTATACGAATAAAGGTGGCTTCCCTTTCATCCTTGAAGGAGGATTATTCAACGGCTCCGGTTTGACCAATCAAAAGGAATGGCACAAAACGCTGAATTATTCCATAAAAGCACAGCTATTACCTAATAAGAACTGGAATCTGACACTCAGCACCCAAATGATAAAACCGGAAAATGTGCGGATTAATATGTACGATGCCGGTATCTATTATCAGAATGACCGTTTTCATATTGAGGCGGAATATTTATATAAAATGTACGGTCACGAAGTATTTAAAGATGTTCATGCAGTGAATAGTTTTATTAATTACGATTTACCATTAAAGAAAGTATTCAATAAAATCTCCTTTCTGGCTCGCTATGATATGATGACCGATCATAGTGATGGCAAGATGGATGAAACGACAAAAGCTCTGATTATAAATGATTATGCCCGACATCGTGTGACAGGCGGAATCACACTAAGTCTTTCCAAAGCTTTCATTGCTGACCTCCGACTGAACTTCGAGAAATATTTCTATAAGAACTCCGGTGTTCCAAAAGAATCGGAACGGGACAAAATCGTGATTGAGTTTATGACGAGATTCTGAAATAAATTGAGACTTGAAAATTGAGAATTAAGAATTGTAGTTTTCTGATACATGATGTGAGGTATCAAACTATCATTTTTTAATTCTCAATTTTCAATTTTTAATTTATCTTTGTGCCATGGCACAGGAAATAGAACGTAAATTTTTAGTTATCGGTGAATTCAAGTCTTCGGCTTTTGCGCAGAGTCATATTGTGCAGGGGTATATCAGTAGTGCTCGCGGGCGTACTGTCCGGGTTCGTATTCGGGATGAAAAAGGTTATCTGACAATAAAGGGAGCTTCTAATGCTTCCGGTACCAGTCGTTATGAATGGGAAAAGGAGCTGGCCTTATCAGAAGCAGAAGAATTGATGAGGCTTTGCGAACCGGGGATTATTGACAAGACCCGTTATTTGGTACGTAGTGGCAAACATGTATTTGAAGTCGACGAGTTTTATGGTGAGAATGAAGGACTTATTGTGGCAGAAGTAGAGTTGGAATCGGAAGATGAGGCTTTTGTAAAACCCGACTTTATTGGTGAGGAGGTAACGGGCGACATACGCTACTATAATTCACAGCTAATGAAAAAACCGTATAAAACGTGGTGAGCGTTAACAAATAAACCGTATATTTGTTCTTATATAAAAAAGAGAGCAGTGTATGGATATGGAACAGTTGTACAGCTATGTGCCGCGTGAATTGGTTACTTTTGTTTTAGTAACCTTGTTTTCTTTATTAATTGGACTTTCGCAACGTCGAATCAGTCTGAAGCGTGAGGGGGAGACTACTCTTTTCGGAACTGACCGCACCTTTACCTTTATTGGTATACTGGGTTACTTGCTTTATATCTTAGACCCTACGGATATGCGTCTGTTTATGGGAGGTGGAGCGGTATTGGGATTGCTGTTGGGATTAAACTATTATGTAAAGCAATCACAATTTCATGTTTTTGGTGTAACTACCATCATTATTGCCCTGATTACTTATTGTATGGCTCCTATCGTAGCTACCCAACCTTCTTGGTTTTATGTCATGGTAGTTGTGACTGTGCTCCTGCTGACTGAACTCAAACATACTTTTACGGAGTTTGCGCAACGGATGAAGAATGATGAAATGATTACGTTAGCCAAGTTCTTGGCTATCAGTGGTATTATATTACCGATGCTTCCGCATAAGAATCTGATTCCGGATATTAATCTTACTCCTTATTCTATTTGGTTGGCAACGGTAGTAGTATCCGGCATTTCCTATCTCTCTTATCTATTAAAAAGGTATGTATTCCATGAATCCGGAACGTTAGTTTCCGGTATTATTGGTGGATTATACAGCAGTACGGCTACGATCTCGGTACTTGCCCGTAAAAGCCGAAAGGCCTCTGAACAGGAAGCTACTGATTATGTTGCTGCCATGCTGTTGGCTGTCAGCATGATGTTTCTACGATTTATGATACTGATACTTATTTTCAGTAGAGAAATCTTTCTGTCTATTTATCCATATCTATTGATTATGGCTGTAGTCGCAGCTATTGTTGCCTGGTTTATCCATTCCCGGCAAAAACGGCCGGAAGACCAGCCTGCTGAAACAGAAGAGGATGATAGTAGCAACCCGTTGGAATTTAAAGTTGCTTTGATTTTTGCCGTACTCTTTGTGATATTTACTTTCTTAACTCACTATACGTTAGTGTATGCGGGCACAGGCGGATTAAATCTCTTGTCTTTTGTTTCCGGTTTTAGTGATATAACTCCTTTTATATTAAACTTGTTGCAAAATACAGGCAGTGTGGCTGCATTGATAATTACTGCTTGTAGTATGCAGGCTATTATTAGTAATATAATGGTAAATATGTTCTATGCTCTATTCTTTGCAGGGAAGGGGAGTAAACTTCGTCCTTGGATTTTGGGAGGATTCGGTGTGGTAATTGCTTGTAATCTTGTTTTGTTGCTGTTCTTTTATATTTAAGAAAAGGGAGCAATTGATCGTTTTTCATTGGTCTTAGTTCTAGTAATCTTCTATTTTGTCGAATATAATCGATAAAATAGAGGTGTTTTTATCGACTATACTCGATAAAGTGAAATGGATAAAAAATGAAGAGTAAATTTCATTAAAAAGGAACTTACTCTTCATTTAAATTCAAGGTTGAGATATTTGTTGAATACCTTTAAGTAGTGGTATGACTTGTTACCATTTCCAGTTGTCTTTACTCTTTTCTACGTCTTTTTCTATATCGGAAGGAAGATTAGGGAAAAAATCAATATCCGTATTAGCTTCTAACTCGTCTATAGTAACCTCATATTTAGAAAAGGGTTCTTTACTATTATAAGATTTATGCTCAAACCAATACCCTATGGCAGAATATTTTCCATCTTTAAGGGATAACAGTGCCATAAAATAGTATTTGGGAACGGCTATATTATGAGAGCCATCAGATATATATTTTAGTATCTGGTCATCCCTAATTGTTCCCCCTTTTACTACATATAATGTATCTTTTGAATTAGTAATGCTATAGCCTTTACTTTGAACTTGTCTTTCTAAATTTAGCCAAATACCTCCGTTGAATCCATCTTGAATTTGTGGACTCATATTTGACATGTAGAATGTTTTTTTGTTGGCTGCTACTGAATATTGTCTGTCTTCGGAAGCTATTAAATGTCCTCTACTGTAGTTAGAACCAGAAAAAGCTTTTTCTCCAAGTCTGTATGCTGGAGGTAATGAAAGATCTTCTGTAAAGTTCTCATTTCTTCCTGCATCTTGGTCAGAAGTGGCGGTGCTAAAAGTGCATGCGACCCAACGAGAATGCATTTTGTTACAATCATACTCATAGCTATAAGTAATAATCTCTTTGTTATTCTCTTTAGTAGTGTGTGTGATGAACTTATACATATCTCCAGAACGCAAAGCTGGAATTTCAATCCTCCCTGCATATCCTGAAGGCTTTTCCGGGTCTGGATCAGGATCTGGATTTGAGCCATTGCCTGCTAATTGTTTGAGTGTAAACTCTGCTTTTTCTTTCCCTGCTATGATTGTAATAATGACACTTCGTTCAGCTCCGGTATTTGCTTTCATATATCCACTGATAGAGCCATTTCCATTGCCAGATGCTCTACTCAATGTACACCAAGTCTCACTGCTTGAAGCCTGCCATGTGCCATCAGCTTTTACACGGATGATAAATCCGCCTCCATTTGCATTGATTTGCGTTTGGTCAATAGAGGCAATTCCTTGATTGGTATTGCCCGGATTGTCCGGAAGTTCAGGCGAATCCTGCTCACTACATGAGATTGCAGTGCTACAGGCTATGAACAGGATGAATAGTTTAAATAATGCTTTTGTCATTTCACTTCTTTAATTAGATAAATAATAGTAGGCAAGTGATCGCTATACCCATTTAGCCATACACCACCTGCTTGCGTCCGTTTAGGATAACCTTTGTATTTCCCTTCTTTTTGGAACATAAAATCACGGCGGAAGATTTCATGTTTATAGAATTTCAGTGTACTGCGATCAGTGCCCAATAAATTCCCGGTGAATACGATTTGATCGAACAAATTCCATTTGCCTTTGTACATCAGAGTTCCGTATCCTTTTTTCAAAGTATCCCACCAAGGATTGTACAAATCTGTAGGTCCTACATCAGCAGGCTTACGTTTAGCTCCAAGTGCTACGGCCATACTTTTATCCATCGGGTCGTCATTCATATCCCCCATGATAACAATTTTGGCTGCGGAGTCTTCCCTTAACAGTGAGTCTTTGATCGCTCTAACCTGCTCCCCTGCGCGTTCACGCGCCGGAGAAGTAGCTGCTCTCGAAGGCCAGTGATTGACGATAAAGTGCATTTTCTCACCTGCGATATTACCGCTGGCAATCAGGAAACCACGTGTCTTATGCACCGTATCATTGATATATACATAAGGTACGAGTTTACTATTTGTCAGTTCAAACAATTTGGGATTATAGAAGAAAGCACAGTCCACACCACGTTGGTCTGCTCCTTCGTAGTGAACATATTGGTACCCTCTGTCCGCTAAAGCAGGTTGTTTCAGTATGTCCTCCAATACTCTGTAATTTTCGATTTCAGAAACGCCGATAATGGCGGGACCCATTGGTAACTTGTCGGTACTTAACATACTTAATATTTCCGACATGTTTTTCAGCTTAGCCTTATACTTCATCGTATTCCACTGATTAGTACCGTTAGGAAGATACTCGTAGTCATTCTTACCTTCATCATGAATGGTGTCAAACAAATTCTCCATATTGTAGAACGCTACACTGTAGAGGGCAAATTTCTTTTCTTGTCCGTAGGCCATGAGGACAAAAAGAGCGAGTACACCTAAAGTCATTAAGCTTTTTTTCATCTTTAAAATTGATTTTAAAAGTGGGTAATTTGTCATTTGTATGACAAATATCTAAAAAGAAAACGGAAAAACCACCCTTGCTAGTTACTTTTTTTGCAAAAAACATTGTTATATATAAAATTCTTTGTTATTTTGCGTAACAACATATTTCTTTTATGTTGCAAAATGAAAGACCAATTAACATTAATATAAATTAAATTATGAAACAACGACTAGGGTTAGCGATCGTGCTATTTTGCTTAATGCCAGCACTTTTTGCGCAGCAAAAGGCAAAGCAAAACGCCCGTGAGGACAATGCTTCTTTCATGTTTACAGAATCACAATTGAATGAGGATGATGATGCAGCACAGAGCACATCTGCATTGGTCACTTCTAACAATGATGTTTATCTGTCAAATGTAGGTTATCTGTTTAGCCCAATGAGATTTCGTGTAAGGGGATATGATTCCCAGTACAGTGACATGTATATCAATGGGGTACAGTTTAATGATGCAGAAACAGGACGTTTCAGCTACGGATTAATAGGAGGATTGAACGATGCTACCCGTAATAAGGAAGGGATCGGTCCTTTTGAATTTAACAACTTTACTTTTGGTGCGATAGGAGGTGCCACCAATATCAATTTACGTGCCAGCCAATATGCGGCTGGCTCAAAACTAACACTGTCAGGTAGTAACCGCAACTACATTTTGCGTGGAATGTATACTTATTCTACAGGTCTGATGAACAATGGTTGGGCATTTACCGGATCATTAGGTTATCGCTGGGGTAATGAGGGAAATATTGAAGGAATCAAATATAATTCTTTTTCTTACTTCCTCGGTGCGGAGAAAGTATTCAACGAACGCCATAGTCTCTCTTTGGCAACTTGGGGAACACCGACAGAGAGAGGACAGCAAATGGCGGCAACCGAAGAAGCTTATTATTTAGCGAACAGTCATTATTATAATCCGAACTGGGGATATCAGAATGGAGAAAAACGAAATGCACGTATTGTACGTCAGTTCGAACCATCGGCTATTGCTTCATGGAATTTCACCATTGATGATAATAAGAAATTAGTGACAAGTGCCGGATTCAAATATTCTAACTATGGGAAAAGTGCTCTAGGCTGGAATGGTAATGCGGCCGATCCACGCCCGGATTATTATAAAAAGTTGCCTAGCTCAATCTTTGATGTATGGGAATCTGTTCCTACTGCCGATGAATTGCAGCAGTTTAATGAAGTTACAGATAATTGGAAAAATAATAAAGCTTATCGTCAGTTAGATTGGGATGCTCTTTATTTTGCCAATAAACAGGCGAATGCATTAGGTAAAGAGACACTTTATTATGTAGAAGAACGTCATGATGATCAGTTGGCTTTCAACTTTAGTTCGGTATTCAATCATCAATGGAATGAACACAACAGCTACATTGCGGGAGTTGCCGTGAATACAACCAAAGGTATGCATTATAAAAAAATGAAGGATTTGCTGGGCGGACAGCTTTATACTGACGTCGACAAATTTGCAGTGCGCGATCATGGAGCTAGTTCCAGTATGGTGCAAAATGATCTTAATAATCCTAACCGCCGTATTGGTGAAGGTGATAAATTTGGTTATGATTATAACATCTATGTGAATAAGCAGAGTGCATGGGTGCGTTATCAGGGTAACAATGGCGGGTCATTAAACTATTTTGCTTCCGGTAAGATAGGATCTACACAGATGTTCCGCGATGGATTGATGAGAAACGGACGTGCTCCGTTGAAATCACTTGGTAGCAGCGGTACGGCTAAATTCCTTGAAGGAGGTATAAAAGCCGGTTTGAATTGGGCTATCAATGGTAACCATTCTTTCACGTTGAATGCCGGATATGAAGAACGTGCACCGTTGGCCTATAACTCTTTTATTGCTCCACGTATTAAGAATGACTTTGTGAGAGACTTGAAAACAGAGCGCATCATTGGTGGTGATTTGACTTATAACTTCAACACTCCATGGGTGATGGGACGTTTGACTGGTTATTACACTCGCTTCCAGAATCAGGTAGAAATGGATGCTTTTTATAATGATAGCGAAGCACGTTTCACTTATCTTTCTATGAATGGCATTGAAAAGGAACATTGGGGAATAGAAGCAGCGGCTACCTTTAAGTTGACAAGTGAACTTTCATTGACGGCTATCGGTACTTGGAGTGAAGCTAAATACACCAATAATCCGGATGCTGTATTGACATATGAAAGTGAGAATGAGTCAAACCTCGATCGTGTTTATGCTAAAGGTATGCGTGCTAATGGTACTCCGCTTTCTGCTTATAGCCTTGCTTTGGATTATAACGTAAAAGGTTGGTTCTTCAATTTGACCGGAAACTATTATGATCGTGTATATATCGATTTCTCAAGCTATCGTCGTCTTGGCAGCGTATTGGATAAAAATGGTGCCGGCGTAGATGCTAATGGAAATCCGGTTCTCCATGTACCGGGTCAGGAGAAACTGGATGGTGGATTTATGTTGGATGCTTCCATCGGAAAATACATTCGTTTACGCAATGGAAAGAGCATTAGCCTTAATTTGAGTTTGACTAATATCTTGAACAATACAGATTTGCGTACAGGTGGTTTCGAACAGAACCGTGATGATAATTACAAAGACGGTGACGCACGTGTTTACAAGTTTTCTAAGAACTCTAAGTATTTCTACGCATTCCCGTTCAACGCTTTCTTGAACATTGGTTATAGATTTTAAGAATGTGTAGTTATCAATCCAAAACAATAAGAAAGGAAGAAACAATTATGAAGAAATTACTATCTATATTATGTACCGGATTGCTGCTATGTGGCGCAGGTCTCACTTCCTGTGAGAACTATGATGATCCGGTGACGGGAAATGCTTATGGCAATAATTCAATCCCGGAAGGACGCACCATTTCAATAGCTGCGCTGAAAGAGAAATACAATGATTTCATTGATACAAGTAAAGATACCTATACCACTATCGAAGGTGAAACGCGCATTGAAGGAGTGATTACCTGCGATGACGAAAGTGGGAACTTATATAAGAAGCTGGTGGTAGCAGATGAGACAGGTGCTATCGTTATTGGTGTTAATGCAACCGGATTGTATGCATTCTGCCCGGTAGGACAGAAAGTGGTAATCGACTGTAAGGGTTTGCAGATAGGTAGCTATCGTAAACAGGCACAGATCGGAACAGTATATAATAATTCTGTAGGCCGTATGCCGGAATATGTATGGAAACAACATGTACGTCTGATTAATGAACCTAAATTATACTATCCAGAACTGACACCGATTGAAATTACTACTCCAGCTGATCTTGCTGCTATAGACTTGAAAGAAGCTCCGGTACTGGTTACTTTCAAAGATATAAAACTTTCCGAAGCAGATGGAACAGCGACTTATGCTCCAGGAGATGAAGGTTCAGTAAAACGTTATTTCACTTATGCTGACGGTACGCAGAGTGGAAGTAATCTATTCCTTTATACCAGTGCTTATGCAAACTTCTCAATGGAAGTAATGCCGCAAGGTAGTGTAAATATTACAGGTATTTTGTTGCGTTACAATAACCAGTGGGAGGTTGTTGTTCGTACTTTAAGCGATATCAAACGAAATAATTAATTCAATTAACACATATAATTATGAAAAAGATTCTAAATGCTTTATTCTTGACACTGCTTGCGGTGTTCACATTTAGTTCATGTAGTGATGTACCGGCTCCTTATGATATATTGGGAGAAGGTGATGTTCCGGGATTGACGGGTGATGGTACGAAAGAGAATCCATATAATATAGAGGCTGCACAACAGAAACAAGATGGTTCTATAGCTTGGGTGCAGGGATACATTGTGGGTGCTATAGAAAATGTATATGATGATAAAGGAGAATTTGCAGGCAATAAGGCTAGTTTTACAGCTCCTTTTACTATAACATCTAATGTGCTGATAGCTGAAAGTCCTGATGAAACTAATGAAAGCAAATGCTTGCCGGTAAAAATAAAGAATGGAAGTGAACTGTCTACTGCTTTAAACTTGAAAGACCATCCTGAAAATAAAGGAGGAGTCTTATTGATTCAAGGTGAGTTAAGTGCTGGTTTTGGAAAAGCAGCATTAATAAATACAACAGCTGCAGTATTTAATAATAAAGAGATTGGCGAAGAACAAGGTGGAGAAGACCTAGATCCTGATAATCCTCTGGGATTAGACACATCAGTAGCTCCATTAGTAGATTTATCTAATAATTTTGATGATGTTCAACATCAGGCAGATTATTCAAAAGCTGGTTGGATTAATAAGGCTGTTAAAGGAAATAGAATTTGGCAAGGTGCTATTTATGATCCTCAAAAATATTTGGCAGCTTCAACTTATGGAGTAAATAGTGGTGAGACAGCAGAATATTGGTTTGTGACTCCTTATTTTACAGTTAATGCAGATAAGCAATTTACTTTTAAAGCTACTGTAAATAAGTATTCTGAAACAATGTCTCTGAAGGTATTCTTCTTGCAGATGAAAGATGGTAAAATGGAACGCCATGAAATATCTGTTACTGGTATCCCTACTTCTGGTACATATCAATGGACAAGTGATTTAAAGGTAGATTTAAGTACTTATGCGGGGCAGAATGGTTTTGTTGGCTTCCAATATGTTGCATTGCGTGGGGCAGAAGTACAAACTTATGGGATTGATGATATTGTATATGGTGAAGGCGGTGGAACAGAAACTCCGGGTGGTGATGACCCATTCGGATTGGATGATTCTAACCCTAAAACAACTTTTGAAGCAGACTTTGAAGATATCACAGAACAGAATAAAAACTACACTTTAGAAGGATGGACAAATAAAGCTATTCAAGCAGCTAATCTTTGGCAAACTGCAACTTACAGTAGTGATAAATATATTAAAGCAACTCCTTATAATATAGCTGCTGATGCAACAATGGAGGCATGGTTTATTACTCCCGCCTTTATTGTTAATTCGGCTAATAAATTCACATTTGACTGTGCGGGAGCAAATTGGAAAGATGATATGGTATTGAAGGTCTTCTTCTTACAAAAAAGTGCTGATGGAACAGTTGTTAAGAATGAAGTTGTAGCTAACCAAATTCCTACTTCTGGAACTAATTTTGAATGGGTGAGAGGTATCAATATCGATTTGAGTGATTATAATGATAAAATAGGATTTGTTGGATTCCAATATACTGTTGTAAGTACAGGCGTGAATAAGAGTTTACCTACATATCAGATTGATAACGTGAAATATGTAACAGGTGAAAGTGGCGGAACTGATCCGGAACAGCCAGGTGATAAGGTCTATACCAGCAGTATAACATTGCCGGAAGGTACAGATCCTGATGCTAATAAAGCATCTGGAGGAAAAGTTGTAATTGGAGGCCAGAAATATTCAATTTTGAAATTAGGAACAAGCAAAGCTTTTGGTTCTTGGAACTCTCCAATGTTGCAAGCAGGTGCAAGTAAATTGTCTTTCTTTGCAGTTGGTTGGACTGGTAAAACTGGTCAATTGACAGTCGTAATAGAAAATGGTGGTACATTTGAAGGAGGTGCAACAAGCAAAGTGATTGCTTTAGATGGAAAAACGGCTGGTGCTGCAGATAATCCTCCATTTACAATTGCTCCGGCAGATACAGACTTCTATCAGTATGCAATGAGCGGAGTTACAGCTGCGACTACAATTAAGTTCACTACTGAAGGGGCAACTAGTGATAAAAGAGCTATAATTTTTGGTATTAATATCAAGTGATATAAACTATCTATATGACTGCAAGAGAGGTTGTCATAAACAGCAACCTCTCTTGTTCTTTTTATGTGAAATGAAGAAATGGCTGATCGAATGAAGTGTAATATTATAGTATTAAGTTTATTATGTATAAATTTCTGTGCTTGTGATAAAGACGAGAACAACAACTCTAATAATTTTGCCACTGGCATCGTAGAACTACCTGCACTTCGCAATGGTGCAAACGATGTGTTTGTAACACACTGCACCACTTTCAATGGGCAGAAAGTAACCTCTTTCAGTATGGAATACGATAAGAGTAAGAAGCATTCCCGTTGGGTTGCTTTTCGATTCGATAATCAAACTAGACTGCAAGGGGCAACTCGTGGCGATAATTTTATTCCGGACCCTTCTCTTGATATGGAATATCAGCGTACTCAAACAGATTTTGGGAGAAAAGGTTATGATAGAGGGCACCTCTGTGCTTCCGCTGATCGACTTTATAAACAAGATGCTAACGACCAGACCTTTTATTATACAAATATGAGCCCACAACGGAACAATTTTAATACAGGTGTTTGGTTAGCATTGGAGGGACAGGTGCAATCATGGGGGCGTAGCTGTACAGCTTCAGATACCTTGTATGTAGTAAAAGGCGGAACGATTGATAAGGAAGAACAAGTCAAAGAATATATAGGTGGCGACCGTAGCAAGCCTGTTCCTAAATATTATTATATGGCTTTGTTGTTTAAAAAGGGAGATTCTTTCAAAGCTATTGCCTTCTGGATGGAACATACAGACAATAAACCTGCAAAAACAATAAAACTTGTTGACTATGCATTATCAATAGACGAACTGGAAGAAAAGACAGGAATCGATTTCTTCCCGAGTCTGAATGATAATTTAGAAAATGCGCTTGAGGCTACGTATTCAACAAAAGCGTGGCCGGGATTGGAATAAGATCACCACGTTAATAATAACAGTCTCTTTTCAAGGCGGGGTATACTTCAGAATTCTACCACCCATTTTTCGATATTACGGGTCTTCTCACTGAAGTTAATCCCTATCTTGAATAGTTTCCGTCCATCCGCTTCGAAAGGCAGCGCATAGCGTTTGTCATTAATTTGCTGTAAAGCCTCTTCTGCTGTTCCGTTTAGCTTGAATTCCATAATATAAATGAATTTGTCTGTTTGCAGAATGAGATCTACGCGTCCGTTATTGGTGTGGTATTCCACTTTGGTATAGAAACCAACCAATTTGAAAACAATGAAAAGCACGTTCTCATAATGTAGTTCCTGCTCCCGGATTACTTCGTAAGTCGTATCGGCAAAGAAACTCTGCAGGCGGTGGAAGAAAGAATCATAATCTCCCGTTTCTACTTCACGGACGAATTTTTGAACTTCAAATGGGGATTCCACCTTATTCACATTCGCGTAAAAAGGAAGCAGAAAGCGAATGAATCCTTCTTCTACTTCACGGTTGGGGAAACCTAAACGGTATATGCCAAAACGTTCGTCATATCCTTTAATGGTGAGGTATCCGCTTTGGTAAATCACTGGAATCGGGTTGGTTGATTCGGAGTCGATGCTATTCAGTACTTGTGCATCAGTTTCTTCGTGTGCCATCCGTTCCAGATCATAATGATGCTTTTTTAGTAACTTAACCAGATAGGTAGGTGTCCCCGTCTCAAACCAATAACTGCCGAATTCTTTATATTTGAAAGCGTTGAGCAGACTAAACGGATTATATATACCGATAGAATTATGTGTAAAATGATAGCCATCATAATATTCTTTTAGTTTTGTACAGAGTTTGTCATACGACAAACTTTGCGTCTCTGCAAACTCATGAAGTTCGATATCTAAGTTTTCATGAAGCTCCTGATCGCTGACACCGCAGATTTCAATATAATCTTTTCGCATTGAGATGTCATCCAAATTATTCAAGTCGCTAAACACACTGACTTTGCCGAACTTTGTAACGCCGGTCAAGAACGCGAACTTTATATAGCCATCCATTGTTTTGAGTGCCCCATAGAATGGTTTTAAGGTATTCCGGAATTGTTTTTGCAACTCTTCATTGCCGATAGCTTGTAACATGGGTTTGTCGTATTCATCTACCAAAATAACTACGCGTTGTCCTGCCTGCTTGCAGGCGCGTTCTATGATACCGGCAAAACGCAAAGAAAATGAGCGTTCGGATGGCTCGGCACCATAGAGCTTTTCCCATGCAGTCAACGATTTTTCGAGTATATTATCCAGACTTTCCGGCGTATCATATTTTTCGATATTAAGGTCCAGATGTAGTATCGGATATTTAATCCAATCCTTTTCCAACCTTTCTACAGCCAGTCCTGTAAACAGTTCTTTTTTTCCTTGAAAATAGGCTTCAAGAGTAGAGATGAGCAGACTCTTTCCGAAGCGGCGCGGGCGGCTTAAGAAATAGTAACTACCGGTTTTTACCATTTGATACATCAATGCCGTTTTATCAATATATAAATAGCCGTCATTACGAATCTTTTCGAAATTCTGTATGCCGATGGGATAAATTTTAGTGCTCATATACTCCGGTTTTATAAATCAATTACACAAAGGTAATAAATTTCCGGGTACTTCATTGCTTTTAAAAAGAGGAAAGTATAAGTATAGTTGCTTTTAACTGAATGGAGTGTAGAAAACAGTACGTACTGTTTGAAGTCTATATTTTAATGCCTATATTTGTCTACATTTCAATTTTATAAGAATAGGCATTATGGATACTACTGATACTACTTTCAGAATATACCCGATAGGGATACAGAATTTTGAAGACTTACGCAATAATAACAACGTTTATGTAGATAAGACGGAGTTGATTTATCGTTTGGCTAATACCAATAAGGTTTATTTTTTGAGTCGTCCCCGTCGTTTTGGAAAAAGTTTGCTGGTGTCCACTCTTGATGCTTATTTTCGGGGGAAGAAGGACTTGTTTCAAGGTTTGGCAATGGAGCGTTTGGAGAAAGAGTGGAATGTCTATCCGGTGTTGCACCTTGATTTCAGTATGACAAAGTACACAGCACTTTCCGACCTTTTGGGACAGTTGAATCTGAACCTATACGATTGGGAAAAACTCTATGGAAAGGAAGAAGTAGAAGGTACGCCTGCGGAACGTTTCCGGGGAGTGATTCGTCGTGCTTATGAACAGACGGGCAAACCGGTAGTAGTACTTATCGACGAATACGATGCTCCTTTATTAGACAGTAACCATTTGCCGGAACTGCAAAATGAACTTCGAGAAGAAATGCGGAAATTCTTTAGTCCCTTGAAAGCGCAAGGAGAATATCTTCGTTTCCTTTTCCTGACAGGTATTAGCAAATTCAGTCAAATGAGTATTTTCAGTGAACTGAATAATTTGCAGAATATCAGCATGAGAGATGATTATAGTGCTATCTGTGGCATAACCGAACGGGAATTGCGTACACAATTGAAAACTGATATTGAAATGATGGCACAGGCTAATAATGAAACCTACGAGGAGGCTTGTACGCATTTGAAGCAGCAGTATGACGGGTATCATTTTAGTGAGAACTGCGAAGACATTTACAATCCATTCAGTTTGTTCAATGCTTTTGCACAGAAGAAATATGCCAATTTCTGGTTTTCTACCGGGACACCTACTTTTTTAATTAATATATTGCAGCAGAGTAATTTTGATATTCGCGAATTGGATGGTGCAACGGCTACTGCAGAACAGTTTGATGCGCCAACGAGTGTTATTACCGATCCTCTTCCTGTACTTTATCAAAGCGGCTATCTTACCATCAAGGGATATGATCCGGAGTTCCAACTCTACACATTGGCTTATCCTAACAAAGAAGTGCGGAAAGGATTCATAGAATCTCTTATGCCCGCGTATGTGCATTTACCTGCCCGTGAGAATACCTTTTATGTAGTCTCTTTTATCAAGGATTTGCGTGCCGGAAAACTGACCGAATGTCTGGAGAGAATAAGGTCTTTCTTTGCTTCAATTCCCAATGATTTGGAAAATAAGCAGGAAAAACATTATCAGACAATTTTCTATTTGTTGTTCCGTTTGATGGGGCAGTATGTAGATACAGAGGTGAAAAGTGCAATCGGACGGGCAGACGTGGTAGTAAAGATGCAAGATGCCATTTATGTCTTTGAATTTAAGGTAGATGGAACTCCGGAGGAAGCACTGGAGCAAATAAATAGTAAGGGGTATATTATTCCTTATCAGCCTGATCATCGGAAAGTTGTAAAAGTAGGAGTTAACTTCGATAGTGCGACAAGAAGTATTGGTGATTGGAAAATTGTAGAGGAAGTATAATTCTTTCTCTCCCTATTGATTTTGTCAATACCTCTTTCAACCTATCACCATCGTTCTGAAACTCTTTATTCATCGTATTTACAGAGTGGTGATAGATTGAAAGAGGATTTTTATTTTTATGTATGAGAGAGCTTGCTGGCGCAGTCTGAAAATTGGGGGATTTGATTCAGGATAATCACTCCTTAAAAATAGATTTATTTGGTGCAGAAATGAGCTAAATGATAATTTTGCGGAGTGCCCTGAAAGAGCTTAATTATATAGCGTAGGGCAACGCCCTACGTAAAAACGACAATCTGAATTTGCGCCCTGAAAGGGCATAATTGTATACAGTTCCGCCCTTTCAGGGCTTGTGGCTGGTGTGTTTTTTTCGTAGGGCGTTGCCCTACGCTATATAATTAAGCCCTTTCAGGGCACCCCAATAAATATATAATTGTAAGGCTTTCAGCCTAGCCGATAAATTCTCATTTAACCGATAAATTCCCATTTAATAAAGAACTGTACTGAAATGAGTTAAACGGTGCGCTAATGAATGGGTCAAAGGTGAGGGTTGGTGAGGGTAGATTTATAACTTTCGTATTTTTTTTTATAGATAAAAAAGGAGATAGTATAGAAAATAATAAAATAAAAGGTTATAAATCTACCCTCACCAACCCTCACCTTTGACCCATATCTTATAATAAAAAGATAACGGGGAATCTTAAAAACTCAATCATCTTTTTCAGATTTACCACAACGTTTCCAGAATACTCCATTATTTTATTCAAAACGGTACGGAAATGAGTAAAATCGTGTGGAAATGAGCTGAAATATAATCTCACAACACTTTACTAGAGATTTAAAAAGTGAAAATTTGCTGTCATCTGTCACCTGTTTGTGTTTAAATGTCTAATTACAAATATATTATGATGTGACAGCAGTGTGTGACAACACGGTGATAGCACTTTTGCTGTCACCGTTTCTTTTCCTTCTCTCTTTCTTAAGAATCACAACTTACATCGTTCATATTTCTTAGCCGTAAGGAAGTATTTGCTTTCCCGCCTTAGAAACTCCAGTTTCAAGCCTTGAAACCCTAGTGTCGCACGTTTGAAACTAAAGTTTCACTATCCTTGAAACTATTGTTTCTCACCTATGAAACTCTAGTTTCTCCTTGCTGAAACTAAAGTTTCAAGTTAGAGAAACTAACTTAGAACTTTCTTCGGTGATAACAAAGATGCTGTCACCGTGTTGTCACAGGTTGCCGTCACATTATAGTGCGTTTATAATCAGATGTTTAAATGCAAACAGGTGACAGATGACAGCAAATTTTCACTTTTTAAATCTCTAGTGAAATATTGTGAGATCATATTTCGGCTCAAATCAGTGCAGGAATGAATCAAATTTTAGGGATATGGCTGTCCTGAACCAAATCCTCCAAGAATTACAATTGAGTCGGCTTGTTGAATATACATAACTTCCAGCATTTATTTCCATATTTCCACCACATTTAAAAAAATATGTATATCTTTGTCATACGCTTTCTGCTCATCAGCGTGATGAAATTAGCGGGAGGCGCTATATATTACTTAAATTAGGAATATGTAAGTGTTATCTCTCGGAATCAGAATCTAGCGATTTAAACCAAGGAGAGATGATGCGACAGATATTCCACGTTAACGGCTTATATCAACATATCCGTAAAAGATGTGTTATATATAAACGATTGACGTGGGTGTCTGTTGTCATTATTATCTTTTGGGAGGGTTTCGCTAGGCCTTGATTCCGGATAATGGTGCAACAGCATTCACGTCTTTTTTGTGTCCGGTCGGTTATGATTACCCCAAAAGTCTAACCTAAACAATTCCCCGTCCGCCCGAAATACAGAAAACGTGAATGCCCGTTGCTCCACATAAACAAAATAATACTCCATTTTTATTGTGGAACACATTAAAACAAAAGCATTATGCCAAAATGGATTAGCGTAGAAGAAGCGGCGGCCAAGTATGGAATCAACAAAGAAGTAATTTGGCTTTGGGCGGATATGAAAAGATTCCCGATGTCGTATGAGAAAGGTATCACCACTGTTGATGAAGAAAGCCTTATCGGATTCCTGCATCAGAATAAGGATCGAGTTACAGCCGAGTATATCGACACATTGGAAGACCTATGTATTGAAAAAGCAAATATCTGTAACTTATATGCTGAAATTATTGGCTATCAAGACAAAGAACTCTTGTATCAAAGAGAGCAAATAGCTCGAATGAAAGAGATACAAACAGCTATGAAAAGGCAAAACAGCCGGCTTCGGGATTGTGAGAAAGTGTTCACGAAATATGAAGAGAACTTTAGTACTTGCTGGGTTGGAAGAATCTGCGCTCACTTAAGGCGGCTGATATGGTTGATACGACGGTAAATACCATTCTATCTTCTTTTAAATAAGGAATAACCGATACCGTTGAGCGGAAATGTCTAAAAGTACTCTTGAATAGAAAATTTAAAGATGCCCATGAATAGATATATTTAAAGATATCCCTAAACAGAAATGTTTAAAAATACTAGAAATATACTGTAGTAAGATTTTTTATCCATTCGTTTTATATTCTTAACTCCGAAAAATTCGTAAGTGTAGATAAACCAACTACTTTTGGCTCTCGAATTTGCAGCATTTTTGAATGTCTTGCGTCTAATAAACATAAACTAATATATTTCTAGTCATGAAACACAGACTGTTACTACTAATTCTATTCGTATTTGCTATCTCCGTGGCGGGGTGGGCACAAAAATCCACAGCTCCTTCTTATACAGTCAAAGGAGTACTTATTGATTCTTTAACACAAGAGGGAGAACCGTATGCTACCATCAAAATAGCAAAGAAAACTGCTCCGGATAAAGCAGTCAAGATGGCGGTGACTGGGGCGAATGGTAAATTTCAGGAGAAACTGAATGTCGCTGCGGGCAATTACATCATCACCATTTCTTCGATTGGTAAAGCACCGATAGTAAAGGAATTTACTCTAAAACCGTCCGTGAAGGAGGTTGACTTGGGCACAATGATTTCTTCAGAAGCCAATAACGTATTGAAAGGAGTGGAGGTAGTTGCACAAAAACCTTTGGTAAAGGTAGATGTGGATAAGATTGAATATAATATTGAAGATGATCCGGACTCAAAATCAAACAGTATATTGGAGATGCTTCGGAAAGTGCCTTTGGTAACGGTGGATGGAGAAGACAATGTACAGGTGAACGGCAGTAGCAGTTTCAAGATACATGTAAATGGAAAGCCCAATAATATGATGAGTAATAATCCGAAGGAAGTACTGAAAAGTATGCCGGCAAACACGATCAAATATATTGAGGTGATAACTTCACCGGGAGCTAAATATGATGCGGAAGGTATCGGAGGTATTCTGAATATCGTCACAGTAGGTTCCGGATTTGAAGGCTACACGGCTACTTTCAGAGGAAATGCTAATAATAACGGAGTAGGTGCCGGCACTTACGCAATGGTGAAACAAGGTAAACTGACTGTTTCTGCCAACTATAACTACAATTATAATAATAGCCCGCGCAGCTATTCCGACAGTTACCGCGAAAACTACGAACCGGATAAGGAGAATGAAAAATATCTGGAATCGGAAAGTAGCTCCAAGTCGAAAGGGAATTTCCAATATGGCAATTTGGAAGCCAGTTACGAGATTGATACGTTGAGGTTGCTGACCGTGGCTTTCGGAATGTACGGCAGCAGTGACAAAAGTAACAGTGACGGAAATACGATTATGCACGGAGCTGACCGACAGGATTTTGCGTACCGTTATAGAACCGACAATCATGGAAAAGGGTCATGGTATTCTATCAACGGAAATATAGACTATCAACGTACTTCCCGAAAAAATAAAGAACGAATGATTACGCTTTCTTATAAAATCAATTCCCAACCCCAAACGAATGATTCATATAATACTTATCTGGATATCGAGCCTGATGAGAATAAACTGGATATCATCAAAGAATTGTCATTAAAGAATTTCCATTCGGACGGAAAGACAAATACGATGGAGCAGACTTTCCAAGTGGACTATACTACTCCGATTGGAAAGCTGCATACAATTGAAACCGGTGCCAAATATATTTTCCGACGTAACTCCAGTGATAATCGGTTTTATGAAGCCGAGGGAGCAAGTGAAAACTATGCATATAATGAGAATCGTAGTAGCGAGTACCGTCATTTGAATCATATTCTCTCTGCTTATGCCGGATATACGCTGAAATACAAGGGATTTACTTTCAAACCGGGATTGCGTTATGAGCAAACCATACAAGAGGTGAAGTATCTGGTGGGTCCGGGTGAGAACTTTGATTCGAATTTTAGTGATCTGGTTCCTTCCGTTTCCTTGGGAATAAAACTAGGAAAGACGCAGAATTTGCGTGGTGGATATAATATGCGTATCTGGCGTCCGGGTATCTGGAATTTGAATCCTTATTTCGATAATCAGAATCCGATGTTTATCAGTCAGGGAAATCCGAACCTGAAGAGTGAGAAGAGTCATTCGTTCGACTTGTCTTACAGCAGTTTTACGTCCAAGTTCAACATCAATCTTTCTTTGCGTCATTCTTTCAATAACAACGGAATTGAAAGAATCAGCCGCTTGATTACTGATAAAGACGGAGAAATCTTTGAAGGCGGGCATAAAGCTCCCTACGGTGCACTGTATAGCACATACGGTAATATCGGAAAGAGCCGGGAAACAGGATTGAACTTTTATTTGAACTGGAATGCTTCTCCTAAAACGAGAATTTACGTCAATGGACGTGGCAATTATAGCGATTTGCGGAGTCCTGCCCAAGAGCTGCATAATTATGGATGGAATGCTTCTGCTTATGGAGGAATTCAGCAGACCTTACCGGGAAAAGTTCGTTTGAGCCTGAACGGCGGAGGTAGCACACCCCGAATCAGTTTGCAGGGAAAAGGTTCAGGATATAGTTATTATAGTTTGGGATTGAGCCGTTCTTTCCTGAAAGAAGAACGTCTTTCTTTGAATATTTATTGCAGCAATGTTCTGGAGAAATACAGAACTTACAATAATCACACAGAAGGAGCTAACTTTATTTCGAAGAGTTCGAGCAAATATCCGAGCCGGTATTACGGTTTCAGTATTAGCTATCGGCTTGGAGAGTTGAAAGCCAGTGTGAAGAAAGCCGCACGAAGCATCGACAATGACGATGTGAAAGGTGGTGGCGGAGGAGGTGGAAACACCGGTGGTGGAGGTGGCCAGTAGACCACTTCCGCACACCGGGATTCCCTCTTATTTCTGTCTCACGTCTTGCTTGTTGGTGTTAAAACCAAGTTTGGTTAATCCGGCCTGTACGTCGGGATGGCTCATGAAAAGGTTCCATAATAATCCGGTCCGGTAGTTTTCGATCATGACAGCAATAGGACCCTGGTCGATAGCCAGATAACGTTGCGGATACCAATTGTCCGTTTCGCTGAAAGCATCGTAGAATCCGAAAGGACCGAACACTTTATCTCCCATACCATATAGATGGCGCATCACTTGCATGGAATATTCCGGTGTATAGACAATGGATGAAAGTGCGGCGGTAGGGGAGATCACTCCTTTGTCCTCCTGCTCATTGGGCGAATGAGCCGCATATCCATCGACGGAGTAGCTGGCAGTCAGTCCCCAACAATCCGGTCCGAAACCTTTGTAATGTTTAGGGTTGCGGATGCAGTAAGCACGGTTCACCAGTGTCAGGTTGCGCATTTCGTGGAAGTAACTGGGGCAGTATTCATCTTTTAGTCCCACTGGATCAAGTCCGAGGAAAGAGTATTGAGCCCAGAAAAGCGGTCCGGCTTCGGTGCCCTGATAGCGGAGGTGCAACTCGATTCCTTCCACTTTATGCGGAGAAACGATGGCTCCGTTCTGTGCCCAACCGTCATGATAGACAGCCGCAGGTACTCCGTGTGTAGGAGAAGCGGCGGCAAGAATATACATAATCATACATTCGTTGTAGCCGTGTACAGGGAAATTCATTTCCCAGCCATACGTCGGACTCCAATGCCAGTAAAGAACGTTTTGCCCGCCTTGCCGATACCAGTTCCAGTCGACATCCCGCCAAATCTGGTCGATCCGTTGGGCGAGGGCTTTCTCTTTCTCGTTTCCGTTGACGTAATATTGGTGTACGGCCAGTAGCCCTTGGATGAGGAAAGCGGTCTCTACCAGATCGCCACCATTGTCTTTCTGACCGAATGGTTTCACCTTGCCCGTATCACCATACCACCAATGAGGGTAGGCTCCATGGAAACGGTCTGCCTTTTCGAGGAAAGAAACGATGCGTTCCATTCGTGCCAGTCCCTCTTCGCGGGTGACGTAACCGCGGTCGATTCCCGTAAGGATAGCCATGATGCCGAAGCCGCTGCCGCCGGAAGTGACTACGTTGGCATCGTTTTCTGGATAAACGCCGTCCACATGATAACGTTCGGGAGCCAAGCCGCTATTCGGCTCGGCACCTTCCCAGAAATAGAGGAAAGTCCGTCGCTGGACGGTATCCATCAGGGCGTCGTCCGATAACGAGTCGGTGGCTGCGGAAAGGTTGTTGCTTTTGCTTTTCCCTTTACAGCTCTGGAAAGTCAGGGCAACGGCGGATAGAAATAGTAACATGAGTGGAAGTGCACTCATTTCTATTATTCTTTTATATTTATCGTTCATAATCAAGGTGATAAAAGTTTAGTTTAACGTGAACTTCGCGGTTCTCACATCACGGCTGTTCGTACCGATCATCACTTCAAAGTCGCCCGGTTCGGCAACCAGTTGCAAGTCATAATTATAGTATCGAAGCATTTCCGGAGCAATCTTGAAACGGACAATCTTCATTTCTCCCGGTTCCAGGAATATCTTTTGGAAACCTTTCAGCTCTTTGACGGGACGGGTACTGCTACCCACAACGTCGCGGATATAAAGCTGTACCACTTCCGATCCGGGCCATGTTCCGGTATTGGTAACCTCCACTGCCGCGGTCAACGAACCGTTCATGTCCATGGAAGAATGACTCAAGTCGATGTCACTGTAAGAGAACGTCGTATAAGAAAGGCCGTAACCGAACGGATAAAGCGGATCATTGTCCACATCGAGATAGTTGCTGCGGAATTTCTCGAACCATTTGCCATCTTTCAATGGGCGTCCGGTATTTTTGTGCGCATAATAAAGAGGTATCTGGCCGACATTCTTCGGGAAAGTCATAGTCAGTTTACCACCCGGATTGACGTAACCGAAGAGGGCGTCACCAATGGCATAAGCGGCTTCACTACCTCCGAACCATACATTCAGAATGGCAGGCACATGCTCCTGTTCCCAATTCAGCGTAAGCGGACGTCCGGTGAATAACACCAGTACCACCGGTTTGCCTGTCTTTAAAAGTTCTTTCAACAGATTCTGTTGTACGTCGGGAATATTCAAGTCTGTACGACTGCTGCTTTCACCGCTCATTTCAGAAGATTCGCCTAGCGCTGCGATGATGATATCCGACCGACGGGCTACGTTCAATGCTTCGTCCAACAACTGCTGGTCGGTGCGGTTGTCACGGTTCAGGGAACGGCCGAACATCGTTGCCCGTTCTTCGTAACTTGCATCACTAATCAGGTTGCTTCCTTTAGCGTACATGATATTCGCTTTTCCGGCTGTCATCTCTTTCAATCCTTCTACCAAAGAAGGGCAACGGTCGAGCACAGCTGCTACGCTCCATGTACCCGGCATATTGCTACGGCTGTTTGCCAACGGACCGATTACTGCAATATTTCCTTTTGGGTTGAAAGGCAACAACGGATTTCCGTTCGGATTACCGTCGGGACTGTCATTCTTCAGAAGAACGAAACTTTCTGCTGCAATTCTGCGGGCTGCATCACGATGGACTTTGGTAAAGATGTCGCGTGCCGGACGTTTCGGATCGCAATATTTATAAGGATTATCAAACAATCCCAGTTTATATTTGGCTTCCAGAATACGACGGCAAGCCGTATTCAATGTTTCCATAGAGACTTTTCCTTCCTGAACGGATTTCTTCAGTGTCCCTACAAAACCTTCGCTTACCATATCCATATCCACTCCGGCATTGATGGCACGGGCGGATACTGTCTGAAGATCGCCGATACCGTGGTCGATCATTTCTGAAATGCCGGTATAATCAGTTACCACAAAACCGTTGAATCCCCACTGTCCGCGGAGAATATCCGTCATCAGCCATTTATTGGCAGTGGCCGGAATACCGTCTACTTCATTAAAAGAAGCCATCACGCTACCTACACCCGCTTCAACGGCTGCTTCATACGGTAGCATATAATCATTGAACATTCGTTGGCGGCTCATATCCACGGTGTTATAGTCGCGGCCGGCTTCGCCTGCCCCATATAGCGCAAAGTGTTTTACGCAGGCCATGATTTCGTCATTCCGTTCCATGTTTTTCCCCTGATAGCCGCGCACCATCGCTTCGGCAATCATGGCACCGAGAAACGGGTCTTCGCCACTACCTTCGGATACGCGTCCCCAACGAGGGTCGCGTGAAATATCCACCATCGGGCTGAAAGTCCATGAGATTCCATCGGCACTTGCCTCTACGGCTGCAATGCGGGCAGACTCTTCAATGGCTGTCATGTCCCAGGTGCAAGACAAACCGAGCGGGATAGGGAACATCGTTTCGTATCCGTGAATAACGTCCATCCCGAACAATAACGGAATACCCAGCCGGGAATCTTCCACAGCTTGTTTCTGTACTTCACGTATTTTCTCTACTCCTTTCAGATTGAACAATCCTCCCACTTCGCCTTTCTTGATTTTTGCGGCGATGTCGCTGCTTTTAGCTTGTCCCGTAGTGATCTCTCCGGTGACGGGAAGGTTTAACTGTCCGATTTTTTCTTCCAGCGTCATTTTATTCATCAATACGTCGATGAAACGATCCATATCCTGTGGCGACTTTTGTGCCGACGCGGTTAGAAAACCTGCGGCAAACAACAGGACGGATAGTCTTAACTTTTTGTATATCATATTATTATAGTTACTTTTATCTCTATTCATATAAAGTCCTCCTGATGCGTTGAATGTTCGGCACCGAGGAGGACATTGTTCGACACCGAGGAACAGTAGTTTCGGCACCGAGGAAACAACCGTTCGGCACCGAGGAACTTTCTTATTGGTAGTCGGGGTTCTGTACTAACACTCCCTTAGACTTGTCGATCTCTGTCTGCGGCAGTGGAAGCAGTGCGTTTTTGTCCTGATAATTGGTTTTACCGGCTGCGTGCAACACTTCTTTTGCAATGCCCCAACGAACGAGGTCATAGAAACGGTCGAATTCCAACCCTAATTCCACACGGCGTTCGTGGCGGATGGCTTCACGCAATTCTCCCTGATCGGTAGTCGTCACTTTAGGTAATATATTGCTGTTGGTGCCTCTGGCGCGTGCGCGTACTTGTTCCAAATAGTCGATTGCTTCACCCGGAATACCTTTTTCATTAGCTGATTCGGCTCCCATCAGCAGTACATCTGCGTAGCGGATCAGACGAATGTTTACCCAGAATCCTTTGTTGGTATATTCTTTACGCAAAGCCGGGTCGGTATAGGCTTTCTTGTTAAAGTAAGCACCCATTGCCGGAGAGACCGGAGATTCGCCGTATGGCTCGTTGGTGTTTTCCGGAGTGATAGGCTCGCTGTCCGAGTGGCGGAAGTAGAGTAGGGTGGAGTTTTTGCGTGGATCACCCTGTTCGTAGGCTTGCGCCATATATTCTGTTGCCATGTGCCATCCCCAGCCCAAGTCCCATTGACCTGCTCCGCGCACACCCTGTACTTCACAGAACTGGCTACCGATAACATCGCTTTGAGGAAGGGCGGCAGTGGCTGTACATTGCAACTCGAATATGGAACCTCCGTTATTTTCACCATCATCCGTGAAAATCTCATTATACGGAGTCTTTAAGTTGTAGAGCCCCTTTTTGATGACATCGGTGGAGGCTGTGTACATATTGTTCCAGTCGTTGCGCATCATATAAGTACGCGCGTGTAAGGAACGGGCAGCTCCCCAAGTCAGTCGTCCGGTGTATTCGCTACTCCATGTTTCCGGCAATGACTCTTCTGCTGTTTTCAGGTCCTTGTCAATCTGCTCATAGATTTTATCAGCGGTTGTCTTCGGGATATTGGCTTCCGAAGCGTCGTTGATTTTGTAAGTCACCAAAGGAACTTCGCCGAAAGCTCTTACCAGATTGAAGTAACAATAAGCGCGGAAGAAAGAGGCTTCTCCTTTGTTGATAATATCTTCAGCTTCTGTCTGTCCGGCTGTCTCTTTCTCTGCAATAGCGGTAAGGATGTCATTACATTGGTAAATGATGGCATAATTCCTTCCCCAATAAGCACCCAGCAGGCCGTTGGTCGGTGTGTATACGAAGTCGTCGTACATTTCGGCCACGTCAGAACCGTCACTGGAAATACTTCCTTTTTCCGAGTCTTCGGAACGGAAACAGTGGATGGCAAGCGCAGGAGGTCCGGCAGTGACATCATAGTTACGCATCAGCGTATACACATTATAAATCTTACCGTTGACCAGTGCGTTCGGATTATCATCTTCCGTGAACTGTCCTTGCGGACTACGATCCAGAAAGTCACTACAACTACCTAGAAATAATGTAGTTGAAGTAATAAGGGTTGCAAATATATATTTATTCAGTTTCATATAATGATAGTTTTAAAGATTAAAGTTGTGTTCCGCATGGAAAACTGGCAGTGGCACCTTGTCACTAGAATGTTAGGTTGATACCGAAGGTATAGACTGCAGGTACAGGATAACTGCCGTTATCTACTCCGAATGCGGTGGCAGTTCCTCCAAGTTCGGGAGTATATCCGGTGTTATGTTTCCATGTCTTCAAGTTCTGTATGTTGACATAGACTTTCAGAGCTTGCAGACGTATTTTGGCAATTAAGCTCTTGTCGAACGTATACGCTAACTGTACATTACGGATACGGAAGAATTTGCCGTCCTCAATGTAATAGTCGGAGTTGAGGTTGTTGATGGAATGTTTGGTGTTCAGCAACGGTTGGGTGTTGGACGTACCTTCTCCGTGCCAGCGGTCCAAGCGTTGTTCCAGGTAGTTGAACTGGGCAAAATTGTAGTTATCCCATGTACGGAAAATCTTGTTTCCGCCTTGTCCCATCATGTCGATGCCTAACGACCAATTCTTGTAGTCTACTCCGAGGGAAAAACCGTAAGTGACCTTTGGAGTCGGGTTGCCTATCATGGTACGGTCTTCCGGGGTGATTTCTCCGTCACCGTTCACATCGGCGAATTTCAGGTCACCGGGGGTAACGGTAGCCAGTGTATTTTTGGGTGATGCGTCAATATCTGCTTGTGACTGATAAACGCCTGCCACTTTGTAACCATAGAAATATCCGATAGGATAACCTGCCATTGTGTAACTTTGCTGCTTATCTCCGGCAATGATGGAATATCCTTCCTGAACAAGACTTTTTACCTCATTCTTGATAGTAGTCAGGTTGGCACTGACGGAATATCCCCAGTCACCAATCTGATCGCGCCAGGTTACAGCCATTTCCACTCCTTTATTCTGAATCTCTCCCAAGTTTCCGATACCGGGGATAGTTCCGGAAATCCCGGGAACTTCGGCTAACAAATCTTTGGTATTCTTCTTATAGTAAACACCCTCAAAATGCAAGCGGTTGCGAAGCAGGTTCGTTTCAAATCCGGCTTCCCAGGCTTCTACTTTTTCCCAACGCAGGTTAGGATTAGGAAGATAGGCAAGCTGGTATCCGGGATAAATGATGGACGGTTTACCGAATACGGCCGAATAAGCATTGGTCAATAAGGGTTCGGCAGGATAGGCTTTATCCAGGTTCTGGTTTCCTAACGTACCGTAAGATGCTTTGATTTTCAACATATCCAGCCATTTGATGTCTTTCATAAATTCTTCTTCGGACATCAACCAACCTCCACCCAGCGAGAAGAAGTTCTGCCATTCATTTCCTGTATAGGAGAAAGCGGAAGAACCATCCCGGCGGAAAGAACCGTTGAACAAGTATTTGCCTTTATAGTTGTAGATCACGCGTGCAAGTACGGATAATGTACTGCGTTCCCATTGAGTACTTCCATTGGTAGCGGTAGCTGCATCGCCGATGCTGACAAACCATTTGTCCGGATTATCCGGAATAACCAGTCCGACCCCCTGCTTGCGTGCTCCGTCCAATCGGCTCAACGAATTATAATAGGTAGTAAAACCGGCGGTAGCTGTCAGGTTATGATTTCCATTATCAAAGCTGTTGGTGTATGTCAACAGGTAGTCGCTCTGAACTTTTGTTTCATTCTCTTTAAACTGGCTGACCTCGGTCTTGCCTGTTCCCAAAGTAGAGATCCCTCCGTTGACAGTGGCATCGTATACTTTTACGATCGGTGTATACGTCCGTCCGTTGTTCGACGCATAATCCATGGAGAACATCGCTTTGAACGTGAAATGTTTCAGGAAGTCTACCTCACCATAAATGTTACCGGATGCCCGGTAGTTCTCCGCTTTGGTAGTATTCGCTTTCAATTCGACGTCTACCATCGGGTTGTTGATCTGCGCTTTCTGGAATTCGGGCAGAGCCGTATATAATCCGTATTCGTTGTTATACACCGGAGCGATAGGAGTTGCACGCAGGGCATTCAATACCTGTTTGGAATCAGCAGGAAGCATACGTGCACCGTTGAATTGGAAACCGACTTTCAAAAAGTCCGTAATCTTATAATCATTACTTGCGTTGATGGTTACCTTACTGAATTTCTCATGCTCGATGTTGCCTTGTTCGTAAGAATAGCCTACACCCAGATAGAAACTATGTTTGGGCGAAGCCCCTGTAATACTGATGTTATTGTTTGTAATGAAAGCAGTCTGGAAAATTTCGTCTTGCCAGTCGGTATTGGCATCCCAGCCGGTATAATCGAAAGGGTCATCTTTCTGATTGGCGAGCTGTTCGTTATATAGTTCCTTGAATTGTGAACCATTCACCAGTTTCACTTTATCCACTACTTTCTTGAAACCGAAAGAAGTATTAATATTGACCAGTGTCTGTCCCTCTTTGGCTTTCTTTGTGGTAATGATGATAACACCATTCGCACCGCGAACACCGAAGATAGCCAGAGATGACGGGTCTTTCAGGATTTCCATAGATTCGATGTCCTCCGGATTCAGGAAATTGATGTTGTCATTGAATAATCCGTCGACAATGTACAGCGGTTTATATCCGTTGATGGAGTTTGTTCCGCGAATACGGATTTCCGGGTCCGATCCGGCTCGTCCGGAGTTTACAATCTGCACACCTGCCACTTTCCCCTGAAGGGAAGATAGCGGATTCATTGCCGGTTTGTTGGCTAACTCTTCTCCTTTGATATTGGTGATAGAACCTGTCAAGTCTCTTTTCTTTGCACTACCGTATCCGATAACGACTGTTTCGGCTAGTACTTGTGAATCTTCTTTTAAAGTGACATTGATGACGTTCTGTGTCCCCACTTTAATGGTTTGCGAAGTCATCCCCACGTATGAAAATGCCAGTACGTCCTCCGGAGTGACAGAGATTGAATATTTACCGTCCATGTCCGTGATGGTTCCGGTGGAAGTTCCTTGTACGAGTACCGATGCGCCGATCAATGGTTCATTGGCAGCGTCCGTCACTGTTCCTGTCACCGTCTTTGTCTGTGCAAAGGCTGATGCAGAGGCCAGTAGCAGGCAAACAAGCGTCATGATGCTCTTTGACCTGATGGCTTTTTTCTGAAGATGTTGTAAAAGTCTAGTCCTCATTGCATTAAATTTTTCCATTTGTTATTATTTAGGTTGAAGTCTTTTTTCTGCCGTCTTTTGGCAAGAGTAACAAAGGAAACAAACGAAATTCAAAAAAGATTTTGGAAAAAAGAGGGAATGGTTGATTTTAACACTAAAAGAGAGGTGACTGTTGAAAAAAGTCAGGCACGAACCGGTGTTGTTCGTGCCTGAATAATGGGATGAGGATTACCCGTCGGGGGAGGTATATCCTATATATACGCTGTTCGTTTTATGATTTCCTGTTTTAAAACATCTGTTCCGCAGTGGTCATACATTGAATGACATCTTCTTTGCTGCCATTGAAAGGACCTGATTTCTCTATTTTTAAAGTTGACATGGCTGCTGCAAAACGTCCTGCTTCTTCGATGCCGGCACCCGATACCCGTTGGTATAGATACCCGATGGTGTAAGTGTCTCCACACCCTGTTGCATCTACCACTTCTTTGGGTTTATATGCCGGAATACGATAGAAGTCTTTTCTGTCGAAAATAAGTGATCCCATGCTTCCCAAGGTGACAAGCACTTCTTTCACGCCCCATTCATATAATTGACGGGCAGCTTCATGCGGATCGGAAAGACCTGTCAGCACTTCCATCTCGTGCTCGTTGACTTTCAGGAAATGGATATATTGCAGAGCCTCCCGCTTATCTATCCAATCCACCGGATAGACGTGGGTGTCACGCACTTCACGTAAATAGCCTTGTGAGTCTACTGCAATCAACCCTTTTTGAGATAGTTCTTTGATTACTTCCAACGAGAAGTCGTCTGCCAGCAGAGAGCCGAGATGGTAGATTTGCGCATCTATATCTTTCAGCTGACCGGCAGTGAACGGATCGGCTTTCGCTAATACACGTTGAGTACGGTCGTCCGGATTGGCGCCATAGATATTCTCGAAGTATACGGAATATTTGCTTGGCAGGGCGGTTACATGAATACCCATTTCACGTAGTTGCTCCACGACGTTCATTTCAGTGGCACCAACTGCTGTTACTAAAGCGTAATCGATGTCGTTAAAATGGCGGATGGCATGTGAACAATAAAAAGCCGTTCCTCCCGGCATATAGACAGTGTTTTGGGGAGTGACTACTTTGTCTAAAGTGATGTGACCGATGCAGCAAAGTTGATGTTTATTCATGTCTAACCAATTAAAAAGCCTCCAAGATAGTATCTTGAAGGCTTCTAGTTTATTTTTTTGTGCGGATGATAGGACTCGAACCTACACGCCTCACGGCACCAGATCCTAAGTCTGGCGCGGCTACCAATTACGCCACATCCGCATGTGTAGCTTTTTTGTTTAGCGGTGCAAAGATAGGAAGATTTTCTGATTTGGCAAATAATTCGGCAATAAAGTTATTCACTTAAGATTTCGAATGCCTTTTCAATCAGTGGATCTTTCTTTTGTGATTCTATGTCGCCCTGCTCTATCCCTTCTTCCAGAATCTTATCCATATTTACATATACATCAGGTTTTATTCCATCCTCCAATGACTTTCCATACTTATCAAAGTGGGGGCTGGCAGAGAAGCGGACGCTCCAGCCATTGGGTAATTCTGATGAAAATGGCAGCCCTGATCCACCACCAGTCTGATCGCCCAGCTGGATGATTCTTTTATCCTCGTTATCATTGTTTAAGCTGCGCATTATGTTAACAAAATCATTTGTGGCACTATAACATCGACGATTGGTTAGTATCACGACCTTTTTTTGCCAACGAATACTGTTGGAGGGTTCTAAATAAATGGGTTCCATCTCTGAGAAATCATTGTGTCCCGGACCTGTCTTATGTTGGATATATCCTGTTAGTGCCAGTTTATCAGTGAACCGGGCAGCTATGCGTGAAGAATTGGTTAGATTACCTCCTCCGTTATCACGGACATCGATAATTAATCCATTGCAGATTTGTAAATAGTAAAGGACCTCATCCAAATTGCCATCTCCAACTCCGGCACTGAAACTTTCATAACGTATGTATCCTATGTTATTGTCGAATATTTTATATTTAAGACCAGCGGATGTGCGATAGCCTGAATTGGCACTACCCAGATAATAGTTATAAAGAATATCTTCTCTATAATTCCAGGGGTAGCCCTGATACCATGCATCGTAATAAGAAATACGACTGGCAGAAGATAGATTGACATGCCCGTCTTTCAAGATATAAAGCATTTGACTTAGGATGTCGAACAGGTCATCATTGGACATCGACGGAATAATCAGTCTGCTGTATTTGTCATGAACAGCATCCCAGTCAATACCTTTCGTATCCAGGAAACAATACTGTTCGTCAATGATCTTCCATAGTTGTTCGAAATTACCTCTGGGATCATTGGCGTAGTCATCTTCCCCAATGCAACCAGTCAGCACCGGAAGGCAGCAGAGCAGCCAAAGTATTTGTTTGATCTTATTTCTCATCATTAATTGATCTCTCACTTGAAGTTTCAACATTAAATTTTGTTCTCTTAGTAAGCTCTAACCGATGAAGGAAGAGCGGTTCCTTTCTTATTTCGGATACGGTATAGGTCTTTCACAAATCCTACCATGAATACGTGTGAGTAGGTATGTGTCTTGATATTGTTAACGTTGGATTGCTGCAAATCAGCCAGGTAGCTGAAGCGCATTTTCGTATATCCTATCGGCAGATCGACGGAGAGCATCTGTCGCAACGAAGGTTGATTGTGCAGGGAGGTGAATTTTATCACTCCGCTCGAATTTCCCAAAGAGAATATCTCGTAATAAGATTGTCCGTAGTGGGGAGAGAACATCACTCCCATAACCGGCAGATTGACCTGATAACGAAGTACCATCGGATACCGTTTGATTTTCAGGTGCCAAATAGCCATTCCGGAGGCATCCAGATTGACGTATGCCCGTGCGGATGCCGGATTGTTGGTGTTCCGGAGATTATAGACAAAGCCTCCGTTGACATCTATCAATCCTCCGGCTAATAATTTGAAATTATCTGTCAGGCGGAACTGGTAATGTAATCCATAGTTCCAGTTGACTAATCCGGAGAAAGTGTTATTGTTATCAGCCCGGTTGTGCGTATAGCCGATGTCTGCTTGAAAGAAGTTCTGCACAGATACATTTCCATCAAACAACTTGGTCATCCGAATCAACTCACGGGAAACACGGAAGTCGATACCTTTGTATTCCTGCGGTGAAAGATAGGTGTCGAAAACGTTAGTAAATCCGATACCATACATGGTGGCACGTGTTACATACCGATGGGCTTGCAGACTGTCGATCTGCGCTTGTAATCTTGTGCAAAGGGCGAACAGGATGCAACCTGTCAGCCCCAAGTATATTAGTTTTTTCTTCATCAGAATAATTTCATCTGCCCGGTGATTTCATCAATAATATCGCCTTCGCTTTTGCCGCTGTCCGGATCCAGATTTTCCGGCTCCTCTTCAGGAGCTTCCTGTTGTTCTTGTGAGGGTTCGGGGAAGCGAGTTGGTTCAAGCTCATTGATCGTCTCCACTGCATAGGTAGTGATACGTTTTCCCTTGGCTTTGAAACCTTTGACAGCAATGAATTCATCCGCATCGATATTCAACGGATCACGGAAATTGTCGTGTCCGCCAAATATAACTTCCAGGCGAGGATAGTACTCGTCGGTCAGCAGGATCAGACGGTTGTTCTTATTTTCTCCCAAGTAGTTCTGTTTACGGTTAGAGGCCTCAAAACAGAAACGTTTCAGATACGGATAATTCTGTTGGTCGGCATCGTAAAGCGCGGCAGTCCATATCTTGTTAGGATCAAATTTCTCCACGATGCTTACATTATCTTCATAGTGGTTGCTCAAGTCGAAGTTGGTAGTATAGAAATCACCGTTGTTCAGAACAATCAATATGCTGTCGTCGCTTTGGAATTCACCCAGATATTCACCTCGTCCGTCATAGTTGAGGCGGAGTATGTCACGGTCAAACCATACTTTACGTCCACCGAGCGTAGAACCTCCTTTTTGTTTCAGGGATATCTTATGTACCGGCAAGCGGGTAAGAATCACGCCTCGTGCCTGACGTCCCTTGATGCTGACCTCACTGAAATCATGCTCGAAAATGATACGGCGTACACGCGGATTCGGTTTCAGTGTCACCTTGATGATTTCGGCTTCTCCATTCGGGTTGGCGCTGAAATAGGTAATCCGTGATTCGGGAGTTCCCTGTGTGACATCATATTCGCGGTCGCGAACTACAGAGGTCACGGCGAAACGTTTTACGTATGTCGTTCCTTCTTTTCCGTCGCGGTAGGCTACATTGTAGATCGTACGTTTATCGTTCTTCTTGAATACATTGACATAGAGAACGTTTTTGCCGACGAATTTCTTGTCGGCAACAGGAGTAACGATATACTTACCGTCGCGGAAGAAGATAATGACATCATCGATATCCGAACAACATGCCACGAACTCGTCTTTTTTCAAGGCTGTTCCGATAAATCCTTCTTCGCGGTTGATATAAAGTTTCTCGTTTGCTTCTACTACTTTGGCAGCTTCGATGGTGTCGAAGTTACGCAGTTCCGTACGGCGCGGGAAGTTCTTACCGTATTTGTTTTTTAACATCTGATACCAGTTGACGGTATAATCTACGATGTGAGCCAGATGATTATCAATCTCGGCCACTTCTTCTTTCATCCTGGCAATCAGTTCATCCGCTTTGTCCGAATTGAATTTCAGAATACGTCCCATTTTGATTTCCATCAGTTTGAGAATATCCTCTTTGGTGACTTCACGGATAAATTTCGGATAATAAGGCGTCAGGCGTTCGTCAATATGAGCACAAGCTGCGTCCATATCTTTGGATTGTTCGAACTCTTTGTCCTTATAGATGCGTTCTTCGATAAATATCTTTTCGAGCGAAGCAAAGTGCAACGCTTCCAGTATTTCGTTTTTCTTGATTTCCAGTTCCTGCTTTAGCAAATCCAGCGTGTTGTCTGCCGACTTTTTCAAGACTTTGCTGACAGTGAGGAAATGAGGTTTGCTGTCGTCAATCACGCAGCAGTTGGGTGAGATACTTACTTCGCAATCGGTGAATGCGTACAATGCATCGATTGTTTTGTCCGATGATGTACCTGGTGCCAGATGCACTAATATTTCTACGTTGGCAGCTGTGTTATCGTCTACCTTGCGAATTTTGATTTTTCCTTTATCAACAGCTTTCAGGATAGAGTCGATCACTGTTGAAGTGGTTTTCCCATAAGGGATCTCTGTGATTGCAAGTGTTTTGTTATCAATCTTGTTGATCTTGGCACGTACTTTCACTGCTCCGCCACGTTCTCCGTCGTTGTATTTGGCTACATCAATCGAGCCGCCTGTCTGGAAATCGGGATACAGTTGGAATTCTTCCCCACGCAGATAGCTGATGGAAGCATCACAAAGTTCGTTGAAGTTATGCGGCAATATCTTGGAAGAAAGTCCAACGGCGATACCTTCCACTCCCTGCGCCAGTAATAACGGGAATTTCACAGGAAGAGTGACTGGTTCCTTATTTCGTCCGTCGTATGACAATTTCCATTCGGTAGTTTTGGGATTGAAGACAACATCCAGCGCAAACTTGGATAAACGCGCCTCGATATAACGTGGAGCAGCCGCACCGTCTCCGGTGAGGATATTACCCCAGTTACCCTGACAGTCAATTAACAGGTCTTTTTGTCCCAACTGTACCAGGGCATCCCCGATAGAAGCATCACCGTGGGGGTGGAACTGCATGGTGTGTCCCACAATATTTGCCACTTTGTTATACCGCCCGTCATCCAGACGTTTCATAGAATGCAGGATACGACGTTGCACAGGCTTTAAACCGTCATTGATGTGAGGTACGGCACGTTCCAGAATAACATATGAAGCATAGTCCAGAAACCAATTCTGGTACATGCCTGTTAACTGATGTTTTACGCTTTCGTCCCGCGCGTCCGCCGGTTTGTAGTCTGAATGTTCTTCCGTTATCTCGTTGATTTCGTCACTCATAAAATTCGTATATACTATAATTTTAACGCATACGCACGCAAAAATACAAAAATAAAAGAGATTTCGATGAAAAACGGTGAATATTCCGTGTGTTAAAAGGGTATAAATCAGCTTTACGGAAGGAAAACAGAAAGGCATATCCTATCAAAGACATGCCTTTCTGTAAAATTATAACCTGATGAAAAAACGAGAAATGGGGACATGATTTAAACCCGTATTTCCCAACCTTTTTCGTACTCTCTTCCCCAAAGTTTATTGGCTTCCAAATCGTTGAGAATTCGTCCACTTCCCGGATCAATCTGTAATGAATGTCCGACACGTTGGGCAATGTTACCTAATTGTACCAACTGGGTACTGATACAGGCATCTACAATTCCGGAATTTAACTTTGTTCCTTTGCGAATGGCATCAAACCAGTTTCGGAAGTGGAAGGCATCCAGCTTTTCGGATGGATTCAACAGATTGCCGGTCTCAAATTTTAAATCACTTTTTACCTCTTTAATCGTTTTACCTTTTATATCTGCAATTTTATATTCATTGCCACCGCCAATGAAGAGAGTTCCGGTTTCTCCATAAAATGCGGTTCCTACTCCATATCCGTCTACCGGCATCGTATTACAACTACGTCCTTCCCATGAAAAAGATGCTTCGTCGCCAAATTGGAAGGTGATGAGTTGTGTGTCAGGAGTTTGCCAGTCGTCTTGAAAACGATACCGACCTCCGATAGAATCAACCTTTGTAGGATAATCTACGCCCAGTCCCCAGCGGAGTATATCAACAAAGTGGGTTCCATTGTTGAGTGCTTCACCTGTTCCCCAATTCCAGAACCAATGCCAGTTATAATGGATGAAATTATCTTTGAAATCAGCAACACGTGGGGCAGGACCTTGCCATAAATCCCAATCCAGATAATCAGGTACAGGTACAACTTTCCCTGTTCCAATGGAAGGGCGATTATTGACATACCAAGATTTGGCATATCTCACTTTTCCGATAGAACCAGATTTGATTTCTTCCATAGCTTTAATTACATTGGGAAAGGAGCGGCGTTGGTTACCCACTTGAACAATCCGGTTATATTTCAAAGCGGCTCGAACCAACATTTCATTTTCTGCCGGATTATGACTGGTCGGTTTTTCCAGATAAACATGCTTTCCGGCCTGCATAGCCATAATGGCTGCTTTGGCATGCCAATGGTCAGGGGTGGCAATCACCACTGCTTCAAAATCGTTCGACTCTAACATCTTACGAATGTCTTTTTCTCCTTTGGGAGTACGTCCGGTTATTTTGTGGATAGCAGCCTGACATTTTTCTAATGCTCTTGAGTCCACATCACAAATGTAAGTTACTTCACAATCTGGAAGTTTGGCAAATCCTTGCGCCAGGGCCTTACCTCTCGAATTCACTCCAATGACTCCGATACGTATTTTTTCGTTAGCTCCCAGAATATCTTGATAACGGCTTGAACCGAATCCTGGAAGTATGCTTCCTAATGAAAGTGCAGCTGTACCTGCCACTGTTTTTTTGATAAAATCTCTTCTTGTTGTCATAGTATCTATTTTTCTCCAAAATTAGGGTGTTATTAGAATATGTGAATGAGCTTTTCCGTCAATTCTCCTTCAAAAAACGTAAATCTCTTATTTTTTTCTTCGGAAAAGGTGACTCAAGAATATCAGGATTCCTCGGGGAATCCATAAGATAAGATAGATGAAAAAACTAATCACGATGACATACCCGATTTGGGATATTATTTCAATCCATGGGCGGGAATAGATAATGATTGCGATTACATTGATGATAAATGCAAGCAGGAAACTTAGAAGAAAGATATTCCTTTCTTGTTTCAACTTTTTTGAGGTGATAATAATATCTTTCATAGTTTAGAATTTCATATAGGGTATTTTATATTCGTCGGGGAAGAGGATATGGCGTTGTTCATCCATTGCTTGATTCCCTAGTAAGCAAAGGACCGTAGAACAATAAGCCTCTTCTACTACATTCTGTGCTTTCTCTCCAGTGATACAAGATTGGCAGAAAGAGGATAGAATGATATCTGAACCGTCTTTATCTGCTCCGATCATACTTAATCCGCTGTTAACGTGAATATCTCCGTCAATGATGAAATGTGGAGTGTATTCCATTTTCGTTTCCGGTCGCCAGCTGGGGCCCGCTGTTGGTATAGCGGCAAAAGCTTTGTCTTTTACCTGGTCAATCAGTTGGCGGATGCCCGAAGTAGAATGGTCTTCTTCCAGGTAATAAATACCTTTAGCCATATCCATCGTACCTTTGTGGCCTAGAATCTGATCTTCCATACCATTGAACTTATTGGAAATCAATGATTCGTAGGCAATCTTGGTTCCGTCAGAATATCGATAAGTCACATTTACACTATCGTATACTTCACGACCGTCTTTCCAGTAAACAATATCACCCATCCCCATGATACTTACCGGCATTCTTTTAGCTGCCCAGTTACATACTTCTAATTGATGGCAAGCTAGTTCAGTCATTAGTCCGCCCGAACTGTCTTTATATAATCTCCAATTGATTTTGCGCTCCAATTCCGGTGAGGGAACAGGACGACGCCAGTCCGCATTTCTGAACCAATGACAGCGCATTCCTACCACATCTCCGATCAGTCCGGAATGAATCATTTGCATCCCTTTGATATACTTCTCGTCATACATTCGTTGCATACAAAAGTAGAGTACTTTTTCAGACTGGTTGTAAGTGTCATAGATAGCCTTGCACTCGTCAAGGGTGCGTGCCATTGCTTTTTCACAGAAGACATGTTTGCCGGCAGCTAATGCGTCCAACACAATAGGTGCGTGCCAGTTTAGTGGTGTGGATATGATGACTCCATCAATGTCTTTCGATTCCAGCAGCTTACGGTAGTCTGTATAGGACTTGGCATCCGGGCAAAGCTCCAATGCTTGCTGAAGATTGGGAGCATAATTGTCACACACGGCTACAATTTGTGCATGAGGTATTTCCTTGAGGTTATGGATGTGGTATTGCCCTCTGGAACCTGTGCCAATTAAAGCAATCCGTGCTTTTTCATGTTTAATCTCTTTCAATTTTTCGGGGGTACAGGAGGTAAGCCAGGGAGTGGTAGCTAATAAAGCGGTTCCTCCGGCAACATATCCCAGACTTTTTATAAATTGTCTGAGCCCTAAGTCTACTCCTTCTTTTTTATTGTCTTTCATGTTATAAATCATATAGGGTTGCTTGTATATCTTTAAAATTCTCTGTGAGTAATTGCTGTTGTTCTTTATTCGCAATCATCCATACGGTACTTAGAATTTCAGCCTCTAACGGATCTGTAGATATGATAGAGCTTGCTTTTCGTTGTTCATTAAATAAACCCGTAAGTGGATTCATAATGTGTCCGGTATATTGCAGCGTATTACCGGAAGTGGATAATGCTGTATTTTGAAGGTTGAACTCATTTAAAAGAGACTGATTATACGGATTCAGAAAACTCACTTTCCAACTGTCTCCATAAGGATGATGTCCCATGCCCAGAATGGAGCTATTACCGAAATTGACAAATGCATGGTTGATGTTTTCTTGTTCTATGAGTTTTTTGATTTTCTTCAAAGCATACCCTTTGGCAAAGCCTCCGAAATCGAGTGAAATAGTGGAAGATGCAAAGGAAATGCGTTGATGGTCGTGAATTTGTATTTTGGAGAAATCTTTTAATGTAATGTCAAATAGATGAAAGGTGTTTTCGTAATAATATTGGCAAAGTTGCAATATTTCCTCCAGTTCTTTGCTAATTTGAATATAACTTTGCAAAGCATGTTTATTAATACCGGAGACCTCACTGTGGGGATCAAAACGGTTCAAGATCTTATCCAAACGTTCCAGCTCGTTGATGATATGGCACCAAAGTCCGTTTAAACGTTCTGCATCAGAATGAATAAGCAATATATCGAATCGTGTCCCCATGATATGAGGAATGAAGCCATGAAACATGGCTTCATCTTTATAATATTTACATCCTGTCTCTAACACCTATTGTCTTATTTATTTTCTTTCTTTGCCATTTCTACAGCAGTTGTAGTAATGTAATATTTGGTTAATGTATTTTCGTTTTCCCATTCCGGGATGTTTTTGTTACGTATATAATGCAGGAAAGCTTTTGCTACTTTACTGAAGTGCTCTTCATGTCCTAGTCTGTATTCCTGTGGTATATCAATAAGATAAATCCCGTTACTTTTATTTTTGACGGATAAGAACGGGTAGCTTTCTTGAAGTTGTTCTATCGTCTTTTGTAATTGAGTCTCAAAAGCATGGCTGTCAATGTTTGGCTTTTTCTGAATATACAATTCTTTCACAAAACCATTCTTCTCATTTTGAACAATTTTTAAAGTTGCTTTGCTACCTTTTTTGATAGAAGTAAACGTATCTCCTCCATGAACTGGTGGCATATAATTCCATGTGACTTTCATTCCCATATAAATTCCTTTGACGGTGTAGTTGAGACTTCCGTTTGCCATAACTTCCAATACATCATTTTTTATGTATTGATTCAGATAAATAGGGAAAGAGTCTGTTTGCGTTGATTGGCTGAACTCTGCCAATGTGATTGGGGTTGGCCAGTGTTTGGCCGAAAGTACTTTGACATCCGATTGATAATGAATTGCTTCATCTGGAAAACATTGCCAGTTGATAAGATCTATCAAATGTGTTGTTACATCTGCAATTCCTTCTCCTTGTTGTGCTATATCATAGTACCATGCAGGACGAACCAGCGGTTTACCGGAAACCTTTTTAAAGAAATGATGTACGCTTTCCATTATTACAGAAGGGTTGTCCGGTGAGCCTTTTTGTAATTCTCCAAATAATTCTGTTTGATGTAAGAGCTCTTTTTCTATGATGTTGAGAATATCATATCGCTCCGTCATCAAATCATATAAAAGGAGCCCCTTTTGTTGTGCTAGCAGATAAGCCTCTGTCAATAATTGGAAGTCCTGTGAGTTAATAGCCAGTGGCTTATCTGCAAGAACATTATATCCGGCTTTGATAGATTCTATAATATATCGTGTCTTCTTCTGATTATTTCCAGCCAGAATTACGACATCACCTTTATGATCTGAAAGCATTTTCTGGAGATAATCTTCGCCTGTATATACCTGTTTCTTCCATGTAGTGGGAGACTTTGGCCGATGGTTGTAAGAGTCAATACTTTCCAGGTATTGATTGACGCCTATTCCTTCAGGAGCGTATATCCGGATGGTATCATTAATAACAGCTAATGCATCTTTCTGAAGCAGACTGGCATGGAAATGTCCTGGATCAAGAACAACTACTTCTATTTTACATGAATCATTGGCTTCCGCCTTATTCATAGTCTGTTTCTTGGAGAAAGAACATGAAGCAACTATAAATAAGATTGATATAAGCCCGATTCCTTTATATATAAATTTCATTTTCTTATTTATTATAGGTTTTGATTAATTTCCGGGCGTCTTTCCATCCTTTTTGGTAAGCTTCTTCCAATGTGACAATTCTTCCATTCTCTTCTTTACTCATATTGGATGCTTTCATGAAAGTGAATATTTCAATTGTTTCTTCTCTGGAGATAGGAGAGATTCCTGTTTGGAAGTATTTGAGAATCTGCTCAAGGAGTGCTTTATATCCTTGATAACCTCCTACTGTTATTGCCCCTTTGGAAGTATAGGCTGTTCCTCCATAAATTTGCGGTCCCTTTATAATAGCCCTAAAAGTTCCGATTCTACCATCTTTCCATCGTCCTACTACTATATCCCCTCTATCTGAAGACATCCGGTTGACTGATTCGCATCCTGTCCCCATAATTGTGTATAATGTTTCTACTCCATGAATACCATAGAAACCGAAATCCGGATGCGTTGGTTCCACTTTGTGAGGAGAATAACAATCGGCTCCAAGGATTTTGCCAAATTCTCCATTTCTTAATTTCTGGTTTTGAGGAGTAAATCTAAGAGCAGAAGAGGAAAAAACAGGCGCATTGTATTTTTCTGCCATTTCATAAATAGCGATTGCATCTCCTAAAGTAGCTCCGATAGGTTTGTCAATATAGCATATCTTACCTGATTTGAATACCTCGACGGCTTGTTCCAAATGTAGTCTGCCGTCATTGGTTTCCAAAAGGACACAGTCTACTTTTTCCAGTAAATCTGCTATTGATGAGGTGATTTCCACGCCATTTGCTTTGACCTTTTCAATGTATCCGGGGATTCGTTCGTAACTGGATTGAATAGTCTTTGAACCGTACGGATACGCTGCTACTACCCTAAAACCTTTGGAAAAGGTCTCATCCGAACCACTATTAATCAGTTCGGTGAAAGCGGTGGAATGGGATGTGTCCAGACCAATAATTCCGATCCGCATAACTTTTTGTGCGTGTATACTGAAGCTAATAGCCAGTAGTATAAGAAGAAGTGAGATTCTGTTTTTCATAATCCTTTATAAATTAATTCTTTTTGCACTTTCCGGGTCCAAATATAATGAAGAATTTTCTTTTCTTCGCAATATGCTGGCCGGACATTTTTCTGAAACTTCACCATAAACAGTCTGATAGACTGCTTGAGCTTTATTTTTGAACGGGACGATACAAAACATCCATTCAGCTCTTAGCAAAGCCGGTATCGTGAGTGTTAAAGCTTCTTTGGGTACTAAGTCTAGTGTCATGAAGCATTTTTCATTGACTTGCTGTTGGCGACATATTGGATCCAGCTCAACTACTTTCACAAGTTTGGGATCATTAAAGTCTGCTACATCCGGATCATTGAAAGCAATATGCCCATTTTCTCCAATTCCCAGACAAACGATGTCAACCGGATGCTTAGTCAGCAAGTCTGCATATCGCTGACATTCCTCTTCAAGGTTTTCCGCCAGACCATTCAGATAGTTGACTTTCTTGAAAGGAACTTTGTCAAAGATACGAATTCTAAGGAAATGTCCAAA
This sequence comes from Bacteroides sp. 3_1_13, assembly GCF_001185845.1. Classification (NCBI taxonomy): domain Bacteria; kingdom Pseudomonadati; phylum Bacteroidota; class Bacteroidia; order Bacteroidales; family Bacteroidaceae; genus Bacteroides; species Bacteroides sp. 3_1_13. Next base: position 1,685,971 of record NZ_KQ236955.1, read on the forward strand.
ACTTTGTGGGGCTTCCGGATGTATACCGATGTATTCATCCATATGAAAAGCGTTTATTCTGGTCCAGTCGATGCGTTTGTCATGAATCAGATGACTCAAAAACTCATTTTGTGAGGGGGCAGCGGCGAAAATCATATTTATTTCCGGTTTGCTTTCCAATAAACGACAAATTTGGTCGCCGACTTCTTTTGCGGCTACACTGCCCATCTCTTGAATGGACGGGAAAATTCGAACTGTTAATTGTTCCTGCTGAAAAACTTTGGTCTTAGTTTCATTTAGTATAGATAACATGGCCTTTTAATATTGTATTATTTATATTTATTTGATTATCAAAAATGACTATGTCGGCATCCTTACCGATTTCTAAAGAACCTTTTTCTTTGTCAATATGAAGAATACGGGCGGGCGTCAGGCTCATCATACGGACGGCGTCAATGAGAGGAACACCGGCTAAATATATCATGGTTCGAACCAGCCGGTCGGTTGTTGCAACACTACCGGCAAAAGCTTTCCGATCCGGCATTTTGGCCACTCCGTCTTCGATAATGACTTTCTGGCCATTGTTGAGGCTACCTAATATCGATTCACCGTCCGGCATACCCGCTCCTCTCATGGCATCAGTGCAGAGGGCTGTTTTATCAACTCCTTTGAACTTGTATACGAATTGGAGCAGGGGTTTCGGAAGATGTATGCCATCGGCAATAATCTCCACTGTCATATCTTCAATCAAGTAGGCGGCTTCTACTACTCCGGCATAGCGGAAAGCATTTTTGCGGGTCACTGATGACATGGCCGAATAAAGGTGGGTCACATGTGTATAACCTGCTGTAAAGGCTTTCTCAACTTCTTCATAAATCGCGTCGGTATGAGCGATGGAGGGGAGAATATGATGTTGTTGCAGAGTTTGCCCTAGTGCTAGAGCACCCTCCAACTCTGGAGCTACGCTCCAACGGATAATATCTTTTGAGGCTTCCAGAATGGCATTGTATTCTTCAGCTTGCGGCTTTTTCAGGAAGTTCGGGTCTTGCGCACCACATTGTTTCGGTGAAAAGTAAGGTCCTTCCAAATGTAAACCGATAAACTGCGAACCATTGATATTCATTTCTTTGGCTTTCCGATATACGGTAAACGTCGTCATTAACTCCTCGTTAGTGCTGGTAAGTGTGGTGGGAACCATTGCGGTAGTACCATACTTGGCATGTGTTTCGGCCACTCCGAGAAAAGCCTCGACAGTACCATCCATGAAGTCATGTCCTCCTCCTCCGTGGATATGCATGTCGATGAATCCTGGTGAAACATAATTCTGACGGGCGTCTATTACCTTGTCACCAACGAGCGGTTGATAGCTTTCATTGGGAATAATCTGCTCAATTTTTCCATTTTCGCATATCAATGTTTGGCCCATTTCTATGCCTGTTGGTAGAATGAGTTTTCCATTTGTTATGATGAGTCTTTCCATATTATTTCGTTTTTAATTTATTTCCAGGAGTCTATTTTATGACCTTTAACTGCAAAGAAAACCAAATATAAAAAACAGGGAATCAATACCCAATAACCGAAACGCAGACTATACATATCTGCCAGATGACCATATATCAGAGGCAGAATGGCATTGCCACATAATCCCATAATAAGAAGAGAGGAACCGGTTTTGGTGAATTTCCCTAGTCCATGAATGGAAAGTGGCCAGATACCTGCGTAGATTAAAGCATTCGGGAAACCCAATGCATTCAGAAAGAAAATGGAGGCATTGGCATGATGACCGAACAGAGTTACTTCAAAATCTGCAAATACAACTCCGAATGAAAGGAGTAATCCGATGATGGTACAACCTATAAGTGCATTTTTTTGTGAAACATATTTGGGTATTAACAGGATCCCCAGGAGGTAACCAATCATAGTACAGGCCAATGTATATGAGGGAAATGTTTTAGCTTCGAGCAGGTCCATACCCATCGAATTGGCATAATTGATGATTGTATCAATTGCGATAACCTGTGTTCCTACATGAAGAAATATAGCCACTGCTCCCAAGATAAGGTAGGGAAAGTCGAAAATACTTTTTCTGGTGTGATGGTGGCTACCTGTATCTTCCGTGCTGTTTTCTTCGTCTGTATTGATTTCAGGCAGAATGGAGTAACGGATACCGATACCGGTAAGCAGTAAAATAACGCCTAGAACAGCATAAGGCACAATGACGCGTTGTATTAATTCGTCAAGCATAGCATTCTTTGTGACTATGTCTAAAGTCCCCGATTCTATAGTGGCAAAAAGCTCCTTGTCGGTAACATTTAATATCAATGCAGCAAATATGAGTGGTGAGACGATACCTGCGAATTTATTGCATATTCCCATAATACTGATTCGTTTGGCGGCACTATCAATAGGACCGATAATAGTGACATAAGGATTAGCGGCAGTTTGCAATATGGCTAATCCGGTGCCGATGGAAAATAGACCGGCCAGGAATATCTCGAATTGACGGGCTAATGCTGCCGGAACAAATAAGAAAGCTCCTAAGGCGGTAAGCATAAAACCATACATAATACCTCGCTTGAATCCCACTTTCTTGAGAAGTACTCCCGAGGGGATAGCCATTACAAAGTAGGCGATATAAAATGCAAAGGCGACAAAGTAGGATTCGAAATGTGTCAGTTCACAGGATATGCGGAAGTATGGAATCAGTATGGCATTGACCCACGACACAAATCCGAAGATAAAGAACATCCCTGCCAGAATTGCAATTGATATGTAGTATGTCTTTTTGCTGCTTATAAGGTTATTGTTTCCCATGTGTTTTTATTTTTTCAGTTCGAAATCTTTCTGTAATTTGATGTCCCGTGACGATGCGCCTATTAATACTGTAAACATGCCAGGTTCGTCTTTCCAGCATTTACTTTCGGTATCGTAGTATTGTAAGGCGCGGCGCGGTAACTTGATAGTGACTTGTTTGGATTCACCCGGTTTTAAGCCAACCTTAGTGAACCCTTTTAATTCTTTAAACGGGCGTTCTACAGAACATTTGTTTTGATGCAAATATAACTGTGCAATTTCCTGGCCATATCGTTTTCCCGTGTTAGTAATGGTGAATGATACGGCAAACTCTGTGTCCGAGTCTTTCCATACAGGTTTCATCTTTATGTTTGAATAAGTAAAAGTGGTATAGGATAATCCATAACCGAATTCAAATTGGGGGACTACACGGTAAGTATCGAAGTAGCGGTAGCCGACCATAAGCCCTTCCTTGAAACGGACGGTGTCGTTTATACCCGGATATTCTCCAAATACGTGATCAGGCATATCTTCCAGACGCTTACACCAGGTAGTAGTCAGTTTTCCCGAAGGATTGACTTCTCCAAACAATGTACGTGCCAGTGCATTTCCTCCTTCCATCCCTAGAAAACTGCCGTGCAGTAATGCCGTAGCATCATTATACCATTCTCCTATTTCGACGGGGCCACCGGAGATTAGTACCACTACAGTGTTGGGATTAACCTCCAGGATACCTTTTAATAATCTGTCCTGTTGGTAAGGAAGCTTTAAATTCGGCTTATCGTACCCTTCACAGTCAGAACCATGTTCGTGGGAGGTTCCACCTATATAGATAACCAATTCTGCTTGGGCAGCTGTATTGATTGCTTTCTTATATAGCTCTTCATCGGATTTATCAAATTCGTTCGTGAACCAATGACCAACCTTATACGCCTTTTTACTCAATTGATAACCGGGTGCATATTCGATCCGGGCTTTTCCATCTAAAAGATTTTGTAGCCCTTCCAAAGGAGTAACTTCATATTTAGCTTTAAGTTTTGTACTGCCACCTCCTGCTGCAAATACTTCGGTTGCATTTGCGCCAATCACTGCGACATTCTTGTATTGTGCCGGGTCTAGTGGTAGCATATCTTTGGAATTCTTCAATAATACCAATGATTCCTCCGCTATTTCTCTGGCAGCCTTAGTATGGGCAGGTATTGCAAGTTTGGCTGCCATACCTGTAGTGTCATAAGGAACTTGTCCTATTAAATCAAGTCGAATCATCAATTTCAGAATATTACGTACTTTTTTGTTGACGGCTTCTTCCGGAATCTCTCCATTACGTACTTTCTTCAATAAAGGATCGGCCAAATAATATTTATTGAAAGCATATTTCCCATTTTCTTTGATGCTTGTTCCCATTTCGACATCCATACCGCACAGAGCTGTTCGCTCTGTGTTATGGACTGCATTCCAGTCCGATACGACTAATCCGTCAAATCCTAGTTCATCACGAAGTAAAGTATCAAGAAGATAAGGACTTTCCGTACACCACAACCCTCGAACCTTGTTATATGCCGCCATGGCTGCCATGGCTCCACCTCGTTGTATGGCAGCTTCAAAAGCCGGAAGATAAATTTCGTGTAAGGTGCGTTCGTCTACTTCTACACTCACTTTGTACTGGTTGTATGCCTGGCTATTCAGAGCAAAATGCTTCACACAAGAGGCTACTCCCTGTGACTGTACTCCTTGTATATATGGAACAGCCAGTTCACCGGAGAAGAAAGGATCCTCGCTGAAATATTCCCAATTACGTCCATTGAGTAAGGAACGGTGAATGTTGACTCCCGGAGCCAGGCTCACATGCTTACCGCGTGCTTTACATTCAGCTCCAAGAACTTCTCCATATAGCTGTGCCAGATCACGGTTCCAAGTAGATGCTAAGGCGCTTAATGCAGGTAGATAGCTACATGCGTCGTTATCCCATCGGGCGGATTCCCACCCATTGGCTACTCCCTCAAATCTTACTCCGTGAGGTCCGTCGGAGTAGTGCAGGTCGGGGATGCCAAGCCTTGGAACACCGGTACTTGAAAACATCGTGTTACTGTGCAACATTCCAATTTTCTCTTCCAAAGTCATTTGTGATAATAAACTTTCTATCTGTTTATCAGTACTTGCTACTTTATTACCAGTCAGACAGGAGGAGAATATAATCAGAATCAGCCAGCTATATGGAGTCAGTCTTTTCATACTAGAATACTTGTTGTCTTTGATTATTTTGAATTATTCTTTCTTGTTTCAATTTCACTGTACACAGCATCCGGGATCAAATCAAGCCAGTAAGGATCCTGGACGAGTTCCTTGTACAGTTCAAGTGCCAGAGGGTCACTTTGCAGACGGCGGTCACCATTCTCTGCATTTTCGTGATTCTCCCATACGACGGCCTTGACACGTGGCTCTTCATCCTTCAGCTTAAACCATTCTCTTACCCATCTCTGGTGGTCGCATGTGCTGGAGTATCCTCCTTCACTAATCATGATAGGCTTGTCTGCCGATACCTGCTTGATTCCTTGCATCAGTGTGAGCGGATATCTTCTTTCTTCCGGATAAGTAGCACTAAGCGATGGTGGATAACAGCTTACTCCCAGCCAATCTACATACATATCTCCTGGATAATAGTTTTTCATTGCGTTTGCTTCTGTACCTGGCATGCTTACACTGTTGGGTGACCATACGAAGACATTGTAGGCAGTGACACCCAACTGTTCTGCAATGTTATACATACGTCTCCAAGCCTTGACATAGTTTGTGGGATCTCCGTAATACGGAGTCCAGCTTCCATTCATTTCGTTGGCTGGTCTGAACCAGATAGGTCCCATGTCACGTACTTTTTGGGCAGCCACTTCGGCGAAGTATGATTTGTGAAAATCGTCAAGTTCGCCATTTGCCATTTGCTGGGTGGGAATGACGGGCAGCCATCCGTAAAGGAAGAATCGGTATTTGCCCTGATAGTTTTTTCCCCAGTATTTCTCACGTACTGTTTGCATTTCGCTGAAATTTCGTCCCGGTTCCATATTCTGATACCATAAGATCATAGATAGTTGTTTTCCCACCAATTTTTCAAATAAGGCAACGGCACACTGGTCAGTACTTCCTTCGCGGTCTTCCGGATCGAATCCGTATAATGGTGGGAATGCTCCATGATAACATCCTTTTTCGGGGACGTACTTCATGTCATTATGAAATTCTCCCATTACCTTGATTTCGTCGATGAGCATCATCGTACTGGTGGAAGCTGAAGATTTGAGAGTCGCTTTCACATATCTGCATGCTACATTACTAAAGTCTGTTTTTCCCCAAGCGTCCGACTTTCCGTTGCTGTCGGAATAGGTAATTGGTGAGGCTGCTTTTTCCCATTGGCTTTTGTCCTTGCTGGTTGATACTTCTATTTGAGCAGGGAATACAATTTGTGATGTCGGATCGGAAATAGCATGTACTGATACTTCTGTGATACTGCGTAATGATCCCAAATCAATTATTACTTCTACAGTTTGTGCATTCCAACCGACTCCTCTGTTTTTAGTCGAGAGGGTACCGGTCTCCTCATCCGTCAGTTTGGTGCCGGATGTCCAGGGATCGAGAGGGGCTTTATCAGCATAGGCACTGTTGGCTACAACATTCATTTTATAGAATTTGCCTGCCGCCACATTAATAATGCTTTGTTCATTTGGATCTTTGGGCTTGTTTGGATCAAAAGTAACTTCCCACGATCTCGTTTCTTCTGCATTGCAAGCGTATATGAGTATTGCAACTGCTATTAACCATAAATTTTTTAATTTCATATTTAGTGGTATATTATAAGGTTGATTACTGGTTGTTTGTATTACATATCAATACAGTCATATTGGTAGCAGGCGATGCCTCCATTAGAGAATACGAGATAAACGTATAGATAATAACCATTTTTGGCAACTTTAAATACGACATCTCCGGTTCCTTCGGTGTTCTGACCGGAATTCTCGCGACCTCCATATATCTTGTCCGGACATACTACTATCTGGTTATCGAATGAACCGCTGCTAAGGTCATACATACGGACAGCATCAGAACCAGTTACGGCATAGTTGAAACTATTTACATGATTGTAAATGACATAAGGTACTTTGTTGAACACGGCATAGTCTACGGCATTGATAATTGTGTTACCCGGAGCACCTGTATTTGCCGCTTTTATGCTATTGTCTGTTCCTTTAAACCAGTAGAAATAGCGTTTGGCAGAAGTGTCTGTGACATGGCTGGCCAAGAAATAGTCACTTTGAGTGTCGGTGTCATCAGCATAAATCACATCCGCCCATTTAATCCAGTTTGAAGTCAGCAGAGAGGAACTCATAATGACAAATTCCGGACTTTGTGATTGTAAAGTACCATTTATGACACGCCAGCGGGCGAATTGTACTTTACTATCTTTTTGGAATACCGGAGTTGTGATAAGGGCATTGGCATCCAAATCTCCCTGGATAGAGATCTTCCAACCAAATCTTATATTAGTGCCAGTTTTATATTCAATATATTTCTGTGGTTTCTCATTCACTCCATTAGCTTTCCATACGGTGAAAGTACCTCCTGATGGAGTATAGCTGCAGAATAAAATATTATTTCCCCGATCTGCTGTTGCATGGAAGTTTGAATTATCACCGGCAAATTGGCTGATATCCATAGAACCTGCTATTTCTCCGGTCTGGCTATTTAAGTAAATGGCACGATCATTGGCACGTTCGTTGATGACAACATATTTGTCGACTACTGCAAGCCCGGTTACTTTACCCGGTAGCAGAATACCGCTTATTTCAGATAGTCTTTTAGACCATAATAGCTTACCGCTTCCTTGGCGAATACCTGCAACAGTTTTTTGCGGAATATCTTTTTTTACCGTATATGTTGCTTTATCTATACCATTCTGTGCTGTGACGACGATAGTCTGTTCTTGTTCATAGTCTAGTGCTTCTGTTTCGGGATTGGGACTGCATGTTGCTCCATGTGAGATATCAATGTTAGCTATCTGCTCCCCTACATTATCTATGGTTACTAATGAAATTGTTTTTTCGTTTTCATTAATGACTCCCAATAGCCCTATGGCAGGAATATCGAATTTGGTGATGCTACATTCGTTGCTCTTACGGATTTCACCTATTACTTTGAATTCGGTACTAGTCCCGGAGGTCTGATCTTTCACTGTGATATAGTTGTCTTGGGTAAGATCCATATAAAGTAATGGTGGAGTTACACTGACATTATTTGCTAAACTGGCACTCAATCTTACCCGTTTTAGTGCAGAGGTCGGCAATACATTATCCGACAATTTGGGATAATTGTATGGGAAAACAAATGTGATTGAATGATTGGTATAATCTATCTCACCTTTGAAACTATTTTCGCTGCTGTCATCGTTCGGAAACGATGCAGTGATGCTGTTGATACCTTCGCGTTGAATGTCAGAACCCAACTCTTCAGGACTGTGACAACTAGTTACTCCCCATAGAAGAACTAATGCCTGGATGATTGATATAATTTTGTTTTTCATTGTTCTAAGAGTTTTATTGTTATTTCCATTCATCATATTGCTCAATCAATGAGTTATTCTTCAATTCTTCAGACGGTACAGGAAGGACATATAATTTCTTTATAAACTTGCGGTCCTGTCCGTCGCAATCAACATATTCGTATGTATTGGTAGCACCAATGATTTTAAAGCCATGTGTGCGATAGTTGTTGTATTCAATATGGGCTAATTCCCAACGACGCATATCCCAGAATAAATGCCCTTCATAGGCTAGTTCAACCTTTCTTTCATTTCTGTAATCTTTGAACCAAGCCTCGCCTGTAGAGGATTTACCCGGTAAATTTACTTTTACTCTGGCGCGTACCTCATTCATTGCACTTTGGGCTTCCCCGATCTTATTGAGTCGATAAGCTGCTTCCGCTTTGTTCAATAAAACTTCTGCATAGCGAATTTCAACCCACGGTTGGGCGCTTTTCCCATTTTTGACGTCTGTCAGCGTTTCATCTAACAATTTCCTTAAAAAATAACCGGTTGTGGTTTTGCCGTATGAAGTACCCTGTTCCCGGTAAGGCATAAACACACCATTCTTTCCGTCAAGGCTGCAATCCATCTTTTTCCCTTTCCAGGTACATCCTCTATAGATTACAGTTGCGGCGAAGCGAGGTTCCAGTTGGTCGTATGGAGGAGTTTCATCAGTAATGCCATGCCAGGGTGTCCAGTCTATCTTTTCTCCATTTTTGCTTTCATAACATTCTACCATTTCCTGGGTAGGAGTTCCTGTTGAACCATTGTCATAACCATCACATTGTGGTACATAATACCGGTCGAAAAGATGATTAGGCCCGTTGGCAGCATCATAATCAAACTCCAGAATCGCTTCTTTATTATTCCCTTTCCATGCATCTTCATATTTGTCCGTCAGACCATATAGTTTGAGTGCAATTACATTATTAGCAGCATCATAGGCATCCTGCCAACGTTTGGCATATAACATTGCTCTCGATTTCAGAGCATAGGCTGCTCCTTTGGTGATACGCCCTTTATTTGCCGCATCCCATTCCTTGGGTAAATTATTGGCTGCAAAATCAAGATCGTCGGCTATGAATTGCCAGGTTTCTTCAGCACTGCTGCGGGCTTTATTAGTTGATACTGGCAGATCGTCATACAAGATGACACCTCCATGCCTTTTGGCTAACTGGAAATATACAAATGCACGGAAAAAGCGTACTTGAGCTTCCCAAAGCTTATTTCTATCTGCTGAAAATTCGGAATATTTTCTTTGTAGAGATAGAAATTGGTTTGTTTCTCGGATCTGTTTGTATGCTGTTGAACGTAGCCAGATACTGTATAGACAGTTATCCGGAGAGATAGCATCCGGTGTAAGTACATAAAGATTAGGATGGCCGGCTCTGTGTCCTAGCGTATATGAACCATACTTAAATGCGTCAGTCAGACTTTCTGTAAAACTTCCGTAGAATTGGGCCTCCCCGAATTGACCGTAATCATGCAGGAGGGGATAGAAACTATTCACATATTTGTCAACCTGGGTTTCATCTTGCCAGATGATTTCATCACTAACGGTAGTCGTTTGTTTTACTTCATCCAGCCAGTCGTTGCACGAACTTAAAGTCAGCAACACAAAGAAGAGTGATATATTAATAGATAACTTTTTCATATAGCGTATATTTTAGAATGTGATTTTAGCTCCAAGTGTATAAGTCCTTTGTTGCGGATAATATCCATTGTTTACAGCTGGAGATTCCGGGTCGATGTTGTACTTGGACACAGCGCTGAAAGTCAGAAGATTGTATCCCTCAACATAGAGGCGAAGAGCTTCCACTCCCAATGGACTCAACCATTTTTTAGGGAAATTGTATCCTATTTGCGCTGTTTTTATTCTCAAATAGTTTCCGTTACGATACCAGAATGTGGAGGCCAGCCCGTTATTCAAACTTCTCGGATTGATTTCCAGACAAGGGAACTCTGCATTTGTATTTTCGGGTGTCCAGGAGTTTGCCACCAGATAGACTGGTGCATTGCCATTCTGATAGAATGGACGCGTGAAGGCCGTAGCGCTTTGGATTCCGGATGAACCGGTTGCCGTATATACTCCGGTTAATGCAACATCGCTGCCAAGCCCCCATGATGCCAAAATATCAAAATCGAATCCTTTCCAGTTACCAAATAAATTGAAAGAACCTGTGTGGGTCGGTCTTGAACTTTTACCTACATACCCCTGATCTTGATTGACGGTTATAATACCGTCTCCATTTCTATCCATATACTTGATATATCCGGGATAAGCCGGTCGGTCGGGCATGGTAGCGGAGTTGGCTATCTCTTCCTCACTCTGGAACAATCCTTGGGCAATGAATCCCATTTTCGAACCGATTTGCTTTCCGGTCAGTCGTCTGTATTCCGGTGTATTTTCAGAGTCACCTGCATATTTGAGCCATCTTCCGTATGCGTATGACCAGATTAATTTGGCTCCATAACTGAAACTTCCAATTCTGTTCTGATGTGTAAAAGTGACATCAAAACCCTTATAATCTGCTTTGTTTACGTTTGCAGTTGAAAAATAATAGCCTCCCATGGAAGGAGTGTGCGAACCGGTTACGGAAGATAATTTGTCATATTCATATTTATAAAAAGCATCCAGTTCCATTCCTAATAATCCATTCCATAAAGTTACATCTACTCCGATATTATAGTTGAGGCATTGCGCCCATGTCAAATTGGGATTTCCCAATACGGACGGATAGATAGCAGTTTGACTGGCTCCGCCTATTACTACAGAATTGGGGGATGTGCTCATCGTATTTCTCCATTGGAAAGGCTGGATACCGCTGGTTGCAGTTTTTCCGATACCTGCTCTTAATTTCAGATTGTCTACCCAAGTAGCATGAAACCATTTTTCATTATTGATTCTCCAGGCAAGAGAGAGACCGGGCAGGGTGACCCAGCGTTTGTTCATACCACCAAACAGATAACTACCATCGTGGCGTAGTGAAGCCTCCAAATAATATTTGTCAGCGTAATTGTAGTTCAAACGACCTACAAAACCGGCTACACGTGTCTGGCTGCTTCTCCCCGAAGGTATAGCAGGTTGCTCTTTCCCCTCTTTGGTGAATCCTGTGATTTGGTTCAACTCATCCAACTGAATGAAATCTAATCCGGTTCCCGTTACACCGAGATTGTTGCTATTACGTTCCCGTGTTTCGGCCAGCAATAATACTCCGATCGAGTGATCTCCAAATTTGTTATCATACGTGATACTGGTTTGCGTAGTGAACTCTTGGGCGCGTGATGCCGATTCGGATAATATAGGTGTATCTTTCAACACACTGTAGTCCTTATGGTAGGTGAGTGTGGTAGTGGCTGCATTAGGTAAATCCATAATCATGACTTCATTCGGCTTGGTCAACTGTTTAGTCATCCCATGAACTAAGTCGTACGCTCCCTGAAATTTTAAACTTAATCCTTTAAGCCAAGGTGTGTCGTATTTCAGACTGAAATTAGACTGCATATATGATTGGTTGGACCTGTTATATCCTGAATCGTATATGGATGCGATAGGAGCTACCGGAGAACCGGAAGTCGGGGTTGAAACATCGTATATTTTCCCATTATATTCATAAGTATCCTGTACATATGGCAAAGCATAGCATACCTGTTGGGGAATATTCATCCAATCATCCGGATCGGCAGAAAATTTGGGAGCATCCCGTTTTTCTATACGCCCCGAAACACCTAATGACAGACTAAGTCCTTTAGCCAACTGTGCGTCGATATTAGAACGAAGATTCATTCGACGGTATTTGAACTTATCTATATTTCCTTTTTCTTCCAGATAACCGATAGATGTGAAGAAACGAATCTTTTCACTTCCTCCTGATGCTGAAATATTATGATGTTGGCGAACACCGGTTCCATATACTTTATCGTACCAATTGGTATTTCCCCATCCGTCGACACCCTCGCGCATTTTGCGCACCATGTCGACAGTAAACACTTCCGTATCACCTTGTAGAAGACGGGCTTTATTGTACCAATAAGCATATCCCGGTCCATCGAGCCATTCTTGTTCTTCTGCATTCTGGCTGATACCCACAGTACCTGTATAGCTAATGGTGACTTTATCTGTTTGTCCCTTTTTGGTTGTGACAATGAATGCTCCATTTGCGTCCAGACCATAAACGGCTACGGCTGATGCATCCTTTAATACAGACACAGATTCTATTTCATTCGGATCGAGTCCGTTGAAGTCACTTGCGCTTCTTCTGATGCCGTCAATAACATAGATAATACCACTTTGCCCGCGTATGGACAAGGAGGCATTATCCGCACCGGGTTGTCCACTGGCTTGTACGGCGGAAATACCGGCAACACGTGCACCGATGATATTACTGATTCCCATGGTTGGGGCTTTAAGTATTTCTTTATCGGAGACAGTAGATATGGCGGCGGTCAGACTACCGCGCTTTTGAGTTCCATAGCCTACCACTACGATTTCATCCAGCGAGGAGACATCTTCTTTAAGAGTGATATTGATATTCGTCTTATTACCTACTTTGACTTCCTGGCTGACCATTCCGATATAGGAGAATACCAATACGTCATTCTTATGGGCATTAATGCTATATTTTCCGTCAACATTTGTAATGGTACCGACATTCGTTGCACCCTTGACAGCTACAGATACGCCAGGTAATGGTTCATCATTACCATCTTTCACAAACCCTTTTATTACTTCTTGTGCAAGACAATCGAGAGTGCACATTAAAAGAGTAATAAACAACGAGGTTACTAACCTTGGATTCCATCTGATTTTCTTCATTGCATGATAAGTTTTTAAATATTAGATCGTCGATTTGAAATTTTAATTTCTAACAATAGTCTCTTTAGACCGGTTAACTAGTTAATGATACAAAAGTATTCTGTTTCAAAGACATGCGCGGTGGCAAAAACGAAAAACTATCTTCAAAAAACGAAGAATAATACATTGTTAATCTTCTTTTGGCGTTTTTCTTTTTAAGAACCATTCGAAGAACTTATATATAGTTTCGTTTGATTCGGGAGTAGGATCATGCTTGGGCCTGTTCGTCATTGCCACTCGATGATGATAACCCAAAAGCCGGTTGACTGCGACAGAGTGATTTAATGGAATCCATCTGTCTACATTATCAGAATAACCTCCTGATACGAGAAATGGGCGAGGAGCCAATAAAGAATGGAGTTCATGTAAATCATGCCCCTCTTTACATAGTCTGGCATAGACACTTGTTGAAGAGTTATTGCCGTTGTTGCTCCAGATTTTTTTCCAGGGTGGGGGATAATACCCCAAGTACCAAGGTTCCCAATAATTGATATAATTATCTTTGGTTTCATCAAAGACGATACCCGGATCACTCCAGGCGGTGCAGGCAAACTTTTCGTATAAACAAGAAGCAAACATAGCCCATTTAGCACCGTAGGAGTGTCCCATGATACCAATTCGGGTAGAGTCGACACTTTCGACTCTGGCTAATACTTCCCAGGCATTGGCTGCCGCATAAGCAAGTACTGAAAGAGGTTGCATAGTGGAGTTGCTGATAGTCGGGTAATAGAGAGAGTAAGTCTTATCTTTGGTGGTCTGTTTAGTTCCTAATGAGAGAGTAACGAATCCTCTTTTGGTTAATTGGTAGGCGAAATCTCTATTAGCTTTTCCTCCCCATCCGATAGCTGTTTCCGGTTCGTAGAATACTGTGATAACGGCAGGATGTTTCCCTTTCTTATTTGGTTCCAGTAAATAGCCGTAAGTCTGTTCCAGAGGAGTCCAATAAAAACGCACTAAATGTTGTTTGAAATCTTCGCGTTCTGTGGTTTTTATAATCTCCAGTTTTTGATTGGTGATGATAGCCGGCCAATGACCGATCAGGTTCAACCATTTGTCTTTTATTTCTTTTCTTCGTTTTAGCCAGTCGTCTGCGTTTTTGACTGTATCTCCATTGTAAAATAAAAGAGGGTTGCGGTAAGTTCCAAATTTCTCCTGATACAGTGGTGGTGGGGTAAAGTAGGCGGATAGCTTCTCCCAGTTTCTTTTTGTCTGGTTAATCTCTAATCTTTTGCACCCCATTATTGAGGTGATCCCCCAATAAATAATAATAGGATAGATAATCGTTCTCGTTTTTCCTCTTATGGTATGTCTTTGCATAGTATTAATATCTAAAATGTATTTCGAAAGGTATGAAAACAAAGGTAGGTCATTCTCATGAATGATCTTAATGTCAAAACGAAAAACAGTCTTCAGAAAGCGTTTATTTTATCTTTGTCTAGTCTTTTTCTGCCGGTATTCAATAGGTGAACATCCTTTGAATTTCTTGAAAATCCGGGCAATGTTATTATAGTCTGTAAAGCCTACTTCCATTGCTAAATCGGCCAATGGACGGTCGGTTGTGAGCAGTAGATCTGCAAGATGATTACACCGGCAATTCAGAATATATTGGTATATAGAGGTATTCAGTGCGTTTTTGAATTTCACTTCGAAGTTTCTGCGGGATAGCGGAATGTTTGCAAGCAGAGACTCTATGGTCAAATCGGAGCTGTAATGTGAATCTATATATTTCACTACTTCGAGAATGTAAGGGTCTTTAATATTGTGTTTCTCCGTCGATTGGCGTAGTTCGATGCGGATGGGGTTGATAACAATATTGAAAGTGCCTTCATGTTCCTTCTTTATTTGTTGATGAATAAGTCTGCCGATAGAATAGCCTCCTCTTTCTACTTCGAGCTCTATGGATGAAATGGGAGGGTCGGAAATATTACACATCAGTTCGTCATTGTCCACGCCTAATAAAGCAATTTCTTCCGGAATAGGAATATTCGTCATTTTGCAAGTTTCAGAAATGAACAGGGCGTGCGCATCATCACAACAAAATAGAGCGACTGGCTTGGGGAGTTGCTGTAACCATTGGCTGACTTCCATCCTTATCTCATCTTCCTGTTTATCAGATTCGAAACTGAAAAATTCGCCTCCGATACGTTTCACTTCCTGCCGATACCCTTCGCAGCGTTCGTCAGACCAAACCACCCCTTTAACGCCGAAATAAGCAAAATTGCGAAACATTCTTTTGGCAAAAAACTGGGCTGCCATTCTTCCCGTTCCTTTATAATCACCTGTCAGATTAGAGTAAGTGACGCTCCGGTGATGGTAGTTTTGTAGTACTACTGGAATATTCAGCTCCTTCTGCAAATCGATCGTATCGTTATTCCACTGACCGATAATGGCGTCGGCTTTCCATTCTTTCGCCCATTTCAGAATGCCTTGTTCGCCATGCATTGTGCTATAATAAGAAGGTAGTCGGTAAAAGAGCCAGGGGCCGTTTTCTTTGGAGTATTGGACAAGTCCCCGTAGCAGTTTCCTGTCAAATTCGCTTGAATAGTCTATCAATAGAAGAATCTTAATCATAGTTCTATGTTTTTCTTTAGTATAATGTAGGGATGCACAAATATAGAAGAATTCTTTTGTTCTCTCGCAATAAAGACTTAATTTTGTTGCAGCCAACACTTATCTGACACCCGGGTCTCATGAGCACTGACACCCGGGTGTTGGTATGCTTGACACCCGGGTCTCAATGGTGTTGACACCCGGGTGTCAGATAGAACGCGAGTATAAACGAAAAAAGAAAGGAGTATAAACGATGGCAGTGCCTTATGTAGTGAGAAAAAAAGCCGATTTAACATCGGGAGAAAGAAAAGAATTATGGTATGGTGTACCCAAAAAACTGATAGATCCGATTCGGAATAGAGAATTTGCCGAGTACATGGAAAAACGGAGTGGATTTCATCGCGGGCAGATAGATGGTATATTGACGGAAATGGTTGATGCTATCCGTAGTCTGTTGTCTATCGGACAGCCGGTTACTATCGAAGGACTTGGCACATTCCATACGTCACTGACCAGTCCGGGATTTGAACGCCCCGAACAGGTAACCCCAGGAAAGGTGTCCGTTTCACGTGTCTATTTCGTGGCTTGTCCTGAATTTAGCCGGGAAGTGAAAAAGATGAAATGCATGCGTATTCCTTTTAATCTGTATATGCCCGAAGAGATGCTGACCAAAGAAATGAAGAAAGCGGACCGGGAGCAGGAGCGGGAAGAATATGACCGTATGGTGGCACCGGAAATCGAGGAAGAAGTTCAGGAATAAGATAAATTAATACCCTCCCTGTCTTATTTATGAGATAAATCCCTATCTTTGTGGCACTTTTTACGAAAAAAGCAAATTCAAATTAATAGATATAGAAAAGAAAATGGCACAAGAAGACGTTTTTAAGAAGCTTGTATCGCATTGCAAAGAGTATGGTTTCGTATTCCCTTCGAGCGATATCTACGACGGACTAGGCGCTGTGTATGACTACGGTCAGATGGGCGTTGAATTGAAAAATAACATCAAGAAATACTGGTGGGACAGCATGGTGCTGTTGCACGAGAACATTGTCGGTATCGACTCTGCCATCTTTATGCATCCTACTATCTGGAAGGCTTCCGGACACGTAGACGCATTCAATGACCCTTTGATTGACAATAAAGACTCTAAGAAACGTTATCGTGCTGACGTGTTGATCGAAGATCAGCTGGCTAAGTATGACGATAAAATCAATAAAGAAGTAGCGAAAGCTGCCAAGAGATTCGGCGAATCTTTTGATGAGGCTCAATTCCGTTCTACCAACGGACGTGTATTGGAGCATCAGGCAAAACGTGACGCACTTCACACTCGCTTTGCTAAAGCTCTGAACGACGGTAATCTGGAAGAATTGCGTCAGATCATTATTGATGAAGAAATCGTATGCCCGATCTCCGGTACAAAGAACTGGACAGAAGTTCGTCAGTTTAATCTGATGTTCTCTACTGAAATGGGTTCTACTTCCGAAGGATCCATGAAGATTTATCTTCGTCCGGAAACTGCACAGGGTATTTTTGTAAACTACCTCAATGTACAGAAGACGGGTCGTATGAAAGTTCCTTTCGGTATCGCACAGATTGGTAAGGCTTTCCGTAACGAGATCGTTGCCCGTCAGTTCATCTTCCGTATGCGTGAGTTCGAACAGATGGAAATGCAGTTCTTTGTAAAACCGGGAACTGAACTTGACTGGTTCAAGAAATGGAAAGAAATCCGTTTGAAATGGCATAAAGCTCTTGGATTCGGCGATGCAAGCTATCGTTATCACGATCACGATAAACTGGCTCACTACGCAAATGCCGCTACTGATATTGAATTCCTGATGCCGTTCGGATTCAAAGAAGTGGAAGGTATCCACTCTCGTACTAACTTCGACTTGTCTCAACATGAGAAGTTCTCCGGCAAGAGCATCAAATACTTCGATCCGGAACTGAACGAGTCTTATACTCCGTACGTAATCGAAACTTCTATCGGTGTTGACCGTATGTTCCTTAGCATCATGAGCGCATCTTATTGCGAAGAGCAATTGGAGAATGGTGAAAGCCGTGTGGTTCTGAAATTGCCTGCTGCTTTGGCTCCGGTGAAACTGGCGGTTATGCCGTTGGTAAAGAAAGACGGTCTGCCTGAAAAAGCCCGTGAGGTTATTGACAGCCTGAAGTTCCACTTCCATTGCCAATATGACGAAAAGGATAGTATCGGTAAGCGTTATCGCCGTCAGGATGCTATTGGTACTCCGTACTGTGTAACAGTCGATCATCAGACATTAGAAGATAACTGCGTGACATTGCGTAACCGCGATACCATGCAACAAGAGCGTGTAGCTATCTCTGAACTGAATAATATCATCGCAGACAGAGTAAGCATCACTTCTCTATTGAAAACTTTACAATAAACCTTTGACGAATGAGTAAAAAGATCTATTTATTCTCCATCCTATTGCTGGCTCTTGCATTCACTGCTTGCAGTGAAACGGAAGAGACGGGCAAATATGATAACTGGCAGGCACGTAATGAAGCTTTTATAGATTCAATAGCCAATGCTCATGCAAATACCGCTACACGTGGTCAGTTGGATTCTATTCATATGATTGCATATCCTGGAGTTCCTATCTATTTTAAAAAGAAAACTCCTGTGGGAGATGGGGTGATTCAAAATATTATCCCGCGGGCAACAGATGAGGTTACTGTATATTATAAAGGTTCTTATATCATTTGGGGTAATACTGGTGGTTATGTTGATAAACAAGATAACTTTATAGGGGAAGCGTTTGATGGCTCTTTTACTGAAGCGAATCCTAGCATTGATTTTTCAAGAACTGCGAACTTAACAATTAATGGGCTTGTGACTGGTTTGTCAGAGGTATTGCAACGAAGAAAAATTGGTGAACGTTTGGAAGTGTATGTTCCATGGAAATATGGTTATGGTAGTAGTGATTATACTCCAAAAGGTTCTTCGATTACTATTTTAGGTTATTCAACTTTAGTATTTGATATTCAAATGTTAAAGTGCGAAAAATAATCACTTATTATCATTTGGAATTTATTAAAATAAAGTTCCCTTATTCTAATCCTATTTCATCTATGGCAAAGGATAGAATAAGGGAGCTTATTATTAATATAGCATTGGTTTAGATATGATTTTTATTCTATGAATTATTTCTAAAACTGAAGTATTTCATATATTGTATTTCTACCAGGAGTAATACCATGGAAATTCTTATCTGCAGGTAAGTCATATCCTATAGGATTGTTCCATTTATCCCATACAATAGCTTGATTTGCATTCTTTTCATTTTCATCATCAATCCATAATCCTCATTGTCATGATGTCGTTTGACTACTCCTTATGTTTTGTTCCTTCTTGCTTATATTACAGAAGATTACATTTTTGATTTTTTATACTACTCTCCCTAATCTGCAAATGTGTTGGAATCGTCACCTGCTTGATAGTCTTATCTCCTTTTATCTGATCGATAAGTAGTTGGCAGGCAGTTTCTCCCATTTTATAGGTCTGATGTGATACTGCTGATAATTTCGGTTCCACATAATTAGCATGCTGCTCGTCTGTATACCCGATGATTGCCACATCATTCGGAATCCGGAGGCCGTGATTTTTGATAACTTCCATTGCTGCGAAAGCCAATGTGTCATTCATGGCAAGAATAGCATCCGGAGGCTGTGGAAGTGACAGTAAAGTTTCTGTGGCAATCTTGCCTTCCTCATAATCAATCTTCCGGCAGACTACCAACTCTTTTTCGATCGGAATACGATTTTCACGCAAGGCTTCCAGATAGCCATGTTTTCTTCTCTTTACAATATCCAGATGATTGGCTCCTCCGATAAAAGCTACCCGCTTACTTCCATTATCCAGAAGATGCTGTGTAGCTATCTGTGCGGATTGGGCCCCATCTGCTATCACCGATGAAAATTGGTCGGTCAGGCAAACACGGTCGAACAGGATAAGTGGCATATTAATGTCTTTCAAGGCGGAGATGTGGGAGAAATCGGTTGTTTCTTGAGACAGACAGGCGATGATGCCTTCCACACGCATATTGACCAGATTCTCGATATTTCTTTTTTCGTGCTCGTAAGACTCATGCGAGGTCGTGATAATCACGAAATACCCGTTGGCAATAGCCATATTCTCTATTCCATTCAGAATTGATGCAAAGAAATGAGTGACAATATCCGGAACGATCACTCCGATGATACGTGGCGCATTTTTCCGCAGGCTCATGGCAAAAGGGTTGGGACGGTAGTTCATCTCTTTGGCCAGTGCCTTTGCTTTGGCGCAAAGTTCACGGCTGATTTCCGGACTATCTTTTAGTGCCCTGGATACAGTAGGAATCGACACCCCCAATGCTTGGGCGAGATCTTTTAATGAAGTATGTTTCCGGTTTTCCATTTGAAAGTCTGCAACTTAGATTCTTTTTACAAAGAAAGCACATTCCCGGAAAATTAAAAGCATCTGAAGCAATATTTTTTACGTAAACCGTTACGTTGGTTTTTCGACCGCTCTCTGCTGCACTGAAACTATTACTGACCTATTTTTGTCGCATACAAAATGATTTAAAACCTAAAAGTATGCAATACCATGAAATCGGAAAGACAGGGATGAAAGTATCATCTCTTAGTTTTGGAGCTTCTTCTTTAGGAGGAGTTTTCCATGATTTGAAAGAAAAAGAAGGCATTCAGGCTGTGTTTACCGCTGTTGAGGCAGGAATGAACTTTATCGATGTGTCTCCTTATTACGGACATTATAAAGCGGAAACTGTTTTAGGAAAGGCACTTAAAGATCTTCCTCGCGACCGTTATTACCTTTCTACCAAAGTGGGACGTTATGGAAAAGATGGAGTGAATCTGTGGGATTACTCTGCAAAACGTGCGACAGAAAGTGTGTATGAGAGCATGGAACGTCTGAATATAGATTTTATCGATCTGATAAATGTACACGATGTGGAATTTGCCGATTTGAATCAGGTGGTTAATGAAACTCTGCCTGCTTTAGTCGAGCTGCGTGAAAAAGGTGTGGTAGGACACGTTGGAATTACCGACTTGCAACTCGAAAACTTGAAATGGGTAATCGACCATTCACCAAGCGGTACGATTGAATCTGTGCTTAGCTTCTGCCATTATTGCTTGTGTGATGATAAATTAGCAGACTTCCTGGACTACTTCGAATCCAAAGAAATCGGCGTGATTAATGCTTCTCCCCTTTCAATGGGACTGTTGAGTGAACGTGGCGTTCCTGCCTGGCATCCGGCTCCCAAACCCTTGGTAGAGGCTTGCCGTAAAGCAATGGAACATTGCAAAGCTAAGAATTATCCGATTGAGAAACTGGCTATGCAGTTCTCCGTCAGCAATCCCCGTATAGCAACGACTTTATTTAGTACAACTAATCCGGAGAATGTGAAAAAGAACATCGCTTTCATCGAAGAACCTATTGACTGGGAACTCGTTCGAGAAGTGCAGGAGATTATCGGAGAGCAGAAACGTGTAAGTTGGGCGAACTCATAAAACAGCGTCTTCGTATGGACTATACAATTATTGATGCGCACGCCCATCTGTGGTTACGGCAGGATACTGTTGTGGACGGATTGCCTATCCGGACTTTGGAAAATGGCCGTTCGGAATTTATGGGAGAAATCCGGCAAATGGTTCCGCCCTTTATGGTAGACGGTGTGAATAGTGCGGAAGTTTTTCTTTCGAATATGGACTATGCGCAAGTGGCTGCGGCTGTCATTACCCAAGAGTTTATTGACGGTATTCAGAATGATTATTTGTCGGAAGTCGTTTCCCATTATCCCAACCGTTTCTTTGTTTGCGGAATGTGTGAGTTTCGCAAACCTGGATTTTTGGAGCAGGCGAAAGAGCTTATAGCCAAAGGTTTTAAGGCTATAAAAATCCCTGCCCAGCGCTTGTTGTTAAAAGAGGGACGGGTAATGCTGAATAATGAGGAAATGATGCAGATGTTTCATTCTATGGAAGAACGGAATGTCACGCTCTCCATCGATTTGGCTGACGGAGCAACACAGGTTTCCGAAATGGAAGAGATTATTCAGGAATGTCCCCGCCTAAAAATAGCTGTCGGACACTTCGGAATGGTGACACGTCCGGGCTGGAAAGAACAAATCCGCCTGGCACGTCATCCCAATGTGATGATTGAATCCGGAGGAATCACCTGGCTTTTCAATGATGAATTTTATCCTTTCAAAGGAGCAGTGAAAGCCATTCGTGAAGCAGCAGACTTGGTTGGCATGGAGAAACTGATGTGGGGATCGGACTATCCGCGCACCATTACAGCAATCACCTACAAGATGTCATACGATTTTGTGGTGAAGTCTTCCGAGTTGACGGAAGAGGACAAAAGACTCTTTTTGGGAGAAAATGCCCGGAACTTCTATGGATTCACGGATCTCCCCGTACTTCCTTACATCAAGAACATGTCCGAATGATAGAGAAAACATCCTTATCGTAAAACTAGATTTATACCATGAAAAAGAATACATATACAATACCTTTAGCGTTGGTTTTCTGCCTTTTCTTTCTGTGGGCAATAAGCAGCAATCTGCTTCCCACGATGATCCGGCAATTGATGAAGACATGTGAACTGAATACCTTTGAAGCCTCCTTTACCGAGACTGCCTACTGGTTGGCTTATTTTATTTTCCCCATCCCCATAGCGATGTTTATGAAACGTTACAGCTATAAGGCGGGGATTATTTTCGGACTGGTATTAGCAGCAATCGGAGGCCTGCTTTTCTTTCCCGCCGCCATTTTAAAAGAATATTGGGCTTACCTCTGTATCTTCTTTATTATCGCTACGGGAATGTGCTTTCTGGAGACAGCTGCCAATCCGTATGTGACGGTTTTAGGAGCCCCCGAAACAGCTCCCCGCCGATTGAATCTGGCGCAGTCTTTCAATGGACTCGGAGCTTTTATCGCTGCCATGTTTTTGAGTAAGCTCATCCTTAGCGGAACTCATTACACGCGAGAGACCCTTCCTGTAGATTATCCGGGAGGCTGGCAGGCCTATATCCAATTGGAAACGGATGCCATGAAACTCCCTTATCTGATATTGGCTATACTGTTGATTGCCATAGCTGTTGTCTTCATCTTTTCAAAATTGCCGAAGATTGGGGACGAAGGAGAAACGGCTTCTTCCGATAAAATGACTTCTTCGGGTAAAACGAAAGAGGGTAGCCAGAAAGAAAAACTGATAGACTTCGGTGTATTGAAGCACTCACACTTGCGGTGGGGAGTGATTGCGCAATTCTTCTATAACGGCGGACAGACGGCGATAAACAGTTTGTTCCTGGTTTACTGTTGCACTTATGCCGGATTGCCGGAAGATACAGCGACTACCTTCTTCGGATTGTATATGCTTGCATTTCTTTTGGGGCGTTGGATCGGTACCGGATTGATGGTGAAATTCCGTCCACAGGATATGCTACTGGTTTACGCCTTGATGAATATTCTTTTGTGCGGGGCAGTGATGATATGGGGAGGTATGATCGGGTTATACGCAATGTTGGCTATCTCTTTCTTTATGTCTATAATGTATCCCACGCAGTTCTCATTGGCGCTAAAAGGACTGGGGAATCAGACAAAGAGCGGTTCGGCATTTCTGGTAATGGCTATTGTCGGCAATGCCTGCCTGCCACAGTTGACGGCTTATTTTATGCATGCCAATGAGCATATCTATTATATGGCCTATTGTGTACCGATGATTTGTTTTGTCTTCTGTGCATATTACGGCTGGAAAGGTTATAAAGTAATCGATTAATAAATTTATTTATCAAACATATCCAATGAAAGCAGTTCAAATTGTCAATCCCTCCGAAATGAAGGTGGTTGAACTGGAAAAACCGACCGTTGGTGTCGGTGAAGTATTAGTAAGAATCAAGTATGTGGGTTTCTGTGGCTCCGACCTGAATACCTTTTTAGGACGTAACCCAATGGTGAAGTTACCGGTAATCCCGGGACATGAGGTAGGAGCGGTGATTGAGGAGATCGGTCCGGATGTTCCGGCCGGCTTTGAAAAAGGGATGAACGTGACATTGAATCCATATACCAATTGTGGTAAATGTGCTTCCTGTCGTAATGGTCGTGTCAATGCCTGTGAGCATAATGAAACGTTAGGGGTACAGCGCAATGGAGTGATGTGCGAATATGCAGTTTTACCTTGGACAAAGATTATTCCGGCTGGTAATATCTCTCCTCGCGATTGTGCGTTGATTGAGCCGATGAGTGTCGGATTCCATGCGGTATCTCGTGCGCAGGTGATCGATAATGAATATGTGATGGTTATTGGCTGCGGTATGATTGGTATCGGTGCCATTGTACGTGCTGCTTTGAGAGGGGCAACGGTCATTGCTGTCGAACTGGATGACGAGAAACTGGAACTGGCGAAAAGGGTAGGTGCCTCTTATGTGATTAACTCCAAGACAGAAAATGTACACGAACGGATGCAACAGATAACGGAGGGCTTCGGTGCCGATGTGGTGATTGAAGCTGTCGGCAGTCCGGTCACTTATGTGATGGCGGTGGATGAAGTCGGTTTTACAGGGCGGGTCGTTTGCATTGGCTATGCCAAAAGCGAAGTAGCTTTCCAAACGAAATATTTCGTTCAGAAAGAACTGGATATCCGTGGTTCCAGAAATGCGTTGCCGGCAGATTTCCGTGCGGTTATTAATTATATGAAAGAAGGCAACTGTCCGGTAGAAGAACTGATTTCGAAGATTGCCAAACCGGAAGGAGCTTTGGAAGCTATGCAGGAATGGACGGCTAATCCGGGAAAGGTGTTCCGTATACTGGTTGAGTTCTGATAAGTTCTTGTAATAAGAATAGTTGTTGATGCCTGTTGTTTCGGGTATGTAATAAGTGAGAGGAGGCTGAATACAGTCTCCTCTCTTTGGGAGATAGGGTGATGTAACATGAGTAAATATAGATGTAACATTCTTCATTCGATATGTAGCATCACAAAGAAATCATGTAGCATACTTTGGTCAATATATCTGTTTGCATTTTCTATTTTTGTGATGTGGAAGATAACAAGGAACATTTTAAATAATTAGCTTTCAAATAATAGATAATGTAGCCAGTTAATAAAAAACGATGATTATGCTGAAAACAAAAATCAACACTATTTTACTGTGTACTCTTTTTACATTGTTCTTCCCGCTATCAGCCGGAGCACAATACCGTAATCCTATTCTTTATGCTGACGTGCCCGATATGTCGGTGTGTCGCGCAGGCGATTACTTTTACATGGTTTCCACCACTATGCACCTGATGCCGGGAGCACCTATCATGCGTTCGCCGGACATGAAACATTGGGAAACTATCAGCTACGTATTTTCTCGCATTGACGATGGTCCTCGTTATGATTTGCTCGAAGGCACTGCTTACGGGCAAGGACAATGGGCATCATCTATCCGCTATCATGACGGTAAATTCTATGTCTGGTTTACAGCCAATGGCGCGCCCGGACGTGGGTTTGTCTATACTGCGACAGATCCGGCCGGTCCCTGGAAACTTCTTTCGCGTCCTCCGCATTTCCATGACGGTTCGCTTCTGTTTGATGATGACGGGCGGGTGTATCTCTTTCACAGTACGGGACAGCTTACGGAGTTGAAAACCGATTTGACCGATGTACTTCCCGGTGGCATCAATCAGCAAATATTTGAACGGGATGCTGACGAACAAGGGCTGTTGGAAGGTAGTTCCGTCATCAAGTATAATGGGAAATATTACTTGCTGATGATTTCTATGGATTGGAGTATTCCCGGCCGTCTGCGTCGTGAAGTATGCTATCGTGCCGATAAGATTACCGGACCTTACGAAAAGCGTGTCATTCTTGAAACGGAGTTTGACGGGCATGGCGGTGTTGGTCAAGGATGTATCGTAGACGGGAAAAACGGTGAATGGTACGGACTGATTTTTCAGGATCGTGGTGGCGTAGGGCGTGTGCCGTGTCTCATGCCTTGTACATGGACGGAAGATGGTTGGCCTATGCTGGGAGACAAGGATGGGCACATTCCGAATGATACCACTTTATCGTATATGTCAATGGATGGTATCTGCGGTTCGGATGATTTTTCCGCTTCCGGGCTTTCCCTCTATTGGCAGTGGAATCATAACCCCGTCGATCAGGCATGGAGTCTTACCGACCGTCCCGGATTTCTGCGTTTGAAAACCTCCCGTGTGGTAGATAACCTGTTTGTTGCTCCCAATACGTTGACCCAACGTATGGTAGGACCGAAATGTATGGGCACTGTCAGTCTCTCTCTGGGGGGGATGAAAGATGGTGACCGTGCAGGATTATCGGCTTTTAATGGTGACAGCGGTGTGCTTACGATTGAAAAGAACGGAAATAAACTGTCTCTTGTGATGAGTGAACAGAAAAGCGTGTTTGAGAAAACGAAGCGTGCCATTAGCCGTGTGGATATGACCGAACAAGCCCGTATACCTCTTAACAAAGAGCTTGTCTACTTGCGTGTGGAAGGTGACTTTACCAATGGACGGGATGAGGCTCGTTTTTCTTATAGTCTTGATGGGAAAGCATGGATACCTGTTGGTCTGCCTGTCAAGATGAAATTTGACTACACCCGTATGTTTATGGGCAGTAAGTTTGCCATATTTAACTATGCTACACGTTCTGTAGGCGGTTATGTAGATGTGGACTCTTTTGATTATTCGTTCTGTGATGCGTCAATGTAACAAACAAATATGTATTTGTAACCAATGAAACATTGTTTTATTGGAAAATAGGCTATTTTTGTTTCCAAATTAATCATAACTAATAAGTATAATATTATGAAAAGAGGTTGGATACCGATTATGGGTGTTTGTTTGGTGTTATCGTTTTCGGCATGTAAGCAATTGCTGCCTTACCAGGACACTTCTTTAACGGCGGAACAACGGGCGGAGGATTTGTTGCCCCGGTTGACTTTGGAAGAAAAAGTATCATTAATGCAAAATGCGTCACCTGCTATCCCTCGACTGGGAATTAAAGAATATGAGTGGTGGAATGAGGCGTTGCACGGTGTGGGACGTGCCGGATTGGCTACTGTTTTTCCCCAGTCTATCGGTATGGGAGCTTCTTTTAATGATTCATTATTATATGAAGTGTTCAATGCCACTTCCGATGAGGCTCGCGTAAAATCGCGTATTTTCGGTGAAAGCGGCGTGCTGAAACGCTATCAGGGATTAACATTCTGGACACCGAATGTCAATATATTCCGTGACCCTCGTTGGGGACGCGGTCAGGAAACTTATGGTGAAGACCCTTATCTGACAGGACAAATGGGAATGGCTGTAGTCCGTGGTTTGCAAGGACCGGAAGATGCCGGGTATGATAAGCTGCACGCATGTGCCAAGCACTTTGCCGTTCATTCAGGACCGGAGTGGAACCGGCATAGTTTTGATGCGGAGAATATAGATCCCCGGGATTTATGGGAAACCTATCTGCCTGCTTTTAAAGATTTGGTACAGAAAGCGCATGTAAAGGAAGTGATGTGTGCCTACAATCGTTTTGAGGGAGAGCCTTGTTGTGGCAGCAATCGCCTGTTGATGCAAATATTGCGGGATGAATGGGGATACAAAGGCATTGTAGTCTCTGACTGTGGAGCGATCTCCGATTTCTATAGACCGGGAACGCATGGGACTCACCCGGATAAGGAACACGCCTCGGCCGCTGCTGTGCGGACAGGCACAGACCTTGAATGTGGAAGTGAATATGCTTCACTGGCGGATGCTGTAAAAGCCGGTCTGATTGACGAAAAAGAAATAGATATTTCATTGAAACGTTTGTTGACGGCACGTTTTGAACTGGGAGAAATGGACGAACAACCGGCTTGGGCGGAAATTCCAACCTCTGTGTTGAATAGTAAGGAACATCAGGCATTGGCTTTGCGTATGGCTCGTGAATCATTGGTGCTCTTGCAGAATAAAAACAACATCCTGCCTCTGAATACCCATCTGAAAATAGCCGTTATGGGACCTAATGCCAATGACTCCGTGATGCAGTGGGGAAATTATAACGGTATTCCGGCACATACGGTTACCTTATTGGAAGCTGTCCGTGCCAAACTACCGGAAGGACAAATCATATACGAACCGGGTTGTGACCGTGTGGATGGAAAGACACTCCAAAGCCTGTTTGATGAATGTAGCATAAATGGTAAACCCGGTTTCTTGGCAGAATATTGGAATAATCGTGATCGTGAAGGGGAAGTGGTTGCTACCGATCAGATTTCCACTCCGTTCCATTTTGCGACAACAGGGGCTACTACATTTGCGCCCGGTGTGGAAATAACTAATTTCTCGGCTCGTTATGAATCTGTCTTTCGTCCTTCGCAGTCCGGTGATGTTGCTTTCCGTTTCCAACTGGATGGTGAAGTGACTCTTATTATAAATGGTGAGCAAGTGGCCCAGAAAATATATGTTAAGAATCCGACGAACCTCTATACGTTACAGGCGAAGGCTGGAAAAGAGTATCATATCGAGATTTTATTCAAACAACGGAATGAAAGGGCTACACTTGATTTTGATTTGGGCAAAGAGGTCGGGATCGACTTGAACTTCGCAGTGAAGAGAGTAATGGATGCTGATGTGATTCTTTTTGCTGGTGGAATTTCCCCAAGTCTGGAAGGTGAGGAAATGCCGGTAGAAGTTCCCGGATTTAAGGGTGGTGACCGTACGGATATTGAACTTCCGGACGCTCAACGTGATTTGTTGAAAGCTTTGAAGAAGGCTGGTAAAAAGGTTGTCTTTATCAATTATTCCGGTTCAGCTATCGGACTAGTGCCCGAAACGACTACTTGTGAAGCGATTCTGCAGGCATGGTATCCGGGACAGGCGGGTGGTACAGCTATCGTTGATGCTCTTTGGGGAGAGTATAATCCCGGTGGACGCCTGCCGGTCACTTTCTATAAGGATGTGAATCAATTGCCGGACTTTGAAGACTATTCCATGAAGGGGCGTACCTATCGATATATGCAACAGCAACCACTTTTCCCATTCGGTCATGGGTTGAGTTATACTGACTTTGCTTATGGAGAAGCTAAATTGAGCAAGAATACAATCGCCAAAGGTGAAAATGTAGTATTGACTATTCCGGTAAGCAATGTCGGGCAACGTGATGGAGAAGAGGTGGTTCAGGTTTATTTGAGACGTCCGGGTGATAAGGAAGGTCCCCGTTATACCTTGCGTGCTTTCAAACGCGTTCATATTCCGGCAGGGAAAACTGAATCAGTAGCTATTCCTCTTACCGGTGAGAACTTTGAATGGTTTGATGTAGAGTCGAATACGATGCGTCCGTTGGAAGGTACTTATGAATTACTGTATGGAGGAACTTCTGATAGAAATAAGTTGAAAACGATTGTAATGAACGTACAGTAATACCGCTTTGGAATTTTGTTTATTTTTACAGATAGACAATCCGGATTTATTTATTGAATGAATAAAGAAAGAACGACCTTGTTCCTTTAAAAGGAACGGGTCGTTTCTTTTAAACCAAGCCCCCGTTTCTTTTAAACCAACGGGGGCTTTCCTTTAAAGGAAAATGAATATTTGCTAATTCTTGATATTCAGCATTTTATATGATGGGAAATAAAAGTGCTGAAATAATAGGTAATGTAGTTATTTATCTTACCATTTTTCTGTTTTGAGGCTTTTTGTTACATCAGAAAAGAATCATGTTACATGTCTGTGATAAATGTAACCTGTATATAGATGCCTGTATCATGATTGTACATATATGATAAAACCGAATCGATACATTTGCAAACACTACTATGGAACAGAAAATTATAGAAAATAAAAAGTGATAATATGAGAACATTAAAATTGATTTTGTCGGGCTGGCAATCCGTGGGTCTTGTCGTATTTATTATGTTGTTTTTTAATATGGAGGTGAGTGGCAAGGGTAAAATAACAAAAAATGCTCCTGTCTTTACGCAATTTATTTATCAGGGGGAGGATGCTATTTATCAAAACAATCCTTTAAAGCCGGGTGAGTTCTATAATCCTATTTTGCAGGGTTGCTATCCCGATCCGAGTATAACGCGGAAAGGTAATGATTATTATTTAGTGTGCTCATCTTTTGCTATGTTTCCCGGGGTGCCTATTTTCCATTCTAATGATCTGGTCAACTGGAAACAAATCGGTCATGTGCTGGACAGAACGTCACAATTAAAGGTTGAAGATTGCGGTATTAGTGCAGGTGTATATGCTCCTGCTATAAGATATAATCCCAATAATGATACGTTTTATATGATAACCACTCAATTTTCCGGTGGCTTTGGAAATATGGTGGTAAAGACAAAGAATCCGGAGAATGGCTGGAGTGATCCGATCAAACTTCAATTTGAAGGCATTGATCCTTCTCTTTTCTTTGATGATAATGGCAAGGCATACGTGGTACATAATGATGCTCCTGCTCAGGGAGAAGAACGTTACTCGGGACACCGTGTCATAAAAATATGGGATTATGATGTGGAGAATGATAAAGTGGTTCCGGGAACGGACCGGATCATAGTAAACGGTGGCGTCAATATAGAAGAAAAGCCGATATGGATTGAGGCTCCTCATATCTATAAGAAAGATGGACGTTATTACTTAATGTGTGCCGAAGGAGGAACCGGAGGTTGGCATAGCGAAGTCATTTTTGTAAGTGATCATCCGAAAGGACCTTATCTTCCGGCAAATAATAATCCTATTTTAACTCAACGTTATTTTCCTGCAAACCGGACGGATAAAGTAGACTGGGCTGGTCATGCAGACTTAGTGGAGGGACCCGACGGAAAATATTATGGTGTATTTTTAGGAATACGCCCCAATGAGAAGAACAGAGTGAATACCGGACGCGAAACTTTTATTCTTCCGGTGGACTGGAGCGGAACATTTCCCGTTTTCGAGAATGGGCTTATTCCTATGAAACCTACATTGAAGATGCCTTCGGGAGTAGAGAACCAAACAGGGAAAAACGGTTATTTGCCTAGTGGCAACTTTGTTTTTAAGGATGATTTCTCCGATAAGACATTAGATTTTAGATGGATTGGTCTTAGAGGTCCTCGTGAAGAATTCGTTGATATGACCGATAAAGGATTGCGGATCGTCCCCTTTACCTCAAATATCAATGAAGTGAAACCTACTT
Organism: Bacteroides sp. 3_1_13; assembly: GCF_001185845.1. Classification (NCBI taxonomy): domain Bacteria; kingdom Pseudomonadati; phylum Bacteroidota; class Bacteroidia; order Bacteroidales; family Bacteroidaceae; genus Bacteroides; species Bacteroides sp. 3_1_13. The sequence goes on from NZ_KQ236955.1 coordinate 1,716,883, forward strand.
CTACTTTGTTCTACCGTCAGCAGCATAATCAATTTACCGCGGCAGCAACCATGGAGTACAAACCGAAAAATGAGAAAGATTTTGCCGGTATAACATGTTATCAAAATGAAAGATATCACTATGTTTTCGGTATCACTAAAAAGGGAAAAGACTATTACCTGATGCTGCAAAGAACCGAAAAAGGACAAGCGAGTGTCCTGGGTGAGATGAAAATAGAAACAGAGAAACCTGTGACACTGCAAGTAACAGCCAATGGAGATGATTATCGTTTTAATTATTCGATTGATGGAAAGGTATTTATGAATTTAGGAGGAACCGTTTCCGGCGATATTCTTTCTACTAATGAGGCTGGTGGCTTTACAGGAGCAATGATTGGACTGTATGCAACATCTGTTGGTAATTAATTAGAAACCTTATTATTCTATAATTATGAAAATACATCATCTATTTTGGGGTATATGTTTATGCTTCAGTACAAATGTTTTATTCGCACAAAATTATCAGAAAACATCGTCGGGTATCAAGACCACAGTGAATGCAGTGGATATAGAAGTACAATTTTTTGCGCCTGCTGTGGCGAGGATAATAAAGTCTCCGGAAGGTGTTGCCTATGAAAAAGAGAGTCTTTCTGTAATTGCAAAACCTGAAAAGGTAAGTTTCAAAGCTGATATAAAAGATAATAAGATTGTATTGAATACCAGTGAACTAAGTGTCAGTGTGGACACCGGGACGGGAATTGTTTCTTATTTCTCAAAGGATGGCAAAGTATTATTGGCAGAGAAATCCGGTATGCAGTTTATCGATTTCGATGATGCCGGGACAAAAACTTATCAGGTTTATCAACCTTTTGTATTAGATAAGGAAGAAGCCATTTATGGTTTGGGACAATTGCAAAATGGAAAGATGATTCAGCGGAACATGACTAAAAATCTGCTACAGGGTAACGTTGAAGATGTGTCACCTTTCTTCCAGTCCACCAAAGGATATGGTGTGTTTTGGGATAACTATTCGCCGACTCTTTTTACGGATAACGAAGTTGAAACATCTTTCCGTTCTGAAGTAGGTGACTGTGTGGATTATTACTTCATGTATGGGAAAAATGCCGACGGTGTTATAGCACAGGTACGCAACCTGACCGGGCAAGCGCCGATGTTTCCTTTATGGACTTATGGTTACTGGCAAAGTAAAGAAAGATATAAAAGCCAGGAGGAAGTGGTAGACGTTGTTCGTAAATATCGTGAATTGGGTATTCCTTTGGATGGCATTATTCAGGATTGGCAATATTGGGGGCATAACTATTTGTGGAATGCGATGGATTTTCAGAATCCGACTTTCAATAATCCTCAAAAGATGATGGAGGATGTCCATGCGATGAACGCACACATGGCTATATCTATCTGGTCGTCATTCGGACCGATGACCAAACCTTATAGAGAATTGGACAAAAAAGGTATGTTGTTTAATTTCACTACCTGGCCGCAATCGGGGTTGGAGTCATGGCCCCCCAATATGGAATATCCTTCCGGTGTAAGAGTGTATGATGCTTACAATCCCGAAGCGCGTGACATTTATTGGAAATATCTGAATGATGGAATTTTTAAGTTGGGAATGGATGCCTGGTGGATGGATTCTACCGAACCCGATCATTTGGATTGGAAGCCGGAGGATATGGATACCAAAACCTATCTGGGCTCGTTCCGTAGGGTGCGCAATGCTTATCCGTTGATGACTGTCGGAGGGGTTTACGACCATCAGCGTGCAGTGACTTCGGACAAACGGGTGTTTATTTTAACCCGTTCGGGATTCTTGGGGCAGCAACGTTATGGTGCAAATGTATGGAGTGGTGATGTCGCTTCCACATGGGAGAGTTTTAGAAATCAGATTCCTGCCGGATTAAACTTTTCTTTGTGTGGTATGCCTCACTGGAATAGTGATATTGGTGGCTTTTTTGCAGGACATTATAATAAAAGCTGGAATGATGATAGTGCTTCAAAAAATCCATTGTATCAGGAGCTTTATGTGCGTTGGTTGCAGTTTGGGACGTTCAATCCGATGATGCGTTCGCACGGGACGGATGTTTATAGGGAAATCTATAAGTTCGGAAAGAAGGGCGAACCTGTATATGATGCTATCGAGAAGATGATAGGTTTACGTTACTCTCTGTTGCCTTATATTTATTCTACTTCTTGGGAGGTGAGCAATCGTCAATCGAGTTTTATGCGCGCTTTGATGATGGATTTTGTAGATGACAGAAAGGTGTGGGATATCAATGACGAATATATGTTTGGAAAATCGATCCTTGTGGCTCCGATTGCTCATGCACAATATACACCGGAAGCTGTGGTAAAAGTCTCCGAAGAAGAAGGATGGAACAGAGATGGAGCGAAAAAAACAAAAACTGACGCTGCTGTGGATTTCATGGAAACGAAATCTACTAACATATACTTACCGGCAGGAACGCTATGGTATGACTTCTGGACGAACGAGAAACATGAAGGCGGAAAGGAAATTACCAAAGAGACTACACTGGATGTTATTCCATTGTATGTAAAAGCGGGTAGTATTATTCCTGTCGGTCCACAAGTTCAGTATGCAACTGAAAAACCGTGGGATCATCTTGAATTGAAGGTGTATGCGGGTGCGAATGGAAACTTCATTTTATATGAAGATGAATTTGATAATTACAATTATGAAAAAGGAGCTTATACGGAAATTCCAATCTCTTGGAATAATGCATCTCGTAAATTGACGATAGGGGCAAGAAAAGGTGCGTATGAGGGAATGTTGAAGAACCGTAAGTTTACTGTAACTCTTCAGGATGGGACTCAAAAAAACATCGATTATAATGGGAAAGCGATTTCTGTAAAGTTTTGATTGTAATAGAATGTGTGATTATGTCAGTAGAAAAGAATCTAAAAAGTAGAAATATGATGAAGTTTTTTATAGTGATGGCTATGCTATTGGGTAGTAGCGTTGCAAGTGCAGAAAATAAACAGATAACAAGTCCTGATGGAAAGTTGGTAGTAACAGTCGCAGATATGGATGGAGGACCTTCTTATTCTGTTAGTTATGACAATGTTCTTTTTTTGAAGCCATCTCCATTGGGGATTATTGCAAATATTGGAGATTTTTCATCGGGGATGTCGCTGGAAAAGAATGTTTCAACAAATAAAATAGATGAAACATACGAGTTGGCTTCTATTAAAAAGAGCAAGGTACATTATGTGGCAAATGAAGCTGTATTTTCGTTTACACAACAAGGGAAAACAATTTATGATGTTATATTCCGCATAAGTAATAACGATGTTGCTTTTAAATATAAGATGTATCCGCAAGGTGAGACACTAAGTTGCGTGGTAAAGCAAGAAGTCACAGGATTTGTATTTCCTGACGGAACCACCACTTTCCTTTGTCCGCAAAGTAAACCGATGGGGGGATTTGCCCGTACTTCTCCAAGTTATGAGACGTCTTATACGGCAGATGATGTCGCAGGGAAAAATGGCTGGGGAGAAGGATACACATTTCCCTGTTTATTCCGTAATGGAGATAATGGTTGGACACTTGTTTCCGAAACGGGAGTAAATGGTGGATATTGTGCGAGCCGTCTGTTGGGACACAAAGGAGGAACGTATACAATCGGATTTCCGCAAGAAGGTGAAGCAAATGGGAATGGTACGGTTTCTCTGGGGATAGCATTACCGGGCGAGACGCCTTGGCGTACTATTACTGTGGGCAAGACTTTGGCTCCAATAGTGGAGACAACGGTTCCTTTTGATGTTGTAAAACCGCTTTATCCGGCAAAAGGAGAGTATACGTATGGACGGGGTTCATGGAGCTGGATTATCGGTATGGATGGAAGTACTAATTATAAAGAGCAACTCCGGTATATTGATTTTTCGGCAGCAATGGGGTATCAATCTGTGTTGGTGGATGCCCTGTGGGATAAACAAATAGGACGTGATAAAATTGAAGAATTGGCTAAATATGGGAAGGACAAAGGGGTAGCTCTTTATTTGTGGTATAATTCGAATGGGTATTGGAATGATGCTCCGCAAACTCCGAGAGGTATAATGGATAATGCGATAGCCAGACGTAAGGAGATGAAATGGATGCAAAGCATTGGTATTCGTGGAATAAAAGTTGACTTTTTCGGAGGTGACAAGCAAATGACTATGCAGTTGTATGAGGATATCTTGTCGGATGCAAACGAGTACGGTCTTTTAGTTATTTTCCATGGATGTACTTTGCCTCGTGGCTGGGAACGTATGTATCCTAACTTCGCATCGAGTGAGGCTGTATTGGCTAGTGAAAATCTTCATTTCTCTCAAGGCAGTTGTGATAATGAGGCCTTTAATGCTACCTTGCACCCGTTTATTCGTAATACTGTGGGTAGCATGGATTTTGGAGGTAGTGCATTGAACAAATATTATAATGCGGATAATGCTCCACGGGGAAGCCGGCGGGTGACATCAGATGTCTACGCACTGGCTACGGCGGTTCTATTTCAGAGTCCGGTACAGCATTTTGCTTTGGCACCGAATAATCTGACCGATGCTCCTGCATGGGCTATTGATTTTATGAAAGAGGTTCCAACGACTTGGGATGAGGTACGTTTCATTGACGGTTATCCTGGTAAATACGTTATTCTTGCCCGTCGTCATGGAGACAAATGGTATATTGCCGGAGTAAATGCGCAGAAGGAAACACTGCAACTTAAAGTTAATTTGCCGATGTTCTCTAATGGAGAAAAGGTGAGACTTTTTAGTGATGATAAGGTATTGCAGGGCGGTGTGAAACAAATAGGAATAGGAAAGAAACAAGAATTGCAATTGACTATTCCTTGCAATGGTGGAGTATTAATAACCAAATAACTGTTTAAACTGATAGAATATGAAAAACTTGAATTTTTGGGGTGTATTACTCCTGTTGGCAATGACTGCCGCCACTTCGGGAGTGGCACAAAATCCTATTATCCAAACAAAATATACCGCTGATCCGGCTCCGATGGTATATAATGATACCGTTTTCCTTTATACAACTCATGATGAGGATGATGCCGAAGGATTCAAAATGTTGGACTGGTTACTTTATACTTCCACCGATATGGTGAATTGGACCGATCATGGAGCTGTCGCTTCTCTGAAGAGTTTTGATTGGGTGAAACGTGATAACGGTGCTTGGGCAGAACAAGTCATCGAACGTAATGGCAAATTTTATATGTATTGCCCGATTCACGGTAATGGTATTGGCGTATTGGTCTCCGACTCTCCTTATGGCCCTTTTAAAGACCCTTTGAACAAACCGTTGGTTTGGCAGAAGGAGCATTGGTACGACATTGACCCGACCGTATTTATTGATGATGACGGACAAGCGTATATGTATTGGGGCAATCCGAATGTTTATTATGTGAAACTGAATGAGGATATGATTTCATATTCGGGGGAAATTGTACAAGTGGAAAATAAACCGGAGCATTATCAGGAAGGTCCGTGGGTGTATAAACGGAACGGGCATTATTACATGGCTTTCGCTTCAACTTGTTGTCCGGAAGGGATTGGCTATGCCATGAGCGACAAAGCTACCGGACCATGGAGTACAAAAGGATATATTATGCGTCCAACAGAGCGGAGTAGAGGAAATCATCCTGGAATTATCGATTATAAAGGTAGCTCTTATGTATTTGGCCTAAATTATGATTTGCTTCATTTGGAAACATTGGATCATAAGGAACGTCGTTCCACGTCTGTTGCAAAAATGCATTATAATCCGGATGGAACTATTCAGGAAGTTCCTTATTGGCAGGAGACGAAACTGGAACAGATTGAAAACTTTAATCCTTACCGTAGAGTGGAAGCTGAAACGATGGCTTGGGGATATGGTCTTAAAGCTGAAAATCATAAGAATGGTGGTTTGTATATAACCGATATCGATAATAATGAATATCTGTGTGTGCGTGGTGTCGACTTTGGCAAGAAAGGAGCAAAGAAATTCAGTGTAAGCGCAGCTTGTGTTGAAAAAGGCGGAATGATAGAAATTCGTCTGGATAGCACTGAAGGGCCGGTAATAGGTAGTGTCAGTATATCACCGACAGGAGGACTGGATATATATAAACAGATGTCATGCCGGATAAAGAATGCAAAGGGTGTACATGATCTTTATTTCTGCTTTAAAGGAGAGAAAGGAAACAAACTTTTCAATCTGGATTATTGGGAATTTGAATAGCTTTTATTCAAAAAAAATAAGATTGTAATGTGCTTATAATCAGTGTAATTGTTTGGACGTGCTACAAGGGGAAAGATAGATGTAACATTGAAAATGAAGATGTTATTTAGGAAAAGAAGCCCGTAACATAATTATGTTTGTAGTTTTATGAACTGGCATATCTTTGCAGAAAAGATCAGTAATTCATATTTGATTATAAAGAAAATAAGAAGTATTATGAAGAATACACAGGTAATACAATTAATGTCAATCGTCTGGCTCTCCATATTTATGCTGGGGATAACAATGATGTCATGTAGCTCAAAGAAAGAACAACAATTACCGGCTATTGGAAAATCTGTGGCCCTCTTTGATTATTTTTCTTATAAGGGAAATGATGATTTTTATATTTCCAATCCTCTGTCTGGTGAAGACTATTTCTATAATCCTATTTTGCCGGGATGGTATTCTGATCCTAGTGTTTGTACAAATGGAGAAGGTGATTATTTCCTAGTAACATCTACATTCACTTATTTTCCCGGTGTTCCTATTTTTCACAGCAAAGACTTGGTGAATTGGAAACAGATAGGGCATGTGTTGAACCGTGCTTCGCAATTAGTGAATATGGAAGGACAGAAAGTGAGTGGCGGTATTTTTGCTCCGGCTATTTCTTATAATCCGTATAACAAGACATATTATATGGTAACAACCAATGTCGGAGCCGGAAATTTCTTTGTTAAGACGCAAGACCCGTTTGGTGAATGGTCGGAACCCATCATGTTGCCGGAGGTCGGAGGTATTGATCCTTCTTTCTTTTTTGATGAAGATGGTAAGGCATATATTGTTAATAATGATGAGGCTCCGGATAATAAACCTGAATATAGCGGACACCGTACTATACGCATACAAGAGTTTGATGTGAAAACAGATAAGACGATCGGTTCCCGTAAAATTCTTGTAAACAAAGGAGCTCAACCGGCAGACAAACCAATTTGGATAGAAGGTCCTCATTTATATAAGATAAATGGAAAGTACTTCTTGATGTCCGCCGAAGGTGGAACGGGAAACTGGCATTCGGAAGTGATTTTCCGTGGTGATTCTCCGATGGGTAAGTTTCTTCCATGGAAAAACAATCCGATTCTGACGCAAAGACATTTGAATTCTGACCGTCCTAATTCGGTAACCTGTGCTGGTCATGCAGACTTGATTCAAACAAAAGAGGGAGATTGGTGGGCTGTTTTTCTGGCTTGTCGCCCTATTAATAATCAGTTTGAGAATTTGGGACGTGAAACATTTATGATGCCGGTGAAATGGAGTGAAGACGGATTCCCGTACATGACACAAGGAGATGATTTAGTACCTATGATTGTAAAACGTGAAGGTGCGAAACGCGATACGACAGTTACTTATGGTAATTTCGAGTTAATAGAGAACTTTGATTCTCCTGTACTTGATATGCCATGGATGACTTTAAGAGCTTCTGCTTCCGATTTATATTCATTGACGGAAACACCCGGATACCTGACCTTGAAGTGTGCAGATATTAGCGCTACGGAAAAGAAAACTCCGGCATTTGTTTCTCGTCGGTTACAACATCATAAATTTGAATGTGCTACCCGTATGTTGTTCAATCCTTCTAACGATAAGGAAACAGCCGGAATGTTATTGTTTAAAGATGAGACGCATCAATATTTCTTCTGCTTGAATAAAGTGGGTGAGAATAAAAATATTTCTCTGAAACAAATCGGTGAAAAGGAACAGACATTGGCTTCAGATGAAATAGACGCAGATACAAATGAAGTATATTTGAAATTAGTATCTCAAGGAATTGGTTACGATTTCTATTATTCTATTGATGGTGAAAAAAGCTGGAAACTGCTTTGTAAAGATGTAGCCCCCAGTTATCTCTCTACTACAACGGCTGGTGGATTTACCGGTACTACAATTGGATTATACGCTACTTGCAAATAATTATTTTTTTTATATAAATATAATGCTAGTAATTATGGGTGATATTTATAATGATGGCTAACGCACTTAAAAAAAGAATGATGATTAGAAAACAATGTAGTTAATTAACATCTTAAACTAATGGTAATGAAAAATGTAACGAAGAAAATTCAAAAGATTCCTTACTTGTTTCTCCTTATGTTGTTTAGTTTTGTAACAGCATCAGCACAGAAAGGGATAACGGTGAGGGGAACGGTTCTTGACAGTAATGGTGAGACAATCATTGGAGCCTCAGTAGTTTTAAAGGGTAATAATTCAATAGGTACGATTTCAGATATAGATGGAAATTTTGTATTGACCGTACCCAATGAGAAGTCTACCCTTATTGTTTCGTATGTAGGAATGAAACCACAGGAGGTAAAAGTGGTTTCCAAAGGTCTTTTTAAAGTGGTGTTGGAAGATGATACTAAACAACTGGAAGAAGTAGTAGTTGTAGGTTACGGACAACAGAAGAAAGCGAGTGTGGTAGGTGCTATCACGCAGACCACTGGAAAAGTTTTGGAACGGGCGGCTGGTATTTCTGATATTGGTGCGGCGTTAACCGGTAACCTGCCGGGGGTTATAACGACTCAAAGTTCCGGTATGCCAGGTGAAGAAGAACCGAAAATCACAATACGTGGGACTAGTTCATGGAATAATAGTGACCCGTTGGTACTGGTGGATGGCATAGAACGTCCGATGAGCAGTGTGGATATTGCTTCTGTACAATCTATTTCTGTCTTGAAGGATGCTTCTGCAACTGCTGTTTATGGTGTGAAAGGTGCAAATGGTGTCATTTTGGTAACGACTAAACGCGGAACTGAGGGAGCTGCCCAAATAAACATAGCAGCCAATGCCACGATGAAGATACCTTCCAAGCTTCCTAACAAGTTGGATTCTTATGATGCTTTGATGGCACGCAATATGGCTATTGAGCATGAGTTGAGCTTGTATCCGGATTCATGGTCGTACATAAAGCCGCAGTCAATAATTAATAAGTATCGTAATCCGGCAAATTTGGAAGAAGCGGAACGCTATCCGAATGTGGACTGGCAGGATGTATTGTTCAAAGACTATGCGATGTCCTACAATGCAAATGTGAATGTCAGCGGTGGAACTCGGTTTGTAAAATATTTCGCTTCTGTCGATTATGTGCATGAGGGGGACTTGTTCGATGTATTTGATAATGGGCGTGATTATAATTCCGGTTATGGATATGACAGAATTAATGTACGTAGTAATCTGGATTTTCAGATAACCAAGAGTACTGTTTTTAAGGTTAATGTAGCGGGCTCTAATGGATACAAGAAAACTCCTTATAATAATTCCAATTATGATAGCTCGGCCGACTGGTCGATTGCCCAGCAGTGGGCGGGGGCGTATAATATTGCTCCGGATGTATTTCTTCCAAAATATTCGGATGGTTCATGGGGATATTATCCGAATATTTCGAATGTTACCAATTCTGCAGAAAATGTTTCATTGGGAGGTACGATGACTACCACTACTACACAGATAACAACTGACTTTGCATTGGAACAGGATTTGAGCTTTATAACGAAAGGATTGAGTGCAAGGGCTATGGTTTCTTGGGATAATACTTTTGTAGAATGGAAGCGCGGTATCAATGACCTATATAACGACGCACAACATAAATGGATTAATCCGGATACAGGGGAGGTCAGTTATAAAAAGTCGTATGACAACAATACAGGTTTTGATTTTATGCAGGGTGTAATGTGGAATACGGAAGGTGGTGAAGTCAAGAATTGGGCGACACAGCGTAACCTTAATTATCAGGCACAGTTAAATTGGGCCCGTAGTTTTGGAAAGCATAATGTTACCCTTATGGGATTGTTCAGTCGTCAAGAAACGGCTACAGGAAGTGAAATTCCTCACTATCGTGAAGACTGGGCATTCCGTACTACTTATAATTGGGCGGATAGGTATTTTATTGAATATAATGGTGCTTATAATGGTTCCGAGAAGTTCAGCAAAGAAAATCGTTTTGCATTCTTTAATTCCGGTGCTATCGGATGGATGGTTAGTGAAGAACCGTTTATGAAATTCTTGAAAGAACGCAGAATTTTGGATATGTTGAAAATTCGTGCTTCTTATGGTGAAATCGGTGATGATAATGTAAAAACACGTTGGTTGTATATGAACCAATGGGCTTACGGCGGAACCTCGTCTTTGGATGTAGATCGTGGTGAAAGTCCATATACTTGGTATCGTGAATCAGCAGTAGGTAATTCTGATGTGCATTGGGAGAAAGTAAAGAAATTGAATTTTGGTATTGATTACTCTTTTTTGGATGGTTTGTTTGCAGGTAGCGTGGAAGTCTTTCGTGATAAACGTACTGATATTCTGGTGGGTGGAAGCGATCGGGCTATTCCTTCTTATTTTGGTACTACAGCAGTTACTGCTAACTTAGGTAAGGTTAGAACCAAAGGTTATGAGTTGGAACTTCGTATCAACAAGACATTTTCCAATAAGATGCGCGTTTGGGCTAATATGAGCATGACCCATGCGGAAAATAAGATACTTGAAAAAGACGATGCTCCATTGTTGGCTGGGTATCAAAAGGTGGCTGGTTATGCCATTGGTCAGAATAAGGCATATATTGATAATGGATATTTGAATTCTTATGACGATGTGATTGGTAGCCCGCAGCATGATACAAACAATTCACAACGTCTTCCCGGAGACTATTATATTGTCGATTTCAATGGGGATGGTGTCGTCGACAGCAAGGACCAAGCTCCTTACGGTTACTCTGATACTCCACAGAATACATATAATGCTACTCTTGGCTTTGAGTGGAAGGGATTTAGTGCTTTTGTTCAGTTCTATGGTGTAAACAATGTGACTCGTGTCGTTCAGTTGACCAGTTTTGGCAGTCAGATGAATACGGTGTATGACCAGGGTAGCTGGTGGTCTGAGGCTGGCGATGCGGCCGATGTTGTAACTCCGCGCTGGTTGTCAAAGGTGAGCGGTTACAGTAATGGTACGCAATACTATTATGACGGTTCTTATATTCGTCTGAAAAATGCAGAGATAGCCTATACCTTTACAGATGGATGGGTGCGAAAACTCGGGGTGAAAAATTTGAAGATTTACTTAAATGGAAACAACTTATGGGTATGGTCTAAGATGCCGGACGACCGTGAATCGAATTTTGCAGGTTCGGGTAATCAAGGGGCGTATCCTACGGTGAAACGTTTCAACTTAGGTGTTAAATTTACATTATAATCAAAGTACTATGAGAAAAATATATAGAACTCTTTTATGCGGTAGCTTATTGCTCTTCTCGTTGGGATTTTCATCTTGTGAGGACTATCTAGACAAGGAAGCTGACTCTACTGTATCTGAAGAAGAAGCATTTAAGAACTTTAGGAATTTTCAGGGGTTTATCGAGGAAATATACAACTGTATTCCTGATAAGGAGAAGAACAATTATACTACTTCCTGGAACTGGGGAGATGATGAAATATTCAACCCGGAAGGTGACAGCCACATGACGCATCAGGTCGATTTGGGTAACTTCCGTGCATGGTCTACCAATAATCAATGCTGGCTCTATCGTACCGGCAGTGATCCTACGGCTACTTATCATCCGAACAGTGACGGCAATGCTAAGTTTAAACATTCACTGTGGCCACATGCATGGTATTGTATACGTAAGGCTAACATCGGTATCGCTAATCTAGAAAGGTTAACGGAAGCTACGGATGAGGAGAAAAAACTGATTGCCGGTCAGCTTTATTTTTTCCGCGCATGGTGGCACTTTGAAATGATGCAATATTTTGGTGGCTTGCCTTATATTGATACAGTCTTATCTGCTACAGAGAAAATGTCTTTGCCACGTCTGAGTTATCAGGAATGTGCAGATAAAGCAGCAGTCGATTTCCGTATGGCAGCGGATTTGCTTCCTATTAATTGGGATAACACAACTGTTGGCAAACAAACCGCGGGTAAGAATGATTTGCGTATCAACAAGATTATGGCATTAGGCTATCTGGGCAAGAATTATCTTTGGGCTGCCAGTCCTCTGATGGAACATGGTGCGCAGCTAGGTGGAAGCAATACTTACAATTACAATACAGAATATGCAAAAAAAGCAGCAGAGGCATTCGGAGAGTTACTGACACTTGTCGAAAGCGGGCAGACGCAATATGCATTGGCGCAGTTTGATTATAGTGATATTTATAATCATACCAAATCGGCATCTGCTTCTAATAGTTATTCTGAAATATTCTATACTACTGGTCAGAACTGGAAAATGCCGGGTACTACAGAAGCTATTTTCCGTGGTCCGTCCGAAGACTTCAACGGTAGTAACTGGAATATGACCAAGTTGTGGGGACCTAAAATTTATGGTTTGGTTGAACATGATAATATCATCCACCAACCTACTGCCAACTATGTGAATTTATATGGTATGGAGAACGGTTTGCCATTGAGTGAAGATGAAACAAAATCCGGTTTTAGAAAGAATTTTCCATTTAGAAATCGTGATGCCCGTTTTTATCATGACATAGTTTTTGACGGATTCCATTATGTCAATGCAGCTATTCCTGAAGCAGACAAGGAATTCTTGCGCTATTGCACTCTGTATACGGGCGGAGCTATGAGAGCCGTGGCCAATGCTAGCCGTACCGGCTATTTCATCCAGAAATTAGTACCGCATCAGGCTAATAAATATGACGGACTCTATAATTGGTCGGGTAACCTGCATACATATTTACCTTACATGCGTTTGGCGGATATTTATCTGATGTATGCTGAGGCTTGTGCGGCAGTAGACGGTGCTGCAGGTAAATCTACGAATTTTGGTAAAACGGCTGAAGATGCGATCAATACTTTGCGTAAACGTGCAGGAGTAGGCCCTGTTGGTGGAGGGGAACCGGGTGATGAAAAAGGTACTCTTTGTCCGGAATATATTTCCAATTCCCAGAAATTTATGGATGAAGTTCGTCGTGAACGTGCTGTCGAGTTGTCTTTTGAAGGTTTCCGCTTTAACGATTTGCAGCGTTGGTTGCTGCTGACCGAAGAGCCCTATACTATTAAGACTTCACAAGAATTCGAACGTGTAGAGAATGAAGACTTTTATAAGAATAATGATCCGGCAGAGGCAGAAGTGAGAAACTTCCGTGAGGAGACTATTTTGAAACGGGTATTTGGAACGAAGCATTACTGGTTCCCCTTATTGGATAATGACGTGTATCTGTATGCTGAATTCCCGCAGAATCCGGGATGGTAATCCCTTATGGTTACTGAATGTATAATTATAAATGAATAAACAATGAAACATATATATAGAAGATTCATTCTCAGTGCAGTGCTTGTTTTTCCGGTTGTTATTTCTGCCGGTGCACAAGAGTTGGCAGGGGATAATGCAAGTTCGCTGCAAAACGATTCGTTGGTGCAGGTGGCTTTCCGAAAGGTTTCTCAGAACAATTTATTAGGAGGTGCCTCAGTAGTAAATGTAGAGGAATTGACGAAGAAAAATTACAATACATGGAGCTTGACCGATATGCAGGGATATGTCGGTGGTTATAATGGTAACTCATTGTGGGGAATGGATGAAAAGCTGATATTGGTGGACGGGGTACCTCGCAATATTGATTATATTTCTCCTACGGAAATCAGCCAAATAACCTTTTTGAAAGGTGCGCAAGCTGTGGTGCTCTATGGAAGTCGTGCGGCTAAAGGAGTAATTATGATTACAACTAAAAGAGGTAAGAGTACGGATCTTCAAGTAGATGTACGCGCCAATACAGGGTTTTATGTCGCAAAGAGTTACCCCGAATATTTAGGTTCGGCCGAATACATGACTCTTTATAATGAAGCACGTGCCAATGACGGGCTCGGTGCTCTCTATAGTGCGGAGGATATTTACCATTATGGATCCGGTGAGAATCCTTATCGTTATGCTAATGTGAATATGTATTCGTCGGACTATATCAAGAAGGCATATAATCGTTCGGATGTTACAGCCGAAATTTCGGGTGGCAATCATCGTGCCCATTTTTATACGAATATAAATTATCTTCGTTCCAATGACGTTTTCAAAATCGGTGAAGCGAAGCATAATGGGACCAATGGTTTAAATATTCGCGGTAACGTAGATTTGACATTGAATGACTTTATTACAGCTTATGTGAATGCTAAAGTATCTTTCTATTCACGTCGTAGTGCCAATGGGTCTTATTATTGGAGTGCGGCATCTACATTGCGTCCCAATCGTATTTCTCCGTTGATTCCGTTGAGTTATATTGATGCAAATGCAGCCAGTGCATGGGATTTGGTGGCGAATAGCAATAATATAGTTGATGGAAAATACTTTTTGGCAGGAACACAATCTGATATGACAAATGTATTTGGCGATTATTATGCTTCAGGTTATAGCAAAGCAACAGATCGTTCGTTCCAGTTTGATGCGGGAGTGAACATTGGTTTGGACAAGGTGTTGAAAGGACTCTCTTTTCATACTCGGTTTTCTGTAGATTACTCTACTGCTTATATTACTTCTTATAATAACAGCTATGCCACATATGCGCCTACCTGGTCTAATAATGGCGGGAAAGATATTATTGTCGGTTTGACAAAATACAATGAGGACAAGAAGTCCGGTGTGCAGAATATCAGCGGCAGTTCGGATAACCAGACTGTTTTATTCTCCGGCCAGTTCGATTACGAAAACACTTTTAATGATGATCATCATTTGGCTGCCATGTTAATAGCCTCTGGTTATCAACAAAGTTATTCAGGAGAATATCATAAGACAAGCAATGTAAATTTGGGCATGCAGTTGGGATATAACTTCCGCAATAAATATTATGCCGATTTTGGTGGGGCTGTTATACATTCTGCAAAGTTGGCTCCGGGACATCGTAATGCTTTCTCACCTTCTTTGACATTGGGCTGGAAATTATCAAACGAGAGCTTTCTGGAAAATTCTCCGGTAGTGGACGAACTGATGTTGAGTGTGTCCGGTAGTATCTTGAATACGGATTTGGGAATTGACAACTATTATATGTATGATGGTTATTACAACCAGTCGGACGGTGCATGGTGGGGATGGCGCGAGAGTGTATCCCTACACTCTACTAACTCCAAACAAGGGGCGAATGAAGACTTGAGCTTTATCAAGCGTAAAGAGCTTTCAGTTAATCTGAAAACTTCTTTATGGAACCGGATGATAACAGCGGATGCATCTTTCTTTGTTAATTCAATCGAAGGTAAAATCGTGACTTCTACTACTCAGTATCCGGAGTATTTCTTCACTTATTATCCGACTGCTTCGTTTCGTCCGTACATCAACTACGATAATGACCGTCGCATGGGATTTGATTTCAACGTAAACTACAACAAACGTTTCGGCAAGGTTGATTTTACAGCGGGCGTTACCGGAACTTACTATACAACGAAAGCTACCAAGCGGGATGAATTGTATCAGGATAAATACCAATACCGTAAAGGATATGCTGTTGACGGTATTTGGGGATTACAGTGCATCGGATTCTTCAAGGATGAGCAGGACATCATCGATTCTCCAGAACAGCGTCTTGGCGGTACAATAAGACCGGGTGATTTGAAGTATGTAGATCAGAATAATGACGGTATAATTGATGATAAAGATCAGGTTTATCTGGCTCGTGGAGGTTGGTATGGAGCTCCCTTGGCGTTGGGTATAAACTTGACTGCTAAATGGAAAGGATTAACTTTCTTTGTATTGGGTACAGGTGAGTTTGGCGGACATGCCATGAAAAACAACGAGTCTTATTATTGGATATCCGGTGAAGATAAATACTCGGCAGTAGTCCGGGGGCGTTGGACTCCGGAAACGGCAGCAACAGCTACTTATCCGCGTCTGACTACAGAAAGTGGAACTAATAACTTTTATTCTTCCGACTTCTGGATGTATAAGACGGATGCTTTCCGTTTGGCAAAAATACAGGTCACGTATGACCTGCCTTCCAAGTGGTTTAAGAATAGTTTTGTTCATGGAGTATCCGCATATATCAGCGGTTCTGATTTGCTCACAATATCCAAGGAACGCAAGGCGCTGGAATTGAATGTTGGCTCCAGCCCGCAATGCCGCTTCTATAATTTAGGTGTGACTGCAACTTTCTAATACAGATTATTTCAATAATTAAAGAACGAAATTATGAAAAATATATTCAAATTATTGGCTTTCTTACCTCTGCTGACTGCTTGTGACGATTTGTTTGAACCGGCACTAGAGAACAACAGAGATCTTGAGGCTATGTATAAAGAACCGAGCTATGCGCAGGGTATACTTGCGAACGCTTATATTATACTTCCTTACGAAACTTCACCTACAAGTGACTTGGCTACGGATGATGCTGTGACTAATGAGATTTCCAGTAACTATCTGCGAATGGCTACAGGTTCCTGGACTGCCAATAATAATCCGGTTTCCCAGTGGCAGAATCGTTTCAATGCTATCCAGTATATCAATCTTTTTTTGGAGAATGTAGATAAGGTAGAATGGGCAAAAGATGAACGTATCTCTACCATGTTTCTTGATCGTTTGAAAGGAGAGGCTTATGGGTTGCGTGCACTGCATATGTATTATTTGTTACGTGCACATGGTGGCAAGATTGCGGACGGCACATTGATGGGAGTACCTATTATTTTGAAATCGGAAGGACCGGATGCGGATTTTAATCATGCTCGTGCCACTTATTCCGATTGCGTGAAGCAAATAATGGAAGATGCTGATAAGGCTATCGAATTATTGCCGCTCGATTATAAGAAATTTGCAGATAGTGAGATACCGGAAAAATATAAAAACATCGGTGTGACGAATGCGAGTGATTATCGGCGTGTTTGTGGTGAAGAATATAGAGGGTTGATGAGCGGACGGATTGCATTGGCAGTCCGTGCACAAACGGCTCTGTTAGCTGCCAGTCCGGCATTCCAAAGCGGGTCGGGAATGACTTGGGAACAAGCTGCCGATTATGCTGCTGAAATTATAGAGAAAGCTAACGGTGGCGGCGGCTGCGGGCTGGATGCAGATGGATTGGAGTGGTATACACTTGCGGATAAAGATTATGGAACGGGCGGCAGTCCCGCCGAGGTTATTTGGCGTAGTAGTACAGATGATAATAATACATTGGAAACAGCTAACTTCCCTCCATCACTTTACGGAAACGGTCGTGTCAATCCTACCCAGAATTTGGTGGATGCCTTTCCTATGGCGAACGGTTACCCTATTTCTGAAACATCAGGCAATTACGATGCAGAAAACCCGTATGATAACCGTGATCCGCGTTTGGCAAAATACATCGTTTACAATGGTAGCAAGCAAGGTCCTAGTGATACGGAAATTATTACAGGAACTTACGGAACGAATACAGACGTTGTGAATAAGGAAAGCGGAAGGTCTACTCGTACAGGTTATTACTTGCGGAAACTATTGCGTAAAGAGTGTAACCCTAATTCACAGTATAATACAAAGAAGAAGCATTATACCGCACGTATCCGTTATACAGAGATGTTTCTGATTTATGCGGAGGCGGCTAATGAGGCTTGGGGACCACAGAATAATCATGGACATCTTTTTAGTGCTTATGATGTAATCAAAGCCATTCGTACGCGTGCCGGTTTAGGTATCGATAATGGAGATGCTTATTTGGAGAGCATAAAGGATAATAAAGACAAGATGCGTGAACTAATCCGTAATGAACGCCGTATCGAACTTTGTTTTGAGAATTTCCGTTTTTGGGATTTACGTCGCTGGAATGTTGATTTGACCAAACTGAATGAAACTGCTCTTGGGGTGGAAATAAGCAAGAATGGTTCTGTAATGAACTACTCTCCGCTTACGGTAGAGAAAAGAAAGTATGAGGAGTATATGATTTACGGGCCAATACCTTTTGCTGAAGTAATGAAGTGGAGCAATCTGGAACAGAATGTCGGTTGGAAATAATTGTAAAATAATAAATAATGAAGCATATGAAATTAATTAAATTAATATTTGCCATGTCAGTTGGAGTCTTTGTTTCATGGACGATGACATCCTGTGAAAATCAAGATAATGAATTTCCTGATTATGAGGGCGGCACTTCAGTCTATTTTGCAACCCAGTATCCGGTGAGAACGTTGGTTATGGGTGAAGATGAGTATGATACGACGCTGGACAATGCTCATAAATGTAAGATTAATGCTACTATGGGCGGTGTTTATGCTAATAAGAAGGATATCACGATAGATATTGAAGTAGACAATACATTATGTGATAACCTTTATTATTCGTATACTTCTGCATCTGAAAATGTGCCGGTAAAAGCTATGCCTTCCAACTACTATACATTATCTGATGATAAGATCACTCTGAAGAATGTATTGATGGATGGTGTGGAAGTCTCATTTACTGATGCTTTTTTTGCTGATCCCGAAGCATTGACCGCTACCTATGTTATACCTTTGGTAATGACAGGTGTGACTAATGCTGACCGTATTTTGAATGGTACTTTGTCCGAAGGGGCAGAAGCCGTCAGATGTAATTCGTCAGTGTGGTTGGTGCAACCACAGGATTATGTACTTTATTGTGTGAAATACATCAATAAATGGACTGGTAAGTATCTGCGTCATGGCGTGGACAAAGTGACAGAAAACGGGACAACTACCGAGAATGATCGCCATAACGAGTATGTAGAAGATGATGAAATATGTCAGACTGTAACAAAATCTTTGACTGAAACCATTCTTACAGTTACTACCAATTTAGGGACAACAGACAATCCGCGTAATATCAGTTATAAGTTGCTGCTGGTTTTTAATGGCGATGAATGTGTGGTTTCCGGGTTGGACGGCGTTACGGCTACTGGTACTGGTAAGTTTGTTCAAGACGGTGAGAAGAATAGTTGGGGTAATAAAGACCGTGATGCCATTTATTTGAAGTATACTGTGGATTTCAGTAATGGATTAAAGCTTGAAACAGAAGATACACTGGTTGCGCATAGTCGTGGCGTGGCAAGAGAAGATTTTACGCCGATCTATGTGAAGAATTAATCGTTAAATCTAGAAGAATATGAAATACTATAATAGAATTTTACTGCTTGCTATGGTTGCCGGAATAACTGTATCTTGTGCAGATGCGCTTTTTGCGGACTACAAGACAGAGAAACCGGAGAGTCTGAAAAAGTATGAGTACTTGAACGAATATGGTGATTTGAAAACATATATTGACCGTATCTCCCATCCCGACTTCAAGTTGGGAACGGGGGTCACGGTGAGTGATTTCTTGAAGCAAGATTTGGTTTATACTTTGACTGTCAACAACTATGACGACGTGACGGCTGGTAATGCCATGAAATATAGCTCCTGTGTAGATGCCAAAGGAAATATGGATTTCGGCACAGTCAAGAAGTTTGTGAAAACTGCAAAAGAAACAGGAATTAGTATTTATGGGCATACGCTCTGTTGGCATTCACAGCAGCAAAATGCTTATTTGAATGGGCTGATTGCGGATAAAGAACCGGAACCGGTTCCTGGTAGTTCAGAAATCGCACTTCATATAAAAACCTCGAAACCTCAAGCGAATGTATGGGATTGGGAATTGTATTATGATTTGGATGAAGCATTAATAGCAAATCAAGAATATACTATAAGTGTGCGGATGAAGGCTTCTTCGGCTATAACCTTTCCGTTCTGGCCGGGGAAGAAAGATGGGACTGACACTCAATATGGTGCAGGGACCTTTTCAGCGGGTGAGCAATGGTCAACTAACACATTCACGTTTACGCCTTCTGCTGATATCGATAGGTTACGGTTCTGTTTCGGTTTGTTTGGCGGTGATTTGTATTTTGATGATTTAACATTGACTGCCTCGGGCTCTGATAGAAATTTGATTATGAACTCTACTTTCGAAGAAAGCAAAGATCTGTCCCGATGGAGTAAAGCGAGTTGGATTGATTTTGCTTATGGGATAGAGGAGGTCCAGGAAAGTGGATCCGTGTTAACTAATGTATATATATTAGAGGATGACTTTTCAAGCGGAACAGCTATGATGGGTTGGGGAAATAACTCGACTCGGCAGGTGATTGACGGAGTACATCAAATGACAAATCCGTCGGAAGTAAATTCTTGGGAGGCACAGGCTGGCTATGATTTTTCAGCTCCTTTGACAGAAGGGACTACCTATTTCTTAAAGATGAAGATTAAAGGCAGTGTAGCAGGTAGTATTGGAGCGGTCTTTCAAAAACCGGACGGATTTGCCGGGCGTGGTGACTTCCCTTCCATACCAATTACAACAGAATGGGAAGAGGTTACTGTATTTACCAACTGCACGGGAGATGCGGCTACTCGTATTCTTTTTAATTATGGGAAGTATGCCGGTACCATCTATATTGATGATTTGTCTATATATTGGCAGAAGTCGGGTAATACGATTCCTCTGACTCCTGAAGAGAAAGAAGAAATCCTCACGAACGAACTGGAACGTTGGATTAAAGGTATGTTGGAATCTTGCGGTGGTTATGTTAAGGCATGGGATGTCGTGAATGAACCTATTTCCGGAAAAGATTCGGATGGGGATGGCTATTACGATCTTCAGTCAGCTTCTCAAACAGATGATAATGGTGTTTCCGGTGAAAACTTCTATTGGCAGGATTATTTGGGTGATGATTACGCCCGTATTCCGATTAAGTTTGCGCGTAAGTATTTTGCGGAGTCCGGTGGTAACCCTGATGAGTTGAAGCTTTTTATTAACGACTATAATCTGGAATCCGACTGGGATCAGAATAAGAAGTTAAAGAGCTTGATACATTGGATCGAACGTTGGGAGTCTGACGGGGAAACAAAGGTGGACGGTATCGGTACTCAAATGCATGTGTCTTACTATATGAATCCTGCTACTCAGGCTAGTAAGGAAAACGCCATTATCAATATGTTTACCCTGTTAGCTTCTACCGGTAAGCTCATAAAGATCACAGAATTGGATATGGGTATTGTCGATGCAGCTGGTGAAACGATACTGACAGAGAATCTGACAGACGAAATGCAGCAGAATATGTCTGATTTCTATCAGTTCATTATTGAGAAATATTTTGAGATTATTCCGGTGGCACAGCAATATGGCATCACTCATTGGAGCCCGACAGACAGCCCTTCTGAAAACTCCTTCTGGAGAAAAGGACAGCCAATTGGTCTGTGGGATTTGAATTACAACCGCAAACCTGTCTATGTCGGTTTCCTTGAAGGTTTGAGAAATGGTACTGCCAGTAAATAAATGAGATAGAAAACTATCATGTAGTTTATGCTGATTTAGATTAGGCACGCTCGTCCGGATAGCGGAGTCTCTCGATAGAGCTCCGCTATTATTTTAAATAGATGTAATTAAATAGATTGATGAAATTATGAAAAGAATAATAGGTATATTAACTTTGTCTTGTCTGTTGTTTTCTGCTTGTGGCAAGGATGAAATTCCGCAAGAGGAAAACGAAAAAAAAACAGAAGAAACAACACCCGGTGATGATACCGGCGGTGATGAATCGGATGATGATCCTGATTCTCCGAAGCTGGTTGTTCCTTTACATGTAGAGGGACGTTATCTGAAAAATGAACAAGGGAAAATTGTCAACTTGCATGGATTTACGCAGACTTATAGTCCTTATTTTAATAACAACGCATGGAGTAATTATGATGTAAGCAGTTGTCTTAGCTATAACAAAAGTATGGTGGATAAAATACTGGCTGCCGGATGGAAATTTAACTTTGTACGTCTGCACATGGATCCTTATTGGAGTGATGATACTACGTTGCCTTATGTGCGTTATGAAGGACATGAACGTTTCTCGGAAACACGTTTCAAGAAGTACCTGAAAGAGTTATTTGTCCCAATGGCGGAATATTTTATTTCTAAAGGGATGTATGTGGTGATGCGCCCGCCGGGAGTTTGTCCACATGCAGGTGATACTGAAGATAACAGGTATCTAGGTATAGAGTTGGGAGATTCTTATCAGGAGTTTCTGCTGAAAGTATGGGACATTGTATCGCAGAATGCTGTTGTGAAGAATAATCCCGGGATTATGTTCGAGTTGGCTAATGAACCCGTTCATATAAAAGGTACAGACGGTAAATATGGTGGTGACGGTGATGCTTGCTTCATCAATATGCAAAAGTATTTTCAGGCGATTGTTGATAAAATACGTGGAAATGCTTGTAACAATATCATTTGGGTACCCGGATTGGGCTGGCAATCTCAGTATAGTGGCTATAAAGACCATCGTATCGAAGGAGGAAATATTGGTTTTGCCGTACACTGTTATCCGGGCTGGTATGGAAGTGATGCCGAACAGGACAGTGGTGAAGGAAATGGCTCCTCTACAGGAGGGGGATATGAACCTTTCCAACGTGGTTGGGACAAGCAAGTAGGTCCGGTAGCTAGTTTTGCTCCTGTCATGGTGACTGAGATAGACTGGGCACCGAAGAAATATGATGCAACATGGGGGAAAAGTATTACGGGAGTGGCGAAAGGCGAAGGTTTTGGAGCTAATTTCAAATACATAGCCGATCAATCCGGCAACGTTTCCTGGCTGTTCTTTACTACAAAGTCTCATGAATTGGCTGCTTTTAAGGATGTAGCGGGTGAACCGGGAAACTATACTTTTTTGAATGATCCAGAAGCGTGCCCGTGGGCTATTTATCACTGGTTTAAAGAGTATGCCGAAATGGATGAATAATAATATCAGTTTTGTTACAAGATGAAGAAGATTATATTATTAAGTTGTTTGTTATGTGCAGGCATATTTGCCTTTGCACAAGACCCTAATTTCCATATTTACCTTTGTCTGGGACAATCCAATATGGAAGGAAATGCAAAGATTGAGGCCCAGGATACATGCAATGTCAATGAACGCTTTCTGATGATGGCGGCTGTTGATTGTCCGTCTTTGGGACGCGTCAAAGGACAGTGGTATAAGGCTGTTCCTCCGTTGGTACGTTGCCATACAGGGTTAACACCGGCCGATTATTTCGGACGTACGTTAGTGGAAAGGCTGCCTGATAATATTAAGGTAGGTGTCATCAATGTAGCTGTAGGTGGTTGCAGGATTGAACTGTTTGATGAGGAGAATTGCGAAGAGCATATTGCCTCTCAACCGGAATGGCTGAAAAATACCGCGAAAGCGTATGGTAATAATCCTTACCGTAGACTAAAAGAATTGGCTGTAGAAGCACAGAAAGCCGGTGTGATTAAAGGTATCCTCTTGCATCAAGGCGAGTCTAATACCGGTGATAAAGAGTGGCCTCAAAAAGTAAAGAGAGTCTATGAGAATCTGTTGAGGGATTTGAATCTTCAGGCAAAGGATGTTCCCTTACTGGCAGGAGAAGTGGTACATGCCGACCAGAATGGCAGATGTGCAAGCATGAATGAGATAATCAATACGCTACCGCAAGCGATTCCGACTGCGTACGTGATTCCTTCTTCGGGCTGTTCTGCCGCAGAAGATAATTTGCATTTCACGGCAGAAGGATACAGGAAATTGGGAGTGCGGTATGCCGAGAAACGACTCCTTTTGTTGGAGAAGGAACCAAACTCCGGGATTACTACCGAACCGGCATCCACTAATATTCCGGGATATGACTATCCCCGGGTGGATAAAGAGGGGCGTGCTCATTTTCGTTTCTATGCTCCGCAGGCTACCAAGCTACAAGTGGATTGTTGCGGAAAGAAGTATGATATGTGGAAAGATGCCGGAGGACTCTGGACGGCAACGACCAACCCTCTGCCTGTAGGATTCCATTATTATTTCTTGATAGCAGACGGAGTGTCGGTAACAGATCCTTCCAGCTACACGTTCTTCGGTTGTTGCCGTGTGGCAAGTGGTATCGAAATCCCTGAAGGTGAAGAGGGGGATTATTATCGTCCTCAACAAGTACCTCACGGGCAAGTTCGTTCCTGTACGTATTACTCCGAAATGCAGAAAGAGTTCCGTCGGTGTATGGTATATACGCCGGCAGAGTATGAAACTCATCCGAAGAAGCGCTATCCGGTATTGTATCTGCAACATGGCATGGGTGAAGATGAAACCGGCTGGAGTACGCAGGGAAAGATGAATCATATTATGGACAACTTGATTGCATCCGGTCAGTGTGTGCCGATGCTCGTGGTGATGGATAGCGGTGATGTGGAAGCTCCGTTCCGGCCGCGTCCGGGAAAAGATGTGAACGAGGAGCGGGCTTTGTATGGCGCCACCTTTTATGACGTTATTCTGAAAGACCTGATTCCTATGATAGACCGGACATTCCGTACGAAAACCGACCGCGAACACCGTGCTATGGCAGGACTCTCGTGGGGAGGACATCAGACTTTCAATACGGTTCTGCCTCATCTCGATAAGTTTTCTTATATCGGAAGTTTCAGCGGGGCGATTTTTGGTCTGGATATGAAGACTTGTTTTAACGGAGTGTTTGCGGATGCGGACAAATTCAATAAGAAAGTGAATTATTTCTTTCTCGGCTGTGGCACGGAGGAACAAATGGGAACAAAGAAGATGGTGGATTCACTCCGGAAACTGGGTATCGAGGTTGATTATTATGAATCGCAAGGCACAGCGCATGAATGGCTCACGTGGAGACGTTGCCTGAAAGAATTTGTACCACATTTATTTAAACACTGAAAATAGCATGAAAATGAAATCTACATTTATTGCAGCCACATTGTTGCTCGTTTTGGTTATGACCGAAGGAGGACTGTCGGCACAAAACCCGATTGTGCAAACTTGCTTTACTACAGACCCGGCCCCTATGGTGCACGACGGCACCTTGTATGTGTATACGGGACACGATGAAGACAAAGCGGATTTTTTCTGGATGCAGGAATGGCGTGTATATTCTACCAAAGATATGGTGAACTGGACCGATCACGGCTCTCCTCTTGCCATCGAATCATTCGACTGGGCGGACGACCGTGCCTGGGCAGCACAGTGCATCGAACGTAATGGTAAGTTTTATTGGTATGTCTGCCTGCATTCCAAACTTTCCAATACGATGGCAATCGGTGTGGCGGTAGGCGATTCGCCTGTCGGTCCTTTTAAAGATGCCATCGGCAAACCGCTTCATGACGGGAGCTGGGACTATATTGATCCTACGGTCTTCATTGATGATGACGGTCGTGCTTATCTGTATTGGGGAAATCCGAATATCTATTATGCAGAACTGAATGACGACATGATTTCCTTGAAAGGTGAAGTGGGCAAACTGGAACAAACTGTTGAGAGCTTTGGTGCACCCAATCCGGAAAAGCGTGTCAAAGGTGTTAAGTATAAAGATACTTATACAGAAGGTCCATGGCTTCATAAACGGGAAGGAAAATACTATCTTCTTTATGCTGCCGGAGGTGTACCCGAACATATTGCCTATTCCATGAG
Organism: Bacteroides sp. 3_1_13; assembly: GCF_001185845.1. Taxonomy (NCBI): domain Bacteria; kingdom Pseudomonadati; phylum Bacteroidota; class Bacteroidia; order Bacteroidales; family Bacteroidaceae; genus Bacteroides; species Bacteroides sp. 3_1_13. The sequence continues at coordinate 1,742,478 of NZ_KQ236955.1, forward strand.
TGACGGACCTCTTGGCCCGTGGAAGTATATGGGAGAAATCATGCCTTTACAAGATACGGGTTCGTTTACTAACCATTGTGGAGTGATAGACTATAAAGGCAATTCTTATTTCTTCTATCATACGGGTAAGCTGCCGGGTGGTGGAGGCTTCGGGCGAAGTGCGGCGGTGGAGCAATTTAAGTATAACGCTGACGGCACTTTCCCGATTATTAATGCTACCCGGGAAGGGGTGTCACCGGTAGGTACGCTCAATCCTTACGAAAGGGTGGAAGCTGAAACAATCGCTTTTTCTGAAGGTGTGAAGTCCGAACCAAATGTGAAAACCGGTATATATATATCTGAAATTCATAATGGAGATTATATAAAGGTACGTGAAGTGGATTTCGGCAATAAATCCCCCAAACGGTTCACTGCTACCGTTGCCAGTGCCCTTCGTGGCGGGACACTTGAAGTACGTACAGACAGTATAAGCGGACCATTAATTGCGGAACTGACTATTCCTTCAACGGGAGGTTGGGAATGCTGGAAAACATTGCAGGCTGATATTGTAAAACCGGTCACAGGAATACAAGATATTTATTTTGTATTCAAAGGACGTAAAGGCTGCAAACTGTTTAACTTCGACTGGTATAGGTTTAGTAAATAATTACTCTCAAGCTTTGTGAATAAACGAAAGATTCATCATGGTCTTTCGTTTATTTATGTACTTTTGTATATGAATACACTTTTCGGTATTCATATTGATTTATGACACATGATGATATTATAAAAATAACGCAAACGGCGGAAAGTGCTGTATTGGAATTTAAGGAAACGACCGGTCAATTAGAACGTGGTATGGAGACTCTCTGCGCATTCCTTAATGCACGAGGAGGGACTGTGCTATTCGGTGTAAGTGATAGCGGTAGAATCAAAGGACAAGATATAAGCGACAAAACCAAGCGCGACATAGTTGAAGCTATCCGGCGGATTGAACCGACAGCGCCTATTGAAATTTCTTATGTTTCTGTTCTCAATACCGATAAATTCGTCGTGGCTCTCAAGGCTGAAGAACTGTCTTATTTACGCCCTTTTACATATAAAAGCCGGGCATATCAACGCATAGAAAGCGTAACTACTGCTATGCCGCAGGAAATGTACAATCAATTGTTGATGCAGCGTGGCGGTGCTTATTGTTGGGAAGCGATGACCAACGTGAACCTGAAAATCGAAAATCTTGATGAAAACGCCATAATGGGTGCAGTAAGAGCCGGCATTCGGAGCGGGCGCTTGCCTGAAGCTACTATACGTGAAGAAATTCCTGCTATCCTCGAAAAGTTCAACTTACTGTATGACGGGAAGTTGAATAATGCCGCCGTCGTGCTTTTTGGAAATAAATTTTATGACTATCCACAATGTCTGTTGAGGTTGGCTCGCTTCAAAGGAACAGGTAAAGAAGAGTTCATTGACAATCAGCGCGTACAAGGTAATATTTATAAGCTACTGGATGCCGCTATGGCTTTCTTCTTCAAACATCTTTCTATTTCTGGCAAAATCGAAGGGCTTTATCGGGAAGAAGAATTAAGTATTCCTTATAAGGCATTGAGAGAGAGTTGTATTAATGCTTTTTGTCATAGAGCATACGGCCATCCGGGTAGTTCGGTCGGAATCGCTATCTATGATGATCGAGTAGAGATTGAAAATACAGGAACTTTTCCTGCTGATGTGACATTGGAGAATTTGTTAAAAGAACATCATTCCAAACCTCAAAATCCGCTTATTGCTAATGTATTGTATAAAAGTGAGATTTTGGAAAGCTGGGGACGGGGTATTGGACTCATGATGAGTGAATGTCGTCGTGTCGGTATTCCTGAACCGGAATTTCATACTGATGGAAGTTTTGTATGGGTGGTGTTCAGATATGAAGAAGAGAACACCAATAAGCATCCGACAAGCATCCGACAAGCACCCGACAAGTACCCGACAAGCACCCGACAAGTAAAGACTCTTGTCGAGTTGATTGGTGAAGATATGTTTTCTGTAAAGGAACTGATGGGATTAATGCAATTGAAAGACCGAGAGAACTTCTTGAACAATTACCTTAATCCGGCAATAGAAGCTGGTCTGGTTGCACCATTGTATCCGGAAAATCCCAAACACCCTAAACAGAAATATCACTTGACGGAAAAAGGAAAAGAATAGTCGGAATAATATAGGTAACTATAATTCTTGAAGATTATTCTTTCTTCCCCAACTGCTCTTTCATATACATTGAAGGCGGCATTCCATACAATTCTTTGAATGTTGTCGAGAAATTATTAGGATCAGTGAATCCTGTTAACATGGCTATTTCGGATATGGTATGCTGTTTTTCGGACAATAGACGAGCGGCTTCTTTTAAACGTATATTACGTATAAAGTCACGGGTTGTCTGGTTGGTGAGCTCTTTGAGTTTCCTGTGAAGATGTACGCGGCTGATACCTACCTCGGTGGTGATTGTCTCTATTGTCAAGTTAGGGTTACTGATGTTTTCATTGATCACTTTCATAATACGTTCCATCAATTTCTCATCGGGTGATTTCACTTCCAGTTTCTGAACCTTGTTTTCCAGATTTTGCTGGCCTGTAAATACTTTGCGTAACTGCTGCCGTGTATTAATCAGATTTTCTACCGTCTTTTGCAGAATTTCGATATTGAATGGCTTCATGATATAGGCGTCGGCTCCTGTATTCAGACCTTCCAGGTTGTCTTCTTCCCTCGTTTTCGCAGTAAGCAAAATGACTGGGATATGGTTGAGATTTACATTCTGCTTGATCTTCCGGCATAAGGTAAGTCCGTCCATTTCGGGCATCATGATGTCACTAATGACTAAATCCGGAGTCTTTTTAAATATTTGCTCTAATGCTTCTTTACCATTACGGCTTTCCATGATATGAAATTTGTCCCCAAACTCCTTCGCTATATAATTTCGGATTTCTTCGTCGTCTTCTACAACTAATACGCGATATTTAGTTTTTACCCTGACTTTCTTTTCTTCCTCATTTTCTATAATGGGAGAGATGACAGGAACAGTTGGTACGGCTACTGTTACCTTTTGCTCATTGTTGTCAACTTCTTCAGGTCGTAGATGCTTGTTACCCAACGGTAATCGGATAATAAAACGGCAACCCGGTTGTTCTTTATTATTTTCTACATAGATAATTCCATGATGTAATTCCACTAATGAACGAGTAAGATGTAATCCTATTCCTGTTCCGCCTTTCGGATTCTGTTGGCTGTTACGGATCTGATAGAAACGTTCGAAGATATGTTCTTTTTCCTCTTCATCGATGCCTGTTCCGGTATCCGCGATAATTATTTCGGCATATTGTTTCAAGGGATCGGGCAGTGTATTATCTTCTCCCGTACGGATGGTAATATCTATGTTTCCTTTTTCAGGAGTAAACTTGAAGGCATTAGACAGAATATTCAGGATAATCTTATCAAAATTACCTGTGTCTACCCATACATTCAGTTCCCGGAGCGTACTGTGAAGTTGTAGTTGGATATTTTTTGTATTTGCCTGTTGACCGAAAGTTGTACATAAATCTTCTATAAAAGGAATAATATTGGTCTCCCGGAACATCAGGAACATTTGTCCTTTATCAATTTTCCGAATATCCATTAGTTGATTGACAAGATTCAGAATACGTTCCGCATTTCTGTAGATAATATGATATATTTTCAGGCGTTCATTGTTCTCCTCATTCTTAATCAGTTTCTGTAGAGGGCTGATGATTAGAGACATCGGAGTGCGTATTTCATGAGAGATGTTGATAAAGAACTGCAATTTTGCTTCATTGATTTGTTCGGCATGGATATGTTGCAGCATTTCCTGGTGCATTCTGTACCGATGTCTGATCTGAAGAATAATGATAAATATAATGGTCAGTAATAATAAGGAGTAGATAACTTTGGCCCACCATGAAGCATACCATGCAGGAGATATAAAGATGGTAATTTCTTTTATATTTGAATACACAGTGTTGTCTTTTGCTCTGATTTTAAAGTTATAGGTACCGGGTTTCAGATTGCTGAATGAGATACGGTTTACACCTTTGGGCAAACTAATCCATTTTTCATCGTTGATAGAATAAAGGTAGTTGATATGTTCGGGGGCATTTAATTCCAGAGTGGCAAACTCGATACTGAACACATTGTCTTTATGGGATAGATAAAACTCTTTTGCGTTGAATACAGGGCAGTTGATAATATTGTGAATACCGGATTTCATTCCTTTTCTAACCGGATTGTTATGCAGGAAAAAGTCGGTAATCCGGATATTCCATGTTTTTGCCGGATTGATAATGTCTTGCGGATTGAAATAGGTGATACCATTCATTCCGCCAAACCAGATAATACCTTGTTTATCTTTGAAGGAGGCATTCTTGTAGAACTCATTTCCCTGTAATCCGTCGCTGACATAATAATTGATAAATTTGTTGTTTTTCTTTTGGAATTGGGAAATTCCGGCATTGGTGCTTATCCAAAGAAAATCTTTTCCATCTCCTTGTATGGCATATATTGTATTACTGGGCAATCCGTCTGCAGTAGTATAAGTGGTTAGTTCTTTCGTATTTTTATTCCAACCGGATAATCCTTCGGAACTGCCCAACCAGACAACTCCGTCGGCATCTTCAAAGATTGAATAAATAACATTTTGTGAGAGTATCTTATGACTTTGAAAATCAGGACTGTCAAGGTCTATACAGTTGACGCCGTCATAAGTTCCGACATACAGTTTATTATCATCGGAATAGTGTAGGCAACCTATCCATTCGTTGATTAGAGATGTCTGAGATTGTACGGATGTAAATTCTTTCGTTTTCAGGTCATAGTAGAACAAACCGAATCCCATTGTCGCAATCCAGAGACGCTTGTTTTTATCTTCTGCGAAATCATATACACGTTGTATATAGTTGTTGTTCTTATCTACCAGTTTGTACTGGTAATCGCATAATCCTGTCTGTTTGTTCAGCTTTCCCATACCGTTGATAAATGAACCAATCCACATATTGTGTTCGGAGTCTTCATACAATTTAATAACAGTTGAGGGTACTGAATGAGGATGGGTGGTGTGTGAGAAATGTTTTGCCGGCTCCAATTTTTCTGTAAGGGCATAAATACCGTCATTATCCGTTCCTACCCATAGAGTCCCGTTATTATCTTTGCAGAACGAAGTAATGCAACAGGAGCCTATGCAATTTTTATCTGTTGATTTATGTCCGATATATTTAAAGCTGTTGGTGCGGGCTGGAATTAATATAACTCCTTTCTGGTAAACTGCTAACCATAAGTTACCCGAATTGTCCTTTAGGATGGAGTGTATTTTCGAGTTCCCCGAATCGAAATAATTATTGTCAAACTTGTATTCGGAGATTTCGTGTGTTCGGATATTATAAATGGCTACTCCCTTGCCGTCAGTGCCGATATACAATTCATTGGGTATACCGGAATAAAGGAAGCAAACAGGAAGTTCTCCTTTCTCTTTCAAATCGACCGGAACAAAGGTTTTACGTTCTTTATCGTAAATGAATAGTCCTTTTCGTATACTTCCTACATAAATGTTGCCTCGTTGATCCTCACATATACTTTTGACGTATCCGTTGTCTTTAGACAAGTGTAACGTAAGCTGATTGTCGGGAGTGAGTTGATATACTCCTTCTTCCCCTTTTGCCATCCATACATTTTGTTTTTTATCTTCAAACAGGCTTCCGGGTGAAGTGACTGCAATATCGACTTTCCGGACAGTCAACAGATGGTCTTTGATGTCCAGCTTGCACAACACATTTCCAGATACCCATATCTCTCCGTTTTTTCGCTCGATGAAAGAATTAATGTTGCTTTCAAGCGTTTCTCCGGTATCTTCCAATTTGGCAAGTGGAGTAAAATTGTCCGTGGCCGGATCATACATTTGAATTCCTATATATGTGCCGATAAGCAAATGACCTTTACTGTCTTCAAAAACAGTACGAACAAAATTGTGGGCTAACGAATGTTCGTTATTGGGCTCATGTTTGTATCTGGTAAATTTAGCACCGTCATAACGGTTCAGACCATCTTCTGTTGCAATCCAAATGAAACCGTTCCGGTCTTGATATATTTGATTAATCAGACTACTGGAGAGTTCTTTGTCAGTAGTGAATAACTTAGGAGATTGCCCGTTGCATAACAAAGAAAACAATAATAATAGAAAAGTGAATACATTTTTCATAGTTATAGATCGTTGTTTGTTGTACAAAGAAAACTAAAAACCTAAATATAACCTAATAAAAGATGAATATTTTCATTAGGTTCTGGGAGTACAATCGGATGTTGTAACATCGTGTGTAAATAATGTAACATGAGAAAAGATTTATCCCTTCTTCTGTATTATTGTTTTCCTTCGATTGTATTTACAATATAGGTTTTACCCGGCTTTGTTTCGATGTCATATTCATAAACTTTCTGCAGTTTGGGAGATTGCGCACTTACCCCTTTGGCTATAAGAGGTTGCTTGATAGGAGTAGTGGCGAATAATCTATTTGAGCACTCTTTCCCGTTTACTTGTTTTAAGCCTTTCTCTTTCAGTGGGACATAAGACCGGATGCGGAGCGTACCGCCTATATTCGATCGAATGATCGCTTTATTTAACACATTGTTTTTCCACTCCATATCGACAGTAAAGTTTCCACGTGCCACCAGCCCCTTCACACTTCCTTCTTCCCATGCATCAGGCAATGCTGGCAATAAATGTACGGCACCGTCATGACTTTGGAGCAACATTTCCGCTACTCCGGCTGTATAACCGAAATTACCGTCAATCTGGAAAGGCGGATGGGCATCCAGCATATTGGGATAGGTACGCCCGTTCGGATATTCTTTAGCCAAGTGATCGTTGGGCAATAGTTGAATCATATTTTTGATAATTTGGAAGGCATGGTTTCCATCCAGCATACGTGCCCAGAAATTGACTTTCCAGCCGATACTCCAACCGGTAGCCTTATCACCGCGTTGAAGCAATGTGTTTCTTGCTGCCTGGAATAACTCGGGATTCGAGTATGGAGAAATTTGATTACTCGGATATAGCCCGTACAAATGTGAAATATGACGGTGCTCGTCCTTGGGATTGTCAACATCTTCCAGCCATTCTTGTAGTTGGTTATGTTTTCCTATTTGCATAGGTGGCAACTTCTCTAGTGTTTGTTTGAGAGAATCTTGGAAAGAGGGGGCTTCGCCTGCGATGTATGAAGCCAATAAGGTATTATACAGCGCATCGAAAGCAATCTGATTGTCCATGGTGCAACCGGCCGTGATAGGTCCGTGTTCCGGCGACACAGAAGGCGACACTACCAACCATTTATACACTGGATGTTCTACCAAGAAATCCATGTAGAACTGCGCTGTTCCTTTCAGGATGGGATAGTACTCTTTCAGGAACTCTTTATTTCCTGTAAAGAGGTAATGTTGCCAGATATGTTGTGCTAACCAGGCTCCCCCACTAGGCCACATGCCGGCTGCAGCAAAGTCTACAACTCCGCAAATTCGCCATAAATCAGTATTATGATGCGCCATCCATCCCCTACAATCATACATGGTTCGGGCTGTTTCTGCTCCTGTGACGGATAAATCTTTCAACATAGAGAATAGCGGACTATGTGTTTCACTTAAATTAGTGACTTCTGCCGGCCAATAGTTCATTTCTGTATTAATGTTGATGGTGTATTTACTATCCCAAGGTGCATGTGTGCTGTTATTCCATATTCCTTGCAGATTAGCCGGTTGTCCACCCGGTTGCGAAGAAGAAATCAGTAAATAACGTCCATAATGGAAAAGTAGAGCTGCCATTGCCATGTCTTCCCCATTTCCGAAGTTTTCAATTCGTTTGGGAGTCTCCAGTTGGGAAGTTTTGCCTGTCGGTAATGTAAGGCGTACACGGTCAAATTGTTTTTTATAATAAGCGATATGGCTTTTGAGAGCTTTTTCGTAAGGTATTTGCATTGCTCTTTTCAGATATTCGCTGGTCCGTCGGGATTCATCGGCGCTGACATCCTGGTAGTTTACGTAGTTGGTTGCTGCCGATATATAAAGGGTGGCTTCTGTTCCTTCATTAATTTGGAGCGTATTTCCTGCCGGGCGGAGAGTGCCATTCGTTTTTACCTGGATTTGACATTCTGCCCGTAGTGCGGCTTTCAAACCTTCCTGCTCCTTCCCTTGACAGGTGACGGTCAGCTGATCATTCTGAACATTCACCTTATGTACTAGAGGGCAGTTATATGCAATAGTAAAGTTCAGTGCGTTTGCTTTACTTGCTTTGATATGCATAATAATGACATTATCAGTAAATGAAGCAAAAGTGGTGCGGGTATAAGTGACGTCATCCACTTGATAACGGGTAGTTGTCGTTGCATTCTCCAGATTCAGATCGCGGTAAAAGCCGGATGCGTTTTGGTGTTCCGGAAATTCCAGGTAAAGACTACCTAATGTCAGATAGCTCATTCCGTGTTGCTGGGTTAAGAAGTTGGCGTCAATGAGTCTTTGCGCTTCCTTGTTTCTCCCTTCAAAAATCAGTTTGCGTACAATCGGTAGCACATGTACGGCATTCGGGTTATTATTATTGTATGGAGAACCTGCCCAAAATGTTTCTTCGTTGAGTTGTAGTTCTTCGCGTTCGATTCCGCCATATACCATGGCTCCAAGACGGGAGTTGCCAATAGGGAGAGCTTCCGACCAATTTTGTGCAGGTTGACTATACCACAGTTTCAGGTCCTGTCCTGAAACAAGGTTGCTTATTAATAGGAATAATACAAAAAAAGTGTTTCTGTTCATATTGTATGGATTTGTAGCAAAGGTAGCTCATTTACCAATACAAAAGGCAAAAAACTGTTTCTGAAATCTACCTTGGAAGTAACTTCTTTCCATATTTATGTTACTAATATATATGTTGTATGTTCCAAATGATAAAATAATAACTGCCGGTTTCTTTTTGATTTATTATCAGCCTTGCCCTCTTGTCATATAGCTTATTTGCAGGCTGATTAAGTGGGAGGTATAAAAAGAGAAGCTGGTATAGTTGCGTTGGGATGCCGGTATCGTTCCATTAAAGTACCGGTATCATTAATTTCCCACGGCCGTGACAAGATCTTCCCACGGCCGTGGTAGGAACTCTTCACGGCTGTGGGAAGAAGCTACCACGGCCGTGAAGAATTAAGTATACCGGTATCCTGATCGAACAATAGTTATTGAATGATATAAGTATGCCGGTTGTATGACGGATGTTTAATGGAGGCTTTTCTTGAAAAGTAAGTAAAGCTGGATAGGAGATATGGGAGAGCAAAATCATAAAATAATAGGCTGACAATAAAACTTATAAAATGTTATTGTCAGCCTATTGTCAGGGCTTATTGTCAGCATCTAATGGATTGAAAATCATTTATCTAATGAATAGAAATGACGGCTGACAATAAGAACTGCAAAATTTATATGTAAATACAATCAGTGTGTAGTAATTGACTTGTCTCTACATGGATCTTTTTATCTATTATCTCTCTTGCTTTTCGATTCATTCATAAACAGATAAGATTTCTTATAGCCTCCGTAGTCTACAACCAACTTTTCCAGCACGATGCCCGGATCAAGAGGTTTGAAAATTAGTGTCTGCATGCCGTCTGATGTATTCGGTACATTCAGTTTGACTTTTTTCTCGACGATACGTCTTGCAACTGTCGGATAGTATATGCTATACACATTTTCGGGAAGTTCATTCAAATTCTGATTGAAATTGATAGTCTGTTCCTTCGCCCCTTCGAATCCGATACTGTACTCATGTCCTTTCCGGTCGTGGAAAGCAAGAGTGGATTTCACTATCACGTGAACAGTCACTTTGTCGACTCCTTTAGGCAATTTTATTTTGTAGGAGATAGAAGCTCCGTCGGTCGGTTGGGTATAAGGCATCAGAGCCATGCCGCTAAGGGTTCGTCCCATGTAGGGGATCACTGTCCATTCCGTACTTGGTGCTGCTTTAGTGCTGTAATAGTGTTCGGCCTCCATAGCTACATATCCGTCTTGTCCGGTGAAGACGTATCCACCGACAGCCTTTTCCGGATTTTCGATTCGATAGGTTTGTGGTAGTGTATCAGCGGGGAAATTATCATTCCATGAGGTATAACCGATATGTTTCTGAATCATCATGTTCTTCCATTTACCGCCGGACATAACATTGTTATAATCGTCACTCAATGCTTTATCCCGTGCAAAAGCCTGTTCCACTTTATCTGCCCATTCGTTAGCTTGCGGATTGTTTTCTTTGTACAATTTATGGTTCATGGCTTGTGCATAATACATCTCGTACAGGTTTGCCATGGCTTGAACAGGGAAGAGGATTAATTGCTTGTAGGCATCTTTATATTCCGGTTTCAATGATATGTATTGTCTCAAAGCTTCCGCTTCCAGTTTCAGATATTCATCAGATACTTGTTTCCATTCGCCGGTCTCCAGGTTATAAGTATTCCGGTCGAGCATTTCTCCCGTTACGCGACCGTTATATTTGCTGTACAGGTTTAAGATTCGCATAGCTTCATCCGCTTGATTTTCGCCAAACTGCTGTGCGCAGAAACGACGGGGATGGTCCAGCAAGTTGGAGACGTTGAATTGTTTGGGATTCCATGCCATATCCATGAAGAGCGTGATCGGATATTCCATTGGTTTTAAATCACCTACATTCAGTATCCACAGCTTTTCTACTCCGTAATCGTATGTGAGTTGAAGTTGCTCCCACATATTTTGTATAGGGGTTACGTTCAGCCATTTGGAGTTTCTCGGAGCACCTACGTAGTCTACATGGTAATACATGCCCCAACCGCCCGGATGCTTACGTTCCTTGGCATTTGGCAGGCGGCATACATTTCCCCAGTTGTCATCACATAATAGCATGATAACGTCATCGGGTACACGCATACCTTTATCATAGTAATCCAGTACTTCTTTGTATAGTGCCCAGACTTGCGGGGTTGCTTTGGCAGGTCGTTTAGTCACCTTTTCAATGATTCTGCGTTGGTTCTTTACTATGTCTTCCAGCAGTTTCACGTTGGTGTTTTCGCTCATGGCTGCGTCACCGTCTCCGCGCATACCGATGGTTACGATATCTTCTGTGTCCTGCATCCGTTCGATACCTTCACGGAAAAACTGATCGATCACTTTTTTGTTAGTTGTATAATCCCATGCACCATATTCTTTGCGCTTGCGTGACCACTCCTGATGGTTGCGTGCCATTGGTTCGTGGTGGGATGTACCGATGATGATTCCCATTTCATCAGCAGTCTTACTATTCTCCGGGTCGTCTGCATAGAAAGCCCAACTCCACATGGCAGGCCAAAGAAAATTACCTTTCAGGCGTAATATCAGTTCGTAAACTTGTGTATAAAAACGGTGGTCACCGTAGTTTGTGCCGTAGGTTTGTTTTACCCAACCGGTCAGACAGGGCGCTTCATCATTCAGGAAGATACCGCGGTAGGTCACCGCAGGTTCTCCGTCTGTATACTGTCCCGGCTTTACATATACATTCTGTTGCTTTCGGATAGGGACGTCTGCCCACCAATACCAAGGAGATACCCCCATTTGTTCAGACAGTTCATAGATACCATAGATCGTACCGCGTCTGTCGCTGCCGATGATAACCACTGCTTCATCTACTCCTTCACAGGGATTAGTGACAACTTGCAGGATATATTTCTCGTTTTTCCCTTCCAGCTCTTTTTTATCTATTTTGTTTGCAGCTATCAGTTTTTTTACAAAAGGAGTACTATAGGTACCTACAATGACACAGTGTTTCGAACTTACGTTTGTTAAGAGCACAGGCTTCGTTCCGCATACTTGCAGTATATCTTGTTGAAGATTGCCGACAGCTATCATCACTCCTTTGTCTTCGGAAGAATCTACATATATCGGACAAGGAACTCCTTGGGATATCAACGGAAAATGATTATCGGTCGGTGTGAATACTACGAATTGTTCAGCGGCAAATGCTGCTATACTCACAACAGAGAGGTAGAAGAATAGAAATAATCTTTTCATGGTTTCAATATTTAATAATTTGTTGTTAATCATTGATCTTACGTTTCACTGTAACCGGATATTCTACTTTGTAGATAATTGGTAATTGAAAAGTATATAACAGCAGGCTCAAAATGATGCAAATATCCTTCTTCATAAATACTATATTTAATGAAATTATCTTCTTTGTGTCTTAAATTCCAAAAATGGTTTATTTTTTGTCTGTACTGTGACACGATGCAAAGATAGTTGGTATTGATAAGAACGGGCTTTGGGTATGTTTCAATTATTTATACTGTTGATACCAATTTGCTTTTTCTTGAAGTTTTTTCTTCGGAGATAAAATGAAGAAGTGTGAACAAACCGGTTTGTTCAATAAATGTTTTTGATTTTGTTTCAAAATCTTTTTGTATTGTATCTATGAGGCTGTCGGATGAATAATGATGGTTAATGTGTCATATTCCGTATTAATAAGATTGGTATGTGATGCGTATAATATAAGTTGGTTAAACAAGAGTAAGTAGAGATTTTAATGATCTTGAGAATATCGGTAAGCGTCAATTGCATTCTTAACCGAACCATGTAACAGTAACAATTTTTGTGCATGGTCATGATTTAATCCTAGTTCCTCCATAATCATCCTGGTGCCTCTTTCTACCAGTTTATGATTACTAAGCTGCATATTTACCATCTTATTTCCTTTCACCCGTCCAAGTTGAATCATCACCGACGTACTAATCATATTCAGAATCATTTTCTGTCCGGTGCCTGATTTCATCCGGGAACTGCCTGTCACATATTCCGGCCCTACAATCATTTCGATGGCGACATCCGCTTCTGCTGTCATTGGAGAATCGGGATTACTGGTGATACAACCTGTCAGGACACCGTGTTTACGGGCTTCCCGTAAAGCACCGATTACGTACGGGGTAGTGCCGGAAGCGGCAATGCCGATAACGGTGTCTTTTTCGTTGATCTGGTGTTCGACGAGTTCTTCCCAACCTCGATTTTTATCATCTTCGGCTCCTTCTACCGGATTGCGCAAGGCTGTATCGCCTCCTGCAATCAATCCGATAATCCAGTTGGGAGACATTCCGAAAGTAGGAGGAATTTCGGAAGCATCCAATACTCCCAGGCGACCGCTTGTGCCGGCCCCCATATAAAAGATGCGTCCGCCTTGTTTCATGCGGGGTACAATCTGATTGACAAGTTCTTCAATTTGTGGAATAGCCTTTTGTACGGCTAATGCTACTTTCTGATCTTCCTGGTTGATATCTTCTAATATCTCTCGCACAGATTTCTTTTCCAGATGATCGTAAAGTGACGGTTGTTCGGTTATCTGCATTTTTATAATTACTGGTTATAAATTACAATAGGTAAAAGAATTATTGTTGATGGTATTGAATCAGCCCTTCCATCGGACTTTGAAGAATCTTACCGATCTGAATACCTGTTGTTTGCGCAGCCTCCTGCAAAATCTCCTTGTAACAGTGAGCTACGGAACCAATAAAATGTACCGGATATTGCTTATAATCATATTGCATCACGTTTCTGCGGAGAAAAGCGATAAAGCTGTTGAGTACTAGTGAACGGATAGCCGGTTCTTCCAAGTGCTGTGCAAGGAAAGGGGAGAGACTAGCCAGAAAACGGTTCGGAAAGGGTTGGCGGTAAACGCGGTCGATGATTTCGGGGGCCGTCAGGTCGAACTGTTTTAAGAAAGCTTCTTTGATGGTGGGTGGAAGCTGGTTTTTCAGTACATCGCCTACCAATAGTTTTCCTAGGACTGCGCCGCTTCCTTCATCTCCCAGAATGAATCCAAGAGGGGAGATGTTGTTGACAATCTCTTCACCGTTGTAGAAACAGGAATTGGAACCTGTGCCGAGGATGCAGGCAATCCCTGCTTCATGTCCGCATAGTCCGCGGGCAGCGGCAAGCATATCCGAGTTGGCTTTGATATTTCCGATGACAGGCAGGCTGTCGGCGATGGCCCGCCGGAGGACGGGAGCCTTTTCGGGAGTGCAGCCTGCACCATAAAAAAAGACGGAGTTGATCGTTCCTTCCGGTAGTTGTGGCAGAAGGGAATGTGTCAGCTCTTGTTGAATTTCTTCTTCTGATTGGAAGAAGGGATTAATTCCCTTCGTTCCCATTCGTTTGATTGGGGTGTCGTTGAAAACGATGCACCAGTCGGTTTTTGTAGAACCACTATCTGCAATGAGTATCATATCTTTGAGTTTTTTATTGTTTCTTTCCGAAAGAATCCTCCAGTCGGTTGCGAATCATTAATGAGGCGACGATACCGGGTAGGGTACAAATACAAACCCAGATAAAGAAGTTTGTGTATCCGAGATGTTCCTGTATCCATCCGGCAGGCATACCGGGAATCATCATGCCTAGTGCCATAAATCCGGTTCCGATAGCATAGTGCGCCGTTTTGTGTTCACCTTCTGCTATATAAATCAGATATAGCATATAAGCGGTAAAACCGAAACCATACCCCAACTGTTCGATCGCTACACAAATGGCTATAAATATAGGATTGTCCGGGGTGGCGGCAGCCATCCATACATATAATAGATCGGGAATGTTGATGGCTAATGCCATGGGTAATATCCATTTCTTGAATCCGTCACGGGAAACGAGGAAACCACTAATGATTCCACCGAGCAACAAAGCTATGACACCTATGGTACCGTAGATCATTCCGACAGTTGCTGTGGATAAACCCAGTCCACCTTTATCGGTCGTGTCGAGCAGGAAAGGAGAAGCTATTTTGGCTAACTGTGATTCTCCCAACCGATAGGTGAGGAGGAAAAAGAACATGAGACCGAGGTTCTTTTTCTGAAAGAATGTGACAAAGGTCAAAAGGAAATCTCCCAACAACTTACCCGGTGTGAGTCCGGGACGTTTAATGTCCGAATCAGGATGGGGGAGGGTAAGTCGATGATAGATAGTAAGAGCCAGAAATAATCCGGCAAGGAGGTAGAATGTAATACTCCATGCCAAGGGAATATTGTTCTGTGATGTTTCCAGCCATCCTGCCAGCATGACTAGAATTCCCTGCCCGAAAATATTGGCAAGCCGATAAAACGTATTTCGAATACCGACAAAGAAAGATTGTTCTTTATTATTGAGCCCGAGCATATAGAAACCGTCTGCAGCGATGTCATGCGTAGCGGAACTGAACGCCAACAGCCAGAAAAAAGCAAGAGTCAACTGTACATAATGAGCAGTCGGAATAAAGAAGGCTATTCCTGCAAATCCGGCAGCGATGAAACCTTGCATGGCAATAATCCAGGCACGCTTCGTTTTCACCAGGTCGACGAATGGACTCCATAGCGGTTTGATAGTCCAGGGAAGATAGAGCCAGGAAGTGTATAAGGCTATTTCCGTATTGGATAATCCTAAACGCTTGTACATGATAACAGCAATCGTCATTACCGCTACGTATGGCAGCCCTTCTGCGAAGTAGAGGGTGGGTATCCAGCTCCAGGGATTTCTTTTTATAGTGGGGGTTGTCATGGTATTATTCTTTTTTATTGATATTGTTTCTCGAGCGTACTGCCGGGGTAATAGTGAGACAGTATTTCTTCATATTTGTAACCTTGCTCTCCCATTACGGCAGCACCAATCTGGCAAAGCCCTACTCCATGTCCCCAGCCGGCTCCGGTGAGGATGAATCGTGAAGGGATTTTATCCTCTTTATGTCCTTTTTCCTCATATTCCTTGTCTACTACGAAGGCGGAACTATACAGATGAGAAGTAGATAAGGTACGGCGTATTTCCAGTTCTTTCCCGATAATAAGCGTTCGCAAGGTTCCTACAATTTTCAATCGGACAAGACGTCCGGATGTTCCCCGTTCTACAGGAATTAAATCAATGATTTGTCCGAAATCAATCCCTGAACGTTGATGAATCAGTTCTGAAAGCTCCTGCTGCGAATAACTGATTTTCCAACGATAGAAGTCTGCTGTTTCCTGATCGTAGTTGTTTAGTACTTGGCTTAGAATTTTCTTATCCTGCGTATTACAAAAAGCAACAGGTGAGGTACGTATCCATTTATCAGCTTCCGCCTCTATGTTCAAATCGGGAAGTTGTTTTTCAGTCTTGCTATCCCGTTGTCTGATTAGATAAGGATGCTTTACGTTTTCCCAACAATTTTGGAACTCTTCAAAAGCTCCGCCACAACATTTAGAGAAACGGGCATCACAAATCGCTCCTTTATACATCAGCACTTCCCCCCGCGTGGCGGAGACTGCTTCGATGGCTTGTGGTGTTGAGGCTCGTGTAATTCCCTGATAACGCTGGCAATGATCATCGGCACATACATCGAAATTTCTATGTGCTTCATGGTCATACCACTTAATAAATGAAGAATTAGGAATGAAGAATGAAGAATTGGCTGCGCTGTCTTTTTGCAAAGTTCTTTTAAATTCTTCATTCTTCATTCTTAATTCTTTATTTTTTTCGAGTAGCCAGCTTCGGGAGATGACGGCGTGAGCCTTTAGTAGTTCTAAAGAAGCTGTTGCGCTCATCTCTGATGAAATTACACTGGTAAGATATTCTTCAATGGAAATCACATTGATGGCGGTTAGTTGTTCTCCTTCGATGATAATCTTTAATTCCCCTTTGAATTTCTGGACTTCTTTGCGTTCCCAATGGAAGTTGATTCCGATGGTCACATCTTTCAGTTCAAAGAAAGCATGCGCATTTTGTGGAGGAATGAAGGATAATTCGTCGTACTCTTTCCCTTGCCAATGAATCTTCCCATCCTGATAAATAACTTTCTGTGTCCCGGAAATTTCCGTTCCGACAGAAGAACTAAATTTCACCGGGAAAGAGAATTCAATCTCTTTCCCGGAAAGGATACCGACTGTTATTTGAGGTTGAGTCATAATACAGCTTTAATACGTTCTAGTATTTTTTGCAGTTTTTCTTTGGATATAGATATTTCCCGATAGATATCATATACCTTTTCAGGAGTCAGTTTCTCCATATCCTCTTCACGTACTATAGGGAATATGCCGTTCATTTCAGCAATAGCAGGACTGATGAGAATTTGTTCGTCTCCTTTTGCGTAATAGCAGTCAGGACGATGTTTGCTGCGTAAGAAGATAACACAATTGTAAGGGTGTTCGGCCACTGATTCAAATTCTTCTTCGTAGCGCTCTCTAAAATCCTCTTTGGTGCGTTCCAAACCATACCAGGCAAGAATATTCATCATTGGTTCTTTTCCGTTATTATTGGTAGCTAAGATGTCGTAAATCAGATGGAAGGTTTTCGACATTGTTTTCTTATTTTCCGCCTGAATCCTGATGAAACTGCACGGGAAATCTTTATAACTAATTTGCACCTTGTCGTTATCTATTAATTCCATGCGATCGTAATAGGCTCCCTGTATACTTTCCTCTTTACTGCAAGCTTGAAAATGGGCATGATCGGGAGCGGAAGCTCCAGATTCCGGTCCATTATACAAAAGGAAGTATTCTTCCATAATGTCGGTGAGTTCTATCATATCTTTAAAACGCCCGGCTATGGATTGTGACTTGTGTTCCTTATCTACAATTGTAAAGTGGTGTTTAAATATGGGATAGGGATTAACCAGTATCTGATAATTCCTGTAACTGATGAACTCTTGTTCCTGCGGTCGGTTTGTTTGGCAGAGGAAGCAAGGCCGTGAGTGAATGGAGGCAGTATCTGTCTGTGCGGTAGCCGAAAGAATACGTTTCGGATTAAAGAATAGTTTCGCACTTAAACAATTGTTACCAAACCACTTGGATATTTCTTTTGTTCGTGACCGATACTGTTCCAATGCTTGGTAATTCTCTTTGGCTAGTTCCCAAGAAAGAGTTTGCTTTTGGAATAACTGTTCGATTTTTTGCTGAATTTTCTCTAATGTCGTTTCTTGTTGCAGGATGCGCTGTTCCAATTCCCACGTACGAAGTCGGTCTTTATATAGATTATTCTGGTTGATTTTCTCAACAGGCAGTGCAGCATCCGAGTTGCCTTCCCAACGGCGGCAAAGGTAAATCACGTCGTATATTCTGCCTATCTGATAATCGTGTGAAATTTTCAATCCAAGGGCATAATCTTCTCCATAGCTTGTGTTCGGGACTTTGATTTCCCGAAGAATGGGCGTGTAGAATGCACGGGGAGCTCCCAGACCGTTGATACGTAATGCATTATTTCGTCCGTTGTCGGGCGTCCATTCCTTATGATCGATGATGCCGGGGGCAATTTCCTGCATATCAAAGTTAGTCATCATATAAGTGCCGATTACCATTGCACATTTCTGTTTATAGAAAGTATCAATGATGATTTGCAGGCTATGTTCGTCTTTATACACGTCATCGCTATCAAGTTGGACGGCAAACTTTCCGCATTTCTCGTGATGGATACCTATGTTCCAACATCCGCCTATACCGAGGTCATCTCTTTCGGGAATGACGTGAATCAGGCGCTTGTCCGAACTAAGTTCACGGAGAACTTCACTGGTTCCGTCTGTCGAATGATTGTCGATGACAATGACATTGAACGGAAAGGTCGTTTGCTGGTTCAGTGCCGAGCGTACGGCATCTTTGACTGTGCGAATACGGTTGCGTACGGGTATAATGACAGAAGCTTCATATTCAAAAGTGTGGGAAGAGAAGTCTACGGGATGGAAGATTGGATAAAGATATCCGCCAATTTCCTGCAAATGGTTGGTGCATGCCTGTTCCATTTCGATCTGTACCTGACGGTTTTTAGGGTCTACATAATCGAACTGCTTCTCACCGCTTTTCCGCTTGTCACTTTCTACTTCGGTATATAGATATTCGTTGATGTGTACCAGTTTGCTCTTTTGGGATATTTTGAGTCTTAAATTATACAAGCCTGCATATTGATATTCCTCTTCCGTATTTTCTATAACTTCCTTGAATGCGTTGGCATTGAACAGTAAAACCGAGCCGAAATTGAAGTCGTCACGCAGGCTACCGGGTTGGTAATCAATGACCGGAGCTGTTTTTTGCACACCGTCTATCTGTTGGTAATGGTCTGCATATACCATGCCAGCTTGGGTCATTTCCATTACTTGAACCATTCTTTCAAGAGCGAACATGCCTATTTTTAGTGCAGTGTGTTTGGTATAGAGCAAGGTATATGTTTTATCAGAATGTTCTGCAATAGCTCGCATCGCTTGTGTAGACTGCATTTTTTCTACAGAGATGAGTTCGCATCCGGGAATACAGACATTGGTAATTGGCGATGCCAATAAATAAATTTTGTCTACCAGCGTCGATGCACGTAACTCCTTAACTGTTTGCACAGTTTCTTCCAACCGGCTGAAAGGAAGAAAACAGTTGATTGTTGTTTTCATTATTTTACTTCTTGTTTTGTAGTATGAGTTGTGTAAGATGTTTCTTTGTCTTGTCTTTTGATGAACAAACAAAGTCCAAGGAATGTGAACAGGGCATTGATTATCAACAACTCGTAACTAATTTGGTAACCGTTGAGCCATGCTTCCGAATTTCTTTGCAGGATATAGCAAAGAATAGGAGAAGCGATAGCTACCAACGGAATATATTTATCATAAACTTGTTTCTTGGTGAAGATGCCGAAAGCGAACAGTCCTAAGATAGGACCATACGTATAACTGGCCAATGTGTAAATCGCATCAATCACACTGGTGTTGTTCAGCAGATTGAATACGAAAATGACTGCTCCCATCACAACTGCCATACCGATATGTACATGTTTGCGTATTTGGCTAAGTGCCGCCTCTCCTTTTTTCTGTGCATGTAAAATATCTACAGTAAAGGAAGTGGTCAGTGCCGTCAAGGCAGAACCGGCTGCAGAATAGGCGGAGGCTATCAGTCCGATAATGAATAATATTCCGACTATGCCGGGAAAATAATTTCCGGTAGCAATCATCGGAAACAACTCGTCGCTTTTTTCCGGATTCCCAATGCCTTGCTGTGCTGTAAACGTATATAACAGTACTCCCAGCATCAGAAAAAGCAGAATGACAAAGAATTGTGAGATACCGCTTGTAATCATATTCTTCTGTGAATCCCGGAAATTCTTGCAGCTAAGATTGCGTTGCATCATATCCTGGTCGAGCCCGTTCATGGCAATGACAGTGAACACTCCTGCAAGGAACTGTTTGAAGAAATAGCGTTTGTCGTTCACGTCGTCGAAGAAGAATGTTTTGGAGAAGTCACTATCTGATATGGTAGTAACCAGGCCGCTAAAGTTGAGGTGCAA
This sequence comes from Bacteroides sp. 3_1_13, assembly GCF_001185845.1. Taxonomy (NCBI): domain Bacteria; kingdom Pseudomonadati; phylum Bacteroidota; class Bacteroidia; order Bacteroidales; family Bacteroidaceae; genus Bacteroides; species Bacteroides sp. 3_1_13. The sequence continues at coordinate 1,762,767 of NZ_KQ236955.1, forward strand.
GTTGGAGGCTATATAATAGATACATAGTACCACAGAGACTACCAGACAGAATGTTTTCAATACATCCGTCCATATCAATGATTTCACTCCGCCCCGGAAAGTATAGAGCCATACTATAAATACGGTAAGTATGACATTCAACAGGAAAGGAAGATGGAAAGGCTCGAAGATCAGCAGTTGCAGCGTCAGGCATACCAGAAATAGTCGAACGGCAGCTCCCAGCATCTTTGAGATAAAGAAGAACCATGCTCCTGTTTTATAGGATGAAGCTCCGAATCTGTTCTCCAAATATTCATAGATAGAAACCAGATTCATCCGATAGAACAGTGGAACAAGCACAAAGGCGATAATAAACTGTCCGACTATAAAGCCGAGTACCATTTGCAGATAAGAGAAACTACTGGCTTGTACCATGCCCGGAACAGATACAAAAGTAACTCCCGAAATGGTGGAACCAATCATGGCAAAAGCAACAACATACCATGCCGATTTACGGTTTCCTACGAAGAACCCTTCATTGTCAGCTTTGCGTCCTGCTATATAAGAGATAGTGAACAGGATTATAAAGTATGCCACAATAGTGATAGATATAACGGCTGGACTCATATCTGCTATTTAAATTCGTTTGAGGATGAATGATCCGAATTAGTTTATCTTTGTCTACAAAAGTAGGGAATTTATCATAGATATGTATACTCTTACCTATTTTTTATTCCCGGTGTGCCTCCGGTCGCGTGTTTGGACGAACGCCAGTTTTTATTGAGCGAGGACAACTCCGGAGATTTCTTTTCAAGCGAAATGCCGGTTATTTTGTCAATGGTGTGCATTTCATCTCTAAAACAACAAGTGTCAAAAGTATGTCCTGGTGCAGTCTCTTTACTACTCGAAAGTGCCAGATACCCACCATTATTGTTCAGTGCCGGGAAGTTCGGTATAATTATTATATTTTCTCCACCAACTTTATGTTTCTGAACAACTCTGTTGAAGTATTTCGTGAAACAAAGATAAGTTTTGGAAGGAATGGCTAGGGGAGTAGAAGGACTCTCATTTTGAAGGATAGTAGTATTGTATATTGTCCCGTCTTCATGCATTTTATATAGATAAAGTGCGGGTAAAATGACTGCCTGTTCAGTTGGATTATAGATTTCTACATATTCTGCACCATCAGTGGCATTGTTATACATTATTTCATTGAAAAGAAGCATACCTCTCACATCTCTCGGTAGTTCGGGAGTGTCCGGATTATCTGGAAGGTCCGTATCGGGGTTATCGGGTGTTTCGTCGGGTGATGTGTTCGTTTCTACGTCATTAGACAACTGTATGTGATGGAACGTGAATCCTTTACAACGGGTTTTGGTGTAAATGCAGTATATACCGCAGTAGCGGGAAGTCTGTATATCGGTATCTTTTATCTGTTTTTCTTTTACGTATTCATTCTCGGATTCAAGCCGTGTCCAAAAAGTCCAGTAACCGTTATTGTCACGTTCTACTTTTATATATAGTTTCGGTGATGAGTCGCCTTTCATCAGTTCTCTTCCCGAAGCCAGTAGTTTAGACTGCTCTCCGTTTTGACGATAAAGAGCTACATTGTCTTTTGCTCCTCCAATCTGAATATAATAGCCGTTTAAATTACCGGAAAGAATGTTTGAGGAAGAAGTCAGATAAAATCGTGCATAATTGTTGGCGGAGGGGTTGAAGGTGAGGTGAACTCCAAATTCCCAACGGGTATTTTTTATAGAGGTAGAAGGAATGGTGACATAAGCTGTTCCGGCGTCTTCCTGTGGATCATTCAGATGGATTCCTTCTTTAGAGTTGATGGTGAATTTGTCCATCTCTCCTTCCCAGGGAAGTTCGGGTGTGATAGTGTCTCCTCCTCCTAATTCTCCCTTTTTTTCGTCATCAGCAGGGAGCGAACAATTATAGAACAATATGATGAAGATACTTAGGAAAGCAAATGCTTGGTAAACTTTCATACGGTTTTTAGTTTGAGTTATTTCGTTTTACCGTATTTGTTTGAGTATAATGCAGAAGCAATTGCGGTTTAAATAGTTGAATGAGTCGGCAAAGGTAAACCTTTTTGCTGGAAAAAACATACTTATTGAAGAAATAATTGTAAATCCTTTTGTTTTCTCTAAATGCGTGGAAAGGAAACAGTGAGGGGTTATCAAAAGTCAATAAATTAAATGTGACTTTTGATAACCCCTCACCCATGTTACATTCAATTATTGAAACATTATTCGAAGCGTGGCATTACATATTTATCTGTGTAAGATGTGAACGTAATACCTGGCATGGAATGAACGTTCGATTCGTTCTCCAGCTTCTTTATCAGCGAATAATCGTTGGCATCCAATGCGTAATAGTTATCTGAAGCCGGAGTTGTCACGCGGACTGTCCAGTCGAACATATTACCGATGATGGTGAGCGCATCCGTTTCCGGATCAAATGCCGGGATTCCTGTTTTAACGATTTCATACGTCCGGTTCTGCAACACATAGAAAGCCTTGTTGACATCGGTCATAAAAGCAAGCGTCTTTTTGTTTCTGAACTCGGTCAGATACAGATGTTCTAATGTCAGGCCTTCAGGCAAGGTGATGGCACGGACATACGGGCGTCCTTTCACCTGTTTCAGATGAAACAGACGACGGTCGGCATCCAACAGAAGATAACCTTCGTCATACTCCTTTTTCACCGTCGGATTTCCTACGATTTCCGTTGCCGGAAAACGAAAATCCTTCTTAGTCATAGCTTCGGTAAACTGAAGGCTTTTGTCTTCCTTCACGCTGTTGGTAGCCATGTCGATAAATTCGATCCCTTTGGAGGTGATACGGAATACGTCATCCGGCATTTTCAGGTCCACACGTCCTGACATAGATTCCATCAGTGGGTAAAGCCCGATAGAAGGTGCGTTTATATCCGAAGGCACACTGCGGAAGTTGAAGTTTTCTGTCTGCACCATTTTAGGAGTCATTGCGATTCCTTGAATGGTATCCGGAAAACGCTCATCAGACATCAACTGACGGAAATAAAACATAGGCAGGATGCTGTCGAAAGCAGCTTCCGAATAAATGTTTCCTGCAAGGTCGCGGCGCACGGTTCCTTTCCCTTCTTCTTGTCCCATCTGGGCGAAATCGCCAATTACGAAACTATACAGGGTAAAGGGAGTCTTTTCTGGCTTTACGACAAAGAAATTGTAGCACCAGGGCAACTGCCAAAGAAGCAGAAAAGCGATGGTTACATATAATAGTATGGTACTGAAACGTCTCATTTCTCAATCTTTTAATTTTAAATCTTTAATTTTTTTATTGGTTAATCCTGTTTTCCGGCCTTGAACCGTACGATAGAGAGCCACGAGAAAGAGGCTGTCAACAAAGTATAGACCACTAAATAAGGGAGAAACTTGTTGTATGCTTCCGGTGTAGGCGACAGGAAGAAGATTCGGAGTAACAATACTGCGATAATGAGATTCAGGATACGGCGTTTCCATGCCGGTTCGAGGCAAATCCATGCGACGAGTAGATAGCCGGAGATGCCGGCGAGATACCACGTTAAAGCGGTAAGCAGTATGTGGTTTTTGAGCTCATGGGCAAGGATTCCGTTCAGATATACCTCCATCAACAAGAAATTGGAAGCGAAGCAGACAAGAAGCAGTATGAGCCCGGAGAGTAACATATTGCCCGTCATTTTCAGTTCCGGATAAGGCAGATGGAGGGTCAGTTTCAAACATTTGCGTTGCATCTCGGGGACAAATTGCACGATTGCCATCAGGATTCCGGCAATCAGAGGGATATATTGCAACATATCAATGAAGATGACATCCCGTTGCAGCATGACTTCCCATACATGGGCAGCCCCTTTCATTTCTACCACCCGGTTGATGCGGAGCATACAGTAGCCTGTAAAACCAAGTGTGGCGAGCACGGCAAGCAGAAAATACCACCGTGTCTTTATCCATTCTTTATAAAATATAGCGTACATTCTTGAGGATTTATGATTTATGAATGATGATTTATGGGTTACGAGTTGCCAACTCTTATTCTTAATTTAATCAGTATTTCCCGGTGAGGCCGATAAAGGCATCTTCCAAATTGACTTGCTCACAGTGCAAGTCTGTATAGGGCACTGACATTGATTTCAGTTTGGCTTCTGTTTCTGCCGGTTGCAGGAAGGAGAAAGTCTCCAACTGGTTCCGCATGATGGAAGGATGGTAGAAATCATCCGATGCAGGAAGCTCGTAACCTTCGGGAATGGTGAAGGTGTAGCGGCGTCCTTTTTCCAGTAATTCGGCGATTGGTTTCTGAATCAGTATCTTTCCGTAGTCCATAATAATACAGTCGTCAACGAGACGTTCCATATCCTGAATGATATGCGAGGTCAGAAAGACGGTTTTACCTTCCGAACGGGCATAGTCGCGGAGATAGTCCACAAACAGGCGGCGGTAGCCGGGATCGAGTCCGAGCGAGAAGTCGTCCAGTACCAGAAGTTCCGGGTTTTGTGCGAGAATCAGTCCGAGAGCTACTTGAGAGCGCTGTCCGCAGGACATACGTGAGATGCGCTGTCTGGTAGCTACTTTCAATTTATTCATCAGTTCGTAGTACGCTTCTTTTTTCCACTGGCCGGGGTAGAAGGCTGCGTAGAATTTTTCTATTTCGGTGATGGTCATGAATTGGTATTGCACATGACCTTCGATGAGCAGTCCGATATGGCGGCGCAGAGCCGGTGCCATGGTCTGTATCTCCTGTCCGAAGATGCGACATTCTCCCGAACGGGGTTTCAGGTAACCGCTCAAGATATTGATAGTGGTGGTTTTGCCCGTACCGTTCTTTCCCAATAGTCCTAGGATACGTCCTTTGGGCACTGTGAAACTAAGGTTTTCGTAAATCAACCGTTTACCGTAGTAGTGCGTCAGGTTGTTACATTCGATAATTTGTTCCATTTGATTTTATCTGTTATTTCGATTCAAAAGAAGAAAAGGAAAAGAATGGGAATTAAGATTCCAACAATGAGTTCTATTCCTCCTCTGCCGATAATGCCCTTGTTCCCTTTCAGCATGATGATGCCGGAAAGAGTAATGATAATAAGGGCGATAGCGAAAATATCCGCGAAGTAAGTCCACCATTGTCCCGGATTGTAATGTAAACGGGACATCGCTCCGATAAGCGGGCGACGGGTGACGGATTCATATACCGCTTCTCCTGTCTTCACGTTTATCAGGAGGTTGGAGCCGCCTTTCAGGAAGACTTTCATTACGTCCGTTTTCGGGAAGTAAAATTTGGTATAGTTGCCGGTTTCTCCCAACGGTTCCAGTAGAGTAAGTACTTTCTCTTTACTCATTCCTGCTTTGTCCGGTAGCTTTTCCGCTATTTTATATTCTTTCCGTGTGATGGAGAAGTTCGGATTAATCGTGTCACGGTGATTCATTACAATTCCGGAAATGGCATATATCAATACCATTCCGGAAAAGAAAAATGACAGGTCACGGTGTATGAGCCGACTCCATTTACGGACAGTACTACTCCACTTCATACGAGTTGGCTTCCATAAAATAGAAAGATAAATACTCTTTTCCTGTTTCTGCTTTGCGGTCGGCTATTTTTGCGCGGAAGTCTGCGATGCGGGCTTCGGGACTGTTGGCTGTTTCGCCACGCGCTTTCTTTTCAGAGTCGCATCCGGCTTCACCGGTTCCGTGTTTTTCGGCAGCTTGTGCTTTGAGTTGTGCTTCCCAGTTTTGGAGGTAGGCTTCGTCGATGCGTTGTTCTTTCAATGTTCCGGTAACACGGACGATAGAGTTCACGCATTTAGGGTCGAAGGCTCCCAATGTTCCGGCTTCTACACGGATCACTTGGGTATCGTCACTGCCCATCAGGAAGATTTTCTTTGCACCATGTTTGCAGGTATGTGTGCAAACGCCTTCAATAGTTACTTCTTGTCCTGCAAGGTTTTCGGCATTGGCAAGGAGAGAATCAATTTCCAAAGCGGAAGATGCAGACTGCTCTGTAGTCACTTCTGATGCGCTTTTCTGTTGTTTGTTACCACATGAAGTTCCGATAAAAGTCATTGCCATAAGGGCAATTGCGATTGTTAGCTTTTTTGTTTTCATTGTTATTGCTTCATTTTTATATAGTTTGTAATCTGTTTTTCGTTTGTTTATAGCTTTTAATAGTTCGCCTTACGGGCGGGGAGTTTCAACCATGCTTGAAACAAATACTACTCCTTTAGTTGGCAGCTTGATCCCTTACGCAACGGAGTTGCATACCGGCTTTAATGCTGACATAAGATAATGATAATCTGCCTTCCGAATACTTTGCATTGATTGTACTCATTAATCCAAAGAACTGTATATTGGTAAGTAGTCCGCTGGTGCTATTGTATACGGGCTTGAAGGCAGTCGAAGTCATAAGATAATTCATTGCCGGTTTTCCGTGCCATGCAGTTTGAATATTGGCATCTTCTGCTATTGCCGTTTTTTGATAGCTGCCGGCACCTGTAAGGCTTGTTGCCATACGAACGCCGGAGAATTGGTAATTGAATCCTGCATTATTCAGTGATGATATTTTGGCACCGTCATAAACTGCATCATAGAAAAGAGCTTTATCACCATTAGCCGGTACCTTGCCGTCGACATCATTCGTTGTTTTTCCTACCAGATTAAAGTATTCCAGACGTGTTGGTATGTGCCAACCTTTCGGACAAATACCTTGCGCTCCTTCAAAAGAGTTCAGATTACTTTCAGTAATTTCCTTACCGCCCAGTGCAACTTGGAAATCATATAGATAACCTAATTCTTTGATAGCACTTTCCTCTGTTGTGGCTACGGTTGCACCGTCAGCTTTGATTTCATACGGGTACCAAACATGGCTATCAGCAGTAGGATCGGTAGAAGGAGTATATCCTTTCGGAAGATAGATAAGCGGTTCAGCCATCCACGTAGTACCGTTTGCCAAAGTTACCGTGTTATATTTTACATTATCGTATAAGAAATAGTTCTCATCGAGATGTTCTTCGAAAGGAATCTCATTGTCTGCTCCGATTTCACCTTCATCTGTCCAGTTTTCGATGTCACCGATAAGTTTAACCTCTATATCGTCAGGCAATACACGGATGTTTACGCTGTATTGTCCTCCTTGCGCTAAAGTAGTAGATGTGAGTTTCTGCGACAAGGTCTTGCCATCAGAAGTTGCTACTTCGAGCGTCAAAGCTACCGTTTGGGGAACGATGAGGGCGCGGTAAGTTTTGTTCGCTTCAACAACCTGTGCCGTAATGTTTGTAGCTGCGACATTCGCGTCAGCAGTAACTGTAAGGGCAGCCAGATCAAGAGTTGCAGTCGGGATAGAGCCTTTCAATGCAATGGATGTTATGTTGGCTTCTACTTCCTTTGTTACATTAATGACCAGTTTGGTAAGCAGATGCTTAAAGTTCATTGTTATAGTATTTACAGTAGGAAGTACATCTTTATTGCTTGCTGCCATAAGGTCTGATGCCCCATATCCGGTGGTCTGATCGGCTTCTACAGAAAAAGAAGTAGGAGTATTACCTTCTCTATAAGGATAGTATGCTACTATCTGCGATTTGTCATTTCCTTCCGGGTACCAAAGCAAGTCACCTGCAAATACTCCGTCATTGAATGTCATCTGTTTATTTTCCGCATATACGAAGTCACCGTTTTGGATGATTGTAACGCCAATTTTATCTCCGGTCTCAAAGTTAACTTCGGTAGCGCGTGTGATAACAGGCGAGATAGTAATACGACTGTTGGCAGGTGTCAGCGTTTCGTTCTCTTCCTGCTGGCAAGATACCAGAAGTGCTGCTGCAAAGATAAATGTTAAACTCTTTTTCATTGCTTAATAATTTAGTTTATATATATATTCATTGTTTTCAAAAAGCATATCCCGGTCCTCAAAAAGTATATCCTAACTTGATAGTCTCATTCCAACGGCTCGAACCATCTATATAGTGAAGGTTGAAACCGCGTGTATAACTTCCCTGTACTTCAGCATAGATCCCATGGTTGAAATGATAGCGTAAACCGAGACGAAGCGTTGCTTGTGGAGCAGTAGCATATTCATTCTGCAGATTATAATAATCTGTCAGGCGATAAGGAGGATCACCCGGCTCCGTATCTGTTGTAATGACTCTGCTTTTCTCAGTAGAGTTTCCTATGGCAAAGGAAGCGGCTGCCTTTAAGTCAAATTTCCCTATATGAAACACGCTGGATACATACGTCTGCGTACAAAGCATCTTTTCCGACGCTACATACGGATACATCTGGGTAGTCAGTCGTTTGAAAGTTGAAATATGTGTTCCCAAACGAACTTCTGTACGAGGACTTATAAATTCATATTCGGGATGGACCGAGAAAGCATCTCTTTCGAAAATGCGGTTGGAGCCGTTGATATAAGTCGTCGTTATTCCGTTAACAGTCTCCTTATTAATCACATTCTCGTTGTTGACCAAATGTGACCATTGCAGGTTCAATCGTAGAAAATGCTCTTTCTTTCCCTGTTTGAAATGATAACTCAAATGAGAGGCAATCCGGTGAGTGGGGAATTTGAACCAGATAGCATCTCTTTCACCGGCAGACCCCGAAGAATAGGTATATTCGATATCTCCATAAAATCTCTTCCATTGAAGTTGCAGTGCTCCCCCGTTAGACAGTTCTTTGATCGGAAAGCCGTTGATTCCCGATTCGCTTAGATGAATCCCGCTGCCGTCCCATGCTTCATAAGCTCCATACATCAGTCCTTTGTCCAAGAAGGCGTTGTAGGAGTTTTCGGTAGTCCCGATTACTTCCGCCTTGACCGATTCGCTGTTTTTGCTGAACATATAAGAAAAACCGATGGCTAGATCGCCCGAGTGATACATCACACTGGGGGCTACTTTCAAATCCAGCCGGTAATTGGTATGTCGCAAGTCTTTCCGTTTGGAATAGTTGGAGGCGGCAAAGTCAATCTTTCCTCCCAATCGCCAGTTAGGTGCAATATCTGATGCAATACCGCCCATAAAAGCGTATCGTTGCAGGTCTTTGCGTCCGGGAGTGAACTCTAGAATGTCTACCGGATAAAATCCCGGCTGGATAAACATGGAACCACTCATGTCCTTACCGGAAGTATGATCGAATGAGAAAGAACCAGTCAGCGAATACCCTTTCAGATGAGTGATAGACTTGGCTATTGCTCCGGCATTCCATGATTTCTCCGCTTCGTAAGAGTGGTGGAAATCACCATGGTTATTCTTACCATACAGTTCGGCATAGGAAGAAGAGATGCTATCCATCCTGATACCTGTAACATTTTTTCCGGTATTCCAGGAATTACGCCGTTCTATAATGTCGTAAGTCTGTGCCGAAACACCGTACACTATACATAGTAACCAAAGACCTGTTATATATATTTTTTTCATCTCACTCATGCAAAGATTGTTTTTCTCTTTCATAAAAATCGGTAGAAGAGTTGTTGGTGTCCATCAATACTTCATAACCTGCTTCCTGCGTAGCTTCTTCGTCCACATGTCGATATAAGCTGCGTCCGTTGTATGTCGCACTTTGAGTGACATATCCTGCGTCGATGGAAGGAGATATACGTTTCTTGTTGTTGGAGGAACCACCGTAGTACACTTCCGATCCATCAATCACCCAGTCGAGCGGAACTGCTATCACCCGGTCGGTGGTACTTCCCGGTTTTTGTATCACACTTCCCTCTTTTAGAACAAAGTCCTGTATCGTGGTATCCTTAGCTTTAAAGATAACCGTAGCAGGAGAAAAGATAGAGAACGAGTAAGCATTCGCCTGTCCGGTTTTCAATACCACGTTCAGATAATGATCCGGTGTGATTTGATCCCCCGGAGCCGGATGATACTGTGTATTCGGAAAATAAACGTTATTGTAGCAGACAAAGTATCCCGGTTTGTTCAGATTGACAGATTGCGGGTATTGCGCTGCATGGTCAACTGCCCCATTGATGGCAATCACTGCATCTTCTCCCGGTTGAAGCGGGAAAGTCTTGCCGGTACCGCCAAACTGCCAGATGCACTGAACGATGGGAGCAAAATCCCGGAAGATGGTTGCTCCGGTTATTTCATCCTGCGTTACCCAGACATTGGTAGCTTGGGAATTGTAAGGATCAAGCGCTCCGAAACATAAACTATCGAGATATTGCACTTCCGAATCGTTATTATGCAGGATTATATATTTGTCGGACTGGTAGTTTCCCTCCAGCGGCAACTTTGTACATCCTCCGCAATAAATCTCCTTAATAATAATAGCCCCGGCTCTGGAATGGATGAGCGGGAGGTTGAACGCCATGTTTCCGCTGGTCAGTTTCACATTATCGGCCAGTCCGTTGAAAATATCCTGTCCGTCCTTGTCGCTGACCTGCACGCGATATATACCTTTAGTCAGAGAGAATTGCGCCACTCCGTTCTTGTCGGTTTTAGCCTTGTAAGAATTTCCACGATCGACATCTTCAATCTTTACGGTCACTCCTTCCCGGAGATATTCCGAGTATCCATCCGGGTATACGGCAGTCACTTGCAGGCTGTGCAACTGATCGTCGTACGGATTCTCTTTATCAAGATCCGTGCATCCTGCAAAGATCCCGGTCACTGTTAGTAATAATATGTAGATAGACTGCTTCATATCTTTAAAATTTAATACGGCAAGTAAGTCCATAATAGAAATCCGGGGTAAAGAGCGCGCTCACACCGGTTGCATGAGATTTTACATACGGCCGTGAATTGGTGAAATTGATAGCGTTGAGAGAAAGAGACACATGGTCGCCAATCTCTTTGGTTATGTTGATATTGGCGGAGAAATAAGGATCATATCCATCCGCTGCAAATGTGTAGGCATTGCCCGATTTGCGTATCAGATAAGAGAATTCCGGATTCTCGGCTTCGGCTGACGTGAAAGGATGCATCTCATTGTTCAGGTCGAGATATGCCACCGGCCAGATAGCCGTATAAGAGTCACCGTTATAAATGCTTCCACCCGTTTGGGCATTGCTGCTTTCACTTACGTTGAACGCGTATTCTTTTCCCTTATATTCGGAGATATTCTGCGAACGCTTCACAAGCGAAGCCTCCAGTCTGCATGAAATAATCAGTCTGGCTTTCGGAATACGGGTGATGGCTGTGATATTGGCATCCAATGAGTGGGTACGTTTACCGTTGGCAGTCGTCGATAAGTTGTCGCCATTGGCATAGATACCTACATATTGGTAGGAGCGGTTGGCAAGACTGGTGTGCGACCATCCGTTCTGATAATAATAGGACAAAGAATTGTCGATATATTTAGTATAAGCATAGGAGGCATCTAACCGGAATTGCGTACGGATAGGAGTTATTTCCGGGAAATCAACAATCATTTCCGCTCCACGGCGAATGACGTCCATTCCATTATCGGGAGAGGTTGACTTGACAAAAGTCTGGTCGGTCACCTTTACATCCATAGGAGTCCAGTAGCTCGATGCATTGTCACGTATGTACACCATTCCCGTCTGATTATCCACATTGATTTGCGGATTAGTCGGCATAGTGAATCCCTCCGGTAATTGGAGAACATCGTAAGAGAACGGGTTATAGGAACTCGTGTATTTATACGGTAACTTGGTACGGTTGAAATAACCGACTAGCGAAATCCTGGTCCGGGCTATATGGACGTCAATGCCCAATTCCGAATTCTGATTCCGTTGCCAGCGTAGATTCTCATTGTGCAGTAATGTGTAGGGCTGGCTGTAATAGATATAAGATGATTCATTGTTATTATAGGAAAAACCGAATGTCTGTATGTCCCGGTATTCCTGTTTGGGGTACAAGGTATAGAAAGAGGGAAGCTTTTCAGTGATTCCCCAACCGCCACGGATAGCGATATGTTCGTTCAACTGCCATCTGGCATTGAAACGTGGTGAAAGAGTATTCAGGTTTTTATAGTTCGTTCCCTTGATAAACAAATGTTCCCAACGCACTCCCGCCATCAGTCTAAGCAGGGTGTTTCCCACTGGTAACGACAGACTTTCTTCGGCATAAAGCGAAACGTTATGCATATATGGATAAGCGGTGTAAGGGCGGGGGCGATAACCGTTCGGAGCCAGTGAAGGGTCTTTGTAATATTCTCCTTCACCCACATTCCCTGTTGCTTTCCACTGAACACCCGCTTTCAGGTTGCTGTTTACAGTCTTGAACCGTCTGTTCCATTCATACTTTAACGATGCGGCATAATCCAGTTCTTTGGAGTCGATGATCTGATCTGCGAAGTAGGTATATGGCAGTTTGCTTGCCATAAAATATCCTTCTTGCGTGGCATGAACAGCCGGCTGTTCCGATGTATACGAATAGAAAGTATGTGCATGGGAGTTATTGTCATTGTAGTATACCGATGCGTCGAACTTGAGGTTGGTGACCCACGATTTATTGAGCAGCCAGGCCAGTGAAGTGTTTGCCCGGAATACGTTATCCCTCACTTTGTTGTATTCTCCCGAATAGGCATCCGGGTCATCTTTGGTATTCATTCCTCCGATATTACCTGTAACACCGATATCGAATCTGAACACTTTGCTGAAAGTGTTGCTATATCCGGCAGAGAATCCCCTTCTTGTATAAGACGAATAGGGAGATACCAACTTTTGGGTAGCCTTTGTCCATTCTCCGTTTATGTTGATAACGCCTTTGTCGTTTCCTAAATCCAATCCTTTGGAGAAGGAAACCTGTTCGGTGCGGGGATTGATGGACAATAATATGTTCCAGGGTGTTTTCCCTTTCCGGGTGTGAATCTTGACCATTCCGCTATTCAAATCCCCGTATTCAGCCGAAGGTACTCCGGTGATGACTTCAACCGATTCAATATCCGCCACGGTGATATTACGGGTATCTGCTCCGTTCATATTTCCAAATGAGCCATTATTGCCGATACGTACCCCATCCACTTCAACGGCTGTCCCAAAGGGTGCATTACCGGCTGTCGACCCTCCGTCGCGCAATGAGAAGATATTATTAGTGGTAAGATCCGGCACTTTTGTTTTTCCTCCCGGAAGAAGAGCGGAGATATCGCTCACGTTGGATACCTGCAAATGTTCCAGCGCATTATTACCGATAGTGAGCGTAGTGTTTAACTCATTCTTGGGCGCTTGTGCAGTAACGACTACATCATCCAGTGCAAGCGTGTTTTCTTTGAGTTCTATATGTAGGTTTTTGATATTACTGTGCACATTTACCGGAATTGTTGCCGGTACATAACCCAGAAAAGAAACTTCCAGATTATATTTTCCCTCCTGCACTCCTTGTATCGTGAATTCGCCTTTCTGATTGGATACAGCCCATAAATAGGTGCCTTTAATGAGAATGGAAGCACCGGGCAAGGGGGAATTCGTTTTGGGCTCGGTCACACGTCCCGAGATTGTATAGATGTTTGAATTAGCTGCGGCCTCAAATAAATTGAAAAATAGCAGCCCCCAGAATGCTATGTTAAAAAGACAATATTTCATAGATAAGTTTTGTGCAAAATTCGATAAAAACCAAGTTTATATCAATCACTATAAATAGTTATTTTCACAAATCTTAATACCTGCAACTGGGGATCTTTTACCTAATAATGGGTACCTTTTCTTTAATAGGTAATTTAGAAAATAAAAAAACGGCTTGCATTGCGATCACTATCACATTGCAAGCCGGTTGATTTATTGGGCTTATCTGTCATTGACCGGATATTATATCCAGTCTATTGTATTAGATATTTTTTACTTTAATCAGATATTCGGCAATCTGAACAGCATTCAGGGCAGCGCCTTTCTTGATCTGGTCACCTACAATCCAGAAAGTCAATCCGTTTTCGTTTGTCAGGTCTTTGCGGATACGGCCTACGTATACCGGATCTTTACCTGCCAGGAACAGCGGCATCGGGTATTCTTTTTCTGCCGGATTGTCCTGAAGAACCAGCCCTTCACCGTTAGCGAATGCTTCACGAGCTTCTTCTACGGAAATCGGACGTTCTGTTTCTATCCAGATACTTTCAGAGTGAGCGCGTAATGCAGGAACACGTACACAAGTTGCACTAACCTTTACGTCAGAATGCATGATCTTACGTGTTTCATTGTACATTTTCATTTCCTCTTTCGTATAACCGTTTTCTGTGAATACGTCAATCTGCGGAATCAGGTTGAAAGCCAACTGATAGGCAAACTTCTCTACAGTCACAGGCTCGTTTGCCAATACCTGGCGATATTGTTCGTACAATTCGTCCATAGCAGCAGCACCCGCACCACTTGCTGCTTGATAGGTAGACACGTGCACGGTTTTTATATGAGAAAGCTTTTCGATGGCTTTCAGTGCAACTACCATCTGGATAGTCGTACAATTCGGGTTGGCAATAACGCCACGCGGACGTTCCAATGCATCTTCGGCATTTACTTCAGGCACAACCAAAGGTACATCGGCATCCATACGGAATGCGCTGGAGTTGTCGATCATCACAGCACCATACTTGGTGATTATTTTTTCGAATTCCTTGGATGTTCCTGCACCGGCAGAAGTGAAAGCAATGTCTACCCCTTTAAAGTCATCGTTGTGTTGTAAGAGTTTCACCTCGATCTGTTTACCGCGGAAAGTGTAAGTTGTTCCGGCACTACGTTTAGAACCGAACAAAACTAACTCGTCCATCGGGAAGTTTCTCTCATCGAGCACGCGCAGGAATTCTTGTCCTACGGCTCCGCTTACGCCAACAATAGCTACTTTCATCTTTTTCTTTTGTTAAATTGTGAATATTGAATTTCTTTCCTGTCGAATAGAAAAGATTTGGCTGCAAAATTATAACAATTTAGCATATAAACATCGCTTTTGAGAGAAATATTTCAGTTTTTCGGTGGATTTCTTTAACCTTACGCGTATAATCAAGTGTGGTTGTTGGACGGAGTGTTATGTAGCGTTGTCGATGTCGGCAAGCACACGGCGGAGATCAGTCAGTAAGGGGGCGAGTTCTTCGCGGGTAATGTCAAATACCAGTTCTGTATCTACCGAAAGATACTCATGCGAGATAATATTACGCATTCCGATGATTTGCTTCCATGGGGTCGACGGGTAACGAGCAAAAAGGTTACCAGCAGTAAGTTCATCCACTTGGCGAATTGTTTCACCGATTGTTTGCAGACACATGCAGGTGGAGTTGAAAAGCACCATGCCGCTCATATTGGTGAGGAAGTCATGATAAGTTTTAACGTCAGCCGTAGTTTCAAGAACAAATACAGTCTGACGTTCCACAAAGCGGAGCATATCCGCTATTTGTTCATTAGATATAGATCGCATCGCGTTCAATATTTTGCCGGAACAACTGACGCATATTCTCGTGCAGGGTTAATAAATCTACCTTAATATGAAAAAGATGTTCAAGTTCCTCCTTGATAGCCATATAGGTGCGGAAGGTGGTTTTGTGCAACTTCACACAGATGTCAATATCGCTATCTTCTCGCTGTTCGCCCCGTGCGGCGGAGCCGAAAAGAGCAAGTTGCTCAATACCGTACTTCTCACCAGCAACACTCTTAAATTGGCGTAGCAATTCCAGAATTTCATCAGTTGTCTTCATAGGGCAATTCTCCTTTCATAGATTACTTTCTGCAAAGTTACAAAATTTCATAGAGAATAACAACGCTTTGAGGGCAATAGTTTTCATTTCTAGTATGTCAAAGAGCGATGTGGGATATTTTCCCGCTTGTTATTCTATTATTATCTTTTTCTTGTTTTTTTACGCAACGGAGAATACGATTGGTAATATATACACTCGTTGTATTCCTGTGAAGGACCTGTATAAAGATAATACGGAAAGTTGCAAGTGGTTAATTCAGTAATTTACTACTTAACTACTTACTACTTGACTACTGAATAATACGTCTGGACATTCATTGTGATTCTGCAAACTTTTTTGTTCCTTTGCATTGAATTCCTAAAGCCACAGCCTATGAACCTGTTTGATTTTAATTTAACCTTACCGATTACCGACCCGACTTGGGTATTCTTTTTGGTATTGATTATCATTCTCTTTGCTCCGATGATCCTCGGACGTCTTCATATACCTCATATTATAGGCATGATTCTGGCGGGTGTATTGATTGGCGAACACGGCTTTCATGTGCTCGACCGTGACAGCAGTTTCGAACTCTTCGGCAAAGTGGGATTATATTATATCATGTTTCTTGCCGGGCTCGAAATGGATATGGAGGACTTTAAGAAAAACCGGACGAAAAGTGTTGTGTTCGGCTGGCTCACCTTTCTGATTCCGATGGCGTTGGGAATATGGAGTAGTATGAGTATGCTGGGTTATGGCTTTCTCACGGCGGTGTTATTGGCAAGTATGTACGCTTCCCATACTTTAATAGCCTATCCTATTATTAGCCGTTATGGATTGTCGCGTTTGCGCAGCGTCAATATAACCATTGGGGGGACGGCTGTCACCGTCACTCTTGCTTTGATTATTCTTGCCGTCATAGGTGGTATGTTTAAAGGCACTGTTGATGGTTGGTTCTGGGTATTCCTTGTGGCAAAAGTGGCTTTTCTCGGATTCCTGATTGTATTCTTCTTTCCCCGTATCGGGCGTTGGTTCTTCCGGAAGTATGATGACAGCGTGATGCAGTTTGTGTTTGTGCTGGCAATGGTCTTCCTCGGAGGAGGATTGATGGAATTCGTGGGAATGGAAGGAATTTTAGGTGCTTTTCTGGCAGGCTTGGTGTTGAATCGTTTGATTCCTCATGTATCTCCTTTGATGAACCGCCTGGAGTTTGTGGGAAATGCCTTGTTTATTCCTTATTTCCTGATTGGTGTCGGGATGATTATTGATGTAAGGAGCCTGTTTACCGGAGGTGAAGCATTGAAGGTGGCTATTGTAATGACGGTGGTGGCGACCTTTAGTAAATGGTTGGCTGCCTGGATCACGCAGAAGATATACCGGATGCAGTCGAATGAACGGAGCATGATATTTGGCTTGAGTAATGCGCAGGCTGCGGCTACACTGGCAGCAGTACTGATCGGCCATGAAATCATTATGGAGAATGGAGAACGCTTGTTGAATGATGATGTATTGAACGGCACGGTAGTGATGATACTTTTCACTTGCGTCATCAGTTCTTTGGTGACCGAACGTTCGGCCCGCCGTTTCGCTCTGGATGAAAATGTGCAAGCGGAAGAAGAAGCTAAACAGATAAATAAGGAGCAGATCCTGATTCCGGTCGCTAATCCGGAGACGATTGAAGATTTGGTTAATCTGGCTTTGGTGATAAAGGATGCCAAGCAAAAGAATGCATTGGTGGCATTGAATGTGATTAATGACAATAACAGTTCGGAGAAGAAAGAGCAGCAGGGCAAACGGAATTTGGAGAAGGCTGCTATGATTGCCGCTGCCGCCGATGTGCCTGTCACGATGGTGAGCCGTTATGATTTGAATATTGCTTCGGGGATTATCCATACGATTAAAGAATATGAAGCTACGGATATTGTGATCGGTCTGCACCGGAAGGCTAATATTGTCGATTCTTTCTTCGGACATCTGGCTGAAAGCCTATTGAAAGGTACGCATCGTGAAGTGATGATTGCCAAATTCCTGATGCCGGTTAACACCCTGCGCCGAATTAATATTGCTGTTCCGCCAAAGGCTGAATATGAATCGGGTTTCTCAAAGTGGGTGGAACATTTCTGCCGTATGGGAAGCATCCTCGGCTGTCGGGTGCATTTCTTTGCCAATGAGCGTACATTGATGCGCCTTCAGCAACTGGTGAAGAAAAGACATGCAGGTACCCCGACAGAATTTTCCATCCTGGAAGAATGGGAAGATCTTCTGTTATTGACAGGACAGGTGAATTATGACCACTTGCTGGTGGTTGTTTCTGCCCGTCGCGGGTCTATCTCTTACGATACCTCTTTTGAACGTCTGCCGGCGCAACTGGGAAAATATTTCTCTAATAATAGTTTGATTATCATCTATCCCGATCAGTTTGGAGAACCGCAGGAAATTGTGTCATTCTCTGATCCGCGTGGACATAATGAGTCTCAACATTATGAGAAAGTGGGTAAATGGTTCTATAAATGGTTAAAGAAAAACTGATGGAAAGATACGACTGGCAACAGAGAACAGCACTCCTGTTAGGAGAGGAAAAGATGGAACGCATCCGGAACGCGCACGTATTGGTCGTGGGACTGGGTGGAGTGGGAGCTTACGCTGCCGAGATGATTTGCCGCGCAGGAGTCGGACGGATGACGATTGTAGATGCTGATACAGTGCAGCCTACCAATATGAATCGTCAGTTGCCGGCCATGCATTCCACATTGGGAAAGGCGAAAGCGGAAGTATTGGCTGCCCGTTATAAAGATATAAATCCGGATATCGAATTGACCGTTCTGCCCGTCTACCTGAAAGATGAGAATATACCGGAACTGTTGGATGCCAATCGATATGATTTTATAGTAGATGCTATTGATACGATCAGTCCGAAATGCTTTCTGATTTATGAGGCGATGAAACGTCGTATAAAGATTGTTTCCAGTATGGGGGCAGGAGCGAAGAGTGACATCACCCAAGTTCGTTTTGCCGATCTTTGGGAGACGTATCATTGCGGTTTGAGCAAGGCGGTACGGAAACGCTTGCAGAAGATGGGAATGAAACGGAAACTTCCGGTAGTGTTCAGTACGGAACAAGCCGACCCGAAAGCCGTGTTGCTGACGGATGATGAACAGAATAAGAAATCGACGTGTGGAACAGTCAGTTATATGCCGGTCGTG
The DNA here is from genome assembly GCF_001185845.1 of Bacteroides sp. 3_1_13. Lineage (NCBI taxonomy): Bacteria > Pseudomonadati > Bacteroidota > Bacteroidia > Bacteroidales > Bacteroidaceae > Bacteroides > Bacteroides sp. 3_1_13. The sequence goes on from NZ_KQ236955.1 coordinate 1,781,514, forward strand.
TTTGGGTGCTATCTGGCTGAATATGTCATTAAACGATTATAAAGGCTATTATGATAAAACTAGAAGGTATAACGAAGAGTTTCGGCTCATTACAAGTGTTGAAAGGCATTGATCTGGAAATCAATAAAGGAGAAATTGTCAGTATCGTAGGTCCGAGCGGTGCCGGTAAAACGACTTTGTTGCAAATCATGGGCACTCTCGATGAACCGGACGCAGGTACGGTGCAGATTGACGGAACAGTAGTAAGCCGGATGAAAGAGAAAGAACTATCTGCGTTCCGTAATAAGAATATCGGTTTTGTTTTCCAGTTTCATCAACTGTTGCCGGAGTTTACGGCATTGGAAAATGTGATGATTCCCGCTCTCATTGCAGGCGTTTCTTCCAAAGAGGCAAATGACCGTGCTACGAAGATTCTGGATTTCATGGGGCTGGTTGACCGGGCTTCTCATAAACCGAATGAACTGTCGGGAGGTGAGAAACAACGGGTAGCGGTAGCGCGGGCTTTGATTAATGACCCGGCAGTTATTCTGGCAGACGAACCATCCGGTAGTCTGGATACACATAATAAAGAAGATTTACATCAACTGTTCTTCGATTTGAGGGACCGTCTGGGGCAGACTTTTGTCATAGTGACGCATGACGAGGGACTTGCCAAAATCACGGACCGGACAGTCCATATGGTGGATGGTATGATTAAAAAATATTAATTAGAGAACCTAACTTCTAAAAATGTATACCAAAAAGGTAGAGCCTTGCAAGTGTTCTATCTTTTAGCTATATATTTATAGTCGCTTCTCTACGGAAGTCTGTGAAGATGATAGTAGAGTGTTTGTTTTGTTTGTGTGTGATGCATTCTTGTCTGGTGTGATAGGAATGCATCTTTTTTTATTTATTATAACAAATGTAGGGCTCGATCCGTTCAAGATCAATAGGAGTGAACTCCTCATAAAGGGATAGTTGCTTCAGACTTTTTAAGATTCCTTTCTTTTTCCGATATTCTATGATGACCTTCGCTTGATAGTAGTTTATGTATGGATGACGCATCATTCGTTCCATACCGGCTTTGTTTAAATTGATACGGTGTATCTGATGGGTGTCAATAGAAAACCACGGGCGGAGCCTTTCTGCTTTTAGATGAATCTCCTGTAACTGCTCTATCCGGCAAAAGCCCCCCAGTCGTTCGCGGTAATTCACGATCATCCGGGCAATGCTGCTCCCGACTCCCGGAATCTTTTTAAGTTCGGTGGTATCAGCAGAGTTGAGGCTGACGACAGTTCCCGGTTGGTATTTCACAAGAGTGTCCCGTTGTATGCTTTGTACGGTTAATAATCGTATTGTATCTTTATCTTTCGAACTGAAATCTTCTGTAATTTGGATATAAGGATGAAGAGTCTGGTATTGTTCTTCTGTGAGTCCGTATATCTTTCGAAAATCCTCCGGATGGCGGAATTTGCCTTGTTTATGGCGATAGTGCAGGATATTCTTTATCATCCAGGATGGTAATCCGAGCGAAAGGAAAGTAGTGGAGTCTGCGGTGTTCGGATCAAACATCGTAAGCTTGATTTCCCTTTGAGGGGTTGATGGAAAAGAATGACCGAACTTTGGGTGAGGTTTTGTTTCCAGGAGAGAGGCAACAAAGTCATTATATTCTTGATCGGATTTCTTATTCTCTGTGCAGTCGGTATCTTCGGCACGAGTGAAAAAGGCAAAGAGTTCAGGAGTTGCATATACTCCTAAAATAAGAACGACAAGGACGATAATGCCTTGTCGTTCGGTTTTAGTATAATAAAGGAAGTCTTTCCACATTATAGCTTGATTAGCCCCAGTTCATTGATAAATATCAGTGAGATGGCGATTGGTGCGATATATTTTAATATAAAGATAATAAGCTTGTATACCGGTATCTTTAACGAGCCGTCATTGGTAATTTCTGACCATACAATCTTTTTATCCAGATACCATCCGGTAAAGAGGGAGATACACAGTCCGCCAAGTGGTAACATGATTTTAGCTGTTACGAAGTCGAAGAGATCGAACATTCCCAGTCCGAAAACGGTGAATCCTTTCATGACTCCCAATGATAATGAACAGAATATTCCGAGAAAGACACAACCGCCGGTGACTAACCTTGCTGCTTTTCCACGGGAAAGATTAAACTCCTCGTGAAGATAAGCGGTTACTACTTCGTGCAAAGAAATGGTAGAAGTTAAAGCAGCCATCGCCAACAATGCGTAGAACATTACAGAGAATATGTATGCTAGTACGGGAACTCCGCCAAATGCCTGTTGGAATACATTAGGCAGCGTGATAAAGATCAGACTGGGACCTGAATCCGGTTGTATGCCAACCGAAAAGGCTGCCGGGAAGATGATAAATCCGGCTAGTATTGCCACAAAAGTATCAATGATTCCTACACTGAAAGCAGTTTTAGTCAGGTTGGTTTCTTTACTGAAATAAGAGGCGTAGGTGCAAAGGCATCCCATACCCAGACTCAAAGAGAAGAAAGCCTGTCCCATGGCACTCAAAAACACATTTCCGTCCACTTTGCTAAAATCGGGTTTGAGCAGGAATTCAATACCCGCACCAGCTCCTGGCAGAGTGACCGAACAAACTACCAGTATGAGGATAATGATAAACAAGGTAGGCATCATGATCTTCGAAGACTTTTCAATTCCCTTTTCTACTCCTTTCACGATGATGAAATGAGTAATCAATAAAAATGCTACCAACCATACGACCGGTCGCCACGGGCTACTGGAGAATTGTTGGAAAGAAGAGATAAACTCTCCGGAGTTTTTTCCGGCAAAGCCATTGGTGGCAGCCTCAAGAATATATTCAAGTGTCCACCCTGCTACTACTGCATAATAACTAAGTATCAGGAAACCTGCTAATACTCCCATGCGTCCTACCCAACGCCAATGCGTTCCCGGAGCTAATGTTTGATACGCTCTTGCAGTGTTGGCTCTTGATCGGCGTCCTATCAGGAACTCGGCAATCATAATAGGCAGTCCCAAGAGAAAGATACAACCTAAATAGATCAGTATAAAAGCGGCACCTCCATGATTTCCTGTTTCGTATGGAAACCTCCATATATTACCCAACCCAACTGCAGAGCCGGCAGAAGCGAGTATGACCCCTAATTTGCTGCCGAAGTTCGCTCTATCAATTTTTGCCATAAATCTTGTTTTATCTTACAAATCGTTATAAAATATGCGAGTTAAAGTGCAAATATAGAAAATGATACTTATATTTGCACGAAAATTGTAATATTATTTAGATATGCTATCTTATATTAAGAAATATCCTATCTCGCTTTTTATCATTTTGACAGTGATTTATCTGTCGTTCTTTAAACCGCCTAAGACGGATTTGAATGAAATTCCCAATTTAGACAAACTGGTTCATGTTTGTATGTATTTCGGTATGTCGGGGATGTTGTGGCTGGAGTTTTTGCGTGCACATCGCAGGGATCATGCTCCGATGTGGCATGCGTGGGTAGGGGCGTTCCTTTGTCCGGTGCTTTTCAGCGGTTGTGTGGAGTTGTTGCAGGAATACTGTACTACTTACCGGGGTGGTGACTGGTTGGATTTTGCGGCCAATACAACAGGGGCGATTCTGGCTAGTTTAGTGGCCTATTATGTCGTACGGCCGAGGATGAAAATAAATAAATAGTAAAAGGCAACCTATGAACAACAAAGGTGAACGATAAGCCGTGAACGATGGCAAATAATAAACGGTGAATAATGGATATGATCTAGTCAACCATTATTCACCGTTTATCATTTATCATTTGAAGTGTACCATTCCGGCTTTATAGAAATTCTACCGTTGAACTAAGCTTGATCCCATTGGAACCTTTAATAAGAATGGTATATCCTTTGGGTTTATCTTCTTGCAAATCCTTTATAACTTCCTGCACATTTGCATAAGTTTTAAAAGAATGTTCACTTGCGGCAAACTGTTCTCCCACGAGCCATACTTTCTCAAAATCACTTTCTTTGATGTAGTCAACGATTTTCTGGTGTTCGGCCGGGCTATCAGCACCCAGTTCGCGCATATCTCCTAATATGAGCATCTTGTGAGGGACTGTCATGTTCTGGAAGTTTTGCAAGGCAGCCATCATGCTGGTTGGGTTTGCGTTGTATGCGTCAATGATAAGCGTGTTATCTTCCGTCTTTTTAAGTTGGGAACGGTTGTTCTGTGGCGTATACTCTGCCAGAGCTTCATCGATCTTCTTTGCTTCCACTCCGAAGAAACGTCCGATAGTGATTGCAGCCAGGGCATTCGGGAAATTATATTCTCCGATCAACTGTGTACAGACTTGATGGAGTTCACCGTCTTTACCGGCTTTCCATTCGAAAGCAAGATAAGGCGAATTGCCGGTAATCCGGCCATTGACATAGAGATCATCTTCTGTTCCATAAGAAATCAGGTTCAATCCCTGTGAGATATTCATCAAATAGGGGTTATCGTGATGGATAAAGGTGATGGCATCTTTCTTGCGGAGGAAATCATAAAGCTCTCCTTTGGTTTTGATAACTCCTTCGAAAGAACCGAATCCCTCCAGATGAGCTTTGCCTACGTTAGTGATAATCCCATAATCCGGTTCGGCTATTCCGCAAAGAAACTTGATTTCCCCCGGATGGTTGGCGCCCATCTCAATGACGGCAAGGTCATGTTCCGGTTTTAACCGTAGCAGGGTAGTCGGTACGCCGATGTGGTTGTTGAGATTACCTAAAGTATAAAGTACATTGTGGGCTTGGCAGAGAACGCTGGAAATTAACTCTTTGGTGGTTGTCTTTCCATTAGTGCCCGTAATGCCGATCACTCGCGTTCCGAGTTGGCGGCGATGATAGTTGGCAAGCTGCTGCATGGTTTGCAGGCAGTCGTCTACAAGTATATATCGTTGATCGCCTTCTACGGCATACTGTATTTCATCGATAATGGCAAACGCGCATCCGGAGTCCAGCGCTAATTTGGCAAATGCATTACCGTTGAACGACTCACCTTTCAAGGCGATAAACAAAGAACCGTCCGGGCAGTTCCGGCTATCAGTAGTTACTGATTGGCAATCCAGAAAAATCTGGTAAAGAGCAGAAAGTTTCATAACCTGATCTTTTATTTAAAACGTTGCAAAGATAGGCTATTCTTTCGGATTTGATGGGAGTTCGGGCAGTTTTTTGCTTAGGCATATATCAAAGGAAGAGTCAGGATCATCCGGCATCCTTCTGTATAAGAAGTATCGATCCGGAGGCTGCCTCCTAACTTTTCGGCAATACTCCGGCATATCGGAAGTCCGAGCCCGGTGCCCTGCGTGAAAGAATTCATTTTGTAGAAACGTTCAAATACCGCTTCCTGTTGGTCTTTCGGGATGCCTGTTCCTGTATCGGTCACACTGATTTCAATTTTCTTTTCAGCTTCCAATACGGAATAAGCGATGCGAATACTGCCATGAGTCGTAAATTTAGTGGCATTATGTGCCAGGTTGTTCAATACTTGTGATATACGTTCCGAATTACTGCGTATGAGCAGGCTATCTCTTTCAGGTTCGAATAAAACTTTTACATCTTTCTGCGTGTTATCTTTGGCAACTTCAGATGCAAGTTGACAGATCGCATTAAGGTCTGTTTCGGGGTCAGTGGGCAGTTGTTCGTATTGATCCAGTTCGGACAGCGTGAGCACATCAGTCACCAGTCGAAGCAAGTCGTTACTGTTGCTTTTGATGATATTGACAAACTCTTGTGTTTCTGGACTGTTGCTGTAATGGTCGCTTAATACCTGCGAGAAGCCTACGATAGAGTTGAGCGGTGTGCGGATTTCGTGCGTCATGCTTTGGATAAACGTTGTTTTCATCCGGCTGCTTGCCTCCGCTATATCTTTGGCTTTACGCAATTCTTCCCTCGATACCATAAGTTCTTCATTCCTTATTTTAAGTTCGGCTTCCGAAACTTTCAGTTTGCGTTTCAGGAAGTTTTCTCTATAAAGGAATATGAATAAGATACCTAATAAAATAATCAATGAAATAATCAAGGTTGTTTTATTATGCAACTCCTTCTCTTGTGCCTGAAGCATGAGTTCTTTCTTTTCGGCATTGAGCTTTTCTACATTTAATAAGGTGGCGAATTCGCTGCTGGCCACTTGCTCATTGGCTATTTTCAAAGAGTCATCCGTGTTGATGTACATTTGCAGATATTTGACCGCCAGATTCATATTCCCCATCTTTTGGTAGATTTCTCCCTGTGTGCGGTAATGGATGCTGCTAAGTATGCTTTCGCTTAAACGGCGTTCTTCTTTTTCCTGCATCTTTGCGGCTTCCAGTGCTTTCTGATATTGTTTGGTCTGCTGGTAGTATAAACATTCTATATTATACAGTCTCTTTTTGATAGACTCCAGTCTTTTGTCCTGTTCAAACGCTGCCTGACACTCCTTCAGTAATTTTTCGGCAGCTTGAAAGTCGCCGAACTTGCTGTAGTAGTTTACGAATTCCAACTTGGCAGATATTTGTTGCGTAGAGGAATTGGCAGTTGCAATGGCTTTTTCCACAGCAGCCAATGCTTCTTTTTGCTTTTTCTGGTTGATGTAATAGTTGGCTATCTGGGCATAAGTCTGGGAGATGTTGTAGTTTTCGAGCTTGTATTTTTCAGTCAGCTCGATTTCTTTCAATCGCCACTCGAACGCCATCGAATCGAATCTTTTGATGGTGTAGATTTGCGACATGATGTTATAGCAACGGGAGAGGCCGGTCTTATCATCCTCTTCTTGAGCTTCTTTTAACATGTTTTGCACTTCATAAAGTGCTATGTTCGTTCTGCTTGTTTTTAGGTAATAGGTAATTAATCTGTTAGCCCATGCGAAGTAATAGTATTTAGGCTGATGAGTGGCCTTGGCGAATTCTTTTACTTTGTTGGTATAGTGGATTACGCTGTCTTCATTGGTTCCCTGGAAATAATAATAATCCAGTTGAGTAGCTATGGCTACTGCCTGCATCCGTTCGTCCTGCCGTTCGCCGGCCATTCGGAATAAAGTGTCGGACATATTAAGTACAACAGGCTCTAATAAGTATTCTTGACAACGTTGATAATATTCATAGAGAGTAGAGTCAACATTGAAAGTTTCAGCCTCTTTTTGAGCTTTAGCAGTAGTGGTAAAGAACAAAATGAGGAAAAGAAATCCTACGCGAAATAGGGTTAATCGGCTCATGGTATGAATTTTTCGGGTTCTTCTATAGTTTGCAAATATACGTTTATTTCTTCTTTTTAGTACGAATACTTGCTTTTTTTATCTACATTTGTAGGCGATCTAAAAGGAATGTTGTCAATGATGAAACCTATATCTCCTATTTATATAAATGTAAAAGGGCGGTTGCTCGATCTTGCTACTCCGCAGGTGATGGGAATTTTAAATGTTACTCCCGATTCTTTTTATTCCGGCAGCCGGATGCAGACTGAAGAAGACATTGCTGCCCGGGCCTGGCAGATACTTGATGAAGGTGCTTCAATAATTGATATAGGAGCCTATTCTTCACGACCGAATGCCGAACATATTTCTGCTGAAGAAGAGATGAGAAGACTGCGTACCGGTTTGGAAATTCTGAATCGTAATCATCCCGAAGCCATTATTTCCGTTGATACTTTCCGGGCTGATGTGGCGGAAGAATGTGTGAAAGAATATGGAGTGGCTATTATTAATGACATAGCTGCCGGTGAAATGGATCACCGGATGTTTCAGACAGTAGCCGACTTGGGAGTACCTTATATAATGATGCACATGCAGGGAACTCCCCAAAATATGCAGAAAGAACCGTCTTATGATAATCTGATAAAAGATGTTTTCCTGTATTTCGCCCGTAAAGTGCAGCAACTTCGCGACTTGGGAGTGAAAGATATCATTCTCGATCCGGGATTCGGATTCGGAAAGACACTGGAACATAATTATGAACTATTGGCACATCTGGAAGAGTTTCATATCTTCGAACTTCCCGTTTTAGTGGGAGTTTCACGGAAATCAATGATTTATAAATTGTTGGGAGGAACCCCGCAAGATTCATTGAATGGGACAACCGTATTGGACACTGTTGCGCTAATGAAAGGAGCGCATATCCTGCGGGTGCATGATGTACGTGAAGCAGTGGAAGCTGTCCGGATCACAGAGAAATTAAAAATAGAGAGTGGATATGACAAATAAGAGGAGGGTGCATGTTTTTTGAGTTTGGCATAAAAGATTTTATCGATATTCTGCTGGTAGCTTTTGTTTTGTACTATACCTACAAATTGATGAAAGCTTCCGGTTCTATCAAGGTGTTCACCGGAATTCTGGTTTTTATCCTGATCTGGCTGGTGGTGACGCAAGTGCTGGAAATGAAATTGTTGGGCTCTATTTTCGACACATTGATGAATGTGGGTGTGATCGCGTTGATTGTTCTTTTTCAGGATGAGATACGCCGTTTCCTCTTGACTTTGGGATCTCACCGACATGTCAGTGCGCTGGCCCGTCTCTTTAACGGTTCGAAAAAAGAGTCGTTGAAGCATGACGATATCATGCCGGTGGTAATGGCTTGTTTGAATATGGGGAAGCAAAAAGTCGGTGCATTGATTGTCATAGAGCATAACGTTCCTTTAGATGAAGTTGTCCGTACGGGCGAACTGATTGATGCGGCAATCAACCAACGTTTAATCGAAAATATATTCTTCAAGAATAGTCCGTTGCACGATGGCGCAATGGTAATCAGCAAAAAACGTATCAAGGCGGCAGGATGTATTCTTCCTGTATCCCATGATTTGAATATACCGAAAGAACTGGGCTTGCGACATCGCGCAGCAATGGGAATCTCTCAACAGTCGGATGCTCATGCTATTATTGTTTCGGAAGAAACAGGCGGTATCTCCGTAGCCTATCGCGGACAATTTTATCTTCGTCTGAACGCGGAAGAATTGGAAAGTCTGCTGACAAAAGAAAACTGATTTTATAGTGATAGGCCAATGGTCAAATAATGATGGTCGTTTTATGACTATCATTATTTGACCATTGGTGTTTTATTTATTATCTTTAGGGCAATAACAATAGATATGGATAATCCTTTTGTGACTAATGGTTATGTTTCTGCCAGGTATATCTGCGATCGGGAATAAATGAAATAAAGCAAAATAGCGTCAATTGGCGCTATTTTGCTTTATTTCTAACCCTTTTTGAATGATAATTATCCCCTCCTTTTTAGGTGAATCGCCTACCTTTGCCGTATACTATTAAAATTCTATTTTTGAATAAACCATGAAAAACAAAATCATTGCTTTACTGGTACTTTTTACAGTTATTCTCTTTAGTAGTGCACAGGCGCAAACCACTGCCCACAAATTTGAGGCGGGCAAGAACACATTCCTGCTTGATGGAAACCCATTTGTAGTGAAGGCGGCGGAGTTGCATTACACCCGTATCCCACAGGCTTACTGGAGTCATCGCATAGAGATGTGCAAAGCATTGGGAATGAATACGATTTGCATTTATATTTTCTGGAATATCCACGAACAGGAAGAAGGAAAGTTCGATTTCTCCGGTCAGAATGATATTGCCGCTTTCTGTAAACTTGCGCAGCAACATGGAATGTACGTCATTGTCCGTCCCGGTCCGTATGTGTGTGCGGAATGGGAGATGGGAGGACTTCCCTGGTGGCTGTTAAAGAAAAAAGACGTAGCCTTGCGCACGCTTGATCCTTATTATATGGAACGGGTAGGTATTTTTATGAAAGAGGTCGGCAAACAACTGGCTCCGTTGCAAGTGAATAAAGGAGGAAATATTATCATGGTTCAGGTGGAGAACGAGTATGGCTCTTACGGAACCGATAAACCATACGTTTCTGCCGTGCGTGATTTGGTACGTGAATCCGGTTTTATCGATGTGCCTCTGTTTCAATGTGACTGGAGCAGTAACTTTACCAATAATGCACTCGACGATTTGATTTGGACTGTGAATTTCGGAACTGGGGCTAATATCGACCAGCAGTTTAAGAAACTGAAAGAGCTTCGTCCCGAAACTCCATTGATGTGTAGTGAGTTCTGGAGCGGGTGGTTCGACCATTGGGGACGGAAACACGAAACACGTCCTGCAAAAGATATGGTACAGGGCATCAAGGATATGCTCGACCGGAATATCTCTTTCAGTCTCTATATGACTCACGGAGGAACGACTTTCGGTCATTGGGGAGGTGCAAACAACCCTGCTTATTCCGCTATGTGCAGTTCGTACGATTATGACGCTCCGATCAGTGAAGCCGGATGGACCACCGAAAAGTTTTTCTTGCTTCGCGATTTATTGAAAAACTATCTTCCGGCCGGTGAATCATTGCCTGAAGTCCCCGCTGCTTTGCCTGTTATTGAGATTCCCGAAATTCATTTCAATAAAGTGGCTCCACTATTCTCGAATTTGCCGGAAGCCAAACAAACAGTGGATATTCAACCGATGGAACAATTCAATCAGGGATGGGGAACTATTCTGTATCGGACCACATTGCCTGAAGCAACCCTCGCAGGAACCGTTTTGAAGATTACGGAAGTGCACGACTGGGCGCAAATCTATGCCGACGGCAAACTTCTGGCGCGTTTGGACCGTCGTAAAGGAGAATTTACTACGACTTTGCCCGCACTGAAAAAAGGTACGCAACTGGATATTCTGGTGGAAGCAATGGGACGTGTCAACTTTGACAAATCCATTCACGACCGCAAAGGTATCACGGAAAAGGTGGAACTAGTTTCGGGTAATCAGACTAAGGTATTGAAAAACTGGACTGTGTACAACTTCCCGGTAGATTATTCTTTTATTAAAGACAAGAAATATAACGATACAAAAATACTACCGGCTATGCCTGCTTACTACAAGAGCACTTTTAAACTGGATAAAGTAGGAGATACATTTCTGGATATGAGCACATGGGGAAAAGGCATGGTTTGGGTGAACGGTCATGCAATGGGGCGTTTCTGGGAAATCGGTCCGCAACAGACCCTCTTTATGCCGGGTTGCTGGCTCAAAGAAGGAGAGAATGAAATTCTCGTATTGGATTTGAAAGGTCCAGCCAAGGCTTCTATCAAAGGCTTGAAGAAACCTATTCTTGATGTGCTTCGTGAAAAAGCTCCCGAAACGCACCGCAAGGATGGAGAAAAACTGAAACTGGCAGGTGAGAAAGTAATACATGAAGGTGCTTTCACTCCGGGCAACGGTTGGCAGGAAGTACGATTTGCTGCTCCGGCGAAAGGACGTTATTTCTGTTTGGAAGCGCTTTCTCCGCAAGCAAATGACAACATCGCAGCAGTGGCAGAGTTCGATGTCCTGGGAGCTGATGGCAAACCGGTATCTCGTGAACATTGGAAGATTCGTTATGCCGATAGCGAAGAAACGCGTAGCGGCAACCGTACAGCCGACAAAATATTCGACTTGCAGGAATCTACTTTCTGGATGACTGTGGATAATGTCCCTTATCCTCATCAACTGGTGATTGACTTGAGTAAAGTGGAAACAGTGACCGGCTTCCGCTATCTGCCCCGTGCCGAAAAAGAATATCCGGGCATGATTAAAGAATATCGGGTGTATGTGAAATCTGCCGACTTTAATTACTAAACTATTGATGTACAAGCATTGAAATGATAATAGATATGAAGAAAAATATAATCCTTTTCGCACTCCTCTTCGTAGGAGTGTTGACTGGATATTGCCAACAATCTGCCTACCTGTTTGTTTATTTCACCGGCAATCGCATGAGTGAAGAAGCCGTCAGGATGGCTGTTAGTCTCGACGGATATAATTATAAAGCTTTGAATGGAAATCAACCGGTACTTGATTCCCGGGTGATTAGTTCAACAGGCGGAGTGCGCGATCCTCATATTTTACGTTGTGAAGATGGGAAGACATTTTATATGGTAGTTACAGACATGGTATCTGCCAATGGATGGAGTTCTAATCGCGCCATGGTATTGCTGAAATCGAAAGACCTTGTACACTGGACTTCCAATATCGTAAATATCCAGAAGAAATATCCCGATCAGGAAAACCTGAAACGTGTGTGGGCGCCACAAACGATTTATGACAAGGAAGCCGGAAAATACATGATCTATTGGTCCATGCAACATGGCAATGGCCCGGACATCATTTATTATGCTTATGCTAACAAGGATTTTACCGATATAGAAGGAGAACCGAAACCACTGTTTCTTCCGAAAAACGAAAAGTCATGTATTGACGGCGATATCGTCTATAAAGACGGGCTTTATCACCTGTTCTATAAAACGGAAGGGAATGGAAATGGCATTAAGAAGGCTACTACTTCCTCTCTGACCTCCGGACAGTGGACGGAATCAGATGACTATAAGCAGCAGACGAAGGATGCAGTAGAGGGTGCGGGCATCTTTCCATTGATTGGCTCGGATAAGTATATCTTGATGTATGATGTGTATATGAAAGGCAAATACCAGTTTACGGAAAGTGCTGATTTGGAACACTTCAAAGTGATTGACCATGCCGTTAGTATGGATTTCCATCCACGTCACGGTACTGTTATTCCGATTACTCAAAAAGAATTGCAACGCCTTTTCAAGGCGTATGGTAAACCGGAAGGTTTCTGATCCAAAGGAGGAAGATCAAAACCCATCTAAATTAGAAATCATCCTCGCCACAGCTTCTTGTCGCGAAGATGATTTCGTTGAAAGGAAATTTGGGTACCTCTCATCTACAAATTCAATGAATTTCAAGCGGGTAATTTTCATTTCCAGATAAATACATTCACCCTTTCGTCTTTTTTGAGTTATTAAGATAAGGTGGATTCACTAGTGTAATCCAGGAAAATAGTATACGATATTGGAAAAAGTGTATATTTTACCCTTGTTTACTTGTTTCTTATATATTTTTAAGTGTAAAACAACCAATTATAGCTTGAAATATATCAGTTAGAATAATGAAAATCTTAACTTTGCGATTGATAATCTTAATGCAATAGATACCATGAGAAAATTATTCCTGTTTTTAGTTGTCTTGTTTTTGTCGTTTCAGCAAGTCACTTTAGCTGCAATCAAAGAAATGACGAGTACCCCCGATTCGGTTTATCTCTTTTCCTTCGCTACTTCCGGAGACGACGGACGTAGCGGGCTTCGTTTTGCCTGGAGCATGGATAAGGAAAACTGGTTTGAAGTCGGCCGGAACTACGGATATCTCCGGTGTGATTACAGCCGTTGGGGATCACAGAAGAAAATGCTCGACCCTTATTTGAAACAGTCGCCCGCTGGCGAATGGATATGTACCTGGAAATTGAATGATCGTGATGGATACGGTCAGGCCACTTCTAAAGACTTGATAAACTGGACCAGCCAGAAATATCCCCGTACTACTTCCGATTTTAACGGAACAAGAGTGAAAGCCGTAGTTGCCGGAGAGGAGCAGAAAGGAACTATCAACCGGGTAGCGTGGACTTTGGTAGATGGATTAAATAAGAATTATGGCTGGAATCAATATCGGAACTCATTGCATGGAGAACGTCCGGTACAGGATGGAGAACGTTTTGCCGGTTTGAAGCCTGTAAAAGCAACGGTCACCGTACAACCCGAACGTGCCAAGGCCATCAGCGATGTCTTGTTGGGTGCTTTCTTTGAAGATATTAATTATTCGGCAGACGGAGGACTCTATGCAGAGCTGATCCAGAACCGTGATTTCGAATACGACCCTTCAGACAGGGAAGGGGATAAGAACTGGAATAGTACTCATTCCTGGACATTGAAAGGAGATAAAACCACTTTCACTATTGCTACTACCGATCCTATTCATGCCAATAATCCGCATTATGCCGTATTGAATGTAGAACGACCGGGAGCCGCGTTAGAAAATACAGGCTTTGATGGTATCGCGCTGAATGTCGGAGAGAAATATGACTTTTCCATATTTGCGAGGGTTCCGCAGGGGCAATCAAACAAATTGCAGGTTCGTTTGGTAGATGGAGAAGGAAATATATGTGGAGAGACTTCCCTGACTGTATCTTCCCGCCAATGGAAAACGTATAAAGCAGTGATTACTGCCAAAGCAACCGCAGATACTCGCCTCGAAATCATTCCCCAATCTGCTGGAGAATTGAATCTGGATATGATTTCTTTGTTTCCGCAGCATACATTTAAAGGACGCAAGAACGGACTCCGCAAGGATCTGGCCCAAGTGTTAGCTGACATTCATCCCCGTTTCATCCGTTTTCCCGGTGGCTGTGTGGCTCATGGTGATGGTCTGAAGAATATCTATCAATGGAAAAACACAGTCGGTCCGTTAGAAGCAAGAAAGGCGCAACGCAACCTTTGGGGATATCATCAAAGCATGGGACTGGGATATTTTGAATATTTCCAATTCTGCGAAGATATTGGCGCGGAACCGCTTCCGGTATTGGCTGCTGGTGTTCCTTGCCAGAACTCTGCCTGTCACGGTGACTTGAGAGGCGGACAGCAAGGCGGTATCCCAATGAGCGAAATGGGTGCTTATATTCAGGATATTCTTGATCTGATAGAGTGGGCAAACGGCGACGCTAAGAAGACAAAGTGGGGAAAGGTACGTGCCGAAGCAGGCCATCCGAAACCTTTCAACCTGAAATACATCGGTATCGGCAATGAAGATCTCATCACCGATATCTTCGAAGAACGTTTTACAATGATATTTAATGCCATCAAAGAAAAATATCCTGAAATGGTCGTTGTAGGTACAGTAGGACCGTTCAATGAAGGAACAGACTACGTAGAAGGATGGAAACTGGCCGACAAACTGGGTGTGCCGATGGTGGACGAACATTATTATCAGACTCCGGGATGGTTCCTGAACAATCAGGACTTCTACGATAAATACGACCGTTCGAAAAAGACAAAAGTATATCTGGGCGAATATGCGACTCATATCCCGGGACGAAAAGCGAATATCGAAACTGCACTGACGGAAGCTCTTTATCTTGCTGCCTTGGAACGCAATGGAGACGTTGTACACATGACTTCCTATGCTCCTCTTCTCGCCAAAGAAGGACATACCCAATGGAATCCGGATTTGATTTACTTCAATAACCGGGAAGTGAAACCTACCACCGGATATTATGTGCAGAAACTCTACGGACAGAATGCCGGAAACGAATATCTGCCGGCGAAGATCACTTTGGATAATAAAGACGATAAAGTGCAGAAACGTTTTGCTTCTTCCATTGTCCGCGATTCGGCAAGTGGAGATGTAATAGTGAAGTTGGTCAACTTACTTCCTGTAGAGGTGAATACTCATGTCGACCTTTCCGGAATCGGTGTGATACAGCCTTCTGCAAAGAGAACCGTACTGACCGGCAAACCGGCAGATACTCCGCTACCTGTTGAAGATACGGTGGAAGTGGCAGAAAAGTTTGATTGCCAATTGTCTGCCTACTCTTTTACGGTGATCCGGATAAAAAAGGCAAATGAGAAATAACAGGAAATAAATGAAGAACATAATAACATGAATAATATGAAGAAGATAATAAGCACTCTACTGGTGGCTGGTTGCTGTCTGACTTCGCTGATGGCACAAGACGTGGTCGTGAAAGGACCGGATGAAAAACTGCAATTGGTTGTCTTTACTTCCCCTACCGAAAAGCCAAGTTATTCCATTACCTATAATGGGAAAACCATGCTGGAGAAATCACCTTTGGGTATGAACACGAATATTGGTGACTTTGCTAAAGGAATGAAACTGACAGGGCATACGGTCACCCCGATTGATACCGTCTATCGTCAGGATCGTATTAAAACCTCACAAGTGCATTATCAGGCAAACGAGCTGAACTGTCAATTTGAGAATCCGAAAGGACAGAAAATAGATGTTGTCTTTCGTGTCAGCAACAATGATGTAGCTTTCCGTTATACCCTGCCGCGTCAGGATGGAAAAGGAAGTGTAACGGTGACTGCCGAAGAAACCGGTTTCCGTTTCCCGCAACAGACTACTACTTTCTTGTGTCCGCAAAGCGATGCCATGATAGGATGGAAGCGTACAAAACCCAGTTATGAGGAAGAATACAAGGCAGATGCTCCGATGAGTGACCGTTCCCAGTACGGGCATGGTTACACCTTCCCTTGCCTGTTCCGTATTGGTGACGATGGTTGGGTGCTGGTTAGCGAGACAGGAGTGGACAGTCGATATTGCGGCTCACGTTTAAGCGATGTGAGCGAAGGTAATCTGTATACGATTGCTTTCCCGATGGCAGAAGAAAATAATGGCAACGGAACGGTTGCTCCGGCATTTGCCTTGCCGGGAGCTACTCCCTGGCGTACCATAACAGTTGGCGAAACTTTGAAACCGATTGTGGAAACAACTGTTGCGTGGGATGTCGTGCGTCCTCTTTATGAAACAAAATATGACTACCGTTTCGGACGCGGCACATGGAGCTGGATTCTTTGGCAGGATGGTAGTATCAACTATGACGATCAGGTGCGATATATTGATTTTGCTGCGGCAATGGGATATGAGTATGCGTTGATTGATAACTGGTGGGATACGAACATCGGTCGCGACCGCATGAAGTCTTTGGTAGAATACGCACGTAGTAAAGGCGTGGAACTCTTCTTATGGTATAGCTCTTCCGGTTATTGGAATGATATTGAGCAAGGACCGGTTAATCACATGGACAACGCCATTATTCGCAAACGGGAGATGAAATGGTTACAGAGTCTTGGAGTAAAAGGCATTAAAGTCGATTTCTTTGGTGGTGACAAGCAAGAGACGATGCGCTTGTATGAAGATATCTTGAGTGATGCTGACGATCACGGCCTGATGGTGATCTTCCACGGTTGTACAATCCCTCGCGGATGGGAACGCATGTATCCGAATTATGTAGGTAGTGAAGCCGTACTGGCATCCGAGAATATGGTATTCAACCAACATTTCTGCGATGAAGAAGCCTTCAATGCTTGCCTGCATCCGTTTATCCGCAATGCAGTGGGTAGCATGGAATTCGGCGGTTGTTTCCTGAACAAACGGCTGAACCGCAACAATGACGGAGGAACTACGCGTCGCACTACTGATATATTCCAACTGGCCACTACCGTATTATTCCAAAATCCGGTACAAAACTTTGCGCTTGCTCCCAACAACCTGGAAGATGTTTCTCCTGTTTGTATGGACTATATGAAAGCGGTTCCTACCACTTGGAACGAGACACGCTTCATTGACGGATATCCTGGAAAATATGTCGTGTTGGCACGTCGTCACAATGATACTTGGTATCTGGCTGCTGTGAATGCAGGAAAAGAAACATTGAAGTTGAAACTGGATTTAGAGATGTTTGCCGGAAAAACGGTTACCCTGTATAAGGATGATAAGAAAGGAGAGCCACAGCTTGTGCCGTTGAAAGTGAAAGAGAACGGTAAAGTGCAGCTGGAGATTCTTCCGCAGGGAGGTGCTGTATTGGTAAACAAATAGATGATAGTTCTACCGTTTGTTGTGGGATCATGTGGCAATGATTGTTCGGTAAAAGTTTGATAGAATCAATATTTATAGCATAATTTATGTAGCATTTTTTATGCTACACAAATTGTGCTATGAATAATTGCTTGAATATAAACAATATAGACTGCTTTCTTTATTCTTTGAATGAAATCATATTTGAGAAATGTTTCGTGGATATAATTCATTCAGTTGTGGTTGCAGACATTGCCTTACGCTGGTATACTAAAATAATCATATTCAAGAAAAGACCCTTCACCTTTCACAATGCCCTGTTCATCGGCATTAGCGGGTGAAGGGCTGGCTTTCACCTTCCTTTCACCTTTCTACCCTGGCTTTTACAGCTGTCTAGTCTGCTAAATCTTTTATCTATAGCTGGCAGGAGAAGTATTAATAGATGGTTTCCAGACTATTATAAGAAAACTTCTTTTCTATAAGGGACAAACTTCCTTTGTATAGGACCTAAACTTCTTTTGCATTATAAGAAAACTATAAATGCAAGCTTTGATTATATAAATGCAAGTTCCATTTATATAATTGCAAGTTCTGTTTTTATAAACGCAACTTTCATTTATAGATTGCATTTAATGAAAAGTAAGTTTGCATATTGGTAATAGGAAGTTTACCTATAATCAAAAGAAAGTTTGTTATTAATGAAAGAGAGGGCAGTTAGTAATGAATAAGGAAGCAGGTAAGGTATGTCTTCAGAAGCATAGATAGAGAAGTGCCATATAGGATTAGGAAACCGGATTATCAGAAAAGCATTTTATGTGTATATATAAATGACCTGCTCGACCAGAAAATCACTTTGTGTTGAAATCGGGTAGGTTCTTTTTATTGAGTGAACTGATAGGTGAAATCCCTATCCCTATCGTATTATATGGTAAACGCGGGCTAAAATCGAAGTGCAAATGCTCTGTAATATCGTGCATTTAGCGGAGAATGATTGTTTTTTAGTCCTTTTTTGACACATAAGTGTACCTTTATATTTAATGTATCATCTATCTTTGTAAACAAGAAATCTTATTTAATATCATGAATATGAATAGACATTGCAGAATAATCAAGTGTATATTATCAGGAGTCGTTTGCGCGTTGTTATTGCCTGTATCAATGCAGGCACAAAAGAACACAGCATTTATCCCCGGACAAGTGTGGAATGATACGGATGGAAATCCGATCAATGCCCATGGTGGCGGACTTCTTTATCACAATGGTACTTACTATTGGTATGGTGAATACAAGAAAGGAAAAACGATTTTGCCGGACTGGGCTACGTGGGAGTGTTATCGTACAGACGTGACCGGAGTAGGTTGTTACTCTTCTAAAGACTTGCTGAATTGGAAATTTGAAGGAATTGTGCTTCCGGCAGTCAAAGACGATCCGAATCATGACCTGCATCCCTCCAAAGTGTTGGAACGTCCGAAAGTTATCTTTAATAAGAAGACCGGTAAGTTTGTAATGTGGGCACATGTGGAAAGTGCCGATTACAGTAAGGCTTGTGCCGGCGTGGCGGTTGCCGATTCTCCTGTCGGACCGTTCGTTTATCAGGAAAGTTTCCGTCCGAACAATGCGATGAGCCGCGATCAGACAGTTTTTGTGGATGATGACGGACGTGCTTATCAGTTCTATTCTTCGGAAAATAATGAAACCATGTATATTAGTCTTTTGACTGATGATTATCTGAAACCTAGCGGACGGTTTACTCGTAATTTCGTCAGAGAGTCTCGTGAAGCTCCGGCTGTGTTTAAATATAATGGTAAATACTATATGTTAAGCTCCGGTTGCACAGGCTGGGATCCGAATGTGGCCGAAATAGCAGTGGCCGATTCTATTATGGGAACGTGGAAAACGATTGGTAATCCTTGTACGGGACCGGATGCGGATAAAACGTTTTACGCACAGAGCACTTATGTTCAGCCTGTTATCGGAAAGAAGGACGCATACATCGCTATGTTCGACCGCTGGAAAAAGAAAGACTTGGAAGACTCACGCTATGTATGGCTGCCTGTACTTGTAAAAGACGGAAAGATAACAATTCCCTGGCATGAAAAATGGACTCTTTCCATCTTTGACAAATAAAAAAGAAGATAAGCATGAAACGGATATTACTACTACTTTGCGGAATAATACTTGTTCCTACTCTTGCTTGTTCCCAGCGTTTGGTGGAAGTAGGAAAGGGATATAGCTGTACTTCGGTCAATACGACGGTCTTTCGGAATAACTCGCTGGTGACGCACGGTGAGGAACAATATATCAGTTATTACGATAACGACGGCTATCTGATACTTGGAAAACGGAAACTGGATTCGAAACAATGGACTTTACACCGTACCCAATATCAGGGAAATGTAAAGGATGCTCATAATGTAATCAGTATGATGGTGGATGGAGAAGGTTACATACACGTGTCTTTCGATCATCATGGACATAAACTGAATTATTGCCGGAGCATTGCTCCCGGTTCTCTGAAACTGGGAGATAAAATACCGATGACCGGAGTTGACGAAGGAAATGTCACCTATCCGGAGTTTTATTCTTTATCCGGAGGAGATTTACTGTTTGTTTACCGTTCCGGTTCTTCCGGTCGTGGTAACTTGGTGATGAACCGTTATTCGCTGAAAGAACATAAATGGACTCGTGTGCAGGATATACTGATTGACGGAGAAAATAAACGGAATGCTTATTGGCAAATGTATGTCGATGAGAAAGGAACCATCCATCTTTCGTGGGTGTGGCGCGAAAGCTGGCATGTGGAAACAAACCATGATATATGTTATGCCCGTTCGTTTGATAATGGAGTGACTTGGTATAAATCAAGTGGAGAGCAATATGAACTTCCTATCAAATTGTCTAATGCAGAGTATGCCTGTCGTTTGCCTCAAAACTGTGAGTTGATTAATCAAACAAGTATGAGTGCCGATGCAGAAGGAAATCCGTATATAGCCACTTATTGGCGGGATCCCGACAGTAACGTGCCCCAATATCGTATCGTCTGGAACGATGGGAAAGTATGGCATCAACGGCAGATCACAGATCGCAAAACACCTTTTACCTTGAAGGGTGGCGGTACGAAAATGATACCTATTGCCCGTCCGCGTATTGTGGTAGAGGGTGGGGAAGTCTTTTATATTTTCCGCGACGAAGAACGGGGAAGCCGTGTCTCAATGGCACATGCGTCCGACGTCGGCATTAGTAAATGGACGATAACGGATTTGACCGACTTTTCCGTGGATGCCTGGGAACCGTCCCATGATACGGAGCTCTGGAAGAAACAGCGGAAACTTCACCTTTTTGTGCAACACACCCGTCAGGGAGATGGTGAACGTACAGCGGAAATTGACCCTCAAATGGTATATGTATTAGAAACAGATATGAATATAAATAAGTAAAGATATGAAGGAATTATCTGCAACTCTTTTTTTCGTACTCTTCCTAGGTGGTGTAATTCGTGTCTTAATTCATCATCAAGCTCATATATGGCTTTAACGGCTGGAGTATTCTACCTGTTAGTTCACTAATATTCATCTGTATATGTGTACCGGGCAGTCGCTCGGTACTATACATGCACTTCCCTTTACACAGATAATAATAACCGTTATTTACCGACAGTTGTTTATCCGATAATTCCAGCTGCATTTCATCTTCGGGAAAAGCTGCGGCATAGATTTGCAGCACTTCTTTGGCATTGATGATACGTGCCATGCCCAACGGATGTTGAGGCTGTTGATCTTCGGGAGGTAAGAGTTGAACCATGCGCTTATATCCGGTGTGTTGCCTGATAGCATACAATAGGCTATATTCCACATCTTTATCTTCAGCGCAAAGCTCATTGATAATGATATGTTTGTCTCCTTTATATATAATAGTCACCCCCTTGATTTCGTTTTCTTGTCTGGCTACAAATAAGTATCCTCCGCTGATGGCAAGATCAGTCATAATAACCTGAAAGTCTTCCAGCGTGTGCTGAATACAGCAAGCCCGTTCGGAAAGTTTCTTATTCAAATAAGAATAAATCTCTTCCTGAAATTCCGGAACCACACTGACCGCTATCTCTTTAGCAGGAATAAACTCCGGCAAAACGATCTCTTTAGTTGAATACTTGAATACGGAAGCATATCCCATGCGGGCATAATAATCGAACAACCAGGGCTCCGCCGGTATCAATGTACTGAAATATACTCCATTCCGCAGCATCCGGGCGAAAGACTGTGATAAAAGCTCTCTCATAACCCCTTTGCTTCGGAAATCGGGATGCGTACAGGCTCCTGAAATATAGGAAGTCTGCACTGTTTCTCCGCCGAAAGTCATCGGATAAGGAAGCATCTGAAGCGCAGAGATTACCTCATCGCCACTTTGGATGGCGACATTCACCTCTGTTTTATAGCGCAGTCTGAAGTACATTTCAACGAATTCTTCACTATCGTCAAAACAGATTTTCCACAATGCTTTTACTTGCTCCTTTATCATCATATTTATAATGGATTTACCATTTTACCATATTCATGGGATGCTCTTTGAGGCAAGCCATATATTTTTCCAGAATCGTTGCCGGCTGGTAAGACAGTTTGGCTTTGCGTAAACCCTCAATACCTAAATCCTCTTCCCGGTTGATATAAATATATTGTTCGGGAATCCGGTTGGCAAATTCATAATTAATCATGGCATACGCACCTTCAATACTGGTATCCGCTTTTTCTACATGTACGCCGAATGTTTCATGATTGATAGGCATACCGAATGTGAATGCGACGATTTTACCGTTCACATGCAAGATACCTCCCGTCAGTCCGAGTGCCTCGAAGTTGTGGAGAGCATAAATCAGGGCGCGACGTTCGTTGCCTGTCCCCTCCTGTTGGTCACAGTTATTCACTTTACACCACTCTGCTTCCAGATCCAGACATTCCTGAATACGGTCCGGGGTAATCGGTGTGTATTCGTAATCCGGATAAGTGTTGCGGAACCGGTTGATATGATTTCTTTTCGCCTGGAATTTCTTCCCTTTCAGCGTAGATAGATCACTTCTCAAATAAATATAATCCGCATAGTCGCGGTCTTCTGTGAAAGTGAACTGTTCCGGAAGGATAGCTTCGAGATCAGTGCGCATATTGCTGCACACTCCCAGCATACAGAAATGCTGGTTCTCTTTGCGGGCATCTTCTATCAGTTCCCACAATACTGCTTTCAAATCTCCTGTACCTACGGGCATCATATAAGCAAGTTGTTCTCCCGCCCAAAACTTGAATACCAGAAAGTTGTCGACCACTGCGAATTGAGTGTCATATAAGAACCTCCAGCTGCAAAGATTGGAGAATGAAAGATCGCAATTGCGGCGATCACTTTTCATCGTGAATGAGGTGATTGTGTCTTTGTCTGCTAATGTGATATCTTTAAATGGAATCATAAAATTGCTTTTTGCGTTTAACTCTTTATATAACGGAAAATCAAGAGATTTTGTTTTTACAAGACACCTAATAATCGAAGGATCGTAGGTGTGAGTAGTGCAGTGAAGATTCCATTCAGTGTCAGTCCCAGACTGGCGTATGCTCCATATTTGCTGCTGATATCCATTGCGGTGGAAGTTCCGACAGCATGAGCGGCTGTCCCCATCGAAAGCCCTTGAGCGATCGGACTGCCTACACGCATGATTTTCATGGTCTTAAAACCACAGATTGCTCCTAATAAACCAACTGCCACAACAACTGCCGCCGTCAGTGACGGAATACCGCCAATGGCTTTGGTTACTTCCATCGCAATCGGAGTCGTAACCGATTTGGGAGCGAGTGACAGGATTACTTCTTGGGAAGCTCCCATAAACTTCGCAATCAGCACTACTGAAATAACTCCGACAATGCAGCCTGCCAGTTGAGACAGAAGGATTGGCAATAACTGCTTTTTTATCATCTCCAATTGAAGATATAAAGGTACGCCTAAAGCAACAACAGCCGGGCGAAGCCAGAACTCGATCAGATGTCCTCCTTTATTATAGGTCTCGTATGAGATATTTGTCATTTTAAGGAAGATGATTAATAGGGCGATGGTCAGCAATATAGGATTTAATAATACCAGTCCTGTTTTCTTCTGAAGCAATTTGGCAAAGAAGAAAATCCCGAAGGTGATAGCCAACAGAAAGAAATTATTCTCTAAGAAGCTCATTTGTCTTTATTCGTTAAGTTGATTTTATCTTTAAGGTGCAGTTTCTCCGACAGATGGAAATCCGTCAGGTGAAGTTTGCGCGCCAGCTTAATCTGACGTGCCAGCCTGAACTTGCGGACGATTTGGTGCACCCATCCCGTAACGACAAGTACAAGCGCGGTGCTGACAATGGTCGCTGTCACTATCGGCCAGAACTCTGCCGCAATAACATCAAAGTACAGCATAAGAGCCACACCGGGCGGAACGAAAAAGAATCCTAAGTTGGCAACCAGAAAGTCGGACAATCCCTGTACCCAGTGTAGTTTAATCCAACCTAATTTTAAAAAGAGGGTGAGCAGCAGCATACCGATGATGCTGGAGGGGAGCTTGATACCCGTAAGATAAACTATTAATTCACCCAAAGCCAAACAGCCAAATAAAATGGCGCACTGACGTATCATATACTAATAACCTATTGATTTTGTTTGAAAACACTGCAAAGGTATGAAAAATAGGAGTACAGTGTTAAATATTATAATATTTTAGACTTGGGAGAGAAAAATAGCCGAAATTGTAATGTGGATATTGCAAAATTGAGTACTTTTGCACCGCAAATTACAAATTGTAAGGACGTTTTATAATAATATTCAATATATCTATGCTCAATTTAATCAACCAAATCGTGGCGCGTGCGAAAGCAAATCGCCAACGTATTGTTCTTCCGGAAGGAACTGAAGAACGCACATTGAAAGCTGCCAATATGATTTTGACAGACGAAGTAGCCGATCTAATTTTACTGGGTAAACCGGCAGAAATTAATGAACTTGCTACAAAATGGGGATTGGGAAACATCGGTAAAGCTACTATCATTGATCCTGAAACTTCTCCGAAACACGAAGAATATGCGCAGTTATTGTGTGAACTTCGTAAAAAGAAGGGGATGACTATCGAAGAAGCCCGCAAGTTAACGAATGATCCTTTATTCTTTGGTTGTTTAATGATGAAGAATGGTGACGCTGACGGTCAGTTGGCTGGTGCCCGCAACACTACTGGTAATGTATTGCGTCCTGCTTTGCAGATTATCAAGACTGCTCCGGGAATCACTTGCGTATCTGGTGCTATGTTGCTCCTGACTCATGCTCCCGAATATGGAAAGAATGGAATTTTGGTCATGGGTGATGTGGCCGTAACCCCGGTTCCTGATGCTAATCAATTGGCGCAGATTGCAGTTTGTACAGCGCAGACTGCCAAGGCGGTTGCCGGTATTGAAAATCCGAAAGTAGCTCTGTTGAGCTTTTCAACCAAGGGTTCCGCTAAACACGAAGTAGTGGATAAAGTGGTAGAAGCTACTAAGATTGCAAAAGAGATGGCTCCTACTCTTGATTTGGATGGTGAAATGCAGGCTGACGCTGCTCTTGTACCGGAAGTGGGTGCTAGCAAAGCGCCGGGTTCTCCAGTAGCCGGAGAAGCAAATGTGCTGATCGTTCCAAGTTTGGAAGTTGGTAATATTTCTTATAAATTAGTTCAACGTCTGGGACATGCTGACGCTGTTGGTCCGATTCTTCAGGGTATTGCCTGTCCGGTAAACGACTTGTCTCGTGGTTGTTCTATCGAAGATGTATATCGCATGATTGCTATCACAGCTAATCAGGCCATTGCAGCAAAAGCGAATAAATAAGTATTAGATATAAACTATTAAGTATAAATCGACAACGACATGAAGATTCTGGTATTGAACTGCGGAAGTTCATCTATTAAATATAAATTGTTCGATATGACCACCAAAGAGGTGATTGCACAAGGTGGTATCGAAAAAATCGGTCTGAAAGGATCATTCTTGAAACTTACTTTGCCGAATGGTGAAAAGAAAATATTGGAGAAAGATATTCCTGAACATACAGTAGGAGTAGAGTTTATCCTGAACACGCTGATTAATCCTGAATACGGCGCTATTAAATCTTTGGATGAGATCAATGCAGTAGGTCACCGTATGGTACACGGAGGCGAGCGTTTCAGCGAATCTGTATTGCTGAACAAGGAAGTGCTGGAAGCTTTCGCTGCTTGCAATGACTTGGCTCCGCTTCACAATCCTGCTAACTTGAAAGGGGTAAATGCAGTTTCTGCTATTCTTCCTAACATTCCGCAGGTAGGTGTATTCGATACGGCTTTCCATCAGACAATGCCGGATTATGCTTACATGTATGCTATTCCTCACGAACTGTATGAAAAGTATGGTGTACGTCGTTATGGCTTCCACGGAACTTCTCATCGTTATGTGTCAAAACGTGTATGTGAATTCTTGGGTGTAAATCCGGTAGGACAGAAAATTATCACTTGCCACATTGGTAACGGTGGTTCTATCGCTGCTATCAAAGATGGTAAATGTATGGATACTACTATGGGCTTGACTCCATTGGAAGGCTTGATGATGGGTACTCGTAGCGGTGATATTGATGCCGGTGCAGTAACATTTATCATGGAAAAAGAAGGCTTGAACACAACCGGTGTTTCCAATCTGTTGAACAAGAAGAGCGGTGTACTGGGCATTTCGGGTGTATCAAGCGATATGCGTGAACTCTTGGCTGCTTGTGCGGCTGGCAATGAGAAAGCTATCCTTGCAGAGAAGATGTACTATTACCGTATTAAGAAATATATCGGTGCTTATGCTGCTGCATTGGGCGGTGTGGATATTATCCTGTTTACTGGTGGTGTAGGTGAGAACCAGATGGAATGTCGTCGTGAAGTTTGTAAGGATATGGAATTCATGGGTATCGAACTTGATAACGAAGTAAATGCTAAGGTTCGCGGTGAAGAAGCAATCATTTCTACTCCTGCTTCTAAAGTGAAAGTAGTAGTGATCCCAACAGACGAAGAACTGTTGATCGCATCGGATACAATGGATATCCTGAATAAGTAATAATTTTATTGCTGATATACAAAAAAAAGATGGACTCGATTTCGAGTCCATCTTTTTTTTGTCTTACTTTGCATATCAAATAGTTATATCCCGTTTTTGATATGCGTTACTCCGTCATAATTCCCGTTTATAATCGTCCCGATGAAGTGGATGAATTATTGCAAAGTCTTACTGTACAACACTTTAAGGGTTTTGAGGTTGTTGTTGTTGAAGATGGTTCTTCCATTCCCTGTAAAGGAGTAGTAGACCGGTATGCAGATCGGTTGAATATAAAATATTTCTCTAAACCCAATTCCGGTCCGGGACAAACCCGTAATTACGGAGCAGAACGTAGCGAAGGCGAATACCTTATTATATTGGATTCTGATGTCATCCTTCCCGAAGGCTACTTCGATGCGGTAGAGAAGGAGCTCACCACTTCTCCTGCCGATGCTTTTGGTGGCCCCGACCGTGCACACGATTCTTTCACTGATATTCAGAAGGCAATTAACTATTCCATGACCTCTTTCTTCACGACCGGAGGTATCCGTGGCGGAAAAAAGAAGATGGACAAATTCTATCCCCGTAGTTTTAATATGGGAGTTCGCCGGGCAGTGTACGAGGCTTTGGGAGGTTTTTCAAAGATGCGTTTTGGGGAGGATATTGATTTCAGTATCCGTATCTTTAAGAATGGGTACACTTGTCGTCTTTTTCCTGATGCCTGGGTATATCATAAACGTCGGACTGACTTGAAAAAATTCTTCAAGCAGGTGCATAACTCCGGCATTGCCCGTATTAATCTTTATAAGAAATATCCGGATTCTCTGAAACTGGTGCATTTGCTTCCAGCCGTATTTACATTGGGAGTGGCGCTTCTATTATTAGGAAGCCCCTTCTGCCTCTTCAGTTTCACGCCTATCATTCTCTATGCATTACTCGTATGCATTGATTCTACTATTCAGAATAAAAGTCTGTCTATTGGCGTTTATTCCATTGCCGCCGCATTTATACAGCTTATCGGCTATGGTACAGGCTTTTGGCGCGCATGGTGGCAGCGTTGTATCAGAGGGAAGGATGAGTTTGAGGCTTTCCAAAAGAATTTTTATAAGTAATCCATTTTTTATTTGCCTATTACCATTCCTATTTTTGTTTAAAAGGAATGTTGTCTGACACCCGGGTGTCAGACAAGTTATACTTTCATGGAAAAAAAGTAATGGATGCAATCGAAGAAATTTTTATAGGCTATATCTTTTTTCATTTAGTGGAGTGCAAATCACATTTCTTATTCTTCCCTTAAACCCCAGCAATTTGTCGCCTATCTGTTTCAATGGGAAGATAAGTGTTTCCTGATACCAAATGCTGTCTTTACGCAGGCTTTTCTGATTGTAAACTACACCGATTCGTCCTTCCAAACGTTCTTGTAGCTCTCCGTTTATGTAAAGTGAGGTCCCTTTGGCATCTCCCTCTACACGAACCTTTGTCCATTTTTCCACAGGCAAACGATAGGAATGGAAGATGAATTCATAGCCGTCGCGCGAGAATGCGAATTTACCCGTATTTTGCCAGTTCGCGGTGAAAACAGAATGGGGACCTTTGAATAAGACCGCATTGATATTGGGCTTTGGATCTGCGTAGATTTCAAATTCCACACTATATGGATAACCGATTTCGGGTATAGAGGTAAGAACCGAGTCGTTACCTTGCAGGATAATTTCCTGGCCGGAAAGCGTTAGGTCTTTTCTGTCATCTATGCTGGCCTGTAGATTTACGCCCGGTGCTTCCGGTGTTGTCCTGCACCACGTTTCGAAGGTTTCAAACGGTATGTTTCTTGTGTTTTCTCCTTTCCAAAGTTTCTCGCTCATAACCTGCATGGCAGGAAAGGTGCGTATATGTACATCCTGTTGGCTGATTCCATTTCCGACACGGTCGTTCCATACAGCAAACATGGCTCCTAATAAATTAGTAGACTGCTCTATCATTTCTCCCTCTTGCATCATTCGTGGTGACCAACTCTCATATATCCATTGATGATCCAGAAAGTTATGGTAGTAATTCACGGCTGGTACGATATATAGAAATGCATCGCATGTATTAATCGCTTTGGCTCCTTCCTGCAGTGCGGTTTCTAAGTCTAGCCAGCTATAATTCCATGCATTGACCGTTTTTCCTTTCAGATTTACGGGGGTATTTCCTTTCATGTGTTTCAGACTTCCCCATAATCGCGGATTTTTTCCATATTTGGTGATATACTTCAGATAGTATTCAGTGAAATAGCGGAATTGTTCCGCTTCTTTGAGGTTGTACTCATCAGTGCCGATATGTACGTCCGGTCCGACAAATATCGGGTGATCTCCCGAGAGATATTCGTCAAACAAAGTATCAAGGAAATCATATACCTCTTTTTTATAGAGGTCGAGATGATCCATACCATATTCTTTTTTGTCGGCTGCCAGTATCGGATTGTAATGAGTGAAAGCGAGTGAGTGTGCCGGAACATCAATTTCTGGGATGATATTGATTCCATATCGTGCGGCCATTTGCTGGAAGTTGCGGAATTCTTCTTTGGTGTAGGAACCATCTTTGGATGTGAGTCCCGGAAAACGGTCGCTTTCCAATCTGAAGGCGGCGTATGTTTTGTTCCAGTCATTATCGAAAAACTCAACGAAACCATTATCATTCAGATGTATTTGCAGTTCATTCATTTTATAGAACGAGAGAATTTTTACGTAATCCTGCAAATAGTCCATTGTGAAAAATTTCCTGGCTACGTCAATCATCAGTCCGCGGTGAGCATACTGCGGATAATCCAATGCTTTTCCTTTCATGAGTCCAAAAGGCTGGTTATGGATCATTTGCAACAGTGTGCGAGTTCCCCAGAATACTCCTTTTACGGTGGAGGCTTCGATGGTTACATGGTTGCGTATATCCAGTTCATAGCTTTCTTCTCCCAATGATGAAGGCGATTTTTTCACTGACAGATAGATAGAATGATTTTTCGGTTTTCCGGAGGTTACCTGATAATTCCAGCCGAACATATCTTTTAAGTCTTTTGCCATTATTTCCGCAGTTTCTTTCAACAGGCTTTCTGCTTCCGGAGCGATTATAATCTTTCCTGTTTCCGGTAGTGTCAGTTTGCCTTTTGCCCCATTCCAATGTTGTAAGGAGGGAATCACCTGCGGGATATCCGTTTGAGCGTATACTGTCATTCCTAATAGTAGTAAGATGGATAAGATGCTTATTCTCTTTTTCATATTTATTAGATGTTTATATATTAATCTTGATAGCGCAAAACTACGATATTTGGAAGTAAAGGGATTCTAAAAATAGACTTATAGCTTCCAAAATTCATTTTTTCAGTTATATAGGAGTATCTTTGTGACTTAATTTGATTAATAATGGAAAGTAAACACAAACTATCCATCAACCAGTGGGCACTGGAAGACCGCCCACGGGAAAAAATGATGGAGAAGGGAGCAGCCGCATTGAGTGATGCCGAACTACTCGCTATATTGATTGGCTCCGGAAATACGGAAGAAAGTGCTGTCGAATTGATGAGACGCCTGCTCCTGTCTTGTGATAACAATCTGAATTCATTGGCAAAATGGGAAGTGTGTGACTATTCCTCTTTCAAAGGTATGGGACCCGCAAAGAGCATTACAGTGATGGCAGCCTTGGAATTAGGCAAACGAAGAAAGCTGCAAGAAACCAAAGAGAGACTTCGAATCACTTGCTCAAAAGATATCTATGATATTTTCCAACCGATCATGTGTGACTTGGAACAGGAAGAATTCTGGGTGCTCCTATTGAACCAGGCAACCAAACTAATTGATAAGGTACGTATAAGTACTGGTGGCATAGACGGAACTTATACCGATGTGCGCACCATTCTCCGGGAAGCATTGCTGCAAAGAGCTACACAAATCGCGGTGGTGCATAACCATCCTTCGGGAAATATTCATCCCAGCCAACCGGACAGGAGTTTGACAGAGCATATCCATAAAGCGGCGGAAACGATGAATATCCGTCTGATAGATCACGTCATCGTTTGTGAAGACGGATTTTTCAGCTTTGCAGATGAGGGCCTACTCTAATTAGTAATACTACCTTATTTAAGTGAGAATATCTTATTTATTCTCACTCCTGCATTCATTTTTATACTGCGTGGGCGTCAAGCCTGTGTACTGTTTGAATGCAGTACTGAAATAACGTAAAGTAGTGAAACCTATCTGATCTGATATTTCAGTAAATGTCAGATCGGTGGTTTTTATCAGAGTAATGGCTTGCTCCAACCTGAATTTGTTGATATAGTCATTTGCCCCCATATCGGTGATAGCCTTCAACTTGTTGTAAAGAGATGTTTTACTCATTCCGATCTCTCTGCAGATAAAAGGAATATCTAAAGACGGATTGCTGATATTCTCGGAAATGAGCTTGTTAAACTTTAACAAGAACGTTTCATCCGCCTGGCTGAAAGTACTCTCCAGCGGTTGAGGGAAGTTGCCTATATGTTGATAGTGCTCTTTCGTTTGCTCCCGGTTGTATAGCCGGTTCTGTATAATCTTAACAAGAGTGTCTATCTCAAAAGGTTTTCCCAGATAAGCGTCCGCCCCGATTTTATACCCATACAGTCGGCTCTGTTCATCATTGCGTGCCGTGAGCAGAATCACAGGAATATGACTGATGCCGATATTCTCTTTTACCGCTTTGCACAGTTCGTATCCATTCATAACCGGCATCATCACATCGCTCACTATAATATCCGGAACTTGCTTTTGCGCTATTTCGAAAGCTTCCCGGCCATCATGTGCTATATAAATTGCTTTGAATAAGGATTTCAATTCTTTGGAGAGGAAATCTGTCAGGTTATGATTGTCGTCTACCAATAGCACTGTGTAATTCTGCGTAGAGAAGTCGAGTGTCTCGGGAGCGTTGATCTCATGATCTACGTCCGGTGTAATCAATTCATTGATGTAAGGTTTCGGCTGGCAGATGACTTCGCCCGACTCCAATCCCAAAGGTAAGTCGAAGAAGAAAGTGGCTCCTCCCGCTTCGTTGTTCATGGCTCCGATTTTACCTTTATGCAATTCCACCAGCATCTTGGCGTATGAAAGTCCGACTCCGCTACCGCCAATTTCCTGCTTGCCTTGATAGAAACGGATGAATACTTTCTCCATGTCTTCCTCTTGCATACCTTCTCCCTGATCCAAAACGGAAACACGGACGTATGAGTCATTTTTGCTGGTACGGATAGTGACGGTTGTGTTTTTAGGACTGTGTTTCAGTGCGTTCGTCAATAAGTTTGTGACTACGATTGTACACATACCCTTGTCAAATACCACCTCTTTTATGCTGTCGTCGAGCTGATAATCTATTTGCACTTCCTGGGCAGCTCCCTCGTCCGTAAAATCGGCACCAATCTCCTTTATCCATGAGTTAAATGGATAGGCTTGGAGTTTCAACTTGGTTTCTCCTACTTCCATCTTACGTACGTCCAGCACCATGTTGATAAGATCTTTCATCCGTTGAGCCTGTTTATGTATATTCTTCAACGGTGGATAAATGGCATCTGTAGAAGGAAGTGTCTTTAATATGCGGCTTAGCGGGGCATATATGAGTGTGAGCGGAGTTCGCAGTTCATGGCTGATATTAATCAGAAAACGAACTTTTTCTTCATACACATTCTGCTCGTGTTCTTTCATCATCCATTTCATCTTGTTTTCTTTGCGTCGAAGCAGAACGAAAACAATTTGTACCACAATGCCTATGCAAGCAATGATGCAGAGAGAAACGAACCACCAGCTTCTGTACCAGGGTGGCAGTACGTTTAATGTGAAAAGAAACTGGGGAGTTGTTTCATTTCCTTCCTGTGTGTTACAGCTCACCATGATGGGATAACTTCCCGGAGCAAGAGATGGGATCATCAATTCAGGGTTGTAGCCTTCGGTTTTAAGGTCTCCCATTTGGAAATGATAGACTTTGAGCCGGAGAATGTCCGCACCATAAGTCATGACACGGATCTTAATGTTTTTACTGTTCCAGGGGATGGATATCTTGTCTTGATTGAGCTGATACATCCTGTTCTCTCCGTTTATGGTCAGTTCGGCAAGGCGTATTTCTGGAGAGTCACTACTCTTTTCTATTTGAGTGTCTGCATTGATACATAGTAAGCCTTTTACACCTCCCATATAGATGTTGCCTTTGGGGGAAATGAGACGGGGCTCGGCCAAGTATTCATTGGGGGAAATTCCATCCGCTTCTCCGAACCATACAAAACGTTTGGTATCGGTGAGCCATATAAAGAGTTTCTGTTCAGCTCCTATCCACACTTTCCCTTTATTGTCGCATAACACGGTATTTACTTCATTAAATAAGGTGGTAGGAATTCTTTCGAATTTGCGGGTATCAGGGTGATAGGTGTACAGGCCACGGGTGCCTGCAATCCAGAATACGCCCTTGTCATCCCTGGATACAGCATTGAAGAATCCCTGTGGAGCACTTGCAAATATCTCCACTGTGTCTTTTTTACGATCCAGTCTATATATATTATAAGGATCGTTCAGGTAAATGGCAGTGGAATCATATCCAATGGAACTCAACAAGCCTTTTATTTTCACTTCTTTGGCACAAGGGACAGGAGTGAGTTGCCGGGTGGAAGTATGGTAGCG
Organism: Bacteroides sp. 3_1_13; assembly: GCF_001185845.1. Classification (NCBI taxonomy): domain Bacteria; kingdom Pseudomonadati; phylum Bacteroidota; class Bacteroidia; order Bacteroidales; family Bacteroidaceae; genus Bacteroides; species Bacteroides sp. 3_1_13. The sequence goes on from NZ_KQ236955.1 coordinate 1,814,667, forward strand.
GTAAGGAGGCGAACTTAATATTAAGATCGAATTGGGAGTATCCCGGTATAAGTTGATTGGCTGTCCGCTATAGCGGATGTGATGCTCTAATGAAGGGCTCATAATAGCGAAAGGACGCTTCTTTCCTGTCTTTTTATCGAATATGAAGATACCTTTGGAAAAGGCAGATACTAACAATTCGTTGGGTGTGAAGCCGGTGATGGAGACCATCTTGTCTCCCCAAGTGTCGGGATAGTGCACAAATGTTTCTGTAGAAGGAATGAATTTATTGATACCTCCTCCGTCCATAGCGATCCAGAGTTCTTCGGAAGCCGGTTCCTGATATAGTTGTAATACCGTACTTTGACTTAATCCTTTGTTGTGCCCTAACACAACATTAGTGTAAGTTCTCATGGATACTTCACGAATGTTGATAACCCCTTCACGTTTACTTCCCGCCCATATATTTCCGGCAGAGTCGCTATGCAGGCAGAGTATTGTATTTGTGGGAAGGGAATGATTATCTCCGGAGATATGTTCGAGTACGGTAATATTGCCGGTTGTGGGATCGAGGATATTGATACCTCCCCCGTCTGTTCCCATCCATATTTTTTGTTTGAATTCGGTCATGCACAATACGATGTCACTGCTCAAACGGGAGTTTTGAGTGGTATAGCTGGCTATCAATTTTCCCTGGGCGGAGAAACACTTGACGCCATTGTTGTAGGTTGACAGCCATATTCTTTGTTGGGAGTCTATGATGATTCCTACGTTGTCGTTCCCGTATTGGAAAGGAAATGGGGTTATCTCGAAATTCTTGAGGTTCATTTGCAGTATTCCCTGTTGCCAGCTTAGACACAATATGGTATCGGGTTTCCACATTTGTATGGATCGTATAATGAACGGCTCGTCGGTCTTGAATTCCCGTATGAGAGAAATCGTGTTGGTGGCATAAGAATATTTATATATCTTGTTGATCCCTCCGAACAGAAGCCCGTCTGCTATTTTGCAGATCGATTTGGCAATGATGGGCTGATTATTTAGTTTGGGGATAAAGAAGTTGTCGTGAATAAGAGAATAACGGGCGATTCCTGTGGTGGTCAGTATCCAGGTTGTCTGCTGATTATCTTCAATAATTTGCAGGATACTGTCGTTAGGCAGGGAATTTTCATTATCAGGTTGTGCGGTGTACTTTTTGAGTTCCGTTCCATCAAATCTGATTAGTCCTGTCGGAGTACCGATCCAGATGAATCCCTTTTGTTCGGTATAGATACAGCTGATGATAGACGGCATTCCGTTTTGGGAACCAATCAGTTTAAAGTCGTAATGGTTACCTATACTTATTGCTGGAAATGTGCCTACGATAAGAAAAGCCAGTAAGCAGAAAAAGTGTTTTATCCAAATACTTTTTTTCATCAGTCAAGATTATTAAGGGGAGATTAGTGAAACAAAAGTATGATTAATTCCGCTAAAACAAAAGAAATATTTCCAAAAACCGCCACAAAGACGTTCAAAAACGGAATATGGATGTTTTTGGAAACATTTTGGCGATTTTATGAACTCGCCATTCTGCCAATCAATCTATTTTTGTGGTGTATTTCAATGCCGGATAGTGTGGGCTATTGGCAAATGGAACTCAAAAAAACTTTTAGTATTAACTTTAATATAATGTTATGAAGAAAATGCAGATTAGGATGCAACTGGTGTGTCTCTTTTCAATGCTTTTACTGTTCTTCCCTGTGGAGCTCTTTGCTCAACAGGGCACTATCACTGGTAAGGTGGTAGACGAACGTGGCGAGTCCGTAATCGGAGCAACCGTTATGGTGAAAGGTTCTACTGATGGTACCATTACCGATTTGGATGGAAACTTTAAAATTAACGGTAAAGTAGGTACAACGATAACTGTCAACTATGTGGGCTATGCTCCTTTGGAAGTGAAAATCACTAAGCTAACAGGAAATCGGTTCGTGATGAAGGAAGACTCCAAAACTTTAGATGAAGTGGTGGTAGTCGGTATGGGAACACAGAAACGTAATACTATTACAGCGGCTGTAGCAACAGTTAATGCGGATGCAATCGCTACCCGTCCTGTGACGGATGTAACCAGCGCCTTACAAGGTAATGTGGCTGGTTTGAACTTTGCTTCGGATGCTTCTGAAAGCGGTACCGGTGGTGAAGTTGGCGGAGAAATCAAATTTAATATTCGCGGTATCGGTTCTATTAATGGTGGAGAGCCTTATGTATTGGTGGATGGTGTGGAACAGAGCTTGCAGAATGTAAATCCTGCCGATATAGAAAGTATCAGTGTATTGAAAGATGCTTCTGCAGCAGCCGTGTATGGTGCTCGTGCTGCGTATGGTGTGGTGTTAGTAACGACCAAGAGCGGTAAACAGGATAAAGCCCGGGTGACTTATCGCGGTTCTGTGGGTATGAGTGCACCTATCAACATGCCCGAGATGATGAACTCTGTAGAGTTTGCCAATTATAAAAATGCGTACCGTTCGGCAATTGGTGAGTCTCCATACTTCTCACAGGAGACTATTGATTTGATGAATCAGTTTTTGCAGAACCCCTATGGTGAAGGTCTGCCCGGTATTACCGCCAATCAGGAGAATACCGGTTGGCGTGGCGGTGAATCGCAGTATGCCAATACCGACTGGTTTGATTATTTCTATAAAAACAAATCTTTGCGTCATTCACACAATCTAAGTATCTCCGGTGGATCGGACAAAGTGACTTATTATGTCGGTCTGGGTTATACTTACCAGGGTGGTTTGCTGGATCGTGTAGAAGACTCTCTGGATAAATACAACGTGAATACCAAATTTCAGATCAAGCCGAATGACTGGTTGAAGTTTAACTTCAATAACAATATCACGTTGAATCTGATTTCCCGCCCGCTCCCCGATATGTCTATTCTTTATCATCAGATAGCTCGTTCGCAGCCTAATATGGTGACTGAAGTTCCTATTTCCGGGCTTTATAATCTTCCTTCATGGAATGAAGCTTTGTATCTGGACAATGTGGGCTATTCGCAGAACCGCATTTCTGATGCCATGACTTTTGCAGCTACTGTTACGCCTCTGAAAGGCTGGGACATTATCGGAGAGATGAAAGTTCGTTTTGATGTGCAGAATGATGAATTCTTGCAGAAGCAGCCCCGTACCACACGGCCCGACGGAACCATAGAGAATGTTACCGCTCCCCGGCAGGGATATTCTTATCCCGGTATCGAATATTCGAATTCTTTGTGGGGATCAATGACTCGTGGAAATCAATTCAACTATTATTTGTCTCCCAGTGTGTCGTCTTCATATACGAATCAATGGGGTGACCATTTCTTTAAGGCAATGGCCGGTTTCCAGATGGAAGTGCAGCAAAACTCAAGCATGTATGCGTATAAAGACGGAGTGATGAGCGATGATACATTCTCTTTTGACAATGCAAACGGAAAAGCCTATAATAGTGAAGCGCGTGACCATTGGGCAACCATGGGATTCTATACCCGTTTGAACTGGAACTACCAGAATGTCTATTTTCTGGAATTTAGCGGACGTTATGATGGTTCGTCACGTTTCGCTTCCGGCAATCGTTGGGGATTTTTCCCTTCTTTCTCTGCCGGTTATGACATTGCCCGTACCGACTACTTCAAGCAATGGAGCTTGCCTGTTTCACAGTTGAAAGTGCGTTTGTCTTACGGACGTTTAGGCAATCAGAATGGAGCCGGACTATATGATTATCTGAACTTCATGACATTGAGACCGGACTATTCAAATGCATGGTTGCTTTCCGGTGTCACTTCGGCTACTCCGGTACGTGGTACAGTCGCTTTAACACCTTCTATGGTAAGCCCGTACATTACATGGGAAAAAGTGGATAATGCCAACTTAGGTTTCGACCTGACTTTGCTTAACAATCGTTTGACGATTACGGCGGATATTTACCAACGTACGACCAAAGACATGATTGGCCCGGCTGAAGCAATTCCTGATATTGGCGGTATTGCTGTTGACCAACGTGCTAAAGTAAATAATGCAACACTACGTAACCGTGGATGGGAATTGTCGGTTAACTGGTCTGACCAGCTGAAGAATGGTTTCAGTTATGGAATCGGTTTCAATATCTTTGACTACAAAGCAGTGGTAACCAAATACAATAATCCGGAAGGATTGATTTATAACAACCACACCGGTCTGGTTCGTAACAAAGGTTATTACCAGGGAATGGATTTAGGTGAAATCTGGGGATATGAAGCAAATGATCTGTTTCTCACCAACCAGGAAGTGGATGAATATCTGAGAGGAGTAGACATGTCTTTCTTCAAACCGAATAAGGATTGGCAACGTGGTGATTTGAAATATATCGATTCGAACGGTGATGGTAAAATTGATCCGGGTTCGGGTACATTGAAAGATCACGGTGATTTGAAAATTATCGGTAATACGACTCCTCGTTACTCCTTCGGTCTGAACTTACATGCCGGTTATAAAGGTTTTGAAGTTTCCGCATTGTTCCAGGGAGTCATGAAACGTGATTTCCCGATGGCTGCAAGTACTTATCTGTTTAGCGGTGATTCCAACTTCTTTAAAGAACATTTGGATTATTATAATGTGTACAACCCGGGGGCTTACCTGCCGCGTCTGACAAAACCCGACAGTCCTGAATATAATGCGAACGTAGGTTACAACACTTCACGTTATTTATTGAACGCAGCTTATATGCGACTCAAAAACTTGATGATTTCTTATAACTTCCAGCCTAAACTGGTTAAGAAGATGGGATTGGAGAACTTGAAAGTGTATTTCACTTGTGATAATCTCTTCACGATTGACAATTTGCCGGACGTATTCGATCCTGAAACCTTGAATCAGGTAAATACATGGGCTGGGGGTAGTAACGAAACTGCTCCGGGATTGACTTCCCCAATGAAGCAAAATGGTAACGGAAAGGTATATCCGTTGAATAAAAACTACGTATTTGGTATTGAATTTACCTTTTAAACCATAAGATATGAAAAGAATATATATAATGGCTTTTGTAGCCGCTTCAATATTACCATTTTCATCCTGTTCAGATTTTCTGGATAGAGAACCGATAACCAAGCCGGAAGCCGGTAATTTTCTGACAGGTGCCATACAGGTTGAAAACTATATTAACGGACTATATATGACGTTGCCGTCTTTTAGTAAGTTCGGTTTGGGAGTTCGCAGTGAAGAAAAGAATAGTGACAATATTATTGCAGAAAAGTATGATGCCCGTTTGCATGGACAGAATAACCAGTTTAGCGGAGCTTCCGATTGGCAGACTGGTTATCAGAACCTGCGTAAAGTGAACTATTTTTTCCATAATTATAAAGTACCCGAAGCACAGGAAAACGAAGATGTACTGTCGTTGAAAGGGGAGGCTTACTTTTTACGTGCCTATTGGCATTTCGATTTATTGAAGAAATTCGGTTCTATTCCGGTAATGGATGCTTTTTGGGATGAGAATGCGACAATCGCAGGATTACAGATTCCCGCAAAGACACGTAATGAGGTAGCCCGATTTATTTTGAGTGATTTGGTTGAGGCGAAGAATCTGTTGCATTCGCGCGGTAAATATTCCGGAATTCGTATCAATAAAGAAGCTGCCATGGTTTTGGCAATGAATGTGGCGTTGTATGAAGGAACTTGGGAAAAGTATCACAGCAGCGATGATTTTGCATCTTCCACTAACGAATCAAATTATTTCTTGGGTGAAGTTATTAACTGGGGAAATGAACTGTTCGGTTGTGGCATTGATCTGTATAAAACCGGGCAAAATCCGGGAGATGCTTTTGCGGCATTGTTCAATAGCAAAGATTTGTCAGGAATGGGCGAAGTGCTATTGTGGAGGAAATATTCGAGTGATGAAGGAGTCTTTCATGATGTCAACGGTAATCTGAAGGCAGGTGTTGTCGACTCGGAAGGAGCTGCCGGAATTACTCAAAGCCTGGTGGATAATTATCTGAATGCCGATGGAACATTTATTGATCCGACAAATGAGAAATTTAAGGATTTTAAGGAAACATTTGAAGGCCGTGACCCTAGATTGATTCAAACGGTGATGAATGAAGGTGCCAAATTTGCTTCTGCCACTACTGCGACCCCAATGCATCTGGAAGAATATACGGATGAGAAGAAGAATACTATTAGTCCTCCTAAATTGGCAGGAGATGGAAACACACGTTCTTTGACGGGTTATCACATCCGTTTGGGAATAGATACCACCTTTGTAAGTGGTAATGGTGAGACTGCTTTACCTATTATTCGTTATGCCGAAGGTCTTTTGGCTTATGCAGAAGCTGCTGCTGAACTGGAAATGTGGAGCGATGATATAGCGAATAAGACATTGAAAGCGCTTCGTGAACGTGCAGGAGTGAAATATCTGGCACCGGCAAAGGATGCTAATTTCACCGATTTCGGTTATACATTGACTCCTGTTTTACAGGAAATCCGTCGTGAACGCCGTTCTGAACTTGCTTTGCAAGGTTTCCGGCTGGATGATCTCATGCGTTGGAAAGCCGATAAACTGATTGTCGGAAAGCGTGGTAAAGGTGCTTATGTAGGTGATGAATCTATTTTATTCAAATCTTACAGTCCGGATAATCAGAAAAGAATCAGAGAGCGTCTGACCCTTGATGATAACAAATGGGCGGATCCGATGGCCGGGACTCTGCCAAGCGGATATCAATTCCATGCAGATAGGGATTATCTGTTACCGATCCCTCCTTCAGAATTGGAATTGAACAAAAAGTTGAAACAAAACCCGAAATGGTAATCATTAATAATGATATAATAGGATAGATTATGAAGAAATATTTCTATAGATTATTACCAATTTGCCTGTTTATCCTTGTAATGACAGGCTGTAATGACACCGAGACGGTTATCTCTATCGGAGAAGCCCGGAATCTGGTGGCCGAAATCAGTACTCAAAGTGCTGCTATCGGAGATAATGTGACCTTTACTGTGAAGGTAGATCAGCAAGACAATCAGTTGGCACTCGAAGAAGATATAGACGTTGTTCTGACTTTTGCAGGTAAGAATGTAGAAGGAAAGGATGTCCCTGTATCTGATGTCTTTGAAGGCTTTGCTGGTCATCTTTTTATGAAGAAAGGTGAGAAACAGGGATTTACCGAATTTAAGGTAAAGAACGATCTGGCTAAATATCCTATATCGGGTACTATCACCGCTTATGTCAGAGGATACAAGATCAATGCGGCTGAACGTCCGATTGTGGTATCTGATAAACACTACACCATCTTGTCATTGAAGAACAATTCGGACAATACGGTGAAAGAGTATGGCTCATTTATTCTGGTCGCTACGGTAGGAGCGTCAGCTAAGGAAGATGTAGTCGTTCATATTGATGCGGGTGAAGATGCGGATAAATATGAGAATCTGCCGAGCGAATTGGTGGTGAAAGCCGGGTATAAAACAGCTGAATCTGAACTTATATGGGTGAAAGGAGAGAAAGGACCGAATACTTTCACTTCTGTGTCTATGTCTTTTGCTACCGATTCTGAAATTCATCCGGTATATGGGGACGAGTTGGAAATTAAGGTTACTGATACGGATGCAGGTTTGACTCCGGGCACCGAGTTAACCAATGAGCAATGGGTTTATACAGATCCGGATCAGATATTTGTATCAGCCAGCAATAAAAAGGCTGTAGAAAAATGGGATGAGGTCAGAGCTGCGTCAGCACTATTGATAAAGGAGGGTGATCCGCATCCGAATGAAGCGTTAGCTGCTGAAGGATGGACATTCCTGAATTCTTATGAGTTCCATCCGATTGATGCTTTGACAGAAGGTACCGGACTCCCCAATCAGTATGGTAATCGTCCTCCACGTTTTATGGCGGCACAGAATGTGGCTAACACACAGAAAGTACAAGCGGTTGTAAATGAGAAATATGCAACGATGACTCAAGATGGATATTTGAAAATGTGGTGTGCGTATGATCCGGGAATCAGTGTGACAGGGGAAATTACGGGAACAAGAGATTTTGGAGTTTCCTCCCTCTATGCAAGTAAGTTTGATGGTGTGCCTACGGGTGCTGATTCTTGGGAATCCAGCAATGTACGCATTTTGCCGGGCACTCGTGTGGAAGTTAGAATCCGTGTGCGTGGAAAGAAACACTCTTTCAACTCGGCAGTCTGGTTCCAAGGAAATATCAGAGGTGTGCAATGGTCTACCTATGGTGAGGTTGATCTTCTGGAAAATCCGGCTACCAATGCGAATCCGAATGGCGCTTGGCAGACTTTCCACTGGAATGATATATCCACTTCATCCGGTGATAAGTATAAACCGTCTTCAGGACAGTTGATAATATCGGATATGGATGAATTCGATATCTATTGGATGGAATGGAGAGATAATAACGAGATTGCTTTAGGTATTAATGGTAAAGAGAATGTACGCATGAGGACTGACGGCAGCTATACCGGAATAGCTAATGGAACGGCTTCATGGAACTCGTCTACACATTGGCCGTTTACGGACAAATACAATACGGAAGGGTTACATTTACTATTGACATTTGCCGGATGTAATGAATGGGCGCTTGGTGACGCTGCGGCAGAACAGGCTGCTAAAGATGGTAGTTGGGCAAACGACTTTAAGCATATTTCTTATCAGGAAAGTAAGTCTAGCAATGATACGCCACGTATGGAAATCGACTGGATACGTTTCTATAAGAAGCCAACCTACGACTATTTTGGAAGTGGTACTCCAACGCGTAACAAACCAATGTATTAATGGTTGTTGAAATAAAGATATTTAATCGAACAAACTTTTATATAGTTATGAAAAAGGTTTATCACTTATTGAGCGTTGCACTGCTGGGCGCAATGGCACTAACCTCTTGCGAAGAGGACAAGATGGTGAATGAAAATAACGGTGAAGGGAACGAAACCGACAAGAATCTGACTGATTATTCATTTATAGCTTCTATTAAACAGTCCGCCCCTTTGGGTCGCAGCAATTTGCAGAATGGAGTGTATACATGGAATAAAGGAGATGCTGTTACATTATGGAATCGCAACTTCGGAGCCGGCTATGATTTCTCTATCACCCCGGGGTATAATGACAACCAACCTGACAAATCTGCTGAATTCACAGGAAAAGCTGCTGTAGAAAATGGCCATAAGCTGATTGCGGTATTTCCACGGAAAGAAGCAAAAACATTTAATGACCTGGCTACCTTTTCTATGCCGGAGACATTTACTCAGACTGGAAAAACAGCAGAACTGGCAGCCACTACCTATATGGTTGCCACCGGGGATGTGACTGATAATAAGATTCCTGCATTAACGTTTTCACCATTGACTGCATTGATACAGTTTGGTTTGAAAAACACGTCGGACCGGGAACTGAAGATTCGCTATATTACGCTGGAGAGTGATGATGATGTATTTCCCGCAGAGTTGAAGATCGACGAAGACGGAGTGGTACAGAGTCTTTCAGGTATGCGTAACAAACTGACACTTGACATGAGTGGACAAGCATTGGCGCAGAATGAAACATTAAACGGGTATTTGAATATATTACCTACAACCTATGGTGATACCCGGTTGATGAAAAGTACGACCGAACTGAATATTACAGTAAGCGTTTTGAATAATGAAGTGGAACAGGATATTATCCTGCTGAAAAAAGTAAAAGTCAAAGATTTGGAGGATAACATCGGACTTGATATGGATGCTACTGCCAATCAGTTTGCAGCCGGCAAGCATTATAAAATGGATTTTGAGGTAGATTATCGTTTCAGAATTCCTGATGAGGGCTATATGATCGATGATGATGGAAATATTCATATCTATAATAAGACTGGATTATTCGGATGGAATAAAATTGCGGATGAATACCGTAAGGCAACTGTTACTTTAGAAAAAGAATATATCGATGAACCGGCAGGGGATGGAATAAAAGTGATTGATATGGGTAATGAACTTTGGGAACCTATTAGTGCGTTTGGAGGTGTATTTGAAGGTAATGGTGTTACCATCCGCAATTTGCAAATAGCTAATAAAGGTTTTATAGCTACCAATACGGGAACTATCCGGAATTTGACTTTGGAAAATGTAAGTTTCTCTGCTGATATCACAGAGGGAGCAGGAGCATTGGCTGCCGAAAGTTCAACGAGTGTCATTCAGAATTGTACAGTCAAGGGAGTGACTGCAACCGTTATAAAACCGGTAGTTTTTGGTGGTTTGATCGGTCGAAACTCCGAAGGAAGAATAGAAGGTTGTCAAGTTATCAGTGGAACTATTAACCTTAATTTGAGTGGTGCTGGTAATTCTAATTATGGTGGCTTGGTTGGTGAGCATTTTAATGGAACGGCTCTTATTATAAATTCGTATGTCGGTGCAGATGTAACAATCAAGCATCCTAGTAACTCTAGTGGTGCATCCTGTGTCGGCGGACTTGTTGGCTGGAACAACTCCGGTAAAGTCAAAGGTTGTTACTCATTAGCCAAACTTGAGGTTTCTTGTTCCGGACAAGTAGGAGGACTTATAGGGGCTAATAGTAACGGTACGGTTCTGGCCTGTTATGTAGCCGGTTCAATTAGTGGAACTATCTATAATAATACTGGCGGTTTCATTGCACAGAATACCATTAATAATGCTGATGCTACTGTGACGGCTTGCTACTCGACCACGCAGATAAATGTGACTAATAATGCTGGAAGTAATAAATTGGGAGCTTTCGTCGCTTCGAATTCAACAGGAATCAACCAGTGTTATTTCGTAGGCGAGACGGTGACTAATCCTGTAGGAAGCGGATCTGTAAATGGAATTAGTAAGGTAACAGCTACTCAACTCAAGGATAAGAAACGTCAGATGAATTTGGCAATAGAAGCCAAGGATCCAGAATTTGGTTTTAGCTTTAAAGTGAATGAGGATGCCGGAACTAATATATACTGTCCGTTGATTCTACAGGGGGCTGTGAAAGAACCTGGCTTCGGTGGATCAGATTTTGGAGATGGTGGTGATATTTAAATAACTGATAACAGAAAAAAATAAATCATGAATAAAATCTATTCTTTATTAGGGATCGGGCTGCTAAGTGCAGCCACCCTAAGCTCTTGTAAAGAAGATGTTTTCATTGAAGGTGGGGATGAACTGCAACGGGGAGAATCACAGACTTATGTGGCTGTTGCTTCTATCCGGGGGTATGAAAATACGGACAAAGAATCGTCTACACGTGCCAACGTACAAGATGACGGTAGTTCCTTTATGTGGAATGCCGATGATAAGGTTACACTTTGGAATGGAACAAATGGCTATGATTTCACAACCATAAATTATGATGAGAGTGAACCGTCTGGAAATGTGGAATTTGCAGGGAATGGTAACTTTGAAGAGGGAGCTACTGTTTGGGGAATCTATCCGAAAAAAGATGTTCCGACTTCAGGGAATGTTTTCACTTTTACGTTGGGAGATGCTACGCAAAGTGCTCAAAAAGCAGAGCTGCAGAATACGATGCACATGCTTGCTAAAGGCACGGTGAATGGGACTACCGTCACCAATCTTAAGTTTGAACATTTGACAGCTCTTTATCAGTTTAAATTCACCAATCGAAGACCGGATGCCTATAAAGTGACAAAGGTGGTTGTTTCGGCTGATGCTGCTATTTTCCCAAAAACGTTGACAGTTTCGGGAGAAGAGAAAACGTATGGTGATAAAAGTAATAGTCTGACTTTGTCTATGACAAGTTTGGACATGGCAAAGAATGAAGTTGCATACGGTTATTTGAGTTTCTTCCCGATGGCAGACATGACAAAGGATACAGAATTAACCTTTACTGCTACGATAGAAAAAGTGGGAGATTCTTCCTCTACGGAAACAATAGAGAAAAAAGGAAAGATCAGTGAACTTTATAATGCCGAATCGGTGGTAGCAGGAGATGAATATAAATATGTGGCTGGAAAGCGATATGGTATATCATTTATGCTGGTGGCAGACTTGGGATATGAGGAGACTGAAGCGGGTAAGTATTTAGTCAAGAAAGAAGACGGGTTGATAAATTTGGCAAGTGAACCGACTGTTATGACGAATGCTGCTACGGTAATTACATTAGATGCTGATCTTGATATGTCGACTAAAGAGGCATGGGTACCGGTTACGGAGTTTAAAGGTATATTGGACGGCAATGGCAAGACTATTTCCGGTCTTACAATTGAAGCAACAGGAAACGATGCCGGTTTGTTTATAACTAATAATGGTATCATTAAAAATTTAACTCTTAAAGATGTAACAGTGAAACAAGTGTCAGGCGCAGCTGGAGCATTTGCAGCAATAAATACCGGAACGATTCAGAATTGCGTCATTGATGGAGGAGCGTTGACTGTCAATGGAGCAGATGCTAAGTTAGGGGCTATTACCGGACATAATCAGACTGGTGCGTCAATGATAAAGGATTGTAAGGTAAAAGGTAATGTGGTACTGACTGTTGCCGGTGGTAAAGTAAATGCCGGTGGATTGGCAGGTGTGAACGGATGGTGGTCTAAGGCACAAATACAAGGTTCTTCGATTGACAAGGAGGTATCCTTTGTATATAGAGGTAATGGTGAAGGTGCCATCGGAGGACTTGTGGGTTGGAATGTTCAGGGAACCATAACTGGCTGTTATTCTTTGATGACTATTACTGCATTTACAGCTGTGAATGCCGGTGGTCTGGTGGGAGGAAACGAAGGACCTGTAACCGCTTCGTTTGCTGCTGGTGAAATAGTGGCCAAAGCGTCCGGAAATATTGGTGGTTTGGTGAAAAATGGTGGAACTTTGACAGGATGTTATTCAACTTCTGTGCTTTCTGGCACTGCTTCTGTTACCATTTGTGGAATATCAACGGGATCAGTGACAGCAAACGAATGTTATTTTATGTCCGACGGAGTTTCGAATCCGGGTGGAAACTTACCAACTTCAACTAAGGTAAGCGATGCTGCTGCCCTTATTGACAAAATAGCATCCATGAATCAAGCGGTAGCTGGCTCTGGTTACAAGTATGTTGAAAATACAGGAACCGATAGTGCCAGAGTACCTTTACTCATTCAACCGGATGAATAATAATGCGAATCAGTAGTTGAAATCACTAGCTGATTCAGTTAGTTAAATTGTTATTATTCAATTAATTATCTCATTTATTTATTTCTTAATCTCCTTGAAAATCAGTATATTAGAAGAATAAAACCACTCATTATTCTAATTATGATTCCCAAGGAGAAAGAGCTAAAACTTATAAAAATATATATGTATATCTGCGATGTTTATCAGTCTTCACTGAAGTTCTACTGTCAGAGGTTCAGTAATAACGCTACACCGATCTTCACTGATCAGGAGCTGCTTACCGTATATCTGTTCTGCGGAGCGTATCAGCGCTATTTTAGCATCAAAGAGATACATACATTCACCAAAGAATATTTGCTTTCCTGGTTCCCTAACCTTCCCTCTTATCAAACATTCAACTATCGGCTGAACCTGATGAGTGAGGCGATTAATGAACTGGTGAAGCATCTCATTACTTTCTTTAAACCAACAGATTGCGATTCTATGATATCACTTATTGACTCCATGCCCATCATTACTTGTGCAGGAAAGAACAAAACCGGAAAAGTGGCTACTGAAATTGCCACTAAAGGATACTGCTCTACAAAGAACATGTATTATTTCGGGCTCAAACTTCACACCTTAGCTTTCCGCAGGGAAGGAACCATTCCATTCCCCGAAATGATCATCTTATCATCGGCAGAGGAGAATGATCTGACTGTTCTTAAAAGAGAAGCCGCTGATAGTCTTATAAACAGATATATATTTGCGGATAAGATATACTCAGACTTCTCGTTCTGGGGAAACAAACAGCAGGAACAAGGGGTAACCATGATGACTCCCGTTAAAGCAATAAAGGGAGAGGAGCCTATTATTACTCAAAGAGAGAAAGCGGGCAGAGACCTGTTTTCAACTGCAGTATCAAAGGTCAGACAACCGATAGAATCTTTTTTCAACTGGCTGAATGAAAAAACAAATATTCAAAGAGCGATGAAAGTCAGATCTACATCTGGACTTTTAGTACATACGATGGGCAAAATTGCCATCGCATTCATTTATCTAATTTTCTAAAACAAGGAATCAGAGTTCAACTACTGATTCGCATTAATAACTGACAGGTATTAGTTTGAATCCCCTTATTTATCCTTGTTTTGTATATGAAGAGGACAAATAGGGGGATTCGTATCTGGAATATACTATCTTTGTATGTCGAAGACATCTTTGGGTTGATTGCGACAGACAACATGACATTCATTATAAAATAAAACTTTATATGAGACGAATCTTTGTTAGCTTACTGCTTTTATCTCTGTTTTTTATGGGTTATGCCCATGAGCCGGAATTTTCAACAGCCGGTTTCTTCCGGTTACCGGATACCGGGCGTGATGTGTACTCGATGAATCCTGCCTGGCGCTTTTATAAAGGAAGTGTGGTGGGTGCCGAAGCAAAAGAATTTGACGACAAAACCTGGCAGGTGGTGTCTTTACCTAATGGTATCGAGTATCTTCCTACTGAGGCTAGTGGTTGCATCAATTATCAGGGGGAAGTATGGTATCGTAAACACTTTACTCCATCCGAAGCATTGAAAGGAAAGAAACTGTTTCTGCACTTTGAAGCCATTATGGGTAAAAGTAAGATTTATGTAAACGGTAAATTATTGGCAGAGCACTTTGGAGGCTATCTTCCCGTATCGGTAGATGTGACTGATGCATTAAAGTGGGGAGAGGACAATGTGATTGCGGTGTGGGCTGATAATAGCGACGATCCGACCTATGCGCCTGGAAAACCACAAGATGTGTTAGATTATGCCTATTTGGGAGGCATTTATCGGGATTGCTGGCTGATTGCACATAATTATGTGTTTATCACGGATCCGAATTACGAGAACGAAATAGCAGGAGGCGGACTGTTTATTGCCACAGATCGTGTATCGGAGCAATCGGCAGATATTCTCTTGAAAGCGCATATACGTAATGAAGACAAACAGGGCTTTGCAGGAAAAATTTCCTATTCTTTAGTAGACCGTGAAGGAAAAGAAGTGGCATCGTCAGATGTGAAACTGAATATCCGTAAAGGGACTGCGACAAGTCATAATGGAAAGATGAAAGTAGAGCAGCCGCATTTATGGACTCCTGAATCACCTTATCTGTATAATCTGTGTGTACGTATTTATGATAAGAATGGAAATGTAGTAGACGGTTATCGTCGTCGCGTCGGTATCCGTAGTATCGAATTTAAGGGAAAAGATGGCTTCTGGCTGAATGGAAAACCTTATGGTAAACCTTTGATGGGAGCTAATCGGCATCAGGATTTTGCAGTTGTAGGAAATGCGGTTGCCAATAGTATTCACTGGCGTGATGCCAAGAAACTGAAAGATTTGGGGCTGGAAGTAATCCGTAATGCACATTGTCCGCAAGACCCGGCTTTTATGGATGCCTGTGATGAACTTGGCCTGTTTGTTATCGTGAATACTCCGGGATGGCAATTCTGGAATGACGAACCCATTTTTGCCAAACGGGTTTATAATGATATACGTAATATGGTTCGCCGTGACCGTAACCATCCTTGTGTATGGCTGTGGGAACCAATCTTGAATGAGACATGGTATCCGGAAGATTTTGCCGGGCGTGTGAAAGGGATTGTTGATGAGGAATATCCTTATCCATCCTGCTATTCCGGTTGTGATGTGCAAGCCAAGGGCTCGCAATATTTTCCGGTGCAGTTTACCCATCCGATGGATCTTTCAAAACGTGATCCTAAAATAACTTACTTTACACGCGAGTGGGGAGATAATGTCGATGATTGGAGTTCGCACAATTCTCCAAGTCGCACAGCCCGTAACTGGGGAGAACAGCCCATGCTTATACAGGCTGCTCATTACGCTTCTCCTTATTATAATTACATTTGCTATGATGGTTTGTATAAAGAGTCTCCCTGGCATGTGGGCGGATGCTTGTGGCATTCGTTCGATCATCAGCGGGGATACCACCCGGACCCGTTCTATGGTGGATTGATGGATGTATTCCGTCAGCCTAAGTATTCTTATTATATGTTTAAGGCGCAACGTCCGGCTGTCGTTTCCGAGAGTTTGGCAGAAAGCGGACCGATGGTTTATATCGCTCACGAGATGACACCGTTCTCAAGCAGAGATGTAACGGTGTATTCCAACTGCGATGAAGTTCGTTTGACTGTGAATAAAGATGGGCAAACTTATACCTATAAAAAAGACAAGACACGAAAAGGAATGCCTTCTCCGGTAATAACTTTCCCCGGGATATTTGACTTTATGGTTGATAAGAAGATGACTCGTGAAAAGCATGATGCGGACGTCTATTTCCTGGCAGAGGGACTGATGGATGGCAAGGTGGTGGCTACACATAAAGTAATGCCCGCCCGCCGTGCAGAACAGATTCGTTTGAGAGTAGACAACGAAGGAATCGGACTGCGTGCTGATGGATCTGATTTTGTTACTGTTGTGGCAGAAATCACGGATAAGAATGGAAATGTAAAGCGTTTGAATAATTATTATATCAAGTTCTTTGTAGAAGGAGAGGGACGTATTTTGGGCGGAGCTAATGTCTTGGCAAATCCTGCTCCGGTGAAATGGGGCAGTGCTCCCGTATTGATCCAGTCGACCACGACTCCCGGAAAGATTAAGGTAAGAGCCAGTGTTTTGTTTGAGGGATCACAGATGCCTGTAAGCGGTGAACTGGAACTAACATCTTCCGTTCCAATGTATCCATTGATATTTGATAAGAAAGAAAAAGCGCTGCCTAAGCCATCCGAATCGTTCTCCATGGACAAGAAGAGTGATGCTGAACTGGAGTTGGAACGCCGCCGTCGTGAACTGAATGAATTAAAACTGAAAGAAGTGGAGCAACAACAGACAGATTTCGGTGAGAAAGTAGATTAAGACTACTCATTACAACAATTTACTGTTCCGGTGTGTTTTTTAGTAACCGGAGATAGAGAGTAAATGATATATTCTTTAGGCACGGGATACGCATTCCGTGCCTAATTTTTTATGTTTCATTTTTTATCTCTATCTTTGCGATACATAATAAATAAGGACGTATGGAAAAAATTGAAATAGAAGAGAAGATTGTAGCTATGCTAAAGACAGTGTACGATCCGGAGATTCCGGTCAATGTATACGATCTTGGACTGATTTATAAGATTGACGTCTCCGATAGTGGAGAAGCGGCACTCGATATGACGCTGACAGCTCCCAATTGTCCGGCTGCTGATTTTATTATGGAGGATATTCGCCAAAAAGTGGAGTCAGTAGAAGGAGTGAATTCCGCCACCATCAATCTGGTCTTCGAACCTGAATGGGATAAAGACATGATGAGTGAAGAAGCCAAATTGGAATTAGGTTTTCTTTAATCGTTCTATGTCAGGCAGTGCTCTGATTTTATAAGTTGTAATTCGTTATTAGATCTCGTAACTGGTAATTAAATGAAGAACATTTATTTTCTTTCCGATGCACATCTTGGTTCTCGTGCTATTGAGCACGGGCGTACTCAAGAACGGCGTTTGGTGAACTTCCTCGATAGTATAAAGCATAAGGCTTCCGCCATTTATCTACTGGGAGATATGTTCGACTTCTGGTATGAATTCCGGCTGGTAGTTCCTAAGGGGTACACCCGTTTCTTGGGGAAGCTCTCCGAACTAACAGATATGGGTGTAGAGGTGCATTTTTTTATAGGTAATCATGACATCTGGTGTGGAGACTATCTCACCAAAGAGTGTGGTGTCATCATGCATCGCGAACCATTGACTACTGAAATCTACGGAAAGGAGTTTTATCTTGCTCATGGTGACGGCTTGGGTGATCCGGATAAGAAGTTCAAGCTACTTCGTTCGATGTTCCACAGCAAAACTTTGCAAACGATGTTTTCTGCTATTCATCCCCGCTGGAGTGTTGAATTGGGTTTAACATGGGCTAAGCACAGCCGACAAAAACGGGCGGACGGAAAGGAACCGGATTATATGGGAGAAAACAAGGAACACTTGGTACTATATACCAAAGACTACTTGAAAAGCCATCCCAATATCAACTTCTTTATTTACGGACATCGTCACATTGAACTGGATTTGATGTTGAGCGCCACCTCCCGTGTGTTGATTTTGGGAGACTGGATTAACTTCTTCTCTTATGCCGTGTTTGACGGAGAGAATCTCTTTTTGGAAGAGTATATCGAGGGAGAGACACAGGTCTAATTATGTTTCAACAAAATAAAAGGTCAGGCATAATACGGAACAAAATATAAAACAAGGGCACAAAGAAGTAGCAGAAAAATAACCTGCCATCTTTGTGCCTTTGTCGTTAGAGAATCTTCAATGCTTATTAGTTAAATCTTCCTTTCTGCTCAAAACACCCGCTCGTTATTCGGCAAAGTTGGTGTATAAGCGGAACTCGTGTGCAGGAACACTGATCTTTTTTTCTCCCTCCACGGGATTCCCATTTTCCAGATATAGATACCATGTACCTTCAGGAATAGTATAATCGATAGATGCATTGGTGAAATTCGCATACACATGAAGTTGTTTCCCATTCACAGCTTTCAATGTCAGTGTACGTCCATTATCCCAATCATTATAACTGACTTTCCAGGTAAATTGAGAAGAAGCGTTGAATAAATCGGAGTGTGTTGTCCGTAGAGTGATTAGTTTTGTATAAATATCTACCAAGCTTTTACGCTCTGTCTGATATTCCCAAAGGACTGGTTTCTTTCCGGTACGTCCATTTTCGTCTATTGAAATATCATACCCCATTTCGCCGAATTGCCAAAGCATTTTCGGACCTGGAACCGTAAAGAAGAATGCGGCGTTGGATGATAACTGTTTGAGCCGTTCGGACAGGTTGGTTTTTAAGGCTCCATTTCCGTATTCAATCTGTTTATAGGCACACCGCTCTTCGTCATGACTTTCCATATAGCCCACAAATTGATTCGGACGGGTGGTGTCATATAATCCGGAGAAATCACTATTATCTTTCCAGCCCATAGCCGACTGACAATAAGAATGGTTCATATTCCTCCAAAAATGAATTCCTTCTGTGGCTAAAGTTGTTTCTTCATTTGCACAGAAATGTTCCATGGTAACCATTGCATCTTCTTTGACAGCTTTTACGGCTTCGTAGTATTCTTTCAGTACTGATACACGAGCAGGGTCGGTTGCCGCCAAATCATCATCACCTGTTGTCTGTTTCTGTGTGAAACCTTTGGTGAAATCGAAACGGAAACCGTCGATGTGGTAAGTATCTAACAGATATTTCAGGTTGCGTTTGACAAAAGCTTTTGTTTGTTCTGAAGTGTGATTGAAATCATCCGGTGAAAAAACATACTTCTGATGCGGTGTTACAGCGTTCAGCCATGGATTCTTAGTGGAAGGGCGGTTATTAAACGTATCCCAGTACATACGGGCAAACGGATTATCATTGTTCGTATGGTTGTAGACTACATCGAAAATAACGGCGATTCCATTCTGATGGCAGGCGTCAATAAAAGCTTTATATTCATTTTGAGTTCCATACGAGGCATCCAGTGCAAAGTATAGTCCGGTGTTGTATCCCCAACTGTCATTACCTGCAAATTCTTGTACAGGCATCAGTTCGATAGCATCTATTCCCAGTTCTTTTAAGTAAGGCAGCTTTTCCATTGCTCCTGCCAGATTTCCACTGGAAGTAAAATCCCGCAACAAGAGCTCATAGATAACCGGATTTTCTTTATTCTTCATCTCAAATTCTCCGGCACTCCATTGATAGGGTTGTGGGTTTGTGCTTACGACTGATACGTAAGGTGCTTGTGCGCCAGTGGGAAAGTTGGTATCCACTCCCTTTTCCAATGCTTGCTCACAATAAGGATCGCACAAGTAAGTACCGCCATCCGAAGCACTGTACACAAAGTACTGGAACTGTGTTTCACCGGCAGTCAATTCCTCCAGAGTGATCCACCAGCAATGGTTTGTTTCGTCATATTTCATCATGTAGCGACTATCCAGTTTCCAGTTGTTGAAATTACCTGTTACAAATACACAATCTTTATGACCGCCCTGACTGTCCTTATCATATAATACAAGCGTTATCGAAGTGGCCGAATGGATATGAATACCCTCTTTTTCTTCTCCGGATATGGGGAGAGGGGCTTTTTGCGGTTCTTCCCAGATAAATCCGTTTTGACTATCTTCTACTAAAGTTGCGTAATCGTAGGTTTGTTGGCTACCTTCCGCATCACGTACAATCAGGTTAATGGTCTGTAAGGGAGTAGATGGAGCAACAGAATAGAAATGGCGGATAGATGAGGAAAGGGTGATACTCCACACATTGTCCTTTGTCTTTTTCAGTCTGTATTTATTCTGATTATCTCCCCATGTAGGTGCACCTGTCCAGTTTGCTCCTGTTCCGGAGTGTAAGTACAAGTCGTCAGCGTAACCATAGAAGTTACTTCCTTCGGGTGCTTTGAAGGTGATAGTCAGTGGTTCATCCGCTTTAGGAATAGCCGGATCAAAATTAAATCCGTCGTGGAGAACTTGTTCTTCCGGGGCAGGATCAGTTCCGGACGAAGGACGCTCGCCCGGCATCAACGGATCATCATCTGAACAAGCTCCAAAGCTGTTGAGTATCAGCAATAAAAGGAGCCAAATATATTTAAAGTCTTTCATAAGCCTTATTTTAGAATTCTTCTTCCAATGTAGTGGTACTATATTTAGCTTTGAGTGTGTCAGATTTCGATCATATCTCAAATCTCCTCTTTCCCGAAGAAGGAGACTTGAGATATGATCGTAATTGATTCTACTCGTTGTGCTGTTTAAGAGTGTCTGATAGTTATTCGACTTTACCTTTGCCTGTCGTAAAGTTAATATGGACTTTCTGACCGGCTTTTACATTACATTCGTAGCCAAGTTCGCTTAGATTATCCGATACGTTCTTATTCTCACGGTAAACGATAGTACCATCGCCTTCATTAGCCAGATCAAGTGTAAATTCGCTCTTCCACCAGCCTCCGGCATCTACAGCCGTAGTAGAAATACGTGCCATGCCTGTAACGGTTGCTGCCGGTGATATGAAGTCGCTTGTTTTATCGGTCGGAATCCTGAACAAGGTCGTTTCATCGCAATTCCACGAATTGTTAATCACACCTCCCAACAGGTAAACTTCCGGCAAACGGAATGAAATTGTTTTTCCTTCTGTAGTCACTGCGACAATTACCAGATACCATCCGGATTTACCAATGCCAATATTGCCTCCTGAGGATGTTAATTCGGCGAAATCAATTGCTTCCGGAGATAAGATTTCTTCGTCATAACCAAAGTCTCCTTCCCATTTTCTAACCGGAGCAAACTTGATTTGGTCTCCCGCCGTATAATATTGTATACTCCAGAACATTCCGGGAGTCTGTGTGACAGGAACCATTTCAGGAGCTACTGCCCAATCCCACCCAAGACTGTACGGAGATCCATTGATGTACATGTGCTCGGGTAGATCCTCCTTGATTGTGTATGTATAATCTTCTACATTAATCGTAATTTTCATTTTCTTTCCGCCGGCGCAGGTGAGATTATCCGGGTCGGCTCCTTCTTTATCCCTGAAAGCCAATAATCCCGGATCCGGATCTTCTATTACTTTGGAAGCACCCAAGGCTCTTTGCCAGGCATCCGGAGCTTCTATCGCACTTCCCGGGACAATCTTGAAATCAAACTTCTCTTCCGACTCGACGACTACTGAAAAGAGATACTGATTGTCTTTGTCTACTTCGAGCTTTGTGGCTGTCGATTTGTCCATCTGCCAGCTGTTTAGATCACCTACTATATAGTATTCCGTATCCACAGCCGGAGTTGCGACCGGAGTGATGGCAGATTGCATTTCCGGGTATTCAGTCAGTGAAGTTGCTTCACCGTTGGTTGTCATGACTACCGGTGTCAGCTTTAAAGTGACTTCGCGCTCTAAAGATTTTTGTGACTTATACAAACTTGCCACTTTTTGGTCAAGTTCTGTCAACCTGACTTTTATATTCCCATCTTTTACTTTTGACGGTAGATTTAATATCTGCCCTTCGGCAACTAATTCTATATTACAAGCTGTGAGTGAGAAGTTTTCTGCAATCGAAGAAACAGAGGCGATTACCACAGAATCGCCCGGCTGTTCTTCAAGTTTCATACTGGCAACCGGAGTTATATCTACCATTGCAGTTATAGCTTCTTCCTGGGGATTGGACTGGGGATCAGCCCAGTCCTTAAAATCTTCATCGCAAGCGGTGAAAGCTGCCGAAGCAAGCAACAGACACGCCATATATGATAATCTTTTCATGATATTCAGTTATTAAAGTTAACGATTATTGAGTAACGGAACCTGTTTTCTGAACAAAGTTCAGATTTATTTTCTGCCCTGCCTTAACGTTTATCGCATATTCAGGACCTATTTCCGACCAACTGTCAATCACACTTTTGTTTTCACGGAACACGATTTTTCCATTAGGTATAGCGAACTCCGTACGCCACCAGTCTTCTCCCGGAACTTTGACGGACATACGCAATTCTCCGCCTCCGGTGCATACCGGTGAAACAAAGTCTGCATCTGCCGTTGTTGGTGCTTGGAATTTGCCTTTATCGCCGAATGTCCAATCTCCTATAGCATTGCCTATCAGACAAACTTCGCCCGGAGCAATATCCAGCGTAAAGGCATAATCAGTCCCTTTGATGCTTACAGACATGATCACTGTATACCAGCCTGTGACATTAACGCTGATATTTTGTCCGCCAAATCCATCATCCGATCCGGTGAATGCATCCGAGGCTATTGTCAGACGTGGATCGTTGAATCCGATGTATTCTCCTTCTTTAGTACCGAACTTGAACATATCAGTGCCTCCGAAATAGAATAAACCGAAGAACTTGGACATTCCGTTTACTGCTGCCAAAGGCACCCAGTTGCTCCAATTACTACCTGCCATCGAGCCATTGATAAATATACTGGAAGGTAATTCGAGAGGCGGTACAGCTTTATATCCCAATACTTTGGGAAGTTCAATTACATTCGAAAAAGCGATGCCACGACCACTATTGGTCAGTTCCGCTTTCAGGCGTACATAAACGGGTATGGGAGTGGTCGGAAATTCTTCATCGGAGGATGCACTCCACAAGTCTCCCAGTGCCAATGCAAATTCTAAAGCTTTCACTTCCATTTTGGCAGAAGAATGGGTAGTACCCAAAGTTGTATAATTAGCTTCCGTATTTGTCTCTGCATGAGCGTCAACGAAATTTTCTTCCAGTGAAATTTGTACTGAATAAGTGGTTGCCATCGGAATCCCGTAATCCGGTTGTGTACAGGTTAATTCCAATGATTCGGAGTTTTTAAGGTCGTACACGTTGTTGGAAGCAAAAGCTGGCACATTCAGTACGAACGTATCCGGTTCGTTCAACACAGGGTTGCTGTCACGGTCTGCTTCACAGGCGGACAGAGCTAGTAGCCCCATTGTCAATGTAAATAGTTTATATAGGTTTTTCATTGTTTTCAGTCTTTAAAACGTGAATAAAGGTTCTATCAATATCCCGGATTCTGAGTCATATTTGTATTCGTCAGCGTTTCTGTTTTCGGTATCGGATAGAGATTATAGATCGAACTCACACCGTTTCCTTCAAAGGAACCGCCTTTCCAATCCCAGAGGTAGGTGCTTGAGGTGAAATAGCCATAACGGATCAAATCTGTGCGTCTGAATCCTTCCAGATACAATTCGCGGGCACGTTCATCCAGAATATAATCTAATGTCAGGTTATTGGCAGAGGGTATTTCTGTTGCTTTGGCACGGTCTCTGAGGGCTTTGATATCCAACCAGGCATTTTGTTGTGCATTTGCGCCGCCTGCTCTCAAATAGGCTTCCGCGCGAATCAGATAAGCTTCCGCCAAACGGAAGAACGGAATGTCCGTATCAGGAATTTTAGCATCGTGAGCGGGTTGTCCGTCCGAGCGCAGATTACTCCATTTCATAAATGAAAGTCCGTCGGTGAATTTACCTACACTTTCCAGTTCGGCTTTGCGACCGGTTGTATAGAACAAGGCGCGTTCATCTTTTGCAGCAGCCTGCACATCTCTCACATTCTGCCATTTATTATCGGTATATTCGGTGAAAGGAATATCCTCACTGTTTGCGAAGAACTTGTCAACCAGTGCTTTGCGTGTACGGATACATTCCCAAGGGTCATTTGTTCCGCGATTCGGCATGTCGCTCTTTTGCGTTGCAGCAATCAGGAAGTAACTTCCTCCGTAACTCTTTGCTTGTACACCATCCTGACGGATAGAAAGGATGATTTCTTTTTTAGCATCGGGATTTTCATCATTGTCTGCCATAAAAAGTTGTTCGTAATTTCCACACAATCCGTATCCATTGGAGGGATCGAGCACTTTGCCGGCATAGGTGATAGCATCATTCCAACGCGGTTGTCCGGTGTATACTTCGGCATTGAGATACAAACGGGCACGCAGCAACCAGCAAGCAGCTTTGTCGGCACGTCCGAAAGGAGCTTGACGCGGTTCGCTCATATCATTTTCGATGCTTTCCAGTTCGCTTTCAATATAAGCGAACAGTTCGGAGGCCGTCTTTTGAGGAGGATTCTCTTTGGAGAAGTGTTCGGTGAAAGGAGCTTTTCCGAAGGTGTCCATCAGATAATAGTAAAATAAGGAACGGAGAAAACGGGCTTCGGCACGTTGCTGAACGGAGGTAGCATCCTCTTTTCCGGCGATCTGATCCAGGAAGAAATTGCAGAGTGTGATATTATATGCTAAACGATTATATAATATTTCTGTCTGCTGATGAGAGGAGTTCCAACGCATATAAGTTAGTTCGGGGATACCGGCATTTTCTTGCCAGGTCCATATCATCTCATCAGTGCCATATTCATTGTTAGTGAAAAGAGCGCGATAGAAACAGGATTGACCTTCGTCCTTTACTGCGATATCCGGATCTTCGCTCAATTTTTGTCCGGTAAGTCCCAGTGAAGCGTATAGTTTGGTAAAGTACATATCTTGGTCGAAGGTGGCAGTCATCTGAGGATCGATTGGAGATATATCCAGGTCATTGATACAGGAGGTCATTCCGGTGGTCAGGCTAAGGAACAACGCTGCTGAAACTATTGATTTTATATATTTGAACTTCATAATAGTCTACTTTTTAATAAATTACAATCTTAGAACTGAAGACTTAGCCCGAACAGGATAGTGATCGGATGAGGATAAATGTTCCTGTCAATACCTGCTACTCCGGCATCATTTCCTGAACTGATAACCGATTCAGGATCGAGTCCTGTATACTTGGTGATAACGAAGGGATTCTGTACAGTACCGTAAATACGGCCGTTGATACCTTTATAAGCCTGGGACTTCAGTAAATTTTTGAAGCTATAACCTACTGTTATGTTATCACAACGCAAGAATGAAGCATTCTCAACGAAACGATCGGACAGATAATAGTCTCCCTTTCCTTCAAATCCCAGATTCACGGCAGCTGTCGGGCGGTTGGAATAGTATCCATGATTAAAGATTCCTCCCTTGCCGACACTGGATTTACTGGCCAGTACGTCATTGTACACATAGTTATTCAGGCTGGCACGGAGGGCAAAGCTTAAATCCCAATTTTTATAAGTGAATTTGGAAGTCAGTCCCATCAATACGTCAGCGGCAGGTTTTTTATAGATATATTTGTCCGAAGCGTTGATGACACCATCTCCGTTACGGTCTACGAACATGTTTTCAATCGGTTTTCCATCCTTATCATACACTTGTTGGTAAACGAAGAATGAGTTCATCGGATAACCTACTTTCTGTACCTGGCAGGTTGCACCGCTAATACCAGTAGATACACCTCCGGTTTCTACATAGTAATTAGAATCATCTCCTCCGGTCAGTTTAGTGATTTCATTTTTGTTCCAAGTGATGTTATATCCCAAGTCCCAGACAAAATCTTTGGTTACAATAGGTTTGGCATTGATGGTGAATTCAAGCCCCGTATTTTTTAATGAACCGATGTTGCTGATCAGTTGGGTATTAAAGTTAGTCCCCGCCGCAATCTTTACGGTATTGATTAAATCGTCGGTTTTCCGGTAATAGTAATCCATCGAGCCGGAGATACGTCCGTTCAGGAAAGCAAAGTCGAAACCTGCGTTATAAGTCGTTGTCTCTTCCCATTTCAGGTCTTCGTTATAAGCTTTAGGACGCATAGTGCCATAATAGGTATCCCCGAAAGGATAATAACCTCCGGCTGCGTTGACGCGGTACAGTGCCATATAAGGGAAATCATAATCGTCGCCTAAGTTCTGCTGACCCGTGATACCCCATCCGAGGCGGAGTTTCAGATCTGACAATACTTCTACGTTTTTCAGGAAATTTTCTTCTTTCAGTTTCCATCCCAAAGCAACAGAAGGGAAGCTACTCCAACGGTTGTCTTTAGAGAAACGGGAAGAACCGTCCTGGCGGAAAGTGGCTGTCAGCAAATAACGGCTAAGTAATGTATAATTTACGCGGGCAAAATAAGAAACTAATGTACTGTGATGTCCCCAGGCTGTTTGTGAGCGCAGATTCGGATTGTAGGCTTCGCCTGTTAACGGATTTGTTCCTTGTCCGACTTTATATCCGGTATAGTGGAAATGTTGCTCTTCACCACCCAGTATTACGTCGACATAATGATCCCCGATTTCTTTGGAATATTGTGCATAGGCATTCACCGACAGGTTATATTTGTAGCCGTAGTCAGTCCCGTTCCAACCATAGTAATAAGAGCCCGGGGCATAAGGTGAATTTACATTCTTTTCCTTACCTTCCGAGTAGTCACCGCCTACGTTAGCATGGATATGTAGGTCAGGGAGGAAGTGGAATTTATAGTCTACTTCTACATTGCTGATAAAACTGGTGTTTCTGGAAGTATGTTTCTTTAGTTTCAGTAGGGAAACAGGGTTGGCGGTTGAATTACTTTCCAGTGTAAGCGGCCATTCCGGATCGTTATATGAACTACCGTCACTGGTCGGTTGGTAGAATCCACCGAAGTTTTTGTACATGTCCGAAGAGTCATATACAGGTTGGGTCGGGTCCATGGTCAAAGCTGCGCCGATAGCCCCGTCGTCAGCATAACGTTGGTTGGCCCACATCATTTTAGCATTGATATTGAACTTCAGGTGATCTTTAAAGAAAGAGGGTGTCAGATTGACGGAGGCGGTATAACGCTCGAAATTAGATGTCATCAGGATCCCATTCTGATTGGTGTAACCGAAAGAAACACGATAAGGCATATTTTTCAAACCACCGCTTACAGTCACGTTATGGTCTGTACTAACGGCTGTCTGGAAAATTTCTTTCTGCCAGTCAGTGTTTGCTTCACCGAAGGGGCTTGGAGCATTTCCTTCACCATAAAGTTTGGATACGTATCCTTTGAATTCATTGGCATCCATTACGTCTATTGTCTTTTGCAGTATACCGGCGGAAACGTTACCTTCATAGTTCACCTGTGGTTTGCTGCCTGCTTTCCCTTTCTTTGTAGTGATGATAATCACACCATTAGAAGCACGTGAACCATAGATGGCGGTGGCCGAAGCATCTTTCAAAACAGTGAAAGTTTCGATGTCATTCGGGTTTACCATTGCCAAAGGATTAGTCAAACCTTGCACACCGCTATTATCCATTGCCAGTCCGTCGATAACGATCAACGGATCGTTTTTGGCGTTCAATGATGAACCACCGCGAATACGAATCGTAGCTCCTCCACCCGGAGTACCGCTGGAAATTACATTCACACCGGCTATTTTACCTGTTATCATATCCTGTGCGCTGGTGGTTACTCCTTTGCTGATTTTATCCGGCTTGATGGCAGTAACTGATCCCGTCAAGTCGTTTTTCTTTACTGTTCCGTAACCTACAACGACTACGGCGTCCAATACTTGAGAGTCATCTTCCAGTGTGACCATTACCGAAGGAGCTGCTTTAATTTCTGCTGCTTTGTAACCGACGAATGTAATGGACAGAATAGAATTTTGAGGAACATTCAATGTGAAGTTACCGTCAAAGTCAGTGATGGTACCCGTTGTGGTACCCTTGGCAATGACATTGGCGCCAATCACGGGTTCGCCCATAGCATCTTTCACATGTCCTTTGACTGTGATTTGCTGTGCATAAGCGCCCAATGATAAAAACATCCCTATTAACAAGGGGAGAATCGTTTGAACGATTCTAAATTTAACTTGCTTCATGCATTTAAAAAATTAAAGTTAACAATATAGTAATATTATTTCTCTCTCTTAAAAGTTTCTTTAAAAATACCTATTGAAAACACTTTTTTTAAGACTATCCTTTATTTATAGTCTTTTCAATCCCTTAACCTCTGATTTGTTTTTCACCTCTTTGATACTGATTGCGTATCCACCGCCATTGGCAGCGTGCAGATTCAGTTTGCTTTTATTATTCAAGATACCTTTTTTGATGGTGTATGCCTGCGGGTTATCTTTCCAGTCGGCATCTTTGGCATCTGCGTATACGGTAGCGACGTATTGTTTTCCCGGTTCCAGGAAATCGAACGTTAATTGGGAGTCGTGGCCGTTTTCACCGGCTGTGCAGCCTATGTACCAGTCGTCCGTTCCTTTTGCTTTGCGGGCAATTGTGATGTATTCTCCCGGTTCTGCTTCCAGATAGATTGTTTTGTCCCAGTCGAGAGCGACGTCTTTGATAAACTGGAAAGCATCCATAAAGCGTTCGTAGTTTTCCGGAATATCGGCAGCCATCTGCAAAGGGCTATACATGGTGACATACAATGCCAGTTGGCGTGCAATGGTTGAACGTACCTGGGAGTTGTTTGCCGGATTCATCTGGTTACAGTGAGTCTCGAAGATGCCGGGAGTGTAATCCATCGGACCACCGACCAGGCGTGTGAAAGGCAGAATCGTCGTGTGGTATACTTTATTTCCTCCAAATGATTCATATTCTGTTCCACGTGCGGATTCATTACCGATCAGATTGGGATATGTACGGCAGATACCGGTTGGACGGGTTGCTTCGTGTGCATTGACCATGATTTTATAATCGGCGGCTTTTTTCACGGCATACAGGTAATGATTATTCATCCATTGACCGTAATGATGTTCTCCGCGTGGAATGATATTACCCACATAACCGCTTTTAACCGAGTTATATCCATTGTCTACCATGAATTGGTAAGCTTTATCCAGGTGACGTTCGTAGTTGCGAACAGATGCAGAAGTCTCATGGTGCATCATCATTTTAATTCCTTTGCTTGCAGCATAACGATGGATTTCCTGTACGTCGAAATCAGGATATGCAGTCAGGAAGTCAAATACATAGTCTTTGCTGTTGCCGAACCAGTCTTCCCATCCTTCATTCCAACCTTCTACCAGCACTGCATCAAATCCGTTGGCTGCGGCAAAGTCGATGTAACGTTTCACGTTAGCTGTATTGGCAGAATGTTTGCCGTTCGGTTTGGTTTTGGAGTAGTCTGTAACGCCAAGTTTCACGCTGGTCAGTTCATCTGTATAAGCCCAGGAACCTTTTCCGGTAATCATGTCCCACCATACGCCTATATATTTCACCGGTTTAATCCAGGAGGCGGCGTCTGCAATCTTACAAGGTTCGTTCAGGTTGAGGGTGATGCGGGAGGCGAGAATGTTACGTGCATCATCACTGACGATGATCGTACGCCACGGAGAGTTGCACGGAGTCTGCATGTAACCTTTATCCCCTTTTGCATCCGGTGTCAGCCAGGATTCGAATATCATGTTTTTGTCGTCCAGATTGAGGTGCATACAAGAATAATCAATCAAAGCGGCTTCGTGCAGATTGATGTATAAACCATCATCTGTTTTCATCATCAGTGCCGTCTGTACACCTGTCGGTGAAAATGGGGTTTGAGAAGAATTTGGAGTGATCGCCTGTTGCATCAAACCTCTGATTTCCGATAGACGGGAGATGGTGTAGTCGTACTCTTGAGTGTCGTAATCGCCCGGTATCCAGTATGCGATATGGTTGCCTGCCATGGCAAATTGGGAATGTTCTTCCTTGATAACGAAGTAGTTCAGTGATTTCTGTTGCGGAAATTCATAACGGAATCCCAAACCATCATTGAACAGGCGGAAGCGAACAACGATGGAACGGTCGTTCATTGGCTGAAACAGAATGACTGCCAGTTCGTTATACTGATTGCGGATTTCCTTTTCTTCTCCCCAGACTGGTTGCCAGGTTTCGTCAAAGGTAGTCGTTTGCGCATCTTTCAGCTTGAAGCCATTATAAAGATTGGATTTAGAATCGAGCTTGGTGAGGTCTCTGCGGTCTACCCAGTCAAAGTCGGTTCTGGTATTATCTTCTTTTTTCAATTCCAGTCCGAGAGTGCTCGGCTTAATTACCACCTTGCCTTTGTAAGTCAAGTCGTAGGTTGGTGCGCCTTCTTTGTTAACCTGAAAGGTCAGAACCAGATTGCCATCCGGTGAGGTCAGTTTCTGTTGTGCATTCGCAATGAATGAGATGCAAAGGAATGCGATGATCGAAAAAAACTTTTTCTTTTTCATTCTATTTATGGTATTAAATTGTAAGCTAACCGATATTTCTATTCCTGTTTGTTTCGGATATTGCAAATGTAGCAACCACCTTCACTTTTTTGCTTGATTAGAATAAAAATACAAGTTTGTATAAATGCTAGTATCTTGTTTTATAATTGTTTATCTATCTGATTTCATTGGATAAATATAAGTCGTAGTGAACTTGCTTAGAAGGCTAAAAGGTATATCCCACGGCTTGGAAGTGTTAATTCATTTCTTAATTCAATCTTTTTGTCTGTGAGCAAATCATGAGCAGACGAGGTGGAGAGTATTTCCTGATAAGGATGTAAGTCAATAGTCTGTTCCCGGTCGTTTCCATTCAGAAAGACAACGACTGATTGGTTACCGTATTTGCGTTCATAAACATAAATGCCTTTATTGGGTGCGAAATGTTTTAGTTTGCCTTTGGCGATGACTTCATTTCCTTTTCTCCATTGGAGCAGTTTTTGCATAAAAGAGAAGGCTTCATTTTGTTGCGGAGTACGGTTGGTTGCTTCAAAACAGTTTTTGGCGTCATTCTGCCAACCTCCCGGAAAGTCACATCGGAGTAATCCGTCTCCATTTGCTTTGTCGGCTGCCATCAGGATTTCAGTTCCATAATATATTTGTGGAATTCCACGGGTAGTCAGTAAGAATGTCAAGGCTTGTTTATAT
Organism: Bacteroides sp. 3_1_13; assembly: GCF_001185845.1. Taxonomy (NCBI): domain Bacteria; kingdom Pseudomonadati; phylum Bacteroidota; class Bacteroidia; order Bacteroidales; family Bacteroidaceae; genus Bacteroides; species Bacteroides sp. 3_1_13. Next base: position 1,845,952 of record NZ_KQ236955.1, read on the forward strand.
CGGTTCAGGTTCTTGGTATCTTCCTCCGAACGGTAGAAACGGGAAGTATCGTGATTATCGAGGAAGGTCAGCAGACTCATTGGATCGGCGTAGACAATATCCTGTGAGAGGTATTCGTAGAGTCTGAAAAGTCCTCCGTTCCATTCGGTGGTTTCTTCGTCGAAAGCTTTATTTATTTCTTCCATCAGTGGGAAATCCATGACAGTAGGAAGATAACTGTTTTTCGGATAAGCAAGTTTACTGTCTTTCTGCCAGTAGGAGATCAGTACATTGCTGCCCAGCCATGTCTCACCGACAATGTTGAATGAAGGATATTCATCATTGACCGCTTTGCACCAATGCGCCATCATTTCAAAGTCGGCGTAAGGATGTGTATCCTGGCGGATTCCGTTGATACCCGCATATTCTATCCACCAGATACTACTCTGTATCAGGTAAGTGGCTACGTGACGGTTTCGTTGGTTGAAGTCCGGCATAGTCAGTGTGAACCAACCGTCAATGGCCAGCTTTTTATCATAATCGGAAGTATAAGGGTCCATTTGGGTGGCAGTTTTGAAACTGGTCTGCATGTAGTTTCCCTCAAAGTTGAACCAATCTTTGGCAGGCATGTCTTTGAATAGATAATTGTTCGAACCGCAATGGTTGAAGATCATGTCCATGACTACCTTTAGCCCTTTAGCATTGGCTTCTTTTACGAGATTGCGAAACTCTTCATTGCTTCCGAGGCGACGGTCTACTTGATAGTAATCGGTGATGGCATATCCATGATAAGAGCCTTCCTTCATGTCATTTTCCTGAATCGGGTTAAGCCATATACTCGTAACTCCGAGGTCTGCAATATAATCCAAATGTTTCTCTATTCCTTTTAAATCACCGCCATGACGGGCGAAAGGTTCGTTGCGGTCTATGTTTGCTTCCAACATTCCGGGAATTATATCATTGGAGGGGTTGCCGTTGGCAAAGCGGTCCGGCATAATGAGATAAAGTACATCACTGGAGTTGAAGCCTTCTACTGCTGAAGCATTCTCTTTGCGCTGTTTAAGTTCGTATGGTATTTTAGTCTGTTTTTTACCTTGTTTCAGGAGAATGTCGAAGTGCTGAGGGATAGCTTTTGAAAGATCTAAATATAAGATCAGATAATTAGGATTTTCCTGTTTCACCACGTCCTGCAGGGTGATGTCATTAGAAGAAATACTTACCTCTGCGGATGATATGCCATCGCCGTATAGAAGTATTTGTAGTTCGGGATTCTTCATTCCTGCCCACCAAAAGGTAGGAGCCACTTTCTTTATATTGGTTGCGGCGAATGCTTGATGATAACCCGATAGAAGTAATAGTAAAATAGCAAATAACAAATTTCGTTTCATGGTAGCTAGATTTTTAACTGTTTGCTCGGAGAACCGATGATGCAAATGTAGGGGGATGCTGTGCACCTTTGTGAGATTAGAATGGAAATATAAACCTGTTATCTGACTATGTTGCTGATAATTAGTTGGATATTCTAATACCTTATGCCGAAAAATACAAGTGAAAATGAAAATAGTTATACCCATATTTTTCGTTTTCATTACTATATTTCTTATATTTGTAACATCTTTAAAAAGGAATCTTATGAAAAATCTAACCCTTTATATGCTATTTCTTCTTTTGCTCTTTCCTTTTTCGTTGTGTGCAATGCATACGGATAATGCGGCTGCTCTTAAAAAGCTGGATGAAGTTATAAGCAAGAAAGAGACTTTCCAGATTCGGAAAGAGAAAGAGATTAATAACTTGAAATTAGAACTTGCCCATTCTACTGATCCTGTTCGAAAATATGAATTATATGCCTCTCTTTTTGGTGCTTATTTGCATTATCAGGCAGACTCGTCCTTATATTATATTAACCGTGAGATGGAAATCCTTCCATTGTTGAACCGCCCGGAATTGGAGTATGAGATCATCATTAATCGTGCTACGGTAATGGGAGTAATGGGAATGTATATAGAAGCCATTGAACAGTTGGAGAGGATTGATCCTAAAAAATTGAATGAGTGGACTCGGTTATCTTATTATCAGACGTATCGTGCCTGCTACGGGTGGTTAGCAGATTATACGACCAATAAGAATGAAAAAGAAAAGTATTTGAAGAAAACCGATTTATATAGAGATTCCATTATTGCTGCGATGCCTCCAGAGGCAAACAAAACGATTGTTTTAGCCGAAAAATGCATAATGAACGGGAAAGCCGATGTCGCTGTGGATATGCTGAACAATGCTTTGAAAGAAATTCAGGATGAACGTCAGAAAGTATATATTTATTATACTCTTTCCGAAGCTTATAGTATGAAGAAAGATATCGAAAAAGAAGTTTACTATCTGATTCTGACTGCCATTGCGGATCTGGAAACTCCGGTGAGGGAGTATGCTTCATTGCAGAAACTCGCGCATCTGATGTATGAATCAGGAGATATTGACCGTGCCTACAAATACTTGAGTTGCTCGATGGAAGATGCTGTGGCGTGTAATGCCCGTTTGCGGTTTATTGAGGTGACGGAGTTTTTTCCGATTATCGACAAGGCGTATAAATTAAAAGAAGAAAAAGAACGTGCCGTTTCCCGCGCTATGTTGATTAGTGTCAGTTTGTTGTCTTTGTTTCTTCTGATTGCTATTTTCTATCTATATCGTTGGATGAAGAAGTTGTCTGTTATGCGGCGGAATCTTAGTCTGGCTAACAAACAAATGTCTGCGGTCAACGCGGAACTGGAGCAAACCGGAAAAATAAAAGAAGTCTATATCGCCCGCTATCTGGACAGATGTGTCAACTATCTCGACAAACTGGAAACTTATCGTCGTTCATTGGCAAAATTGGCAATGGCATCGCGTATCGAAGATTTGTTTAAAGCTATCAAGTCCGAACAGTTTATCCGGGATGAGCGGGATGAATTCTATAATGAGTTCGACAGGTCTTTTCTGAAACTTTTCCCGAACTTTATTTCAGCTTTCAATAATTTGCTGGTAGAAGAAGGAAGAGTGTATCCTAAATCCGATGAACTTCTGACAACAGAACTTCGTATCTTTGCCCTTATCCGTCTGGGAGTAGTAGACAGTAACAAGATTGCTCATTTTCTCGGTTATTCTTTGGCAACTATCTATAATTATCGTAGCCGGATGCGTAATAAAGCTGCCGGAGATAAAGATATGTTCGAGCAGAATGTAATGAACCTATAATGTTATTCACAGATAGCAATATGTTATTACTTCGTAATATACGAGCCAATAATGCTTGTGTATAAAGCAAATATCTACTTTTAGTGTTCAATAATCCACTGTGCATCTCTCTTTTTTTTCTACCTTTCCTCTAAAAAGAAAAATCTCCTGCTCTTATATTCGCATGTAACTTACTTGTATCTAATTAATTATACTTATAGTCCGTAAGTTTTCCCAC
>NZ_KQ236955.1:1852090-2149177 GCF_001185845.1 Bacteroides sp. 3_1_13
TTAAACGAAGTATGAAGCAGAGTTTGAGGGTTGGCCTCGGTTTTTATTGTGCCGGTGTAGAAAAACTCGATTTTTCTATATAATTTTGTAGACAAATAATCTAAAAATAAATATACTAGAGAATGAAAAAGTTAATCTACACGTTGTTCTTTGTCCTTATCTCCGTTGTAGCCAACGGGCAGGCAAAGTACGTATTCTATTTCATCGGGGATGGAATGGGAGTCAATCAGGTAAATGGTACGGAGATGTATCAGGCGGAAATTCAAAATGGACGCATTGGCGTCGAGCCTTTGTTGTTTACTCAATTCCCGGTTGCTACTATGGCAACTACTTTCTCTGCTAAAAATTCAGTAACCGACTCTGCTGCTGCAGGTACTGCATTAGCAACAGGCAAGAAGACCTATAATCATGCAATTTCTGTGGGAGAGGACAAGAATGCTATTCAGACTGTAGCTGAAAAGGCAAAGAAAGCTGGTAAGAAAGTTGGTGTAACTACTTCTGTTAGTGTAGATCATGCTACTCCTGCCGCATTCTATGCACATCAACCCGATCGTAATAGATATTATGAAATAGCTTTGGATTTGCCAAAAGCAAATTTCGATTTCTATGCAGGCGGTGGTTTCCTGAAACCTACCACCACTTATGACAAGAAAGAAGCTCCAAGTATTTTCCCTATTTTTGAAGAAGCCGGATATACAGTAGCACGTGGCTACAATGACTATAAGGCAAAAGCTGCAAAAGCAGAAAAGATGATCCTGATTCAGGAAGAAGGTGCTAATCCATCTTGTTTACCTTATGCTATCGATCGTAAAGAAGGTGATTTGACTTTAGCGCAGATTACAGAAAGTGCCATTGATTTTCTTACTAAAGATAATAAGAAAGGGTTTTTCTTGATGGTAGAAGGTGGCAAAATAGACTGGGCGTGTCATGCGAATGATGCTGCTACAGTGTTCAACGAAGTAAAGGATATGGATAATGCTATCAAGGTAGCTTATGAGTTTTATAAAAAGCATCCGAAAGAAACCCTTATTGTCGTTACTGCCGACCATGAAACAGGTGGTATCGTGCTGGGTACAGGAAAATATGAATTGAACCTGAAAGCATTGCAGCATCAGAAACATTCTGCTGACGGACTTTCACAACGTATCAGCGAATTGAGAAAATCAAAAGGCAATAAAGTGACTTGGGAAGATATGAAAACATTCTTGGGCGAAGAAATGGGTTTCTGGAAACAATTCCCTATTTCTTGGGAACAGGAAAAGAAATTACGTGATGAGTTTGAAAAATCATTTGTGAAGAATAAAGTCGTATTTGCTGAAAGTATGTACTCTAAGAGTGAACCGATGGCTGCACGTGCTAAGGAAGTGATGGATGAGATTGCTATGGTAGGTTGGGTAAGTGGCGGTCACTCTGCCGGTTATGTACCTGTATTCGCTATCGGCGCAGGTTCTCAACTGTTTGGAGAAAAGATTGATAACACGGAGATTCCTAAAAGAATTGCGAAAGCAGCCGGATACAAATAAATATCGATAAAGACATAAAAAAACCGGGAGTCCAAAAACTTCCGGTTTTTTTATATATGTTCTTGTCAATTATGCTTTTACACGTCCTACATAAGAACCATCGCGAGTGTCGATTTCAATTGTTTCACCTTCGTTGATGAACAATGGAACACGTACGGTTGCTCCTGATTCTACAGTGGCAGGTTTCAGCGTGTTGGTAGCTGTATCACCTTTCACGCCCGGTTCTGTATAAGTCACTTTCATTTGAACCTTGATCGGCATATCTGCATAAAGAACAGTTTCAGTAGAAGCGTCAGAAACAACTTCCAATACTGCACCTTCGAGCAGGAAGTCAACCCCGTTAATCAAATCGTGAGCGATAGGGTGTTGGTCGAATGTTTCTTGGTTCATGAAGATATAATCTTCTCCTTCTTTATACAAAAATTGGTACGGACGACGTTCTACGCGTACATCTTCCAACTTTTCACCGATGTTGAAACGGCGTTCAAGAACGTAACCGCTGACTACATCTTTCAGTTTAGTACGCATGAAAGTATTACCTTTACCTGGTTTTACATGCAGGAATTCGATACAGAAATAGAGCTTTCCGTCCATACGGATACAAGTTCCGTTTTTGATGTCTTGAGCATTAATCATACTGCTATTTTTCTTAATATATTATTGTTATTTAATTGTTTTCGCAGGAATTCGACTGCAAAAGTAATCTAAATCAGTAAAAAACACAAAAACTTTTGAGCAAAAATGAGTTATCTCTTGGTTAATTTAAAAAAAGTGCCTATTTTTGCAGCCCGATTACGTAGAATAATAACATAAAAACAAGATACAGTAATGAAAAGAACATTTCAACCCTCTAACAGAAAGAGAAAGAACAAACACGGTTTCCGTGAGAGAATGGCATCGGCTAATGGTCGTAGAGTATTAGCTGCTCGTCGTGCGAAAGGCAGAAAGAAACTGACTGTTTCTGATGAGTACAACGGACAAAAGTGATAATCACTTGTCATCAGGAAACAAAAAAGGCGGGGAGTTTAATCTTCGCCTTTTTTGTTCCCTGATTTTCAAAAGAATAGTCTGTTAAAAAGCAATGTTGTTTGTGCTTGTTTGTGACTTTTTATTTTTCTTTGTGGTATAGAATAAAACTCATAAACAAACATACGCAATGGAAGAGCAGATCCGGGACCTGAAAACCCGCATAAATATAATAAGGTTGTTGAAATCTATAGGAGTGGGGATTATAGTTGCAGCAATTCTGGCGATGATAAGCGTCCTTGCATAGTAGATGGGGACATTTTTCATCGCCTACTTTTTAAAAGTTCAACTATTTTGTCGTATCTTTGGCGCATATTAACAGCAATGCGTATGACTATTAAAGAATTCTTTTCTTTTAAAACAAATAAATTTTTCTGGGTGAACATTATCGCCATGATTGTAGTGGTGGTAGTGATGATATTCGGTGTATTGAAATGGCTTGATATACATACTCATCATGGTGAAACTGTTGCCGTTCCCGATGTGAAAGGGATGACGGTGGACGAAGCTGCGAAAATGTTCCGGAATCACGGTTTGGTATATGTGATTTCCGATACCAAATATGTAAAGGATAAAGCAGCAGGTATCATTCTCGAACTGAAGCCGGGAGTCGGTGAGAAAGTGAAAGAAGGACGTACGGTATATCTGACTGTCAATACGTTGGATGTCCCTTTGCGTGCTATTCCTGATGTGGCGGACAACAGCTCGCTCCGCCAGGCGCAGGCTAAATTGCTAAATGCCGGTTTCAAACTGAATCAGGTTCAATTGGTAAATGGTGAGAAAGACTGGGTATACGGCGTGAAGTACCAGGGACGCCAGTTGGCTGCGGGTGAGAAAATACCTGTGGGATCTTCGTTAACATTGATGGTCGGAAACGGCTCCGGTGATACGTCGGAAGAAGATTCAGCCGATGTTTCCGTAGATACGGACCAGCCGATTACGTCGGAATCATCATCTGCTCAAGATGATAGTTGGTTTTAATAGATAAATAACAGAAACGGACTCGCATGATAGAGGAAGAACTTCCGGATGAACTGGAGAATGATTTGGACGATATAGAACCTGTCGGTGACGAATTCCAGCTTTACGAACACTTCCGCGTGGTTGTAGATAAGGGACAGGCGATGGTCAGAGTCGACAAATATCTGTTCGAACGTATTGTCAATGCTTCGCGCAACCGTATTCAGAAGGCTGCCGAAGGCGGATTCGTTATGGCCAATGGCAAGCCGGTGAAGAGTAGCTACAAAGTGAAACCGCTGGATGTCATAACGGTGATGATGGATCGCCCCCGTTATGAAAACGAAATTATTCCTGAAGATATTCCCCTTACTATTGTTTATGAAGATCCATACGTAATGGTGGTGAATAAACCGGCAGGGTTGGTAGTGCATCCGGGACACGGAAACTATCACGGCACGCTGGTCAATGCGCTGGCTTGGCACATGAAGGATATACCGGATTACGATGCCAATGACCCGCACGTGGGACTTGTTCATCGCATCGACAAAGATACTTCGGGCTTGCTGGTGATTGCCAAGACACCGGATGCCAAAACAAATCTGGGACTCCAATTTTTTAATAAGACTACCAAACGCAGATATCGTGCTCTGGTGTGGGGCGTTGTGGAACAGGATGAAGGAACGATTGTCGGTAATATCGCCCGCAATCCGAAAGACCGGATGCAGATGGCGGTGATGTCCGACCCGACGGTGGGCAAGCATGCCGTTACGCACTACCGTGTATTGGAAAGACTGGGATACGTAACCCTTGTGGAATGTATACTTGAAACAGGACGTACCCATCAGATCCGTGTCCACATGAAGCATATCGGTCATGTATTGTTCAATGACGAACGCTATGGCGGGCATGAGATACTGAAAGGAACTCATTTTAGTAAATACAAACAGTTTGTAAATAATTGCTTTGACACTTGTCCCCGACAGGCTTTGCATGCTATGACGTTGGGGTTTGTGCATCCCGTCACAGGTGAGGAGATGTACTTTACTTCCGAACTTCCGGATGACATGACCCGGCTTATCGAGAAGTGGAGAGGCTATATAAGTAATAGAGAATTAGAATGAAACGCAACATCGCTATCGTAGCAGGAGGGGATACCTCTGAAATCGTAGTTTCCCTGCGTAGTGCACAGGGCATTTATTCCTTTATTGATAAGGAAAAGTATAATTTGTATATCGTGGAGATGGAAGGCCGTCGCTGGGAAGTACAATTGCCGGACGGAAATAAAGTGCCGGTAGATAGAAATGACTTTAGTTTTACGAACGGAACGGAAAAGGTTGTGTTCGACTTTGCTTATATTACCATCCACGGTACGCCTGGTGAGGATGGTCGCCTGCAAGGCTATTTTGATATGATGCGTATACCGTATTCCTGTTGTGGAGTATTGGCAGCTGCCATTACATACGACAAGTTTACCTGCAATCAATATCTGAAAGCTTTTGGAGTGCGCATTGCCGAATCATTGTTGCTGCGCCAGGGACAATCGATTTCTGACGAGGAAGTAGTGGAAAAGATCGGTCTGCCTTGTTTTATCAAGCCTAGTCTGGGAGGTTCGAGCTTCGGAGTTACGAAAGTAAAGACAAAAGAACAAATACAGCCGGCCATTGTTAAAGCTTTCGGAGAGGCGCAAGAAGTGCTTGTAGAAGCGTTTATGGATGGAACGGAACTGACTTGCGGCTGCTATAAGACCAAAGAGAAGACAGTTATCTTCCCGCCTACGGAAGTGGTGACGCACAATGAGTTCTTTGATTATGATGCTAAATATAATGGACAGGTAGATGAAATCACTCCTGCGCGTATCTCGGACGAACTGACCAAGCGTGTGCAGATGTTGACTTCGGCTATCTATGATATATTAGGTTGCTCCGGCATTATCCGTGTAGATTATATTGTGACTGCCGGTGAAAAACTGAATCTTCTCGAAGTAAACACTACTCCGGGAATGACTACTACCAGCTTTATTCCCCAGCAGGTGCGTGCAGCCGGACTGGATATAAAGGATGTGATGACCGATATTATTGAAAACAAATTTTAATCACGTGATGGATCTGACAGAGTTTAATGAAATTCGTCCTTACAATGATGAGGAACTTCCTCAAATCTTTGAGGAACTGATTGCCGATCCGGCTTTTCAGAAAGCTGCTACCGGGGCTATACCGAACGTTCCATTTGAACTTCTGGCGCAGAAAATGCGTGCCTGTAAGACTAAACTTGATTTTCAGGAGGCATTTTGCTATGGTATTTTGTGGAAGATAGCGGCAGATCATACCGCCGGGCTGACACTGGATCATACCGCCATACCGGATAAAAGTAAAGCTTATACGTATATATCGAATCATAGAGACATTATTCTCGATTCGGGCTTTCTCTCTATTTTGTTGATTGACCAGGGAATGGATACGGTAGAAATAGCGATTGGAGATAATTTGCTGATTTATCCCTGGATTAAGAAACTGGTACGTGTCAATAAATCATTCATTGTGCAGCGGGCATTGACAATGCGGCAGATGTTGGAATCTTCAGCACGTATGTCCCGTTATATGCATTACACCATTTCGGAGAAAAAACAGTCTATTTGGATTGCGCAGCGTGAAGGACGTGCAAAAGATTCGAATGACCGTACACAAGACAGTGTGTTGAAAATGCTGGCAATGGGCGGTGAAGGTGATTTGATAGACCGTTTGATGGAAATGAATATTGCTCCGCTTGCTATTTCATACGAATATGACCCGTGTGATTTTCTGAAAGCGCAGGAGTTTCAGTTGAAGAGAGACATCGAAGGGTATAAGAAGACGACGCAGGACGATTTGATTAATATGCAAACCGGTCTTTTCGGATATAAAGGCAGGGTACATTTTCAGGTTGCCCCTTGTCTGAATGATGATCTGAAAGAGTTGGACCGTTCGTTGCCGAAACCGGATTTGTTTGCCCGTATCTCTGCTTGTATTGACCGCCGCATTCATCGTAATTACCGGATATATCCGGGAAATTATGTGGCGTACGATTGGCTGAATGGCACGACGGAATTCGGGTCCAATTACACGGAAGAAGAGAAACAACAGTTTATGAACTATATTGAACAACAATTGGCAAAGATCAAGATTCCGAATAAGGATGAGGACTTTTTGCGTGAGAAGTTGTTATTAATGTATTCCAATCCGTTAGTTAATTATTTAGCAGCTTGCCGATGAAAAGAAGAAAATTACATGTTATTTGGTTGTGGGGATTGCTTTTCCTGATGACTGCCTGTGGAGATGATGATTATTATTATCCTTCGGTGAAACTGGAATTTGTGACTGTAGAGGCCGGGGAAGACGGTCGTATACAAACGCTTATTCCTGATAAGGGAGAGGCTTTGCCTGTGGCGGAAGACCGTACGGGTTCTACTATTGCCGCAAATACCTCCAGACGTGTAATGAGTAACTATGAAGTGCTTCCGGATGGAAGTGCGGCTACTATATATTCTTTGCAATCGCTCATTGTGCCGGTGCCTAAGCCGGAAGATGATCCTGTGTATAAAGACGGTATAAAGCAAGACCCGGTAGAGGTGGTCAGTATCTGGCTGGGGAGGGATTATCTGAATATGATTCTGAATCTAAAAGTCAGTACAGGCAAAGGACATACTTTCGGCATAGTGGAAGATGTGTCTGAACTTAAAACAAATGGTATTGTGAATATGTTATTATACCATGATGCGAACAGTGATGAAGAATACTATAATCGGCGTGCTTACATCTCTGTTCCTTTGGCGCAATATATTGATGAAGAGCATCCTGGCCGGACTATGAATATTAAGTTTAAATATTGTACGTACGATAAGGATGGATCTGCGGTAGTATCTGAAAAGTATTGTGATCCCGGGTTTGACTATACTCCTGGGCAGAATTGAATAATAGAGTATATATGTTTAAATTGAATCAATTAATCGTGGGGATATTTTTATTTCTCTCTTCCCTTTTCTCTTGTCAGCAGAAAGGAGATTTTCAATCCATGAATGTAGAGGAATTTGATTCTCTTATTCAGAATGAGGATATACAACGTCTGGATGTCCGCACACTTGCGGAATATTCGGAGGGGCACATCACGAAGACAATCAACATCAATGTGATGGATGATTCTTTTGCTTCAATGGCTGATTCATTATTACAGAAGGATAAACCGGTGGCTGTGTATTGCCGTAGTGGTAATCGGAGCAAGAAGGCTGCGGCAATTTTGAGTGAGAAGGGCTATAAGGTCTTTGAGCTTGATAAAGGATTTAATTCCTGGCAGGAGGCTGGCAAAGAAATAGAGAAATAAGGTAAAGTAAAGAGCGGGCGGTAAGTAATAGCCTGCTTTTATTTTAAATACAATAAGAACAAAAGAACATCTCAATTTTCAAATCCTGTTTTTATATTTATAAGTAGGATTTTAAGGAGATGTTCTTTTGTTCTTATGCGTTGATGGAAAAGGCTTTTCGGCCTCTTTATTTTTCGGTTATTTTAGTCCTTCCAATAGTCTCTTCAGAACGACAGTTGCCGAGATTTCACGATTAGCAGCTTCCGGAATAACGATTGATTGCGGGCTTTCGATCACATCGTCTGTCACAATCATATTTCTGCGAACCGGAAGACAATGCATGAAATAAGCGTTGTTGGTAACTGCCATTTGACGGTCGCTGACTGTCCAATCACGATCTTTACTTAATATCTGTCCGTAATTGTCGCCAGAATAAGCTGCCCAGTTCTTGGCATATATAAAGTCGGCTCCTTCGAAAGCCTTCATCTGGTCGTATTCTACTTTTGCGTTGCCTACAAATTGCGGGGCGAGTTCATAACCTTCGGGGTGGGTGATGACAAATTCGTAATCCGTTGCGTTCATCCATTCGGCAAAAGAATTGGGAACAGCTTGTGGCAATGGACGTGGATGTGGAGCCCAGGTCATGACCACTTTAGGACGTGCTGTTTTCTTGTATTCTTCAATGGTAATCAAGTCGGCAAAGCTCTGCAATGGGTGGCGTGTTGCCGCTTCCATCGAAAAGACGGGACGTCCGGAGTATTGGATAAATTGATTGATAATCGTTTCCTGATAGTCAAAGTCGCGGTTTTCGAAACGGGCGAAAGAACGTACTCCGATGAGATCACAATAACAGCCCATCACCGGAATGGCTTCTAAGATATGTTCCGGTTTATCGCCATCCATAATTACGCCACGTTCGGTTTCCAGTTTCCATGCACCTTGATTGATATCTAGTACCATTACATTCATTCCCAAGTTGATTGCAGCTTTCTGTGTGCTAAGGCGGGTGCGCAGACTGGAGTTGAAGAAGATCATCATCAAAGTCTTGTTTCGTCCCAGTTCTACATATTTGAAACGATCTTTTTTAATTTCGAATGCTTCTGCAAGGGCTGATTTTAAATCGCCGATGTCCTGTACGCAAGTAAATTTCTTCATATCATTTATCTTTTAATTCTTAATTTTCAATTAGTTTCGTTCAATACCTTGTTTGATTTTTAACGATAACGGTATCGTCTCAATTTCTTCTCGTTTGCCCGTCTCCTTCGATGACCCATTTGTAAGAGGTGATCTCTTCCAGTCCCATCGGACCGCGCGCATGTAGTTTTTGCGTACTGATTCCGATTTCTGCTCCTAATCCGAATTGCGCTCCGTCAGTGAAGGCAGTAGATACATTGGTGTATACGCAAGCTGCATCCACAATCTTTGTGAATAAGGCTGCACGTTCCTTGTTTTCGGTAACAATACACTCGCTATGTTTGGAGCTGTTTTCCTGAATATGGCCTAAGGCATCTTCGAAGCTTTTTACGGTCTTGACAGCCATTTTATAATCCAGAAACTCTGTGCCGAAACTTTCTGCTTTGGCGTGTTCCAGAAGTTCGGCAGGATAGCGGCCTTCTAATGCTTGATAAGCCTGTGCGTCAGCATAGATAATGACATGGCTGTCTTTTAGTTTCTCGCAAAGCATAGGGAGATCGGTCAGTCTTTTCTCATGTATAATGGTGCAGTCCAGCGCATTACATACGCTAACCCTGCGTGTCTTCGCATTGTGAATAATAGCTGCCCCCTTGTTTACATCTCCAAATTCATCAAAGTAAGTGTGACAGATACCTGCCCCTGTTTCAATAACGGGAATTTTTGCATTCTCGCGTACGAAATGAATCAGGCTGCTGCTGCCTCTGGGGATAATCAGGTCTACGTAACCCACAGCATTCAGCAATGCTGCCGTAGCTTCTCTATCAGCCGGAAGTAGTTCTACAATGTGTGGATTGATATTGAATTTCTTCAATACTTCGTGAATCACACTGATGATAGCCCGGTTGGAACAATCGGCATCACTTCCTCCTTTCAATATGCAGGCATTTCCACTCTTTAGACAAAGGGAGAAAACATCAAAACTGACATTCGGACGGGCTTCATAAATAATTCCTATCACTCCGAAAGGAACGCTGACTTTTGTCAATCTCATCCCATTGGGGCGAACACTTTCTTTCAACACTTTACCCAAAGGAGAGGGGAGTGTCGCTACATTGCGTGTGTCGGCAGCAATGCCTTTTAAACGTTCTTCCGTCAATTTCAACCGGTCGTACTTCGGATCATTTTTGTCCATCCGTGCGAGGTCTTTTTCATTCTCTGCAAGAATGAAAGGTGTTTCTGCAATTGCTGCGTCAGCTACTGCATTTAAAATCTGATTGATGATGTCATCATTCAGCAAGGCTAATTCCCGACTTGCCACCTGTACGGCAGCAAAGGTCTCGTTTAAATTTGTAGTCATTTGCTCCTTTTTTGCATTAAATGGAAAGATAAACTATGCAAATATAGTGAATGATGTGAATAAAACTTGTTGAAAACAGAAATAAATGTTGCTTTTGTGATGGTATATAGATTGTAGAGACATATAGTTCTAATTTCGTATCTCTTTTTCTGATTAGTTGAAAATTCATTTCGGTATAGAAATGAGGTAAACTCATACAATTATAATTCAAAAAAACTTCCGTAAACATTCTCAAGTATACTTATCCCTATGAGAAAAAATACTCATAGGTATGAGAAGAAATACTCATTATAATGAGAACTTTTTCTCATTGCAGTGAGAATATACCCTTGTTAGAATAGGCTGAAACAGTTCATTGCTGTTTCAGAAACAAGCTAATTTTAGTCTAAAATCGGATAAAACAGAAATTCTTATTATTAATTATTCAATGTATAGATAGTCATAATGTACTACCGGTTTCTTTCCATGCTTACCGATTGCTTCTTGCACCTGTTTGGAATCGCAGTTCACCTTTCCAACGCCCACTTGATTTCCTTGAAAGTCCATGATACGCACAATGTCATCTTTTTCAAATTCACCTTCAACGTGAGTAATTCCGATGGGGAGGATGCTGACAGCCTTTTCAGAGTTTAGAACTTCTGTCGCACATTCGTTGATGTGAATTTCTCCTTTAGCAAACCCCTCGCTATGAGCAATCCATTTTTTTACACTGGATACCGGTTCGTTTGAAGGGATAAAACGTGTACAAAGCGTTTCTTTCGGATGCTGAAGCAAATCTACCAGAATATTATCCCGTTTCCCGTTGGCAATAATCACTGTAATTCCTTCATCAGCTACTTTGCGGGCAATATTTGTTTTCGTCAACATTCCTCCCCGTCCGAAACTGGACTTCGTTGCCTGAATATAATTGGATAAATCTTTTCCGTGATCGATCTCCCGGATAACAGAAGAACCCGGATCGGCAGGAGAACCATTATAGATTCCGTCGATATTACTTAAGATAATGAGAGCCTGTGCATCCATCATGGAAGCGATGAGTCCGGACAATTCATCATTATCAGTGAACATAAGCTCGCTGACAGAAATTGTATCATTCTCGTTGACAATAGGAATAACATTATTTTCAAGCATTACCGTCATACAGTTTTTCTGATTCAGATAATGACGGCGGGTACCGAAACTTTCTTTCGTGGTTAACACCTGACCAACAGGAATACTATGCTCGCGGAAAAGTTCGTAGTAACGGTTGATGAGCTTAGCCTGACCTACGGCAGAAAACAACTGGCGTTGGTCTACACTATCGAGTTTTTTCTGTGGATGCACTTCACTGCGCCCGGAAGCAACAGCTCCCGAAGAAATCAGAATGATTTCCACCCCGGATTTATGTAATTCCGCTATCTGGTCAACAAGTGCCGACATACGGGTAACGTCCAGCGTTCCGTCGCGGCGTGTCAATACATTGCTTCCTACTTTTACTGCGATTCGTGTAAATTCCTGTTTCATTCCTACTAACGATTTGAAAGCACAAATATAGAGCTTTTTGCCGATATGTTACCAAAACAGGCTAAAAAGAATTATCTTTGCAGTCAGATAGAGAAAAGAAAAACAATGAAACATACAAACCCACAAGTAGAACAGATGACCTCTTTCATCGTAATGGATGTGTTGGAGAGGGCGAACGAATTGCAAAAACAAGGCATTGATATTATTCATCTGGAAGTTGGCGAACCCGATTTTGATGTGCCGGCCTGTGTGGCGGAAGCGGCAAAAGCGGCTTATGATCGTCATCTGACTCATTATACACATTCTTTGGGTGATCCGGAACTGCGACGGGAAATTGCCGCTTTTTATCTGCGCGAATATGGGGTAACGGTAGATCCGGATTGTATTGTCGTGACTTCCGGGTCTTCTCCGTCTATTCTTCTTGCATTGATGTTGCTCTGCAATCCGGATAGTGAAGTGATTCTTTCCAATCCGGGGTACGCTTGCTATCGCAATTTTGTGTTGGCAACGCAAGCCAAACCTGTTTTGGTTCCTTTGTCTAAAGAATATCTGCAATACGATATAGAGGCTATCCGTAAGTGTGTGAATCCGCATACTGCGGCTATCTTTATCAATTCTCCGATGAATCCGACCGGAATGTTGTTGGATGAAAAGTTCCTGAAAGAAGTGGCAGCGTTGGGAGTTCCTGTCATTTCAGATGAAATTTATCACGGCCTTGTGTATGAAGGGCGTGCGCACAGCATCCTTGAATATACCGATCAGGCTTTTGTCCTGAACGGATTCTCTAAACGCTTTGCGATGACGGGGCTTCGGTTGGGTTATTTGATCGCACCTAAATCTTGTATGCGATCTTTGCAGAAGTTACAGCAAAATCTGTTTATCTGTGCGTCCAGTGTTGCCCAGCAGGCAGGGATTGCCGCATTGCGGCAGGCTGAACCGGACGTGGAACGGATGAAGCTGGTTTATGATGAGCGTCGCCGGTATATGATTGCCCGTCTCCGGGAAATGGGTTTTGAAATAAAAGTAGAACCTCAAGGGGCATTTTATATTTTTGCTGACGCACACAAATTTACTACCGACTCTTATCGTTTTGCATTCGATGTACTCGAACATGCACACGTCGGTATTACTCCCGGGGTAGATTTTGGTACGGGAGGCGAAGGATATGTACGTTTCTCCTATGCAAACTCATTGGAGAATATCCGTGAAGGACTCGACCGTATCAGTCGTTATCTTTCTCGGCCCGGCTCCTGATAAGTGCAGTGGCCGCTTCGTATTGATCCTCGGTGACAAGAACGGATACGGAAGGAGCGATATAGGGTGCCAGTGTACCCATAATCCCATCTTTGATTACGCAACGGATGTCATTGCTTTCTAATAGCCCTTTGATGATCTCGGCTTCCCATGGGGATCCGGAGAATACTTCTATTGCTTTGCTATAATCTTCTTCTTTCATGATCTTGCTTATTAGGGGTTATCTACAAATATAACAAAAAAGAGAGAGAAACGGTTACTTTTTTTCTTAAATTTTATTCGAGCGTGATGTGTTTTACACTAATCTGCTGTTTCAGGAAAGTAGAGGCCGATTCTGAAAACTTTTCTTCCGCTTCGGTCGTGTAAAACTGACAGTTCCCATTCTTCGTGCATTTTGCATCCATCTCGGGATGTCTTTTCAGATAGTCTTTCAGACTTTCCGCAACATACTCGCCTTGCGCAATTACACTGACATGCTCTGGAATATATTGCCGGATTTTGGGTAGAAGTATGGGGAAATGAGTACATCCGAGAATGACAGTATCTATTTGAGGATCCTTTGATAGCAATTGGTCGATGTACTTCCGGATAAAATAGTCTGCTCCTTCGTCCTGTGATTCATTGTTTTCAACTAGTGATACCCACATCGGACAGGCTGTGCCGCTGACCTGGATTTCAGGAAATAGCTTGTGTATTTCCAACGGATACGATTCGGATTTGATGGTGCCTGCTGTTGCCAGTACACCGATATGCTGGTTTTTGCTTATCTCTCCGACACACTCTACGGTAGGGCGGATGACGCCGAGCACACGGCGAGCCGGATCGATGCCTGGTAAATCATTCATCTGAATACTGCGCAAAGCTTTTGCGGAAGCTGTATTGCAAGCTAATATAACCAGGTGGCAGCCCATATCAAATAGTTTGTTGACCGCTTGCCGGGTAAATTCGTATACGACTTCAAAAGAACGTGTTCCGTAAGGAGCACGTGCATTATCTCCCAAATAGATATAATCATATTCCGGTAATACTTCTCTTATTTTGTCTAAGATGGTCAGACCTCCGTAACCGGAGTCAAATACTCCGATCGGTCCGGGCGTATGGGATAGATGTTGCTTCATGACACACTTGATTTATATACGCAAATGTACGCCAAAAAAAGGGAAAGAGAAAGAAGTTGATCCTTCTTTCTCTTTCCCTTTTGGTATTTCTTTATTCTTGGTCAGTTCTTATTTGATACCAAGATTTGCTTTTACCTTGCTAGTCAAGTTGATACTCTGTGATTCGTTTACGTATGGAATCGAAGTTCTTGCCAGGTCGAAGATGTAGATTACACCTTCAGCAGCGCCTACGGCTTTGATAGCATTGTCCAACTTCTGATAGATAGGAGCCATGGCATCATTTTGTGCTTTCGCCATTTGCTGTTGAGCATCTTGTTGGAATTGCTCTTGTCTTTGCATCATATCTTGCAATTCTTTTTGTCTTCTTTCAGCGATGTTGGGAGGAAGAGAATCCTTAGCGATAGCTTGTTGGAATTCCTGATATTTCTTGTTGAATTCTTCCTGCGTTCTCTGAAGTTCAGCAGTAAGTTGTTTTTCTAAAGTCTGAATATCATTTTGAGCTTTGGTGAATTCCGGCATCACAGTGATGATTTCCTGTGCATTAATGTGGCCGAATTTCAGGTTCTGTGCAAATACACCCATTGGGAGTGCAAGCAACATTACAAGTGCAATTTTTTTTAGCATAGTTCTATAATTTATTTGAATGATTTTTAGTTATTTCCAGCTGCAAATGTATGAAATTAATTTGAATATCCTAATTTTCTTAGGATTTCATCACTAATATCTATGCGTGGATTTGCAAATATTATACCTGTAGCAGAGGCTCTGTCGATAATCAAATCATATCCATGTTGTTGTGATATAGCTTTCACAGCTTCATAAATATCGTCCTGAATTGGAGTAATCAACTTGTCTCTCATCTTGGCTAATTCGCCTTCCGGACCGAAGTAGTTACGCTTCAACTCGGCTGCTGCTTTTTCTTTAGCTACGATTGCATCTTCTGTCTTTGTTTTTTGTGCGGCAGAAAGAGTGGAAGATTTTGCCTGGTAATCCTGGAACATCTTCTGTGCTTCTTTTGCCAGGGCTTCTACTTCGCTCTGGTATTTCTTCGTAGCTTCTTGCATTTGCTCATTAGCGCTTTGAGCTGCCGGAATATTCTTCATGATATATTCCGTATCGATCAGTGCAAACTTCTGTGCATTTGCCGCCATGCTGACAGCAAACAGCACCATGATTAATAGAACAGACTTTCTCATAACGTTTAGTTTTTGATGATACATTAGAATTCTTGTCCTAAGATAAAGTGGAATTGACTTCCTCCGTATTGTTTAGAACCAAATACTTTATCGAAACCGTAACCCCAGTCAATACCCATCATACCAATCATCGGCAGGAAGATACGAACACCGACACCGGCAGAACGTTTCAACTCGAATGGATTGAATTTCTTGATATCGTGCCATGCGTTACCAGCTTCAAGGAAACCTAACACATAAATGTTAGTACTTGTTTCCAGCATCAACGGATATCTTAATTCAATACCGAGGCGTGCGTAAGCATAACCTTCAGATCCGTATGGAGTTAATGAGCTGTTTTCGTAACCGCGCAAAGCGATACTTTCAGTTGCATAAGTTGAATAACCGGTCATACCGTCACCACCCACGTCGAATGTTCCGAACGGAGATTTTTTGTATTGGTTGTAGTGACCTAACAAACCGAATTCAGTACGTGTCATTAACACCAGACATTTCGGATGTGCAATCGGGTCCATCAACGGAGTATACGTTTTGCCTTTGAATTTCCATTTGTGGTATTCTATCCATTTATGAAGTTTATTCATGTTGTCCTGGGTAATGCTACCTGTTTCAGGGTTACTATAATATCCCTTATAGTCTTTACCGTCCATCAATGAGTAAGGCGGTGTAAGCTGAACTGACAATGAGAAATCTGAACCTGAACGGGGGAAGATCGGGTTGTCAATAGAGTTACGTGCCAAAGTCAATGAAATGCTAAGGTCATTACATTTTCCATTGGTTACCGGGAAGTATTGCCAGTCGCTCAAGTTGTAGCGTTGGTAAGCTAATTCGGCAGAAAGAGTGAAATAGTCATCCGGCCATTTCAGACGTTTACCCCAACCTACGGAAAGTCCCCACATCTTGATAGACTTGTCCGGGTCATAATAGTTTTCGTAGTTGTTATAGTTACCGTAATTGTACATACCATAACCACCGTAACCACTATACATGCTGTTGTAGTAGTTGTTGAAATAGCTGGAATTGTAGTAACGGCTACTGATGTCTGTTTGTACAGAGAAGAAAGCCGATACAGAGAATGAGTTCGGACGTTTACCGCCAAACCATGGATCGAAGAATGAAATACTGTATGATTGGTAGTATTTAGCATTCGTCTGTCCGCTGATGGTCAATGTCTGTCCGTCACCTTGCGGCAGGATACCACGGTAGTTTTCACCCGGGTGTAACAGGTTGGCTACGGAGAAGTTGGTAAACTTCAAACTCAACTTACCAATGATACCCGTTTGTCCCCAACCGGCAGAGAACTCTACCTGGTCGTTGGCTTTGGAAGTCAAAGGCAAGCCTATGTCAACAGTTCCGTTCATCGGATCCGGTTGAATATCCGGTTGCAGTTTTTCCGGGTCAAAGTGGCCCATTTGCTGGATTTCACGCAAAGAACGCATCAAGTCTTCTTTGCTGAACAGCTGTCCCGGGCGGATACGAAGTTCACGGCGAACGACGTTTTCATACAAACGGTCGTTACCACTGATCTTAATCTTATTGATAGTAGCCTGACGGCCTTCATAGATTCTCATTTCGAGGTCGATAGAGTCGCCTACGATATTTACTTCTACCGGATCAAGGTTGTAGAAGAGGTAACCGTTATTGTAATATAAGTTACCGATAGCATCGTCGTCTGTAGAAACACGCTCATTCAACAACTTCTGGTTGTATACATCGCCTTTCTTCATACGAAGCAGGAAGTTCAACTGTTCCGACGGATAAAGAGTATTACCTACCCATGTCACGTTACGAAGATAGTATTTCTGACCTTCGTCTATATCCAAATATACATCTACTGTCTTTTCATCATATTGTGAAACGCTGTCTTTAACGATCATTGCATCACGATATCCCAGCTCATTATACTTGTCGATGATAAGTTGTTTATCTGCTTCAAAGTTTTCCGGCACGAATTTCTTGGTGCGGAACAAGTTTAGAAGTTTACCTTTCTCATTGGTTTTCTTCATTACTTTTTTCAGCTTGGAAGCTTTGATTGCAGTGTTTCCTGCAATGGTGATTTTGTGTACTTTGATTTTCTCCTTTTTGTCTATATCAATATCCACAATCACCTGATTCTCGCTGGAAGGATCGTCTTTCTGTGCGATGATTACTTCGGCATTTTTGAATCCCTTGTCATCAAAATAACGTTTGATCAATGTTTTGGCACGGTCTACGGTATTCGGAGTAATCTGCATACCTTTTACCATTCCTAGCTTGGCCTCAAGGTCGGTACGTTCTGACTTTTTCACACCGTGGTAGCGTACATCTGCGATACGTGGGCGTTGTGTCAGACTGATTTTTAACCAGATTTTGTTGCCTTCTATTTTCTCGGCTGTGATTTGTACATTTGAGAACAAACCATGACGCCAATAACGTTTGATTGCTCCAGTGATTTCGTCACCCGGCACAGTAATTGTTTGTCCTACCGATAGTCCGGATAGTCCAATCAATACATAGTCTTCATAATTCTTTACGCCTTCGACTTTAATATCTGCTATCTCATACTTTTTGGGTGTTCCGGAGTATAAGATGACAGGTTTTGAGTCTTCATCAGTGTTAGCATTTTGCGCAACGCCTGTTGTCGCAAAGCAGCACAGGCAGACAAACGTTATGAATATAAAGGAAATACGATAATGCATTTATGTTATAATTTGATGTTTCGAGTTATATTAGCTGATCTGTTCACTGGTTTTGCCGAATCGGCGTTCCCTTTGTTGGTATTCCCAAATGGCTTTGTAGAGTTCTTCTTTGTCGAAGTCCGGCCAGAAGGTATCACAAAAATAAAGCTCCGAATAAGCACATTGCCATAAGAGATAATTGCTTAACCGGATTTCTCCTCCCGTGCGGATCAGTAAATCCGGGTCGGGCATAAAATTAGTATCCAGATGAGATGAGATACACTCATCGGTTATTTGCTCGGGAGATATTTCTCCCGTTTTTACCTGCGTTGCTATTTGCCGTACCGCTTCTGTTATTTCCCAACGGGATGAGTAACTAAGAGCTAGTACCATATACATTCCACTATTCTTGGATGTGCGTTCTATACATGACGTCAAACTTTTCTGAACTTCAACCGGTAACTTCTTGAAATCACCGATTACGTTGAAGCGAATATTGTTCTTCATCAGTGTCTCTTCTTCAATAGATTCTAGCAATAGATTCATCAAAGCCGCTATCTCGTCTTGCGGCCGATTCCAGTTCTCGGTTGAGAAGGTATAAAGTGTCAGGTACTTAATCCCCAGTCTGGCAGCATCTTCAGTAATATTCTGTACCGTTTCTGCGCCAGCACGGTGACCGTAAGTACGTTCTTCCCCTCGTTGTTTTGCCCATCGTCCGTTTCCATCCATAATGATGGCTACGTGTTGTGGTATCCGAGTTTTGTCTATTTGTTCTATATAGGACATCTTTTTATTTTAAACGTATACGTTTTTATTTCTTGGCATTTGCCAAATCAAACCATAGCTGATTAAGACGACCACGCCATACCTCTGAATCATGCTCATATGTGCGTGGTTCAGTTGTGGTTGCCTTTGTACTTTCTTCTTTCTCTACCTCTTCTTCAAAACTTGCACTTCCTTTACTAAAGATAATCCATAGATTTTGAGTGTCAGGATCTAGTACCATTGAATAGTTGGTTTTGCCTCTGAATTCAGGATCTACATCGGGATCTGGAGTTCCTCCTTTGCTCCAATCTCTATGGGGGAAAGAGAACTTAGGATTCGCCTTTTTCCAGAATAATCCTTGATTGGAAACATAAATAGAACTGAAGTCTTGACCAAATATGTATACTAAGTCATTATAATATATAATAGATGGTTGAGTGTATTTAGGGCAGTATGCAACAGAGGAAGTAGTTGAGAACTCAACCCATTTGTTTCCGTCATATGCCCATACAATGGTCGTTTCTAATTTACTGTCATCAGCCAAAGTCGCAGTTTCTGTATCTCCTACTAGAAGGACTGAATTAATATTTGTCGAAGACTTATATACTGTATAGGATATATTTTTAGTTGGAAATTTAGATGGCACTTTTCCTCCATTTTCAGCTTTATCCAAAGTCTCTTTTGGTACATCATTTGTTTGATAATAGAAATAGCGTTGGTTATCTGCTCCTTTCTTTATATAACAAATTCTGCTGACATCGTTATTAGTCAATGTGGCTAGTAGCAATTCCACTCCCTCACCAAACATCGTTGATTCATTCCATTTTTCTCCATCTGCCGATTCATATACTTTACCATCACCATTGGAGGTGGCATATAACATGGTTCTGCTTCTGTTGAATTGGAAGGCAATGATAGAAGTCGGAAGTTTGCCTTTTGGTAATCCCTCTATTTCTTTATACTCCCAACTGCCAAAGTTTGTTAAAGAGTTTTTGTATGCATATAACTTTGTGCCAACTACAGAGTATGTGAGAACTTCACTTCCAAAAATAATAGATTTTTGTTCTCCTACAATTTGGTCATCTATTTTATTCATATATTTCCACCTTAACGAATCCGGATCATAGTCATGCACATTTACTTTGATCTTGTATTCCTTAGTTTGATTAGGAGATATACCCGCTAATGCTTCTGTTGACCATACTTTTATAATAAGTTCTTTCCGAAGATCGATTGAATCATTAATGTTTAAGACAGAATCGTTTCCGCTTTTGTCCTTCATCGTAACGACACCTGATGCCGTTGTTAATGTTTTGATTAAAATCTTGTCAATGATGGTATCGGCATGAACAGGAAGAGAGTCTTCGTTATAGATTTCACGTGATAATTGGTCAATAGTGAATTTATAACTCCCAAGGCCTGCTGTGTCAAGTGCAAACGCATGTATAGTTGCATCCGGGCTATATTCGATGTTATTATCGTCATCAAGACATGACGTTATAACAAATGACACCATGAAAAAACTCGCAATGAATGATAAAAACTTTATTTTCATTTGAAAGATTGTGTTTATTTACAAGTTGCAAAAATAGAAACATTTTTTCCGATAATGAACATTACAGGTAAGTTTTATATAAAATTATAGATAATAACACTGTTTTTATCGACGTAAAACCCCCTGAATAGAACTATCTTAGCTATAATCGACGAACATAATGCCAAATTTGTCTTTCGAAGTGTTCTTCTATCGAATAACTAAAATTATCGTCCATTTGAGGTGCTTTAACACCGGAGTGTAATCGGCCGGGGCACTTTTCGATATAGGCTTCATCCCATAGCTCATTATCAATGAATGATTGCAGCAATTGCCTGCCTCCTTCCACCAATAATGATTGTATTTTTCGTTGATACAATGCTTCCATGATCTGTTTCAGTGGGTTATGGTTAAAGTTGATGGTGATATATGTGATGTTCTTTTTTTCTGGCTGTTGCTTTTCGGTAAAGATTAATGTAGGCACGTTGCCATCGAATATTTGTGAATCATTAGGTAGGGATAGCGTGCGATCTAACACAACGCGTATCGGGTTGTGCCCATACCAGTTGCGTACCGTAAGTGACGGATTATCCAATAAAGCAGTTCGCCTGCCTACCATAATCGCATCCGCCTCCGCTCTTTTTTTATGCACTAGCATGGAAGTAAGAGGAGAGGAGAGGACTACCGGTTTTCCGTCTGTACGTTCTATATCAATAAAGTGGTCGGCTGATTCTGCCCATTTCAGTGTAATGAAAGGACGGTGAAGCGTATTAAAAGTGATAAAACGGCGAATCAGCGATTTACATTCTTCCTCTAATACACCGACTGTCACTTCTCGTCCGGCATCCCGTAATTTCTGAATTCCCCGTCCCGCCACTTCTGAAAAAGGGTCTTGACAACCGATAACAATGCGTGGAATCTGCTTCTCTATAATAAGATCGGCACAAGGAGGCGTTTTCCCATAGTGGGAACAAGGCTCCAGACTGACATAAATCGTGGAACGTTTCAATAATGACTCATCTTTGACAGAACGGATCGCATTAACCTCCGCATGCGCCTCTCCACAGCGAATGTGGTAACCTTCGCCGATAATTCGCCCGTCACATACGATAACGGCCCCTACCATCGGGTTTGGAGATACGTTGCATAACCCATTCTTTGCAAGCTCAATGCAACGTCTCATGTATTTTTCTTCTTCCATTTTGGTGCTCTTCGCCATATTATTCTTACTTTTGCACTCCGAAATTGTGAAAATATGAATCGTATCACCGCTTACATTCGCCAATCTTTGCAGGAAATCTATCCACCGGAGGAGGTAAAAGCCCTTTCGATGCTGATTTGTTGCGACATGTTAGGTTTAGATGCGCTCGATATTTACATGGGCAAAGATATAATTTTATCCGAATGCAAACAGCGTGAATTAGAAAACATTATATTCCGTTTACAGAAAAATGAACCTATACAGTACATTCGTGGTATTGCGGAGTTTTGTGGAAGGAATTTTAAGGTTGCTTCCGGCGTGCTGATTCCCCGGCCGGAGACTGCGGAGCTTGTAGAACTAATAGTAGAGGAGAATCCGAATGCTCGTCGTCTATTAGATATAGGTACGGGAAGCGGATGCATTGCGATCTCTTTGGATAAAAAACTTCCGGATGCAGAAGTAGAAGCTTGGGATATTTCCGAAGAAGCATTAGCTATTGCTCGTAAAAACAATGACGCCTTGGAAGCTCGGGTGAGATTTCTACAAAGAGATGTTCTGGCCGATGACTGGGAAAAGATACCGTCTTTTGATGTTATTGTCAGCAATCCGCCTTATGTGACCGAAACGGAAAAGAACGAAATGGACGCTAATGTCCTTGATTGGGAACCGGGGCTGGCCCTGTTTGTTCCTGACGAGGATCCTTTACGGTTTTATAATCGTATTGCCCGTCTAGGAAGTGAATTACTCTTGCCGGGTGGGAAACTTTATTTTGAAATCAACCAGGCCTATGGCCGGGAGACAGCACACATACTTGAAATGAACCAATATCGTGATGTTCGTGTTATAAGAGACATATTTGGAAAAGATAGAATAGTTACAGCTAACCGATGAGTGCACAATTAACTGATGAAGAGGCTTTAAATCGCGTAGCCTCTTACTGCTCCACTGCCGAGCATTGTCGGGCAGAAATAAATGAGAAGTTACAACGTTGGGGAATTGCCTATGATACCATTGCGCGTATTCTTGACCGACTGGAATCAGAGAAGTTTATCGATGATGAACGTTTCTGCAGAGCTTTTGTGAATGACAAGTTCCGCTTTGCCAAGTGGGGGAAAATGAAAATAGCCCAAGGGCTTTATATGAAGAAGATCCCATCTGATGTGGCATGGCGTTATCTGAACGAGATTGATGAAGAAGAATACCTTTCTATTCTGCGTGACCTGCTGGCTTCCAAACGGAAAAGTATCCATGCAGCAGACGATTATGAATTGAATGGAAAGCTGATGCGATTCGCTATGAGTCGTGGTTTTGAACTGAAAGATATTAAGCGTTGTATCGACATTCCCGATGAAGAGGAACAAATTGACTGAAAAAATAAACGGATTCTTCTTTTTATTCTCGTTCAATTTCTGTACTTTTGCGGCAAATAATTAATAGTTAGTTTAGTTATGAAAAACTTAGAGAGACTATTTGCGGAGAAACTGTTGAAGATTAAAGCTATTAAACTTCAACCCGCTAACCCTTTTACATGGGCTTCTGGATGGAAATCCCCCTTTTACTGTGACAACCGTAAAACTCTGTCCTATCCTTCTCTTCGTAATTTTGTGAAGATTGAAATTACACGTCTGATATTGGAACGATTCGGACAGGTGGATGCGATTGCTGGTGTGGCTACAGGTGCTATCCCGCAGGGAGCTTTAGTGGCTGATGCATTGAATCTACCGTTCGTGTATGTTCGTTCTACCCCCAAAGATCATGGATTGGAGAACCTGATTGAAGGTGAACTTCGTCCGGGTATGAAAGTCGTAGTCGTCGAGGATTTGATTTCTACAGGTGGTAGTAGTTTGAAGGCTGTTGAAGCAATTCGTCGCGATGGTTGCGAAGTGATCGGTATGGTTGCAGCTTATACGTATGGATTCCCGGTAGCAGAAGAGGCATTCAAAAATGCGAAGGTGACTTTGGTAACGTTGACCAATTATGAAGCAGTGCTTGATGTTGCTCTTCGTACAGGTTATATTGAAAAAGAAGACATACAGACATTGAACGAATGGCGTAAAGACCCTGCTCATTGGGATGCTGGAAAATAAGATTCATTTTTTGATCAAACATATTTGGAAAAAGAACTGTTCGGACAATATTTGGCCGGATTGTTCTTTTTTTGTTTTATACTAATAGAAGTTTATGAGTAATTTTGAGAGTAGTGTCAAGGTAATACCTTACAGCCAGGAGCGCGTATATAATAAACTTTCGGATTTAAGTAATCTGGAAGCAGTCAAAGACCGTTTGCCAAAAGATAAGGTGCAGGATTTGAGTTTTGATTCGGACACGTTGAGTTTTAGTGTTTCCCCTATTGGACAATTGACTTTGCAAATTGTAGAGCGCGATCCTTGTAAATGTATAAAGTTGGCGACAACTAACTCTCCTCTTCCCTTTAATATGTGGATTCAACTGGTTGAAACTGCAGAAGAAGAGTGTAAAGTGAAGGTTACTATCGGAATGGATCTAAATCCATTTATGAAAGCAATGGTGCAGAAACCTCTCCAGGAAGGTTTGGAGAAGATGGTTGATATGCTGGCAGTTATTGAATATTAAACTTTTTTTTATGGCACAGAAACTTTGGGAGAAGTCCGTACAGGTAAATAAGGATATCGAACGTTTCACGGTAGGTCGTGATCGTGAGATGGATCTTTATTTGGCCAAGCATGATGTGCTTGGTTCTATGGCTCATATTACGATGCTTGAAAGCATTGGGTTGTTGACAAAAGAAGAA
The DNA here is from genome assembly GCF_001185845.1 of Bacteroides sp. 3_1_13. Lineage (NCBI taxonomy): Bacteria > Pseudomonadati > Bacteroidota > Bacteroidia > Bacteroidales > Bacteroidaceae > Bacteroides > Bacteroides sp. 3_1_13. Next base: position 1,876,421 of record NZ_KQ236955.1, read on the forward strand.
CTGGACCAGTTGCTGGTGGAATTGAAGAGTATTTATGCCTCGGCCGAAAAAGGTGAATTTGTGATAGAAGACGGGGTGGAAGATGTACATTCGCAGGTAGAATTGATGTTGACCCGTCGTTTGGGTGATATCGGAAAGAAAATACATAGTGGCCGTTCCAGAAATGATCAGGTTCTGTTGGACTTGAAACTTTTTACCCGTACGCAAATAAAAGAGGTTGCCGAAGCGGTAGAACAACTATTTCATGTCTTGATCCGTCAGAGCGAACGATATAAAAACGTTTTGATGCCGGGATATACACACCTGCAGATTGCAATGCCTTCTTCTTTTGGCTTGTGGTTTGGTGCCTATGCCGAGAGTCTTATGGACGATATGCTGTTTTTGCAGGCAGCATTTAAAATGTGCAATCGTAATCCATTAGGTTCAGCAGCCGGATATGGTTCGTCTTTTCCTCTGAACCGTACCATGACGACTGACTTATTAGGTTTTGATTCAATGAATTACAATGTTGTATATGCTCAAATGGGGCGTGGAAAGATGGAACGCAATGTTGCTTTTGCATTGGCTACGATTGCCGGAACAATTTCCAAATTAGCTTTTGACGCCTGTATGTTTAACAGTCAAAACTTCGGTTTCGTCAAGTTGCCCGATGACTGCACCACAGGATCCAGCATTATGCCTCATAAGAAGAATCCTGATGTGTTTGAACTGACACGTGCTAAATGTAATAAATTGCAATCGCTTCCCCAGCAGATTATGATGATTGCGAACAATCTGCCTTCCGGCTATTTCCGTGATTTGCAGATTATCAAAGAAGTTTTCCTTCCTGCTTTTCAGGAATTGAAAGACTGTTTGCAGATGACAACCTATATCATGAATGAAATAAAGGTAAATGAACATATTCTTGATGATGACAAATACCTTCTTATTTTTAGTGTGGAAGAGGTAAATCGTTTGGCACGTGAAGGTATGCCTTTCCGTGATGCATATAAAAAGGTAGGTTTGGATATTGAAGCAGGTAAATTCTCGCATACTAAAGAAGTACACCATACTCATGAAGGTAGTATAGGTAACCTCTGTAATGCAGAAATCTCCGCATTGATGCAGCAAGTGATCGATGGATTCAACTTTTGCGGAATGGAGAAAGCGGAGAAAGCACTGCTTGGAAGATAAAATAAACTTTCGGAGGATAGTTTTTTAAACTTTCCTCCGAAAAGATTTGGCAGAAACAAGTAAACTACTTATCTTTGCACCCGTTGAAAAAACGCGGAAATAGCTCAGTTGGTAGAGCATAACCTTGCCAAGGTTAGGGTCGCGAGTTCGAGTCTCGTTTTCCGCTCTTTCTTTGAAAGGATGCTCGAATGGTGGAATGGTAGACACGAAGGACTTAAAATCCTTTGGCCATTGCGGCTGTGCGGGTTCAAGTCCCGCTTCGAGTACGAGTATTCCTGATTAAAAGCTCTGTAAATCTTTGATTTACGGAGCTTTTTGTTTTTCTGCATTTTCTTAAGATAAACTGTCCTTGGGCTTTAAATTAAGTAACATTTCCTACGAATTATGCGGTTCATGTAAACCAAGATGTAAACCGAAAAATGTATGAAAGCGACAGTTAATGTGTTGTGTTACAAGTCAAAAACTCTTCGTAATGGAGAGCATCCGCTTATGATTTGTGTGTGTAAAGAGGGTAAACGAAAGTATATCAGTCTTGGGATTTCGGTAAAACCTAATAATTGGGACTTTGAGAAGAATAAACCTAAGCGCAATTGTCCTAATAGGGAGCAAATTATTAAGCTTCTAAATGAGCAAGAACAGAAGTATTCAGAACAGATACTGGAATTCTCTATGGAACAACGGGAATATTCGCCTGCCACCTTGGTTGAAGCGGTTGCTCCGGCAAGGAAGGTAAAGACTGTTGGTGATTTGTTTAATGAATATATAGCTCAACTGAAGGGTGAAGGCAGGTTAGGGTATGCGCTTTCTGTTCAGCAAGTTTGTAATTCATTGTGCAAGTTCAGAGGTCATTTGGATATATATTTCTCTGATATAGATGTTAATTGGCTGAAATCTTATGAATCATGGTTGAGGTGTAATAAGTTGGCTGATAATACAATTGGTATTCGTTTTAGAACTTTGCGGGCTATATATAATCTAGCCCTTGTGGAGGGATTGGTAAAAGCAGATAATTATCCATTCAAAAAGTATAAGGTTTCTAAGTTACATAAGGAGACAGCTAAGCGTGCAATAACAAAAGAGCAGGTGAAGCAGGTTATTGAGTATGATGTGTCAAAATCTCGCTTTTATAAGAGATTGGCAGTTGATATGTTTACGTTCTCTTACTTAATGGGTGGTATTAATTTCACTGACATGGCGTTTCTTACTGATAAGAACTTTGAAGGTGAACGTTTGGTGTATATTCGTCAGAAAACGAAGAAACAAATAATGTTACCATTACAAGAGAAGGCAATTGAGATAGTGAATCGTTATCGTTCCTCACAACGTAAATATGTATTTCCCATATTGGATAATAGAGAACGAACTCCACGCCAGATAAGAAACCGAATATATGATGTATTGGATAATGTCAACGGATATTTAGCTGATATTGGGAAGGAATTGGGTATTGAATTGAAGATTTCCAGTTATACGGCTCGACATTCTTATGCGACAGTCTTGAAGCGTTCGGGAGTTTCAACATCTGTAATCAGTGAATCTTTGGGACATAGTTCCGAACGGGTGACACAGATTTATTTGGATAGCTTTGAAAATAAACAATTAGATGATGCAATGAAGAATCTTCTTTAAAATAAAATGTCGCTTTGCTTTTATGGTGAAGCGACATTTTTTATTTTTGTGACAAAGTTTGAAAATATGGAATATCAGATAATACCAATCAATACGATAAAACGAATCGAATCATGGCTGAATAGTGAAGTGGGATTCAGCCGTTCAATGTTTCATAATGAACTGGACTATATATCTGATGTATATCTTTTGGGTAATAAGTTCCCAATGGAAATACAGGATTTGTACTTGTCCATAAAGAAGGAAGAGCAGGAGATTCCCTATCCTAATTGCGGGACAGATGAGGACAAATATGAATTTAGCATGACTGTGGGAAAGAATTTAGTCCTTGAAAGTGGTAATTTTAAAGCCGAGTATATTGAAACATTGTGGAATACATACAATAAAGATGAAGACGAAGCTTATGAACAGCAAGACCAAGATGTATTTTACGCTATTCTTCTTATTGTAAGTATCTACTATAAATACACACAGACCAATGGCTATTTTGATTTTGAGGATTATATTGCTGACCCAACGCAACTAAAGTATAGTTATTCTGTCAGACCGGATATGCTACGTCTTTACAAGATGTTTCATGAGAAGAAAAAGACCAAGAGTAATATTGTCACGATTGAATATAACAAACAGAAAATAGAACTTACGAATGATGATAGTTGGTTTCTCAATATGATAACTCCATATCTTGATAAATATTTAGGAGTTTCAACTTTGGAAGAAGCGGAAACGGAATTGGATAAAGATTATCCCAGTATAGGTAAAAGAGGCAGGAAACGCGAAAATGCGATACTTGATACGATAACTCTTAGTATATATAACCTACTACGCCACTCATCATTTGCAGCCAAAGGTAAAGGATTAACAGATAACGAGGGGAATTTTATTCTTGAGTTACTGAAATATCTCAAACTGATTGATGAGGACAGTCCTAAAAATGACATATTGAATTTGCGGGCTACAATCAGGAACTTACAAAAATATGAAGTTCGTCCAAATTGGTGGAAAATCCCCATGTGCAAAACGTCTCCCAATAATCCGGTTGAACATTTAAAATCATATTGGTAAAACATATAAAGATAAAAAATGATAGCCTTTATTTAATTGATGATTATTGTGTAAATATACATAATTTGTTGATATATTGTGATTTATGATATTTGTGATTACATAAAGAATTAAGCATAAAAAAAGGGATTTCTTTATGTTTTTTTCTTCATTTCATACGCTTCTATTTCTCCGTAGTTTTGCAGCGTAATCAAAAACAAAGGTGCGCACCTCGTTTGAGATTCATTAATGTTTAATTTTAAAAAAAATGAAGATTATGAATTTGGAATTTGTAGAAAAGAAAGTAGTTAAGTCTTATGATAATGAAGGTGCAATGCAAACTGTAAAGGCAATGATGAAAAGAGGTGAGCAATTGAATGTTAAGTTTTACACTAACAAGGATAACTATCCATGCGCTTGGATTGAATCCAAAAAGATTCAAGGTTTCTGTTTGATATTGAATCAAGAAGGATTAAGTTGGTTACGTACTTATTTGGAAACAGGAGAAGCGGAAGATTTTGGTTTTAATCCTAATAGTGTTACGGCTTATGGTGAGGGAGAAGATAAGGATTTTCAACTATCAATTTTTAAGCAACTGATTTTAGCGGGAAAAGCATTACAATTTGTTCCTACGTTTCGTGAGTATGGAGCGAAAATTACTGCCAGTGCTTTTTTCAGAAAAGGAAAGATTTTCTTCCGGTTGGAAAGGACAGAAGAGTTATATGATTATTTATTGGAAAAAGAATTGATAGCATAATTGAATTATTAACGGGGGAAGGCGCAATTCCTTCCCTATATTTATAAATCTATTAAAATTTAAGATGTATGAAAAAGTTAAATGTAAAACCAGTAGAAGAATTGTCCCAGTTCATTAATGAAGCTAAAACTCCTGGAAATTTGTTGCAAGATGCACCCGATTTTGATGCAATCAAGCAGGAAGAGTACGAAAATGAAGGAATGGATGTGATAGACGTTAATGAGGAAGATGACAATAGAAATTAATCTTAATGAACTCGGTAGGGTGCAATACCTTACCGAAGTTCTTCCCGAAATTCCCACGAATACAATTCTTTATAAGAAGTTGACCGGACTTGGTGCTACCTATGGAGAAATCACCGCAAAACGTAACTCGATTATCATTGAGCCGAATGTTCCTGTTATTATCGGTAAATGTAATGACCCTAAACATAAAGATGATAATCTGTTCGGAGTATATGAAGGTGTATATACTGACGATATCATAAAATATTTGGAGAAGAGTAAGAATAAGTATTATAAGATACTTACTACTCCCGAAAGTTTTCAGAAAGTAAAGGACGCATTTGAAGAACTGGAAATGAGTGCGTATTGTTCTTGTTTTCTTCTGTTTGATGAATGTCATAAGCTAGTGAAGGATGCGGATTACCGGAATAACATAACACTACCGATAGATGATTTCTTTAAATTTGACCAAAAAGCATTGGTCTCTGCCACACCAATAGAATTGAATGACCCTCGATTTAAGGAGCAGAACTTTCAGACGATAGAAATACAGCCGACTTTCGATTATAAAAAGGAGATTTGGCTTCATCATACGAATAATACGCTGCAAGCATTTAAAGATACACTATCCAAGCTAAATAATGAGGAAGCTGCACCACTTCCGATTTGTGTGTTTATCAATTCAACTGATATTATATATTCATTGATGAAGCAACTAGATTTATTGGAAGATTCCGCAGTCTTTTGTGCCCCTAAGAGTGTTGATAAGTTGGGAAGGAATAAATTTACCAATGCCTATGAACAGTACAGTATTGATAAAATGAAATGGTACAATTTTTTCACTAGCCGTTTTTTCAATGCTGTGGATATTGAGTTAGAACAGAAACCTCATGTAATAATGTTAACCGATGTTTACTTTGCAGAACATACAATGATAGACCCTTATACTGATGCTATCCAGATGGTTGGACGATTCAGAAATGGTGTATCATCAATTACACACATTAGTAACGTTAAAGAAGGTATACCACAAAGAACGAAAGAAGAAATAAAAGGATATATCGTTTGCAGCAAGGAGATATATCGAACAATGAAGAACTTTTATGATTGTGCAGCAGACAGGGCTTCCCGTGATGCTTACCGTGCTGCACTGGAAAGTCTTCCTTTTAATAAGATGCTTGATAGGAACGGGAGAGAGAATTGGTTTGCAATAGACAACTACATAGATGAGGAATTGATGAAAAATTATTATTACGATAAAGGCTCTCTAAACGAGGCATACGATAATTGTGATTCATTTATTTCTTATCAACATGGATTTTACTATTCGATAGGTGACTTTGAACGGCTAAAGAGGGAAAATAAATCTCAATCCATTAAAGACAAGCGTAAAGAGATAGTCCGCCAGTTGGAGATGTTGGGAGATTGTGTTACTGAAATGGAACTGGAATACAAGCGGGATTTAATTGCGGCTGATTCATTTATTGTTGAAGCTTATGATACAGTAGGTAAGGAAGTGATTGAACAACTCAAATATTCCAAAAAGAAAATCATGGAAGCCATGATACGGAAGCAATACAGCGAGAAGGCAACCGGAACAGAGGTAATTCGCTTAATAAAGAACTCATTTACTGTTGGTCAAAAATACACTCGTAAATATACAAAAGAAGAAATAAAGAGAATTTATGCTCTATTGAATATACATCCCCCTAAAGCCATAACAAGTAAGACTATAAGCGATTTTTTTATGGTGTCCGAATGTAAGGTCAAGGGTGAAAGATGTTATTTGTTGATTGAGGAAATCCTATAATGTGAAGGACATTTTTACCGAAAAAATACTTTTATAGACCCTGTTCGAAAAATGTCCTATTTCGAGGATGCTATTTTTGGTCGATTTTTCTCGTTACATTTTTTTGCAGATTATAGCTATATAAAAAATATGGAAAGTCAGGAAAATGGTAGTACAGGTATTTATAAAGTATTAATTTTGTAGTCGATGATAGCGTTACAATTTTTTCTGAATAATAGACATGAAAAAACTAGAAATCCAAGAACATGACGGCTTTCTTGATTTAGAAGACCTTCCTCATAATTGTATCTTTAATAAAGTAGTCACAGGTTGTGGCGGAACAACAATTGCTCTTAAAAATGGTGAGAATTATGTGATTGTAGTTCCTACCACTGAATTAATAGAAAACAAGTGTTATCCACCTAAAGATGAGAACGGAAATAGTATTGTGTGGAAGGCTGAAAATAGAAAGGCAGGATTGAGTCCGGTTAGAAATCTTTTCGGATTGTATGGTACATTCACTCCTACATTAAAGAAAGGATTAAAAGAATATCTTTCTAAAGAAGGAACGAAAAAAATAATGTGTACTTATGATAAGATACCTTCTCTAGTTTCTCTTATTATCCCCAAAGAGTATAGGTTATTAGTTGACGAATATCATAATCTCTTGAAAATATATTCTTATAGAAAAGAAGCCGTAGAAGGAGTATTGGAACATTTTAATGAGTTTAAATCATATTGTTTTATGTCTGCTACTCCAATTGCCATGGATTTCAAACCGGATGCTTTAAAAGACGTGGAAGAATATATTGCTGATTGGAAACATATAGAGCCTTTAACGATTCTACCTTATAAAACCAATAGAGCTTATATGCTTACTGCAAATCTTATTAAAGCGTATCAGAGAGAGGGATATATAAAAAAAGATGAATTGAAATCATACGAAGCTTACTTCTTTATAAACAGTGTCACAGAAATAAAGAAAATATTAGAATATACTCATCTTACAAATGATGATTGCAGGATTATTTGTGCTGATGAAGACAAGAACCGTAGAACATTAGGGGAATATCAGATATCTAGTTCTACGGATGCGCCAAAGAAATTTAATTTCATAACTTCCAAATCGTTTGAAGGAGTGGATTTTTATTCTGAAACAGGTATCTGTTATGTCGTGAGTAATATTCATAATGAACATACTTTACTAAGTGTTGATATGGATATTCCCCAAATTGCAGGGAGAATAAGAAATACAAATAATCCGTTTAGAAATTTGGTCGTTCATATTTTCAATACAAGACCAAAAGACTACTATGAAAATTATGAGGATGCAAAAAAGGAGATAGAAAAAGACTTGGAATATGCTGAAGAAAGGGCTACTGCATATAACCGACTTTCGATAGGAGCAAAGAAGCAACAAAAGTCAGATTTAGGTAAATCCTCATTTCTCAAATATGATAAAAAAAATGATGAGTTTATTGTTAATGATATGGCAGCTAAAGTTGTACTCTATAATTATAGGTTAATGAATAGCATATATCGTTCACAGAAAGATTTAGTTGCTGAATATGAGAGGGCAGGTATATTACATTCCAAAGTGGAATGGGTGCAACTAGACGACAACTTTATAAAGCCTGTTTGTAAGAAGCCTACATTCTTGGAAACATTTATCTTGTATGCTGATATGAAATATTGTTTGGATATTGAAGCAAAACAGAGCATTGAAAAAGAATATCCTTTCATAAGAGACGCTTTGTGTAAATTGGGAGTGGAACAGGTGAAAAAGTTAAGAAGTATGAAGGCTGTAAAAGTTGCTCTTGAAGCTTTAAAAAAAGAGAATATTTGTGCTGATAGTGATATTGGTCAACGCCTAAAAACATTATTAACGATTGGTGCATTTATGCCTTCTAAGGAACTGAAGGCGATTGCACAACAATTTGGAATGAAGAAGCCTATGAACTTAAAAGAATGGGTTGAACTGGAAGCTGGAACTCAACGAATCGAGGGAAAGCCAACTAGGGGATATTTGATTAAGAGATTTATTGATTAATTTTAAACCATAAAAATAGCCGCAAGCGAGTACACTTACAAATGTGCTCAACTGCGGCTTTTATTATTCAATCAATATTCCAATAAGCGTCTGGATTACCGTCAAAAATAGTGTCTATTTCATCATCATTGTATCCCATTTCATCTTGTGCATAGAAGCCATTATATTTCTCATTAGTTTTATTTTCAAAATAGTCACTATCGTAGTAGAAATCATTATTGTCTTCTAACATGGTAGTCATATTACTAGCTTCCTCTAATCTTTGTATTCTTTTGTTTTCAAAATCATTAGATATATAAAAATGGGGATAGACTTGTTTTAATTCTTCTATTGCAGAATCATAAATTAGAAATTCCATATTGGAAATGCTGTTCATGCACCAATAAATATATTGATAATCCCAGTCAATAACATCGCTTAATGCCATGCCCTTGTATTGACCAAATTTAAAAGTGTCTGATAGAGAATAGAATTGCGAAACTATCATAATATATTTATTTCAGAAGGGTCTAAAATTAGGTATGAAACGTTGCCTGTGATATGGTTTACATATCGACATAGAACTTGGAATTCAAAGCAAAAACACCCAAGTTCATTATCATGGGGTTGTCTATACATAACAAATGAACCTTTAGGTGCTATATGAAAAGCTTGATGTTTATTACCAAGATGAAATTTGGTGTTTACTTGCTCGGTTTCTCCCGATTCTGTTTTAAAAACAACGATATTGTTATTTATGATACTGCTGATATACTTAATTGCTTCGTCATGTGTTTTGAAACCATTGCATCTACCAGTATCTAAATAAGAAAGACATTTTAATATTACATCGTAATTTAAATTAGGAGAATAGACATATTTTACGTCGCATTCAATGTCTTCCTGGTTATATGAAATTTTTTTATAGTATGGTAGTGCTTTGCTATCTGATACGATTCTATTACTATATACAGCGAAAGTATCTATTCTTGGGTGGATATCTATAATTTCATTATATATGATTCTTCCTGTTTTAACAGGAATGAAACCGTAGATTTCTAGAGTTTTAATTAAATGGCTTGATGCTATTTGTCCACTCTTTAATTCTTTTCCTTGTTCAATATAATTTTTAACGTTATTATTCTTATTATCCATACTTTCAATATTAAATGGTTTCATAAAGCTCAAATTCATGTTCTATTTCACTATACAAGTCACTATAATCATAGCGATTATCTAGATTATCAATAATACATTTGGTAATAAATAAAACTTGTCGAATATATTTTCTATCTGGACAATGATGCTTTATCATTAGTCGAAATCTAGCTGTTTCGCTTTCCTTTTGATTCTTTCGAAATTTAGAACAAAGATTTTCTGTTCCTATAACAACACTTTGAGTATCACTTATGGCTCTATTGGAAGATACTTGCATTATCCCTAACGTCATTTCTTTCTTTGTTATTTTAATTAGACAACGCTCGACAAATCTAATAATTGGTGGTCTATTGAAATTTTCAAAAATTAGAATGGCAATGATTGTAGTGTTTATTTGTATGTTTTGATTGGAAATTTTGTCTATTATATTCCAATATTCTTTCTTGTAATGTGAATATTTTTTTAGGATATATCTTTTCTTTCTTTGTTTCAGCTCTGGTAGATAAGCCCTTGAAGTCTCATACGGCTCCTTTGGTAATATTTCTTCTGTTCTGTTTCCTACTTGGTATAAGAATATAATTATCAATAGCCAAATTTCATTTTTTATTTCAGAAAAATCAGGTAATAGATTATCTACAGAGTTAATGAATTTGCTACATATAATTGAAGATATTGTTAAAATGGACGAGTAATAGAATATTATCCTCCACCAGTTTACAATACTTGAACGCTCGTATAAAAATATAGTTATAATCCTAATTAGGATATAATAATAGACAACATTTATGATGTTAAATAGGAACTGATTGCAATGAAAATATTGTAATATTGCAACCATAATAATAAGATAGACAATTGGGCCAAAAACTTTTATAACAAAATTAAAAGATAAAGCTTCATCTTTATCGTCTAATAGAGAAAATTTTACATATCCTCTTGAATAAGATTTACTTCCAATCCAGTTTTGGATAAGAAATAATGCAAGAGCCATAAATAAATGAATAGTTGTAGCTACCATAATAATCTTTTTCTGCAAAAATACGATTATTTTAATTATGCTACTTATATGACAATAGAAAAATATGAATAAATATATCGTTGGTTAATGGCTGTAAGTATTGCTTTATTAACGATGATTTACACGTTGTCGGTGATACCGGAGGACTTATTTCTTCTTGTAAGAGGGCGGCAGCTTTATTTTTGCCAGTTGTTCGTATAGTTCTGCATACTTCTTTCTTAAATAATCTCTGTCTATTTTGATTGTTACCTTGTGATTAACAATGTGTTCTGTTGTTTCATCTGTAAGGGTGGTACTTGTGTCAGGTGTTATTGGGATTCTTGTCTCAATCATGGGATTTTAAATAAAATGTTTTTCTAATGTGGTTAATCTGTATTCTCTGTTTTTGATAGCCTTGTGTTTGTATCCATACACCGATATGGACTTTATTATCTCTGATTCCGTGTTTCAAGGCTAATTCACGTAATTCTTGATAGGTATATACTTCTGACATGGTAGGTAATAAGAAGAAATTTTCATAACCACAAGCGGTAGGGCAGACGTCAAATTGCCCTACTTTTTATGGTTATGCTACAAAAATGAAAAAGGTCGTCTAATACTAGTATATAGGCGACTGCAATAAAATCTATCAGACATGGCTTTATCTATGAAAGACTGCGAAGAAATGAATTTACCACATTGATAGTAATTGGGAAATGGAGATAAAAAGCCCTCAATGTAATACGGTAATCCTTCCTTCATGGGATACACAAATTTACGAATAATTGGGGAAGCTAAAAAATGAATGATACTCATTCTTCAAACATTGGTTATATGGTTATGCCACATTCTGTAATGGTCTAAAGTAGTTCCATTTGTGGAGAGTAGAAAGATATGCGTGCAATAAAGTACAGGTACTTATATATAATCCCCCCTACCTATAAAAATAAGAGCTTAAATATATATCAGCTCATTTCTCCTATGATTTACTGAATTGAAAGTTACATGAACACATGAACAGTAGTTCTAACGTCCCCCGAGGGTAGTTGGAGAGAAATGAAATATATTTCAATCCACGTAATCAATTTATAAATCATTTAAAATTTTATTCGTTATGAGAAATCTACAAATTATTGGCAATGTGCCACAGGTAAGAAGAGAAAGTAACTTTGGTGAGTATGCAGAAGAAGCGGTAATAATCGAAGAACAACCAAAAGTTAAAAAAGAGAATCCTCATTTCTTGGAAGCTAATACACTAGAGGTAACAATGCAACATTTAAAAGAAGATTGTATTACACCCGTATTCGCCAAAGATAATGAGCTTACAATTCCTCACCCTGCATTTATTGATACTGTTTATGACGCTGCAAATACGTTTTTCAGTGGTGAAAGTATTGATAAGCCCGATATTCGTGTAAGTCACATTATCAAGGGGAGAATACCCGAAGCAATACACAAACCTGCAAATCAACTTCTTGAAAGTGACAAGACTATCTACTACGAAAGATGTGCTTTTATTATTCAGATTCCTACGATTTACGAAACGGTGAACGGGAATAAGTTAATATTAACTATTGGTGGTGTTCGTGCTTATAATCACACTAATCTTTATTCAAAGAAAGGAGCAGAACGATTTAAAGTGTTTATTGGCTTTATTTGTAAGGTTTGTACAAACTTGTGTGTGTCAACAGACGGTTTTCTTAGTTGCTTGGAAGTTACTAATACCAAAGATTTATATCGGGCTGTATTAGAAATGTTTCAGAGTTATCAACCTGCAAAACATCTACATTTAATGCAAACACTTAGTAACTCATATCTCACAGAACACCAATTTTGCCAATTACTTGGGAGAATGAGACTTTATCAATCATTGCCACAAGGTTATCAGAAAGATATTCCTAAAATGCTCATCACTGATTCGCAGATAAATACAGTTGCAAAAGCATATATCAATGATAAGAACTTTGGGAGCTTGGGGAATGATATTAGTATGTGGAAATTGTACAATCTATTGACAGGAGCAAACAAGAGCAGTTATATAGATTCATTCTTGGATAGAGCGGTAAATGCAACCGAAATAGCAACGGGTATAAATGCCGCTTTGCATGGAGACACTAAATATAAGTGGTTTATTGATTGATTAAACAGGGGAATATTCAGAAATGGGTATTCTCCTATTTTATTAACTACGTAAAATAAAGAATCATGTTTTATTATAAGATACTTGTTTGGCTCTTTTGGGTGGTATTGTCTTTTATAACAGGTTGTGTTCCGTTAATCTTGCTTATTCTTTTAGTTGGCTTATGGGATATTGAGGAAGCGAATAAACCTCGTTAGTGTTCAAAACTGGAATGTGTTCAAATAAATTTGTAAAGGTGGTTTGAACACATTCTTTCATGTTATCAATTTAATCAAAGAATAAAATGAAAACAGCCGTAATATACGCTCGTGTTTCGTCAAGTAATGACAGACAGGACACGAGCAGACAAATAGAGGATTTAAAGAAATATGCTATCTCACAGGATATAGAAATTGTGAATATATTCCAGGAGCATATTTCAGGTGCAAAGAAAATAGAGGAAAGACAGATTTTAGGGGAGTGTTTGGAATACTGTAAACGTGAATCTGTGAATATCCTACTTTTGTCTGAATTGTCAAGACTAGGAAGAAGTACATTACAGGTTCTTCGCTCTTTGGATATATTGCATGAATCGAAAGTGTCGGTTTACATACAGAACTTGGGCTTATATACTTTGCAACCAAATGGGGAAGTTAATCCAATAGCTTCTATCATGGTGACAGTACTTGCAGAAATGGCAAATATCGAAAGAAGCAATATTCAATACCGTTTGAATAGTGGTAGGGCAAATTATATTGCCAAAGGTGGTAAACTTGGCAGAAAGACAGGTTCAACCAAAACGGATGATAAGAAAAAAGAGGAATATAAAGAAGTCATTGCTTTACTAAGAAAAGGCTATTCAATCAGAAATATAGCTAAGCTACAAAGTATTGGTATTTCCACCGTTCAACGGATAAAAAATCAGTTTATAAAGCCATAAGCATGAAATATCGGTGGGGTGGAAAAATTCAGAGATTTAGTTTTTATATGGGTAGTCTTGATTTTTTCCACTACCATAAATTTATAAAGCAGAAATAACCCTCAACTTTTAATAAACAATAGTTCTTGCTATTACAAACGCTTTTTGTAACTTTGTGGCAATTTCAGATGCCTAATGTGTTAGGTCTGAAAGGACATATTAGTTAACGAAGAGCGTTTAAGATATTATCTCATATTGGAATCTGGACAATTTCGAAGGTTGAAGATAATAGGCAAGAACGCTCACGTCAATGTTATATACCTATCTTGTTAAGATAGTCTATATATCGTTTGGCGTGGGCTATTGTTTATTATTCAACCTTGGGCAGTCCAGAGCCTCAATATGATAATATTCAATAGTTTCCACGCCTTTTTCATTGTGTAATACTATCCAAAGGGAACAGGGTAGATAAAACGATATATAACTACGAATCAGACATTAAGAAACAACTTTTGCTACTATCTTTTAAGTAGCCAACTCAATTTTTGAGCAGCTTATACTACAATTAATTTATTAACAAAAAGATTATTTACAGAATATGAAAACATTTAGATTGTTTGCGACTTTATTGGTTATTGCTTTATGTGCAGGTTTTACTTCTTGTAGCGATGATGATGAAGATGAAAATCCGTTAGTAGGTGTTTGGTCTTATACGTGGGGAGGTGGAAACAAAGAAATTGTTACTTTTAAATCAGACGGTAAAGGAACTTGGGAATCTTATGATGTGTATGATGATGAGTCTAATACAGAATCATTCTCTTATACATTTGACGGTAGTACTAAGTTGGTTCTTGATTGGGGAGATGATGACCCTGAAACTTATACAGTTGAAATTTCCGATAACAGCTTGAAGTTAATCGAAGAAGGAGGGCATACAGAAACTTTTATTAAACAATAATTGGGATTTAACCGTATAGTGCTAGTCTTATTAGGCTAGCATTTACTCCTTTACTGTTTTTAAATGAATGAAATAATGAGAAATAATTATATTGTATTTATTAGTAGCATTGTATATGCGCTTCTTGTATTGATAGGTTGTGGAGATGATAATCTTGTCAACGATTCAAGAGAGGAAGAAAGCCATGATGTTGAGACTATATTAATACCTTTGGGAGAAAGTGAAGGGTATTTTGAAAAAGGAATCTGTTTTACCTCAAATAATGAGGAGAAAACTTTAACTTTCGAGACTAACAAGAAATGGAATATTGCTATACCAACTAATATAGAATGGTGTACTGTTTCCTCTAATAATGGAGTAGCAGGTACTGTATCACTGACGATAAAAGTAACAGAGAACACATTTTATGATGAACGTAATGCTATATTAACTTTGAAAGTCGGAGAAATAGAAAAAAGAATAAAGATTACTCAAAAACAGCAAGACGCACTTTTAGTATCATCAAATATTTTTGAGTTGGATAAATCTAACCATATAATTGATGTTGAAGTAAAATCGAATATAGAATATGAAGTCATTATTCCGCCAGCATATCAAAGTTGGATTGTTCAAAATAATAAATCTCGCTCTTTGTCTAGCAATATTTTATCATTTACTGTACAGTATAGTTGGGAATATGATAAACGTGAAGGGGAAATTATAATTCGAGGAAATGATAAATCAGAGACAATACATATTTATCAAACAGGAGAAGGAATGTTACTTACTTCAGCTAAGTATTTAGTAAGTGATAGTGAAGAAATGATTACTGTTAGAGTTAAAAGTAATTTTGATTTTAAGGTAAAATTACCTGCTGTGGATTGGATACAAGAAGCATCACATACTCGTGGAATATCAAGTCATACTCTTTATTATACTATCAAACAAAATACAACGGATAAAATTCGCTGTGCAAGTTTACTATTTTATGATGAAAAAAGTGATGTTAAACGGGAGGTGCAGATAATACAAGGTGGTAAAAATCGGATAGAAGGGGGAAAAGCTGTCATATTCTTAAGTGAAGGAGGGACATTAAGTAATTATATTAGTGATGACAAAAAGAATGAAATAACGGACTTAACTCTTGGAGGTTATGTAAATGGTGATGATATGTTGTTTGTTAGGGAGATGTCCCGAACAAATGTATATGGTGATGAGTATGTAACAAACGGAAAGTTGACTAAGCTTGATTTGTCTAATGCATTTTTTGTTGGTGGAGGGACATATTATATACATAATCATCAACAGTATACTACCAAATCCAATACTATACCTATTAGATTATTTCACAATTGTAGGACTTTGCAAGAAATAGTCCTTCCTGATAATATAACCAAAATAGAAGAATATGCTTTTTTTTGTTGTACTCAGTTGTCGAAAATTAATTTACATGATAATATTTCAGAAATAGGTAATGCTAGTTTCCATAAGTGTACATCGCTAAAGACAGTGAAGTTACCGTCTAATTTAAATAAAATAAGCAAACAGCTGTTTATTTCGTCGGGAATAAAAGATATTGATATTCCAGAGGCTGTGACTACTATTGAGACAGAAGCGTTTTTGGGCTGTGGTCTAAAAAAAATAAATATAGGTTCAAATTTAAAGAATATAGGGTATAATATATTTTGGGGGTGTTCTGCTAATATTGAGGTACATATAAAAACTCGGATTGCTCCATATTCCGCAGCTTCTATTTTTAATTCTGACCAAGCTAAATATACTAAATTATATGTTCCTAAAGGGTGTTTTAATTCTTACAGTACTACTTCTCCTTGGCGTGAGATAAGGAATATATATGAAGAATAATCGTCATCGATAAAAACAGCATTTGAAGAAATTCATTTGCTGTTTTTTTATTATCAATATGCTGTAATTTGACTATTGGAACAAATAATTTCATTACTTTTGTAGTGCAGTATTATACTGCAAAGGGATTATTAACGTATTGAATAACTTATCTTGTTTTACATGGTTGATGTAAACCAATATGTAAACCACATGGGTACATTGATAGATGTAAATTAGGTAATGTGTTGATTTATAGCCATTAGGATGCTCGAATGGTGACCCGGCACGAAGGACTTAAAATCCTTTGGCCATTGCGGCTGTGCGGGTTCAAGTCCCGCTTCGAGTACGAGTATTCTTTATAAGGCTTCATGAATCATTGATTCATGAAGCCTTTTTATTTTTATGGGTGTATAATATACATTTTATTTATTTTCTGGAAAGTTCTATATGATAGCTGCTTGGAAGAAATAAACCAAAAAAGAGTTATAATATTTTTTTATTGTGTTATTAATCTTTTATTTTGCTTTTAGATTATGATTTAATGTATAATATTATATTGAATCATTCCTTAGACCTAAATATATGTAATATTTGATTTAACCGCTAACACTGAAAAATACTAGAGAGATGGAGAATAATGACAGGCAGATTGAATTAAAGTTTCAGAGGTTTTTCACTGTGAATTTTCCAAAGGTAAAGAACTTTGCTCAAATGCTGCTAAAATCGGAAGCGGATGCAGAAGATGTGGCTCAAGATGTTTTCTGTAAGCTCTGGTTGCAGCCTGAGTTGTGGCTGGATAATGATAAAGAACTAGACAATTATATTTTTATAATGACTAGAAATATAGTTCTGAATATCTTTAAACATCAACAGGTAGAACAGGAATATCAGTCGGAAGTTATAGAGAAGACTCTTCTTTATGAATTAACAGAAAAGGAAGAGATCTTGAATAACGTATATTATAAGGAGATGTTGATGATTATTCAACTCACCCTGGAGAAAATGCCGAAGCGTCGGAGGTTGATATTCGAACTTAGTCGTTTCAGGGGATTAAGTCATAAAGAAATAGCTGATAAACTCGATGTTTCTATCCGAACAATAGAGCATCAGGTTTATTTAGCATTGATCGAATTAAAGAAAGTACTCCTCTTTTTTATTTTTTTCTCTAATATTTTTAAGTAGTATGTATGTAGTAGTTGTATTTAGTGTATAAAGCCCAAAAAAGAAAGAAAAAGATTCATGAAAAATTATATTCAACAACTCGTAGAATTATTCGGCCATAATAGCTATTCAGCCGGAACACAGAAGAAAGTGCAACAGTGGTTGGCTGATGAGGAGCATGTTGATGAAAAGAGTGAGGCTCTTCGTGAGCTTTGGAAACAAGCAGGAGAACAGAAAGTGCCTGATGGCATACAACAATCAATACAACGAATGCGGCAGAATCTGGGAATGCAGTCTATCACTTCACGTAGAAATTACCAGTTGCTTATATGGAGAGCTGCAGCTATTTTCTTGTTAGCAGTCTCATCCGTTTCTATTTATTTGATGTTGGAAAAGGAACGGCCGGAAAAAGATTTAGTTGAATGCTATATACCGACAGCGGAAATTCGTGAACTTACATTACCGGATGGTACAAATGTCATGCTGAATTCGAAGAGTATACTACTATATCCGGAAAAATTTACAGGAGAGACTAGAAGCGTATATTTGATTGGTGAGGCCAACTTTAAAGTGAAACCGGATAAGAAGCATCCTTTCATTGTAAAGGCCAATGATTATCAAGTTACTGCTTTAGGTACTGAATTTAATGTAAATGCTTATCCGGAAAATAGCGAACTGATGGCTACTTTGCTGGAAGGTAGTGTGAAAGTTGAATTCAATAACTTGCTGTCCAATATTATTTTAAAGCCTAATGAACAGTTGGTATATGACAAACATACGAAAGCGCACAATCTGCGGATGCCTGAGATAGATGATGTGACGGCATGGCAACGTGGGGAATTGGTTTTTAGTAATATGTATCTGGAGGATATTTTTACAAGTCTTGAACGCAAATTTCCTTATGCTTTTGTATATAGCCTTCATAGCTTGAAAAAGAATACATATAGTTTCCGCTTCTCCAAACAGGCGAATCTGGAGGAAGTTATGAAGATTATATCGCAAGTTGTAGGAAATGTAAACTATGTTATCAAGGGAAATAAGTGCTATGTAACTAGTAAAGAATAAATATATTGTAGAACCTTTTAAATTTAATACGTAATGCAAAAAAATACCCGGAAGGAATGGCCGTTCCTCCCGGATATGAAATCAATCTCTTTTAATATTAGCGTAATATTGACGCTATTCTGAATGATCCTAGAATAATAACCAATTAACTAATACTAAAGATGCTACAAATCTACGAAAAAATAGCAGAAAAAATAGCTCATAAGCGGGTCTTTCTCACTTTTTTAAGTCTTATTCTTATACAGACTTTCGCTTTGGCTCAAAATGATAGTAAAATAACTATCCAGCAAAAGAACATCACTGTCATTGATGCCTTAAAAACTGTGGAAAAACAGTCTAAAAAGTCTATAAATTATAGTGATTCCGAATTAAAAGGAAAAGTAATAGCCCAGTTAAACTTGCGGAACGCATCCCTCGAAACCGCACTTGATACCATCTTAAAAGGGACGGGCTTTTCATTCCAGATTCAAGGTAACTACATCATAATAGCTGAAAAGAAGCCTGTAGTTGCACAAACCCTTAAAAATATCAAAGGAAAGGTTACTGATGAAAGCGGTGAACCGTTGATTGGAGTAAATATATCTGTGGATGGTAGTTCTACAGGTACGATTACCGATTTCGATGGTAACTTTACGATCAAGGCGGCAGAGAAATCTATTCTCAAAGTATCTTATATCGGATATGCTGCACAGATAATTCCTGTTTCCAAGAAAGATTTCTATCCGGTTGTAATGAAGCAGGATACAGAAGTGCTCGA
Source organism: Bacteroides sp. 3_1_13 (assembly GCF_001185845.1). Lineage (NCBI taxonomy): Bacteria > Pseudomonadati > Bacteroidota > Bacteroidia > Bacteroidales > Bacteroidaceae > Bacteroides > Bacteroides sp. 3_1_13. Next base: position 1,896,027 of record NZ_KQ236955.1, read on the forward strand.
TGAAGTTGTTGTGACGGCATTGGGTATCAAACGTGCAGAAAAGGCGTTGTCTTACAATGTACAACAAGTCAAGGGAGATGCTCTGACTACGGTAAAAGATGCTAACTTCGTAAACTCGCTGAACGGTAAGATAGCCGGAGTGAGTATAAACAAAAGTGCTAGTGGAGTTGGTGGTGCGACACGTGTTGTAATGCGTGGTGCAAAATCTATTGAAGGTGATAATAATGCTTTGTATGTGGTGGACGGTATTCCTTTGTTCAATACCAATATGGGAAATACCGACAGTGGTATTATGGGTGAAGGTAAGGCCGGAACAGAAGGAATCGCCGACTTCAATCCCGAAGATATTGAAAGTCTTTCTGTTTTGAGTGGTCCTTCGGCTGCTGCGTTGTATGGTAGTAGTGCCGCTAACGGTGTAATTTTGATTACCACTAAAAAAGGAAAAGAAGGAAAACTTTCAGTGCAGTTCTCTTCTTCTTCAGAGTTCAGCAAAGCTTATATGACTCCTGAGTTTCAAAATACGTATGGTAACAAAAAAGATATGTATGAAAGCTGGGGTGAGAAACTGTTGACTCCTACAAGTTATGATCCTAAGAAGGATTTCTTTAATACCGGAACAAACTTTATTAATTCGGTTACGTTGACCACCGGTACGAAATCGAATCAGACTTTTGCTTCTGTTTCTTCTACCAATTCCAAAGGTATTGTACCTAATAATGAATATGATCGTTTGAATTTCACAATCCGTAATACGGCAACTTTCCTTAATGATAAATTACAACTCGATTTAGGTGCGTCGTATGTGAAACAGAAAGACAAGAATATGGTATCGCAAGGACAATATTGGAATCCGGTGATGGCCGCCTATTTGTTCCCTCGTGGTGAAGACTTTGATGGAATTAAGTCATTCGAACATTTCGATGAAAGTCGCCAACTTCCGGTTCAGTATTGGCCGGTGGCAGATCCGGTATATGCTTCACAGAACCCTTACTGGACTGCTTATCGCAATGTAGCTACGAATGAAAAGAGTCGTTATATGTTCAACGTAGGGTTGACTTATAATATTACCGATTGGTTGAATGCGACAGCCCGTTTCAGAATGGATGACACACATGTATTGTTTGAACGCAAGATTTACGCTTCATCCGACGATAAATTTGCGGAAGGAAAGAAAGGACTGTATGGATACAATAACTATGAAGACCGTCAGGAATATGCCGACTTTATGTTGAACGTAAATAAACATATAGCTGATTTCAGTATTTCTGCCAATGCGGGTTGGAACTATTCTAACTATTGGGCATTGGAGAGAGGATACAAAGGGACATTATTGGGAGTGCCCAATAAATTTGCGGCTTCTAATATCGATCCGGCTAATGGTCGTATCTCAGAAAAGGGTGGTGATAGTCGTGTACGTAATCATGCTGTTTTTGCCAATTTGGAACTTGGTTGGAAGAGTATGCTTTATTTGACGCTGACCGGACGTAATGACTGGAATTCACGTTTGGTGAATACCGATGAAGAATCTTTCTTCTATCCCTCAATCGGTCTGTCCGGGATTATTTCCGAGATGGTCAAATTGCCCGAATTTATCTCTTACCTGAAAGTTCGTGGTTCGTATACGGAAGTCGGTGCGCCTGTATCCCGTTCGGGACTGACTCCGGGTACGGTAACTACCCCTATTGTGGGTGGTGCATTAGATCCTACCGGTATCTATCCGTTTACTGATTTCAAGGCAGAGCGTACAAAGTCATACGAATTTGGATTAAGTCTGAAGTTGTGGAATAAATTAAGTGCGGAGGTAACCTACTATCATTCTAATACATACAATCAGACCTTCTTGGGTGATCTTCCGGAATATACCGGATACAAGCAGATTTATTTGCAGGCCGGTAATGTGGAAAATCGTGGTTGGGAGGCTTCATTAAGCTATTCCGATCAGTTTAAGTTCGGATTAGGAATCTCTTCAACATTGACATTCTCTCGAAATATAAACGAGATTAAGGAGATGGTTGAAAACTATCATACGGATTTGATGGATGAACCGATTAATATTCCGGAGGTTTTGAAGGATGGTGGTCGTGTCATCTTGAAAGAAGGCGGAAGTATCCACGATATTTATGCCAACACCTTCTTGAAGAAAGACCACCTGGGATATGTTGAGGTAAAGAGCGACGGAACCTTTGGAATGGAAAAGGGGGAACCTGTTTATTTGGGAAAAACTTCTCCTGACTTTAATCTGGGATGGAGTAATATGTTGACATACAAAGGCTTTGGACTCGGATTCCAAATCAACGGGCGTTTTGGTGGTGTGGTGACCTCTTCTACAGAGGCATTGCTTGATCGTTACGGTGTGTCCAAACGTTCGGCTGAGGCTCGTGAAGCGGGAGGCGTATTGTTGAAGGGACAAGGTCTGGTAGATGCGAAGTCTTATTATCAGATGACAGGTACGGGAAATTATGAAACTTCCGGTTACTATGTATACAGTGCCACCAATATTCGTTTGCAAGAACTTACCTTTAGCTATACTATGCCTAATAAGTGGTTTGGTAACGTGTTGAAAGATGTTACAGTTTCGTTTATAGCCAACAATCCTTGGATGTTGTATTGCGAAGCTCCGTTCGATCCGGAACTGACTCCTTCCACTAGTACTTACGGACAAGGTAATGATTATTTTATGCAACCGAGTGTTCGTAGCTTTGGCTTCGGTATTAAATTTAAATTATAATACACCTTCTTTATTATGAGAAAAATGAATCATTTTAAACTATTAGCGGTGATATGCGCAATGGCGCTATTTGCCTCATGCAATTTTGAAGAAATCAATACCAACCAATTTGAGATGAGCGACGGAGAAGGTGCGATGGATGGTTTTGAAGTCGGAGGGCTGATTACAGCTATGCAACGGACAGTGATTCCCGTAGGCACACAGGCTGATGATACAGATGTTATCAATGAATATCAAATAGCTTATCATCTGTCGGCCGATAATTGGAGTGGATTTTTTGGCGAGAACAACAGTAACGGTTGGAACGCAGGTAGTAACAATACTACTTATTATTTGTTGGACAATTGGATAAAAGCGACCTATACACAGTCTTATACCAATGCTCTTGATCCTTGGAAGAAATTGAAAATAGCGTCCGAGAAAAATGGTACGCCCGAAGTCTTTGCTTTGGCTCAAATTCTGAAGATTTCCGCTTGGCACAAGACACTTGAAAGTTTCGGTCCGATGCCTTATTCTCATGCGGCGGACGCTACAATGAACATTCCGTTCGATTCGGAGAAAGAGGTGTATACGGCGATGTTTGAAGAATTGACCGCAGCCATTGAAGAATTAACGGAAAAGGCGGAAAATGGGGTGAATGTAATGGGCGCTTATGATGCGGTATATGCCGGAGATGCTACCAAATGGGTGAAATACGGCAATTCGCTGATGCTTCGTTTGGCTATGCGTGTCCGCTTCGCTGATGCGGAACTGGCGAAAAAGTATGCTACTCAAGCAGTGAATCATTCTATTGGCGTGATGACGGCTAAGGATGATGCGGCTCAAATGAGTCAAGGAGCGGGTATGACTTTCCGCAACAACATTGAATGGTTGGCAGGCAACTATAATGAAGCTCGTATGGGTTCTTCCATCTTTTCTTATCTGATGGGATATGAAGACCCGCGTTTGAGCGTTTATTTTTTGCCGATGGATGGTAATGCCTCTTATGGTGTTGAGGCTTTCGACGGAAAAACGTATCAAGCGGTGCCGGCAGGGCATGCCAATGCGCAGAATGACATCTACAAATCTTGCTCAAAGCCCAATATTCAAAGTGGAACTCCTACATATTGGCTGCGTGCATCGGAAGTTTATTTTTTGCGTGCGGAAGCAGCTTTAGTGTGGGAAGGTTTCGGCAGTGCGGATTCATGGTATAAACAGGGCATTGATATGTCTTTTCAGGAGAATGGTGTGACCGATCCTGTAGACGATTATATGAATTCCAATTTGTCACCTCGGGCATATGTTTTTTCCCATTATCAGTATGGGCAAACACTTTCTGCTCCGTGTGAGACTACTGCCAAGTTTGAAGGAACAACAGAGCAGAAGTTGGAAAAAATTATGATTCAGAAGTGGATTGCTTTGTTTCCTAACGGACAGGAAGCGTGGACGGAATGGAGAAGAACCGGTTATCCGAAGTTGAATGTCATTAAGACTTTGAAAGGAGCAGTGCAGGGCGCAACTCTTGAGGGCGGTATTCGCCGTATGATTTATCCCACCAGTTTTTCTCAGACTAACGAGGGAAAGGCTATTTATGAAGCAGCCTTGAAGTTGTTCAATAACGGTGCAGGTGGCGAAGATAAGTCTTCTACCCGTTTGTGGTGGGATTGTAAGAGATAACCTACATGTATCATTTTAATACAGATGAAGAATATGAAATCATTAAGAAAATTGTTATATATTATTCCATTGACAGGCATGATGGTAACTTCTTGCATGGATGTGGAGAATATTGAGATAGACCATATAGGCGGGTATGCCACAATGAACAATGCGGAGAGTGAGGCATATTATGCCAATCTGCGCGCCTATAAGGCGACTGCTTGGAATTACAATCGTCCCGTAGCTTTCGGATGGTATTCCAATTGGGCGCCTGCTGGAGCTTATCGAAGAGGATATCTCTCTGCTATGCCCGATAGTATGGATTTTGTTTCAATGTGGAGTGGCGCTCCAGGACGTTATGAAATCACTCCGGAGCAGAAGGCAGATAAAGAGTTTGTGCAAAAGGTGAAAGGAACGAAACTGTTGCAGGTAAGTCTGCTTTCTTATCTTGGTAAGGGTGCGACACCAAATTCGGTATACCTCGAAGTGGAAAAACAAGCGGAGGAAGAAGGCTGGTCGGCGGCTCAATTGGAAACGGCGAAGAAACAAGCCCGTTGGAAATATTGGGGATTTGAAGGTCAGTTTGAAAGTGAAAACCATTATGCATGTCTGGCGAAGTTTGCCAAAGCTCTGTGCGATTCTTTGTATGCAAACGAATGGGACGGTTATGATGTAGACTGGGAAATCGGTAGTGGTGTGTTTGATATGGATGGCACATTGAGTCAGAATAAGCATTTGATTCATTTGGTTAAAGAGATGAACAATTACATTGGCCCGAAAAGCGATCCGGAAGGTAAAGGACATAAAATGATCTGTATTGATGGAAATATTTATGGGCTTACCCATGAATTGGATGAGTATGTCGATTATTGGATTATACAAAGTTATGGTAGTTCCAATCCCGGTTTTGATGGTTATGGCGTTGATCCTAAAAAAATAATCTGCACAGAGAACTTTGAAAAGTATGCCACTAATGGAGGTCAATTGCTGAAGCAGGCAGCTGCTATGCCGCGAGAAGGTTATAAAGGTGGAGTAGGAGCTTATCGCTTCGATAATGATTATGACAATACGCCAAATTATAAATGGATGCGTCAGGCTATTCAAATCAATCAGCGGGTTTTCAATGAATGGAAAGCGAAACAAAACGAAGCGGCAAATAAACCGCAGGAATAAGTGGACTTATAAAATTCTAAAACAGTAAAAAGATGATGAATAAACATATATTCTATTATTTGATGGTAGGTAGTATGGCGTTATTGTTGGGCGCTTGCAACGACAGCATGAATGACCTGCTGGAGCCTAAGGTTTATTTCGAAAGCAAGGAATATAATTTCTCGGTGGAAGATGAAATGGATGTAATGACATTTGATCTGGTTTCAAGACTCTCGTCAGCAACTTCCTCTCAGGTAGACGTATCATATAGTGTAGCCGAACCAAGTGTAGTAGACGAATACAATGCAAAGTATGGCACAAATTATGAGATGCTTGATGTTTCGCAGGTAAAGCTAAGCAGTACGACATCTTCTATTTCGAGTGGAAAATTGTATGCGGATAATGTAGAAGTCGAACTTTCCGGGTTAGAAGCTTTGAAAGCCGGGAACTCGTATGTTTTGCCTATGCGGGTGCATTCGTCTTCGGTGTCGACTCTTTCCGGAACAAACATTGCATATTTCTTTTTCTCCAAACCGTTGAAAATTACCAAAGCTGGTAACTTCAGTAATCACTATATTTCTGTGAAGTTCCCTGTCGGTACTTTCTTCTCGTCATTCACTTACGAAGCATTGATTAATGTGGATTATTTCCTCGATAATAATACGATTATGGGAACCGAAGGTGTGATGATCCTCCGTATCGGTGATGCGGGAGGAGGAATTACTCCTAAAGATTATTTGGAAGTAGCCGGAGGACAGAACTACCGTGTAACGAAACCGTTGTTAACAAATCGTTGGTATCATGTAGCGTTGACTTATGATCAACCGACAGGAAAAACAGGCATTTATGTAAATGGTGAGAAATGGGCTGGTTCAGATTGGGGGATTGACGGTTTTGATCCGAATTCGGATATGGGTTTTTATATTGGTAGAATCTATGGTTTCAAATGGGGTGAACGTCCATTCCATGGTAAAATGAGTGAAGTCCGTGTTTGGAGTGTAGCCCGTACGGAAAATCAACTTAAGCAGAATATGCTGGGTGTTGACCCTGCTTCAGAAGGCTTGGCACTTTATTATAAACTAGACGGATCGGAGACTCAGGAAGGTGGAGTTATCAAAGATGCCACAGGGCGTATAAACGGTACTACAAATGGAATTACTATTAAGACGTTGGATGCTCCGATAGCTATCAATTAATGGAACACACAAATTTGTGAGAGATTTTGCTCTTTGCATTTTTGAATATGAGTGAAAGCCTGCTTACTGAAAAGATAATATTCTTTGGGTAAGCAGGTTTCTTTTATTTATGTTTGTTTTATGAAGAAGTTACTATTTCCCCTGTTTATATCTTTTCCATCTAAATGTTTTTGCCAGTACCTTTATACATATAATTTATGCGGTTCATGTAAACCAATATGTAAACCGGAAAAATACGAATAAAATCTGTTGAATCCATAAAGCGAAGATATTACGGAGAAAGCTTTCTACTGTAATTATGATCTTTTTAGGGAACTTTTCAGATAATGATTGGCGCTGCTTCCAATGACATAAGATTACAGACGAAGGTGGAGATAAAATAGGAGATATTATCTTTGGCAGTTCGATATGTTCTAAGTACATTTGTTTCTGATAAAAGAAATGAATGTTCAAGATGAATATGGAAGAAAGTAATAACGGAAGCAAGAAACTGCAAATACGCAATAGTACGGCTGAATTTCTTATTTTTCAGATAGAGAATAAAGAAGAAGGCATTGAAGTGCTTTATCAGGACGAAACTTTGTGGCTGACGCAGAAGACGATGTCGATATTGTTCGATGTTGATATACGCACAATTAATGAACATTTGAAAAATATATATTCGCAAGGAGAAGTAGATAAGAATACAACTATCCGGAAAAACCGGATAGTTCAAAAAGAAGGTAATCGGAATATTTCTCGTGAAGTTTTTATTTATAGTCTTGATGCCATCATTTCAGTCGGCTATCGCGTCAACTCCGTGCGCGCCACTCAATTTCGGCAATGGTGTACATTTATACTTCGGCAGTTTGCCATTCGTGGATATGTCATTGATAAAAAGCGAATGGAGAACGGATCATTCATCAATGAAGATTACTTTGAACATTTGCTTGCTGAAATCCGGGAAATACGATTGAGTGAGCGACGTTTCTACCAAAAGCTAACAGATATTTATGCTACCAGCATAGACTATAACCTCAATGCCCCGACCACACGTTTGTTTTTCAAAAAAGTCCAGAACAAAATGCACTATGCAGTTCATGGACACACGGCGGCAGAACTTATTGTAGAGCGTGCCGATGCAGAGAAGGAACACATGGGACTAACTACCTGGGAGAAAGCTCCTAACGGAAAGATTGTAAAAACAGATGTGTCGATAGCAAAGAATTATTTGAAAGAAGAAGAACTGGAGTCAATGGGACGGTTGGTCAATGCTTTTCTGGATTTGGCAGAAGACCGGGCAAAGCGGCATATTCCTATGACAATGGAAGATTGGGCAAAACGTATAGATAAATTCTTGGATAGCGATGACCGCCCCATATTAAATGATTCAGGAAAGATGTCTGCCGAACAAGCGAAAGATTATGCAGAAACCGAATTTGAGAAATACCGTATCTTTCAGGACCGTGTGTTTCAGTCTGATTTCGACAAGTTGAATACAACTCGAAGTAATACAAAGTAAGATTTACGACATACGCGGGTAAAAGGTGATGTTAGACTTTGATTTGGCGGAAATGTACGGAATAGAAAACAGGGTGCTAAAACAAGCTGTTAGACGTAATTTAAAAAGGTTCGAAGGTGAGGACTTTATGTTTGAACTCACGAGGGACGAACTTTCAAGATCACAAATTGTGACCTTGAACAAAGGAAGAGGCAGCAATTTTAAATATATGCCTTTTGCTTTTACGGAACTAGGCGTAGCAATGCTTAGTAGTGTTCTAAACTCTGATACTGCTATTGGAATAAACAGGGGTATAATGCGTGCTTTCGTTGCGGTTCGTCAGTTACTGTTAAACCCGCCGACCGATCCAGTATATGAACTTCAAAACGAAGTCAAGGAACTAAAGGAGTACATAGAGGAAGTATTTGCAGACTATAACGACATCAATGACGACACTCGGACGCAGTTAGAATTAATAAATCAGACGTTAGCCGAATTGCAGGCGCAAAAGGCTTTAGCAGATAAGCCGCGTAATCCTATCGGCTTCGTTACTCCCAAGAAGAAAGAGTAAATAGGCGGTCCGGTTGTTCCGTTGGCTATTCGTTGGTTGCTCTATTGGTTACATGGAGAGTTGGATGCAAATACAACTATTTAGAAAAACTTAATAGCTCAACAGAAAGGTGGAAGACAAGTATCCTGGAAATTTGAATCTCATAATGATTTGTACCTGTTTTATTGTCATACTGTCAGGAATACATTCAAGTGAATGAATATCAACGTTCTATCACCTGACAATAACCATTGATAATAGGCTGACAATAAAATATCCAGACTTTTATTGTCAGCCTTGCTTTTATCTCTTATGATAGCTTTATTACCTGATAAACAGTACCTTTATAAGTATGCTTCGAAGGAATACCGCATTTTTGCAGCAATCTCCCGAAGTGGTATACTTTGTTATCAGACAATGACATACCGCTTTTCTTCTTCAGATAATTCAATATTTCAACCGGAGTAAGAAATTCCCCTTCCTCTTTCGTTTGTGCAGTCTTGAAATACTGGTAAAACAATTGCAACATAGCCGGTGTCTGCTCAAACTCACGGTTGTTTTCCGTCATAATCTGCTCATCCTCACTGTCAAACCAGTAGCGTTCGCCATGATAAATCTCGTGCATGGCTTGTGCATAAAGCTGTTCATAATCTATCGGCTGTGTAGTGTCGATGTTTCCCGTCACTTCAATACAAATGAAACGACGGCTTCCCGAAGGATCAGTCAGCAAATCCTTCTGATTGCTTGTACCGATAAATGAAGCATACCGTTGCAATTCAAGTACCGAGCGACCGTGCGGTTTTCGTAGATTGACCACAGGCTTTTGAAGAATATGTTTCAGAAATCCCTGTTGTGGCAGCGTTATCTGGTCAAACTCATCGATGTTGATGAGCGCAAACCGATTCAGATATAGTTCTGCATCCCGTTTATGGCTGAAATCAATGCTGTCTGTATAGTAAGCGCGAAGCGCAGGCGGAATCATTTCACGGCAGAAAGTTGATTTATGAGTTCCTTGTCGGCCCACTAATATGGGCGACGTATTGTTTGCGTGCATTTTATCTACTCCTCTCCAATGTGAAACCATATTCAGGAACCAACGGTGGAATAGCAATTCCCAATGCGGATTTTTGCAAGGAACCCTGTTTGCCAAAGCATGAATACGGTCTTTGCCGTCCCAATGAGGCAAATGAAACAGGAATTCTTCCAACGGATTGTAGATCGGCACACGGTTGGAATGTAAGTATCGGTCTATGTCCCTGTCCCATACGCCAATACCTTCGGATTGGGCATCAAGCATGATACTGTTTTGTGCCCGTTTGTCGATGGAATGAAAATAAAACTGAAACGAGAAACGCTCCCGGTATTCCACTTCCCCGATCTGCGTATTATAACGGAACTCATAACGACGATTCATAAATTCGTCCATTTGCAGGCTAAGACGTTGCTCTTTAGTCAGACCGTTGCTTTTGGGCACTCCCTTACATTCTTTGTATACGTTTCTTATCATTTCGCGTATCAGCATCGGATTTTTTCTTTTGTAATAACGCATGATGGTTCGTCGGGTTACCTCCTCTTCCGGGATGCCGGAGTAGTAACAATTTTCGGCAAGCGGGACTACTAAAGTTTGCAAATCATGATCGTTCCGATGCCAGTCTGTTTCCATTTCTTCGAATGTCTTTCGCAATGCTGCTTCATAAAGCAATGCTACTGTATCTTCCGTGTCATACCCCGGCAGTGCTCGATTCAGTGGAGATGCTTCAGTGCTCGATTTCTCATGATAAGTCATCTCACCGGGCATACCGATGGGTTGTGAAAGATAGAAAGGTACAGGAGTGGGGCGGTAAATCAAGTCCGGATCATAACTAAGACGTGAGAATTGTTCCAGTTTCGGCTCTTTCAATAGAATGTTGAAGGGAAGTTGAGGCTGATAACATTTAATGGCAAGCCGGTAAGCATGTGCCTGAAACACTTCGGCTTCTTCCGTTGTTTGCGGTAAAGTACCGTCCGGACGGGTGAAGCAAGTCCATATCTTGACGCTTTTACCACTTGCACCCATAAAAGCCAGCATTGTTTGGGGAAGTTCGGCTGCCTTTTGTTTTACGATTTCCACTTCTGTCTTTCCGGCTAGCGGACCGATGGTCAGTTCTACAATGCCATTGTAGGTTTTCATTCGCTTCACTCCGTTCACTCGTCCGAAGGCTGCTGCGGGAATCACTCGTGGTAGTTTGTTGGCGAGGGAACAAGGCTCGTCGGGTAGAACAAAATGCAGGGCCTGACGTAATCCGGTTACCGGGCGGAGCTTGGTTTCTTTTTTCATTTTTTCTATCAGCAGGTCGATGTCTGTCACGCTTAGTGCCTCCGTATCTCCGTTTTCCCTGATTTGTGTAATCTTCATTTTTCTTCTCTTGATATTTAATGAGAGTAAGTGTTTGTTATTGGTTTCAAAGGTACGGATAAGGTACTTGTAAAACAAACTATTTGCGCTTTATCGCGATAAAGAATGTGTTTTCTTGTTATACTCTATTCAAGAAGGCGGACTTGAAACATTAACAAGTAAGTAAAGATATGCTCGCCACTGTGTATTGTTGCATAAAGACACCGTTATTCTTACGTTAACTTACCGGTATTGGTAGTTCGCCACGGCCGTGACGAGATCTTCCCACGGCCGTGGTAGGAATTCGTCACGGCTGTGGAAAGAAGTCACCACGGCCGTGGGAAGGTGAAGATACCGGCACTTTAGCTGAACAATACTGCTGCCTTAGCTGAACAATACTTTTACTTTAGCAGGACAATACCTGCTTCTTTAGTGAAAGATACCAGATGCGCAGCATTCATTTAACGGGGGCGACATTCGCTTCGTAGCGAGTTTATATTTTTTATACGCTCTTTGCTAATATTGAACTTCCTCTCTTTCAATACAAAACTTCCTGTATTTATTTCCGTATTTCCACTTTGTTTCGAAAAAAAAGCATATCTTTGTCATACGCTTTCTGTTCACCAGTGTGGTGAAACAGGTAAGAAGCGTTATTTATTTTGAAATAGGAATATTATTGCATTATCCCCCTCCTCTGAAATCTAGCAAGTTTCTTTTCCAAAGAGGGGTGATTCAACAGATATTCCACGTGAACGGTCGTATGTCAACATATCGATGAAAGATGTGTTATATATAAACGATTAGCGTGGATGTCTGTTGTTATCATTATCTTTTGGAAAGGTTTTGCTAGGCCTCAGAGGTGGATAATGATTCAACAGCATTCACGCTTTTATTGTACCCGGTTGGTTTCATGATCCTTATAAATCCCCAACCCCAATCTCCTGTCCGCCCGGAATACAAAAAGCGCGAATGTTTGTTGAATCAACATCAACAGAGCACTATTTATTCCTTGTTGTATAACAAATTAAAAACAAACACTATGTCACAATGGATTAGCATAGAAGCGGCAGCCGAGAAATACCGACTCGAAAAAGAGTATATCTGGCTCTGGGTGGAAATGAAAAAAATCACAGTGTCTTATGAGAACGATACAGTTTCCATAGATGATGATAGTATCCAGCAATTCATAAAACGGACTAAGCTGGGAATTACGTCTGAATATATCGATGAGTTAGAGCAACTTTGCATGGAAAAAAACAAAACCAGCAGATTGTATGCTTCACTCTTGAATATGCGGGATCAGGAATTAATGGCAATTAGAGGACAAAGTTCGCGACTGGACGGTTTATGGAAAATGGTGGAGGAACAATACGAAAGACTGCGCTCCTTCGAGAAGAATTCTATGTCGGACAATGCTATTTGTAGCAACTGCTGGATCAGAAAGATATGCAGGAGATTGAAACGAATTCTATAATTCTGCTGTGAATTTAATCTATTAAATAACAGGCTGACAATAAAAGTACGATCTTTTTATTGTCAGCCTATTGTCATAGCTTATTGTCAGGGTGCAATGAGTTGCTAGTCACCGTATTATCCAGCCAAAACTCCTGCTGACAATAAGAACCCTCCAATTTATATGTAAACCTAAAACCTATGAAACTTTTCTGTTATTAATTACACGCATGGCCGCAGTATAGTATTCGCAAGGAACAGAAATCAAAATACTGTTTAAACCATTGTCTTTCGTTGACACTTGAATATAAGCTGCATTCAACAAACTCTTTACGCTGGCTACCTCCCAAGGACTACCAGCAAAAACTTTGACTTGAGAAATCTTTCTACTTGTAATCATGATCTTTATAGTGTGTTTTTGTTTTTACTGCGACAAAGATAAGAGAGAAAAGCAACATAGAGGTGCAATATTGTTTCATATATAGTATACAAATGATTCATTGAATCAGGATTTGTATTAATTGACCAGTTTTTTGCGTTAATAAGAGTTGTTTTCCCTCACATCATTCATTTCTTATTTTGCGTATTTGTTATTGTTTCTACAAGGCTATTGATATAAACCTCTATATTATCATAGGCAGTACTTAGATTTCTTCCGTTTGCATCATATTTGTTTGGGTTCAATCCGTTGGCGGTTTCCCATTCGTCAGGCATGCCGTCATTGTCAGAATCGGTAACTTGTGGCAATGATTTTAATGTTGGCCATGCGCTCCAGTTGCTACCAGCTCCGGAAGGCTTTAGGTCTTTCTGACTATCGATAAGTCCGCCCTTAGGATAATTCTGACTTTTCCAATGGATGATACCTTTGTCGCAATGTTCACAAGGACCGTTCGGGCAGGGGGCATCTCCTAATCCGTTGTGTTCGTTCTTTCCGATGAATTGTGCCGTTCCTGTGCGTGTCTCTTCAACGATACGAGTATCTATATCATCTCGTTTGAGACTGCAACCCGCATATTTCAACACCAGTTCGTAAGCTTTTTGTGCCGTGTGGGTAGTTACCGCATCTACTTCTACCGGAGTATCCCGTTTCAGTTCATCGAGAGAGTGACCGGTGTTGTTACGGATACCAGTCCAGTTGTCTTTGTTCACTTTTGCGGCGGATGCTTCTGTCAGTTGGTTTCCTGCCTCGAAGTAATTCCGGCTGATATGATACTGTCCCAATACCCCTTTGATCGGTGCAAAATCTCCATCAGAAGAGCTGATGTCGATAGCCATCACACGGTTGGCCACTTTGGCATCCGTAGCGGGTCCGGGTTTGTAGTAGTTGTCCACAATGTTAATACCCATTGCTGCGCCGCCATAACATCCGTTACCGCTCCAGTTATAAATAACATTATTACGCATATCAGTACGTTCCTGACCTTGATATTTTACTCCGGAACCGAAACGTGGTGTGCGACTGTCATGGTGGGCCATCAGATTATGATGATAGGAAGCGTTGACTCCTCCCCAAATACCGCCATATCCATGAGGGCCTTTGGTATGTCCCGATAAGCGGAGACTTTCTGAAATAATACACCATTGCATAGTAAAGTTAGTATTATCATAGAATGAAGCACATTCGTCAGTGCTCCAACTGATGGAACAATGGTCAATCATGATATTGTTTTTCTGGCGTCCTCCCAGAGCATCTGCACCGTCGGAAGCCGAAGAGCCCAGCAAATCCGTATCTCCCATACGGAAACGCAGGTATCGTAGAATTACATTATCGGCCGATACATTTACTGGAAAGTGAGCCAGGCAGATACCGTCTCCGGGAGCTGTCTGTCCGGCTATCGTGACATCACCGTTCCGAATGTCCAGTGTCGATTTTAGATAAATGGTGCCGGATATACAGAAGACAATTATACGAGGCTCCTTTTGTTCGATGGCATACCGGAGGGTACCCGGTGCTTTGGAGTCTTCCAGGGATCTGACAATATATACCTTTCCACCTCTTCCTCCTGTAGTGTTCATTCCTCCTCCTTCAGCTCCGGGAAAGGCATATGCTGTTTCTTCCACTGGTGGAGATACGGAGGGAGAATCCGGTGGAGTCTCCTGTTCTTTATTATCTTCATTGACTGAAGATGTGGAACAGGAGGAGAACGCTTCTACTTGTGTGGCAAACAGTAGTGCCACGAAAATGAATTTTACCTTGTTGTTTTTCATATCTTACCTGATTTTTTATAAAGTGTGATGATAGTGATACTGATACAAATGTAAGCGGATAGAATTTGATAGACAACTGGTTGCATAGATAGTGCACCAGATTGCACAAAAAGTCCGCAACTTTTGAATGATATTAAAAAAGTCCACGCAAACAAACAAATAGTGAGAAAGTATTCATGTTGTTCCGTATACTTTTGTAACGTGAAATAGTAACTGCTCAAGGCAGGACGACCAAATAATAATGGAATAAGAATCTATCATTAAGAATATAACAAATAATTTATGAAAGCACATTTATTTTCAAAGATGTCCCAAGGACTATTGTTGTTATCAGCTTTGCTGGCAACAAGTTGCAAGGAAAGTAGCAATAACTTTTTTGTTCCCGACCATGAAGCCCCTTCTTTGGTGTCTGTTACTCCTGCAAATGGTGAAACGGCAGAAGAAAACAATACGATTCTGCTTACTTTTAACGAGTATGTGAAAGCGGGAGAAGGGAAAGCGAATTTTAATGGCGAGGAAGTGGAGTTGACTTTCAAAGGTAAAACAGCGTCTTACGCTTATACTGCTTTGGACTATAATCAGGCCTGTCAGTTCAGCCTCCCCAAAGGTGCAGTCATAGACTTTCAGGGAAATGTATTCGAAGGTGTCAGTATTCAGTTTACAATCAGAGAACGTCCTCAACCGGAAGCACGCATATTTGATGCGGTGGTCAGTCCTGACGGAAAGGGAAATTATACCAGTATACAGAAAGCAGTAGATAATGTCCCCTCGAAAAGAACGGAACCCTGGCTCATTTTCGTGATGAACGGAACGTATGAAGAACAAATTATCATTCCTGAAGACAAACCGTATATTCATCTCATCGGACAGGATGTGGATAAGACAATTGTCAAGTTACGGATTAACAGCTCAACCGAAGCCAGTGCGACTGATCCGGATGTGTGGAAGTACTCTTATAAGAACTTAGGAAAAACGGAAGCCGCTATGGTATCAGTGAAAGCTACGGATTTTTACGCAGAGAATATATCTTTTGTAAACGGATATGGCAAAGAATTGCAGAAAGGTCCTATGGCATTGGCAATGTATACCCAGAATGACCGCAACTCATTCAATAATTGCAAATTCCTCTCGTACCAAGATACCTGGCAGACCGGACCTAAATCGGATAACGGCAGACTGTATGCACAGAATTGCTGGATTGAAGGAGCCGTTGATTACTTCTATGGAAACGGGAATTGCTTCCTCGAACATTGCACCTTTTATAATATGAGGGATGGCGCAATTATTGTTGCTCCTTCTCATAAAGTAGGAACACGCTGGGGATATGTGATGAATAATTGCGTAGTGGATGGAAATGAATTGGCTGATACAGAAAGAGTCAAGTTGGGACGTCCCTGGCATAATTCTCCGATAGCTGTATATCTCAATACCATCTTTAATATAAAAATAGCTCCGGAAGGATGGACGGATATGGGAGCTATTCCTCAAATGTTTGCTGAATATAACAGTAAAGATAAAGAAGGGAATACAGTCGATTTAAGCCAGCGTAAAACGCAATATACTTACCAGGATGAACAAGAGAATCCGGTGACAGGCATTTGTCAGGCTGTTCTTTCGGCAGGTGAGGCGGCGCGGTATACATACGAAAACGTTGTTCGCGAGGGCGATAATTGGGACCCGAAGAAATATATGGAACAAGTTTCCGCACCGGAAAATCTGAAAAGAGAAAACGGAGTATTAAGTTGGGATGCTTCGAAATATGCGATTTGTTATTTGGTGATTGCAAATGATGAAACAGTACAAATAACCAAAGAAACGTCTTGTAATATTGAGACAGGAAAGACGTATCAGGTGAAGGCTGTCAGCGAGTACGGGTCTTTGAGTGAACCTTCGCAGGAATGATGACAATTAAAAACTTTAAAATATGAAAACGATAAGCAAAGTATTCAGTTGTATATTGGCTTTTTCTTCTCTGTTGGGGAGTGTGGAAGGGCAAAACAGGTATAAAATATGGTATGATAAACCCGCTTCTTATTGGGAAGAAGCGCTTCCGATTGGTAATGGACGGATTGCAGCAATGGTGTTCGGTGATCCCCAACTGGAACAAATACAGTTGAACGAAGAAACAGTGTCGGCAGGCTCTCCCTACCAAAACTATAATGAAGAAGCGAAAGCGGCTTTGCCGGAAATGCGGCGGTTGATTTTTGAAGGAAAATACGAAGAAGCGCAGAACATGGCGGCAACGAAGATTCTTTCACAAGTGGGGAATGAAATGCCTTATCAGACGGTAGGTCGTCTGAATATCCGTTATCAAGACCACAAAAAGGTAAGTAATTACTACCGTGACCTGGATATAAGCAATGCAATGACTGTGACCCGCTACAAAGTAGACGGAGTGGAATTTACTGAAGAAACATTTGCATCATTTACCGATCAGCTGGTTATCAGGCATATCAAATCATCTAAACCGGGAGCAATCAATTGCGAACTGTTTTTTAATACACCGATGAGAGATCCGAAGCGTAGTATCTATGGAAAGAAGGGGTTGCGTTTGGAAGGTATTACGCATGGCAGTCGTTATTTTCCGGGAAAGGTGCACTATTGCGCTGACTTGGATGTGAAAAACAAAGGCGGAGAAGTGACAATGGCTAATGATACGCTGCTTAGTGTTCAGGGCGCCAGCGAACTTACATTGTACATCTCGATGGCAACAAACTTCGTCAATTATAAAGATATATCGGGTGATCCGTATCAGCGGAATAAAACCTATCTGAAAAATGCGGAGAAGGAGTATGATAAGGCGAAAGCTGCCCATATAGCTGCTTATCAGGAGCAATTCAACCGTGTGACTTTGGATTTGGGTGAAACTTCCCAGGTTAATAAACCGATGGATGTACGTATCAAGGAGTTTTCTTCATCCTATGATCCGGCATTGATAGCGTTGTATTTCCAGTATGGACGTTACTTATTAATTGCATCTTCACAGCCCGGATGCCAGCCCGCCAACTTGCAGGGCAAATGGAATCATAACCCGGGACCTCCCTGGAGCTGCAATTATACAACGAATATTAATGCTGAAATGAATTACTGGCCGGCGGAAATCACCAACTTGGCCGAACTTCATAAACCATTCATCCAGATGGTACGTGAATTAAGCGAGAATGGGCGTGAAGCTGCGAGCCGGATGTATGGTTGTCGTGGCTGGGTATTGCATCATAATACGGATTTGTGGCGTATGACGGGTGCGGTGGACCGTCCTTATTGTGGAACGTGGCCTGTGGCTAACGCATGGCTTTGCCAGCATTTATGGGACCGTTATTTGTTTTCCGGTGATAAGAAATATTTGGAGGAAGCATATCCGATGATGAAAAGCGCTTCGGAGTTCTTTGTCGACTTTTTGGTACGCGACCCGAATACAGGTTATTTGGTTGTTACTCCTTCCAATTCACCCGAAAATTCTCCGCGCTGGATAAAGAAAAAAAGTAATCTTTTTGCAGGAATTACGATGGATAATCAGTTGGTTTTTGATTTATTTTCAAATACATGCGAAGCTGCCAAAGTGCTGAACGCAGATACCGATTTTTGTGATACATTGAAGAATATGCGCCGGCAGTTGCCTCCGATGCAGGTAGGGCAGTACGGACAATTGCAGGAATGGTTTGAAGACTGGGATCATCCTAATGATCGTCACCGGCACATCTCTCATCTTTGGGGGCTATATCCCGGTTATCAGATTTCTCCTTATCGCTCTCCGGTACTCTTTGAAGCTGCAAAAAATACATTGATACAACGGGGGGATCCTTCTACCGGTTGGTCAATGGGATGGAAAGTTTGTTTTTGGTCTCGTATGCTTGACGGGGATCATGCTTATCAGCTGATAAAGAATCAGTTGACTTATGTCAGTCCTGAAATACAGAAAGGACAGGGAGGCGGAACGTATCCTAATTTGTTCGACGCGCATCCACCTTTCCAAATAGATGGGAACTTTGGTTGCACGGCTGGTATTGCCGAAATGTTGGTGCAAAGTCATGACGGTGCGATTCATCTGTTGCCTTCGTTGCCTTCGGAATGGAAGAGCGGGACAGTGAAAGGGTTGCGTGCCCGAGGAGGTTTTTTGATTGATGAATTGACCTGGAAGGACGGTAAGCTGGTAAAAGCTGTGTTACGTTCGGAAATTGGAGGCAATCTGCGTCTGCGCTCTTACTGGAAATTGGCTGCTGAAGGAGCATCGTTGAAACAGAAGAAGGAAGAAGAAGCGAATCCGAACGCATTATTTAAAGTACAGCAAATCTCACGTCCGATGATTAGTGAGAAAGCGCCTTTAAAAGGAGTGGCATTACGTGATACTTATTTGTATGATGTGGATACACGCGAAGGAGAAGTGATAATTATTACAGTAAAATAAGGCATTCTATATAAAAAGTCCACGCTTTTGCATAAATAATGAGTGGAAAACAGCTGTAAAAGTGTGACTTTTGTAACATCAAAAATGAAACAAATTAATCAAGATAATACTATGGATGTACAAAGACATTTATTTTTGCGAAGATGCTTCGCGTATATATGTTGCTTGCTCTTGTGCTTTATAACGGCGACAACAGTATATGCACAGAAGGTATCTGTGAAAGGAACAGTGGTGGATACCAACGGCGATGCTATTATTGGTGCTAGTGTGAAGGTGTTGAAAAAGTCCTCCGTCGGTACAATTACCGACTTGGATGGAAATTTCACTTTGTCTGTTCCCGAAGATGCAACAAAGTTGGAAATTAGTTTTGTAGGAATGAAATCAGTTGTTGCGACTGTGAAACCGGGCAAACATCTGAAAGTTGTGTTGGAAGAAGACAATCAGACTTTGGACGAAGTGGTAGTGGTAGGGTACGGAACCTCACGCCGCGGAGATTTGACCGGTGCGATTTCTTCAGTGAGTGAGAAGGTTTTGAAGGATATTCCGATAACTTCTGCGGCTGCGGCTATTACAGGAAAACTGGCAGGTGTGAATGTAGTGGCTACTGATGGATCGCCCGATGCAACAATCCAGATTACAGTACGTGGTGGTGGTTCTATTACCCAGGACAATTCACCGTTATATATTGTTGACGGTTTTCAGGTGAGTAATATCAATGATATTCCTCCCGGTGATATTCAAAGCATTGATGTTTTGAAAGATGCTTCTTCTACCGCCATCTATGGAGCTAAAGGTGCGAACGGCGTTATTCTTGTTACTACAAAAAGCGGTAAGGCGGGAAAAACAGAAATCTCATTCAATGCTCACTGGGGTGTCAGTAATGTGTATAATCTGACGGGGGTACTTTCACCTTACGAATACTACTGTTATCAGAAAGAACTTGATCCGGGCACCTCTCTGACCAGTAGCATTAATTCGATGTATGGACGTTGGGACGACCGCAATATTTATCGTTCGGTAGAAGGCACGAACTGGCAGGATAAAGTATATGGAAACACCGGATTCAAACAAAGCTATAACGTTGGTATAACAGGAGGAACGGATGCCACATTGCGTTATAATTTGAGTTATACGCGGGATGATGAGAAGTACATTATGCTCAACTCCAATTATGTGAGGGATAACTTGAGTGTGAAGATGGATAAAAAGTTGAGTAACAAATTGAAGTTTGAGTTTTCCAGCCGTTTGACTAGAATGGTGATTGACGGTGCGGGTACCAATGGAGGTAAATTGAGAGATGCCGTTCTTTTCTCGCCAATCAACAGCCTTGCAAGTATAGATGCGGGAGATGCTTTGGGGGGTGAAATTGATTACTCGGATGATGCATTGTTATCATCATTGAATGATCCTGTATATAATACGGTGAATGAGTATAAGAAGCAAAACCAGTTTTCTATGACTTATAATGCCGGCTTTAACTGGGAAATTGTTAAAGGATTGACTTATCAGCTGAAAGGTAGTTACGCATACACTTATAATTATACCGATAATGTCTGGTTAAAGAAAACCGGAGAGTCGAGCTCCAATGCCGGTCAGCCCGTAGCCAAACGTACGGATGAGAAAGGTGCACGATGGAACTTGCAGAACATATTGAGTTACCGGTTCTCTCTGAAAAAGAATCACCGTCTTGATCTGATGGCCGGACATGAAATGGTGAGTAATTACAGAAATCAGATGATTGCCTCATCCAAATATTATCCTATGGATTTTACGGCGAGCGAAGTGTTGGCTATGTGGAATTATGGAGAATCCCAACCTACGTATACCACTATCGGCGAACCTTCCCGTACGGCATCTTACTTCGGTCGTTTAAACTATGCTTTCAAAGACCGGTATATGTTCACTTTTACAGCCCGTGCCGACGGAACGAATGTGTTTGCTCCTGAAAACCGTTGGGGCTTTTTCCCGGGTATGGCATTGGCATGGCGCGTTTCCCAGGAAAAATTTATGAAGCAGACGGAAGACTGGTTGGATAATCTGAAACTTCGTGTGAGTTACGGATCAGTTGGTAATGCGCGTGTCAATTCCTACTGGAGACAGGATTATAAAATGGAATCCTCCGCCAATAAACAATATTATCTGAATGAAACAGTGCAGAGTGCCCTGAAATTGCAGAACACCTTGCGGAACGAGAATCTGACTTGGGAAACGAAGTTATCTTCTAATGTGGGAATAGACGCCAGCCTCTTTAATAGCCGTTTGAATGTGACAGTTGACCTCTATAATGATATAACGAAAGATTTGATCTTACGCATGGATCTTCCTTCAAATTCGGGATATGAATATCAGTATCAGAATGTAGGCCGCAGTACGAACAGGGGAGTTGAACTTACGCTTAGCGGAACGATTATCAATAGTAAAGATTTCTATCTGGGCGCTAACTTCAATATATCATTCAATAAAAATATAGTGAATAAACTGGATGGAACGGCGAGCGTATTGAGCGCACAATCCAACTGGCGACCGGATATCGGCTCTGATGATTTCCGTGCCATTGTAGGTCAGGCGGTAGGACAGATTTACGGTTTTGAAGTAGAGGGCTTTTATTCTGTAGACGACTTTACGTTTGATGAGAATACGAAAAAATGGGTACTGAATAAAGGGGTAGTAGACGACAGGGCTTTGTTCTCTAACGATCTGCCTAACTTTGGCCCGGGCTTTATCAAACTGAAGGATCAGAATAATGACGGTGTGATTGATGCAGATAACGACCGTAAGGTGATCGGCAGTGTGCAGCCAAAGCATATTGGCGGGTTTGGACTGAATGCTGCATGGAGAGGGTTTGACTTGGCAGCTATGTTCAATTGGTCATATGGTAATAAAGTATATAATGCCAATAAGATTATGGCATCTACTCATACGAATCGTAAATATAATAATATCAGGGATTTTATGAGCTTGGAAAACCGTTGGTCGATTATTGATCCGGAAACGGGTGCCAATGTAATGTATGGTAATGATGCCAATCCGGAGCGCTTTATTGAAATCAATTCCAAAGCCTCTATCTGGATGCCTATGATGGGGCGTACGCTTGTGACGGACTGGGCGATTGAAGACGGTTCTTTTTTGAGGTGTAGTAACCTGACGTTAGGGTATACGCTTCCGGTTACTGTGACTCGTAAGCTAGGAGTTAAGAACCTGCGCGTGTATGCTACGGCCAATAACCTGTTTTGCTGGACAGCTTATTCCGGACAGGATCCTGAAGTGAGCACACAACGTTCTACCCCTTTGACTCCGGGTGTGGATTATTCTGCATATCCGAAAGCACATTCTTATGTATTCGGTCTTAATGTTACTTTTTAATACTTGAAAAATGAAAATACAGAAACTATTTTTAGCGGTTTTATCCTCCTCTGTGTTATGCACTTCGTGTATGGATAATTTTTTGGATACCGAAAGTCCTTCTATTCCAAGTGATGAGAATCTGTTTAAATCGACAGCTCTGACGGAAGCCGCCCTGATGGGGGTGTATGCGACGATGACGGACACCTATATATATGGTCAGAAACTGTGTGTCAACTGGCAGGGAGCTTCTGATGTGGAGGTTGGCTCGGGTGCGTTTTCTACGGAAAACTATAATTCGACGCTTCGTGATGAAGGTGCTGGCAATTTTTATGACGATAATTATAACCGGAATACCAGATGGGACAAACTTTATTATCTGGCAGAATCCGCCACTACTATCGTAGATGGTATACGTCGGTCCCCGTTGATGCAATCTACTTCGGACAAGGCTGCCATGCGTAGATATTTAGGAGAGGCATTAGCACTAAAAGCGTTAGGCTATTTTGAACTGATCCGTTATTGGGGAGATGTGCCATATAAAGAGCATGCGTCTGAAAGCGGATTGGGAAATGTCTATATAGGAAAAGTGGATCGTGATATTGTTTATAATTATATCATAGAGGATTTGAAAGAGGCAATTGAATATCTGCCTTGGATGGGAGAAGAATCATATACGGTAGAACGCATGAATAAAGGTTTTGCCAAAGGGCTGCTGGCAAAGGTAGCGTTGTTTGCCGGAGGATGGTCTGTACGGGATGGTAATCAGTTCCCGGATTTGGATGTGGAACATCATCCGACCATTCCGGAAATGAACGGATATTTCGTTGGTCGTCCTAAGAACTGGAAAGATTATTATGAACTGGCTGCCAAACAGTGTGCGGAGATTTTGGGAGCGACTGATAATCCTCATGAGCTTGATCCCAGTTACGAGAATATTTGGTCTACGGTCAATCATTTGGAATACAACAAGTATAATGAAAACCTGTTTGAAGTTGCTTTTGGTGAAGGGCAGAATGGGGACGTGGGTGCCACCATGGGATATAACCTGAACAGAGGGGTTTTTAATACCACCCAAGGTATGGGAGGGGCAGGATATGCGGCTACTACTGCTTACTATTTTTATTCATTTGATCCGGCAGACACCCGTCGGGATGTTACTTGTGTTTTCCAGGAATATATCAATGAGAATGGAAAAAATAAGGAAGTTATTCGCTGTAACCCATTAGGAGTGGCTTGTGGTAAATGGCGTTGGTATTGGATGACTGATAATTATATGAAAGTCCGTTTCCCGAAAGCTAATTCACGTATTGCTACTGGTATCAATTGGATTTTGATGCGGTATTCAGATATTTACCTGATGTTTGCAGAGGCTCAAAATGTATTGACAGGACCGGATGCAGTTAGTCCGATTGCCGGTATGTCTCCCCGACAGGCTTTGGAAAAGGTCCGTGAAAGGGCATTTGGTACTGGTGCTCCCGAAATAACACAGTATGATGCCGACTTCTTTACGGCCATTGTCAATGAACGGGCATGGGAGTTTGGCTGTGAATCTATCCGTCGTCAGGATTTGACACGTTGGGGATTGTTGGCGGAGAAAATAGAAGAAATGAAAATCGGTCTTTGTATGCTGTATGATTATAAACCGGTAACTATTTTTGGAAAGACGTATCAAGTGAATGAGATACCGAGAAAAATCTATTATAAATATGAAGACTCGGATAATCCGGAATACATTGATATGTCGTCCGTTAACTTCAATGAGGATATGGGAACCGGAACTGCTTCTGCATCAAAAGGACAGTATGAGTGCAACTGGATCAGCATGCAGGTGACATTGAATAAGGATGGTGATATAAATGCAACCCTGAATACTAATTATGTGAAAACAATGGCTAGAATATTGGTTTGCGGTACAGGTCTGAATGCGTCTTATGACTATTCAAATTTGTTTGGTAGGTTGAACTGGGGCGGTGAAGCCGAAGCGGAGTTCCGTAAATATTCTGTTGGTAATGGAGTGTGTAATTATCGCCATGTATTCGCTATTTATTATGAGGATGTCAATAAGACTCAAGGGTATGTTTCTAATTCGTATGGTTATAAATAATTAATGGTAGGAAAAGATGAAAAGACTAGTTAATAGATTATCCGGAGCATGCCTGTATGTATTGTTGGCTTTGGTAGTGGGTATGTCTTCCTGTGAGGACGATGCCAATGACTGGGCAGTTGATAAGAGCTATGATACTTTGTTCCGTCCGTTGACGTTCGATAAGTCCGCTACCGATGCGACTTCGGTTACATTAAGATATTCGCAGATAGTGAATGCAAAGGTCTATATTTTTGAGTTTTATACGGACAGTCTAGAGTTTAATGCGGAAAATTATGTAAGAACAGATACGATTCTGAAAGATACATTGACTGTATTTTCAGAGAGTAATACGCCTATGAGGGTGGAATATCGTACTTTGTTTCAGGAGTTCAACGGTTCTACGCAATATTCTGTTCGTATGAAAGGAGAAGATGCGCAGGGAAAGGCAAGTACTTATGTCAGTGTAGCATTTAAAACTCCGGATGAGCAATTATTTACCGGAGTGGAAGTTACAGCTAATTCCGCAACCTTGACATGGGAAGAAACGAACAGGGTGACTCATCTGACGTTGGCTCAAATGGTGGATACGAAATATGGTGAGGAGAAACAGATTGATTTGACTTCGGAAGATATAGCCGCTTGTTCGAAAACACTCTCCGAATTGGAGAATGGAGCGACCTATCGTGTTCGGATTTATAATAATGATGCATTACGTGGTTCGTATGTATTCAAGACACTTGGATTGGGTGGTAGCGAAATCCTTTTTGTGGAGGCTACGGAAACCGGAGTCATTGATTTAAGTACATTGTTATCTAATTTTGTGAAAGAGAAAGAATGTAGCAATGTAACTGTCCAACTTACTCCGGGGGCGGTGTATAAGGTAAGTGAACTAAAGATTCCGGGATTGGATAATATTTTGTTTACCAGTACGGAAGCTAATGAAAATAATCGTCCACAGCTTATTGTGACTAATAAAATATCATTGGCTTCTCCGATACAGTCTCTGTCATTCGAGTTTGTTTGCCTGAATGGAAATGGCGAGGCCAGTTATATGACGGATTGGAAAAATAGTTCTTATGCCCAGTCTATTTCATTCACAGGCTGTGCTATACAGAACATAAAACGTACGCTTGTACGTATTAGCGATGGAAGTGGTGTGTTCATGACGGATATTACGATCGATAACTGTGTCATATCCGAAGTTGGTACGGACGGATATGGAATGATTAATTTCGGAAAAAATATCGATCAGTTGGAAAAGGTTTCTATAACGAATAGTACATTGATTAATATTGGTGACCAGTTGATGGACGTGAAAGGGGGAATCGGTGATGTGATATTGGAAAATTGTACTTTCTATAATTCTATGGATGCTAAGAAGGAATTGCCTAAGGTTTTCCGTTTCGATAATGCGGCAAGTACTCCGCCTTCTCCGAAATCTGCTACAATGCGGAATTTGATTTTCTCCGGTCCGAACAAAGGAAAGAAAATGAATAGTGGAAATGGTGCTTATGACATTTTGAACTTCTCTGATAATTGTTATATCACTTCCGACCTGCAGGAAGGCAATAACAGGTTTGAAGAAATAACGAGAATAAAACAAAGCTCGGATGACTTGTTCGTTGATCCATTAAACGGTGATTTCCATATTAAACCGGGAGCCGGGTTTGCCGGAACGGGTAATGCTGGTGATCCACGTTGGTATTAATTGATCCTATAATTGTTAGGTATAAAGAATATCATGAAGAATATTGTATTATCAATTTTATTGATGAGTGCCTGTGCAATGATTTATGCACAGGCGGGCTCATCGCCTTATCAGGCTATTGTAGCTGTTGATGGTAGTGGAGATTATAAAACGGTTCAGGAAGCAATCAATGCTGTTCCTGACGGACAGACGAAACCTTGGTTGATTCTGATAAAGAATGGCTTGTATAATGAGCAGGTGATTATCCCTAAGAATAAGCCATACGTACATTTAATAGGCCAGGATAAGGATAAGACCATTATTCATTTAAACTTGAATGTTGGTAGTAAACTGACCGGTAAAGAAATAGGTGGAAAAACAGCTTATTGGGAACACTCGGTTCATAATCCTTCCTCTCCAGTTTATAAATACGAGGGATCGGTAGTGGTGGTAAAAGGAGACCACTTTTATACGGAAAACATTTCGTATGTGAATGACTGGGGAGTTTTATCAGATAATGGTCCGCAGGCTTTGGCTATGAATAGTCAGGCAGATTGTGCTTCCTTTTATAATTGTAAGTTCCGTTCTTTTCAAGATACTTGGATGACTGCCAATAATGATGTCAGTCGGCACTATGTGAAAGATTGCTGGATAGAAGGCGCGGTAGACTATTTTTATGGTAGTGGTGATGTGTTGCTGGAAAACTGTACGCTTTATAATGTACGGAGTGGAGCAGTAATAGTGGCTCCTTCCCATAAAAATGCCAAATATGGTTATGCTTTTCGTAATTGCACTATAGATGGAAACAGTGAAGCGGCTGACGGACGTTTGAAGTTGGGGCGTCCATGGCATAATAATTCGAAGACGGTGTATATCAATACCATCATGCTTATCCCTGTCGCTGATGAAGGATGGACGAATATGGGAACGGTTCCCGGGATTTTTGCCGAATACAATAGTCGTGATGCACAGGGTAATGTGTTGGATTTAAGTAAACGCAAAACGGAATATCAATATAAAGACCGCCAAACCGGTAAGGAAGTATCGGGTACCTGTCAGGCAACTATAACGAAAGAGGAGGCGGACAAATATACGTACGAAAATATGATTCCGGGTAATGATGGCTGGAATCCGCGTATTATGATGGAGAAATTAGGAAGTCCGCGCAGTCTGGTTTATCAGCATGGCACTCTTAAATGGAACCCTGTGAAGAATGCGATCGGATATATTGTATATGATGGAGAACAGATTCTCGGGACGACTACTGATACCTCTTTTCCGGTGTCGAAAGTGAATTATGCTTTGAAGGTATCTGCCGTGAATCAATATGGAACGCAAGGTAAAAAAGGGGTATTGTAATTGAATATAGAAAACTGGTAAGGAAAGGGGAGGTGCTTATGAGGCATCTCCCTTTCTTTCTTTATATTCTGTAGGAGTGACTCCCATGATTTTTTTGAAGCGCCTGCTAAAGTACTTCGGGTCATTGAAACCGGTCATATAAGCAATTTGGGAGAAACTGTATTCACTTTTTTCAATTAGCTGGGCGGCTCGTTTGATGCGCATTTCACATACGAAATCTACCGGAGTCAGCCCAACAATAGATTTTAATTTTCGGTAGAATACCGTACGGCTTAACATTAGTTTGTTGGCGAAGTCGTCGATGGTGATATCTGTATTGTCCATTTGTTCCTCCATAAACGCCATTACTTGTTGCATGAATTGTTCATCGTATGGAGTCACTTGAGGTTGTGAAGGCTCCCACCCATTTATATGATCTTCTTCTTGAGTATGCTCTGACAGTTTCGATAAATATAGCTCTTGTAACTGTTTACGTTGACGGAGCAGCGACAAAATTCTGGTTTTTAAGTACGTAGAGCTGAATGGTTTGGTGATGTAGTCATCGATGCCTTGTTCCAGTCCTGCTATCCGATCATCTAAAGAAGATTTTGCTGATAGTAATATAATAGGAATATGGCAGGTGTTATGATCGGCTTTGATTGCTTTCACCATGTCTAATCCATCCATGACCGGCATCATGACATCACTGATTATCAGATCCGGAATGTACTGCTGTGCATATTTTAATCCTTCTTTTCCATTTGCTGCTTCGAGAACAGTGTAAGTCTCTGACAGGATATTCCATAGGAAATGACGTAATTCATTGTTGTCTTCGACAATAAGAATGGAAGTTTTTTCATCCTCTGCGTCGGTTTTATTTTCATTCTCTGCGTATGCTGCCTTGAAGGATGTACTATCCGAATCTTCTTCAGTAGCTTGTATCGTCGGTGAATTATTGTCACTGTCGGATAAAATAAATTCGGCTTGTTGATCGTCTGCAAATGCTTTTTCTTCCTTAGGAAGTGTGACAATGAATTCACTTCCACTTCCCGGCTCGCTTCTCACTTGGATATTTCCGTGATGTAATTCTATTAATTCGCGTACCAGTGAAAGCCCAATGCCGGATGAGGGCTGCAGGATATTGTATTGTGCCAGTGTTTCAAATCGATAAAATAGGGATTGTTGCTTTTCGGGAGCAATGCCAATACCTTCATCAGATACGGAGATGGTGACTTGCTCCGAACCTGATATCATGTTTACCGTTACTTTCTTATCGTTCGGTGTGTATTTGAAGGCATTTGAAAGTAGATTGAAGAATATCTTTTCAAATTTGTCACGGTCTATCCATGCGTATATTTTGTCTGTATTAGTTTGAAGCTGGAAATCAATTCTCTTTTCTTTTGCGATAAGATGGAAGTTTTCCATTATCTTCTGTAATTGAGAAACGAGTTCTGTCTTTTCTACCAATACTTTCATCTTCTTATTTTGGATTTTGCGGAAATCCAGTAGTTGATTAACCAGGCGGAGCATACGCTCTGTATTTTTATGTACCAGATTTAGATGTTCCCGAACTGTCGGGGAGATTACTTCATGCTCCAGTATTTCTGATACAGGACTGGATATTAAGGTTAATGGAGTGCGTAATTCATGTGAGATATCAGTGAAGAAACGCAGTTTGATATTGGATAAATGTTGTTCCAAATCAACCTGATGCCGCAAACGGTGGATATAGAATAGAATGTATACAATGATAGTAGTGAATAACACGAACATGACAATATAAAATAACCATGCCCAGTATGTTTCCCAAAAAGTGGGTAAAACATGAATGGGGAGAGTGCGTATATTATCGGTCCATACTCCGTCGCTATTGCTGGAACGGATTTGCAGTTGATATTCTCCGGCAGGCAGATTAATGTACGTTGCAGAGCGGTTATTACCGGCTTCGTTCCATTCCTCTTCCAGACCTTGCAGGCGATAAGCGTATTCGATGGCATTGGGATTTACATAATCAATGGCTGCAAATTGAAAGGTGACATTACGTTCCGAAGGATTCAGTTCCAGTTCTTTTATGTCATCAAGCGCTACATGAAGTTGACTTCCTTGTATTTTGAGTCCGGTAAATACAATAGGAGGTACATAAGAACTTTTTTTCATTTGTCCTGTGTTGATTTCAAGTATCCCTTGATTGGTTCCGAGAACGATTTTCTTTTGACTGGTTAGTGTGGGAACTGCTTCAGTGAGGTTCAGTTCTCTCTGAAAGTAATTACTTCCATAATTCTCAAATGTTCCTTGTTGTGGATTGAATTTGGATATGGAGTTTTCGGAGATTACCCATAATTGTTTTTGAGTATCTTCGAGCATTGAAAGTACCAAATCGGAAGCTAATCCGTCTTTGATTGTATAACTTTTGAATTGTATATCTTCCGTGAGCAGATTTTTAGAGATAACCTGGCTGATTCCTCCGGTGAATGTTATTACATAAGTGTTTTTTCGACTGTCAGTAAATATCTGCATGACATCATTACTGCTAAGGCTGGAATCTACATTAGGGATACGGTTGCTGTGATAGAACTTAATTTCTTCAGGCTGATCGAACTTATTGGAGAATGTAAGTAAACCATTGGTTGTGCCAATCAATAACACTCCGTTAGGGGCTTCTGCGATATGTCTTATTTTGAGTGAAGTAGAAACAGGATAGTTTTTCAGCCGGTTGCCGCTATGGATAAAGTTGGTAGAACCATCAGGTGCTTGTGATAATAGGTTGAGACCACCTCCATAACATGCGATCCATATATTGTCATGACTATCCTGAATAATACTATAGACACTATTGTTGCTTAAACTGTATGTGTCTTGTGGCTGATGAACGAATTGTTGTAAAAGATAGGAATGCTCATTTTTCTTCTTTAGAAGGATGAGGCCGTCTTTTTTGGTTCCCATCCATATATTTCCTTCTTTATCTTCCATAAAACAGTACACACTTTTTCCGAAAGTAACCTCTTGAGGGGTGATTACGCCTTGTGGAGAGAGGTAACCTTCTAATGTCCCATCCGGACGGTAAATTCTGACGTTTCCCTTTTTGGAAGCAACCCAGAGACGTTTCTGCTTGTCGGCAAGAAAAGCACGTATTTCCAATCCATTGTCTATGGGACGTATTTTGTATTTATTGGGATAGAAAGATATTTTGTCTACGCCCCGGTCATTGGTAATCCATACATTCTGTTGCCGGTCGGTATAATAATAACGAATAGAGGGGGCAAATAGGGAAGCGGGATTATTTTCATCTGCAAAGTATAGTTTCAGTTGATTACTGTCGCGGTCATAATAGCACAAATGCCCTTTTTGAGGACTCATCCATAGTGTACCTTCATGGTCTTCAAAGATCATGTACCGGTTGTCGCGTTCATATTGGATCAGGTTTTGTATAGGAGCTGTGAAGTGCTGCTTATCTCCAGTTTTCAGATTTAGCTTTATCACACCGGAGGTATTGGCAAATATCCAGACTTCTCCGGTTTTGTCCTGATAAAAGAAATGAGCTTCATTGGAAGGCTGGGTGGCTGTCTGTATATTAAAATGCTGGAATTTTTTCTTTTCTGTATCGTATGTTATAAATCCGTTGTCAGTTCCTAAGCCGATCCTGTCATTAGAAGGGGAAATGGAAGATATGGAATAGATATCTGTGACAGGACATGGTAGCTCCTGGAATTTTATATTTCCGTTCTTGGGATCATATATTGCGATTTTTCCGGAAGTTGAGATAAGATATATTTTCTTATTATATTCTTTTACCATTTTAAACGGATAATCGCTGTTGATTCGTTTTTTTCCGATGATGGTTACTCCCTTATCTGTCATGATCCATTCGTCTCCATCGGAATCTTCGTAAATGTCGAATATCTTGTTTCCTTTTAAATTTTGGTTGAAGCTGCTGTATAATATGATATCTTTTCCTTCTTTGCAGGTTTGCTCATTGATTCTGAAAGCATAACCTTGTTCGCAGGTAATCCATGTAATCCCTTTATTCAAAGTATAGATATTGCTGACTGTATTGGTCTGTTGCAGGGATGATTCAATAGGAAGGAGTATGTCAATAAACTTCTCTGTCTGAATATTGAATAGATATGCACGGTTATCATAAGATTTACACCATATATCTCCGTCTTTGCTTTCTGTAATATAAGAGAAGCGGTTGGTCGTTAACGTACAGCCATCTCCTGGGAATGCTTTGTAATTTTTAAATGTATATCCGTCGAATTTGTTTAGTCCATTCCAGGTGGCGAACCAAAGAAATCCTTTTCTGTCTTGCATTATATTCACTACTACTCCTTGTGAAAGACCACTGTTGACAGAGAAGTGTTTAATCTGACAAAGCGGTTGAGCTGTTACGGTCAGACTGGTGTATAAGCATAAAAGGAAAACATAGAGTGTCTTCATGATATAATTAATTATGTGTAGAGCAAAAATAAATAAAACTGGATTAAAAAGGAAATTTAAAATAGTGATTGAACATAAAATGCACGCTTTTGCATATTTAATCCACCTGTCTATCCTCTATCAAGCACAATTATTACCCTATAAGGGGAGAAGATACCTCGTACTTTTGTTTTGACAATTAGAACTGGTAATATTTTAAATGAAAACTATAAATGAAACGTCTATTTATTTGTGTGGTAGGGCTTGTTGTAGCTGCAACCACATGGTCTCGTACCTTTAACATGAAGGAGCTTGGAGCTGATCCCCGAGGTATTGAATCTTGTACGGGGTTAATAAACCAAACGATTGAAAAAGCATCTTCTGAAGGAGGAGGAACTATTTATTTCCCGGCAGGTGTTTATTTGACAGCCACTATCCACATGAAAAGTAATATA
Source organism: Bacteroides sp. 3_1_13 (assembly GCF_001185845.1). Classification (NCBI taxonomy): domain Bacteria; kingdom Pseudomonadati; phylum Bacteroidota; class Bacteroidia; order Bacteroidales; family Bacteroidaceae; genus Bacteroides; species Bacteroides sp. 3_1_13. The sequence goes on from NZ_KQ236955.1 coordinate 1,928,537, forward strand.
ACTTTGTATGTGGAGTCCGGAGCTGTTCTTCGTTTCTCGGATCGCTTTGAAGATTATCTTCCTTTTGTGAAGATTCGTTGGGAAGGTACAGTGATGAATACTTTATCTCCACTGATTTATGCGCATGATGCGGAGAATTTGACTATAACCGGGCGTGGAACGTTGGACGGTAATGGATTCAAATGGTGGAGCTGGGAGAAAGAAACACGGGAGCTTATTAAAAAGAACGGAGGAAAATTGCCTGCTTTGAATAAACTACAACGAATGTGGGAAGAGGCTAATGAAGATCTGGAAATCTCGGATTATTATAAACCTTCTTTAGAACGTCGTATGTTTCGTCCTCCTTTTATTCAGTTTTATGAATGTAACAATGTGTTGATAGAGAATGTGAAAATTGTCAATTCTCCTTTTTGGACTGTAAATCCGGCATTTTGTGATAATGTAACAGTGCATGGAGTGACGATATATAATCCTTCGAAGGATCCGAAAGGTCCCAACACGGATGGGATAAACCCTTCTTCTTGCAGGAATGTACGTATTTCTGATTGTTTTATTAGTGTGGGGGATGATTGTATTACAATTAAATCGGGGCGTGATGCTGATGGACGGAAATATGGAAAGGCCTGTGAAAATATAACGATAACTAATTGTGTTATGCTTTCCGGTCATGGAGGGGTAGTTATTGGCAGTGAAATGTCAGGCGGTGTAAGAAGAGTTACAATTTCTAATTGTGTTTTCGATGGCACGGATTCCGGTATTCGCTTGAAATCTTCTCGTGGGAGAGGAGGAGTTGTTGAAGAGCTTCGGGTAGATAATATCGTCATGAAGAATATTCAGCGAAATGCTTTCATCTTTGATTTGTTCTATGATAAGGAATCAAAAGTGGAACCTGTCAGTGAACGGACTCCTGTTTTCCGGAACATTCATTTGAGCAATATCACAGGCTCTGATATCAAGCAAATTGGTTATATTAAAGGGATTGAAGAAATGCCTGTACAAGGTTTGTCCTTTTCAAATATTAATATGAAGGCAGAGGTTGGATTTATAGTTGATATTGCTGAAGATATTCGTTTTGATAATGTGGATTTCTCTTCGCAGACTGGTTCACCGTGGCAATTCAGTAAGTGTAAGCAGATTGTTCTGAATAATGTTAGATCGAAGTATCCTGTAAACCAACACCCGATTGTTACTTTTGAAGATGTCGATAATGCTATTATTAATAATTGTTTTCAGATGACTCCTGTGAAGGATTTTTATAAAGCTAATAACAGTCATATTATTGAAGGACATAATTATTGGAAAAAAGAGAGTTTTAAATAAACAGGAACTATCATATTATTTCTGTTGAATTTTATTGTTGGGTAGATATGAGAAGAACGATATTACATCATCTGTAATATCGTTCTTCTATTGATTAGAGTTGTTTATAATTTACTTCTTATCGTTTTCGCGAATCTCCACCCGGCGGATCTTACCGCTGATTGTTTTAGGTAGCTCTTCTACGAACTCGATGACACGCGGATATTTATAAGGAGCAGTCACTTTCTTCACGTGGTTCTGTAATTCCTTAATCAGTTCCTCTCCGGCACGTGCTTTATAGTCTTTGGATAGAACAATCGTAGCTTTTACTACCTGGCCGCGAATCTCGTCGGGTACTCCGGTAATAGCACATTCCACAACAGCCGGATGAGTCATCAACGCACTTTCCACTTCGAATGGGCCGATGCGGTAACCGGAACTCTTGATTACGTCGTCTGCACGACCGACAAACCAAAGGTAGCCATCCTCGTCTTTCCAGGCAACATCGCCGGTGTAATAAATACCATCGTGCCAAGCTTCGTGAGTGCGTTCCGCATCCCGGTAGTATTCTTTGAAAAGTCCGAGAGGTTTACCTTTGCTGGTGCGGATTACAATTTGTCCTTGCTCACCCGCTTCAACAGAGCGGCCTTCATGGTCGATCAAGTCTACATCATATTGAGGATTCGGAAGCCCCATGCTTCCCGGTTTCGGTTCCATCCAAGGCATGGTGGCGATGGTAAGGGTTGTTTCTGTTTGTCCGAAACCTTCCATCAGTTTGATACCCGTCAGCTTCTTGAAAGTTTCAAATACAGCGGGGTTCAATGCTTCTCCGGCAATGGTGCAGTATTTTAGTGAAGATAAATCAAACTTTGTCAGGTCTTCGTGAATCAAGAACCGGAAGATGGTAGGAGGCGCACAGAGAGAAGTGACATGATATTCCTGGATTTTTTCCAGAATAGCTGCCGGGGTAAACTTCTCGTGGTCGTAGACGAAGATATTGGCTCCGGCAATCCACTGTCCGTAGAGTTTTCCCCATACTGCTTTTCCCCAGCCGGTATCGGCAATGGTGAGGTGAAGACTGTTCTCGTCCAGATTGTGCCAAAAACTACCGGTAACGATATGGCCTAACGGATAAGTAAAGTCATGTGCCACCATCTTAGGTTCGCCGGTAGTGCCGGAAGTAAAATACATCAGAGAGATGTCGTCGTTAGTGTTCGCATGGCGCGGACGTACAAACGGAGCAGCATTTTCGATACCCTGATGGAAATCTTCGAAGCCTTCCGGGATTTCCGGACCGACACTGATTAACTTTTCAACCGTGGGACATTCGGGAAGAGCCTCTTTGATATGTTGCAGGATGATTCCTTCGCCGGCAGCTACAATCATTTTGATGTCGGCAGCGTTGCAGCGATAGATAATATCCTTTTTGGTTAGCAAGTGTGTGGCTGGAATGACGGTCGCTCCCAGTTTGTGGAGGGCGATGGTACTATACCAGAACTCATAACGGCGTTTCAAAATCAGCATCACCATGTCGCCACGACCGATACCCAGACTTTGGAAGTAAGAGGCGGTCATATCCGTGTAACGTTTCATGTCGGCAAATGAGAATTGGCGACTTTCGCCTTTGTCATTTGTCCAAAGTAAAGCGTTCTTGTCAGGTTGTTCGGCAGCCCAGGCGTCTACTACGTCATAGCCGAAGTTGAAGTTCTCCGGGACGTTTATTTTCAAGTTTTTGATAAAATCCTCTTGTGAACTGAAAGAGGTCTGTGATAAAAATCTTTCTACCATGATGTTATGGATTATGTGAATGAAGAATGAAGAATGAAAAATGAAGAATTTTTCCATGCGTATTATTTATACAGTGCAACATAATTCTTCATTCTTCATTTTTCATTCTTCATTCTTCATTTTTTTATTATTACATAATTACTGCCAGAAAACGTACTGTTTTGCCATCGAGCGCTTTCATGCCATGTGGAAGTTTAGAGTTAAAATAGATACTGTCGCCTTGGTTGAGGATGATTTCTTTGCCTTCGATGTTGATAAGCATACGTCCTTCGATGACAAGGTTGAATTCTTGTCCGTTATGTTGGTTATAATGGATTGGTTCGTCGTTTGCTTTCGGTTCAACGGTGACGATGAACGGATCGGCGGTACGGTTCATGAATCCTGAAGCCAGTGATTGGTATTTATAAGCTTTGGTACGTTCGATGCTGACTCCTTTGCCGGCACGGGTCACGAAGTAGCTGCTCATTTTAGGCTCTTCGCCAAACATCAGGGCGTCGAGAGCTATATTATACGTGCGGGCTATTTTTTGTAACATGCTGACAGAGATATCGTAGTCTCCGGTTTCTGCAAGTCGGTATTCTTCGGCAGAGATGTCGCTGTCGCGGGCGATATCCTCTGCGGTCAGTTCCAGTACATCACGTAATCCGCGGAGGCGTTCTGCGATCTGTTTAATTTGTTCATTCATACAAGTGGTTCGTATTTTTATGATTAATAATTCTATGGTATTATTTGGAGGCTTTCATGGCTTTGATGATAGCGGAGGTGAATCCGTTGTGCTCCAGTTCATTGATCCCCTTGATTGTGATTCCGCCCGGAGTGGTGACCTTGTCGATTTCTACGCTGGGGTGGGTGTCATTGTTCTGAATCAGTGCGGCTGCTCCTTTTAAGGATTGTGCTATCATCTGCATGGCATCTTTGGGACGAAGTCCCATTTCGATTCCGGCTTGCATGGCTGCCTGAACGTATTTCAATACGTAAGCGATGCCGCAGGAGGTCAATGCGGTGGCTGCCGCTATTTTATCTTCGGGAATAAGCATCACGGTTCCCATCTCGCTGAACAACCGGAGGATGAATTTGTCTTGTTCATCGTTCGTATTGCGGGCGGCAACAAGCGTCATACTTTCCAGTTCGCTGATAGCGGTGTTCGGAATCAGGCGGAACATGGCCATTTCCGGTGCTACGACATAATGAGCCAGTTCTTCAAAACTGATGCCGGCAGCTACGGAGATGAGTATCTGTTTGCTTTTCAGTTTCAATTCGCGCATCACCGGTTCCATAAACCACGGTTTGACAGCAAGGATGACAATATCTGCGCCTGTGGCAGCTTCCACATTGCTGTTGGTGATAGAGATACCCGGAAATTCCTTTTTCAGTTTCTCTAGTTTTCCGGCACTCGGATTGGACACAATGATGTCCGAATCGTCTATCAGACTTCCTTTTGCCAGGCCACGGGCTATTGAACCGCCCATGTTTCCTGCACCGATAATGGCTATTTTCATATACGCTTATTTTTAATGAGTTGTTAAAGGCAAAGGTAACAGTTAATTACGAAAAAACAAAAAGCAGCCGGAATAAGAAATAAATTTCTAATAAAGGCTGCTTTTATCGTTGGCTGTTTATTAATCAAATGAGCGATTAGAGTACTTTCTTGAACCGGGCAAGGAAGTCTTCTGCTTCCTCCATACTAAGACAGAGAGGAGGTAACAGGCGAAGTACATTCGTACCGCTTGCTCCGGTAAATACATGCTCGTCATAGATGAGGCGGCTGCGTAGTTCTTTGATGGGTTCTTCGAATTCGAGTCCGATCATGAGTCCGCGTCCGCGTACCTCTTTTATTTGCGGGAATTTCTTCAGTTCTTCCAGTAAGTAGTTACCTACTACCTTTGCGTTTTCTATCAGATTTTCTTGCTCAATGACGTCCATCACAGCGAGTGCTGCCGAGCATGCCAGATGGTTTCCGCCAAAGGTAGTTCCCAATTGACCATATACCGGTTTAAACATCGGGCTGATCAGGACACCTGCCATCGGGAAACCGTTGCCGATACCTTTGGCTACAGTGATGAGGTCCGGCTTGATGTCATTATATTGATGGGCGAAGAATTTACCGCTACGCCCGTATCCGCTTTGAATTTCATCGAGAATCAGGATCGTTCCTGTTTCGCTGCAAGCTTTGCGGAGTTCCTGCATAAATTCGGTGGTCGGTACCTTGATACCGCCTACCCCTTGTATTCCTTCAATGATAACAGCGCATGTGTCTCCTTTAGATAATTCCTGCTTCATCGCTTCCATATCGTTGAGCGGGAGATAGGTGACATGACCGTTATTGTTGATAGGGGCGATAATGGAAGGATTGTGAGTCGCTTCTACCGCCAGAGACGTCCGTCCGTGAAATGCCTTATTGAAAGATACGATTTTGGTACGTCCGTTATAGAAGGAAGCCAGCTTCAAAGCGTTTTCGTTCGCTTCGGCTCCACTGTTAATCAGGAACAGGCTGTAGTCTTCGTAACCGGAAATCTTGCCCAGTCGTTCGGCTACCTCTTGTTGGAGCTTGTTGATGACGGAGTTTGAGTAGAAACCAAGTTTAGCCACCTGGTTACTTATCATTGCTGTATAGTGAGGGTGTGCATGTCCGATAGAGATAACGGCATGACCTCCGTAGAGATCCAGATATTCCGTTCCGTTCTCATCCCATACCTTGCAACCGTCGCCCTTGACAATGTTGATGTTATATAAAGGATATACGTCGAATAATTTCATAATAATTAAATGAAGAATTAAGAATGAAGAATGAAGAATTAGGTTACTTCATGGTTCATTTGATTATTTTTGGCAGTTTTGATTGAAGAAACAAGCAGAGCTATGAGTTCTCCACAATCAATCTCCATACTATTAAAAGCATTAGAATCGATATAATCTGAATCTTTTAAAAGATTCAACCAATAGTCGGTTTCATTAGCTTCCTTTAATGATATACTTAGTTTATTAATGAAGTCAGCATTGCTTTGGGCAAATTCGGATTCTCGAATTGAAGCTCCAATAGAAGTGCCGGAACGAAGAATTTGTTTGCTGAGGATGAACTCTTGTTTCATTTCTCGAAGATATTTAGTCATTTGTACAATTCGAAGTGCAAATGAATAGCTTTTTGTATTCAATAATGAATTTGTTCTATTGTGGCAATTCTTCATTCTTCGTTCTTCATTCTTCATTAAAACGCTGAAGGCTTCAGACGTAGTCCTACGGTTTCTTCCAGATTGAACATCAGGTTCATGTTATGAACCGCTTGTCCGCTGGCGCCTTTCAGCAAATTGTCGATACAAGAGATAATCAATAGTTTGTCACCGTGTTTCTCCAGATGTATCAGGCACTTATTAGTATTAACGACTTGTTTCAAGTCAATATTCTTGTCTACGATGTGTACAAAGGAGTCTTTTGCATAATATTCCTCGTACATACGAACGATTTCTTCCAGCGCTACTTTGGTTTTGACTACCATCGTTGCAAAGATACCACGGGCGAAATCTCCACGGTATGGAATGAAGTCGATCTCCGCATCGAAACTGTTTTGCAGCTGTTTCAGTGATTGCTTGATTTCCGGAACATGCTGGTGCTCGAATGCTTTGTACACACTCATATTGTTGTTTCTCCAACTGAAATGACTGGTAGCACCCGGTTTCACTCCGGCTCCCGTACTTCCTGTAATGGCATTTACCATTACATCATCCGTCAGCATCAGATTCTTGGCAAGCGGAAGCAAACCGAGCTGGATGCAGGTTGCAAAACAGCCGGGATTGGCTACGTGCTTTGCCGTACAAGTAGCGCGGCGGTTCAGTTCCGGCAGGCCGTAGATAAAGTCGTGGTCGTCGCTCATAATGCGGTAGTCCATCGAGAGGTCGATAATCTTCAGGTCTTCCGGTATGTTGTGACTTTCCATGAATTTCTTTGTGTCGCCGTGGGCAGTGCAGAAAAAGAGAACGTCGATTTCGTCCAGAGGTAACTGGTCGGTGAATCTTAGATCTGTTTCTCCATACAAGCCTTCGTGTACGTCGGTAATTCTGTTTCCGGCATTACTGCTGCTGTTGATAAATACGATTTCAGTTTCCGGATGGTTGAGCAGCAGACGGATTAATTCGCCTGCTGTATATCCTGCGCCACCAATGATTCCTGCTTTAATCATATCTCTTCGTCTTTGTGGTTATTATAGTAAACACGTAGCGGAGTAGAAGTGACTTTGATAAAGCCTTTGGCGTCTTCGGCTGTCCAGCCTTTCTGCATTTCACCGTATTCTCCGAATTTAGTCTTCACCAGATCATCTTCCGATTCTACACCTACGGTAGAGAAGGAGAGAGGACGAAGCTCGAGGATAGCCGTACCGTTTACGTTACGCTGGCTTTCCTGCAACATCGCTTCGATGTCACGCATCACCGGTTCGAGGTATTGGCTTTCGTGGAGGAACATACCGTACCAGTTGGCTACTTGGTCTTTCCAGTATTGCTGCCATTTGCTCAATGTATATTTCTCGAGGAAGCGATGGGCGCCGATAATCAACATCGGGGCGGCTGCTTCGAATCCTACACGGCCTTTGATACCGATAATTGTATCACCCACGTGCATATCACGGCCGATACCGTATGCTGCACCAATCTCTTCCACTTTCTGGATGGCTTTGATCGGGTCGTCAAACTTCTCGTCGTTGACAGCTTTCAGTTCCCCTTTTTCGAAAGTCAGGCGGAGCTGTTCGCTGCCTTCTTTTTCAACATGTTTGAGGTAGGCTGTTTCCGGGAGTCCTTGCGCGGAGTCGAGGATTTCGCCACCACAGATAGAAGTACCCCACAAACCTACATTATAAGAATATTTCAGTTTGGTGAAGTCCGCGCTGAAACCATGTTTGTTCAGATAATCAATTTCTTCCTGACGGCTCAATGCCATGTCACGGGTCAATGTGATGATTTCTACATTGGGAGCCAGTACGAGGAAAGTCATGTCGAAACGGATCTGGTCATTGCCTGCTCCGGTAGAACCGTGTGCGATGGCATCCGCACCGATTTCGTTGGCATAACGTGCGATGGCCAATGCCTGGAAAATACGTTCGGAACTAACAGAAATAGGATAAGTACCGTTACGCAGCACATTTCCGAAAACCATGTATTTCAGGCTCTTTTCGTAGTATTCCTGGGTAACGTCCAGCGTCACGTATTTCACTGCTCCCAGTTTATAAGCGTTTTCTTCGTTTGTTTTCAGTTGTTCTTCACTGAAACCACCCGTATTGGCACAAGCTGCATATACTTCGTAACCTTTTTCTTTGGCGAGGTACATGACGGTGAACGATGTGTCCAGTCCGCCGCTGAATGCCACCACTACTTTTTTCTTCTTTTCTTCCATAGTGCTGTATCTTTTAAATGTTATTTCTTTCTTGTTCTTTTTTGATGTTCCGCGGCTCTGTCGGATCGTACAGCATGGCTGTGCAGATGCAGAACTTGCGGTTTTTCGCTACCAGAATATCATGGTTGATACATCCTTCGCATCCTTTCCAGAACGCCTCGTCGTCTGTCAGTTCGTTGAAGGTGACAGGCACATAACCCAGTTCGGTGTTCATCTTCATGACGGCTGCTCCGGAGGTCAGACTGAATATTTTTGCTTTCGGCCATCGGAGACGTGCCAGTTGGAAAGAAGCTTGTTTAATACGTTTTGCCAGTCCTAATCCACGGAAATCGGGATGAACGATCAGACCGGAAGTAGCCACATACTGCTTGTTTCCCCATGATTCGATGTAGGTGAATCCGGCAAAAGTATCGCCACAAAGAGCAATAATCGCCTTACCTTCTTTCATCTTTGTCGCTACGTATTCGTGTGTGCGTTCCGCAATTCCTGTTCCTCGTACGGCGGCAGCATTTCTGATAGTTTCCAAAATAGTGTCAACGTAAACCTCATGTGAGGCGTCGGCTACCATAACATCTATTTGTTGAGTGTCCATTTCTTTATTATATAATAGGTATAATTATTCGATATTGGGAATGATGAGTGACAGAAGCTGACGTATTTTGCTGATGGCAACTCCTTCACGCAACACCAACATGATTGTATCGTCACCGGCAATGGTTCCCAGTATTTCACTGAATTCATTGTTGTCGATGTCATACGCCATGCTGCTCGCATAACCGGGACGGGTGCGGATAACGGCAATGTTACCGGAAAACTGCAAAGAGATAAATCCGTTGTTACGTAACATTTCACCGGCACTCTGGTCGGTAGAACGTTTATACATAATGTTGTTCGGCAGTACATATACGTACTTCCCGTTCATACTGGCAGCCTTGGCTACTTTCAATTGTTTCAAGTCGCGGGAGAGGGTGGCCTGTGTCAGTTCGAAGCCTTCGCGGTTCAGCTCTTGCAACAGTTCTTCCTGCGAACCGACCTCCTTGCTTGAGATAATCATTTTGATGGCGTCTAACCGATTTGCTTTCTTCTTCATTGTATAATTATTCTAAGAATGGCGCAAAAGTATGCATTATTTCGGAGAAAATATGCATAAAACCAAAGTTTTTTTGCATAAAAGTGAAAAATATGCTAAACGGTGAGAGCCTGCTTTTTTGTTTTGTGTCAAAATGTATACCCTTTCAATCAAAATACATAAGGAAAGGGAGGAGGGAATCGCCTATCTTTGCCATGTAGGTAAATGGATACCTTAAATATATAGACAGAATACCATGAAACAAAACTTTTTTGCAGTCGATCTGGGCGCAACGAGCGGCCGTACAATCTTAGGAACTTTCATTGAAGGCGGATTGAATCTGGAAGAGATTAATCGTTTTCCTAACCACCTGATTGAAGTAGGTGGACATTTCTATTGGGATATTTATGCATTATATCGTCACATTATTGACGGATTGAAGTTGGTTGCTCATCGTGGCGAATCCATTGCTTCTATCGGTATCGATACCTGGGGAGTGGATTTTGTATGTGTCGGAAAAGACGGTAACTTGCTTCGCCAGCCTTATGCATATCGTGACCCGCATACAGTAGGAGCACCGGATGCTCTTTTCTCCCGTATTTCCCGTAGCAAAGTGTATGGTAAAACGGGTATTCAGATTATGAATTTTAATTCACTTTTCCAATTAGATACTTTACGTCGCAATCACGACAGTGCGTTGGAGGCGGCAGATAAAATTCTGTTTATGCCGGATGCGTTGAGTTATATGCTTACCGGAGAGATGGTGACGGAATATACGATTGCTTCGACAGCCCAGCTGGTGAATGCACAGACACGACGTTTGGAGCCGGAGTTGCTGAAAGCGGTAGGATTGAGTGAGAAGAATTTCGGCCGTTTTGTATTCCCGGGTGAAAAGGTGGGAGTATTGACGGAAGAAGTGCAAAAGATAACCGGACTGGGTGCAATTCCTGTGATTGCGGTAGCCGGCCATGATACCGGTTCTGCTGTTGCTGCCGTTCCGGCATTGGATCGCAACTTTGCTTATTTGAGTAGCGGAACCTGGTCACTGATGGGAGTTGAAACGGATGCTCCGGTGATTAATGCCGAAACGGAAGCGTTGAACTTTACCAATGAAGGTGGTGTGGAAGGAACTATCCGTCTATTGAAGAATATCTGTGGAATGTGGTTGCTGGAACGTTGCCGTCTGAATTGGGGAGATACAAGTTATCCTGAATTAATCAGTGAGGCGGATGCTTGTGAACCGTTCCGTAGTCTGATTAATCCGGATGATGACTGTTTCGCGAATCCTGCAGACATGGAAAAAGCTATTGCTGAATATTGCCGGGCTACCGGACAAGCAGTTCCCGAGAAACGTGGACAAGTGGTGCGTTGTATTTTTGAAAGTCTGGCTTTGCGTTATCGTCAGGTATTGGAGAATTTACGTTCGCTTTCTCCTCGTCCGATTGATACATTGCACGTAATTGGCGGCGGTAGCCGGAATGATTTGCTGAACCAGTTTACTGCCAATGCGATAGGAATCCCTGTGGTAGCCGGTCCGTCCGAAGCGACAGCTATCGGTAATGTAATGATTCAGGCAATGGCAGCAGGTGAAGCAACGGATGTTGCCGGTATGCGCCAGTTAATCAACCGCTCTATCCCGTTGAAAACTTATCAGCCGCAAGATACGGAAGCTTGGGACGCGGCTTATATCCATTTTAAGAATTGCGTTCGATAATACATTGAACAACCGACAGAATAATCATTTATTTAAACTAATAGAATATCATGAAAAAAGAAGAACTGATTCAGAAAGCGTATGAGATTGCTGTAGAACGTTATGCAGCAGTAGGTGTAGACACCGAACAAGTATTGAAAACGATGCAGGATTTTCATCTGTCACTCCACTGCTGGCAGGCTGACGACGTTGCAGGATTTGAAGTACAGGCCGGCTCATTGACCGGAGGTATTCAGGCAACCGGTAATTATCCGGGCAAAGCTCGTAATATTGATGAATTGCGTGCTGACATTTTGAAAGCTGCTTCTTATATTCCGGGTACTCATCGTCTGAACCTGCACGAAATCTATGGAGATTTCCAAGGTAAGGTGGTAGACCGTGACCAGGTAGAACCGGAACATTTCAAGAGCTGGATCGAATGGGGTAAAGAACATAACATGAAGCTCGACTTCAACTCTACCTCTTTCTCTCATCCGAAATCAGGTGACTTGTCTCTTTCTAATCCTGATGAAGGTATCCGTCAGTTCTGGATTGAACATACCAAACGTTGTCGTGCAGTTGCAGAAGAAATGGGTAAGGCACAGGGGGATCCGTGTATCATGAATCTTTGGGTACATGACGGAAGCAAGGATATTACGGTAAATCGTATGAAATATCGTGCATTGCTGAAAGATTCTTTGGATCAGATCTTTGCTACCGAATATAAGAATATGAAGGATTGTATCGAATCTAAGGTGTTCGGTATCGGTCTGGAAAGCTATACAGTGGGTTCTAATGACTTCTATATCGGTTATGGTGCTTCTCGTAACAAGATGATTACGCTGGATACCGGTCACTTCCATCCGACAGAAAGTGTAGCTGATAAAGTATCTTCACTGTTGCTTTATGTACCTGAATTGATGTTGCACGTAAGCCGTCCGGTTCGTTGGGATTCAGACCATGTTACTATCATGGATGATCCGACAATGGAACTGTTCAGCGAAATCGTTCGCTGCGGTGCTTTGGACCGTGTACATTATGGTCTTGACTACTTCGATGCATCTATCAACCGTATCGGTGCATACGTAATCGGTAGTCGTGCTGCACAGAAATGTATGACTCGTGCTCTGCTCGAACCGATTGCCAAGTTGCGCGAATACGAAGCAAACGGACAGGGATTCCAACGTCTGGCTTTGCTCGAAGAAGAAAAAGCGCTGCCTTGGAATGCAGTTTGGGATATGTTCTGCTTGAAGAATAATGTTCCTGTAGGTGAAGATTTCATCGCAGAAATCGAAAAGTACGAAGCCGAAGTAACTTCTAAACGATAAGTTATGGATATTTTAATCGGCTTATTGATTATAGCCATCGGTAGCTTTTGCCAGTCCAGTTCTTATGTGCCTATTAAAAAGGTAAAGGAATGGAGCTGGGAAAGCTTCTGGTTAATACAAGGTGTATTTGCCTGGTTAGTGTTCCCGTTTCTGGGTTCACTACTGGGTGTACCCCAAGAGAGCAGTTTGTTCGACTTGTGGGGAGCGGGAGGTGCTGGAATGAGCATCTTTTATGGTATATTGTGGGGAGTAGGAGGTTTGACTTTCGGACTTTCCATGCGCTATTTGGGGGTTGCACTGGGACAGAGTATCTCATTAGGGACTTGTGCCGGTTTCGGAACCCTTCTTCCGGCTCTTTTTGCAGGTACAAACTTGTTTGAAGGTAACGGGCTGATTCTTTTGTTGGGTGTTTGCATCACGTTGGCAGGTATTGCTATTATCGGGTATGCCGGTAGTTTGCGTGCGCAAAACATGAGCGAAGAAGAAAAACGTGCTGCTGTAAAAGACTTTGCATTGACAAAAGGGTTACTGGTTGCACTCCTGGCCGGTGTCATGAGTGCTTGCTTCGCTTTGGGACTGGATGCAGGAACACCTATCAAGGAAGCTGCCTTAGCCGGTGGAGTGGAAGGACTTTACGCCGGTCTCCCGGTGATTTTCCTGGTTACATTTGGCGGGTTCCTGACAAATGCAGTTTACTGCCTGCAACAGAATGTGGCTAATAAATCGATGGGTGACTATGCTAAAGGAAAAGTATGGGGCAATAATTTAGTTTTTTGTGCGTTGGCTGGCGTATTATGGTACATGCAGTTCTTCGGACTGGAAATGGGTAAGAGTTTCCTTACGGAGAGTCCGGTATTGTTGGCTTTCTCCTGGTGTATTTTGATGGCATTGAATGTCACATTTAGTAATGTTTGGGGAATTATTCTGAAAGAATGGAAAGGCGTGTCAAACAAGACCATAACTGTGCTGATAGCTGGTCTGATCGTACTTATCTTCTCATTAGTGTTCCCAAATTTGTTTTAAAAAAATCAAGAACGGATTACACGGATTACGCAGTTTTTTTATAACTTGCGGCAAAATCCATGTAATCCGTGCCTAATTAAAATATATATATAATGAAATCAATTTTAGAGAATCGTCCGGCACTTGCCAAAGAAGTAAACAAGGTAGCAGAAGTTGCCGGATACTTGTGGCAGAAAGGATGGGCTGAACGTAATGGTGGTAATATCACTGTTAATATCACAGAGTTTGTAGACGATGAAATCCGTCAGATGAAGCCGATCAGCGAAGTAAAATCTATCGGTGTGACTCTTCCTTATCTGAAAGGCTGCTATTTCTACTGCAAGGGAACTAATAAACGCATGCGTGATTTAGCCCGCTGGCCGATGGAAAATGGTTCGGTAATCCGTATTCTGGATGACTGTGCCAGCTATGTGATTATTGCGGATGAAGCCGTAGCCCCGACATCGGAATTGCCTTCTCACTTGAGCGTACACAATGACCTGTTGAGCAAAAACTCTCCTTATAAAGCATCTGTACACACACACCCGATTGAACTGATTGCCATGACACATTGTCCGAAATTTCTGGAAAAAGATGTGGCTACCAATCTGTTGTGGAGTATGATCCCTGAAACAAAGGCATTCTGCCCGCGTGGTTTGGGTATCATTCCTTATAAATTACCTAGCTCGGTGGAATTGGCTGAAGCTACCATCAAAGAATTGCAGGATTACGATGTGGTGATGTGGGAGAAACATGGTGTATTTGCAGTGGATTGCGATGCGATGCAGGCATTCGATCAGATTGATGTACTCAATAAGTCGGCTCTGATTTATATCGCAGCTAAAAATATGGGCTTCGAACCGGATGGTATGAGTCAGGAACAGATGAAAGAAATGTCAGTAGCTTTCAATCTTCCTAAATAAGATTTATACTAGTCATTGATTTTAATTACTTTAGAAACCGTGGCATTTTCTACCCTGGAAGGTGCTGCGGTTAACCCTTTAAACAAATAGATAACCATGAATCGCATTATTTTAAACGAAACTTCGTACTTCGGTGCCGGATGCCGTAGTGTCATTGCTGTGGAAGCAGCCAGACGTGGCTTTAAGAAAGCCTTTTTTGTAACGGATAAAGATCTTATCAAGTTTGGTGTAGCTGCCGAAATCATTAAAGTATTTGATGAAAATCAGATTCCTTACGAACTTTATAGTGATGTAAAAGCGAACCCTACGATTGCAAATGTACAAAACGGTGTGGCAGCATACAAAGCTTCCGGAGCCGATTTTATCGTTGCTTTGGGCGGCGGTTCTTCCATCGATACTGCCAAAGGAATCGGTATTGTTGTGAACAATCCGGATTTTGCAGACGTGAAATCTCTGGAAGGGGTAGCCGATACCAAACACAAAGCGGTGCCTACTTTCGCGCTGCCTACTACTGCCGGAACAGCTGCGGAGGTAACGATCAATTATGTGATTATTGATGAAGATGCCCGCAAGAAAATGGTTTGTGTAGACCCGAACGACATTCCTGCCGTAGCTATCGTAGACCCTGAACTGATGTACTCAATGCCAAAAGGACTGACTGCAGCTACCGGTATGGATGCTTTGACTCATGCCATCGAAAGTTATATCACTCCGGGTGCTTGGGTAATGAGCGATATGTTCGAATTGAAAGCCATTGAAATGATTGCTCAAAACTTGAAAGCAGCTGTGGATAATGGTAAAGATGTGGCAGCCCGCGAAGCTATGTCACAGGCACAATATATTGCCGGTATGGGATTCTCGAATGTCGGTTTAGGAATTGTTCATTCGATGGCGCATCCGCTAGGTGCGTTCTATGATACTCCTCATGGGGTAGCCAATGCCTTATTGTTGCCGTATGTGATGGAATACAATGCTGAATCTCCGGCAGCTCCGAAATATATCCATATTGCGAAAGCAATGGGAGTGGACACTACCGGAATGAGTGAAGCCGAGGGAGTAAAAGCGGCTGTTGAGGCAGTGAAAGCACTTTCTGCCAGTATCAATATACCGCAGAAATTACATGAAATCAATGTGAAGGAAGAAGATATTCCTGCACTGGCTGTAGCTGCTTTCAATGATGTTTGCACAGGTGGTAATCCTCGTCCTACTTCGGTAGCAGATATCGAAGCTCTATATCGCAAAGCTTTCTAAAGTTAGTTTTTGCGGAAGTTCTTTTCACCACAGATTACACAGATTTACACAGATTATTTTCTAATCGGAAGCCGATATTTAAGAATTAAATCTGTGTAAATCTGTGTAATCTGTGGTGTTTTTCTGAAAATAATTCCTATTTTTGTCCAACTCAATTACATGAAAACACACTGGTATGATCGAGGATAATAGTTTAGGATTAGAATTTAAATATCTGATTGTAAATGACATGGATCGTAAATTCGGTCTGTGGGTAAATACCGTCGGCTATCAATCCATTCCTCCCGATTCACCTTATCCGTTGAAAGAGCATCCTTCCGGTTACTTCTTTAATGCAGAAAAAGGAAGAGTGCTTCGTGAGTATCAATTGGTATATATCACCAAGGGGCGTGGTTTGTTTTCATCTGATTCTACCTCTGAAAAGCAAGTTTGTAAAGGTCGGCTGATGGTATTGTTTCCCGGACAATGGCATACTTATCGCCCGTTGCGGCAGACTGGTTGGACGGAATATTATATCGGTTTCGAGGGACCTATGATAGACGCCATTGTTGATGATGCTTTTTTGTCGCAGGAACAGCAAATACTGGAAATTGGCCTTAATGAAGAGTTAGTCTCATTATTCTCCCGTGCTCTTGCCGTAGCCGAAGCGGATAAGATTTCCGCGCAACAATATCTTTCCGGGATTGTGCTCCACATGATAGGGATGATTCTTTCCGTCTCCAAGAATAAGGTTTTCGAGATGAGTGATGTGGATCAGAAGATCGAACAGGCAAAAATCATTATGAATGAAAATGTTTCCGGCAATGTGGACCCGGAAGAGTTGGCTATGCGACTCAATATTAGTTATTCATGGTTTCGACGTGTTTTTAAGGAGTATACAGGTTATGCTCCGGCTAAATATTTCCAGGAATTGAAACTTCGTAAAGCAAAACAAATGCTGGTGGGAACTTCCCAGTCAGTAAAAGAGATTTCTTTTTTTCTAGGTTTCCAGTCAACCGAATATTTTTTCTCTTTCTTCAAGAAACGTACGGGACTTACTCCGTTGGAGTATCGTTCGTTCGGGCGGGAAGAATGAATAGGATGAAGTCCATATCTATTAGTTATTTGGCTCTGATTTTGGGAATATCATAAAAACTGTTACTTTTGTGGCGAAGATAATGTGCTATAAACCATCATTCTTGATATGCGCGGACAAAAACTATCTAAGATCCATTTTCTTATTCTGTTATCTCTTTTAGGATTTATATTTCCTCTTCAATCACAGGAATATAAGTTCAGAACATTGGGTGTGGAGGATGGACTGTCGCAAATAACGGTGAGCGATATTTGCCAGGATGAGAAGTCGCGTATATGGATTGCCACACTGGATGGTCTGAATTGTTTCGATGGCAATCATATTAAAGTCTTTAATCATTTTCATAACGATTCCATCAGTTATGGTAATCTATATGTCACCCAGATGGTGGAGGACGGCCAGGGGAGTCTTTTTCTCTTGACTTCTACCGGACTTTTCCAGTTCGACCTTGAAACGGAGAAATATTATATTCTTCCGGTGTCTTCTCCTTCCACTCTTGCCAAAGGAAAGTTGGGAGTGTGGATTGCAGAAGGGGGAAAACTCTTCTTATATGATAAGAATACCCGTTCCGTGAAACCCATGTATGCGGAGGTGCATTTGCCGGACACCGGGCCGACAATGGTAGAAGGTTCGGAAGGAAATCTTTGGGTTGCTTTGAAAGATGGCGGGGTGATGCGTGTGGATACTTGTGGATCGATGTCGCTGTATTTGCCCGGAATCAAGGTGATGAAACTGATAAAAAGTAACGATCAGAATATTTGGGTTGGTTCGCAGGATCATGGTGTTTTCTGTTTTTCACCTCAAGGTGCAGTCATACATCATTATGATTATAACGACAAGAGTGTTTACACGGTCCGGGATGATATGGCAAGAGCGCTATGTCAGGATTTGGAAGGGAATATATGGGTAGGTTACAGAAGCGGATTGAGTAAGATTGAGGTGGCTACCGGGAAAATATTTCATTATCAGGCGGATCCTAACCGGGTGGGGGCTATGTCCAATCGTTCGGTGACTTCTCTTTATACGGACAAACAAGGAACTGTCTGGGTGGGGACCTATTGGGGCGGCGTGAATTTCTTCTCACCGGAATATCAACATTTTGTACATTATCATGCTTCGGATACCGGATTGTCTTTTCCGGTGGTGGGTGCTATGGCAGAAGATAAATCCGGAAATATATGGATTTGCACAGAAGGTGGAGGACTGGATTTATATCAACCGGAACAAGGAACATTCAAGCATTTTAATGCGCATACCGGATATCATTTTAGTACGGATTATCTGAAAGATGTCGTTTTTGATGAGGCTAATAACTGCTTGTGGATTGCCGCTGACTTTACAAACAAGGTCAACTGTTTTCATCTTGATAACTATCGGAATGATATATATGACCTCGAACCGCTCGGAGAGGAAAGTGTGGGAGAAGCTCTGTTTGCCTTGGCCGACACTCCTCGTAAATTGTATGTAGGTACAACATCTGCAGTTGTTAGTCTGGATAAACAGACCTTAAAAACTGAAGTGTTGTTTCATCAAAAGGAGTTGTTTACACATAATTATAACACTTTGTTGCTTGATTCGAAAAACCGGCTATGGTTTGCTTCCGATGATGGTTGTGTAGCTTATGTGATTGATGAAGGACGGTTTGAAACGTATAGGATAAGTCTGAAGAAGCAGGTCAGATCTCAAAAAGAGCTGGTCAATGTCATCTATGAAGATCGAAAGGGAAACATTTGGGTCGGAACACATGGCAACGGGCTTTTCTTGTTGGATAAGAAAGAGCGTTTGTTTCGTTTGCATACTCCTGAAAGCGTATTATCGGGAGAAAATATCAGAGTGTTGGGCGAAACTCCTTCCGGGAATTTATTGATTGGTACCGGACATGGATTGTCTGTGTTGGAACAGAAAGACGGGAAAGTGATAAATTTCAATTCTAAAACAGGATTTCCGCTGACTCTTGTCAATAGGAAATCCATGCATGTATCCCGCAATCATGATATTTATATGGGAGGAGCTACCGGACTGGTTGCCATTCGTGAAAGTAGTTTGTCCTATCCTCCGAAAATATATGATTTGGAGTTGGCTCATTTGTATGTCAATAATAAGGAGATTACCACAGGCGATCAAACCGGCATCCTAAATAAGTCCTTTGCCTATACCGACCGGATTAAATTGAATTATTTGCAGAATGTGTTTTCTATCGGTTTCTCGACAGATAACTTTCTGCATATTGGCGGTGGTGAGGTAGAATACCGGTTGATAGGTTCTAATGACGAATGGAGTGAGAATCGTTTGGGGAATGATATTACCTATACAAATATATCTCCGGGCGATTATGTTTTTGAGATCAGACTGAAGAACTTTCCGGAAGTAATCAGATCTCTTCATATAACGATCACACCACCTTTTTATGCCACCTGGTGGGCTTATACTATTTATGTGTGTGTGATTCTGACGATTCTATTCTTTGTGGTGAGAGAATATAGAATTCGGCTGTTCTTGAAAACCTCGTTGGATTTTGAACTTCGTGAGAAACAATACATTGAAGAAATGAACCAATCCAAACTGCGTTTTTTCACTAATATCTCACACGAAATCAGAACCCCTATTACCCTTATCCTGGGGCAGGTCGATCTGTTGTTGAATTCCGGTAAGTTGTCTACGTATGCTTATTCGAAATTACTGAATATACATAAAAATGCCGGTAACCTGAAATCATTGATAACGGAGTTGCTTGATTTCCGGAAACAGGAGCAGGGACTTTTGAAATTGAAAGTTTCTCAATTTGATTTATATTCTTTACTTAAAGAGCATTATGTATTGTTCAAAGAATTGGCAGCTAACAGGAATATTTCGTTTGTTTTGCATGCTGACTGTGAGCAATGCCTCGTGTGGGGAGATCGTATGCAATTGCAGAAAGTGGTTAATAACCTGCTGTCGAATGCTTTTAAATATACTTCAGACGGTGGAAGTATCAGTATGGAATTGGCTGATGGAGCGGATGAATGTATGTTTTCCGTTTCAGACAATGGGGCAGGAATATCCGAGGAAGATTACGTGAAGATATTCGAGCGGTTCTATCAGGCCGAGAATATAGGACAGTATGGAGGAACGGGTATCGGGCTGGCTTTAAGTCAGGGGATTGTGAAAGCTCATCAGGGAGATATAACTGTAGAAAGTCAGTTGGGGAAAGGTTCATGTTTTAAGGTCACTCTGAAGAAAGGAGATGCTCACTTTGATTCTTCTGTTTCCCGGATTGAACCGGAGCAGGATAAGGAATATATTTATTATTCGGAAGATAAAGAACTATTGGTTAAAGAGGTACAGTCGGCTCAAAGTGAGAGTGGAACTACTGACTGCAAGCTGTTGGTTATTGATGATAATGAAGAAATCAGAAATATCCTTGTAGATATTTTTTCTCCATTGTACACGGTTGAAACAGCAAGTGATGGTGAGGAAGGGTATGAGAAAGTAAAGATGATGCAACCTGATCTGGTTATTTCGGATATTATGATGCCCGGAATGCCCGGAACGGAATTGTGTGCTAAAATTAAGAACAATATTGAAACCTGTCATATACCTGTCGTTCTTCTGACTGCTCTTAGTGCGCCCGAACGTGAGTTGGAAGGATTGAGAATTGGAGCGGATATTTATGTGGTGAAGCCATTTAATATGCGGCGGCTGGTGATGCAATGCAATAATCTGATTAATACCCGCAGACTTTTACAGAATAAATATGCCCATCAGCTGGACAGCAAAGCGGAGAAAATTGCAACGAATGAACTCGATCAGAGGTTTATCGAACAAGCGACGCAGGTAGTGGAAGATAATATGGAAAATCCCGAATTCAGTGTAGATGTCTTCTCACGTGAGATGGGGGTGGGACGTACTGTCTTATTCCAGAAGATAAAAGGTATCACGGGAAGTACGCCAAATAATTTTATCATGAATCTGCGTCTGAAAAAAGCGGCATATTTTCTGCAGAATTCTCCGGAAATGAATATATCGGATATTGCTTACCGGTTAGGATTTGGAAATCCTCAATACTTCAATAAATGCTTTAAAGAACTTTTTGATATTGCTCCTACGCAATACCGAAAAGCTCATAATACCTCCTCCGAACCCTCTGTGAAGTGATTAAAATAAGTCATCTGAATTTTTAGACTAGATAAAACGAACAATTCGATAGGGTGCAATATATTCAAATGCGATACTTTTGTGGCGTTGGATAATGCCAGCTTGTACTTGAGTTTTCTTTGGTTAGGTGTGTCCGCACACACTTTCATTTGGTAGACCGGGTGCTGTGTAATCTTTATTCTAATATAATAATTATTGTGTAGTATTATGAAAGACAAATATCCATATAATAAATAAAAGATAACATCTTATTGGAGAGAATCAATATATTTTCCAAAATTAATTAAGTAGTGAGTAAAACCTTGATAATTAACCAATTTAATTTTATTCTAGTTATGAAAAATTTGCAGAGTAGGACAAAAGTGCGGTTGCTTCAGTCGTTGCTTTTGATTTCCTTGAGTCTCTTTTTCCTTGTCAATCCGGCTTATGCTCAAGGCGGGTTTGCAGTGAAGGGAGTTATTGTGGATAAAACAGGATTTCCTTTGCCTGGCGCCAATGTGATGGAAAAGGGAACATCTAATGGAACAATTACAGATTTAGATGGTAATTTCTCATTGAATGTTTCGAAGAAGGGAGTTACTTTGACTGTATCATTCATGGGATATACCCCTAAAGATGTGGTAGTGAAAGATAAAACAATGAATATTACGCTTGAAGAGAACTCTAAGCTATTGGACGAAGTAGTGGTAGTGGGTTACGGTACGATGAAAAAGCGTGATGTAACAGGAGCTATTACTTCCATCTCAAGCGAGGCCATTGAGCAAAAAATGGCTACTAATGTTTTTGAAGCATTGCAGGGTACTACTGCCGGTGTACAGGTGGTATCCGGTTCCGGACAGCCCGGTGAATCTTCTTCTATCAAAATTCGTGGTACTTCCACGTTCTCTGCCGAAGGGGTTACTCCTCTTTATATCGTAGACGGTGTGCCTTTGGAAAGTATCGACGGTATCAATACGAATGATATTACTTCTATGGAGATTTTGAAAGATGCCGCTTCTGCAGCTATCTACGGTTCGCGTTCGGCGAACGGTGTGATTATTATCACTACTAAAAGTGGGCAGGAAGGTAAAGCCCGTATTGATATCAAGTATAATCACTCGTGGGGTACATTGTCTCACAAGGTTCCACAGGCAAACCGTAAAGAACGTTTGTTGTACGACCAGTATCGTAAAGAGTATTTTGAAACATACGGCGGAGGTAATCCGGATGAAAGTAGTGATATACTGAATGATCCGTTGAACTCTTTCTTTAATGTGGATAACGATTATCTGGACATGATTACAAGCACTGCACAAAAAGATCAGGTGGATATCAGTGTAGGTGGTGGTACAAAGAAATTGAAATATTTCATCAATACCGGTTATTATAATGAGAAAGGTATTATTTCCAATACAGGTTTCCAGAGATTAAATACTCGTATCAACTCCGATTATTCACCGACAGACTGGATGAATATGGGTAGCCGTATTTCTTTGACTTATTCTAAAAAGAAAGGTCTGAATGAAGGTACTTTATTGAGCGCAGTGTTGACTCGTCGTCCTTATTTCAATACTTATTATCCGGATGGCTCTTTGGTCGGAGTGTTTAACGGTCAGAAGAACCCTATTGCGCAGGTCAATTATACCACCGACTTTACTGATTCTTATAAGGCTAACTTCTTCCAGTTCTTTGAAATCAAATTCAACAAGTATTTGAAGTTTAGAGCTAATATTAATGCCAACTTCTATCTGGATAAACGCAAAAAACTCGAACCGAGTCTTATCACCGACGAATGGCAGAAACAGAATAAAGGTTATTCTTATAATTACCTGAACTGGAACTGGATGAATGAAGACATCCTTACTTATGCACGCAAAATAAAAGATCATAATTTTACGGCCATGGTAGGTGTTAGTGCACAGCAGTGGCGTTATGAAAACGAAACATTTGTGGGGATAAACTCGTCTACAGATTTTATCTATACAATGAATGCTTTTGCCGCAAACCTGGATTTGTCATCTACAGGCTCCACATTAAGCAATCACTCTATGGCTTCCATTTTTGCCCGTGTGACTTATGATTATAAAGGAAGATATTTGCTCAATGCCATTATGCGTCGTGACGGTTCTTCTCGTTTTGCCAAAGAGAACAAATGGGGTAATTTCCCTTCCGTATCTGTGGGATGGCGCTTCTCGGATGAGAAATTCATGAAATTCTCGAAAAAGTTTCTCGAAGATGGTAAGATCCGTGCAAGTTTCGGTATCACGGGTAACGAAGCAATCGGCAACTACGACTATATCTACTCTTATTCTCCGAATTCTATTTATGACGGAGTGGGTGGCGTTATTCCGACTCGTATCGGTAAAGACAATCTGAAATGGGAGGAAACTAAACAATTCAACCTTGGTCTGGACTTGAATTTCTGGAATAGCCGTTTGACAATCACTGCCGATTATTACGATAAATATACAGACGGTTTGCTGGCAAACTACCAATTGCCTAAAGAATCCGGTTTTGCATATATGAAAACCAATGTCGGTGAAATGAGTAACCGAGGCTTTGAAATAGCTGTTACCGGTGATATTATCCGCACGAAGGACTGGAAGTGGAATGCTTCTTTCAATATCTCCAGAAACGTCAACCGTATTGAGAAGCTGTCTGAAGGTAAGGCATATATGGAAGGTGATATCTGGTGGATGCAGGAAGGTGGCCGTGTGGGTGACTTCTACGGATTTAAAAGCGCCGGTATCTTTGCATACGACGAATCGAATGCTTTTACTGATAAATGGGAACAGTTGACTCCGGTGTTTGAGAATGGTGTATTCCAGTACAAATATTTGTTGGATGGAAAGGAATATGCAGGTAATATCCGTCAGAAAACGTTGCCGAACGGCAAACCGTTCCGTGGGGGAGATTACAACTGGGAGGAACCGGAAGGAACCCGTGACGGTGTGATTGATGATAATGACCGTATGGTGATCGGTAATGCCATGCCTGATGTAACCGGTGGTTTGAATACAACGGTGACTTGGAAGAATTTGAGTTTATACTTAGGATTCTATTATTCATTGGGAGGACAGATTTATAATGCAGCCGAACATAATCGTAATATGTTCAAATACACCGGAACTACTCCTTCACCGGAAGTCATCCATAATATGTGGTTGCATCCGGGTGACCAGGCAATCTATCCGCGTCCGTATAATGATGATTACAACAATGCCCGTATGGGGAACTCGTTCTATCTGGAAGATGCTTCATTTATTCGTTTGCAGAACATACGTGTAGCATACGATCTTCCTGAAAACTGGATAAAGAAGCTGATGTTGAAGAATATAAATATCTACGCTTTTGTAAACAACGCCTTGACATGGACCAACTATTCGGGATTCGATCCTGAATTCTCTACCAACAATCCTCTGCAGGTAGGTAAAGACTCTTACCGTTATCCGAGAAAGAGAGAATATGGTATTGGTTTTTCTGCAAACTTTTAATTGAAGATATCGTATGAAGAATATAAAATATTTTGTTGGAGCTGTATGCCTGGCTCTATCGTTGAATAGCTGTTCAGACTTTCTGAATGAGGAACCGGTAAGTGAAATTCCGGCAGGTGACATGTGGCAGACTGCCCGTGACGCTAAGGCAGGTATAAATGAAATCTATGGATTGTTACGTTCCACTTTACGGGAGAACTATTTCTATTGGGGGGAGTTCCGTTCGGATAATGTAGCTCCCGGAGCACCGGTAATGGCCGATCAGGCACGTGTTATCAACAACCTAATGTCTACGGATGAGAAATGTGCAAAGTGGACGACTCTGTATCAGATGATTAACCAGGCAAATCTGGCTATTAAATATGTTCCTAATATCAGTATGCCTGATGTGGCAGACCGTAACGATTACCTCGGACAAGCGTATGCGTTGCGTGCTTTGGCCTACTTCTATGCTATCCGTGTTTGGGGAGACGTACCTTTGTTTACAGAACCTACTGAAAAGTATTCGGAAGCGATCTATAAAGAGCGTACGGATAAAAACTACATTCTGGAGCATGTCATTCTTCCGGACCTGAAGAAAGCGGAAAGCCTGATTAACCGTAACAAGAATTATGAGCGCAAACGCATTTCTATCTGTGGCGTATGGGCCATCATGGCGGATGCTTATATGTGGGCTAAAGAATATAATCTGGCCGACCAGACCATCGATAAGATGGCGACTATCGCTTCCAAAAAGGGCGGTCGTTTTGTAGACTTCGAACCTAACATTGCTACTTGGCATACCATGTTTACGGAAGAGCTGACTAATAAACCTTCTGATGATACACCGGAAAATGATGAATATAACTCCAGAGAGTTTATTTTCCTTGTTCATTTCAACATGGATGAAGTCGGCACGAATGGTTACAGTTATATGTATCAATGGTTTTCCGGTTCAGGGAATCGTGCGGCAGTCATGTCTGATAAGTTTATGAGTATCTTTGATGAAAAGGATATGAAAGGTGATTTACGTAAAGATTATACGGTGAAGAATTACCAAAATGGAAATGAATTGCGTAAATATATGGCAGGTGACATCAGTAACTCTTTGAATAAGACATGTGAAGTAGCCTATCCAATCTATCGTTACACAGATATGATGTTGTTGCAAGCTGAAGCTCGTGCTCATCAGGGAAAATGGGGGGAAGCTTTGGATTTAGTAAAAACTGTACGTGACCGTGCCGGATTGAATACACTGACTGAAAATGATTTTGCTTCAGAAGAAGAGGTAGTCAATTATATCTTGCGTGAACGTCAGGTGGAGTTAGCCGGCGAAGGACGCCGTTGGTTTGATTTGCTACGTACCGAAAAGTGGAAAGAAGTGATGAAACCTATCAACGGAATGGAGCAGGACGGCAATGAACTTTTCCCGATCCATTATTCACATATCTTGGAGAATCCGAAGATTGTGCAGAATACGTATTATGGTAATACTAACAACTAAAAAGGTAGAAGCAATGAAAAAGACAATATTATATAAGACTCTTTTCTTTTGTTGGACAATTTTGGCATTGACCGGTTGTGATCTGGACTTGCAAAAGAACTATGATTATGAGCCTTCGGTGGATGATCCGTATGTAAAAGTGACAGCGTGGGAATATTTTCAGGATCACAAAGATATGTTCTCGGAGTTGATAGCAGCTATTGAATATACAGGCTTAAAGGACTATTATACACAGACTGATAATAAATATACTTTTCTGGCTTTGAATAATGCCGGTATGCAGCTTTATCGGGAGAATGAATTTGCTGGTGTAGCTTCTATTACAGATTGTGATAAAGAAAAGGTGAAGAATATGTTGCTTTATCATATTGTAGATGGAGAATATAGTTCTTATGGGCAATTGCAGGTAGAACCGATGTTCGTTTTGACTATGCTGAAAGGTGAGACTGGATTGATGACAATGTCTGTATGGAAAAATCCATGGCAGGCTGCAGTAGGTAAGATTCTGGTAAATCAGACCGGAAGCAACGGAAAATCTCCGCAACGACAAGCTAAGACTAGCAATATTCTGCCGACAAACGGTGTGATTCATATATTTGAGAACTATTGCAAATATTCCAAATAACCACAGTTAATTAAAAAGAGAACTAATTATGATTCGTAAAATATATATCTTATTAATATTAGGACTTTGCTTGGGCTTTGCTGCCTGTGGCGACGATAATGATGGACTGGATCCTAATGCAGCGGCTCCTGTGATTAATTTTCCTATGGAGCAGCTGGACGTTGATTTGAATAAAGTAGACAATCTGCCGGTAGTGGCTGTTATTAAATCACAGGCAGGGCTTCAGAGCGTGACAATGAAATTGCAGACGGTGGAGGGAGTGACAGAATATAAAACTGTAACCGACTTTTTTAACCCCAACTCTTACAGCTTGTCTGAAAACTTGGAGTACAATGCAAATTATGAAGCTTTTATCATTGAAGCTACGGATAAACTGAATCATGTTACGAGTGGGACTTTACCAATTGCTGTTACCGATGTAATGGCACGTCCTGTCATTACATTCGATCCGGAAGAGATTGTATATGATGAGATGGATGAAAATCCGGTAATTCCCCGTACTACTTTCGAAGTTGTTTCGGAAGCCGGCTTGAAGGTTGTGGAAGTGTATTTGGTATCTGCCACTGGACAGGAATCAAAAGGAAGTGTGGAACTGAATGGCAAAAAGGATTTCTCGTATGACGAGATGATTAATTACAAAGAAGGCGATAAAGGTTTCAAAGTAAAAGCAGTGGATATATATGATAATGTGACCATTTCAACTTTACCTGTGGAATATAGAACAGTGCCAATACCTGTATTGACTTTGCCTGAATTGCCTATTTTTGCTACAACAGATGCAAAACAGGGAGTGCCGGTGAAGGTCGAATCTGTACGAGGAGTTCACGAAGTAATTATTTACCGTATTGAAAACGGACAGGAAATCGAAGTCTTACGGGAACAGAAGAATGGTGAGAAACAATTGGATTACACTCCGGAAATTGATTTTACTGAAACTACGTCTCAAATTAAAGTGGTGGTTTCTGATGGGAGAGTGGGAAAAGAAGCTGTCGGAACTGTGAAAGCATATGTAAATATGGATGTTGCCACAGTGAATATATCTAGTAAGACTTTTGCTAATAGTGCGCACGAAAAATATCCGGATGCTTATGGTTTGTTATCTTTCAAAGATTTAAAAACGTATTCTGTTGATTATGCATTAGCTAGTGCGGATAATGCGAAGAATGTTGATTTGAAATTCTATTGTATGGGAAAAGGTAAGGACGTTCCTTCAGAGCCTCGTCTGTATTCTATAAATGCTACAAAAACAAATGAATATACAGGCTCCGGTGGGGTATCTTTGAACACCGCGGCTGTGAAGAATAAGACTATGATAGCTAAACTTTCCGGCTTTGATTATGATAATGCAACAGTTACTTCTATAGCTTCTGAAATATCAGCTAGTTTGATTGTGAAAGAAGAACTGATTCCTATAGCGGAGGGAGATATTATTGCCTTTAAAACAGCATCGACTTCTGCAGCAGGTGGAAACAGAATCGGAGTGATGAAAATCATTAGTATGACACCATCTATTGGTGAAGGTGTACTGAAGCCCGGAGATACAACAGCTCGTGTATTAACTGTTGAAATCAAATTCCCTAAGAAGAAGTAAGCAGGGTAGTATTACCTACCGCCTGAAGTCTTAATAGAAAACTTCTTTTCTATTAAGACTAAACTTCCCTTTCATTGGGAGTAAAGTTGTTCTCTGTCCGATACAAACTATAAACGAAGCTTACGTTTTTATAAATGCAAGTTGCGTTTATAAAAACAAAACTTGCAATTATAAAAACAAAGCTTGCGTTTATAGTTTATAATAAGGATAAAAGAAGTTTGCAACAAGGAGGAAGGAAGTTCTCTCCTAGTGGAGGATAATTTTTCTATTAATAGCCGACGCGAGAGTTATTAACAGCTATCCCGGTGAACTAGAGTATACGAAAGATGCGATTGATAACAAATACGATGGTTAAGTAATAATGTGCAGTAGCTGAAAGTAATATGAGAAAACATATAATATATAGGTATTTCCTCTTTTTATCTTTGGTCGGACTGATGCAGTTGACGTTTAGCTGTTCCTCCTCTTCCAACGAAATAGAACCTTTGAAACCGGAAGGAGAAGATGCTTCTTTGGAAAAAGATGAATATACTTTTATGAATGTAGAATACCGGAAGTGGCAGAACGGAACTTTCCAGGCATGGATAACGGCAGATTCAAGGGAAACACGTACCATTGATAATATGAATTGGTATACTCCTTCTTCGGATTATAGCCGGACTGCATGGGGAGGACGAATCGGTTTGCAACCCTCTTCTGTGGTTGGAAAAGAAGGCTTTTTCCGAGTGGCTAGTTGTGGAGGCCGTTCTTATTTACTGGATCCGGATAATGGAGCTGTTATCATTCATGGAATTCAGCATGTTCGTCCGGGAGAATCTACTGCTCATAAGAAGGCTTTCAGTACTCGATACGGTAGTGAGGCGCGATGGAGTGAAGAGACAGGCAAACTGTTGGCAGACAATCATATAAACTATATTTCGTATGGTTCGAACCGTATTGAAGTATTTCCTGCTGCAGTACGTGCTAACTTGTTGACACCTAAGACGCAAAAGATTGCTTATGCAGAGAATCTGTATCTGCTCCGTACCTTTATGTGGGATATGAGCAAGAATTTGGGCTACGCGTTTGATGATGACAAGTATAATCGTCTCGTTCTTCTTTTCGAACCGACATTTGCTACGTACATAGATCGTCTCGTACAAGAGAAGTCAGCTTTATTTGCCGGTGACCGGCATTTTATAGGTTTCTATCTTGACAATGAATTGCCGTTTGCCAGTTATCAGAATACTGACCCTTTGCGAGGAATTGATCTGAAACATTTCTTGTCCTTACCCGAACGCTATAAAGCAGCTCGTGAGTATGCAGAAAAGTTCATGCGGGATAACGGTATAGCTTCTGCCGGAGCGATCACCAAGAAAAATCAGGAAGACTTTCGGGGGATGGTTGCTGATTATTATTATCAGTTGACTACCGCTACCGTCAGACGATATGATAAAGAGCATTTGATTTTGGGGACACGTCTGCATGACTGGAGCAAATACAATCAGAAAGTGGTGGAAGTTTGTGCCCGTTATTGCGATCTTGTTTCTATCAATTATTATGCCCGTTGGCAACCGGAAGCAGATTTCTTGGCAAACCTGAAAGTTTGGTGTGGAACGAAACCTTTTTTAGTTTCGGAATTCTATACGAAAGCAGAAGATGCCAGTTATCAGGGAACTGGATATGCCAATACCGAAGGAGGTGGATGGCTGGTACGTACACAGAAAAACAGAGGTGAGTTTTATCAGAACTTCTGTCTTCGTTTACTTGAAACCCGGAATTGTGTGGGTTGGGTACACTTTGAGTATAATGATGGATACGGTTCGGATGGAAAAGCTTCTAATAAAGGAATAGTCTCCATCGAATACGAGCCTTATACATCTTTTCTGTCGCAGATGCGACAGGTAAATCTTGCAGTTCATTCATTGATCGATTATTATGATACAAAATCGGTTCAATAGATTAACGGAAACATTAAAAAGACAAATTGAATATTTAGAATTAAAATAGTTATGACCATGAAGAAGTTTAGTTTATTCGCAATCCTTTTAGGATTTAATATAGCTTTGGGAGCATGTTCCGATGATGATGCCGCTCCTGTAGTAAAAGATCAAATCTTTCAACTTCCGGAAAAGGCTTATGTACTGGCGGAGCAATCCAGACGGGCTATTGTCATCAGGGATGCGGAGACGCATCGTAATATTTGGAGTTGGGACCCTTATACGGCTTGTGTTCCTGCTGCCCAACAGGGTTGGTTTGTCAATCCGAGCGAAGTAAAACCTGTTTTCAATAGACGCTATATCTTGATGACTGCCTCCGGCGGAGCTGTGGCTTTAATCCGTTTGTCGGACCATAAATTAATGTTCTATGCAAATTGCGGACAGAATCCTCACTCTGCGGAGGTATTACCCGATGGAAATATTGTGACGGCAGAATCGAAATCCGGCGAAATCAATACCTTTGTGGTTGACACGGTTAAGGTATTGGGAGCGAAGGCTAATACGGTGAAGCTGGGTAATGCGCATAATGTAGTTTGGGATAAGAAAAGGTCGTATCTGTATGCCACAGCTACAATAACGGGCGGAGTTACCGCATTATTCCGTTTTAAGTATGATGGTAACCGGAGCAATCCTAAACTGACAAATCAGACTCGTATTTATACGTTCGACAAAGAATCGGGCGGACACGATTTGTTCCCGGTATATGGTGAAGAAGATAAACTGTGGCTTACTGCCGCTTCGGCTGTCTACAAGTTTGATTTGACAGGAGTTACCGACGCTACGACTAATGACTCTGCCGAACCGACTTGTGAAAAAGTCTACAATACAGCTGATATAAAAAGTATCTGTAACGGACCTGACGGAATCTTGATGCTGAAACCGACTGAAGAGTGGTGGGCTGAAGGACTTGTAAATGAGAAGGGAGAAGAACTCTTCAAGATGGACGGAGCTAAAATTTATAAAGGTCGTTGGATGATAGACAATACTTTCAGTTATCCGGAAAAGCACGATTTCGTATTGGGTGAGGATTGATTAAGTATCGTCGAAGGGTAATAAAATACATAAGTTGAATAATTAAGTTTGGAACAATGAGGAAACTTCTTCTTTTTTTATTGGTATCTATCGCATTACCGGCCTTGGCGCAGAACGGAAAGAAAGTGTATGCTGACTTCCACGGTGTGCGTTATACCCGGCAACATGACGGAAAGTTAGGGCGTTGGGAGATGTATGCCAATACGGAGAAATCAAGTACGGGAAGGAAATCCCTGTGTTATAATGCCGACCTGATAGACAGTGAAGGGCGACATGAGATAGCGGCAGTGACCTATCCCCAAGTCGGAATGCAGTCCAATCTCGATCCCGATTATATCGAATATCAGATATTGTCGGCAAAAGCTGCCAAGATAGACGGATTCTTTATCGAATGGGGATTCAAGCCTCACGAAAATGACATCTTGCTGCGTGAGATGCAGAAAGTGGCAGCGAAGTATGACTTTGAAATCGGTGTAAACTGGTGTGACGGTTGGTTGTATTATGACTGGATTACGAAGATTTATCCGGAAGTTAACACCCGTGAGGCAAAGACCGAATATATGGCTAAATGTTACCAATATTTAGTAGATAGTGTCTTTACCGGTCCGACTGCTCCTATGGTGAAGGGAATGCCTGTCTTTTATCATTTCGGTCCCGGAGCAAAAGTCGATGAATACAAGAAAGTATTATCACTGGTGAAGTTTCCGCAAGGAATGAAGCAGCCCGTTGCCTTACGTCGTTGGGCGGATTGGGGAAAACTGGAAAACGATAAATACATTCCTGTCACCCGCAGTGATGATATGGATGCCTGGAAAAAAGTGGGAGAAATACCGACCGCATGGCTTCCCGCTCGTGTCCGTACAAGAGATCAGGCACATGCTGAATGGGATAATTATGCCACGCAGGATGATGTTATTGAGTTTATGAAACCTTTCCGTGACTCGATTTGGCATAGTAACAATCCTGCTTATACCATTAAGTCAGGATTTGCCATGCCGGGAATGGATAACCGGGGATGTGCGGGCTGGGGACGCGGACACTTCTATTATATCCCTCGCAATAATGGAGAAACTTACCAAAGTATGTGGAAGTTCTGTATGGCGGAGAAAGACAGCCTTGACATGATGTTTATCGCTTCGTGGAGCGACTATACCGAAGGGCATGAAATAGAACCTACCATCGAAAACGGTGACCGTGAACTGCGTACCACTTTAAAGTATGCGGCAGAATTCAAAGGCGAACAGGCGGACGAGCGTGGCTTAACCTTACCTTTAATGCTTTTCCGTTTGCGAAAAGAAGCCCGTTTCCTGGAAAAGACGAAGATGGACGTATCTGCTTGTCAACGTTCGCTCGATAAGGCAGCGTTGTTGATTAGCCAGGGACGTTATCCGGTGGCGATAGGTTTGTTGTCACAAATAGAAAATGATGTCAAGACAGCCAAATCCGCTTTGGCGGTTGAGATGATGCGTTTGCGTGAGTCGGACATGAAGATTCAGGGAAAGCGAAAATCAGGTGGTTACAATGCCGAAGAAACGCTTTCTATCTCTTTGCCCAAAGAATTGGTTTCCAAACTGCAAATGAATAACTATGTAGGGTATCTCTATTTTGAATACCTGGACAAAGGAAATGAATCTCTTTTTATACGTTCGTCCACACAGCGCGAACCGAAAGAACCGTTTAAAATTGTATCCCGGATACGTACCGACAATACAGGCGAATGGAAAAGTGCAAAAGTGGAACTGTATAAAGATAATATCGTAAATGGATTCAATATGCCTACTTTCTATTTAAAAGGAAATGTCGTTATCCGTAATTTGTCATTGGGCTATACCATCTACACTGTCAAATAAATGTATTGATGAAGAGTTTGAAAAATTGGTTATTAGTTTTATCCGTATTATCTTGTTTCGGGTGTTCCTCGTCGGTTCATGAAGACGGCAAGGGATGTGCTTTCGTATCCGACAGTATTCAATACAGGGTTGAGTTTATGTCGGAGGGATGCGTGCGGATTCTGTCTTTTCCCGAAGGTGATACGCTGGTAACAAAAAGATTGGTTGTCGATTCGCAAAAATCGGCATTCAAAGATTATAAATGGAAAGATACAGGGCAGCAACTGATCTTTTCTACCCGTGAGCTTTCCGTTGCTTTTGATAAAGAAGATGCGGCTTTCACTTTTCAGGAAGTATCGACAGGAAAGTTATTACTGAAAGAGAAAGAAGCTAAAAAGGCACGGCACTTCAAACGTTCGGTTGCCGGAGGTGAGCAATGCCTCGAAGTAACCCAACGCTTTGTTCCTACTGACGATGAGGCTATTTACGGTCTGGGGCAGTATCAGAACGGAATCATGAACTATCGTGGAAAATCCGTACTTCTGTTACAGGCTAATATGGATATTGTCAATCCGTTCCTTATCTCGACTAACGGATATGGTATTTTGTGGGATAATTATTCTTCAACAAAGTTTGAAGATACGAAAGAAGGATACTCATTTACTTCCGAGGTAGGCGATGCTTCCGACTATTATTTTGTATATGGCAAGAATATGGACGAAGTCGTTGCCGGTTATCGGGAATTGACGGGAGACGTGCCGATGTTCGGGAAGTGGGTATATGGTTTCTGGCAGTCTAAAGAACGCTATAAATCGTTCGATGAGTTGAAAGCCGTTGTAAAGGAGTATCGTAAACGGGGGATTCCGTTGGATAACATTGTGCAGGATTGGGAGTATTGGGGAGATAAACCCCATTGGAACAGTCTGACTTTCCATCCGGCGAACTTCGATCATCCCCGGCAAGTCATTGAAGAACTGCATCAGCAGGATCATGTTCACTTTATGCTTTCCGTATGGCCCGGATTCGGACCGGAAACAGCTGTCTATCAGTCACTCGATTCTATCGGTGCCTTATTTAGCGAACCTACATGGGCAGGTTATAAAGTCTTTGATGCGTATAATCCTGCCGCACGGGATATCTTTTGGCAATATCTCAAGAAAGGACTCTATGATATGGGGGTGGATGCCTGGTGGATGGATGCGACAGAGCCTTCCTTCCGGGATGGATTCACACAGTTGAAGCAGGAAGAGAGGACGAAATCAGCCGGAAATACTTATCTGGGTAGTTTCCACCGTTATCTGAATACCTATTCTTTGGAGATGCTGAAGGACTTTTATCAACGTCTTCGGGCCGAAAGCGATCAGAAGCGCATATTTATCTTAACCCGTTCCGCCTTTGCTTCACAACAGCATTATGGTACGGCGGTATGGTCGGGGGATGTCTCGGCTTCATGGGAAAATATGCATAAACAACTGGTTGCCGGTTTGAACTTATCCATGTCCGGTATTCCATATTGGACTTCCGATACAGGAGGATTCTTTGTCACAGAACGTGATGCAAAATATCCTGATGGGTTGAAAAGCAATGATTATAAAGAGTTATATTCCCGTTGGTTCCAGTTCAGTGCATTTACTCCTGTCTTCCGTGCTCACGGTACGAATGTGCCGCGTGAAGTTTGGCAATTCGGTGAAAAGGGGACACCATTCTATGATAATCAGGTGAAATATATCCATCTGCGTTACCGTCTGTTGCCTTACATTTACTCGATGTCCCATCAAGTCACAGCCAACAATTATACCCTGTTGAGAGGCTTGGCAATGGATTTCACCACAGATACCCGGACTTTTGATATTGATAACGCCTATATGTTCGGCACCTCTTTATTGGTACGACCGGTATTTCATCCGCAATCGGAAGAAAAGAACATCAGTGTCTATCTGCCGGAACACAACGGCAAATATTGGTACGATTTTTGGACCGGAAAGGCCTTTGAAGGAGGAAGAGAACAAATGCAGGCAAACACCCTCGACATCCTTCCCCTGTATGTAAAAGCCGGTTCTATCTTGCCTTTGGCAGAAGTGAAACAATATGCGATGGAATACCCCGACCGTGAATTGGAACTACGTATTTACGGAGGAGCGGACGCTTCTTTCTTATGGTATGAGGACGAAGGCGACTCCTACCGCTATGAAGACGGCGTATGTTCCAAAGTACCGATGCAATGGAAAGATTCGGAACGGACATTGACGATCGGTTTGCGTGAAGGAAGTTATCCCGGTATGCCGGAACAAGTAAAAATGCGTGTGAAGTTATATCTGCCTGACGGTGCTGCTCTTGAGAGTAAAGAGTGTGTCTACACAGGCAGAGAGGTAAAAATAAAGTTTTAATTAGATGCATACATAGATTATGAAGAAGTTATTCTATATCTTTATTCTATTGTTTATTGTGGGATGGGCGCAGGCACAGCAACGCGTGGTATACACCATCAACGACGGATGGAAATTTACAAAAGGATCTCCGTTTGAAGCACAACTGACTGGCTGTGACGACTCTTCATGGGAGACGGTCAATATACCTCATACCTGGAATGATAAAGATGCAGACGATGAAACTCCGGGGTTCTATCGGGGGCCGGTCTGGTATCGAAAACAGTTGTTTATAGACAAAAGCCAGGAGGGACGTCGGGCAGTGATCTACTTTGAAGGAGCCAATCAGGAAGTACGATTCTACCTGAACGGCCAGTTCGTTGGGGAGCACAAAGGAGGGTATACCCGCTTCTGTTTTGACATCACTCCCCATTTGCGTTATGGACAGGAAAACCTGTTTGCCATTTATGTAAACAATGTCTATAATCCGAATATTCCCCCCTTATCTGCCGATTTTACTTTCTTTGGCGGTATCTACCGGGATGTCTATTTGCAGTTTATGAATCCGGTGCACATTGCAACGAATGATTATGCTTCGTCGGGAGTTTATATCCGTACCCCCGAAGTGAATAACTCCGCTGCTTCGGTAGAAATCACTACGCTACTGACAAACGATATGTCCCAGCCTACGGAAATCAGGGTGGAAAATATAATCTGTGATGCGGATGGCAAGGAAGTGAAAAAAACGCAGGCAGAAGTAAAACTGGCAGCCGGCGAGACGAAGACGGACATCTCCAAAAAGATAAAAATAGATTCCCCTCGTCTATGGGATATAGACGATCCTTATCGCTATATGGTATATACCCGTATTCTTGATAAAAGAAAGGGTACTTTGCTGGATGAAGTGGTGAATCCGTTAGGTTTGCGCTGGTTCAAGTTTGAT
The DNA here is from genome assembly GCF_001185845.1 of Bacteroides sp. 3_1_13. Classification (NCBI taxonomy): domain Bacteria; kingdom Pseudomonadati; phylum Bacteroidota; class Bacteroidia; order Bacteroidales; family Bacteroidaceae; genus Bacteroides; species Bacteroides sp. 3_1_13. Next base: position 1,964,799 of record NZ_KQ236955.1, read on the forward strand.
TCGGAAAAAGGCTTTTTTCTGAATGGCAAAGGACGCAAACTGATCGGGACTGCCCGCCATCAGGATTATTTTCAGAAAGGAAATGCTTTGCGTGACGAATTGCACGTACAGGATGTATTGCTATTGAAGGAGATGGGAGGAAACTACCTGCGTGTATCACACTATCCCCAAGATCCGGTAATCATGGAAATGTGTGATAAATTGGGCATTGTGACTTCGGTTGAAATTCCCGTTGTTAATGCTGTTACAGAAACCGAAGAGTTCCTGCATAATTCCGTTGAGATGGCGAAAGAGATGGTACGTCAGGATTTCAACCGTCCTTCCGTAATGATTTGGGGGTATATGAATGAGATTTTCCTGCGCCGTCCCTATACCGAAGGCAAACAGTTGGAAGATTACTACCGTTTTACGGAAAAAGTAGCCCGTGCCTTGGAGGCGACTATTCGTGAGGAAGATCCTTCAAGATATACGATGATGGCTTATCACAATATGCCTCAATACTACGAAGACGCTCATCTCACCGAAATCCCGATGATTCAGGGATGGAACTTGTATCAAGGTTGGTATGAACCGGATATCAATGAGTTCCAGCGTTTGCTCGACCGTGCCCATAAAGCATACAAAGGAAAAGTGCTGATGATAACGGAATATGGGCCAGGGGTAGATCCGAGAGTTCATTCGTACCAGCCGGAACGTTTCGACTTCTCGCAGGAATATGGACTGGTATATCATAAACATTACCTCAATGAAATGATGAAACGTCCGTTTGTAGCCGGTTCCAGTCTGTGGAATCTGAATGATTTTTATTCCGAATCCCGTGTAGATGCTGTGCCTCATGTAAACAATAAAGGCGTTGTCGGGTTAAACAGGGAGAAGAAAGATGTTTATTGGTTCTATAAGACAGCCTTGTCACGTCGTCCGATACTTGTCATTGGTAATCGGGAGTGGAAAAGCCGTGGGGGAGTGGTGAATACGGCGCAGAAAGAATGTATTCAATCCGTTCCTGTATTCTCTAATGCGGAAGAAGTAGAGCTGTTTGTGAATAACAAGAGTCTGGGAAAGAAAAAGATAGAAGATAATTATGCTTTGTTTGATGTACCGTTTGTGGGTGGAGAGAATTTGCTGGAAGCTGTTGCTGTGACTGGTGATAACAAGTTGCGTGATATGCTTCGGATTCAGTTCCAGTTGGTAGGCTCGCGGTTGAAAGACGAAGCTGTGCCATTTACGGAATTAAATGTAATGTTAGGTTCTCCGAGATATTTTGAAGATCGTGCGGCAAACGTAGCATGGATTCCCGAACAGGAATATAAGCCCGGTAGCTGGGGATTTATCGGCGGAACGTCTTATCGTCGTCAAACAGGATTCGGCACTATGCTTGGCTCGGATATCGATATTCACGGAACGGACATGAATCCAATTTTCCAGACCCAACGTGTTGGAATAAAATCTTTTAAGGCTGATGTGCCAAATGGAGAATATTCTGTATATTTGCACTGGGCAGAGTTGGAGTCGGACAAAGAAAGAGAAGCATTGGTTTATAATCTGGGAGCTGACTCGGAACAAACATTTGCCGGAAATCGCAGCTTTGGCATTTCAATCAATGGAACAACCGTTTCAGATGATTTCAACGTAGCCCGTGATTACGGATATGCCCGTGCTGTTATCAAAAAGTTTGTAATAACAGTAAAGGATGGAAAAGGAGTAAGTGTCGACTTTCATAAAAAAGAAGGAGAACCTATTCTGAATGCTATCCGTATTTATAGAAACTATTAATCATAAACACAGTTCGTATGCTTAGGTCTATTTATTTACTGTCTTTTTTCCTCCTGCAATCCCTGTTTGCTTTTGCAGGAAATGTAAAGGAAAGTGTTCCATCCACTTTTGATTTGTATGTATGCATCGGTCAATCCAACATGGCGGGGCGTGCAACATTGACTCCGGAAGTCATGGATACGCTGAAAAATGTATATCTATTGAATGATAAGGGGAATTTTGAACCGGCAGTAAATCCTCTCAATCGTTATTCTACAGTTCGGAAAGATTTGTCAATGCAGCGTTTGGGACCGGCTTACGGCTTTGCTAAAGAGATGGCCCGACAAACGAAACGTCCTGTCGGACTGGTAGTAAATGCGCGTGGAGGCTCATCCATCAACTCCTGGCTAAAAGGGAGTAAAGACGGATATTATGAAGAAGCTCTTTCCCGGGTTCGGATTGCAATGAAGCAGGGAGGTGTTTTGAAAGCAATCCTTTGGCATCAGGGAGAAGCCGATTGTTCGAATCCGGAAGCGTATAAACAGAAACTGATTTCTTTGGTGAAAGACTTGCGGGAAGATCTGGGCATGCCGAATCTACCGGTTGTTGTAGGACAGATTTCTCAATGGAACTGGACAAAAAGAGAAGCTGGTACAGTCCCCTTTAATCAGATGATTAAAAAAGTTTCTTCATTTATTCCCCATTCTGATTGGGTATCATCGAAAGGATTGGGATGGTATAAAGATGAGAAGGACCCTCATTTTAATACGGAAGCACAACTGTTATTAGGAAAACGTTATGCGAAAAAGGTACTGAAGTTCTATAAACATCAATAGAATACCCTTTTTCGAGGAACATAAAAGCCGGCTGATTCATGAGGGATCAGCCGGCTTTTGTATGGTGAATAACTAAATACTGCCTTGTTGATAGAAAAGGAATCTATATAGTTAATTGCTTTATTATAAGTAAATTAACCTGTTGATATCCTTGTTGATAACTGAAATTAGGTTGTGAATAAAGTCAGTAAAGAAGAGTCGTCATAAAAAAGAAGAACCGCATTTCTGCGATTCTTCTTATCTTTAGTTGCGGAGATCCGACTCGAACGAATGACCTTTGGGTTATGAGCCCAACGAGCTACCAACTGCTCCACTCCGCGATGTTTAACGGGTGCAAAGGTACGGCTTTTTTTGAAACAAACAAATAATTAGCTGAATATTTTTCGAGTAAATCATCATTTTTTTCTTATTTGGTTGAGAATGAATGAAATAATGATGAAACTTTTTCTTAGCACCTATTAATATACAAATGTTAATATTCTCTCTATTTTCTTGTATGGTCTAAAGAAAAGAATTACTTTTGCTCAAAATATTCAGCAATGTGCAATTTGTAACCTATGACCGTATCCAAGACAAAAGCCAAATTAGTAGATGTAGCCCGTCAGCTTTTTGCGAAGATGGGAGTAGAAAACACAACTATGAATGATATCGCTCTTGCTTCTAAAAAAGGTAGACGAACGCTCTATACTTATTTTAAAAGTAAGGATGAAATTTATTTGGCTGTTGTGGAATCGGAATTGGATATTCTGTCGGATATGATGAAGCGGGTGGCCGAGAAAAATATCTCACCGGACGAGAAATTGTTGGAGATGATATATACCCGGTTGGACGCGGTAAAAGAGGTGGTCTATCGAAACGGAACATTGCGTGCTTATTTCTTCCGTGATATATGGCGGGTGGAAAAAGTTCGCAAGAAGTTTGATGCAAAGGAAGTCCAGCTCTTTAAAGCCGTTCTTCTGGAAGGACAGGCAAAAGGAGTTTTCCATATTGACGATGTGGAGATGACTGCCGACTTGATACATTATTGTGTGAAAGGAATTGAAGTTCCTTATATTCGAGGCCATATAGGTGCACATCTGGATGAAGATACAAGAAATAGATATGTGTCCAACATTGTGTTTGGCGCACTGCATAGAACAGAAATTTAATTAAATAACTTTTAGTATGGGATTATTAGACGGAAAAACAGCCATTGTAACCGGTGCTGCTCGCGGTATTGGTAAGGCTATCGCTCTTAAGTTTGCTGCCGAAGGCGCGAACATCGCATTTACTGACCTTGTCATTGACGAAAATGCAGAAAATACAGCTAAAGAATTGGAAGCAATGGGCGTGAAAGCCAAAGGTTACGCTTCTAACGCGGCTAACTTTGAAGATACTGCAAAGGTCGTTGAAGAAATCCACAAGGACTTCGGACGGATCGATATATTGGTAAACAATGCCGGTATCACTCGTGACGGTTTGATGATGCGCATGAGCGAACAGCAATGGGATATGGTAATCAACGTGAACCTGAAGTCTGCATTTAACTTCATCCATGCTTGTACACCTATCATGATGCGTCAAAAAGCTGGTAGCATTATCAATATGGCCTCTGTTGTAGGTGTTCACGGAAATGCAGGACAGGCTAACTATGCTGCTTCCAAAGCAGGTATGATTGCATTGGCTAAGTCTATCGCACAAGAGTTGGGCTCTCGCGGCATCCGTGCCAACGCTATCGCTCCGGGATTCATCCTGACAGACATGACAGCTGCTCTTTCTGACGAAGTAAGAGCTGAATGGGCAAAGAAAATTCCTTTGCGTCGTGGTGGTACTCCTGAAGATGTGGCAAACATCGCTACCTTCCTGGCTTCTGATATGTCTTCTTATGTATCAGGTCAGGTGATTCAGGTAGATGGTGGTATGAATATGTAATCGAACAGAATGACTGTTGTATACGAAGACAACCATATCATTGTAGTCAACAAGACCGCTTCCGAGATTGTCCAGGCAGACAAGACGGGGGATACGCCGCTTTCGGAGACTGTGAAACAGTATCTGAAAGAGAAGTATCAGAAACCCGGAAATGTTTTCCTCGGTGTGACACACCGGCTGGACCGCCCCGTAAGCGGTCTTGTTATTTTTGCCAAAACGAGTAAGGCATTAACAAGGCTCAACGAAATGTTTCGCACCAGTGAGGTGAAAAAGACTTATTGGGCGGTTGTGAAAAATGCTCCGCAAGAACCGGAAGGTGAACTGGTACATTTTCTTGTACGTAATGAAAAGCAGAACAAAAGTTATGCATACGACAAAGAAGTGCCGAACAGCAAGAAAGCGATCTTGCATTACCGGTTGATCGGTCATTCGGAGAATTACTATTTGCTCGAAGTCGATTTAAAAACCGGGCGTCATCATCAGATTCGTTGTCAGCTGGCAAAAATGGGATGCCCTATCAAGGGAGATTTGAAATATGGCTCTCCACGCTCCAATCCGGATGGGAGCATTTGTCTGCATGCCCGGAGAGTACGGTTCATACATCCTGTCTCAAAAGAACTGATAGAGCTTGAAGCTCCTCTTCCCGAAGGGAATTTATGGAAAGGATTCGCCATAGATTAACACGGATTTCCACAGATTCATTTATTATGTTATTTAGTAGACGGTACGCAGTTTTTCTGTGGAAAACCGTGTAAATCTGTGGTTGGAACTTGCCAAAAGAGTAAACCTGCCTGCCATTTTTCTTGTAAACTCTAGCGACAGTTAGTTAATTCCTAAATAGGTAGTATATTTGCATCATTCGCTAACTATAATTTTCAATCATACCAAAGAAAAATACGAATGAAGGCATTTAAACTACTTGCACTTACTTCTTGTGTCTTGCTTGCAGCGGGAAATGGAGTAGCGCAACAGAACTATTCAAAAAGTGAAGGATTATTGCAGTACGTCGATCCGTATATCGGATCCGGTTATCATGGACACGTCTTTGTTGGGACGAGTGTTCCGTATGGAATGGTACAGCTGGGTCCTACCAATATCCATAAAGGTTGGGACTGGTGCTCGGGTTATCATTATTCCGATAGTATTTTAATTGGCTTTTCACATACCCATTTGAGCGGTACGGGCTGTACTGACTTATGTGATATTCTCATCATGCCATTGAATGAGATCCGTACTCCCAGAGGCAATCAGGATGATGTACGTGATGGGTATGCTTCCAGATATTCTCATGCGAATGAAATCGCCCGTCCCGAATATTACTCTTTGCTTCTCGACCGTTACAATATCAAAGCCGAGTTGACAGCTACAGATCGTGTAGGCTTCCATCGTTATACTTATCCTGAAGGAAAACCGGCTTCCATATTAATCGACTTACGTGAAGGAAACGGATCGAATGCTTACGACAGCTATATCCGTAAGGTAGATGATTATACAGTAGAGGGTTATCGTTATGTGAGAGGCTGGAGTCCTTCCCGCAAAGTTTATTTTGTGTTGAAAAGTGATAAGAAGATAGAGCAGTTTACTGCCTATGATGATAATAACCCGCAACCTTGGGACCAACTGAAAGTGGCATCGGTGAAGAGTGTCCTCACTTTTGGTAACGTGAAGGAAGTGAAGATAAAAGTCGCCCTTTCTTCTGTCAGCTGTGACAACGCAGCGATGAACCTGCAATCCGAACTTACTCACTGGGATTTTGATAAGGTGGTGGATATGAGTGCCGACCGATGGAATAAGCAACTGGAGAAGATGACAGTAGAGACTGATGATGAGGCTTCCAAACGTGTATTCTATACCGCCCATTATCATACTATGATTGCCCCTACGCTTTTTTGCGATGTGAATGGAGAGTATAGAGGGATGAATGACATGATTTACACAGACCCGAAGAAACCCAACTATACGACTCTTTCTTTATGGGATACCTACCGTGCATTAAATCCTTTGATGACTATTACTCAACCTGAAATGGTTGACCATGTAGTCAATTCGATGATTTCCATCTATCGTCAGCAGGACAAACTCCCTATCTGGCCTTTGATGAGTGGAGAGACCGATCAGATGCCGGGGTATAGCTCCGTGCCGGTGATTGCCGATGCATATCTGAAAGGATTTACCGGGTTCGATGCGGAAGAAGCATTGCAAGCAATGGTAGCTACGGCCACTTACGAGAAACAAAATGGTGTACCTTTTGTATTGGAAAAAGGATATATTCCTGCCGACAAGGTTCATGAAGCTACTTCTATAGCTATGGAATATGCAGTGGATGATTGGGGAATTGCCGCTATGGCTCGTAAAATGGGAAAGGCAGAAGATGCTGATACTTTCTCGAAGCGTGCTCATTATTACAAGAACTATTTCGATTCGTCTATCCATTTCATTCGCCCGAAATTGGAAGATGGTTCCTGGCGTACCCCTTATGACCCGGCACGTTCTATTCATACTGTTGGAGATTTCTGCGAAGGAAACGGATGGCAATATACTTTCTTTGTTCCACAAGACCCGTACGGGCTGATTGCCTTGTTTGGCGGTGACAAACCATTTACGACGAAACTTGATAATTTCTTCACCAACACAGACAGTATGGGCGAAGGTGCATCCAGCGATATAACCGGACTGATCGGACAATATGCGCACGGAAACGAACCGAGCCATCATGTTGCTTATCTTTATGCGTATGCCGGCGAACAATGGAAAACGGCGGAAAAGGTTCGTTTTATCATGAATGATTTTTATACGGACCAACCGGACGGTATCATCGGTAATGAGGATTGTGGTCAAATGTCTGCCTGGTATCTCCTTTCATCTATGGGACTTTATCAGGTAAACCCGTCGGATGGTGTATTTGTTTTCGGCAGCCCTTGTTTTAAGAAAGTAGAAGTGAAGGTACGTGGTGGTAACACTTTTACTGTAGAAGCACCCAATAACAGCAAAGAAAATATCTATATCCAGAAAGTGTATTTGAATGGTAAGCCTTATGATAAGAGTTATATCACTTATCAGGATATAATAAATGGCAGCACATTGAAGTTTGTAATGGGGAAAAAGCCTAATAAGAATTTTGGTAAGGCTCCGGCAAACAGACCGGTTGTTTTGAATAAGATAAATGGATAAAGATGGCTTACTTATAAAAGACAGCTAATTGTTGAAAGGAGGAAGAAGCCTCCGACAATGAAAGAATAAAGCTGGTTCTCAATATTCAATTCAGTTTTCAATAGGTATTATAAGGCTTTCCGATTGTAGCATTTAATTCTGCTTCGGAAAGCTTTATTTTATACTAGAAACGGCTGAAAAGCAAATCCTTAACAAGAACTTACTGTTTTCAGCCGTTTTGGGGAATATAGTTTTAAGAAATAAGTTAGTCCTGATTACATCTTTCCTTTAAAAAAGAATGTAATCAAGACTATTTTTATAACTATGGAAGCGGATCAGCCTTTGCCGGTCGTTTCGGATCATAAACGGCTACTCCTACTTTGGAGTCAGCACAACCATAATACAAATACCATTTGTTTTTGAAGTAGACCATTCCTTCTATAAATACGGTTCCATCCACATATTGCCCGCTCTTTTCAAAGCTATCCATCGGACGGAAGAACGGTTCATCGAGACGGGTGATAAAGCGGGTAGGATTATTGGCGTCGAAGAGTGCTTGTCCGGCAGCATAGACATTGGCGGTATAGCGTTTGTCACCTCTTCCTGAATGGTTCTTACCATTATAAAGAAGGACGATTCCTTTCGGAGTGTAGATAGCCGGAGGTCCACATTCGGTGAGATGGCTGTCAAAGTAGCCGTCACGGGGAGAAAACAACTTCTTTAGGGAACCGTCAATGTTGACAATCGGTGTCCAGTGGATTAAGTCATCGGAAGTAGCTGCGAATACATGCTCTTCTCCCCAGTACATAAAGTATTTCCCGTTGATTTTCTTGATAATCTGCTTCCCTTTAACAACCTCGGTCAGGATAGAGCCGGACTTACAACCCAGGTTGAAGAACTTTCCATCAAATGCTTTGGCAAAAGCAGGACCGTGTTTTGTCCAGTCTTTTAGGTTGCGAGAGGTCGCTACTGCCAGGCGAGGCACATGGCGATTCCATTGGGTGTACATCATTACATATAATCCGTCATCGGTTACGGCAATTCGTGGGTCTTCGCAGCCGCCGGGCCATTCCAACTCTTTTTGTGAATCATTATCCGGATAGAATACAGGAGTCTTTTCCCGTTGGAAATGTGTGCCGTCGGTAGAAGTGGCATAACCGAGGCGGGAAGTCCGGTGTCCGATACCGACACCTGATTTATCCTCTGCACGGTATAACACGACAATCTCACCATTGTAGAGTGTAGCAGCCGGATTGAATGTATCGTTCGATTCCCACGCAATAGAATCTTTGGTCAATGGACAGTAAAACTTGGTGTTTTCTATAGGAGATATTACCGGATTGACATTCTTTGGACGTTCGAAACCACCGAAAGCCCAATCGGGTAATTTGTTCTCTTTATGATTGGAGGACTGTCCGTAGGCAGTACAAGTCATCATGGTTGTAGCAAGTAGGAATAAAAAAGTTGATTTCATGTTGTTCATATTATATGGGTCATTTATTTTTTAGGAGTCATATAACTCCCTACATATAAATTGGAAAATAAATTAAATGCTGTCATCTGTCACCTGACTGGGCATAAATGATTGATTATAAATATACTGCAGTGTGACAGCATGATGTGACGGCAAGGTGACGACAACTTTGCTGTCACCTTGTTGTTGAAAGCAAGGATTTTATTGTTTCTCTGCTATGTGGATACTTATTTCTCTATCCGGATTGGTATTCAAGGATTATCAGCCTATTACAGAAGAGAGAGTTTCAGTACTTGAAACTAAAAGTTCTATTGCTTGAAACTTTTGTTTCGTCAGCGGGAAACTTTGGTTTCACTTACTTGAAACTATGGTTTCAAAGGCGTGAAACTAAAGTTCTTCAACCTTGAAACTACTTTGGAAGCGTAAGCTTCAAGGTTAGAAACAGTTATCTCATAAGCGGGAATACAATAAAAAACATAATAGAAGACTATTGGATACTATTCAGTAAGTCTACTTTTCCTTCATTTACGAGTTTTAGGATTAGTTCTCCGAATAGCGTATTTTGCCATGCAAACCAGGAACGAGTAAAGTTCTTCGGGTCGTTCTTGTGGAAAGATTCATGCATGAACCCTGTTCCGGCATCCGTATCCATTAGCATTTTGATGCAGGTCTTGATTTCTGCGTCGTTTTGACTGGTGAATGCTTTCATCATAATACTCATGGGCCAAATCATGTCATATCCGATGTGCGGACCGCCAATTCCTTCGCCGGCAGTACCTTTGAAGAAGTAAGGATTATCTTCGCTCCATACAAACTTACGGGTATTCTGATAAATAGGATCGTTCACTTTCACATCTCCAAGATAAGGCAGGGCAATGAGACTCGGCACATTGGCATCATCCATTAACAGTTGGTTGCCGAAACCATCTACTTCGAAAGCATAGATTTTGCCATATTTCGGATGATTGTAAACCGCATACTTTTTCAGGGCTGCTTCCACTTCGTTCGACAGTGTAGTACATTCTTTAGCTAAATCAGGTTTCTTGTTGACTGTATTCAGAATTTCGGCAGCTTTGCGCAATGAAGTTACAGCAAAGAAGTTGGACGGAACGAGGAACTGGAAAGTTGTAGCATCATCCGAAGGACGGAAAGCAGAAGCAATCAGTCCGACCGGCTTTACAGGATTACCCCAGCCGTCGTTGGTCATCGTATCGAGTGCACGTTCCGTTTTACGTTGGAAACGATAAGGACCTTTCGGATCTTCTTTTCGTTGCTGTTCCTTAAACGTTTTCAGAACCTTCGCGATGGCTGTAAGCCATTCGTCGGAGAATATACTGGCGTCTCCCGTCGTTTTCCAGTAATGATAAGCAAGACGGATAGGATAGCAGAGCGAGTCGATTTCCCATTTGCGTTCGTGCAGTTCGGGCTTCATGTCCGTAAGGTCGCTCATCCATTCGCCGCCTTCGGAATTCATGTTGAAAGCATTGGCATACGGGTCGATATTGATACACTTGAACTGACGTTTGATAACGCCGGCCAGCATCTTTTTCAGTTCCGCGTCTTTGTTGGCGAGTTGTACGTAAGGCCATACTTGTGCACCCGAATCGCGCAACCACATGGCGTGGATGTCGCCTGTATAAACAAACGTATCATCTTTGCCGTCAAAATGAACAGTAGTATCCAGGGTGTTCGGGAAACAGTTTTCGAACATCCATGCCAAGCGGGCATTCGTCAGCAGTTGCTTGATATGCGCAATCTGTTGTTCCACAGCTTGCGAGACAAACAGACGTTTCGATGCTTCCGGACGGTTCGTCTGATAGTTGTTGATTTGGGTATTATCTTGTTGGATGACAAAATCACTGTTCGTTATAGCCTGCATATTGCTAGCACCCAAGAGTGCTATGGACAAACAAAAGGCTTTAGTTATATTCATGGTAATAGTCTTTTTTTGTTGATTAGTATTGATTATGAAAGTGTTGCGGAGAAGAAGTGTTAAATCTCTGCAAAGAATTCAATCAGACAGGCATTGTCGAGCAGCCATTTATACTGCTCCTTGTTGTGTCCCGACCAATCCCTGCCTAATAATCCGTTTTCATCCCGGTAGTTTTCCCAGGCGTGAAGCGCATTCTCCACCATCGCATTGACATACGCCGGATTCTTGTCAATCTTATACAGAGCTTTCAGTCCTCTGAATAAGATTACGTTAAACCAGGCCATGTCTTTATGCACTTTGACAGTCGGGTCTTTCTTATCGGTTTTTGTGCGGAAAAAGGCATCTGTTCCTGCGGCTGTTTGCCGTGCATCGCGCAAATACTGTTCATCTCCTGTTTCCTCATAGAGTAATACACCCGCCTGAATCATCTGTCCACTGTTGTAGGCGTACTTCTCTTTGGAAACTTTCCCTTTCAGGTTGATGTTATCCCAGTAAAGATGGTCGGTAGGGTCGCATAGATGCTTTTTCGTCCAGGCATACGTCTCTTTTGCTTTTTCGAGGTATTTGGCATCCTTCGTCAGCCGGTACAACTTGACGCCGAGCACAGTAGACGGTGCATTGGAACAAGTATGTTTCGCTTCCTTCTGCTGTTCACACCAAAAGATGCCACCATCTATCTCGTCGCTCCATCCACTGTAGATATATTGATACAATGCAACGGCTTTTTCCAAAGATGTGGGTTTGTGAGTCAGTTGGTAATAATCGCAGTAATCCAGTGCAATCCAGATGTTATCGTCATAATAACGTCCGTGCTGCCCGTACTTGGTGGGGTATGACTGATAACAGGCCGGCAGGCGGCTGTTATCCCAATACTGTTCCATCCCCGGTAGAATTTTTTTCTCGAGAATCTTTTTGTACTTCTTGTTTTCGGTCGCTTTGTATAAAGCCACACAACCCGACATCATTCCGGAATACGGCCATAGAAAAGAAGCCTTCAGCGTTCCGTTCTGCTGCGTTCCGCCCGCCAGATAAGTAATTTTTTGGTCGGGATTGACAGGATACGTTTCTGCTAGTAGTCCGTCATTCGTCTGATAGAGATTCAATACATTAGATAGAATCGAGTCGGCAATAGAAAGATAACGGGTATTTCCCGGTGTCTTTCCCACTGCGGAGGTAAGGCAAAATAACATACAGGCTACAAAACATATATTTCTCATAGGAATATCGGGTTGTGTGGTGAAACTTTCAGGTTATAACTAGATACAAAGATTATTTCTGCTGACGCTGTTCGAACTCCAGTTCCACCTTTACGGGGAAATGGTCTGAAGGAGTGCGCGCCTGATAAGTCTTGATGTCGATTTCTTCCGGGCAATCGTTCGCCTGCTTCTTTTCTCCCTTGCCTACGATGCTGCGGTAAGTATCCGTCAGCACACCATATTTTTTCACATGGAAAGACGGAGAAACGAATACATGGTCGATACGGCTTTCCGTAAAGCTGTTCGGGTCGAAGTCGTTGAACGTGCCGTTGATAGCATAGCGGAAGCCGGCCTTCTCGTAAGAGTCGCATAACACCCCTTTGCTCACAAAAGCATCATAAGACTGGTGGGTCTGGTCGACATTGAAGTCTCCCGTCAGGATGGCTGGAAGCTCTTTGCCTTTGCCAAGTTCTTTCATCTTGTCCTGTACGAGGAACGCACTTTCCACGCGTGCCTTCTTGCCGATATGGTCCATGTGCAGGTTGAAGAAAAGGAACTCGAAGCCGGTATCTTTGCATTTGAAGTGTCCCCAACTGCAAATACGCGGCAACACGGCATCCCATCCTTTGCTCGGCACGTCGGGAGTTTCCGACAACCAAAAATCACCTTTCTCTATCACGTCAAACTTGTCTGTGCGATAGAAAATAGCAGAATGTTCACCTTTCTCTTTGCCGTCGTCGCGGCCTACACCGATATAATCATAACTAGGTAATGCTTCTTTCATATCTTTCAGTTGATGAATAAAGCACTCCTGCGTGCCGAAAATATCGAAATCGTGGTATTGCACTATTTGGGCAATGACCGGGTAACGTTGTCCCCAACCGTTTCCGTTGATTGAATCGCCACCGTTGGCGTTTCTCAAATTGTAGGAGGCAACGGTGATAGAAGTAGGCTGATAGTTACTTTGGCAACCGCAAAAGACGATCGCAACAAGGGCAATTAGTAAAAGGCTTTTCAGTTTCATGTTTTTATAGTTTGTTTGGTAGATAATTCATTGATCTCCAAAAGTACAATATTTTATTCAAACGAAAGAGAGTAAGGTACATCTTTTTCTGTGGTTCCCCGTTGTTTATTGGGCACGGGGCTCATTTGAAATTGAATATTAGCACCTTTAATCAGCTGGTCATGTGTAAGGAAATTGCGGGTTTGTGATTTCCCGTTTACTTTCATTTCCTTGATGTAGCGGTTATCAAGCTGGTTGTTATCTGCCTTGATCGTGATGGTCTTTCCGTTCTCCAGATGTAACTTCGCCGATTTGAAGAGCGGGGTTCCTATGATATATTCATCCGTTCCCGGGCAAACCGGATAGAAACCGAGTGCGGAGAATACATACCAGGCGGAAGTCTGTCCGTTGTCTTCGTCACCACAATAACCGTCGGGACGGGCGGTATATAGTTTGTTCATAATCTCACGTATCCAGTATTGAGCTTTCCAGGGCTCGCTTGAATAGTTGTAGAGATATACCATGTGCTGAATAGGCTGGTTGCCGTGTGCATATTGCCCCATGTTCATTACTTGCATTTCACGCATTTCGTGAATCATGCCGCGGCTTTCCATTCCCAGTTTACCCGGGATGACAAAGACGGAATCCATCATCGCGTTGAATTCTTTCTTGCCTCCCATCAGGTTGATAAGTCCTTGCGGGTCGTGGAATACGCAGAAGCTCCAGTGCCAGCTATTCCCTTCGCAAAATTCACCACTCCAATCCACTGCATCGAAATTCGGATTGAATACGCCTTTGTTATCTTTGCCAACCATCAGTTTGCGTTCCGGGTGATAGACATTTTTGTAGTTCAGCGCGTGTTTCTTATAAATGTCGATTTCGCTCTCCGGTTTACCGAGTTTCTTGCCTAATGTATAAATTGCCCAGTCGTTATATGCATACTCCAGTGTACGTGCAACGTTTTGTCCTATGCCGATATTGTTGGCAACATATCCTAGTTGGTTGTAAGATTCGTAACCGAGACGACCTGAAGCAGTCCCGCGAAGATGTGCATTTGCTCCATGTTTCAATGCTTCCCAAAGAGTTTCGATATCATATCCGCGCAATCCTTTGATGTAAGCGTCGGCCACTACGGAAGCCGAGTTGTTGCCTACCATACAATCCCGATGTCCCGGGCTGGCCCATTCCGGCAGGAAACCGCTTTCCTTGTAAGTATTTACTAGTCCCTCCTGCATCTTTTGATTCATTGACGGATACATCAGGTTGAGGAAAGGGAACAGGCAGCGGAACGTGTCCCAGAATCCGGTGTCGGTAAACATATAACCGGGACGCACTTCGCCGTTGTAGGGGCTGTAATGCATGACTTGTCCCTTAGCATCTATCTCGTAGAAACTGCGTGGAAAAAGCATGGAACGGTATAAACAGGAATAGAAGGTACGTAAATTATCGATATTATCGTCTTCTATCTCTATTTTACTCATTTCACGGTTCCAAATCTCTCTTCCGTTCGCTACCAGTTGGTCGAAACTGTTTTTGCCAAGCTCTTTGAGATTCAACTCCGCCTGTTCGGGGCTGATAAAGGAGGAAGCAACACGTGCGTGTACGATTTCTCCCTTTTTCGTGGCGAATCCGATCACGGCCCCTGTGTGGTTTCCTTTTGCTTCTGTTTCATTCGGAAGAATGTTGTTTTCGAAAACTGTGGAAACGAATGTGAACGGTTTGTCGAATTGAATCACGAAATAGTTTTTGAAGTTTTCCGGCACACCGCCGCTATTCTTGGTTGAATAGCCGATAATCTTGTTTTCTTCCGGAATCACTTTCACATAAGAACCTTTGTCGAAAGCGTCTACAATCACGTAGGCATTCTTTGTCTCCGGATACGTGAAACGGAACATGACGGCACGCTCCGTAGGAGCAAGCTCGGTTGTTACATCATGGTCGGCAAGGTATACCTTATAATAATAAGGTTTGGCAACTTCCGCTTTGTGAGAGAACCAACTGGCACGTCGGTCTTGGTCGAATACCAGTCCGCCGGTGATAGGCATGATGGCAAACTGCCCGTAGTCGTTCATCCAGGGACTGGGCTGATGTGTTTGTTTGAATCCCCGGATTTTGTCGGCATCATACGTGTACGCCCAACCGTCTCCCATTTTACCGGTCTGAGGTGTCCAGAAATTCATTCCCCACGGCAATGCCGTAGCCGGATACGTGTTTCCGGTAGACAGTTCAAACTTGGACTGAGTGCCTACCAGTGTGCTGACATAGTCTACCGGATTCTTAACGGCAGAAGATTGCAGGCTGTACAACACGGCACCTCCAAGAAATAGCAAGTGTTTAAATGAAAAATGTGTTTTCATGAACAAATGAATTTATAGATTTGAAAATAATTTCTACGACGAAAATAGGGAGAAAAGGAATGTGCTTCTAGTAATAGAGGGGCTAAATCGTTTCTTGTCGCTGAAATTAACTACTCTGGCACGGAGCTTTACTTATATTCCGGCCAAAAAAAAGCTCGGAATGTTTTTTTGTTTACCTTTGTCATATAGCAAATCTAAGAATAATACACTATGGGAAAACAGTTGGTTTTTATTCTATTCTTTTTTCTTAATCTGTTGATACATAACGCTTATGCTTATAATTTGAAGCAAGTTGCAGATAAAGAGTATATGTCTAATAGTTCGATTACATCTCTGTGCCAGGATGAGCGTGGATTGATGTGGATCGGGACCTGCGACGGGCTGAATATTTATGATGGACAGGAGATTGAGGAATTTAAGACTCGTGACAAGGAAGATTACTTATCTGGTAATCTGATTGACAATATTGTGTATACGGGCGAAGATATTTACTGGATTCAAACCTACTATGGGCTGAACCGTTTGAACCGGAAAACCAATACAATCACTCACTATAATGAATTTCAGAAACTCTTCTTTATGAATAAGGATAGTCATGGTAATCTGTTCATTATCCAGGATAGTAACTGCATTTATTATTATCATAAAAAAGAAGGAGTCTTCAAGAAAATCAATATCACGGGAATCCCGATTTCCGATATCGTAAACTTCTTTATCGACGGTAACAACCGGATGTGGGTAGTCATGAAAGGATATAACCGCTGTTATGATATACAGCAGGAAGCCGCATCGGGAGATATCACCCTGTTACCCCAGAAAACGAACCTGATTTATCAGACTTCCTTGATTTATTGTTTCAATGACGAGCAATCTCTTTATTACATAGACAAGGAATTTAATTTCTATGCTTTCCATATTCCGACCCAGAAGAATGAGTTTATTGCCAATCTGGGTAAGGAAATACAGGAACGTGGCAAAATTTCGTCCATCGTTCATTATCATAACAGCTATTTTGTGGGCTTTTTGATGGATGGTATTCTGCTGTTGGAGAAACAGAAGGAGACGAATCATTATCAAATTCAGTCGTTACCTATCAACAGCGGTGTATTCTGTCTCAAGAAAGACCGTTTTCAGGATGTTGTTTGGATTGGTACCGACGGGCAGGGTGTTTATCTTTATTCGAACCCGCTTTATTCTATCAAATCAATGGTGCTTAGCAATTATACCGAGAAAATAGAACGCCCCGTGCGTGCCATCTATCTTGATGATGAACGTACTTTCTGGGTGGGAACCAAAGGAAACGGAATTCTTAAAATCTATGATTACGAATTCGATAAAAACATCTCCGACTGTCGGGCGGAGGTGTTGACTACCTCTAATAGTGCTTTGAGTAGTAATGCCGTTTATTGTTTTGCCAAGAGCCACCGGAATTTGCTTTGGATAGGAGACGAAGAAGGATTAACTTATTATTCATATCGGGAAAAACGTATCAAGAGTATACCGATACGGATCGGTAACGAAGATTTTAAATACATCCATGGCATTTACGAAACAGCAGATTCCGAACTGTGGCTGGCGAGTGTCGGCATGGGAGTGGTGAAAGCTCGTATTGCCGGAACACCGGACAATCCGGTGATTGTGGATGCGCAACGTTACATCATCAATGACGGCGAACTGGGATCGAACTATTTCTTTACTATTTATGCGGAGAATGAAGCCAACCTGTTGTTTGGCAATAAAGGATATGGGGTATTCCGCTATAACGAAACGACGAATGGCCTGGAACCGGTGTCTACTCACAAATACGAAAACATGACCCTGAATAATATTCTCGCTATCAGTAAAGACAGCAGCAATAACTATCTTTTCGGAACGAGCTACGGATTGATAAAGTACACATCGGAAACCTCTTATCAGCTCTTCAATGCCAAGAATGGTTTCCTGAATAATACCATTCATGCAATTCTTAGAAACTCGTCCGACGACTTCTGGTTGAGCACCAATCTTGGATTAATCAATTTCGATACGAAAAGGAATGTCTTTCGTTCATACGGTTTTGGAGATGGTTTAAAGGTGGTAGAGTTTAGTGACGGAGCCGCTTTTCGGGATTCCCAGACTGGTACTCTGTTCTTTGGCGGAATCAATGGAGTCGTAGCTATCCGGGCGGATGGCCGTCCGGAGCAGCTTTATATGCCTCCTGTTTATTTTGATAAGCTGTCTATCTTCGGTGAACAATACAATCTGGGCGAATTTCTCACCCGGAAAAAAGAAACTGAAGTCTTGAATTTGCAGTATGACCAGAATTTCTTTTCTGTTTCATTTGCCTCTGTGGATTATCTGAATGGTAATAACTGTACCTATTTCTATAAACTAAAAGGATTGAGTGACCAATGGGTAAACAATGGTTCGGAAAGCGGAGTCTCTTTTACGAATATGGCTCCCGGCGAATATACCTTACTGGTGAAATATTACAATAGTGTCTTTGATAAAGAGAGTGATGTCTATTCTCTGGTGATTCGTATAGGTGATCCGTGGTATGCTTCCTGGTGGGCTTATTTGATTTATGCCCTGTGTCTGCTTTTACTGGCAGCCTTGCTGATACGTTCCTTTATCCTGCGCTCCAAACGTAAAAAGCAGGAATTGCTGAACGAGATAGAGAAACGCCATCAAAAGAATGTCTTTGAGTCCAAACTTCGTTTCTTTACTAATATCGCACATGAATTTTGTACTCCGCTGACTTTGATTTATGGTCCTTGCGGACGAATCCTTTCATCGAAGGGACTTAGTAAATTTGTCGTGGACTACGTACAGATGATTCAGACGAATGCGGAGCGTCTCAACAACCTGATTCATGAGTTGATCGAATTCCGTCGGATTGAAACGGGAAACAGGGAAGTGCGGGTTGAGTCATTGAATGTGTCTTCCATTGTGAAAGGAATAGCCAAAACGTTTGTTGAAATGGCTAAATCCAGAAACATCACTTTCTTGAGCAAGATACCCGAGCAGGTGATGTGGAACTCGGACAAAGGATTCCTGAATACAATTATTATTAATCTGATTTCTAATGCCTTTAAATATACTCCCGACGGACAGAGTATCAAGATTGAAGTGGATACGAGCCGGGAAAATATGCTGGCTCTTCGTGTAGCAAATGAAGGAAGTACCATCAAGGAAAAGGATTTTCAGTATATTTTTAATCGGTATGCCATTTTGGATAATTTCGAGAATCAGGATGAAAAGAACTTTTCACGGAATGGCCTGGGGCTGGCTATTTCTTATAATATGGCTAAGTTGCTGAATGGTACATTGAAAGTGGAAAACACTTCTGACGGATGGGTGATGTTTACATTAACCTTGCCGGTCATGGAGCTGACTACCGGAGTGTCGGAAACCAAACGACTGATGGCGGAATATATCCCCAAGATAGATACTCAACCGATATTGAAACTTCCCCAGTATGAGTTTGATAAGATGCGTCCTACGCTTTTGGTTGTCGATGATGAAATCGAAATGCTATGGTTTATTGGAGAAATCTTCTCGGCTGACTTCAATGTGGTAACCTTGCAAGATCCCGAACGGCTGGATCAGGTGATGAATGAGGTTTATCCGAATGTGATTATCTGTGATGTCATGATGCCGGGAATGGGTGGCATTGAACTGACCAGGCGGATTAAATCGGTGAAAGAGACGGCGCATATTCCTATTATTGTGGTTTCCGGACGACACGAGATGGAACAACAGATGGAAGCCCTTTCTGCCGGTGCGGAAATGTATATCACAAAACCGTTTAGTGCGGAGTATCTTCGTATCTCTGTCTGTCAGGTGATAGAACGGAAAGAGGTGTTGAAAAATTATTTCAGTTCGCCGATCAGTTCTTTTGAAAAGTCGGACGGGAAGTTGACGCATAAAGAGTCGAAGAAGTTCCTTCAGTCGGTTTTGAAGATTATCAATGATAATATAACGAACAAAGATTTGACTCCGCGTTATATCGCCGATCGACTGGCAATCAGTCCCCGGAGTCTTTATCGGAAGATGGAAGAGATAGGAGAGGATAGCCCGACCGATCTGATTAAGGAATGTCGTTTGCACATAGCGAAAGATTTATTGCTGACCACTAAAAAGACGATTGATGAAATTGTATTCGATTCGGGATTCTCGAACAAAGTTACTTTCTTTAAGGTGTTCCGTGAAAAGTATGAGTGCACGCCAAAAGAGTTTCGGATGAAACATTTGGAAGAGGTTCAGCAGTAGCCTGTGGCGGGAATTTTTAAAGAAAAAGAAGAAGTAAATATCCGTGTTAATATAGTAAATATCCGTGCCAAAAGGTAAAAAAGGATAGTTAATTTTCTTTTGGTAGAGTTTAGTGATTTTATCTTTGTCTCATCGAAGTTTTTAAGTAGATAAACTTGAAAAGTATTAATTTATTAATCTTTAATCTAATGAAAAGGAAACTTAGTTTTTTATTTCTTTCAGCATTGACCATTCCATTTTTTATGGGTTCGTGCAGTGATGATAAAGAAGAACAGGAAGTGAAACCGGCAACAGATCTGGTTGTCGATAATAATTCGGTGACACTACTACAAGGAGACGAAATTACGGTGAGTATCACCTCCGGTAATGGCGATTATTATGTGAAGCCATTTGATGAAAACGTGGCGACGGCTACAATCAATGGTAATAAGGTGACTATTAAAGCTACCGAAAATAGCCAGTTGGAAGAAAATAACCGTACGGAAACTACTATATTAATAGTAGATGGACGTAAGAAAGTGGCTAGAGTGCTGGTTCGGGTAGCAAAACTCTGGGATTTGACGGTAGATGCACCGGAAGAAGGTTTTGACCTTTTTATCGGTGAAAAGAGACTGGTGAAGATTTTGACCGGTAACGGAGATTATCAGATTTCCATACCGGAAGGTGCTGATAAGTTTTTGGAAGTGGGTGAACTATCCGGACAAGTTATTCCGTTGACTGCCAAGTTCGAGACTGGAGCCGATCCGGTAAATATTACGATAACAGATAAGAAAGGTAAGACAATCACTATTCCTGTGGTAGTGAACATCGTGGATCTGACACTGAAAAGTAATGAAGCCACTTTTGCCGAACCGGATGCCGAATCTCAATATATCTCTATTGAGAGAGGTAATGGCGGATATAGTTTCACTTATCAGGTGGGAGACGGCGAGCCTATTACGGATGCAACGATTGTGGAAGCTACTGAAAAAGAGAACCTGATTACCTTGAAACCCAAAGCTAGAGGTGATGTGAAAGTGATTGTGACAGACCAGAAAGGTTCTGTGGAGGAGATTGCGGTGAAAGTGAATCCATATAACCTTAAACTGGAAAATGATGCCACTTCTTTAATTATAGGTGGTTATGAAGCATCTACTGAAATTGCTATCGCTAGAGGAAATGGCGATTATAAGTTAGCACAGCTTACTGAGGACAATAAAGTCTATTTGAAAACAGCTGAATTGGTTACGGAAGACGGAACTACGAAGTTAAAACTGACAGGAAAGAAGCTCGGGACTACAACATTAGAGCTATCCGATGCAGCAGGTCAGAAGTTAACCTTACCAGTCTATGTGAATCCGGTATGTTATCGTTTGGAACATGATGTATGTTTCAAAATTGATATTAAAAAGTATGCAGAGTCACATCCGGAGGTGAAAAGTATGAATCAGCTTACTTTTGAGATTGTTTTCTATCCGACTTATACTCGTGCTATGCAATCGTTTATAGGTTTGGAAAGTGTTTTCTTGTTTCGCGCGGAAAATAAAAATGAGAATCCTCGTTTTGAAATAGCTACTAAAATTAATGGTAAAGATGATCCTCGTTTCCGTAGTCAGCAAACTATTCCTTGCGATAATCCAGAGGGTGGACGTAAAACTCCGGGTAAATGGTATCATGTCGCTATTGTATATGATGGAACGAAATCAAGCACCAAAGAGGCGTATAAAATGTATATCAACGGAGAAAGAGAAACGTTGACTCCTGCCGATAATTCCTATGAGGATTGTGCTCCCAACTCGTCTTTAAATCTGACGGATGTGGGTGGAAATGATAAGGCGTTGTTGATAGGACGTTCCGGAGATTCATATCGGGTAGGATATTGCAAAGTCTACCAGGCACGAATGTGGAAAAGAGCTTTGGACGAAAGTGAAATAAAAACGAATATGTGTAAAATACTTGATGCGGAAAAATATCCTGATTTGATGGGATATTGGGTATTTTCGAAAGGTATTGGAGGCACTACCGTTTTTGAGAACTGGGGAAATGGCGGTAACGGACTGGATGCGCAAGTTTGTCTGCAAAATATAAACGAAAATAAACCAGCCTGGGGAGCGGAACTTCCTGCAACTTATAATGGAGATAAGAGCCGCTTTGAACCAATTGAATGTCCTCATTCATACTAAAACTAGGAATATAATAATATGAGAAACAATATGATAACAAAAAAACTAATCAAATTTGCCCTGCTGTTTTTTCTTATCGGACTGACGGCTTGTGACAATAAACTGAATCCGGGATTTGATCCGGATGATTATGAACCGATTGTTCCGCCTGAACCTGTTAGAACAATGGATGCAATGGCTAGTGGCGAGCGGGTAGTACTTTCGGGTGCTTCGTTGACGGATATTGTTCTGAAATGGACGCCTACCGAGAAACACGGAAATACAGTATATCGTTATGAAGTATTGATTGATACGATCGGGGGAGACTTTACCAAACCGGTAGAAACGATTTTTTCTGACAATAACGGTTTGGAATCACAGTTGACTTTGACCCATTATCAGGCAAATACAATAGGTAAACTGGCTAAATTCCGTTGCAATACCAACGGTACACTGCGTTGGAAGGTGCGTGCTTATTGCGGATTGGATCAGGCTCTTAGTAGTCTGGAAGGCTATTTCGTGATCTTCATGATGGATGGCATCGATGATATGCCTGCTGAAAATGACCCGGTTTACATCACGGGTGTGGGTACGGAAGATGATGGTGATGAAGCGGAAGCACAACAAATGCTCCGTCAGAATGAAGGAATCTATCAGACTTTCACTCAGTTGAAAGCCAACCAGCCATTTATATTTATGTCTACTGTAGAAGGTCGCAAATGCTATTATTATGTAGACGACAACGGAGTGTTGCGTGAGCGTAATGATGGTGAAGACTATACAGTTACGGTTCCTCAATCAGGCATCTACCGGATTACCATCAATATGGGTGAACAAACGATCAGTTACGATGAAATAGGAGCTGTATATCTTTATAACCATTCGGGTGGGTATAGACAGGATTTCAACTATCTGGGATATGGCAAATGGGGTGTGAAGAATTATACTGCCCGGAAACAAACGGAAAGTTGGGCAGGAAGCGGTGAAACCCGTCATAGCTTTAAGATGGAAATCAACGGAACAACCTACCGTTGGGGACATAAGGAGAAAGATAAAGGGCAACCGAATCTGACTACCGACAACAGCTATTATAATTTATATCAACTGGCATTGGGCACAGATCCATGGGATTACAGTTTCCGTTTCTGCGACGAATTACTGCAATGGGGCGAAAAGCAGGGAAATGTCTATTATGCTACGGTGAAAACCGATGTAACCCTCTATTTCAATGCAGAGTTTGGAACGTACACCCACCGTTGGGTAGCTTCGGAAACGAATGAAGATTAAAACTGAATAATAATATGAAGAACTATATAGTATCATTATCAAAAAGAGCTTTGTTGTTAAGCGGTGCACTGGCAATATTTACAGCTTGTGACGACGGCGATCTGGGAGACATCTACAAAGGTAATTCATCCGGTGAATATGTGTCGGATGTGAACTGGACAGATGCAGCCGACAAAAGTACGGGAACTTATATCAAATATTTCTATGAGAATGCCAGCGGACGGGATACCTTTTGCGGAAGCATTTACTGGGAAAAACCGAATACACCGGAAACCGGAGAACCGGCAAGCACGGGCGGTAGCGGCGGATGGTCGCAGGGACATGCATTGGACATCGTGATCGATGCTTATATCCGTCACGCAAACAATCCCGAATATCAAGCTCATTTGTATGAAAACATCATGAAACCTTTCCTGCCGGCTTTTGATGACTGGAATGAACATTGCGGTTATGGTGGCAAAGACTTCTGGAATAACTTCTATGATGATATGGAATGGATGGCACTGTCTTGTCTGCGGGTTTATGAATTGACTGGCGATCAGGATTACTACAGTGCGTTGATGAAGATGTGGAACCATATCAAGGGAGCGAAGAATGACTATAAAGGGGTAGGAGGAATGGCATGGAAAACGGATGCGCCGGCTTCACGTATGTCTTGTTCCAATGGTCCCGGTTGCCTTCTGGCTATGAAATTGTATCAACTTACCGTTAAGGAGGCTAAAGACGGCTGGGAAGAGCAGGCTGCTTATTACCTGAACTTCGCCAAAGAGGTATACAACTGGATGACGGCTTATCTGTGTGATATTTCCACCGGACAGGTATATGATAATCTTAGTATTAAAGATGACGGAACACCGGGAGATCCTGATAAAGTAGCCTTGTCTTATAATCAGGGAACATTTATGGCGGCTGCCCTGGAGCTGTACAACGCTACAGGTGAGGATGAATATCTTCGTAATGCGGTTGCTTTCGGCTCTTACCAGGTGAATAAGAAAATGGATTCCAACTATCCGGTATTCAGTGGTGAAGGAAATTCGGGAGATAATCTTTTATTCCGTGGAATATTTGTCCGTTACTTCCTGGATATGGTGAAACAGCCGACTAACAGCCTTTATCCGGAAAAGACCAAGAATAAGTTTATCGCTGCATTGCGCAGCTGTTCTGATGTGCTTTGGACGTTGGCTCATCCCGAAGGCTATTATGTGTGGGAGTACGATTGGGCAAAAGCACCGACCTTCGGTAATCGTGACAACAGGGAAGATCGCCTGACAATTTCCTTGAATGCGGAAGTCCCGGGAGCAACAATGATTGAAATCCGTGCCCGTTATGAAGACTGGGTGCAAGGTAAAGCAACGGAAAAGGCCAACTGGGTCGGACCGGATTTCGGTAAGAAAGCAGAGGAATAAGATTGATTTATTACACATAGAAAATCGAAAAGAAAGATGATACATATAAAAAGAAATATTTGTCTGGTGGCTGTTTCTTGCACTCTTCTTGCAGGTATACCTTTGCAGGGTGTGGCGCAAACGGGAAGAACGGCAAAGGTGCAGGCCACACAAAGTAATAAAATAACAGTGTCGGGTACGGTATTGGACAAGACGACAAATGACCCGTTGATCGGTGTGTCTGTTGTCGTGAAAGGGGTGGCCAATGCAGGTACGATTACAGATATGGATGGTAAGTTTACATTGAAACTGCCTTATGCGGAAGCTCCGTTGGTGTTTTCTTACCTAGGTTACCAGCCGCAGGAAATTGTTCCCGGTGCAAAGAAGGAACTGACTGTCTTACTACAGGAAGATACGAAAGCCTTGCAGGAAGTGGTTGTGGTAGGTTATACCAAACAACGTAAAGAAACGATGATCGGTTCTGTTGCTACCATCACGACAAAAGATCTGACGCAAAGTCCTACTGCCAATATCAACAATGCGCTTGCCGGACGTCTGCCGGGGTTGATTGTAAACCAGTATGCGGGTGGTGAACCGGGTGTGGATCAAAGTGAATTGTTTATCCGTGGTAAGGCAACTTACGGTAACCAGAGTGCCATTGTCATTGTCGATGGAATCGAACGTGACATGAGTTACCTCGCACCGGATGAAATTGAAACATTCACTATCCTGAAAGATGCTTCGGCCACTGCCGCTTATGGTATCCGTGGTGCAAATGGTGTAATCGTTATTACTACCAAACGTGGTAAGGCAGCGGAAAAGGCAACCGTGAACCTGAAAGCCTCTATCGGTATTAACCAGCCGATCGGTTTCCCCGAATATTTAGGCTCTGCCGATTATGCAACTTTATATAATGAAGCCAGATTGAACGATGCCAAGATGACGGGCGCAGACATCAGCAGTTTGAACCTTTTCTCTCAACAGGCGATTGACAATTTCCGCCGTGCGAAAGGAGACAACTCCGATGGTTTGGGATATGACTGGGATTATTATGATTTTGCCTTCAAACCCGGTTTGCAGGAAGATGTCAGCCTCTCCATCCGTGGAGGTACGGACAAGGTACGTTATTATGTATTGGCCAATTACTTTTCACAAGGCGGTAACTACAAATATTCGAATGCCGGTGAATATGACTCGCAAACCAAGTTCACCCGTTACAACTTCCGTTCGAACATCGATATCAACATTAATCGTTATTTGAGTACCCGTTTGGATTTGGGGGCCCGTATTACCGACCGTAATGCACCGGGTACAACAGCCGGTCGCCTGATGACCATCTGTGCTACCCAGCCTCCATATCTGCCCATCCTGGTGGAAGAAAATGCGCATCCGCAGAATGAGGAATACATTCAGCAAAATCCTCGTGGAATGCTTTATGGTGACAATATCTACCGTTACAATCTTCTGGGTGAATTGAGCCGTACCGGTTATCTGAATGAAAAGAACACGTATCTGAATGGTAGTTTTGCCATGAATCTGGATATGGAATTTCTGACGAAAGGATTAAAAGCGGAAGTGATGTTCTCTTATGATGCTTCTGAAGGACGCTGGATTAATCGCAAACTGGATACTTACAAAGACGGTTATCGTGAATATCCGAAATATGCGACGTTTATGCCGATCGAAGGTTCGGATGCTTATATGGCAGGCGGACACTATACGGGTGCTTACAAAACGGGTAACAAATATGATATTGACCAGACTATTGGCAACGGATTCAGTCATAACGCTTCTGACGGACGTACTTATATACAGGCACGTTTGGATTACAACCGTTTGTTTAGCAACCGCCACGAAGTGACCGCCATGTTATTGGCAAACCGTGGTAACCGTACTGTTAACAATGAACTGGCTTATCATAGCCAGGGTATCACCGGACGCTTTGCTTATTATTATAATCAGAAGTATCTGATGGAATTTAACTTCGGTTACAATGGTTCCGAAAACTTCGCTCCGGGCAAACGTTACGGGTTCTTCCCAGCTGGTTCAATCGGTTGGGTAGTCTCTGAAGAGGAATTTATGAAAAAGGCTTCCTGGATTGACTTCCTGAAAGTAAGAGCCTCCTATGGTTTGGTAGGTAGTGACAATGTCAGCAGCCGTTTCCCATATCTGGCTTTCTACGGTGGTGGCAGTGGTTATGATTTCGGTAATAACTTTGGTACGAATGTAGGCGGTACTTCCGAAGGTAATCTGGCTAATGCGAATCTGACTTGGGAGAAAGCCCGTAAACTGAATGTCGGTATTGACTTTACTACCCTGAACCAACGTTTGGCATTGACGATAGATGCATTTTATGAATATCGTTTTGACATTATTACAGATATGAATAGTGACGGTATCATGGGATATCCGGATATTGTAGGTAAAGATGCAGCTTTACAGAATCTGGGTGAAGTAAGCAACCGCGGTGTGGATATCGAATTGAGCTGGAATGATAAGATTGGAAAGGATTTCCGTTACTATATTCGTCCGAACCTGACTTTCTCCCGCAACCGTTTGGAATATAAAGCGGAAGTTGCCCGCAAGAACTCCTGGCGTAAAGAAACCGGTAAACGTTTATACGAAAACTTCGTTTATGTGTTCGATCATTTTGTAGCCGATCAGGAAGAGGCTGACCGTTTGAACAAGATCGGTTATCAGCCGTGGGGACAATTAATTCCGGGAGATGTTGTTTATAAGGATTTGGATCGTAACGGAGTGATTGATGATGAAGACCGTACAGCAATGGGAAATCCGCGTAGTCCGGAACTGATGTTCGGTATTCCTTTCGGTTTCCAGTATAAGAACTTTGATTTTAGTGTATTATTGCAAGGTGCGACAAAATCATCTATTCTGTTGAATGGGGCTGCTGTATTTGACTTCCCGCAATTTGAACAAGATAAGATCGGACGTGTGAAGAAAATGCATCTGGACCGTTGGACACCGGAAACGGCTGCTACTGCCAAATATCCGGCATTGCATTATGGAACACATGATAACAACAAGAATGGAAACAGTAGTTTGTTTTTGTATGATGCTTCCTACCTGCGTCTTAAGAATGTGGAAATTGGTTACAATGTATCACCCAAATTATTACGTAAATTCCATGTGCAACAGGCACGTATCTATGTACAAGGTCTGAATCTGTTGACTTTTGATAAACTGGGTGATGTGGATATAGATCCGGAAACGAAATCCGGAGACGGAGCTTCCTGGTATCCTATTCAAAAGGTATTCAATTTTGGTATTGATATAACATTCTAAATAAGATAGAAATATGAAAAAGTTATATAGATTTTCAGCAATTGCTTTATTGGTCCTGCCGTTGGTCTTTACTTCATGTAGCGATTACCTGGATCGGGACGATGATGATAATATTACGGAAGCGGACGTTTTTGCCCGTTACGAAAAAGTGAACGGACTGGTTTCCGACGTATACGCGGCTGCAAAGAAAGCAGACCGTCCGCTGGTGTTCTTCGAGCACTTCAGCAACAGTGCCATTACGGACGAATGTGAAGGAACCAACGTAGAGGGAAACATTACGAATAACTTCAATAACGGTGCCTGGAACCCGAATTCTTTGCCCGGTAGTGTAGGGCAATATTGGGAAGCTCTTTATGAAGGAATCCGTAAAGCGAACCTGATTATAGAAAATGTACAGAAGTATAACACGCCCGACAACCCACAGCAGGATGGTGATCTTCGCAACCGTATCGGTGAGATGTATTTCATGCGTGGTTATTTCCACATGCTGTTATTGCGTATGTATGGCGAAGCTCCTTATATTGACCGTGTGATTAATGCCGGAGATAATATGGACTTCAAGAAAGAATCTGTTCATTCGATGGTTGAAAAGATTGTGACGGATGCGCAAACTGCTTATGGCATGGTTCCTAATAAATATGTGAAAACTTCCGAGAATTTTGGGCGTGTGGATAAGGGAGCCTGTCTGGGATTGATTTCTTTTGTTCGCTGGGTAGCGGCTACTCCGTTGTGGAACGGTGCTTCTCAATATGGATACAACTTGCGTCGTGTGTTTGAAAATGAGTATGCTTATGATGCTACTCGTTGGAGAAAAGCCAAAGAAGCGGCTAAAGCCGTTCTGGATTTCGAAGTCGGCGGAACCAAGCGTTATTCTCTCTATACGAAACATGATGCAAATGATTTCAAGGATCCGGCTGACGGTAATCTGAATGACAGCCGTGTATATGCTCGTTTGTGGGATATGTTTTATGATATGGATGCCTTTGCCAATGAGTATGTGTTCTTTATGACGAAGAGCAAGGATCAGGCATGGCAGGGTGATATTTATCCGCCCAGCCGTGAGGGAAGTTCGCGCCAGCAACCGGTGCAGGAACAAGTGGATGAATACGAATATATCGTAGGTGATTATGGCTATCCGGTATATTCGGCAGAAGCCCGCAAAGGTGGCTATGATGATACTAATCCGTATGTGAAAGGTACTCGTGACCCGCGTTTCTATCGTGATGTAATTTATCACGGAGCTCCTTACCGTAATAATAAGAACGAGTCGAAAACGATCAATACGGCGAGTGGTTCCGATAAGATTGGTGCTACCAATGCAACTACTACCGGTTATTATTTACGTAAATTCCAACAGGAGTCATGGAACAAATCCGGTAACTTCAGTATCAATGCGCCCGCCATCTGGCGTCTTCCGGAGTTTATTTATATTTATGCAGAGGCTTGTAATGAATTGGGCGAGGATATCGATGAAGCTTATAAATTGGTGAATACGGTTCGTGAACGTTCTTTTATGAAACCGATGCCGCCGGAAGTAAAGACTAATCAACAGTTGATGCGTGAATACATTCAGCGCGAACGTCGCGTGGAACTTTTTTATGAAGGAAAACGTCCGTGGACTTGCCGCTTGTATCTGGAACCCACCAGTAAGGAAGAGCTAGCAAAGGAAAGCCTTTGGAAATCGAGCGGGAGTGACAATTCAAAACGTACACAGAAATACTGGGCTGCCAATAACGGTGCATTGCCCCGTTGCCAGCGAATGATTAACGGAATGCGTCCGGTGCAGGATGAGAATGGGGCCATTACGGTTGACGGTGTGAAATATAGAATGGAGCGTTTCTGCGTGGAAGAACGTACGTTCTCTATTCAGCATTATCTGTTCCCGATTCGCCAGAGTGAGTTGCAGAAGACACCGACCATTGAACAAAATCCCGGATGGTAAACCGGTAGGAATGTATAACTTTAAAAAGAAAATCAGATGAAACGAATCTATACATATATGTGTCTGTTGCTTTTGTCGGTATTATCGTTTGCCGTTACAGGTTGTGATGACGATGATGACGACGATGTGGCTAAAGACTTGATAGAGTTGATTGTGAACAAACCGGTAATACGTATCGGGCAGAATGAGGAAGCCAAAGTGAATGTAGTGGTTGGAAACGGAAACTATACCGTGAGAAGTTTCAACACTGCCATTGCAACGGCTACCGTTTCCGGCGAATTGATAACTGTAAAAAGTGGCTCACAGAATGGGGCCACTACCGTCGAAGTAATGGATGGAGAAGGAGTAGTTGCCAATATTTCTGTGAATGTAGGTGTATTTGAATTGGAAGTGAATGAACCGGAGGTGATCTTGGAAGTTGCCGGTGAAAAGCAACTGATTGTTAGCATGGGAAACTTTTCCAGCAATGATGAATTGTCTTATGAGGTGGAGGATGAAACGGTTGTCAGCATGGTTAATACAGATCAGTTCCGTCCTTTCTATACTTTGACAGGTTTGAAGAACGGACATACAACAGTGACTTTTACAGACCATAAAGGAAAACAGGCAGTGGTTCAGGTGACGGTAAATCCGATTTCTATCGATGTCTCCAACCTGACACCGAGAGTGGGAGTCAACAATAAGATCATGATTACGGTAGAAAAAGGGAACGGAGGTTATAGTCTGACAGCAGAGGATGAAGAGATTGTAGCTATTCAGCAGGTGGATGACACTCGTTTCAATTTAATAGGTAAAAAAGCGGGTATCACTACCGTGTTTGTCAGAGACGAAGCGGAACAGGAATTAAGTCTGACCGTTACGGTGGTACAGGCAGATAAAGTAGCGAACCTAGGTAGCGGTAATTACTTTAAAGTACCGTTTGAATATAATGGTACGGCAGATGAATCGCTAAAGAATTTGAGTACGATCACATTTGAGGCTCGTTTCAATATTGAGTCGTTGAATGGCAATGACAATGGAAATGCCCGGATTAATACGGTGATGGGTATAGAGAAGAAATTCCTGCTGCGTGTCGACGTGCATAAGGGAGGAAGCAATGATGAAGAACGTTTCCTTCAGCTTGCTGCAGATGATAAAGGTAGTATTCGCTATGAGGGCTCTACTAAGATAGAAACCAATAAGTGGTATGATGTGGCTGTGGTATTGGATAATAGTAAGAGCGGAAGCGAACGGATTGCATTGTATGTAAATGGTGTCAGAGAAACGCTTCAATTATCAAACGGTACGCCGGATGATTTGAAAGAGATCAATCTTACTTCTGATTTCTACATCGGCCAGTCTGATGGTAAACGCCGGTTGAACGGAGCTATCAGTTATGCCCGTATTTGGACAAAAGCCTTGTCGGATCAACAGATCTCCGAGCAGAGCGGCAAGTTGTTGAGTGAGGATAAGGATGGAATGGTAGCTAATTGGTTATTCAATAATGGAAATGGTAATACCAAGACATTTGTGTCCTTGGCAGGAAAGAGCTTCGAAGCAGAGGCGGCAAATATTGTTTCAAGTTGGAAAACAGATCCGATATTGGAAACAAGTGCTCCTACAGAATGATTGTAAGAAGATAGGATAATAAAAAAGCCATCCCCGGAATAGACGAAAGTAGGGATGGCTTTTTTTGTAGTGTGCTTACTATTCTTCGGCAGACTATGTCCTGCATGTTGTTGGCAAGGTTATTCCTTGACAGGCTCAGCCGGTTTGTCTTTTGATGTAGTGTCTGTGACAACTGTATCATTGACATTGGCGGCGAGTGCAACCAGTGATGCCTTTGCAGGCGCGTCTTCTTTAGTTACAGTATCTTTTACTACTGTATCATTGACAACTGTTGCATTGATTTCTGTCGGGGCTGTCACAGCTTCTGCAGAACTCTGAGCCTTTACAAGGAATGAACCACCACAAACAAACATAAACATTGCTACTACTAATACTAATTTTTTCATAATCGTTTGCTTTAATGATTATTAGACATATGTTTTCAATTCTCTACCTTTGTGTTAAGGAATCGGTTATTGCTTTTCGCTAACGCCTAATTAAAGATCAAAGCGCGTGCCAAAATTAGATAATGTATGATAAGTGATTGATAAATAAGGGAATGAGGAAGATGATGCCAATTAGGATAGTGGGGAAGTATGTGTGGAGTGTGTGGAAACTGTGGCGGGGAGTGTGGAATTATTCCACACTCCCCGCCACAGTTCTTTTATTTAGGTAATCTATTTACTTAATTTCATCCGGCCAGGGACAAGGTTTACCTGTCGCTTTGAAAGTCGGTCGTTGTGCATCTACTTTTCTTAGAAAGTTGCCCAGCTCTTTAGAAAGTTTCTTCACGATGTCCGGATGCTGTGCACTAAGGTCGTTGCTTTCTCCTATATCATCAGGTATGTTGAATAACTCTTTCTTTCCTGTTCCATAGTAATAAATCAATTTCCAGTCACCGTTTCGAACGGCACAATTAAAGTTGATTCCGGGACCGTCATTTCCCCAGTTGTTAGGCATATTCCAGAAAAGACTCCGACCCTTAGCTGGGTTGCCTGTCTGTTTCAGCAGAGGGATGAAACTGATACCGTCTATCGGTTGAACTGTCTGGTAGTTCTTGACACCTGCTATTTCAAGAATAGTAGGGTAGAAGTCTTCTATCAACAAGTAGTTGTTGCATTTGCTTCCCGGAGCTACTACTCCCGGCCAACTGACAATCATCGGTTCGCGGATACCGCCTTCATAAGTAGAACCTTTACCACTGTTCAATGGATAATTCTGTGTATGCAGCTTGCCGTCACGCCATCCGGATTCGGATGCAAGTCCTCCGTTATCACTCATAAAAATGATAATAGTGTTGTTGGCTTCTCCATTCTTTTCCAGCCAGTTCATTAAATCACCTAAACTTTTATCCATTCCTTCAATCAGTGTGGCATAAGCAGCTTCATGGTCTGTCATTCCTTTTTTCTTGTACTTCTCATAGAAGCGCATATCTTTGTTCAAAGGAATGTGGATGGCATATTGCGACATATACAAATAGAAAGGCTGATTATACTTTTTCGCTTTATCCAGTGCTTTAATGGCTTCCAACGTCAATGCTTCAGTTACAAAGGTTTCCGTTCCCCAATATTTCTCTAATCCGGGAACAGACATCAGTGATACCGCTTTCCCATCTTTGGTATGTCCGTAGTTCTCTTCTCCCAGGTAACTGGCAAGTCCACCGGCCGCATGTCCGGCAATATTTACCTCGAATCCCCAATGATGCGGATCTTCCCCTGGAGTATCTATCGCTCCGAAATGGGCTTTTCCACAATGTATAGTATGATAACCGCTGTTCTTTAGCAGTTGCACGAAGGAGGTTCCTACGAAAGTATGATTAGTGCCGGACACTTGACTTACTCCATTGTAATTCCAGTCAGGGACTGCCAGAATGCTATCTTTACGGTCTGTCATTGTATTCTTTTGCAGAGTCCAGTTAGTTACTCGGTGACGTGCGGCGTTGGTTCCGGTGATGAGGCTGCACCGGGTAGGAGAACTGATACTGTTGGCATACGCTTGAGTAAACATCATTCCCTGTTTTGCTAACCGCTCCATATTGGGAGTCTCGTACAATTCGTTATAGTGTGTCTTCTGTGTCCAGAATGGGAGTGAAGTATCCTGCCATCCCATATCGTCTACCATAAAGAGAATGATATTCGGACGTTTGTCCGCGCGTTCTATTTGCATATTGCTTTGTGCTTGCAGATTGGTTACTGCGAGTGGCACAAATGCAAGGGGTAATAATGTTTTTTTATTCATGGGGGTCATTTTATTCTATGGAATATGCATTAAAATTAATAATATCTGGTAATGCGATAGATTCGGTTAAAGATAAGTTCGAGCACTACAAAAAGGAATCATTTCTCACCGTGATGAGAATAAATACTCATAGTAATGAGAACTTTTTCTCATCGCATTGAGAAAATTTTCTCATAGGCATGAGAACACTTGAGAAAATGCAAGAACGTAACTTGTTACAAATCAATATTGTATAATTTCAATTTATTATATAAAGTCTTTCGATCAATATTCAGTAATTGCGCTGCTTTACTCTTATTGTTTCCTGTTTGGCGTAGCGCCTCCAAAATATGCTCTTTTTCAGTCTCTTCATTGCGTAATGCAATGCTCGTATTGCTGGATGCAGGAGTTTCTAAAAGCTCGGTCCCCAATTCCAATAAAGTAATGAAACTGCTTTGTGCCAATAAAGTTGCTCTTTTGACGATGTTCTTCATTTGGCGCAAGTTTCCCGGCCAATGATAATTCATTAAAGCTTGCGATGCTTTTGCATCGAAACCTATCAGGTGTTTATCCAGTTCCTTGTTTGCCTGATCGAGGAAGAAATTGGCAAAGAGCAGAATATCTTCTTTCCGTTCTTTCAGATCGGGCATACGGAGGGTAAATTCATTGATACGATGATAAAGGTCTTCACGGAAAGTACCTTTTTCAATGGCTTGTTCCAGATTCTCATTGGTGGCAGATACCAGACGAATATCTACCGATATCTCCTGTGTAGAACCTACCGGACGTATTTTTCTCTCTTGCAAGGCACGAAGCAGTTGTATCTGCACTTCATAACTAAGGTTTCCGATCTCATCCAGAAAGATAGTACCACCGTTGGCTGCAACGAAAGCCCCCGTTTTATCTGTCAGAGCACCTGTAAACGAACCTTTCACATGACCGAAAAATTCGGAAGCAGCCAGTTCTTTGGGGATAGATCCACAATCTACGGCAATAAACGGTTTATCGTTTCGTTTGCTAAGTTGATGAATACGGTGCGCCACATACTCTTTTCCTGTTCCGCTGGAACCGTTGATAAGTACGGACATATTGGTCGGAGCTACCAGACCTACATAATTGTAGAGTTGTTTGGCTGCATCACTTTCTCCTTCCAGATAAGCACGATGATTTTCTGTTGAATCTTTAGATGAAGTAGAAGCACCTTTTTTAGAAGAAGATTTAGCAACGTTATGAGTAGCAGGACTCTTTTCAGACTGCAGACATTCAGAAATTTTCTTCAGTAATTCTTCCGGATTTACCGGTTTGGCTATATAATCACGTGCTCCCAGTTTCATTGCCTGTACGGCGGATTGTATATCCGCATAGCCAGTCATGATGATTAAAGGAATGTCCATGCCTTGTTCATTCATCCATTTCAGCAGATCGATACCTTCGTGGTCGGGTAGTCGCAGGTCTGATAAAATCAGATCGACGTTTTGGCTTTCGATATGTTTTCGGGCGCGGGCAATATTACTCACTGATGATACTTCAAAGCCCTTTTTGCCTAGCCAGGTTTTTAGCATCATTCCAAAAGTGATATCATCTTCAACGATCAATATGGAGCTCATCATGTCAGGTTTTGATTCTTTTAAGTCACAAAGGTAAGAGGATTTAGGCGAAAGTGGTATATTTGCAAACTTAAATTAAATAAAAGTGTTATGAAAAAGATTCTATTGATAATATTAACCATATCGTTTAGCGGACTTACTGCCTGCAAAACCGGAACAAAAAAAGGAGGAGACATGGATAAAGAAACGTTGGTAAAGATTGAGACAACTGTAGGAGATATCGAGGTGAAACTATATAATGAGACACCGAAACATCGTGATAATTTTATCAAACTGGTGAAGGACGGTGTTTATGAAGGCACACTGTTTCATCGTGTTATCAAAGATTTTATGATTCAGGCTGGTGACCCGGACTCAAAGAATGCACCGAAAGGAAAAATGCTGGGTACGGGAGATGTAGGTTATACTGTTCCCGCTGAATTTGTATATCCTAAATATTTCCATAAGAAAGGTGCCTTGTCCGCTGCCCGTCAGGGAGATAATGTGAACCCGAAGAAAGAATCTTCCGGTTGTCAGTTCTATATCGTGACAGGTAAGGTGTTCAATGACTCTACCTTGCTGGGTATGGAAAGCCAGATGAATGAGAATAAGATTAATGTTATTTTCAATACGCTGGCACAGAAACACATGAAGGAAATTTATAAGATGCGAAAAGCAAATGACGAAAACGGTCTTTATGATTTGCAGGAAAAGTTGTTTGCAGAGGCACAGGAAATGGCAGCTAAACAACCGGAATTTCATTTCACTCCGGAACAGATTGAAGCCTATACAACGGTGGGAGGAACTCCGCATCTGGATGGCGAATATACTGTGTTCGGTGAAGTAGTGAAAGGTCTGGATATTGTGGCTAAAATCCAGCAGGTGAAAACCGACCGTAGCGATCGTCCCGAAGAAGATGTAAAAATAACAAAGGTGACAATACTTGACTGAAATATATGAAAATCAACAGGCATATTCTTGATAATGGGTTACGTCTGGTACATTCGCAGGACGAAAGTACGCAGATGGTTGCCCTTAATATATTATATAATGTGGGAGCTCGCGACGAAGATCCCGAACATACCGGTTTTGCCCATTTGTTCGAACACCTGATGTTCGGAGGGTCGGTGAATATTCCCGATTATGATATGCCGCTTCAATTGGCGGGTGGAGAGAATAATGCCTGGACGAATAATGATATAACCAATTACTACCTCACTGTACCTCGTCAGAATGTAGAAACCGGCTTTTGGTTGGAATCCGACCGGATGTTGAGTCTTGATTTTAGCGAACGGAGTCTGGAGGTACAGCGGGGAGTAGTAATGGAAGAATTCAAACAGCGATGTTTGAATCAGCCTTATGGGGATATCGGACATCTTTTGCGTCCTCTGGCTTATCAGACGCATCCTTATCAATGGCCTACTATCGGAAAAGAGTTGTCGCATATTGCCAATGCTACGCTGGAAGAAGTGAAGGCATTCTTTTTCCGTTTTTATGCTCCTAATAATGCCATATTAGCTGTGACCGGTAATATCTCTTTCGAAGAGGCGGTTGCTTTGACAGAAAAATGGTTCGGCTCTATTCCTCGTCGGGAAGTTCCTCAACGGAACCTGCCACAAGAACAGGAACAGACGGAAGAACGGCGGCTGACGGTAGAGAGAAATGTTCCTCTCGATTCTTTATTTATGGCATACCACATGCCTGCCCATTGCCATCCGGATTATTATGCATTTGATATTTTGTCGGATGTGTTGAGCAACGGACGTTCCAGCCGGTTGAACCAGCGTTTGGTACAACAGAAACAATTATTTTCGAGTATAGATGCTTATATTTCCGGCAGTGTAGATGCGGGGTTATTCCATATTAGTGGTAAACCTTCGGCAGGTGTCACCCTGGAACAGGCGGAAGCGGCAGTGCGGGAAGAACTGGAACTGTTGCAGCAAGAATTGGTTGACGAACAGGAACTGGAAAAAGTGAAGAACAAATTTGAGTCCACCCAGATATTCGGCAACATCAATTATTTGAATGTGGCAACCAACCTGGCTTGGTACGAATTGCTTGGCCGGGCGGAGGACATGGAAAAAGAGGTCGATCGTTATCGGTCTGTCACGGCTGAACAATTGCGGGCGGTAGCTCAATCTGCTTTCCGTAAGGAGAACGGAGTAATACTATATTATAAGAAACAACAAAATTAAATTCTCCCTTTTTATAATCTATCAGTGAAAGGGGAAAGTCCCTTTGCCTGAAAATGGAGATACGTTTAGGTAACGGAAAAGTAAATGAGACATATTTATAGTACATATAAAGAGCATTATAAAGCACTAATTTTTCTCGGACTGCCGATTGTGATCGGTCAAATAGGAGTAATCGTTCTTGGATTTGCGGATACGTTAATGATCGGGCATCATAGTACGATTGAGCTGGGAGCAGCTTCCTTCGTCAATAATGTGTTCAATCTGGCGATTATTTTCAGTACGGGTTTTTCGTATGGGCTGACTCCCATTGTGGGAGGTTTGTATGGAACCCGCCAGTATGCCCCTGCGGGACAGGCTTTACGCAACAGTTTGCTGGCAAACCTGATGGTTGCATTGCTGCTGACTGTCTGTATGACTGTTCTTTATCTAAATATAGAACGTCTCGGACAGCCGGAAGAATTGATTCCCCTGATTAAACCGTATTACCTTGTTTTGCTCGCTTCACTAGTGTTTGTCATGCTTTTCAATGGATTCAAGCAGTTTACAGACGGAATTACGGATACAAAAACCGCTATGTGGATATTGCTTGGTGGAAATGTCTTGAATATCATAGGAAACTATATCCTGATTTATGGAAAGCTCGGATTGCCCGAGTTAGGTCTGTTGGGAGCAGGTGTCAGCACGCTGTTCTCGCGTATCGTGATGGTGATTATATTTATCATCATCTTTATGCGTAGTCCGCGTTTTGTCCGCTATAAGATTGGCTTTTTCCGTTTGGGATGGTCACGAGCTGTATTTGGGCATTTGAATGGTCTCGGATGGCCGGTTGCTTTTCAAATGGGAATGGAGACAGCCTCCTTTAGTCTAAGTGCGATCATGATCGGTTGGCTGGGTACTATCGCTCTGGCTTCTCATCAGGTTATGCTGGCTATTTCGCAGTTTACATTTATGATGTATTACGGTATGGGTGCTGCTGTGGCTGTTCGTGTCAGTAACTTCAAAGGTCAGAATGATATCATTAATGTACGTCGTTCTGCCTATGCAGGTTTTCATCTGATGATGACATTGGGCGTTGTGCTTTCTTTGATTGTCTTCCTTTGCCGGAATTACTTGGGAGGCTGGTTTACCGACAGTCAGGAAGTGGCTGCTATGGTGACCTCTCTAATCTTCCCTTTCCTCGTTTACCAGTTTGGCGACGGACTGCAGATTACTTTCGCCAATGCTTTGCGTGGAATTTCAGATGTAAAACTAATGATGGTTATCGCCTTTATCGCCTATTTCGTTATTTCGCTTCCCGTAGGATATTTCTGCGGCTTTGTAATGGGATGGGGGATAGTAGGTGTCTGGATGGCATTTCCTTTTGGTCTGACGAGTGCGGGACTAATGCTCTGGTGGCGTTTCCACTACATGACAAAACTCCCCGAACCCCACCCCAAAACCTAATACTTAATACTTAATACTTAAAACTTTTATCCCAATGGCTTCCTTCCGTTTTACAAAGTTGAAAATAACCGCCGGTTACACTTTGTTACTGGCGATCCTCCTTTTCTCGCTGGTGTTTGTACATCGTGAGATGGAAGCATTGTCGGCAGCCGACGATCAGCAGAACTTAAGAACTGATAGTCTATTGACCCTTCTCCACGAGAAAGATCAAAACACGATTCAGATGTTGCGGGTGCTAAGTGAGGCAAACGACAGCCTTCTCTCTGCTTCGGAAATCGAAGAAATCATATCCGAACAGGATTCTGTGATTACCCAGCAACGGGTACAACATCGGGTCATCACCAAACGTGACTCGTTAATCACTACTCCTAAAAAGAAGGGATTCTTCAAACGACTCGCCGAAGTGTTTTCCCCTTCTAAACAAGACAGTGCCGTATTAGTAAATACATCGTTGGAAGTAGCCACTGATACCATTCTCCAACCGACCACTTCTAAAGATTCTCTTCAGCAGAAAATCCGCATGGCTACCGAAGAAAAACGGTTGCAACGGAGGAAAACAATCCGACGTACCAGTACAAAGTACCAGCGGATGAATACGCAGTTGACGGCACGGATGGATAGCTTGATTAAACAGTATGAGGAAGAAATGACCTTGCGTGCCCGTCAGGATGCCGAACTTCAGCAGGAAGTGAGGATGCGGTCGGCACGTATCATCGGCGGTATCGCGGTTGGTGCCGTACTATTATCGGCTTTTTTCCTGATATTGATTATGCGGGATATTTCCCGTAGCAACCGTTACCGCCAGCAATTGGAGGTGGCGAATAAACGGGCGGAAGATTTGCTGATCGCCCGTGAAAAATTAATGCTTGCCATTACCCATGATTTTAAAGCTCCGTTAGGCTCAATTATGGGATATACCGAACTCCTGTCCCGATTGACAGAAGATGAACGGCAACGATTCTACCTCGACAATATGAAAAGTTCTTCAGAACATTTATTGAAGTTAGTCAGTGACTTGCTTGATTTCCACCGGCTTGATCTCAATAAAGCGGAAGTGAATCGCGTAACCTTTAACCCTTCCCAGCTATTCGACGAAATTTATGTCAGTTTCGAACCTTTGACCGCTGCCAAAGGTTTAGCCTTGCAATGTCACGTCGTCCCGGAACTGAATGGAAGATATATCAGTGATCCTTTGCGACTCCGGCAAATTGTGAACAACCTTTTGTCCAATGCCGTAAAGTTTACTCAAAAAGGAGAAATTAGCCTGACAGCCAGTTATGATTCTTCTAAGTTAACCATCGCCATTGCCGATACAGGAAAAGGAATGGCATCAGAAGATCGTGAACGTATCTTCCAAGAATTTACACGTCTTTCCGGTGCGCAGGGGGAAGAAGGTTTCGGACTCGGACTCTCTATTGTGAAGAAATTGGTAACTTTGCTTGAAGGAACCATTGACGTGCAAAGCACATTAGGAAAAGGGAGCTGTTTTACTGTAACTTTACCTCTTTATCCGGTAGGTAAATTCCTTGCAGAGAGCGAATCTCCGGAAAGTGAATCTTCGGAGAATGAAAGTCCATACGCTCCCAAACAGTCGGCTGCCATTCCTCCCATGAAAGTCATTCGTGTGCTTTTGATTGATGACGATAAGATTCAGCTGAATCTGACTGCCGCCATGTTGAAACAGCATGGTATTGATGCAGTGTGCTGTGAACAGCTGGAACAGCTGATTGAACAACTTCGCTCTTCCGTCTTCGATGTATTGCTGACAGATATACAAATGCCTGCCATTAACGGGTTTGATCTGGTAAAACTATTACGGGCTTCTAATATACCACAAGCAAAAACAATCCCTGTTATTGCTGTGACTGCCCGTAGTGAAATGGATAAAGCCGCTTTACATGAACATGGTTTTGCCGGTTGTTTGCATAAACCGTTTACAGTAAAGGAATTGTTGCTAACAGTAAATGAAGGTCAACTTTCGGCCGATGAAGCGCATATAACAGAAGATATGCAACTAAATGTAAATGCCCTCACTTCTTTTTCGGAGGATGATCCTGAAGCTACACATTCCATTATCCAAACATTTATAGAGGAAACACAAAAGAGTGCTGACCGGATGGTGCAGGCATTAAATGCTAAGGAGGTGGATGAAATAGCTGCAATAGCTCACAAACTTCTTCCTCTTTTTACATTGATTGGAGCTGGGAATGCTGTAATTCTACTGAGTTGGTTGGAGGCAAGGCGTGGGGAGGACTTTTCTACGGAAATAAATGAAAAGGTTGAGAGCATTCTTCAAGAAATTCAGAAAATCCTGAAAGAGGTAAACGGTGTAGAGTGTTCGAATATTCTTAATTCTGAAATATGATTTAATGTTTATTTATTGTTTTTTTCTATCGTTTATTTCTATATTTGCTGTCTAAAACTTGCTAAATGATACGTGAACCTGGTTTTTCTATTAATCGGAAAGATATATTTGAAAGATTGTTCAGTGATTATTACGGGATATTAGTATGTTATGCTCAAAAATATACGAAACGTGAAGATATAGCTGAAGATATCGTACAAGATGTATTTGCATCTTTGTGGGAAGAAAATCGTATATTTCCTTCGCAAGCGAATTTTCGTTCATTTCTTTATATTTCGATAAGAAATGCGGCTTTTGATTATTTGCGACATCAAAATGTAGAAAGTCGTTATATTGAAGAAGCTTTGACTGCAAATCGTTTCTTGTCGGATGATTCTTTTCAGAAAGAAGAAGTTTTTCGCTTACTATTTAAACAGATTGATTTACTTCCGG
Source organism: Bacteroides sp. 3_1_13 (assembly GCF_001185845.1). Lineage (NCBI taxonomy): Bacteria > Pseudomonadati > Bacteroidota > Bacteroidia > Bacteroidales > Bacteroidaceae > Bacteroides > Bacteroides sp. 3_1_13. The sequence goes on from NZ_KQ236955.1 coordinate 2,006,545, forward strand.
AACGTTGTCGGGAAATATTCTTGTTACATCTGGAAGGTTATGATAATGATGCTATTGCTAAAAAATTATCGTTGTCAATAGAAACTGTTAAAACTCAAAAGAAACGTGCAATGAAAACTCTTCGGAACAATCTGAAAGAGAAATTGCAAAAAAAATATCCAGATACCTCATTTTTTATTCTTTTCTTGTACCTCGATTTATATCTATAATCGTTTGTGTAATACAAATGATAATTAGATAGTATGGAGATTGAAAAACTAATTGTTAAATACTTGGTCGGGTGTTTATCTAAAGAAGAAGACCAAATTCTAAAAAAATGGTTGCAAGAGGATGAATCTCATCTGCGTTTTTTTCAGAAAATCAGCTTGGATAAGACTGCTGTTGAGGATTATCGTCAATATCATCGTTTTGATGCTAAATCGGATGAGGCTTTCCGTAAAGTATGGACCTCTTTACATAAGGGAACTAGAAGGATATCAACGCAAAGAAAAATAGGCTTTTTTTCTCGTCGTTGGTTGAAGATTGCTTGTGCTCTACTGATATTGCTATTTTCTGTAGGGGGAGGACTCTATTTTTACTATGAGGCATCACGAATAACTCCTGGAGAGTCAAAAGCAATATTGACTTTAGAAGATGGTAGTGCTAAACAATTGAAAAAATCAGGGCAAGAACATTGGATTTATATAGGTGATACACCTATTGCAAGAGAGTATGATGGGATGATTGTTTATCATATCCCAGAAACATCAAAAGTGGAAATAAGTCAACAGAATACTTTGTCTGTTCCTCGTGGAGGAGAATTTCGATTAACTTTATCAGATGGAACAAGGGTACATTTGAATTCTTTATCAGAGTTGAAATATCCGGTTAGTTTTAAAGGTATGAATGAACGAACTGTAGAATTGAAAGGGGAGGCCTTTTTTGAAATAGCGAAAGATTCATTACATCCATTTAAAGTAGAAACTCAAGGAATTTTGATACAGCAGTTTGGGACGGCGTTTAATGTGAAGTCTCGTGTGAAAGGAAAAGTTGAAGTTGCTTTAGTGCAGGGTAGCATTGGAATTTATACTCAATCTCAAAAGTTGCATAAACTATCACCAGGACAGCTAGCCATATGGGATGCTTCTACGGATCTTTTATCAGTTGAAAATAAAGATTTGTTATTAAATACCGCTTGGCATTCTAATCGTTTTATTTTTTATGATGAGAGTCTGGGAAGTCTGATGGAAGAACTTGCATTGTGGTATAATGTAGATGTTGATTTCTTAGATAAATCATTGAAAGAACTTCATTTCACAGGCAGTTTATATCGATATGACGATATAGCTGTCATTTTGAATGCTATCGAAGAGACAGTAAATGTTGACTTTAAGATTTCCGGACTTCGTATTAAAATTGATCGGAAGAATAAATAATAATATATAAGTGATTATGAGAATTCTAATTATTATAATGTTGCTATGTACAACATTAGTCCCTAATTACCTGTATGCCATTTCTCATGAAAATTATAGTGAGGAATCGTTCTTGTTCGTTGGTGAAGATTATATGCAAGAGAATTATAAGGTAACGTTACATTTGAGTGGTGTTTCTGTTAGTACATTGTTTAATGAGATCCAAAAACAGACCAAACTGGATTTTGTTTATAATACAGAATTATTGGAGACTATAACACCGATTTCCGTTACGGCAGAAAAGGAATCAGTTTTTGATGTTTTGAATCGTTTGTTTAATGGAACAGGTTTTATTTTTAAAAAGTCTGGCAATATTATCACTGTTAATAAAAAAGAAGAACTACAGCAGGATGATAAATTCTTAGTAACAGGAGAAGTAAAGGATGATACCGGTGAACCATTAGTCGGTGTAACTATACAACAAAAGGATACTCGTAATATTACGATAACGGATATGGATGGACGCTATTCAATTCAAGTGTCTAGTAAGGCAGAGGCTTTTTTAACTTTTTCATTTGTGGGGATGAAAACGAAAACAGTACCCGTTAAGGGAAGAGTACTTAATGTAAAACTTGTTCAGGATGCGATTTCTATTGATGATGTCGTGGTTGTAGGAGCGTATGGTACAGCACAAAAGAGGCTAGACCAAGTCGGTAGTGCTTTTCAAGTGAATGCTGACCAGTTAAAAGCATTACCAGCTTTACGAGTGGATAAAATGTTGGATGGCTTGATTCCGGGAGTGAAAATTGATCCGAATACAGATTCACCGGATAATACACGTGCACGTTACAATGTAAGGGTTCGTGGAGATGCTTCTCTATCTGCTTCGAACGAGCCATTGTGGGTTGTGGATGGGACTCCTATTTATACAGGTGAACATACTAATTTGATTCCTGGAATGAGTACGACTATCAGTCCGTTATCTTTTATCAATCCTGATGATATTGAGTCAATAACAGTATTGAAGGATGCTACGGCAACTTCCATTTACGGAGCGAATGGTGCAAACGGAGTCATATTGATAACAACTAAAAAAGGAAAAGAAGGTGACTTGCGTATTCATTTAACGGCTCAATATGGAGTTGCAAAGATTGATAAGAGTACTAGTCCGAAAGTTCTGAATGCCAATCAATATCTAATGTTAGCTAAGGAAGCTTATCAAAATGCAGGGAACGATTTAAAATACTTTCCCTATACTGATAATGAAATGAACAAATACAGCCTTACAAATACAGATTGGACAGATGTGTTTTATGATACCGCTAATACTTTTCAAACAAATTTATCTTTAATGGGAGGGGCTCGGAATACAGCGTATTATTTATCAGCTTCTTATTTAGAGAATACAGCAACGGTGAAAGGGAATAAACAACAGCGTTTTTCTATTCGTTCTAATTTGGATTTTACTTTTCTTCGAAAGTTTAAGGTCTCGGTTGATCTTGCTACTTCTTATAATGTGAATGATTTGTTTAATCCAGGAAGGGATTATTATGAGTACTTACCGATATTCGAACCATATAATGAAGATGGAACTTTTCGTCTTTACAATAAGGTTATATCCGGAAAAGAAACGGATGGAAGTCCTAAATGGTCGGAGAACCGTTTCTTGAACAGTGTAGCGGAAAGGGAAGAGAATATTTATAATCAAAAGACTTTATATACGAATGCCAATTTAATGTTGAGATATGATATTCTTTCAGGGTTATCTTACACAGGACAATTTGGTGTTGATTATCAGTCAGGTAAGGAAGAAATTTATTATGCTCGTACTAATTGGTCCGGAATGACGAGCGCTGATGGTCCGATAGGTTATTCCACTAGAAACTCATTAAATATGATGAACTGGACTACTGTACATCGCATTAATTATAAGCAGTCTTTTGATAAACATGATATAAGTGGATTATTGGGGATTGAGGCTGGTTCACAGGACTATGTGACACTTGGAGTTACAGGGTCAGGCTTCATTAATGATCATATTCAAGATGTGTCTTATGCAAAAGAGCGTAAAGGGACTAATACTAGTAAGACGAAACGCAAAGCTTCTATGTTAGGGCAGCTTAGTTATTCTTACGATCATCGATATTATGTGACATTAAATGGACGTAGAGACGGAAATTCACAATTTGGGTCAGATGTACGCTGGGCTAATTTTGGTTCTATAGGAGTTTCTTGGAATGTTCAGAATGAGAGTTTTTACAATATTCCATGGATGAATATTTTGAAAATAAAAGCTAGTTATGGGGCAAATGGAAATTCCCGCTTAGGTTCTCAGGAAGCTCTTGGCTTATATTCTTATGGGGAAAGTTATTCTTATGCAGGAGAAATAGGTGGTGTTATGTCGGGGTGTCCAAACAGCCGTTTGAGTTGGGAAACTACTTATATGACAAATATAGGTGTTCGTGTACGCTTGTTCGATCGTTTGGATATAGAAGTTGAAGGGTATCATAATAAGACAACTAATTTGTTGAGTAATTTAGATGTTTCTCGAACGACAGGTGATACTCGTGTGTATAGAAATGTAGGAACAATATTAAATAAAGGGATTGAAGTGACTATAACTAGTCACAATTTCCGGCCGAAGAAAGATGGTGATTTCAGTTGGTTAACTGATCTGAATCTAGCACATAATAGTAATAAACTCTTAGAGCTATATAATGGCATTCAGAAAAATATGGGTGAGATGGTTTGGAGGGAAGGATATGACATACATACATATAACTTAGTGCGCTGGGCTGGAGTTGATCCTCGTGACGGAGCACCTTTGTGGTATGATGCAAAAGGGAATATAACACGGATTTACAGTACGGATAACCGTGTCCCGTATAAGAGTTCAACTCCTGTCCTAGCTGGTGGCTTGACAAATACTTTAACGTACAAAGATTTTAGTTTGCGCTTTATGTTCAATTATTCAATAGGAGGCTACGGATTTACATCTTTCGGTAGGGCAAGTAATTCGGATGGGTTGAATATAATGACGGAAAATCAGTCTATTGACCAGTTGAATCGTTGGCAAAAATCCGGCGATTTAGTGCTGAACCCTAAACCAATATGGGGTGTCTCTACTCAGTCGGTGATGAACTCTACCCGTTATTTGTATAACAAAACTCAGGTTCGTTTGCAGAATCTAGTATTTTCCTATCGAATTCCCCGGACAATTCTACATTCGACTGGCTTAAAAGATTGTTCTATTTCTTTAATTGGAGATAATTTATGGGTCTGGACCCCTTATTCGGGAAAGGATCATAATTCTTATAAAACATGTATGAGTGGTTATCCGATGGAAAGATATTTCTCGATAGCACTAAATGTAGGATTATAATTAAATAGGTTTAAGATAACATGAAAAAAAGAATATATCTACTAGTCGGTGCTTTATGCATCATTATGCAATTGGTTAGCAGTTGTACCAATTTTTTAGAAGTTGAAGAAAAAGGAAAAACAACAATCCCTTCATTCCTTTCAGATCCTGACGGACTTAATGCAGGGCTGGTTGGCGCATATAATAAGATGTATGCTTATTATGACAATGAGTTTACAAAATATCCGGATGTTGCCGGAAATATGTTGTCAATGAAGTATGTCTCTGCAGGAGCAGATATGCTTGATCAGTATAATTTTACTTCTGATGCTTTACAAGAGACAGGAGCTGTAGGGTATATTTGGCGTAAAATATATGAAGCCTTGGCAAATGTGAATAATGTAATTCAATATCAGCCTCAGGTGATTTCAGCTTATCCGAATGCAAAGGATATGTGTCAACGTATTCTCGGAGAAGCTTTATTCTTGAGGGCATTGTGCCATTTCGATTTATGTAGGGTATATGCACAACCTTATAATTACACGTCAGATGCTTCACATTTAGGAGTTCCTATTCTATTAAAAACTCCAGGTCCCGATGATAATGTTTCCAGGGAGAGTGTTAAGAAAGTATATTTACAAATTTTAGCAGATTTGGAACGAGCTGCCGATTGTTTCAGGGGCATTGAATCAAGTGGAATATATTATGCTTCTTTACAAGCGGTCAACGCATTATATTCGAGAGTCTATTTGTATATGGAAGATTGGAATAACGCCCTGAAGTATGCAAAACTGGCAATTGGGACAGGGAAACTGTCTCAAGGAGATACCTATTTAAATATGTACCAGGATCTTTCTACTACGGGAGAAGCTATCTTTCGATTGAATGGAATAGATCAATCAGGAAAATTAAAGGCTTTTTATGATGCTTCCTGTGTTCCTGCAGATACATTATTTACGTTGTTCGATGAAGGGGATATCCGTCTTGGCTTACTTAGAAATAAAGATGGAATAGCTTATTGTTCCAAATATTATTCTCTAAAACAGCCAGATAATCAAGTGAATAGGGATGATCCATTTGTTTTCCGTCTTTCCGAAATGTATATGAATGCTGCTGAAGCAGCTTGGCATCTGAAAGATTATACAGCTGCTTCCGGATATCTTAAATCTATTTTGGAGCGTGCTGTAGATACAGACTATGCAGTCAATACACTTAGTCAATATTCAGACGCAAAACTGATACAACTGATAGAGAAGGAACGTGTAAAGGAACTCTGTTTTGAGGGACATAACTTCTTTGACATTATACGCTGGAAGCAGGATCTTAAACGTGAGGAAAATACGAATTCTTCAGTGGAAAAGATCGTTTATCCTAGTGATTATTTTGTATTGCCTATTCCGCAAGTAGAATTGAATGCGAATACAAATATGCAACCCAATCCGACAGTAAACAATTAAAAATAAATCATTTATGAGATCACTATACTTTATATTACTAATAAGCTGCCTTTGGGCATGTACTACTGATGAGAAAGAGCCTTATGATACGCCTTTTATTCATATTATGACAGATAAAGGTGTATCTAAAGTTATTGTCAAGTCGGATGTGAATAACATTAATACTTATAGTGTGTATCTGAGTTCGAAACCTCTGACTGAGAATCTGGAAGTGAACTATCAAGTCATAGTAGGAGATGGTCTGAAATCCGGTGTTGATTTTGAACTGGTAACAAAGGGTAGTACATTAACTTTTCTACCGGGTATTTATGATATGCCCATACGCATCCGATGGATGCCAAATCATTTAGATGAGAACAAAGACAATACAATAACCATTCGTTTGACTGGCAATAATCAAGGACTGACTATGGGGCTTCCAGGTCCCGACGGTTTACAGCGCGAACTGGTGATAGAGAAACAGAATTAATGAAGGAGTAGAATGAAAAAGTTTTTATGGCTGATTTTTATAGGCTTATTGCTAAGCCCTGTTGTATACGGGCAATCATCGGAGTTCTTACAGTATGATAAGAATCTGATTGTAAGAAAACTGGATAATGGATTAACCTATTATATTTACCCGAATACGAATCCCAAAGGGGAAGCCGTTTATCGTTTGTTTGTGAAGGCTGGTTCCGTCATGGAGAAGGAGAATCAACGAGGATTGGCTCATTTCCTAGAACACATGGCATTTAATGGTAGTTATCATTTCCCCTCTGATGGTATGGTTCGTTTCTTAGAGTCGAAAGGAGCCAAATTCGGGAAAGATTTAAACGCGCACACCTCGTTTAATGAGACTGTGTATAAATTGCAGTTGCCTTCATCCAATCCTCAAATGGTAGATTCAACATTAACTATCTTAGCTGATTGGGCAGGCGGGCTTTCTATCGATTCAATGCAGGTAGAAAAAGAACGTGGAGTTATACTTTCGGAATGGTTGTCGAAGAGAGATGCCAAACGCGATAGTGATACAGCTTTTCTATTGGAGCTTCTGAATAGTTCGCACTATTCCGAACGAATGACTATTGGTGATACGGCTGTCATTAGAAACTGTAAACGAGAGGATATTCTGGATTATTATCAAACATGGTATCATCCTTCACTAATGGCTGTGGCCGTTGTAGGTGATATAAATCCTGAACAGGTTGAGACGCTTATAAAGGAGAAATTCGGGAAACTATCGTCTCTTGCCTCTCCTATTTGGAAGCAATGCCACATTCCTGTTTATAAAAAGGAAGCGGTAAAGATACTTACCAATGAATCGCTGAAAACAATAGAATTGGATATGATTCAGTTGCTGCCACTTTCAAAACCGGTTCAGACAGCAAAGGATTATAAGGCTTATTTGACCCGAACATTATTGAATCGCCTTTTTAAGATGCGAATGAATGCTTGGGCTTTTGAAAATCCTTCTTATAGGAAAGCCAGTATTCAGTACTCAAGTTTTCTGAATGCAACTGGAGTATTGCTATGTTCGGTAGAACTACTACCTGGGAAAATGGAAAAAGGTATTTCGGAGTTTATTGCACAGCAACAGCAAATCTTTCGTTATGGGTTTACTGAGACAGAAATAGAACGTGCCAAAAAGGTTATTTATAATAACTTGGAGAATAAACTTCAAAATCAGCAAAATCCTGCTTCCGTTGAATTAATGAACGATATTTATGCCGATTTTTATGTAGGAAACAGATTTACCTCATTACAAGAAGAGTATCGATTAGTTCAACGATATTTTCCAGAACTAGACTCTGTTGCTTTGGTTAGGAATTTGGCAAAAGTATATTCACCCCAAAAGATGCATTATCTATTGCGAGCAAATGAAAAAGCTAATAAGGAAGTGAATGGAGATGCGACTTTGATGTCAATTATAAAAGAAGCCAGAAAACAATCTTCGAAACGGTATAATAAATATTTTTCTGTACCGGATGAATTATGCCAATTACCGTCGGGGGGACATATTGTCAGAGAAGAAAATATACCAGAGATAGGAGCTGTGTCTCTTTGGCTAAATAATGGCACGCGCATTATATTTAAGTCTTCAGAACTCGATAAGGGGAAGGTGTTGTTGACTGGTTTTCGGAAAGGAGGGCTTTATTCTTTAGATTCTTTACATTATTATACAGGTCTATTCGCTCCCAGTATTATTTCACTTTCTGGAGCCGGAAATTTTTCAAGGGATGCATTGAACTATTTTCTGGCAGGAAACTCTGCTTCTATGCGTCTACTTGTTGATAAGACACGTACTGGGCTAGCTGGAGTATCGCAGGTAAAGGATATGGAAACAATGTTTCAACTACTCTATACCAAATGGATGTACCCCCAGTTGGATACAGCAATTTGTAAACAAACAATAGAGAAGACAAAAGAAAATTATCGTGTCAAGCAAAAAAGTCCGACGGAGTTTTTTCAGGAAGAACTAATGTGGCTTTTGAACGGACGAAATTACACAAATACAATACTTTCTGATTCTTTAATAACACGATATGTAAAGCAAGAGGATATGCTTCCTCTATTCAATCGTTTTTATGGTGCAGCGAAAGATTACACATTTGTTATTTTGGGAGACTGTACTATACAGGATATAAAGCCGTTAATCACTACATATATCGGTGGATTACCTAAAGGATCGAATGATACGGATTGGTGTTATACAGAACGTAATATACCTTATAAATCCTGTTCATTGATACGTCACACGGGGGATTCTCCTAAAGCATCAGTTTCATTGATTTTCCAGCAAGACAGTTTGTTAGAGGAGTTTAGCTCATTCACATTGAAATCGAATGTGATGAAAGCGATGTTGCGCACTTGTTTACTTAACCGTTTGCGTGAGGAAATGGGAAAAGTCTATAGTGTAAGCGTAGCTTCGAGTGCGGGTTTATATCCTTCTTTCTTATCACGAACGATGATTGGATTTGTCTGCTTGCCAGAGGATGTTGATAGTTTGGTTAATGCTACACAAGAAGAATTACAAAGACTTTATGAATATCCGGAATCATTTGACGGTATATTAACGGATGTTAAACGTAATCTTTTGAAAGATTTTGAATTGGATAAACAAAAAAACTCTTTTTGGACTTCTTGGATTCGCAATTCCATATTCAATCAACAGGAGGATTGGAAATATCTGAATAATTATGCACAAACAGTAAATAGTATAACAGCAAAAGATATTTCTTCTTTTGCAAAATCTTTATTGAGCACTACTCCCATGATAAAAGCTGTGCTTTACCCTAAAAATTAGTAATAATATGATTGTATAACAGGACTCCGGTCCACAAATATTTATGGTATGAATAGAATGAAAGATTTATTTTGGATGGCAGTAATTGTTTTGTTTGCTGCGTTTTCATCTTGTTCGGATGACAAGAATGATGGGACAGATGAAGGAGTTGAAGCTAAGCTGTTAACCTTTGGGTTTTATGCTGAAGATAATTCAAGTATATTATCAGATGATTATATAGCTACCCTATCTTCCACAACAGCTAAGGTTACTATGCCTGCATTTATAGATAAAAGTGCACTTGTCGCTCGCTTTACGACGAACGATGGTAATATCGTCTTGGTAGATGGAGTTACACAAGTTAGTGGTGCTACTGCCAATGATTTTACAGCTCCTGTAGATTACATTGTTAGTAATGGAAAACAGAATGTAAAGTATACGATAACAGTTGCTAAGTCTTCTAATATGGCTTGGGTAAGAATGCCGGACTTTACAGCGACATCAGTTTTCAGTGGATCTGTTTTAAAAATAAACCCGGTGGATCAAGTTCCATATCTTGGTTTTAAACTAAAAGAAGAAGAGAAAATGGCTGTCATAAAACTTGTTGATGGTACAACTTGGACAGCAGTTGGTTCTTTAGAAGGCTTTGGAGGAGAAGTTAGTTTGTCAAATTATGATTTTGATATTGACAAGGATGGAATTCCTTATGTCGTTTATTCTGATAACAGTGCTACCACAGTTGCAGGTGCTGCGTCTTTAATGAAATGGAATGGGACTACCTGGAATTATGTAGGTAATCAAGGATTTGTAAATGCTCAATCTCAGCAATTACATTTAAGAGTATTAGATAATGGAGAGACTATTGTTTCACAAGTGAACAATAGCAACAAAGTTTCTTTTCCAAGGCGAGTGTTAGTTATGTCTATTTATCAGAACAGTTGGGCGAGTAGTGAATTACCACTTTTGGCTTCCGGGACTCCAATCTATAATTGTAATCTTGCTAAGACAGAGCATGCTGCCTATCTGTTGGTGGTTAACCGTGGGGCAGTAGCAGGCGTAAATTATGGTCATTCAGTATATGAATATAAAAATGGAACATGGAGTATTCTATTAAATAACTATGTAGAACCAAATGCTACTCAGACTGGTATTGTTGGATTGGATATTGAAGCAGAAGAAAATGGTACACTTTATATCTTAACAAGTGATGATGCAGTGACATCAGGTGTGTATAACTTGAGACTAAAGAAATATGATCCGGTAACAAAACAATGGTCCACAGTAGGAGGAAATCCATTGCCTTTGGATTTTAAAACCTCAACTTCAACTTCAGTGGCCATATCAATAGCTCCTGATGGTACTCCTTTTGTTGCCTACAGAGATGAACAAGATCAAGATTATCCAAAGGTTATTTATTTGGATAATGAAACTAAGCAATGGTCAGATCCTCATAAATTAGCAGATATTGCTTCTAGTAATTTGAATATAGCTTTCTCCTCCACAGGAGTTGGATATATTTCATTTACAGATGACAATAACCATGCTATAGTTTTTAAATATACAGATAAGTAAACGTTATGCTTTTAATAAAATAATGTAAATGCGAGGAAGGGTATAGATGGTTTTTATCTTAATATATCCTTCCTTGTTTTTATATTAATAAGATGAAAAAATGAAAAAGTTCATGATTATATATATATTCTTCTTATTAGGCAGTTTTGTTTCCACAAAATGTTTGGCTCAAGATGTTGCTTGGATAGAAGGTTGTGTCTATGAAGATGGTAATCAAAATGGGATTCAGGACAAAGGAGAAAAAGGTATTTCGGGAATAGCCATATCTAATGGAGATACTGTTCTACTTGCAGATAAACAGGGACATTTCAGAATCAGACTTTCTAAGGGAAACAGTATCTTCCCGATTCTTCCGAATAATTGGACACTATTGTCTAATCAAATAGTAAATTCAGGATTTTATTATTGGAATAGTCATGGGGATACCGAGACGCAACAAATCAATTTTGGATTGAATAAGAAAAAGGTAAATAAGCATTTCTCAATAAACGCAATAGGAGATGTACAAGTCGGTAATTCTCAGGAGTTGGATTATGCTTCCCGTTCTTTATGGCCAGAACTTTTGCAAGCAGATTCGTCTTCGTTCAATATATTTTTAGGTGATTTAGTGAATAACAATTTAAATTTATTTCCCGCTATCAAACAGATGATGGAACTATTGCCTGTACAATCATGGACAGTTATAGGTAATCACGATCGGGATGCTGATTCTATAAGGATTAATCAAACCTTTTCATATAATACAGCTTTTGGATCAGCGACTTATGCTTTTAACGAAGGAAACGTACATTTTATTGTTCTAAATAATGTCTATGGTAAAGGAACACGTTCTTATGTAGGGAAGATTTCTGATAGTCAATTGCGCTTTGTCTCAAATGATCTGAAACTTGTACCTAAAAATGCTCAGATCGTACTTTGTATGCATATTCCATTAGTACATACTACTAATTCATCCGCATTGATTGAAATATTAGAAGGACGAGGGAATGTTTTAGCTTTGACTGGGCACATGCATCAGGTGGAGAGGAATTTTTTACATGGTCAGGATGTTTGTGTACATGAATTAGTAACAGGGGCTTCTTGTGGTTTCTGGTGGGTGGGAGAAAAGGATTGGGAAGGTATTCCGTCTGCTTTGATGCAATGTGGTACTCCTCGTAATTATTTTGTTTTTGATTTTACAGAGAAAGACTATTCTTTCCGGTATAAGGGCATAGGGATGGATGCTTCCCGACAGATGAATATTTGGATTGCAGGTATTGACTCGACAGATGTTTATATCGATGAATTGAGAAACAAACACCAGGGAGAAATGCTTGTAACTGTTTATGGAGCTTCAGATAGTACAATAGTACGTTGTCGTTTGGATAATGGTGAATGGTTATTATGTGAGAGGAAAGAAGAACTTGATGTGAATGTAGCAAGGGTGAGAAGTTGGAATCAGCTAAAAATATATCCAACTCGTTTCAATCGTAGAAATCCGTTCAGAAGGCAATTTTCTCCTCAAATCTGGGGACTACAATTACCTAAAGAGTGCTGCGAAGGTGTTCATTTGATCGCTGTTGAAGCTTCTGATCAATGGGGATTTAAAGCTAGTGGCGAACGCTGCTTTTATTATCAAAGATAGTATTTTTTAAGGAATTCTGTATATCTGTAAATAGAGCCAATATCTGTCTTATTAGACAATCGGATACATTGGGTAATATGACTAACAAGTAACTTCATCTTTTTTATTATGATATAAATGAAGCAATATAAGTCGCTGCTTTTGGTGAAGTCAGAAAAAACAGAATACTTATATTTCTTTTGTTGCAGAACATTTTGCTCCTGTCGTCAACCTTTTTTCGGAATAATTTGTTTACTTTGTGTCACCTTATTTACACTGACACATTTTACATGAAACGAAAATGGATACGTTGGGTAAGCTGGATACTGCTTACTCCTATAATACTCTTTGTAATACTAATGGTATTGCTTTATGTTCCTCCCGTTCAGAATCTTTTGCGTCGGGAGGTTACTGCATACGCCTCTAAAGTAACCGGCATGCAGATTCAGGTGGAGCGGATAGACCTTCGTTTCCCACTTAATCTGTTGGTACGTGGCGTGGAGGTCATTCAACAGCCGGACACCCTTTTGTCTTTAGAAAGCCTCAATGTCCGTGTACAGGCATGGCCGTTGATAAAAGGAAAAGTTGAAGTGGATGAAGTGACTTTGAGCCGGGTAGCCGTTAATTCAGCCGATTTGATGGAGGGAATGAAGATTAAAGGCGTTTTGGGACGTTTCTTCCTGCAAAGTCATGGCGTCGATCTGTCTAATGAACTAGCGGTAATCAATCAGGTCGAACTATCCGACACTCACATGCAGCTACTGATGAATGATACCACAACTACGCCCAAAGATACCACAGCTTCTGCTCCGATCAACTGGAAAGTAGCTCTTCATCAGTTGAAATTGAAAAATGTATCGTTCGGCATGCAACTTCCTGCTGATTCCATGCGTATGACGGCCCATATTGGAGAAGCGGCCATCAATAATGCTCAAGCAGATTTGAAGAATCAATACTACGACTTGAAGAAGTTCTTATTATCGGGAACCTCCGCCAGCTATGATACCGGAACTGCTCAACCGACAGAGGGCTTCGACGCTTCTCATATTGCCGTTCGGGATATTCGCATCGCTCTGGATTCCTTGCTGTATAAAGGGAGGGATATGAACGCAGTCATTCGTGAATTTACCATGAACGAACGCTCCGGATTGAGCGTCACTGCCCTGACGGGTAGAGCCTACTCCAATGATTCTGTTATCTGTGTTCCCAGTTTGAAACTGAACACTCCACATTCTGAAATCGATTTATCTGCACATACCTATTGGGAACTGGTCAACATCCCGACTACGGGCCGCTTATCTGCCCGTCTCAATGCCTATATTGGCAAAGAAGACGTCATGCTATTTGCCGGTGCTCTACCTGAAAGCTTCAAAGAAGCCTATCCATTCCGCCCGCTCGTCATCCGTGCCGGTACGGATGGCAATCTGAAAGAAATGCAGATTTCCCGCTTTACAGTAGACCTGCCAGGGGCTTTTGCATTGGAGGGCGGTGGTCTTTTGGAAAACCTCGCCGACAGCCTCACACGCACCGGAACCATCGGTCTGAAAATGACCACTCAAAACCTAAACTTCCTGACCGCTCTGTCGGGAGAAGCCCCTAATGGCACGCTTGTTATTCCTGACAGTATGAATCTGGTGGCGAAAGTGGATATCAAAGGTCCTGAATATAAAGCAAATCTCCGTTTGAAAGAAGGACAAGGAGCTATGGATGTGAATGCGGCCTTAAATACCGCTACCGAAGTCTATAAGGCTGATCTGAAAATAGACAATCTGCAACTTCATAGTTTCCTCCCGAAAGACTCTATCTATGAACTTTCTCTCTCGGCTGCAGCTAATGGTCGTGGATTAGATGTCATGTCCTACCATTCATTTGCCAAATTGAATCTTGCATTAGATCAACTTCATTATGCTAAATACCATCTTTCCGATCTTGATCTGACGGGAGAACTTAAAGGCGCATTGGTCACTGCACATCTGACAAGCGATAATGCTTTATTGAAAATGATAACAGATGCTGAATATAATCTGGCACACAGTTACCCCGACGGTAAAATAACGATTGATGTTACTCAACTGGATTTGCATGAACTGGGAATTATGCCGCAGTCAATGAAGCGTCCGTTGACTTTTAACTTAGTTGCCGAAGCCCGTCGGGATTTAGTTTCGGCACATTTAATCTCCGGTGATATGAAACTCGACTTGAGCGCACGCTCCGGTGTTAATCCTTTAATTCGCCAATCTACTCATTTTGTGGATGTATTGATGAAGCAGATTGATGAGAAAGCATTGAATCACGCTGAATTGCGTAAGGCGTTACCGACGGCAGTTTTCTCTTTCTCTGCAGGGCAAGAAAACCCCTTGGCGTATTTTCTGGCTACTAAAAAGATTGCTTACCATGATGCTTCAGTGAAATTTGGAACGGCTCCTAATTGGGGAATTAATGGAAAAGCCGCTATTCATGCTTTGAAAGTAGACACCTTGCAACTGGACACGATTTTCTTTACAGTCAAACAAGATACCACACTCATGAAATTGCGTGCCGGTGTTATTAACGGACCGAAGAATCCGCAATTCTCCTTCTCTACTACACTGACAGGAGAGATTCGTGACCGGGATGCAGAACTGCTGGTAGATTTTAAGAATGGAAAAGGAGAAACGGGCGTACTGCTCGGTGTCAATGCACGTCCTTTGTTTGAAGGGCAAGGAAAAGGCGATGGATTAGCTTTCACATTAATCCCGGAAGAACCGATTATCGCCTTCCAGAAATTCCATTTTAATGAGAATCACAACTGGATTTATGTGCATAAGAATATGCGTGTATACGCTAATGTAGATATGTGGGATGATGAAGGAATGGGATTCCGTGTACATTCGGTGCGGGGGGACACTGTTTCTTTACAGAATATTGATGTCGAAATCCGACGAATCAGTTTAGCCGAATTAAGTAAAGTACTACCTTACTTCCCGGAAATAACCGGTTTATTCTCTGCGGAAGCACACTACGTGCAGACTGAAAAAGATCTTCAACTCTCGGTTGAATCATCTATTGACGAGCTGACTTATGAACGTCAACGAATTGGTGATGTGACATTAGGAGCTACCTGGTTGCCGGGTGAACAAGGAAAACAATATCTTAACGCTTATCTGAATCATGACAATGTGGAAGTGATGGTGGCAGATGGCAAATTGGTTCCAACCCGGACAGGAAAAGATAGTTTGGAAGTAAATGCTACTCTGGAACACTTCCCGCTTCGTGTAGCGAACGTATTCATTCCCGATCAGATGGTTACATTAGCCGGTGATATGGATGGTAATCTGAACATTACCGGTAGCACCGAACAACCTTTGATTAATGGCGAACTAATATTGGATAGTGTTACTGTCCTTTCCCGGCAGTATGGGGCTAACTTCCGGTTCGACAACCGCCCGGTGCAGATAAAGAATAATCGTTTGGAATTTGATAAGTTCGCTATTTATACAACAGGAAAGAATCCATTTACGATTGACGGATCTGTTGATTTCAGAGATATGTCCCGGCCAATGGCAAATCTGAATCTGCTGGCGCAGAACTATACGCTTCTGGATGCCAAACGTACCCGTGAAAGTCTGGTTTACGGAAAAGTATATGCTGATTTCCGGGCAACGGTGAAAGGTCCGTTAGACGGATTGAACATGCGTGGAAACATGAGCTTGTTGGGCAATACAGATGTTTCTTATATATTGACCGATTCACCGTTGACTGTGCAGGACCGTTTGGGAAGTTTGGTAACCTTTACTTCATTTAGTGACACCACGACGGTTGTTCAGCAAGAAGTGCCGACCGTTTCTTTAGGCGGGCTGGATATGGTGATGATGGTACACATCGACCCGTCCGTTCGTTTGAAAGTCGATTTGGACGCAAGCAATGACAATCGTGTTGAATTGGAGGGAGGAGGTGATCTCTCAATGAAATACACTCCGCAAGGAGATCTGACATTAACCGGACGCTATACGTTGAGCGGTGGTTTGATGAAATATGCTTTGCCTGTCATCGCTGCCAAAGAATTTGCTATCGATAACGGCAGCTATGTGGAATGGACGGGAAATCCTATGGACCCGATGCTGAACTTCAAAGCAACCGACCGTATCCGCGCTTCTGTCTCCGAAGGAGAGAATGGCGGAACACGTATGGTTAATTTCGATGTGTCCATCGTCGTCAAGAACCGACTGGATAATCTTTCTTTCGCCTTTGACGTATCTGCCCCCGAAGACGCAACCATACAAAATGAATTGACGGCTATGGGCGCGGAAGAGAGAGGTAAACAGGCTCTATATATCATGGTTATGAAAACCTACCTTGGCACCGGACCGATTGGTGGCGGAGGTGGTGGACTGGGTAAACTGAATATGGGTTCTGCATTGAACTCCGTATTAAGTAGCCAAATCAACTCATTGATGGGGAACCTGAAAAATGCCAGTGTTTCTGTCGGTATCGAAGACCACGATCTGTCGGATACGGGTGGTAAGCGTACGGATTACAGTTTCCGTTATTCACAACGTCTCTTCAATAACCGTTTCCAGATTGTAATCGGAGGTAAAGTTTCTACGGGTGAGAATGCGACCAATGACGCAGAATCTTTCATCGATAACATCTCTCTGGAATATCGTTTGGATAGAACCGGAACCCGTTATGTTCGTCTGTTCTACGATAAAAACTACGAAAGTGTACTCGAAGGAGAGATTACGGAAACCGGAGTCGGTCTGGTACTTCGCAAGAAGCTGGATAAACTTAGCGAACTGTTCATCTTTAAGAAAAAGAAGTAAACATGAAAGGTATATATAGTAACATATTAATAAGTTGTCTGATGGGTATCATCTTATTTTCGGGTTGTTCGGTGACAAAGCATCTGCCCGAAGGGGAGGTACTTTATACAGGAGGAAAAACTGTCATACAGAATAAATCGACAACACCGGTAGGAGGGACGGCTCTGACAGAGATTGAGGCGGCCCTTGATAAAACTCCCAGTACGAAGATGTTGGGAGGGCTTCTGCCTATTCCTTTTAAGATGTGGATGTACAATGACTTTGTGAAATATAAAAAAGGATTTGGAAAGTGGATGTTCAACCGTCTGGCTGCTAACCCTCCGGTATTTATTTCCACTGTCAATCCGGAGGTCCGCATCAAGGTGGCTACAAACTTGCTCCGTGATTATGGTTACTTCAATGGGAAAGTGACTTATGAAACATTGGTCGATAAGAAAGACAGCCTGAAAGCAAGTATCCTGTATACGGTAGACATGAAGAATCCTTATTTTATAGATACGGTTTATTATCAGCGCTTCACTCCTCAAACGTTGCGCATTATGGAACGGGGACGTCGAATGTCTTATATAAGTCCCGGCGAGCAGTTTAACGTGGTCGATCTGGATGAAGAGCGTACCCGTATCAGTACGCTGTTGCGTAACCGGGGATATTTTTACTTCCGTCCCGATTATATGACTTATCAGGCAGATACGACATTGGTTCCCGGTGGACATATCAGCCTTCGTCTGATTCCCGTTCCGGGATTACCCGCTGCGGCACAACGTCCTTACTATGTAGGAGATGCTTCTGTTTACCTGTTTGGCAAGAATGGTGAGGCGCCCAATGACAGCATGATGTATAAGAATCTGAATATACATTATTATAAGAAATTGCAGGTACGTCCGAATATGCTTTATCGTTGGTTGAACTATCAACAGTTTGTGCGGAATGCACAGATGCGGGCTTCCAATCGCACTCGTCTTTACAGTCAGTATCGACAGGAGCAGGTGCAGGAGAAACTTAGCCAGTTGGGAATCTTCAGTTATCTGGATTTACAATATGCTCCGAAAGATACGACAGCCGTTTGTGATACGCTGAACGTAACCATGCAGGCCACGTTTGCCAAGCCGCTGGACGCCGAACTGGAATTGAATGTCGTAACCAAAAGTAACGACCAAACCGGTCCCGGGGCATCATTCGGCGTCACCCGGAACAATGTATTCGGAGGTGGCGAAAGCTGGAACGTGAAGCTGAAAGGCTCTTATGAATGGCAAACCGGCGGAGGAGAAAAAAGCTCTTTAATGAACAGCTGGGAGATGGGAGTTTCTACCTCTCTGACTTTCCCGCGCGTGGTTTTCCCGCATTGGGGGAAAAGGGAGTTTGACTTCCCGGCTACCACTACATTCCGTTTATACATCGACCAGTTGAACCGTGCCAGGTATTATAAACTGTTGTCATTCGGCGGAAATGCTACCTACGATTTCCAACCGACACGTACAAGCCGTCATAGTATTACCCCTTTCAAACTGACATTCAACGTCCTTCAACACCAATCGGAAGAATTCAGGGAAATTGCCGATGCTAATCCTGCATTATATATCAGTTTGAAAGACCAGTTTATTCCTGCTATGGAATATACCTATACCTATGATAATGCTTCCGCACGCGGTATTAAAAATCCGATTTGGTGGCAATCGACTGTAACCTCTGCCGGTAACCTGACCTCGGTGATTTACCGTGCTTTCGGTCAGTCTTTCAGCAAAGAGGACAAACGTTTGCTGAACGTCCCTTTCGCGCAGTTTGTGAAACTGAATACGGAATTCCGCCATTTGTGGAATATGGACAAGAATAATAAGATTGCTTCCCGTGTAGCTTTGGGTGCTCTCTTCGCCTACGGTAATGCAACGATAGCCCCTTACAGCGAACAATTCTATGTGGGTGGTGCCAACAGCATCCGCGCTTTTACGGTACGTAGCATCGGCCCGGGCGGATACCATCCGGCAGAAAGCCGCTACTCTTACCTCGACCAGACGGGTACTTTCCGTTTTGAGGCAAATGTAGAATATCGTTTCCGTATCTTTAAGAGCATTTGGGGAGCCACTTTCCTGGATGCAGGAAACGTCTGGTTGATGCGCAAGGATGAGGCCCGTCCCAATTCACAACTCGAACTGAAAACGTTCCCGAAACAGATCGCTTTGGGCACCGGTGTCGGTATTCGTTATGATATGGATATTCTTGTGTTCCGTCTTGATTTCGGTATTCCTTTGCATCTGCCTTACGATACAGAACGAAGCGGATATTACAATGTCACAGGATCCTTTATGAAGAATCTGGGAATACATTTTGCTATCGGTTATCCCTTCTAACGTTCTTTCTTTGTCTTGAAACAAAGAAAGAACCAAAGAAAATTCAAGGCTGCGTTTTTCCGGCTACTCCGGTGTTCTCTCCGGCTAAAGGGCAGAAACTCGCTTCGCTCAAACAGTCTGCCCTTTTTAACGCTGGAGAAAACGCCTGCGCTTAACGCCGGAAAAACGAGGCCGATCCCCTTTCGGCGTGTTTGCTGCATAGGTTAATGAATTACCGGATTTCTTGATTTGTCATTGATGTACTTTTGATTCTGCATAGGTTTACATGCCGAAAGGTTTTCCGACCTACTTTTTTCTCCGTTAAGCGAACACCCGTAACGAAGCGTTAAAAAGGGCAGATTGTTTGAGCGAAGCGAGTTTCTGCCCTTTAGCGTAGTGAAGGGTGTGAGTAGGAGAAAAAAGTCAGTCTTGAATTTTTCTTTGTTTCTTTCTTTTGTTTCAAGACAAAAGAAAGAAAGTTTTTGTAAATTTGCAACGAAATCTGATGCCGTTGACATCACTAACCTTTTAATATTACACAATTTATGAAACCAACTTTATTCTTATTGGCGGCCGGTATGGGTAGCCGTTATGGAGGCTTGAAGCAATTAGACGGACTGGGTCCTAATGGCGAAACTATTATGGATTACTCAATCTATGATGCTATCAATGCCGGATTTGGCAAACTTGTATTTGTAATCCGCAAAGATTTTGAACAAGATTTCCGTGATAAAATTATTTCCAAATACGAAGGTCACATTCCTTGCGAACTGGTATTTCAATCAATCGACGATCTTCCGGAAGGCTTTACTTGCCCGGCAGACCGTACCAAACCTTGGGGTACTAACCATGCAGTAATGATGGGTGCTGATGTGATTAAAGAACCGTTTGCAGTGATAAACTGTGATGACTTCTATGGTCGCGATTCTTTCCAGGTAATGGGAAAATTCCTTTCTGCTCTTCCTGAAAATTCAAAGAACGTTTATTCGATGGTAGGTTTCCGTGTAGGAAATACATTGAGCGAAAGCGGTACGGTATCTCGTGGTATCTGTAGTACAGATGCTAAAGGATTGTTGACATCTGTAGTAGAACGTACGAAGATTCAGCGTCTGGACGGTGAAGTGAAATATATTGATGATAATGGTGAATGGACGGCTACTCCCGACACGACTCCGGTAAGTATGAACTTCTGGGGATTCACTCCTGATTACTTCGCTTACAGCCAGGAATTCTTCAAGACTTTCCTAAGCGATCCGAAGAATATGGAAAATCTGAAGAGCGAGTTCTTCATCCCATTGATGGTAGATAAATTAATTAATGACGGAACTGCTACTGTTGAAGTACTGGATACTACCAGCAAATGGTTTGGCGTCACTTATCCGGAAGACCGTCAGAGCGTAGTAGACAAGATTCAGGCATTGGTAGATGCCGGTGAATATCCTGCTAAGTTGTTCTAAAGAAGAGCCATTGATTAAGATAGAGAGCAGTCATTCATAAGAATGACTGCTTTTTTTGTTTTTCATAACGTATCATACTAAGTAGTATCTAATAAATATTCAGTATCTTTGCAGTCCAAAATGTTATAAATCAGAAGCAGAAGTGATTTCAGTAGAAGGATTATCAGTAGAATTTAATGCGACGCCGCTTTTTGAGGACGTCAGCTATGTAATTAATAAGAAAGACCGCATTGCGTTGGTTGGCAAGAACGGTGCCGGCAAATCGACCATGCTGAAAATATTAGCCGGCTTGCAGTCGCCGACACATGGCATTGTAGCCACTCCGAAAGATGTAACCATCGGATATTTGCCACAGGTCATGATTCTCTCCGACAACCGGACGGTGATGGGAGAGGCAGAACTGGCATTCGAACATATATTTGAGCTTCAGGCGAAGTTGGAACGGATGAATCAGGAACTGGCGGAACGGACAGACTATGATTCGGAAGAATATCATCAGTTGATAGACCGTTTCACGCATGAAAACGACCGCTTCCTGATGATGGGCGGTACGAACTTTCAGGCGGAAATCGAACGGACACTTCTTGGATTGGGATTCAGCCGGGAAGATTTTGAGCGCCCTACTTCGGAGTTTTCCGGTGGATGGCGTATGCGTATCGAATTGGCAAAACTGCTTTTACGACGCCCGGACGTGCTTTTGCTCGATGAGCCGACCAATCACCTTGATATTGAAAGTATCCAATGGTTGGAAAACTTTTTGTCTACACGTGCCAATGCAGTCGTATTAGTCAGCCATGACCGTGCTTTCCTGAATAACGTAACTACCCGCACCATCGAAATTACTTGCGGTCAGATTTACGACTACAAAGTGAAGTACGATGAATTTGTAGTCTTGCGTAAAGAACGCCGTGAGCAACAGCTCCGTGCTTACGAAAATCAGCAGAAACAAATACAAGATACGGAAGATTTTATTGAACGCTTCCGTTATAAAGCAACGAAGGCCGTACAGGTGCAAAGCCGTATCAAGCAACTGGAAAAGATAGACCGCATCGAAGTGGACGAGGAAGATAATTCCGCCTTGCGTTTAAAATTCCCTCCAGCCAGTCGTAGCGGAAACTATCCTGTGATTTGCGAAGATGTGCGCAAAGCGTATGGCAGCCATGTCGTTTTCCATGATGTCAACCTGACTATCAACAGGGGAGAGAAAGTGGCTTTCGTCGGAAAGAACGGAGAGGGTAAGTCTACCTTGGTGAAATGTATCATGGACGAAATTGATTTCGAAGGCAAACTAACGATCGGACATAATGTACAAATCGGTTATTTTGCGCAGAACCAGGCACAAATGTTGGATGAGAACCTGACTGTATTCGATACGATTGACCGAGTAGCGACAGGAGATATCCGTCTGAAGATACGTGATATACTGGGAGCTTTCATGTTTGGAGGCGAAGCTTCGGATAAAAAGGTGAAAGTCCTTTCCGGAGGAGAACGTACGCGATTGGCGATGATTAAACTTCTGCTGGAACCCGTAAATCTACTGATTCTGGACGAACCGACCAATCATTTGGATATGCGTTCGAAAGATGTTTTGAAGGAAGCTA
Organism: Bacteroides sp. 3_1_13; assembly: GCF_001185845.1. NCBI lineage: Bacteria > Pseudomonadati > Bacteroidota > Bacteroidia > Bacteroidales > Bacteroidaceae > Bacteroides > Bacteroides sp. 3_1_13. The sequence goes on from NZ_KQ236955.1 coordinate 2,029,378, forward strand.
TCCGCGAATTTGACGGAACAGTGATTCTTGTCAGCCACGACCGTGATTTTCTGGATGGACTTGCGACTAAAGTATATGAGTTTGGCGGTGGACTTGTAAAAGAACACCTTGGAGGTATCTATGAATTCTTGCAAAAGAAAAAGATAGATAGCTTGAACGAGCTTCAGAAAGGAGCGGGATTGTCGGCTTCTCCTACGGCTTCAGCTAAAGGTAATGAACCTGAAACCGGTCAGCCTTCGGAGAATAAGCTCTCTTACGAAGCCCAGAAAGAACTTAATAAGAAGATTAAGAAACTCGAACGTCAGGTGGCGGACTGCGAAGCCTCAATAGAGGAAACCGAATCCGCGATTGCTATCGTGGAAGCGAAGATGGCAACCCCCGAAGGAGCTTCGGATATGCAGCTCTATGAACGGCATCAAAAACTGAAACAGCAGTTGGATACAATCGTTGAAGAGTGGGAGCGGGTTTCGATGGAACTGGAAGAAACGAAAAATTAGAACAAAACGCATACTTCCGGGCACTATGTGAGAGAAACGTTATACCTTGGTAGAAGGTATTCCTGGCGGGTATCTGTTTCTCGGTGTCGAAACAGGTGTTTCTCGTTGAGGAACGAGGCGTTCCTCGGTGTCGGTCACCTTCCTCCTCGGTGCCGGACTGCGGGTAGGATGATTGTTGATTAGAGAGACTATTTAATTATTTATACAATATGAAAGTAACCAAGTATTTACCAATTCTTGCCGTATGCCTTATGACAACAGGATGTAACAGTAAGAAAGAGGCCGTGCTGACGTCCGGTATCGACCTTGCTAATCTGGATACCACGGCTATGCCGGGTACAAGTTTTTATCAATATGCCTGTGGAGGTTGGGTGAAAGATCATCCGCTGACAGACGAGTATTCACGTTTCGGTACATTCGACATGTTGCGCGAAAACAGTCGTGAACAACTGAAAGCATTGATTGCCGAATTGGCAGCGAAGAAAGATAATGCACCGGGCAGTGCTGCGCAGAAAGTAGGCGATCTTTATAATATCGCAATGGATAGCGTGAAGCTGAACCAGGAAGGTGTAGCTCCGATCAAAGCAGAACTGGCAGCCATTGACGCTCTCAAGGATAAAGGAGAAATCTATGCATATATCGCAGAGAGCCAGAAGAAAGGCATCCGTCCTTACTTCACCATGTTCGTAAGTGCGGATGATATGAACAGTTCCATGAATATCGTACAGACCTATCAAGGTGGTATCGGAATGGGACAGCGTGACTATTATCTGGAGAATGACGAGCAGACTAAAAACATTCGTAATAAATATCAGGAACATATCGCCAAAATGTTCCAGTTGGCAGGTTATGATGAGGCTACTGCACAGAAAGCTGTGAAAGCAGTGATGAACATCGAAACTCGCCTGGCGAAAGCGGCTCGTTCACAAGTGGAATTGCGTGATCCTCATGCTAATTATAACAAGATGGATAGGGCGACGCTGAAAAAGAACTTCCCTACTTTTGACTGGGATACTTATTTCACTGTTTCCGGTTTGAAAGATTTGGAAGAAGTGAACGTAGGTCAGCCTGCTGCCATGAAGGAAGTAGCCGATGTGATTAATACCGTATCACTGGACGATCAGAAATTGTACCTCCAATGGGGATTGATAGATGCTGCTGCTTCTTATCTAAGCGATGATTTTGAAGCACAAAACTTCGACTTCTACAGCAGGACAATGTCTGGTAAGAAAGAAATGCAACCTCGCTGGAAACGTTCCGTGAGCACCGTAGATGGTGTTCTTGGCGAAGTGGTAGGACAGATGTATGTAGAGAAGTACTTCCCGGCTGCTGCCAAAGAACGTATGGTTACACTGGTGAAGAACCTGCAAACTTCTTTAGGAGAACGTATCAAAGGTTTGGAATGGATGAGTGAACCGACCAAAGAAAAAGCGTTGGAGAAACTGGCAACCTTCCATGTAAAAATAGGTTATCCTGATAAATGGAAAGATTACTCCGCACTGGAGATCAAAGATGATTCTTACTGGGCAAATATCGAGCGTGCCAACGAATGGGATTACAACGAAATGATTGCCAAAGCCGGCAAACCGGTAGACAAGGATGAATGGTTGATGACTCCTCAAACAGTGAACGCTTATTATAACCCGACTACCAATGAAATCTGCTTCCCGGCAGCTATCCTGCAACCTCCGTTCTTCGATATGAATGCGGACGATGCTATGAACTACGGTGCAATCGGCGTGGTAATCGGCCATGAGATGACTCATGGATTTGACGATCAGGGACGTCAATATGACAAAGACGGAAACCTGAAAGACTGGTGGACAGAAGAAGATGCTAAAAAGTTCGAAGAACGGGCACAGGTGATGGTTAACTTCTTTGACAGCATCGAAGTTGCTCCGGGCGTACACGCAAACGGTAGCCTGACACTTGGAGAGAACATCGCCGACCACGGAGGTTTGCAAGTTTCTTTCCAGGCATTCAAGAATGCAACAGAAGCCGCACCGCTGGAAATTGTTGACGGATTTACTCCGGAACAACGTTTCTTCCTGGCTTACGCTAATGTGTGGGCAGGAAATATCCGTCCGGAAGAAATTCTCCGATTAACCAAACTTGATCCTCACTCATTAGGCAAATGGCGTGTGGACGGTGCTCTTCCTCATATCCAAAATTGGTATGAAGCATTCAAAATCACCGAACAGGATTCGATGTTCGTACCTAAAGAAAAACGAGTATCTATCTGGTAATAGTTTTTGAATAGAGAACATATATGCGAAGAGGCGTTGATTTTCCGTTGAGGAGAGTCAACGCTTTTTTTTATTAATTCACACCTTATTTATTACGTACGATAAACAATATTTCGTAACTTTGCACACCAAATACTTAATAAGCAATTCAATGTCAGAGTCTAAAAGAATAAAAACTGCATTGGTATCTGTATACCATAAAGAAGGTTTGGATGAAATTATTACCAAACTTTATGAAGAGGGAGTAGAGTTTTTGTCGACAGGCGGAACTCGTCAGTTTATTGAATCATTGGGATATCCTTGCAAGGCAGTGGAAGATTTGACCACTTATCCTTCTATTCTCGGTGGTAGAGTAAAGACATTACATCCGAAAATTTTCGGAGGTATTCTTTGTCGTCGTGGTCTGGAACAGGATATGCAACAGATTGAGAAATATGAAATTCCCGAGATAGATCTGGTTATTGTTGATTTGTATCCGTTCGAAGCTACCGTAGCTTCCGGTGCATCTGAAGCAGACATTATTGAAAAAATCGATATAGGCGGAATCTCACTGATTCGTGCCGCAGCCAAGAACTATAACGATGTAATCATCGTAGCTTCTCAAGCTCAATACAAACCATTATTGGATATGTTGATGGAGCACGGCGCTACTTCTTCACTTGAAGAACGTCGCTGGATGGCTAAAGAAGCATTTGCCGTTTCTTCTCACTACGATTCGGCTATTTTCAATTATTTCGATGCCGGCGAAGGTTCTGCTTTCCGTTGCTCTGTTAATAGCCAGAAGCAACTTCGTTACGGTGAAAACCCACATCAGAAAGGTTATTTCTACGGAAATCTGGAAGCAATGTTCGACCAGATTCACGGAAAAGAAATCTCTTATAACAATCTTCTCGACATCAACGCAGCCGTTGACCTGATCGACGAATTTGATGACCTCACTTTCGCTATCCTGAAACACAACAACGCTTGCGGATTAGCTTCCCGTGCTACAGTTTTAGAAGCTTGGAAAGACGCATTGGCCGGTGATCCGGTTTCTGCTTTCGGCGGTGTATTGATTACGAATGGTGTCATCGACAAAGAAGCTGCGGAAGAAATCAACAAGATTTTCTTCGAAGTGATTATCGCGCCGGATTATGATGTGGATGCACTCGAAATCCTGGGACAGAAAAAGAACCGCATCATCCTCGTTCGTAAAGAAGCTAAATTGCCTAAAAAGCAATTCCGTGCTTTACTGAATGGCGTATTGGTGCAGGATAAAGATACTAATATTGAAACGGTAGCCGACCTGAAAACCGTGACAGACAAAGCTCCTACTCCGGAAGAAGTGGAAGATATGTTGTTTGCCAACAAAATTGTAAAGAACAGCAAATCCAACGCCATCGTATTGGCAAAGGATAAACAACTTCTTGCAAGCGGTGTAGGACAGACTTCACGTGTAGACGCATTGAAACAAGCAATTGAAAAAGCCAAATCATTCGGTTTTGATCTGAATGGTGCAGTGATGGCTTCCGATGCTTTCTTCCCGTTCCCCGACTGTGTGGAAATTGCAGATAAAGAAGGTATTACGGCTGTTATCCAACCGGGAGGTTCGGTAAAAGACGATTTATCCTTTGCTTATTGCAATGAGCATGGTATGGCGATGGTGACTACCGGTATCCGTCATTTTAAACACTAATATTAATGAAGAATGAAGAACTAATAATGAAGAATGACTGCACGTGACAGCATCCTCATTCTTAATTCTTCATTCTTAATTCTTCATTTAAAAATATGGGATTATTTTCTTTTACACAAGAGATAGCAATGGACTTGGGCACAGCCAATACTATCATCATCACGAACGGAAAAATCGTGGTGGATGAGCCTTCGGTTGTAGCTCTGGATCGCCGTACAGAAAAGATGATTGCCGTGGGGGAAAAGGCGAAGTTGATGCATGAAAAAACCCACGAAAACATACGTACCATCCGTCCGTTGAGAGACGGAGTGATTGCCGACTTCTATGCTTGCGAGCAGATGATGCGCGGTTTGATAAAGCAGGTGAATACTCGCAACCATTTGTTTTCACCTTCTCTTCGCATGGTGATTGGTGTTCCTTCGGGAAGTACGGAAGTCGAACTCCGTGCTGTCCGTGACTCTGCGGAACATGCCGGCGGTCGTGATGTTTATTTGATTTTCGAGCCGATGGCTGCGGCAATCGGTATCGGCATCGACGTAGAAGCTCCGGAAGGAAACATGATTGTCGATATAGGTGGTGGATCTACGGAAATTGCCGTTATCTCTTTGGGAGGTATCGTTTCCAACAACTCCATCCGCACAGCCGGTGATGACCTGACAGAGGATATTCGCGAATATATGAGCCGTCAGCACAATGTGAAAGTCAGCGAGCGTATGGCAGAACGTATCAAAATCAATGTAGGTGCTGCTTTAACCGAACTGGGTGATGATGCTCCGGAAGATTATATCGTTCACGGGCCGAACCGTATCACAGCTCTTCCGATGGAGGTGCCTGTATGCTACCAGGAAGTAGCCCACTGTCTGGAGAAATCAATTTCAAAGATCGAAACTGCTATCTTGAGTGCATTGGAAAATACACCTCCTGAACTGTATGCTGATATTGTGCACAATGGTATCTATCTCTCCGGAGGTGGTGCATTGCTTCGCGGACTGGATAAGAGATTGACCGATAAGATCAACATTCCTTTCCATATTGCGGAAGATCCTTTGCATGCAGTTGCCAAAGGTACAGGAGTGGCATTGAAGAACGTAGACCGTTTCTCTTTCTTAATGAGATAAACCGGGGATGAGGAATTTATTAAACTTCCTTCTGAAATACAATTACTGGTTCCTCTTCATCTTATTGGAGGTAGCCAGTTTTGTTTTGTTATTTCGGTTCAACCGTTATCAGCAGAGTGCATTCTTCACTTCTGCCAATACGGTTGTGGGGGCGGTTTATGAAGTTTCGGGAGGGATTTCCTCTTATTTTCATCTGAAATCAGTCAACGAAGATCTATTGGATCGAAACATGGTGCTCGAACAACAGATCACTAATCTGGAAAAAGCATTGAGAGAGCAGCAGCTCGATTCTATGGCAATCAACAGCATCCGGCAGATGCCGCAAGCGGATTATCAGTTGTTTAAAGCGCATGTGATAAAGAACAGTTTGAATCTGGTTGATAATTATATCACGCTCGATAAAGGTTCCTCTTCCGGTATTCGCTCCGAAATGGGAGTGGTGGATGGTAATGGGATTGTAGGGATTGTTTATGAAACCTCTCCTTCCTACTCGGTGGTGATTTCGGTACTGAACAGCAAGTCGAATATCAGTTGCAAGATTATCGGCAGTGATTATTTCGGCTACCTGAAATGGGAACATGGAGATTCGCGCTATGCTTATCTGAAAGACTTGCCTCGTCATGCAGAGTTTAATTTGGGAGATACAGTCGTTACCAGTGGTTTCTCCACCGTCTTTCCCGAAGGTATAATGGTGGGGACGGTAGATGATATGTCCGACTCTAATGACGGACTTTCCTATCTGTTGAAAATCAAGCTGGCTACTGATTTCGGTAAGTTGAGTGACGTTCGGGTGGTAGCCCGGACAGGTCAGGAAGAACAGAAGAAACTTGAAAATAAGGTGATGAAAGAATGATTATTACTTATATACATAGAATCGGATGGTTTATCGGCTTGGTACTTCTTCAGGTGCTAATCCTTAATAGTGTACATATTGCCGGCTATGCTACTCCTTTTCTCTATATCTATTTTATTCTGAAATTCAGCTCCGGTACTTCCCGGAATGAACTGATGTTGTGGGCTTTTTTCTTCGGGCTGACCATTGATATATTCTCCGATACTCCGGGAATGAATGCGGCAGCTACCGTATTGCTTGCCTTTCTCCGTCCTTCTTTGCTTCGTCTGTTCATGCCCCGTGATAATCCGGACAGCCTTATTCCCTCTTTCAAGACGATGGGAATCAGTCCTTTCTTAAAATATACTACTGCAAGTGTTTTTGTGCACAGTCTGGCATTACTCTCCATTGAGTTCTTCTCATTTACCAGCATTTGGCTGTTACTGTTGCGAGTGCTTCTTTGCACTATTCTGACTGTAACCTGTATCATAGCTATAGAAGGGATTAAGAAGTAACGATGGCAAAAGATTATATCTTAGAGAAGCGCAAATTTGTAATCGGAGGCATTGCTATCTCCATTGTTTTGATTTATCTGATACGTCTTTTTGTATTGCAGATCACGACCGATGACTACAAGAAGAATGCTGACAGTAACGCTTTTTTGAATAAGATCCAATACCCCTCGCGTGGTGCTATTTATGACCGGACCGGTAAATTGCTGGTATTCAACCAGCCGGCATACGACATAACGATCGTGCCAAAGGAAATAGAGAATCTGGACACACTCGATTTATGCCAATCGTTGAATATCACCCGTGCGCAGTTTCTCAAAATAATGAGCGACATGAAAGACCGTCGTCGCAATCCGGGCTATTCCCGCTATACCAACCAGTTGTTTATGTCGCAACTTTCGGCGGAAGAATGTGGTGTCTTTCAAGAAAAGCTGTTTAAGTTTCGTGGTTTTTATATCCAACGGCGTACCATCCGCCAATATTCGTACAATGCTGCCGCCCATGCTTTGGGAGATATCGGAGAAGTCTCCGCAAAAGAAATGGAAGCGGATGAAGAAGGATATTACATCCGTGGGGATTATGTCGGCAAGTTAGGAGTCGAGAAATCGTATGAAAAGTATCTGCGTGGCGAGAAAGGAATTGAGATTCTGCTTCGCGATGCGCACGGTCGTATCCAGGGACATTATATGGATGGTGAATATGACCGTCCTTCCGTTCCCGGCAAGAACCTGACATTGAGTTTGGATATTGACTTACAGATGCTGGGCGAACGTTTATTAAAGAATAAGATTGGAAGCATTGTGGCTATTGAACCGGAGACCGGAGAAATCCTTTGTCTGGTATCCTCTCCCAATTATGACCCGCATTTGATGATTGGGCGCCAGCGTGGCAAGAACCATCTGGCCTTGCAACGTGATATGACCAAACCGCTTTTGAATCGTGCCCTGATGGGAGTGTATCCTCCGGGATCTACGTTCAAAACAGCGCAAGGACTGACGTTTCTGCAAGAAGGAATCATCACCGAACAAAGTCCGGCATTCCCTTGCTCACATGGATTCCATTACGGAAGATTGACAGTAGGCTGTCATGCTCACGGATCTCCCTTGCCATTGATTCCGGCTATTGCTACATCGTGCAACTCCTATTTCTGTTGGGGATTGTTCCGTATGTTTGGCGATCGTAAATACGGTTCGCCACAAAACGCCATTACGGTCTGGAAAGACCACATGGTTTCGCAAGGATTTGGCTACAAACTGGGAGTTGATTTGCCGGGAGAGAAACGGGGCTTGATTCCGAATGCGCAGTTCTACGATAAAGCCTATCGCGGACATTGGAACGGACTGACAGTAATCAGTATCTCTATCGGACAGGGGGAAATTCTATCCACTCCCCTTCAGATTGCTAACCTGGGAGCAACGATTGCTAACAGAGGATACTTTGTGACACCGCATATTGTAAAGGAAATCCAAGATAATCAGTTGGACAGCATCTATCGCGTACCACGTTATACCACTATTGAGAAAAGACATTATGAATCAGTCGTAGAAGGGATGCGTGGCGCAGCCACCGGAGGAACTTGTCGTATGCTGTCAGTGATGGTTCCGGATTTGGAAGCCTGTGGAAAAACGGGTACTGCGCAGAACCGCGGACACGACCACTCGGTATTTATGGGCTTTGCTCCGATGAACAAACCGAAGATAGCTATTGCTGTCTATGTAGAGAACGGCGGATGGGGGGCTACTTACGGAGTTCCTTTCGGCGCACTGATGATGGAACAGTATTTGAAAGGCAAGCTCTCGCCGGAGAACGAGTTGAGGGCGGAAGAATTTAGTAACAGAGTGATATTATATGGTAACGAGGAACGATAGTTTGTGGAAAACGCTGGACTGGGTAACGATTTTTATTTACCTGCTCCTGATTGTTGGCGGATGGTTTAGCGTCTGCGGAGCCAGCTATGACTATGGCGAACGCGACTTCCTCGACTTCTCGACCCGTGCCGGCAAGCAGTTTGTGTGGATTATCTGTTCCTTCGGGCTCGGATTCGTGCTGTTGATGCTGGAAGACCGTATGTATGATATGTTCGCGTACATTATATATGTGGGGATGATTCTCTTGCTCATTGTTACCATCTTCATAGCACCGGACACCAAAGGGTCACGCTCGTGGCTTGTCATGGGGCCTGTGAGCCTGCAACCCGCCGAGTTTGCCAAGTTCGCTACGGCCTTGGCGTTGGCTAAATACATGAACTCTTATTCATTTAGTATCAAGAAAGAAAAGTGTGCCTTTATCCTGGGATTCATCATTCTTCTTCCGATGTTATTGATTATCGGTCAGCGGGAGACAGGGTCCGCATTGGTTTATCTTGCTTTTTTTCTGGTTCTTTATCGTGAAGGAATGCCGGGGGTAGTGCTTTTTGCGGGCGTATGTGCGGTAATCTACTTTGTGGTCGGCATCCGTTTTGATGAAGTCTTTATCGCCGATACTCCTACACCACTGGGAGAATTTATCGTATTACTATTGATCTTATTATTTGCCGGTGGTATGGTGTGGGTATATCGTAAGAAATGGTCTGCTACCCGCAATATCATTGGTGGAAGTTTGGCTATATTACTGATTGCTTATTTAATATCCGAATATTGGGTGCATTTTAGCCTCGTTTGGGTGCAATGGACGCTTTGTATTGTGGTGATAGGCTATCTGATTTATTTGGCATTAAGTGAGCGGCAGCGTACTTATTTCCTGATTGCCCTGTTTACAATCGGTTCTGTCGGCTTCCTGTATTCCAGCAATTATGTATTTGATAATGTGCTCGAACCTCACCAGCAAGTCCGTATCAAAGTAGTGCTCGGTTTGGAAGAAGATTTGACCGGTGCCGGATACAACGTGAATCAGTCCAAGATTGCCATCGGTTCCGGTGGGTTGACAGGAAAAGGGTTCCTGAATGGTACGCAAACAAAATTAAAGTACGTGCCCGAACAGGATACCGACTTTATATTCTGTACAGTGGGTGAGGAGCAAGGATTTGTCGGTTCGGCTGCTGTCTTGTTGGCTTTCCTGATTTTGATCTTACGATTAATCTTCCTGTCCGAGCGGCAGACTTCCAACTTTGGGCGGGTTTATGGATATTCGGTCGTCAGTATTTTCCTTTTCCACTTATTTATTAATATCGGTATGGTACTGGGGTTAACTCCGGTTATCGGTATTCCATTGCCTTTCTTCAGCTATGGAGGTTCTTCTTTATGGGGATTTACGATATTGCTGTTTATCTTCCTGCGCATTGATGCGGGACGTGGCAGAAGACTTTAATCTTACTGCTTCTCAATACGGATACCTACATCGCTCAATCCTTGTAACTTTTCATCTTTCATTCCGCTCATAATTTTAATAGTATAATTTGCAGGATGTAAAGGGCGAACAGATGTAATAAAAGTTTCCGATTGGTAAATGCTTCCCCATCCGTGTCCCGTCCATCTTCCGGTAGAGTCAGCTAGGCAGAAAGCAATGGTATCAGTGCGCCATACCGTAGAATCCTGTAGATTCTGACTGATAAATAAATGGAGGTCATGATAAGGATATTCGATACTGTTGCGGACTTCCGCAAAAAGCCGGAGAGTAGTGGGAACGCTGTCAGTTATGGGAATCTGAAAAGAGAGTGTATCACTCTTTCCCCATCCCTTGTTGGGAAGGGATTGATAAGAGTGATACACCGTATGTTCATTGCAGGCTGTCAGTAAGCAAGCGCTGAATAGACTCAATATACTATTCTTGAGTAGGCTTTTCATTAGTTGACTGTTTCTCCTGATTCTGATTTTTTTCCGGTCTGGAAGGACGCTCGTGGTTGGGACGACGTTCTTGACGTTCCTGTCCTTGCTGTTCGCGTTGACGGTCTTGTTGCTGCGGACGTTCCTGACCTTGCGGACGTTCCTGATTTGATCCTCTTTCCGGACGTCTGTTTTCGTTGTTCCGTCCCTGGTTCTGTCCTCTGTTCCGGTTGTTGTTATTGTTATTTCTCGGGCGGTTGTCTCTTTCCCCTCTGTTGCCGTTTTCTGACTGTTGCGGGCGGTTTTCATTTTCCCGTTGAGGTTGTTGCGGACGATTGCCGCCTTCTGCTTGCTGTTGCGGGCGGTTTCCGTTATTATTGTTTCCTTTCTTCTTCTTTTTATTATTCCGGTTAGCATTATTGCCGCCCTCTTTATTATTCCGGCTGCGGTCGAAACGGGTAACACTTTCCTGTTCCAGCAAGTCAACAGGTTTTCTCGGTTCCGGTTTCTTTTCTTCTTCGAGCAAGCTGTCCGGTTTCATCCCTTTCTTATTCATGGAGATTACTTCAAACGCACGTTTGCCGCTGATGGTGACCAGGTTGGCAGGGAAGTTTTTATCCGTAGAATAAGAAACCTGATTGCTTAGAATATCCGCTTTGAAGAAATAGAACGTACCATCCTTCGTTTCCAGTTCTATCTCTCTCGAAGGGAGACGTTTTTGAGCTTCCACGTAACAGTCCACCTCATAATTCAGGCAGCATTTTAGCTTGGCACATTGTCCGGCAAGTTTCTGCGGATTTAATGAGATGTCCTGAAAACGGGCTGCACTGGTAGAAACAGAGACGAAGCTCGTCATCCACGTAGCGCAGCAAAGTTCGCGTCCGCAAGGGCCGATACCGCCGATGCGTCCTGCTTCCTGACGGGCACCGATTTGTTTCATTTCGATACGTACGCGGAATGCTTCGGCCAATACTTTAATCAGTTGCCGGAAGTCTACCCGCTCATCGGCGATATAGTAGAAAATAGCTTTGTTGCCATCCCCTTGATACTCCACGTCTCCGATTTTCATATCCAGATTGAGATTCAACGCAATCTGACGCGCACGAATCATCGTAGCGTGTTCTTTGGCTTTGGCTTCGTTGAACTTTTCCATATCTACCGGTTTGGCTTTCCGATAGACACGCTTGATTTCCGTATCTGCTTTGAAGTTTGCTTTCTTCATTTGCAGGGGAACGAGCCGGCCGGTCAATGTAACCACACCGATGTCATGGCCGGGAGCCGCTTCAACGGCAACTACATCTCCTTTTTCCAGTTTAATCTTGTTGCTGTTCCGAAAATATCCCTTCCGGGTATTTTTGAATTGCACTTCCACCATGTCACTCTCTTCCGCATTGCCCGGAATGTCCGCCAGCCAATCGTAGGTGTTCAGCTTTTTATCTTGTCGGGAGCATCCTTTGCAGCAAAGGCCGCCGCTTCCATTATGAAGTTTATATTCCATAAGTTTATATATTTATTATTGCTTCAACAGTACAATCATCTTCAGCGAGAAGTCGAAGAATACCATTTTAGCATTTACATTCTGTTCTATATGTAGTTGCGCTTCGCTTAATTCGTCCATGATACCCATCACATTCCGTTCGTTGACAAAAGGCGCAAAGCGGGTTGCAAAATTCTGTTCATTAATTGTCATATACGTCAAATTGCGCTGGTGCAAGTTGAAGATAAAATTCTCCCGAATCATGCGCTGGCAATATTCCAGGAAGTTCTTCTGACGTTCACGTCCCATACCCGCCACTTGTTCGCTCCACATTTTCATCTCCCTGATTTTCCGTTGGTAAGACAACCGCATCAGGCTGACAAACAAGTCAAAAAACAACTGGTTCTCTTCATTCAAATGAATTGTTTCGAGTGCCTTGATAAAATTCCCGTTTGCCAGATGGGCAATGGAAATACTGTCGGCAGGCAAAATGTTATATTTCGTCTGTAATACCCGGTCGATGCTGGCTTCATCAATCTTCCGTACATTCATGCGCTGGGTACGGCTTAGGATAGTGGGCAGAATCATGTCCGGCGCTTCCGATACCAATAAGAAAACCGTTTTTTCGGGCGGTTCCTCAAGCAACTTCAGCAGTTTGTTGGCACACACCGGATGCATTTTTTCCGGCAGCCATACAATTGTAATTTTAAATCCCCCTTCACTGGATTTCAAACTAAGTTTTTTCAGAATCTCGTCACTCTCTTTGGCATAGATCAATGCTTGTGAGTTCTCCGCATCCATCTCTCCTAACCAGTGATTGAGATTAAAGTAAGGATGATTGATAACAAACGGTCGCCAGTCGGCTATATAATCATCGCATACTTCCTTTTTCCCCTTTGCGCTTTTCACGATAGGGAATACGAAATGTACGTCGGGATGCACCAGTTTATTGAATTTCACGCAGGACGGACACGTTCCGCAGGCATCAGTCTCCCCCCGATTGGTGCAACTGATGTAACGTGCGTATGCAATAGCCAACGGCATTTTCCCGACCCCTTCCGGTCCGCAAATAAGCTGGGCATGTGGAATACGCCCCTCATTCACTTCCTGAATGAGCCGTTGCTTGATTTCTTCTTGTCCGATTACGTCTCTGAAAAACATATCAATAAATGATTTTGGCTACTTCTTTGATACTGTCTACTGCTCCGATAGAGTAGAAATGAATACTCGGCACTCCGTGAGCCATCAACTCCTTGCACTGGGCTACACACCATTCGATACCTACCTGCTCGGCTTCCGCGTCATTCTTGCATTTCAAAGCCTCTTTCACCAAGTCTTCCGGCAAGTCCACTTTGAAAGTCTTTGGAATCATGCTCAATTGAGACAGCTTCTTGAACGGTTTGATTCCCGGAATGATAGGTATATTGATATCTGCCGCCTTCGCCTGCTCCACAAATTCAAAATATTTCCTGTTATCGTAGAACAACTGTGTCACGGCATATTCCGCCCCGTTCTCCACTTTTTTCTTCAGCCAGTAAAGGTCAGTCTCGATATTAGGCGCTTCTTCGTGCTTCTCCGGATAACAAGCCACCCCGTAAGAAAATGGCGTACTGCTGACTTTCATCTCCGAACCATCCACAAAAATACCTTTATTGAAATTATTGATTTGCTCCTGCAACTCGATAGCATGATGATAACCGTCACCTTCCGGTGTAAATACCGACTCATGTTTCGCTTTGTCACCACGCAACACCAGTAATTCCGTGATATTCAGAAATTGCAGGTCGAGCAACACATACTCGGTTTCTTCACGGGTGAATCCGCTGCACAAAATATGCGGGACTACCGTAATATTGTATTTGTTCTGGATGGCGGCAGCCACGGCAACCGTTCCTGGACGCCTTCTCAAGCGGTTTCTCTGAAACAATCCGTTACCGAGGTCTTTATACACATATTCGCTGCGGTGAGTAGTGATATTGATATATTTCGGGTCAAATTCCCGAAGCGTATCGATTGTTTGATATAACTTTTCTATTCCCGTTCCTTTCAGCGGTGGAAGTATCTCGAAAGAAAAAGCAGTTTTCTTGTTGCTATGTATTAAATCAATTACTTTCATTCTTTTTTTGCTAATGTTCGTTATCTACTTGGATTAAACGTGCATATTGGGACAAAAATACGAAAAAAGAAAGATTTCTTCTTGATTTACTCTAAAATAGTTTTGTTTTTATCGTACTATAATAGATAAAAGAGGGAATATCCCCTGCAGGATACACCCTCTTTTGCCTAATTATTATATTAGAATTTACTTGTCGAGGAATGATTTCTTCATTCTGGCGATGTCCGTCAGATAATCTTGTAAATCCTGTTCATGTTCTTCCTCTTCGGCAAGAATATGTTTGGCGATGTCGCAGGTAGTGAAATCTTTCCCATTGGTAAAATCTGCAATTTCCTGATAACGAAGGATTGCGCAGCGTTCGGAAGCTACATTGTCTTTCAGCAAACTGACAGAGTCGAACCCCTGCGGAGCATCATATTTGCATCTTGCCAACTCAAACCATTGCTTAGGGTCGAGCACCGGAACTCCTTCCAACTCAATGATACGGTCAGCGAGCAGTTGCGCATGTCTGCGCTCTTCTTCGGCATGTTCCTCAAATTCACCCTGTACATCGGCGCGCATGGCACCTTCCACTACTAATGCACCTACCCAATATTGATAGTATGCCAACCATTCTTCAGCTAATGCTGCGTTCAACTGTGCGATCAAACTTTCTACATCTAGTTTCCCTTGTAGAATTTTTACACTTTCTCTAGCCATAATTTTTATGTTTAGGTTACTATGTTTAAGTTGCCTATGTAACAGGCAGGGGAGATTTTTGTTTATGGCTCATTGAGAATTTAACAGAAAGATAGCTTTACCTACACATAAGTTTGTAAAGTGCTGTTTTATCTGCCACCTGCAACGAAATTGAATTATCTTATTGAAAATAAACGTATTACAGCGCTGCAGATACCTGTTGCAGATGCGTTGCAGATGTAGTATCTGCAACGCATCTGTTGGTCTTATAAAACTCGTACAACATGGTAGACAGTACCTCTGTGTACACGTTTCGACGGGATTTCATGTTTACGGAGAACTCGCCCGAACACACTTACCCGCTTGTTTGACAACGGTATGGCACTGTTTTTCTTTATATCTTCCAAAATCTCCGCCGGTGAGAGCCATTCACCGTCCTCTTTCTCTTTGGCCGGACGGAAATAACGGTAAAACAACTGTTCTTCGAGTGAAACTTGTTCAAATTCACGGTTGCTTCTGGTCATAATCTGTTCTTCGGACTGGTCGAACCAGTAACGTTCGCCATGATCGAGCTCATACATGGCCTGCGCATAAAGCTGTTCATAATCTATCGCCTTGTTTGTATCTATCGTTCCGGTTACTTCGATACAGATAAAGCGGCGGCTGCCCGTAGGGTCGGTCAGCAAATCCTTTTGGTTGCTCGTTGCGATGAATGAAGCATAACGGCGCATTTCAAGTACGGCGTTTCCATAAGGCTTGCGCATATTTACAATCGGTTTTTGCAGGATATGTTTCAGGTATCCTTGTTGGGTGGCGCTGATCTGGTCGAACTCGTCAATGTTGATGAGCGCAAAACGATTGAGATACAATTCGGCATCCGTCTTTCGTGAGAAATCGATGCTGTCCGTATAGTATGCACGCATGGCGGGCGGGATGAGGCTGCGGCAGAATGTCGATTTACGGCAACCTTGCGGGCCTACCAGCAGGGGCGAAACATTATTCGCATATTTCTTATCTGTCCCGCGCCAGTGCATGACCATGTTGAGAAACCAGCGGTGAAACAAGTCTACCCAATGCTTGTTTTCGCAGGGAACGGTTTGTGCCAGTCCGCGGATACGGTCTTTGCCGTCCCAGACGGGGAGATGGTAGAGGAAATCTTCCAACGGATTGAATACGGGGATGCGGTTGGAGTAGATATACCGGCTTATGTCCCTGTCCCATAGCGGAATACCTTCGGCTTGCGCATCTAGTGCGATACTGTTCAGCACCCGTTTGTTGATAGGATTGAAGTAAAAATGGAATGAGTTCCGTTCGCGGTATTCCACTTCTCCCACTTGGGTGTTGTAACGGAATTCGTAGCGCCTGTTCATAAACTCCTCTGTCTGGAGTGAGAGGTACTGTTCTTTCCCTAAGCTGCTCTTCTTTCCGAACCCTTTTTGTTCTTCATATACATTCTTGACCAACTGGCGGATGAGCACCTCTTGACGGCGCAGGTAATAGTGGAAAATAGTACGTTTCACCGTTTCCTCTTCGGGAATGCCCGAATGGAAGCAGTTGACTGCCAGTTGTGTCACCATAGCCTGAAAGTCTTCCCCTCTTTCGGGTGCACCTTCATCTTCCGCTTCGTAGATTTCTTCATGGGTCTTTCTCAAAGCCGCTTCGAAAAGCATGAATACAGCGCGCTCCGTGTCATATCCCGGTACGGCCCGTGTCAACGGTGACTTTTCCGAGCGTACCGCTTCCCGATAAGTCAGTTCTTCGGGCATCCCTGACGGTTGCGAGAGATAAAACGGAACGGAATCCGGTCTGTACATAAGTTCCGGGTCGTATGACAGTCGTGAATACTGTTCCAGACTAGGCTCTTTGGGTAAAATGCTGAACGGAATTTGCGGCTGATAGCATTTCACGGCCAAACGATAGGCATGCGCGTGAAATATCTCCGCTTCTTCTCTTTTCTGTGGAAGCGAATTGTCAGGGCGGGTAAATTTCGCCCATATTTTCACTGTCCGTCCGCTTGAACCGGTAAAGACGCAGTGAGTCTGCGGCTGTTCCCATGCCAATTGTTTTACTAATGCAATCTCCGGGCCGCCTGACAACGGTCCGACGGTCAGTTCTACTATTCCGTTATAACTTTTCATTTGTTTTCCACCTTCCGCCCTGCGGAATTCCGCAGCCGGAAGAATCTTCGGAAGCTTGTCTGCTTCGTAGCAGCGTGAGTCGGGCAGGGAATATCGCAACACTTCTCTGAAAGCGGACACAGGCTGTGTCTTTGTTTCTGTCCGTGTTTTTCCTATCCACGTTTCCATATCCATTGTAGTCAGCGCAGTAGTTTTGTCCTTGTCTCTTAATTGAGTGATTTTCATCTTTTGTTTTGTTAATAATATTCTGCTAAGTTAGTCATATTTGCCCGCTCTTGCAAATAAACATGGATATTTTATCTGTTTATCCTTTTTATCCGTACATTTGTAGAATTTAATAACAATAAAAACCGATAAACAGCAATGAAAGAACCATTCGATTATTCCATCGTTCCTTATACTTTCGGCTTGTGTGCAGCCGAAGAATGTCCGCGTGCCACGACTTGTCTGCGGCATATCGCCTTAGAGTATGCTCCGGCGGAGCGGGTTTTCCTGTCAATAATGAATCCCAACCGGCTGAAAGCGATGAAAAGTGCTTGTGATTATTACCGTTCCAATGAGAAAGTGCGTTATGCACGCGGCTTTATGCGTACGATTAGTGCTCTTACGGTTCGTGTGGCAGATACCTTTCGCTATCGTATGATTGAATATATGGGTAGAAAGAACTATTATTTGAAACGTAGGGGAGACATGAACCTTAGTCCGGTCGAACAACGGCGGATTATTGCCGTAGCCAAGGAGCTTGGCGTTAGTCTGGATGAGTATTTCGACGGTTACGTGGAGGATTATAACTGGGGTTAGTCTTGTATATCTCCTTCTCTGAAAATCTTTAGCTACGGTTTCGCTGTCGTTTCTCTATATGGAAACTCCAGTGTCTCTAGCGGGAAACGCTAGTATCTCTGGCTGGAAACTCTCGTTTCCATGCGCGGAAACTGTAGTTTCCCGCCTGGGAACCGGAGTTCTGACGCAGGAAACGAGCGCTTCAATGATAGGAAAATAAACTTTGATGCTTGGTGTGCAACATTTCTTCTTACCGCTGTGTTGCAGATGTTTTTATCTGCAACGTATCTGCAACGGTATCTGCAACGCTATAATTGTTTATCAGTCAGTTTGTTATTTCGATTTTGTTGCAGGTGGCAGATGTTTTTTTATTTTTCAAACTTTATTGTAGGGAAAATTAGAGGTAATAGTGGCTTGAGGAAAAGAATCTTTTAACCTTGCGTGAGAAGGAGTTCTATTAAAAATATATATCTTTGCAAGACAGGTGACTGGCGTTAATTTATAAAAGCAGAGATTATGAGCAATAAAATTTATCCTATCGGCATTCAGAATTTCGAAAAGATTCGTAATGACGGTTATTTCTATATTGATAAGACGGCATTGATGTATCAAATGGTCAAGACCGGAAGTTATTACTTCTTGAGTCGTCCGCGCCGTTTTGGAAAGAGTCTGCTCATTTCTACCTTGGAGGCTTATTTCCAAGGGAAAAAGGAACTGTTTGAAGGATTGGCTGTGGAAAAGTTGGAAAAGGATTGGATAAAGCATCCTATATTGCATCTCGACCTTAATATTGAGAAGTATGACACGCCGGAAAGTCTGGATAAAATATTGAATGATAATCTTGAATATTGGGAAAGCCAATACGGCACCCGTCCGTCTGAAACATCCTTTTCCCTGCGCTTTGCCGGTATCATTCAGCGTGCTTGCGAAAAGACGGGGCAACGTGTAGTTATTCTGGTAGATGAGTATGACAAACCTATGTTACAAGCCATTGGCAATGAAGAACTTCAAAAGCAATTCCGAAATACCCTGAAGCCATTTTATGGCGCTTTGAAAACGAAGGACGGGTATATAAAGTTTGCTCTGCTCACCGGCGTGACAAAGTTTGGCAAAGTCAGTGTATTCAGTGACTTGAACAATCTGGATGATATTTCAATGTGGAATGAGTATGTCGAAATTTGTGGTGTCAGCGAGCGTGAAATCCATGAAAATCTGGAAGCGGAACTACATGAATTTGCAGCAGCACGTGGAATAACGTATGATAAACTCTGTGAAGATTTGAGAGAGTGTTATGATGGCTATCATTTTACGCACAATTCAATCGGCATGTACAACCCGTTCAGTCTGCTGAACGCTTTCAAGCGTAAAGAGTTTGGTAGTTATTGGTTTGAAACGGGTACGCCTACCTATTTGGTGAAATTGCTAAAAAAACATCATTATGACCTGGAGCGGATGGCACATGAAGAGACCGATGTCCAAGTGTTGAACAGTATAGATTCTGAATCCACCAATCCCATCCCGGTAATTTATCAGAGTGGATACCTAACCATCAAGGGGTATGATGAAGAATTTGGAATGTATCGCTTGGGTTTCCCCAATCGCGAAGTGGAAGAAGGTTTTATCCGCTTCCTGCTTCCTTTTTATGCGAACGTAAATAAGGTCGAGTCGCCTTTTGAGATTCAGAAGTTTGTTCGTGAAGTGCGTTCCGGTGATTATAACTCTTTCTTCCACCGCCTGCAAAGCTTCTTTGCAGACACTACTTACGAAGTGATTCGGGATCAGGAACTACATTACGAAAATGTTCTTTTTATCGTTTTTAAACTGCTAGGTTTCTACACCAAGGTAGAGTATCATACGAGTGAAGGGCGCATTGATCTTGTCTTGCAGACTGATAAATTTATTTATATAATGGAATTTAAACTGAATGGCACAGCAGAAGAGGCTTTGCAACAGATTAACGATAAGCATTATGCTTTACCTTTCGAGACGGATGAGCGAAAACTTTTTAAAATAGGAGTAAATTTTAGCGCAGAAACTCGTAATATCGAAAAGTGGATCGTGGAATCTTGAATGTATATAGAATTTCTGTTAGGTATAGGAAAATAGAACTTACATTTGAGTGCACTATATAATAATGTATAGGTGTTCCATATAAGGATGTGTCTATCTGAAAAAACATACTCTATGACATCGTTATCAATCAATGAGTTACAAAAAAAGTTTCAAGAAAGAACCGAAAAATAGTCAGATATATTTGGATGTTATTGATAAGTTGTCTACTTTTGCACCCGCTTTGCTAGAGAGACAGAGCCTAATGGTTGACATTCTGCTACAAGATTAAGGCATCAGAAAATAAAAACAAAAAAAACTTCGAAAAAGTTTGGAAGTTATCTGAAAAAGTCCTTATCTTTGCATCCGCTTTCGCAAAGAAAGCAGGCGCGGCGGAAGCCACGTTAGTTCTTTGAAATATTGATAAACAATACAAGTAGTACAAGTAAAAAATAGAACCGTCAATACTTGTCCGAGAGAGTAGCGATACGATTGAAGATAATAGGTATTTGAATAAGGTCAATAAATTTACGGCATCCTGAACAGAGCAAAAAATCATCTTAACAGATGAAAAGATACTTTTACAATGAAGAGTTTGATCCTGGCTCAGGATGAACGCTAGCTACAGGCTTAACACATGCAAGTCGAGGGGCAGCATTTTAGTTTGCTTGCAAACTAAAGATGGCGACCGGCGCACGGGTGAGTAACACGTATCCAACCTGCCGATAACTCGGGGATAGCCTTTCGAAAGAAAGATTAATATCCGATGGTATATTAAAACCGCATGGTTTTACTATTAAAGAATTTCGGTTATCGATGGGGATGCGTTCCATTAGTTTGTTGGCGGGGTAACGGCCCACCAAGACTACGATGGATAGGGGTTCTGAGAGGAAGGTCCCCCACATTGGAACTGAGACACGGTCCAAACTCCTACGGGAGGCAGCAGTGAGGAATATTGGTCAATGGACGAGAGTCTGAACCAGCCAAGTAGCGTGAAGGATGACTGCCCTATGGGTTGTAAACTTCTTTTATATGGGAATAAAGTATTCCACGTGTGGGATTTTGTATGTACCATATGAATAAGGATCGGCTAACTCCGTGCCAGCAGCCGCGGTAATACGGAGGATCCGAGCGTTATCCGGATTTATTGGGTTTAAAGGGAGCGTAGGTGGATTGTTAAGTCAGTTGTGAAAGTTTGCGGCTCAACCGTAAAATTGCAGTTGAAACTGGCAGTCTTGAGTACAGTAGAGGTGGGCGGAATTCGTGGTGTAGCGGTGAAATGCTTAGATATCACGAAGAACTCCGATTGCGAAGGCAGCTCACTAGACTGCAACTGACACTGATGCTCGAAAGTGTGGGTATCAAACAGGATTAGATACCCTGGTAGTCCACACAGTAAACGATGAATACTCGCTGTTTGCGATATACAGTAAGCGGCCAAGCGAAAGCATTAAGTATTCCACCTGGGGAGTACGCCGGCAACGGTGAAACTCAAAGGAATTGACGGGGGCCCGCACAAGCGGAGGAACATGTGGTTTAATTCGATGATACGCGAGGAACCTTACCCGGGCTTAAATTGCATTTGAATAATCTGGAAACAGGTTAGCCGCAAGGCAAATGTGAAGGTGCTGCATGGTTGTCGTCAGCTCGTGCCGTGAGGTGTCGGCTTAAGTGCCATAACGAGCGCAACCCTTATCTTTAGTTACTAACAGGTCATGCTGAGGACTCTAGAGAGACTGCCGTCGTAAGATGTGAGGAAGGTGGGGATGACGTCAAATCAGCACGGCCCTTACGTCCGGGGCTACACACGTGTTACAATGGGGGGTACAGAAGGCAGCTACCTGGCGACAGGATGCTAATCCCAAAAACCTCTCTCAGTTCGGATCGAAGTCTGCAACCCGACTTCGTGAAGCTGGATTCGCTAGTAATCGCGCATCAGCCATGGCGCGGTGAATACGTTCCCGGGCCTTGTACACACCGCCCGTCAAGCCATGAAAGCCGGGGGTACCTGAAGTACGTAACCGCAAGGAGCGTCCTAGGGTAAAACTGGTAATTGGGGCTAAGTCGTAACAAGGTAGCCGTACCGGAAGGTGCGGCTGGAACACCTCCTTTCTGGAGCGATGTCGTAAGCGATGCTGTTACATGAATAATGTAAACCAAGTCATCGTAAAAATAGTGACTTTAAAGGTTCTGTTTTTTGTACTACTGGTACTTGTTTATTTATAATATATAGATCAACCATCTATAGAAGTATAGATAGAGATAAACAAGAGAAAAAAGAAGCCGAGTCTAGACGAAAGGTAGACAAGGTTGAACTAGTCCTATAGCTCAGTTGGTTAGAGCGCTACACTGATAATGTAGAGGTCGGCAGTTCAACTCTGCCTGGGACTACTTCGAGAATGTTGATGATTGTGTGGTAGTTGTAAGTTTCACTCTCAACTCTCCATTCTCCACTCTCAACTTATTCCGGGGGATTAGCTCAGCTGGCTAGAGCATCTGCCTTGCACGCAGAGGGTCAACGGTTCGAATCCGTTATTCTCCACCATCTCTGAAAAGAGAAACGATCTTTGACATGATGTACAAAAAGTAAAATTAAAAGTAAGAGCTAAAAGTATATATCAAACCGTACGTGTTCGAGTATGCAATATTGACAGCCGGAAGCAATTCCACAATCAATACCAATACGCGAATAAAACGTTTGAAAGAAAGTAAGCAAGGGCGCATGGCGGATGCCTTGGCTCTCGGAGGCGATGAAGGACGTGATAAGCTGCGATAAGCTTCGGGAAGGTGCAAATAACCTTTGATCCGAAGATTTCCGAATGGGACAACCCGTCATTCTGAAGGAATGACATCTTGCATAGCAAGAGGCTAACGCAGGGAACTGAAACATCTTAGTACCTGCAGGAAAAGAAAATAATAATGATTCCCCAAGTAGTGGCGAGCGAACGGGGATTAGCCCAAACCAATGTTGTTACGGCAATATTGGGGTTGTAGGACCACGATGTCGCAAGAACTTTAGTGAGAAGAATTCT
Organism: Bacteroides sp. 3_1_13; assembly: GCF_001185845.1. Classification (NCBI taxonomy): domain Bacteria; kingdom Pseudomonadati; phylum Bacteroidota; class Bacteroidia; order Bacteroidales; family Bacteroidaceae; genus Bacteroides; species Bacteroides sp. 3_1_13. The sequence goes on from NZ_KQ236955.1 coordinate 2,052,289, forward strand.
TTGGAAAATGAAACCATAGACGGTGATAGTCCGGTATTCGAAGCTAAACGAAGCGTAGTGGTATCCTGAGTAGCGCGGGACACGAGGAATCTTGCGTGAATCTGCCGGGACCATCCGGTAAGGCTAAATACTCCCGAGAGACCGATAGCGAACCAGTACTGTGAAGGAAAGGTGAAAAGCACTTCGAATAGAAGAGTGAAATAGTCCCTGAAACCGTGCGCCTACAAGCGGTCGGAGCAGCGTAAGTTGTGACGGCGTGCCTTTTGCATAATGAACCTACGAGTTACTTTTTCCGGCAAGGTTAAGCATTTCAAAATGTGTAGCCGAAGCGAAAGCGAGTCTGAACAGGGCGATTAGTCGGAAGGAGTAGACGCGAAACCAAGTGATCTACCCTTGGTCAGGTTGAAGGTTAGGTAACACTAACTGGAGGACCGAACCGATAAGCGTTGAAAAGCTTCCGGATGAACTGAGGGTGGGGGTGAAAGGCTAATCAAACTTGGAGATAGCTCGTACTCCCCGAAATGCATTTAGGTGCAGCCTTGGGAATTACTACTGTGAGGTAGAGCGACTGATAAGATGCGAGGGCTTCACCGCCTATCAAGTCTTGATAAACTCCGAATGCGCAGTAGTTCGATCCCAGGAGTGAGGGCATGGGTGCTAAGGTCCATGTCCTAAAGGAGAAGAATCCGGACCATCAGCTAAGGTCCCGAAATAATTGCTAAGTTGAACTAACGAAGTCAGATTGCTAAGACAGCTAGGATGTTGGCTTGGAAGCAGCCATTCATTTAAAGAGTGCGTAACAGCTCACTAGTCGAGGAGTTTGGCGTGGATAATAATCGGGCATTAAGCAATTTACCGAAGCTATGGGATCAGTAATGATCGGTAGGGGAGCATTCCACTCTGCGTCGAAGGTGAAGCGTGAGCTTTGCTGGAGCGTGTGGAAAAGCAAATGTAGGTATAAGTAACGATAAAGGGGGTGAGAAACCCCCTCGCCGAAAGACTAAGGTTTCCTGATCAACGCTAATCGGATCAGGGTTAGTCGGGTCCTAAGGCTCAGCCGAACGGTGAGGCCGATGGCAGAACAGGTTAATATTCCTGTACTACCTTAAGGAGTGACGTGGAGACGGAGCAGTGATAGCGCCGCGGACTGACGGAATAGTCCGTTGAAGGGTGTAGATGTTGATCTTTGCAGGCAAATCCACAAAGAGAGTCGAACCTGATAGTATGGAACGTTCTTCGGAACAATCCAATAGTGCGTGTAAACATACTCCCAAGAAAATCCGCTAAACTTAATCTTTAAGGTACCCGTACCGCAAACGGACACACGTAGTCGGGTTGAATATACTAAGGCGCTTGAGTGATTCACGGTTAAGGAACTAGGCAAATTGACCCTGTAACTTCGGGATAAAGGGTCCCAACGAGAGTTGGGCGCAGAGAATAGGTCCAGGCAACTGTTTAACAAAAACACAGGGCTGTGCAAAATTGAAAGATTACGTATACAGCCTGACACCTGCCCGGTGCTGGAAGGTTAAGAGGAGATGTCATCGCAAGAGAAGCATTGAATTGAAGCCCCAGTAAACGGCGGCCGTAACTATAACGGTCCTAAGGTAGCGAAATTCCTTGTCGGGTAAGTTCCGACCTGCACGAATGGTGTAATGATCTGGACACTGTCTCAACCGTGAGCTCAGTGAAATTGTAGTATCGGTGAAGATGCCGATTACCCGCGATGGGACGAAAAGACCCCGTGAACCTTTACTATAGCTTAACATTGAATTTGGGTAATTGATGTGTAGGATAGGCCGGAGACTTCGAAGCAGGTACGCCAGTATTTGTGGAGTCGCTGTTGAAATACGGCCCTTTGATTATTTGAGTTCTAACTCGTAGTTGCGAGGACACTGTTTGGTGGGTAGTTTGACTGGGGTGGTCGCCTCCAAAAGTGTAACGGAGGCTTCTAAAGGTGCCCTCAGGACGATTGGTAACCGTCCGTAGAGTGTAATGGCATAAGGGCGCTTGACTGGGAGACAGACAAGTCGATCAGGTAGGAAACTAGAGCATAGTGATCCGGTGTTTCCGCATGGAAGGGACATCGCTCAAAGGATAAAAGGTACTCCGGGGATAACAGGCTGATCCCTCCCAAGAGCTCATATCGACGGAGGGGTTTGGCACCTCGATGTCGGCTCGTCACATCCTGGGGCTGGAGAAGGTCCCAAGGGTTGGGCTGTTCGCCCATTAAAGTGGCACGCGAGCTGGGTTCAGAACGTCGTGAGACAGTTCGGTCTCTATCTATCGTGGGCGTATGAAATTTGCGTGGCTCTGACACTAGTACGAGAGGACCGTGTTGGACTGACCGCTGGTTTACCAGTTGTGCCGCCAGGTGCATCGCTGGGTATCTAAGTCGGGATTGGATAAGTGCTGAAAGCATCTAAGTACGAAGCCAGCCACAAGATTAGATTTCTTAGGGTCGTTAAAGACGATGACGTTGATAGGATGCAGGTGTAAAGGTGGTAACATCAAAGCCGAGCATTACTAATTGCCCGTTCACTTTCTTTCAAATATGTACCGGTTGGGTATATACGTTTAGCGGATTACTGATACAGAAACTGGAAACAGAGAACAGAAACATAGTAGTAATAACTTGAGATTTTACTTTTCATCATGTCATAACCTTATTCAGGTGGTTATAGCACGAGGGTTCCACCTCTTCCCATTCCGAACAGAGAAGTTAAGCCTCGTCACGCCGATGGTACTGCGTAACAGTGGGAGAGTAGGTAGCCGCCGTTTTAAAGAAGCCTCGCTTGTCTATTGACGGGCGAGGCTTTCTGTTTTTTATTACTTTGGTATTTATACCGCCCTTTTTAGCAGATACAAACCTCATAATACCTATTAAAAAAGTGAATATTTACTGATAATTTGTATGTTATGAGGATATTTATTTGTATCTTTGTCGCCCGAATTGTAAGCTAACGATTTAAAAAAGAGAGAAGCTTTGGGAAAATTTGATAAATACAAAATTGACTTGAAAGGTATGCAAGCAGACTCTGCTAAGTATGAGTTTGTATTGGATAACCTTTACTTCGCTCACATTGATGGTCCTGAAGTTCAGAAAGGAAAGGTCAATGTTACATTGACTGTGAAAAGAACCTCTCGTGCTTTCGAGCTGAGTTTCCAAACTGACGGTATGGTATGGGTACCATGCGACCGTTGTCTGGATGATATGGAGCTACCTATCAGTTCTTCTGATAAACTGATGGTAAAGTTTGGTCATGAATATGCAGAAGAAGGTGACAACCTGATTGTGATTCCCGAGGAAGAAGGGGAAATCAACGTTGCATGGTTCATGTATGAATTTGTTGCACTGTCTATTCCGATGAAGCATGTACATGCTCCCGGTAAGTGTAATAAAGCGGTAACTAGTAAATTGAACAAGCATTTGAAAACAAATGCAAATGAGGATAGCGATGATACTTTCGACACAGGTGGAGATGACATCGTAATTGAGGAAGAAGTGGAGGAACAAATTGATCCTCGCTGGAATGAATTAAAAAAAATATTAGATAATAATTAAAGTTTTAAGAAAATGGCACATCCTAAGAGAAGACAATCAAGTACGAGACAAGCGAAGAGAAGAACTCATGATAAGGCAGTAGCTCCTACATTGGCTATTTGTCCGAATTGCGGCGAATGGCACGTTTACCACACAGTATGTGGTGCTTGTGGCTATTACAGAGGTAAGCTCGCTATTGAGAAAGAAGCAGCTGTATAATTAGTACAGTTATACTGAAAACAGCCTGAGGGTAAAGCTCTCCGGCTGCTTTAAGTATTATAGTATTGCTAATTTAAAATAGGTTTGATGGAAAAAATAAATGCAGTAATCACAGGAGTCGGCGGGTATGTTCCCGATTATATCTTAACTAACGACGAGATATCAAAAATGGTGGATACCAACGACGAATGGATTATGACTCGTATCGGAGTAAAGGAGAGACATATTCTGAATGAGGAAGGATTAGGTAGTTCATACATGGCACGCAAAGCTGCCAAACAGTTGATGAAGAAAACTGGTGCTAATCCTGATGACATTGATTTAGTTATTGTCGCTACCACTACTCCTGACTATCACTTCCCTTCTACAGCTTCTATTCTTTGTGATAAACTCGGACTAAAGAATGCTTTTGCCTTCGACTTGCAGGCTGCTTGTAGCGGTTTCCTGTATTTGATGGAGACAGCTGCTAATTTCATCCGTTCGGGAAGATATAAGAAAATTATCATTGTCGGTGCCGATAAGATGTCGTCAATGGTTAACTATACAGATCGTGCTACATGCCCTATCTTTGGTGACGGTGCTGCTGCCTTTATGGTGGAACCGACTACGGAAGATTACGGAATCATGGATTCGATACTGAGAACTGATGGCAAAGGATTGCCTTTCCTCCACATGAAAGCTGGTGGTTCGGTTTGTCCTCCGTCTTATTTCACAGTAGACAATAAAATGCACTATTTGCACCAGGAAGGAAGAACAGTGTTTAAATATGCTGTATCCAACATGTCGGATGTATCTGCTGCTATTGCAGAAAAGAATGGTCTGACGAAAGATAATATCAACTGGATTGTTCCGCATCAGGCGAATGTCCGCATTATCGAAGCCGTGGCTCACCGTATGGAGGTGCCAATGGATAAAGTGTTGGTAAATATTGAGCATTACGGTAACACCAGTGCTGCTACTCTTCCTTTGTGTATCTGGGATTATGAAGATAAACTCAAGAAAGGTGATAATATCATTTTCACTGCATTCGGTGCCGGATTTACATGGGGCGCAGTTTACGTGAAATGGGGTTATGACGGAAAAAAGGAATCGTAACGTAAGTTACTGAACTATAACACTCAAAAACGCATCCTATTTCGATTCGATGCGTTTTTTTGTCTCAACCAATAAAATGAAGAGAAATGCATAAAGCAGGTTTTGTAAACATTGTAGGAAATCCGAATGTCGGAAAATCGACATTGATGAATGTCTTGGTGGGTGAACGTATTTCGATCGCTACTTTCAAGGCGCAGACAACTCGTCACCGGATTATGGGAATCTATAATACGGATGAAATGCAGATTGTTTTTTCTGATACTCCGGGAGTATTGAAGCCCAATTATAAACTACAGGAGTCGATGCTGAATTTTTCTACTTCGGCATTGACGGATGCGGATATCTTGCTTTATGTGACTGACGTGGTGGAGACGCCGGATAAGAATAATGAGTTTATGGAGAAGGTACGCCAGATGACGGTGCCTGTGCTCCTGCTCATCAATAAGATAGATCTTACAGATCAGGAAAAACTGGTAAAGCTGGTGGAAGATTGGAAAGAACTGCTTCCCCAAGCCGAAATTATTCCGATTTCTGCTACATCGAAGTTCAATGTGGACTATGTGATGAAGCGAATCAAAGAACTGTTGCCCGATTCTCCTCCTTATTTTGGAAAGGATCAGTGGACGGACAAGCCTGCCCGTTTCTTCGTGAATGAGATTATCCGGGAAAAGATTCTGCTCTACTACGACAAGGAGATTCCTTATTCGGTGGAAGTGGTCGTAGAGGAGTTTAAGGAAGAGCCGAAGAAGATTCATATTCGTGCGGTGATTAACGTGGAACGTGATTCGCAGAAAGGAATTATTATCGGTAAACAGGGCAAGGCGTTGAAGAAGGTAGCTACCGAGGCTCGCCGCGAACTGGAACGTTTCTTTGGAAAGACTATTTTCCTCGAAACGTATGTGAAAGTGGATAAGGATTGGCGTAGTTCGGATAAGGAGCTGCGTAATTTTGGTTATCAGTTAGATTAAGAGTATTCATGCGACTGTGATAGTCGTGAAAAAACAAGGTATTGAACTATGGGTAATTTAGTTGCAATTGTAGGACGCCCGAATGTGGGCAAGTCTACCTTATTTAACCGTCTGACGAAGACTCGTCAGGCTATTGTGAATGAAGAAGCGGGTACAACCCGCGACAGACAATATGGCAAGTCCGAGTGGCTGGGCCGTGAGTTCTCCGTGGTGGATACCGGCGGATGGGTGGTTAATTCGGATGATGTTTTTGAAGAGGAAATCCGCAAGCAGGTATTATTGGCAGTGGATGAAGCGGACGTTATTTTGTTCGTTGTGGATGTGATGAACGGAGTGACCGATCTGGATATGCAGGTAGCGGCTATTCTGCGCCGTGCTAATAGTCCGGTGATTATGGTTGCCAATAAAACGGACAATCATGATTTACAGTATAACGCTCCCGAGTTTTATAAACTGGGATTGGGCGATCCGTATTGTGTTTCTGCCATGACAGGAAGTGGTACGGGTGATTTGATGGATTTGATTGTCAGCAATTTCAAGAAGGAGTCTTCTGAAATCCTGGATGATGATATTCCTCGTTTTGCTGTGGTAGGACGCCCGAATGCCGGAAAGTCTTCCATTGTAAACGCGTTTATTGGGGAAGAACGTAATATCGTGACAGAGATTGCAGGGACTACCCGTGACTCGATCTACACTCGTTACAATAAATTCGGATTTGATTTTTACCTGGTAGATACGGCAGGTATCCGTAAGAAAAACAAGGTAAATGAAGACTTGGAATATTATTCGGTGATTCGTTCGATTCGTGCCATCGAAGGTTCGGATGTTTGTATTCTGATGTTGGATGCAACGAGGGGTGTTGAGAGCCAGGACTTGAATATCTTTTCTCTGATTCAGAAGAACCAGAAAGGATTGGTAGTCGTGATTAATAAATGGGACTTGGTGGAAGATAAATCAGTGAAAGTGCAGAAGACATTTGAGGAAGCTGTCCGTTCACGTTTTGCTCCGTTTGTCGATTTCCCGATCATCTTTGCTTCTGCGTTGACCAAACAACGTATTCTGAAAGTGCTGGAAGAAGCACGTAATGTATATGAGAACCGGACGACAAAGATTCCGACAGCTCGTTTGAATGAAGAAATGCTCCCGCTGATCGAGGCTTATCCGCCTCCCTCAAATAAAGGTAAGTATATCAAGATTAAATATATCACACAGTTGCCGAATACGCAAGTGCCTTCATTTGTCTATTTTGCCAACTTGCCGCAGTATGTGAAGGATCCGTACAAACGTTTCCTCGAAAATAAGATGCGTGAGAAATGGAATCTGACAGGTACTCCGGTTAATATTTATATTCGACAGAAGTAAAGTTCACCACAGATTAACACAGATTTCCACAGATTAAAAATAAAAAACGGGCTAATCAATTTACAAGTTTTGTATCATTTGATTAGCCCGTATTCTTTATGAAATATCAGTGGAAATCTGTGTTAATCTGTGGTGAATCTATTTCTCCAACTGGAAATCTTTTCTGCGTAAAACGAAGCTGTTACTCAAGTATTTTTCACGCACAATCTGATTCTCCGATAATTCTTCCGGTGTTCCCTGGAAAAGAATCTTTCCTTCGAACAGCAGATAGGCGCGGTCGGTGATACTAAGTGTCTCCTGTACGTTGTGGTCGGTAATCAGGATTCCGATATTCTTATCTTTCAGCTTCCAAACAATTTGCTGGATATCTTCTACGGCAATCGGGTCTACACCGGCAAAAGGTTCGTCAAGCATGATGAATTTGGGGTCGATGGCAAGACAACGGGCAATCTCCGTACGGCGGCGTTCACCTCCGGACAACTGGTTACCTTTGTTTTTGCGTACCTTTTGCAGACGGAATTCTGCTATCAGGCTTTCGAGTTTTTCCTTTTGATATTCTTTGGGCTTGTTAGTCATTTCCAGTACGGCGGCGATATTATCTTCCACACTCATCTGGCGGAAAACGGAAGCTTCCTGTGCAAGGTAGCCGATTCCCGTTTGCGCTCGTTTGTAAACCGGATATTTGGTAATCTCCAGGTCGTCGAGGAAAATACGTCCTTCATTCGGAGTAATCAGCCCTACGGTCATATAGAATGAAGTCGTCTTACCGGCACCGTTCGGTCCCAGCAAACCTACAATCTCACCTTGCTTCACATTGATGGAAACGTGGCTCACAACGGTTCGTTTACCGTACTTCTTAACCAGGTCTTCCGTGCGGAGCACCATCTTGCTTTCTTCCATATTCTAGTTATTTTGCGGCAAATGTAGTAAAAATAAGCTGAAATAATGTACATTTGCAGACAAATAGTGTGAGTTATGATAAAAGCATTGAGAACCGTCGGGAGATATTTCATGCTGATGGGACGGACTTTTTCCCGTCCCGAACGTATGCGTATGTTCTTCCGGCAATACCTTAACGAGTTGGAGCAACTAGGTGTGAACTCCATCGGCATCGTGCTGTTGATTTCGTTTTTCATCGGCGCGGTTATTACCATCCAGATCAAGTTGAATATCGAAAGTCCGTGGATGCCTCGCTGGACAGTGGGGTATGTGACACGTGAAATTATGTTGCTGGAATTTTCTTCCTCTATCATGTGTTTGATTCTTGCGGGAAAAGTAGGATCGAATATCGCTTCGGAATTAGGAACGATGCGGGTGACGCAGCAGATTGACGCGCTCGAAATTATGGGTATCAATTCGGCAAACTACCTGATTCTGCCTAAGATTACGGCGATGGTAACTGTGATTCCTATTTTAGTGACGTTCAGTATCTTTGCCGGAATTATCGGTGCCTTTTGTACCTGTTGGTTTGCCGGGGTGATGAATGCGGTCGATCTGGAATATGGATTGCAATATATGTTTGTGGAGTGGTTTATTTGGGCCGGTATCATCAAATCCCTCTTTTTCGCGTTTATTATTGCAAGTGTGTCTGCTTTCTTCGGATATACGGTGGATGGTGGATCGATTGCTGTGGGAAAGGCTTCTACGGATGCCGTAGTATCCAGCAGTGTATTGATTCTGTTTGCGGATTTGATATTAACTAAACTTTTGATGGGATGATTGAGATTAAAGGACTTTATAAATCATTTGATGATAAAACGGTATTGAGTGATATCAATGCTAGTTTTGAAAATGGAAAGACGAACTTGATTATCGGTCAGAGTGGCTCCGGTAAGACGGTATTGATGAAGTGTATTGTAGGATTGCTTACTCCGGAGAAGGGGGAAGTCTTATATGACGGACGCAACCTTGTCTTGATGGGGAAGAAGGAGAAAAAGATGCTTCGCAAGGAGATGGGGATGATTTTCCAGAGTGCGGCTCTGTTTGACTCGATGACGGTGTTGGACAATGTGATGTTTCCGTTGAATATGTTTAGCAATGATACTTTGCGTGAGCGTACCAAACGGGCGATGTTCTGCTTGGATCGTGTGAATCTGGGGGAGGCGAAAGATAAGTTTCCGGGAGAAATCAGTGGGGGGATGCAGAAACGTGTGGCTATTGCACGTGCGATTGCCCTGAATCCGCAATATTTGTTTTGCGATGAACCGAACTCGGGACTTGATCCGAAAACGTCATTGGTGATTGATGATCTGATTCATGATATTACGCAGGAATATAATATGACGACCATTATCAATACGCATGATATGAATTCTGTATTGGGAATTGGCGAGAAAGTGATTTATATTTATGAAGGACATAAAGAGTGGGAAGGGACAAAAGATGATATCTTTACCTCTACCAACGAACGATTGAATAACTTTATCTTTGCTTCAGACTTGCTCCGTAAAGTGAAGGACGTGGAAGTGCAAGGAATGGAAGGGTAATAAAAAAACTTCTGTCATCGGGGTGACAGAAGTTTCTTTTTTTCTTAGCTATATTAGCGTCGGCAATTAAGCTCTAGGTCTAGCTTCTTTAACTACCATTGTACGGCCCATGTATTCAGCTCCGTTCAATTCAGCAATAGCTTTTGCAGCTGCAGCGTCGTCTTCCATTTCGATGAAAGCGAATCCTTTGGATTTACCGGTTTCACGGTCCATAACAACTTTAACTGATGATACTGCTCCGTAATCTTCCATCACTTGTTGCAGATCTCCTTCCTTAACACGGTAGTTAAGGTTTCCAACATAAATGTTCATAATGAAAATGATAAAAAATAAATAAATGAATAAAACTCTCTGGACAGATGGTTACTAATAAAAAGATTAAAACGACAGAGAGTTTACAAATGCGTTTCGTAACGGAAGTAAAAACCTTGTAATCAAATCGAGAAACTAATGGTCCATCAATCCGCAGCAAAGAAAAGAATAATTTTTGGATTAACCATCTTTTTGGAAGGTTAATTTGCGGATTATCAGAAAAAAAAGTTCTTTCCTTTTCTCTTGAAAGAAAAGAAAGAACCAAAGAAAAGTTGGAGAAAGCCCTCACGCTCGGTATCCTCAAGCGAGCTTGTGGCTACACTCACTAAATCGGGCTTTTCAAGGCTGACTTTTTTCTCCTACTCGCTTCCTTCACTTCGCTAAAGGGCAGAAACTCGCTTCGCTCAAACAGTCTGCCCTTCTTAACGCTTCGTTACGGGCGCTCGCTTGACGGAGAAAAAAGTAGGCCGGGGGACCTGCGGCGTGGTCGTTGCTGATGGTTTATTGTTGTTTATATATGAGGAATTGATGAAATAATTAATAAAAGATGTGTGAAAGATGGGTGGCGTTGCTGAAATAAATCTGCAATGTCTTTTGAAATTTGAAAGATTAGCACTAATTTTGCACCCTCTTTGAGTATAGAACAAAGTATAAATCAAATAAATAATTGTCAGAATGAACGTTTCATTACAAAACATTGACAAAGTAAGCGCAGAGCTTACTGTAAAGCTTGAGAAAGCAGATTATCAGGAGAAAGTAGACAAAGAGTTGAAATCACTCCGTCAGAAGGCACAGATTCCGGGATTCCGTAAAGGTATGGTGCCGACAAGTCTTATTAAAAAGATGTATGGTAAATCGGTGATTGCAGAGGTTGTGAATAAGGCATTGCAAGAAGCTGTTTACAATTATATTAAAGATAATAAGGTGAATATGTTGGGTGAGCCGTTGCCTAACGAAGAAAAGCAGCAGAATATTGATTTCGATACAATGGAAGAGTTCGATTTCGTGTTCGATATCGCTTTGGCACCTGAATTTAAAGCAGAAGTAAGCGCTAAAGATAAAGTAGATTATTATTCTATCGAAGTTTCTGAAGAAATGATCGACAACCAGGTGAAGATGTACACTCAACGCACTGGTAAGTATGATAAGGTAGACGCTTACGAAGATAATGATATGTTGAAAGGTCTGCTGGCACAGTTGGACGAAGAAGGCAATACAAAAGAAGGTGGTATTCAGGTAGAAGCTGCTGTGTTGATGCCTGCTTATATGAAGAATGACGATCAGAAAGCTATTTTTGCTAACGCAAAAGTAAATGATGTATTGGTGTTCAATCCGAATGTTGCTTATGACGGACATGCTGCTGAACTGGGTTCTTTGTTGAAGATCGACAAGGAAATCGCGAAAGATGTTAAGTCTGACTTTAGCTTCCAGGTAGAAGAAATCACTCGTTTTGTTCCGGGTGAATTGACACAGGAAGTGTTCGACCAGGCATTCGGCGAAGGTGTTGTGAAGACTGAAGAGGAATTCCGCGCTAAGATTAAAGAAGAAATTGCAGCAAGATTTGTTGCTGACAGCGATTATAAGTTCCTGATCGATATTCGCAAAGTGATGATGGAAAAAGTAGGTAAGTTGGAATTCTCTGACGCTCTGCTGAAACGTATCATGTTGCTGAATAACGAAGAAAAGGGCGAAGAATATGTTGCTGAAAACTATGATAAGAGCATCGAGGAACTGACTTGGCACCTGATTAAGGAACAGTTGGTTGAAGCAAACGAAATCAAAGTAGAACAGGAAGATGTTCTGAAGATGGCTAGAGAAACAACGAAGGCACAGTTTGCTCAATACGGTATGTTGTCTATCCCTGATGATGTGCTTGATAACTATGCACAGGAGATGTTGAAGAAGAAAGAAACTATCAATAATTTGGTAAGTCGTGTTGTAGAAGTGAAGCTGGCTGCTGCTCTGAAAGCGCAGGTTACTTTGGAAAACAAGAACGTTTCAATCGAAGAATTCAATAAGATGTTTGAATAATCATTCGGTTGAATAGAATATAAAGTCACAGAAACACAGAGTTTTTATAAAATTATAACTCTGTGTTTTTTTGTGTCTCTGTATTCTTTTTCGTTTCTTTGTACTTACGTTTATTTTTAATTTATAAGAAAGGAACAATTAACATGGATGATTTTAGAAAATACGCAACCAAGCATTTAGGAATGAATGGCATGGTATTGGATGATGTGATTAAATCGCAGGCCGGGTATTTGAATCCCTATATTCTGGAAGAAAGACAGTTGAACGTTACTCAACTCGACGTTTTCTCCCGTTTGATGATGGACCGCATCATTTTCCTCGGTACACAAGTAGATGACTATACAGCGAATACGCTTCAGGCACAGTTGCTGTATCTGGATTCTGTTGATCCGGGTAAGGATATCTCTATCTATATCAACTCTCCGGGCGGAAGTGTATATGCCGGACTGGGCATTTATGATACGATGCAGTTTATTTCAAGTGATGTTGCTACCATCTGTACAGGTATGGCAGCTTCAATGGCGGCTGTATTGCTTGTTGCCGGTGCTGAAGGCAAACGTTCTGCGTTGCCTCATTCACGTGTGATGATTCACCAGCCGATGGGTGGTGCGCAAGGACAAGCGTCGGACATTGAAATCACAGCTCGTGAGATTCAGAAATTGAAGAAAGAACTTTATACGATCATCGCCGATCATTCGCATACTGATTTTGATAAAGTATGGGCGGACTCTGACCGCGACTACTGGATGACAGCTCAGGAAGCGAAAGAATACGGTATGATTGATGAGGTATTGATTAAGAAATAAAAATGGCTGATTCAAAGACAAAGAAAAGGTGTAGCTTTTGTGGACGGTCGGAGAATGAAGTCGGATTCCTGATTACGGGAATGAACGGCTATATCTGCGACAGTTGTGCTACCCAGGCTTATGAGATTACTCAGGAGGCATTGGGCGAAGGCAAGAAAAGCGCGGGAGCTACCAAACTCAATTTAAAAGAACTGCCCAAACCGGTAGAAATCAAGAAATTCCTCGACCAGTATGTGATCGGACAGGATGATGCAAAACGCTTCCTTTCCGTATCGGTCTATAACCATTATAAACGTCTGTTGCAAAAAGACAGCGGGGATGATGTGGAGATTGAAAAGTCGAACATTATTATGGTAGGTAGTACCGGAACCGGAAAAACGTTGCTTGCACGTACGATTGCCAAGTTGCTGCACGTGCCGTTTACTATTGTAGACGCTACGGTGCTGACAGAGGCCGGTTATGTAGGCGAAGATATCGAAAGTATTTTAACCCGTTTGCTTCAGGTGGCAGATTATAATGTACCTGAAGCGGAACAGGGTATTGTGTTTATCGACGAGATCGACAAGATAGCCCGCAAAGGAGATAACCCTTCCATCACTCGCGATGTGAGCGGTGAAGGTGTACAGCAGGGATTGCTGAAATTACTCGAAGGTTCTGTTGTGAACGTACCTCCCCAGGGTGGTCGTAAGCATCCGGACCAGAAGATGATTCCGGTAAATACCAAAAATATTCTCTTTATCTGTGGCGGCGCTTTCGATGGTATCGAAAAGAAGATTGCCCAACGGTTGAATACACATGTCGTAGGTTATACGGCGTCGCAGAAAACAGCGACGGTGGACAAGAATAACATGATGCAGTATATCGCTCCGCAGGATTTGAAGTCATTCGGACTGATTCCCGAAATTATCGGTCGTCTTCCGGTACTGACCTATTTGAATCCGCTGGATCGGAATGCGCTTCGTGCTATCCTCACCGAACCGAAAAACTCTATCATCAAGCAGTATATCAAACTGTTTGAAATGGATGGTATCAAGCTCACATTTGAAGATGCTGTCTTCGAATATATCGTCGATAAGGCGGTGGAATATAAGCTGGGTGCCCGTGGATTGCGCTCTATTGTGGAGACAATCATGATGGATGTCATGTTTGAAATCCCTTCAGAGGACAAAAAAGAGTATAAGGTGACGCTGGATTATGCAAAGATGCAACTGGAAAAAGCGAATATGGCACGACTGCAAACTGCTTAAAATCAAAGAGTAAGGCTACAAAAGATGATCGTAACTGTATTTTCTTAAAAATATTAGTCGCATTTTGCTTGGTAATTACGAAGTTGTTTATAACTTTGTTTGGCTCTCTTGAAGGAGGGAGCCTACTAAAGTTAAACCATGAACTGAATAAAACAACCTAAGTTAAGATGGCAAGGAAGATTAATTTAACAGATGAACTGAAGAAGTGTTTCGGATTTAATAAGTTCAAGGGAAACCAGGAAGCGATCATTAATAACTTGCTCGATGGTAAAGATACCTTTGTACTGATGCCTACCGGTGGCGGGAAATCTTTATGCTATCAGCTACCTTCGCTCTTGATGGAAGGTACGGCAATTGTAATTTCTCCGCTTATTGCGTTGATGAAGAATCAAGTGGATGCAATGCGCAATTTCAGTGAAGAAGATGGCGTCGCCCATTTTATCAATTCTTCATTAAACAAAGGCGCGATAGACCAAGTGAGGTCGGACATCCTTGCCGGAAAGACAAAATTGCTATATGTGGCGCCGGAATCGCTGACGAAAGAAGAAAATGTAGAATTTTTGCGTTCGGTGAAAATTTCGTTCTATGCAGTAGACGAAGCTCACTGTATTTCTGAATGGGGACATGACTTCCGACCGGAATACCGGCGGATTCGCCCTATTATCAACGAAATAGGAAAGGCTCCGTTGATTGCGTTGACCGCAACAGCGACACCAAAGGTGCAGCATGATATCCAGAAAAATCTGGGAATGGTAGATGCTCAAGTTTTCAAATCGTCGTTCAACCGTCCAAACCTTTATTATGAGGTACGCGCGAAGACCGCTAATATTGACAGGGATATTATCAAGTTTATCAAAAACAATCCGGAAAAATCGGGCATTATCTATTGCCTTAGTCGGAAAAAAGTAGAGGAACTTGCTGAAATCCTTCAGGCAAACGGTATCAATGCGCGTCCTTATCATGCCGGGATGGATTCGTTGGCGAGGACTAAGAATCAGGATGATTTCCTGATGGAAAAAGTGGACGTTATTGTAGCAACTATCGCTTTCGGTATGGGAATCGACAAGCCGGATGTAAGGTTTGTGATTCACTACGATATTCCAAAGAGTCTGGAAGGGTATTACCAGGAGACCGGACGTGCCGGTAGAGATGGCGGTGAAGGTCAGTGCATAACCTTTTATACAAACAAAGACTTGCAGAAACTGGAGAAGTTCATGCAAGGAAAACCTGTGGCAGAGCAGGAAATTGGCAAGCAGCTTCTGTTGGAAACCGCTGCTTATGCCGAATCTTCCGTATGCCGGCGCAAGACGTTGCTGCATTATTTCGGCGAAGAATATACGGAAGAAAATTGTGGAAATTGTGACAACTGTTTAAACCCTAAAAAACAAGTGGAGGCTCAAGAGTTATTGTGTGCCGTGATTGAAGCGATTATCGCGGTGAAAGAAAATTTTAAGGCAGATTATATTATAGACATACTACAAGGTAAAGAAACTTCCGAAGTACAGGCGCATTTGCATGAAGACCTCGAAGTCTTCGGCTCCGGTATGGGCGAAGAGGATAAAACATGGAACGCAGTGATTCGTCAAGCACTGATCGCAGGTTACTTGAGCAAGGATGTGGAACATTACGGACTCCTGAAAGTGACGGAGGAAGGACACAAGTTCTTGAAGAAGCCGAAGTCATTCAAGATTACCGAAGACAACGACTTTGAAGAGACAGAAGAAGAAGTTCCGGCACGTGGCGGTGGTTCCTGTGCGGTAGACCCTGCTCTTTATTCTATGTTGAAGGACTTGCGGAAGAAACTCTCGAAGAAACTGGAAGTGCCGCCTTATGTGATCTTCCAGGATCCGTCTTTGGAAGCGATGGCTACCATTTATCCGGTGACATTGGATGAATTGCAGAATATACCGGGTGTAGGAGCCGGAAAAGCAAAACGTTACGGTGAAGAGTTCTGTAAATTAATCAAACGCCACTGTGAAGAGAATGAAATAGAACGTCCCGAAGACTTGCGGGTACGTACGGTTGCCAATAAATCAAAGATGAAAGTAGCTATCATTCAGGCAATTGACCGTAAAGTGGCGTTAGATGATATCGCTCTTTCTAAAGGTATCGAATTTGGTGAACTCCTGGATGAAGTGGAAGCTATCGTCTATTCGGGAACCAAACTGAATATCGATTATTTCCTGGAAGAAATCATGGATGAAGATCACATGCTCGATATCTACGATTATTTCAAGGAATCTACCACTGATAAGATTGATGATGCGCTTGATGAATTAGGCGATGACTTCACTGAAGAGGAAGTTCGCTTGGTACGTATTAAGTTCATCTCTGAAATGGCCAATTAAAAAAGCGAAAAAAATAAGCGTGCAGGTATGCAGTTTTGAATAAAAACCGTATATTTGCACGCAATAATTTTTAAACGCATAGCCCTATGTCATTTATTGCTGATAAGATTGTAATGGATGGGTTAACTTACGACGACGTATTGTTGATCCCCGCTTATTCTGAAGTTTTACCGCGCACTGTCGATCTCTCGACTAAGTTTTCAAAAAACATTGAGTTAAAAATTCCTTTTGTGACGGCTGCCATGGATACGGTTACCGAAGCGAAAATGGCTATTGCCATTGCTCGTGAGGGTGGTATCGGCGTGATTCACAAAAATATGTCTATCGAAGAACAGGCAAGACAAGTTGCTATTGTAAAGCGTGCCGAAAATGGTATGATTTATGATCCTGTAACTATTAAAAGAGGTTCTACTGTGCAGGATGCACTGGACATCATGGCGGAATATAAAATCGGTGGTATCCCTGTGGTAGATGATGAAGGTTATTTGGTGGGTATTGTTACCAACAGAGATTTGCGTTTCGAAAGAGACATGGCTAAACATATTGATCTTGTCATGACTCCGAAAGAAAGATTGGTAACTACAAACCAGTCTACTGATCTAGAATCTGCTGCACAGATTCTTCAGAAACATAAGATCGAGAAACTTCCGATTGTCGGAATGGACGGAAAGTTGATCGGTCTTGTTACTTATAAAGATATTACAAAAGCAAAAGATAAACCGATGGCTTGTAAAGATGCCAAAGGTCGTTTGCGTGTAGCTGCCGGTGTAGGTGTGACTGCCGATACGCTGGATCGTATGCAAGCATTGGTAGATGCCGGTGCGGATGCAATTGTGATTGATACGGCTCACGGACACTCTATGTTTGTGATTGAAAAACTGAAAGAAGCTAAGAAACGCTTCCCGAACATTGATATCGTAGTGGGTAATATTGCTACCGGAGAAGCTGCAAAAGCTTTGGTAGAAGCAGGAGCGGATGCAGTGAAAGTCGGTATCGGTCCGGGTTCTATCTGTACCACTCGTGTGGTTGCCGGTGTAGGTGTTCCACAGTTGTCTGCTGTCTATGATGTAGCAAAAGCCTTGAAGGGTACAGGTATTCCCTTGATTGCCGATGGTGGATTGCGTTATTCGGGCGATGTCGTGAAAGCGTTGGCTGCCGGTGGATATTGTGTAATGATCGGATCGTTGGTTGCCGGAACAGAAGAGTCTCCGGGCGACACAATCATTTTCAATGGTCGTAAATTCAAATCCTATCGTGGTATGGGATCGTTGGAAGCGATGGAGAACGGTTCGAAAGACCGTTACTTCCAGAGCGGAACTGCTGATGTGAAGAAGCTGGTTCCGGAAGGAATTGCTGCCCGTGTTCCTTATAAAGGTACACTTTTCGAGGTTGTCTATCAGTTGTCAGGTGGTTTGCGTGCAGGTATGGGATACTGCGGTGCTGCCAATATTGATAAACTTCATGATGCTAAGTTTACCCGCATTACCAATGCAGGTGTAATGGAAAGCCATCCGCACGACGTGACGATTACTAGTGAATCGCCTAACTATAGCCGTCCGGAATAATAGATAGATACGGTGAACTATTAACGGTGAACGGTGAACAGGCTGTATTGTCAGCAAGGTGTTCACTGCTCACCGTTTGTTGTTTATCTGTTATTGCCTCTGTGATGTTTGTTGTTTATTGTTTGGAAAATAAAAAATGATGATGAAAAGAAGCCTGTTGTTGGGATGTATTTCTCTCTTTGTTGTCGCGGTCTTTGCGCAAGAAGATCCGGTATTGATGCGTGTTAACGGAAGAGAGGTACTCCGTTCGGAATTTGAAAATGCATACCGCCGTTATGCAGAACGCTCAAATGCCCAGCTTTCACCAAAAGAGTATGCGGCACTTTTCGCTCAATCAAAGTTGAAGGTGGAAGCAGCCAGGGCTGCCGGACTTGATACGACTGCAGTTTTCCGTAAACAACACGAGAAGCGTCGGACAGAATTGGTAGAATCTTATCTGATTGACAAACAAGTGATGGATAGTTGTGCCCGTGTCTTGTATCAGAAGATGGGATTGAAAGCACGTAACGGCCGGGTGCAAGTCATGCAAATTTTTAAACGTTTACCGCAGACGGTGACTTCCCGTCATTTGGAAGAAGAAAAAGCCCGGATGGATTCTATATACCGGGTGATACAGAATCAGCCGGATTTGAATTTTAACCGTTTGGTGGAAATCTATTCGGATGATAAGCAGAGTAGATGGATAGAAGGTCTGGAGACAACGAGTGAATTTGAGGATGTCGCTTTCTCTTTGGCGAAAGCTGCGGTATCACAGCCATTCTTCACTCCTGAAGGGATTCATATCTTGAAAGTGATTGACCGGGAGGAAGCATTTGCTTATGAAAATGTCAGTGGCAGGTTGATAGAGCGGTTACGGCGTAAGGAAATTTTAGACAAAGGCACGGCAGCGATGCTCGACCGATTAAAAAGGTCATGGCAGTATACCCCGAATCAGGCAGCAATGGAAGAACTGTTAACGAAAGGCCGGACAGAACAAAATCTCTTTACGATTGATGGACAGGCATATACCGGAGCTATGTTCACGCGTTTTGCCTCTTCTCATCCTCAAGCTGTCAAACGCCAGTTGGAAGGGTTTATTGCTAAATCATTATTGGATTATGAAAGCCGGAATATAGATAAAAAGCATCCGGAAATTCGTGTTGCCTTGCGGGAATCTGACGAAAACTATTTGGTAAAAGAAATCACACGGCAGAAAATAGAGTTGCCTGCCATTAATGACCGGGCCGGATTGGCTACCTATTTCAAATTTCATTCGTCGGATTATCGGTGGGAGAGTCCCCGGTATAGAGGAGTCGTGCTTCATTGCGTTGATAAAAAGACGGCAAAGCAAGCTAAAAAAATGCTGAAGAAAGTGCCGGAAAAAGAGTGGGCGGACCAGCTTCGGCAAACTTTTAATACATCCGGGACGGAAAAGATACAGGTTGAACAAGGTATTTTTGCCGACGGAGACAATAAATATATAGATAAACTGGTTTTTAAGAAGGGTGGTTTCGAACCCGTAATGTCTTATCCTTTTACCATTGTTGTAGGCGAAAAAATGAAAGGACCGGATGATTATCGGGAAGTAATTGAACAGGTGCGAAAGGATTATCGAAGCTATCTTGACACGTGCTGGGCGCGGGAATTGAGGGAGTTTGGTAAGGTTGAAATAAACCAAGAGGTTTTAAAAACAGTTAATAATAACTGATGTAACCGATTATTCACTATCTTCGTACCTTAAATAAGTAGATTTTAGTTGCCAATGCGAATATTAGTCCTCTTACTGATTACCCTTCTTGGTTGTGGAGCGTGCAAGGAACAGCGCGACCACAAAGGAAAGACTCCTTTGGTAGAGGTGGACGGTAACTTTTTATATAAAGAAGATTTGATGTCCGTGCTTCCGGTCGGATTGTCAAAAGATGATAGTATTCTCTTCACCGAACATTATATTCGTAGTTGGGCGGAAGAGATTTTATTATATGAGAAAGCTGCGAACAATATTCCCGATAATGTGGATGTAGACAAACTAGTGGAGAATTATCGGAAAGCGTTGATTATGCATACTTATCAGCAGGAGTTGATAAACCAGAAGCTGTCGAATGATATTTCCGAACAAGAGATCGCAGAATATTACGGAAAAAACAAAGAACTGTTTAAGCTGGAAACCCCGTTGATTAAGGGATTGTTTATCAAAGTGCCGTTGACGGCTCCCCAGCTGAACAATGTGCGCAGGTGGTATAAGTCGGAAAAACAGGATGCTGTCGAGAGCCTGGAAAAATATAGCTTGCAGAATGCAGTGAAATACGAATACTTCTATGACAAATGGGTGTCCGTGACTGATGTACTGGATATGATTCCATTAAAAGTAGAGGCACCGGAAGAGTACGTAGACAAACACCGTCAGGTAGAATTGAAAGATACGGCCTATTATTATTTCCTGAATGTGAGCGATTATCGCGGAATTGGTGAAGAGAAACCGTATGAATTTGCCCGTTCGGAAGTGAAAGACTTACTGGTTAATCAGAAACGGGTGAGCTTTATGGAACAGGTAAAGAACGACTTGTATCAGCAGGCAGTAAGTAAGAAGAAGATTATATATAATTATTAAATACAAAGAATGAAGAAGTTTGTGAACTTTAGATTTGTTGTTACCCTTGTCCTGGCAATATTTGCTAATGTGGCAACCTATGCACAAGATAATGTGGTTGATGAAGTAGTTTGGGTAGTAGGTGACGAAGCTATTTTGAAATCAGATGTAGAAGAGGCCCGTATGGATGCCTTGTATAATGGACGCAGATTTGACGGCGATCCTTATTGTGTAATTCCTGAAGAGATTGCTGTGCAGAAGTTGTTCCTGCATCAGGCAAAGTTGGACAGTATCGAGGTTTCCGAAGCGGAAATCATCCAGCGTGTGGATATGATGACCAACATGTACATCCAGCAGATCGGTTCCAGAGAGAAGATGGAGGAGTATTTCAATAAAACTTCCACCCAGATTCGTGAGACGCTGCGTGATAATGCACGTGACGGATTGACCGTTCAGAAGATGCAGCAGAAACTGGTAGGAGAAATCAAAGTGACTCCGGCAGAAGTACGCCGTTATTTTAAAGACCTTCCACAAGATAGTATTCCTTACATTCCGACACAGGTAGAAGTGCAGATCATTACTTTACAACCGAAAATTCCTATCTCGGAGATTGAGGATGTAAAAAAGACGTTGCGTGATTATACGGATCGTGTGACAAAAGGAGAAATCGACTTCTCTACATTGGCGCGTTTGTATTCGGAAGACAAGGCATCTGCCATTAAAGGTGGTGAATGTGGATTCATGGGACGTGGTATGATGGACCCTGCTTATGCGAATGTAGCGTTCAGTTTGCAAGATCCGAAGAAAGTTTCTAAGATTGTGGAGTCGGAATTTGGTTTCCACATTATCCAGTTGATTGAAAAACGTGGTGACCGTGTCAACACTCGCCATATCTTGTTGCGTCCGAAAGTATCGGAAAAAGAACTGACCGAGGCTTGTGCCCGTCTGGATTCTATTGCTGATGATATTCGTGCCAACAAATTTACATTTGATGATGCGGCTGCCGTTATCTCACAGGATAAAGATACTCGTAACAACCATGGTATTATGGTGAACATCAATGAAAATTCAGGTGTGACTACTTCTAAGTTCCAGATGCAGGATCTTCCTCAAGACGTTGCTAAAGTAGTGGATAAGATGAATGTAGGCGAAATTTCCAAAGCCTTTACAATGATTAATGAGAAGGATGGAAAAGAAGTATGTGCTATCGTGAAGTTGAAAGCAAAAATCAACGGTCATAAAGCAACCATTGCAGAAGACTATCAGGACTTGAAAGAAATTGTGATGGACAAACGCCGTGAAGAGATGTTGCAGAAATGGATTCTGGACAAACAGAAACATACTTATGTACGCATCAACGAAAACTGGCAGAAGTGTGACTTCAAGTATCCGGGTTGGGTCAAGAAGGACTGATGTAACCTTGCTTTGATTTTATATGCTGAAAACAAATAAGAAAAATAAACAACAAGACAGGCATAGATGGCTCCTTATAGGCTTTCTATGCCTGTTTGGTGTATGTCTTGTAGCACAAGTGAGGCCAACGGGACAGAAACCTGTAACAGGGGATTCAATTAAATCGGCTGCGGATACGTCTAAGTCGGCTTCAAAAGCCAAAACACCGGCAGGCAATAAGAAACAATCGGACAACAAGAAACAACCGGAGAATAAAAAGACCAAAGTTTATCTGCTTCATGCTGATGAAGGTCAGGCGGATAAGTTGGCGCGTCCGGATGTGCAGGTATTGATTGGTAACGTGAAATTGCGCCATGACAGTATGTATATGTACTGTGACAGTGCACTGATTTTTGAGAAAACCAACTCTGTGGAGGCCTTCAGTAATGTACGTATGGAACAGGGAGACACTTTGTTCATCTACGGTGATTATCTTTATTATGACGGCATGACGCAAATAGCGCAGCTTCGTGAAAATGTGAAGATGATTAACCGGAACACCACCCTGTTGACAGATAGCTTGAATTACGACCGTCTCTACGACCTCGGATATTATTTCGAGGGAGGAACCTTGATGGATGAAGAGAATGTATTGACTTCCGATTGGGGAGAATACAGTCCTGCAACAAAACAGTCGGTATTCAATCATGATGTGAAGTTGGTAAACCCAAAGTTTGTGTTGACTTCCGATACATTAAGGTATAATACGGAAAGCAAAATCGCAGTTATTCTCGGACCTTCCAATATCGTCAGTGATAATAATCATATCTATTCGGAACGGGGATTTTATAACACAATGACCGAACAAGCCGAATTGTTAGACCGTTCGGTACTGACCAATCAGGGAAAGAAACTGGTAGGCGACAGTCTGTTCTATGACCGTATCATCGGTTATGGCGAGGCGTTCGATAATGTGAAGATGACAGATTCCATTAATAAGAATATGCTGACGGGTGATTATTGTTTCTATAATGAATTGACAGACTCCGCGTTTGCGACGAAACGTGCGGTGGCAATCGACTACTCGCAAGGGCCTGACAGTCTTTTTATGCATGGCGATACATTGCAGTTGGTGTCTTACAACCTGAATACCGATTCCGTTTTCCGGTTGATGAAAGCTTATCACAAGGTACGTATGTATCGTACGGATGTTCAGGGAGTATGTGACTCACTGGTCTATAATTCGAAGGATTCCTGTATGACCATGTATACCGACCCTATTCTTTGGAATGAAGGGCAGCAACTACTTGGCGAGCAGATCAAGATTTATATGAATGACAGCACGATTGACTGGGCGCACATCATCAACCAGGCGTTGACGGTGGAAATGAAAGATTCTATTCATTATAACCAAGTGTCCGGCAAAGAGATGAAAGCCTATTTCATTAATGGAGATATGCGTCATATTGAAGTGATTGGTAATGTGTTGACCGCTTTCTATCCGGAAGAAAAAGACAGTACGATGACCGGATTTAATTGTCTGGAAGGTAGTGTGCTTCATCTTTATATGAAGGATAAGAAGATGGAAAAAGGACTGTTTATCGGTAAATCCAACGGAACGATGTATCCGATGGACCAGATACCGCCTGATAAATTACGTCTTCCCACTTTTGCCTGGTTCGACTATGTCCGTCCGCTGAATAAGGATGATATCTTTAACTGGCGGGGTAAGCGTGCGGGTGATACACTGAAACCGACCACCGACCGGCGACCCAAAACAGAAAAGCGAAACTTAATAAATATGAAGTAGTATGGGAATGTTTAACTCAATGAGAAAGCCCCGTGGCTTTAATCATCAATACATTTATGTAGACGAGCGGAAAGAAAAGCTCGCAAAGATGGAGGAGAACGCCAAACGTGACTTGGGGATGCTTCCGGAAAAGGAATTTAATCCGGAGGATATTCGCGGTAAGTTCATTGAAGGTACTACGCATTTGAAAAGAAGAAAAGCGAGTGGCCGCAAACCGGTCTCTTTCGGAATCATACTGATAATCATTGCTTTCCTTCTTTATCTGTGGCATTATTTGGCGACAGGAAGCTGGAACTTTTAATTATTAATTTACGAAGAATGAGCGATATAATTCATTTGTTACCTGATTCGGTAGCTAACCAGATTGCTGCCGGTGAAGTGATACAACGTCCCGCGTCTGTCATCAAGGAGCTAGTGGAGAATGCGATTGATGCAGATGCACAAAATATACATGTATTGGTGACTGATGCAGGTAAAACCAGCATTCAGGTGATTGATGATGGAAAAGGAATGTCCGAAACGGATGCCCGTCTTTCTTTTGAGCGACATGCCACTTCTAAGATACGTCAAGCGGCGGATCTGTTTGCTTTGCGTACAATGGGATTTCGCGGAGAGGCATTGGCTTCTATCGCTGCTGTGGCACAGGTAGAGTTAAAGACACGTCCGGAATCGGAAGAGTTGGGCACGAAGCTGGTGATTGCAGGCTCTCAAGTGGAAAGCCAAGAGGCTGTGTCCTGTTCTAAAGGAAGTAACTTCTCTGTAAAGAACCTATTCTTTAATGTACCTGCCCGTCGTAAATTTCTAAAGGCTAATTCAACGGAATTGAGTAACATCCTTGCCGAATTTGAACGGATCGCTTTGGTGCATCCGGAGGTTGCCTTTTCGCTTTATAGTAATGATTCGGAGTTATTCAATCTTCCAGTATCACAATTACGCCAACGTATCCTTGCTATTTTCGGTAAGAAGCTCAATCAGCAGTTACTGAACATAGAGGTCAATACTACCATGGTGAAAATCTCCGGATACGTAGCCAAGCCGGAGACTGCCCGTAAGAAAGGGGCACATCAGTATTTCTTTGTCAACGGGCGTTATATGCGTCATCCTTATTTTCATAAGGCAGTCATGGAGGCTTATGAACAGTTGATTCCCACCGGTGAACAGATTTCCTACTTTATCTATTTCGATGTAGATCCGGCTAATATTGACGTGAATATCCATCCGACAAAGACTGAAATCAAGTTTGAAAATGAACAGGCCATTTGGCAGATACTTTCAGCATCCGTGAAGGAGTCGTTGGGTAAATTCAGTGCGATCCCTTCTATTGATTTTGATACGGAAGACATGCCTGACATTCCGGCATTTGAGGAAAAGATATCTTCCGAGCCTCCGAAGATACATTATAATACAGACTATAATCCGTTTAAAGTCTCTACTGGTGGTGGCGGGTCGTACAGCCGTTCGAAAGTGGAATGGGAAGATTTGTACGGAGGGCTGACGAAAGCCAGTAAGATGAACAATCCGCAGCCGGAACCCGAAATGAATTGGGAGGATTCTTCTATTGGGAGTGAACCGGCTTTCGTTGAAGAAAAGATGGAGACGGTCGTATCTGCTGCTTCTTCCACTTTGTATGCCAGTGAACCGGTTATGGAAAAAGGAAATCAGCATTTGCAGTTTAAAGGGCGGTTTATTCTGACTTCAGTTAAATCCGGTCTGATGCTAATTGATCAGCATCGGGCACACATACGGGTACTTTTTGACCGCTATATGGTGCAGATCCAACAGAAGCAGGGGGTATCACAAGGTGTTCTGTTCCCGGAAATATTACAATTACCGGCTTCCGAGGCTGCTGTACTGCAAAGTATTATGGATGATTTGTCTGCGGTCGGTTTTGATTTGAGTAATCTGGGAGGCGGTAGCTATGCCATTAATGGTATTCCTTCGGGGATTGAAGGGCTGAATCCGGTGGAACTGGTGCGTAATATGCTGCATACAGCGATGGAAAAAGGAAGTGATGTCAAGGAAGAAATCCAAAGTATTCTGGCATTAACATTGGCCCGTGCAGCGGCTATTGTTTACGGACAGGTGTTGAGTAATGAAGAAATGGTAAGCCTTGTAGATAACCTTTTTGCCTGTCCCTCACCGAATTACACCCCTGATGGGAAAACTGTTTTGACAACAATCAAGGAGGAAGACATCGAAAGATTATTCAAATAAAACAAATAATTTCATCTTTTTCTAAAACCTTTTAGTTCAGTTCGTGTTATTTAAATAGTTCAACAAAGAAAAAGATTTAAATAACCACTTAACTATTAGGTATATGAAAAAGATTCTGATGTTGCTGGCATTTGCCAGCGTTGCGTCTGTCGCTTCTGCGCAGCAGACAATGACTGTAACTGAATACGAAGTGATTCAGGTACAAGATAAATATCAAGTAATAACTAATCCTTTCTGGAGTAACTGGTTCTTCTCTATAGGAGGCGGCGCCCAGGTGCTATATGGAAACAATGACCATATCGGCAAATTCAGAGACCGTGTTGCTCCTACATTTAACGTGTCTGTCGGCAAATGGGTAACTCCTGGATTCGGACTGCGTTTGCAATACAGCGGACTGCAGGCAAAAGGATTCACTACCAGCGAAACTGCTAATTATGTAGTGGGTGGTCCGAGAGAAGACGGTTCTTACAAACAAAGATGGGACTACATGAACTTGCATGGTGATTTGATGATTAACTTGAACGCACTTTTTGGTGGATACAATCCGAACCGTGTATATGAAATTATCCCTTATATAGGTGCCGGTTGGGCTCATGCTTATTCTCGTCCTCACACTAACTCCGCTACTTTCAATGCAGGTATTATCAACCGCTTCCGTTTGTCGAATGCTGTTGACTTGAATCTGGAGTTGAGTGCAACAGGTCTGGAAGGCAAGTTTGACGGAGAACATGGAGGTAGACCCGATTATGATGGTATCTTAGGTGCTACCCTCGGTGTGACTTATTACTTCCCTACTCGCGGATTCCAACGTCCTACTCCACAGATTATCTCTGAACTCGAATTGAATCAGATGCGTAATCAGATGAATGCAATGGCGGCAGCTAATATGCAATTGCAACAACAGTTGGCAAATGCACAACAACCAGTAGAAGTAGAAGATACTGAAGAAGTTGTTATCACAGATACTAACATTGCTCCGCGTACCGTATTCTTCAAGATCGGTTCTGATAAATTATCTCCGCAAGAAGAAATGAACTTGTCATATCTTGCCAGCAAGATAAAAGAATCTCCGAATGCTACATACACAATCAACGGATATGCTGACTCTGCAACCGGTACTCCTGCTTTCAATCAGAAGTTAAGTTTGGAACGTGCACAGGTTGTTAAAGACTTGTTAGTTAAGAAGTATGGCATCTCTGCCGATAGACTGAAAGTTGCAGCCGGTGGTGGTGTTGACAAATTCGGTCAACCGATTCTGAACCGTGTAGTATTGGTAGAATCTGCACAGTAATAAAAAGTAAAAAAGCGATTTCAGCATTCAGCGATTCTCTGTAATCGCTTGCTGGAAAGGAAAAGCGGCTGAAAGCGAACCCTGAAAAGAGAGGTTCATGCTTTCAGCCGCCTTTTTTATATCTGTTATTTGGGGGTATCTCCTCTGATATTTTGTTTTTGTTTTAGTTTATTTGACAGGCTGATAATCTCTGAATTTTCCATAAAATCTTGGGGTCGGCACATAAATAGGTTGACTGGGAATACCGATATTTTGCAGTTTGCCTTCCTGACGGAGTCGGCGAATATGAATCATGGCTGTGGAACGTACCATCCCTGTGATGCCTTGAAAGTCGGAACGTTGCATAATCTGATGATCGCTGAAATACTCTTTTAGCCGCATGTCTATCTCTATTTCCGATAATTTGGCAGAGTGCTTGACTCGCTTCATTTGCTTTGTTTTTATATATCCGACAGATTGTTTCAGCTTCTTGTCCGAACGAAACTGTATCGCTTTTAATTTTACTTTTGAATTTCTGCGGGGAGTATCTGCAGAGATCTGTTCTCTGTTCAATCGGATTTTTAATCCGATTGCTTTGAGCATCAGGATTTTCAATTCGAACTATATATTAAAGTATAGGTGTATTGCGGATTATAAATCCTGATACTCGGAGAACGGCGGATTGCAAATCCGCCGGGACGCCGGGACGCATAATGTTTGGTAACTAGCTAACCTTCCGCTGTTATTTTTTCTAAGTATATGTCCTTCTTTAGCTAAATATCGGCAATGAGACTTTCAAATTAGGATATTTGTCACCCAATTGTTTCAAGAAGTCATTGCCAATGATAATATCCTGTATTGTTTCTTGTGGATCTGTCGGAATCTCCGGGATATTTGTAAATATCAGACAGGAGTAGATAATGAGTTCAACAGGTTTCTCATCGGTTTGCAATGAAAGTTTGTATGCTTTCACGTTGTTTCCTCTGGCTTGTGCCTGTGCTTGTACTTGTCCCTCCATAGGAATTGCGATGAGACGGGAATTTTCAAGACGCGCCTGATTGAATACAAAATGATTGTCGATTTCTCCATCTGTGTCTGTATCGAATAGGTGCAGATTGTCTCCGCTCAATACCAGATATTTGGGAGTTTGTACGGTATTGAAACGTACAGTTCCTAAAGTGGCCATTCCTTTCAGCTTATCTTTCATCCCGTCTTTGAGTGCGGATGCTACACCATATTCATTGCTGGCATAGTTGAAAGCGTCAATTTTTTCTTCTCCCATAGCTTCTTTCAGGAAAGATAAATCAGAGTTTAAGCAGAGTTTTTTATACTGTTCTGCATTTGCAAATTCAGCTTTGAAATCGGTGTTGTTCACTACTTGTGCCTGTTGCGAGTTTTTGTTTTTCATGTAAAACCAGTATCCTAGATATAGAACAATGAAAATGACCGGAATAAAGGTGTAAATAGACATAGTTTGTACTTTTTAATGTTATTAATAATGGTTTGTTTTATACTTCCACGGGTTTCACTTCTTTCTTTTTTCCAGGAATACATCCCCAAATGATAAGGGCAATTATAAGAAGTCCGACAGCTTTACCACCATAACGGGAATAGAAACCGACCTTGTTCAACTTCTCTCCATCCAAATTATTTTCTTTTAGGATGGTAGCCAGTTGTTCTTCCGTCAGTTCATAGTAAGTGTCTTCCTTTTCGCAATAGCCGACCAGGCGAGGCTCTTTCTCTATGTATAGAGGGAGAAGGTAAGCGATGTTGAACTCCTGATGGAAAGTTGCCAGATCAATGTAGTTTCCATCGTCTGTTTGGTACTCTTCGGTATCAGGCAAATCTGCTACTTTGGTTAATACTTCGCGGTCGCCGAAAGGGATTTTTAAACCACGTGCGGATACTGTTTGGCAAGATAAGAAAAGAATGCCGCCAAGTGCAAATAGAAATTTAAGGTGCTTCATGCTTCTTGTGTTTAAGTGAATAATTTGTGTGATTTTTATTGATATTGTGGCAAAGATAGGAAAAAGAAGAATAAAAGCCGTATAATTGTTTGAAATTTGTAAGCTCTATTCTTTTTTATAAAATGAGGAGATTTTTTTCCTGATTTAGAGGATTTGTATCCTGATTTATGCAATTGATGTAAAATTGCATTGTTGGGATAATCCAAATAATTTAATAACAATTGATTGGAGCTATTAATAATTATCTATATTTGTGCTATAGAACTCAAATCTGGAATATTATGGACGACTTTAATACCGTATATGCACTACTCGTTTTAGTTATGTTATTTATTTTATTGAGTAGGTTGGACAATCGCTTCGGAAAGATAGAGAAAGAGTTGAATGAGATAAAGAAACGGATGGAAGATTATCTCAAGGTTCAGCAAAATTCTGTTGCTGAAGCCTCCAAGCCGAAAGAGGAAATATCAGAAAAAGAAACAAAAGATATTCCTGTGATGCCTCAAGCGGCAGAGCATGTTAAGGCAGTAAAGACCGGACAACGAGAAGAGGCTGTTCAGGAAAAACACGAACCGGTTGTTGAAGCAGTTGTCCGTGAGACATTGGAAAAGACGCCTGAAAAGACGCTTGAAACAAGAATGGAGGAAGTTTGCGTAGAGGCTGTTCGGAAGGAATCCGCTGAATCTTCGACTGTGCCAGTTGTACCGGTTACTCCGGCTACTCCGGTTGTTCCGGTTGCCCCGACTGTTCCGAAACAAAAGAAGCAGGTGAACTATGAAAAATTCATCGGTGAGAATCTTTTCGGAAAGATTGGTATCCTTATATTTGTAATCGGTGTAGGTTTCTTTGTAAAGTATGCCATTGATAAAAACTGGATTAATGAAACCTTCCGTACCGTGCTTGGTTTCTTGACGGGAGCTGTATTGCTGGCTGTTGCCGAACGGTTGCAAAAGAAATACCGAACCTTCAGTTCGCTGCTTGCGGGTGGTGCTTTCGCTGTGTTCTATCTTACAGTTGCCATTGCTTTCCATTATTATCATATTTTCTCGCAGACTATGGCCTTTATCATTCTGATTGGTGTCACAGTGTTTATGTCTATTCTGTCTGTGGTATATAATCGGCGTGAGTTGGCTATCATTTCTCTTGTAGGAGGATTCCTTGCGCCATTCATAGTGAGTAGCGGGGAAGGAAGTTATTTGGTACTGTTCACTTACGTGAGCATATTAAACTTGGGTATGTTCGGACTTTCCATTTATAAAAAGTGGAGTGAACTTCCAATGATTTCATTTGTCTTTACTTGCCTGATAATGGGAATCTTTCTTTTGTTTAACTATACCTCTAGTTCTACGGTTATTTCGAACCATCTGTTTTGGTTTGCTACTCTGTTCTATTTTATCTTTTTACTTCCGGTGTTCTCTATCCTTCGTGGAGAGAATATGCGGACGATGAGCCGGGGATTAGTATTCGTCATTATAACGAATAATTTTATCTATTTGCTTTCAGGAGCCTTATTCTTGCAGAATATGGGATTGTCTTTCAAAGCAAGCGGCTTGTTGAGCCTGTTTATCGCTCTTGTTAATTTAGGACTGGTTCTTTGGTTGTGGAAGAATAGGAAGGAATATAAATTCCTCGTGCATACCACGTTGGGGCTTGTGCTGACATTTGTCTCCATTACAGTTCCGATTCAACTGGACGGAAACTATATAACCTTGCTTTGGGCATCGGAAATGGTATTGCTGTTGTGGCTCTATGTTAAGTCGAAAATTAGAGTATATGAGTATGCGGCTAAAGTTCTGGTAGGACTCACTTTCGTTTCTTACTTGATGGATGTGTATAGTGTGATGTTTGAACATCATTCCTTAGATACAATTTTTCTGAATAGTTCATTTGCCACCTCTTTGTTTGTGGGATTAGCGACAGGAGCATTTGCTTTATTAATGGAATATTATCATTCCTTCTTCTCTACGGCACGCCGGTTGAAATACAGCTTCTGGAATCCTTTTATGCTTATCGTCTCCGTAATCATACTTTATTATACATTTATGATGGAATTCAATTTGTATTTTGAAGGGGCGACGAGAAGCGGAGCTATGTTCTTGTTTACAGCCATATCCATTTCGAGTGTTTGCTATGCTTTCAGAAAACGATTCCCGATAACGAAACATCTCACTTCTTATATCTTGACTATCGGGGCAAACGTACTTGTATATATTATAAATATATGGGGCGACCAGAGAATATGGACTTCCCCTCCTGTTGTACTACCATGGCTGACAGCTGTGTTCGTAATAGCGAATTTGTATTATGTAGCACGTATGTACTATACATCAATCGGCATAAAATCCCGTTTCACCGTATATCTGAATATTCTTGCCACGCTCCTTTGGCTGACAATGGTACGCTCTTTCCTTTGGCAAGTAGGAGTGGACGATTTCAGTGCCGGGCTGTCACTCTCATTAAGCATTGCCGGGTTCGTCCAAATGGGGTTGGGCATGCGCCTGCATCAGAAACTACTCCGTATGGTGAGCCTTGCGACTTTCGGATTAGTCCTGCTCAAACTCGTCTTTGATGATTTATGGGCTATGCCGACCATTGGCAAGATTATTGTATTTATCATTCTGGGATTGATATTGCTGATACTTTCATTCCTTTATCAGAAATTAAAGGATGTGTTGTTCAAGAATGACGAGGAAGAAACAAACTGAATCTTTGAAAAATATCCGATAAGAAAGGCTGCCTGTTCTACAAAAGAAGGGCAGCCTTTACCTTATAATTATGTTTATTCCCAGACGAAATCTTTTACTCTTGCGAGAAACGTTTCACCTGCTCTTCGATTAATTCCTTATCATCAAAATAATTAATCTTCATCGCCTTCTTCACGTCAGCCAAAGTCTCGGCAGCCGCAGCCCTTGCCACTTCGCAGCCTTGCTGAAGCATCTCGTAGATAGCAGGGATATCCTTGCTGAACTCCTTGCGACGATTGCGAATCGGTTCCAAAGTCTCCTGCATGATGGAATTTAGGAAACGTTTTACTTTCACGTCACCCAATCCGCCGCGTTGATAATGCGCTTTCAGTTCTGCCAGATTCGGATAATCCGGTAAATAACGTTCGAAATGTTCGGGGAGGCAGAAAGCATCTAGGTAAGTAAATACCGTATTACCTTCAATTTTTCCCGGATCTTGTACGCGGAGATGCCCCGGGTCGGTATACATACTCATGATTTTCTTTTGGATTTCTTCCGGTTCTTCCGAAAGGTAGATGCAGTTTCCGAGCGATTTACTCATTTTAGCTTTACCGTCAGTTCCCGGAAGACGCAGACAAGCTGCATTGTCCGGCAACAGGATTTCCGGTTCTACCAATGTCTCACCATATATATAGTTGAAACGGCGAACGATTTCGCGAGCCTGTTCGAGCATCGGTTCCTGGTCTTCACCCACAGGGACAGTCGTTGCGCGGAATGCTGTAATGTCTGCTGCCTGGCTGATGGGATAAGTGAAGAAACCTACGGGAATACTTGCTTCAAAGTTACGCATCTGGATTTCCGATTTCACGGTCGGGTTACGTTGCAGGCGGGATACGCTGACAAGATCCATATAATAGAAACTAAGTTCGCATAGTTCCGGTATTTGCGACTGGATGAAAATCGTAGCTTTAGTCGGATCAATACCACAAGCCAGATAATCAAGAGCAACTTCGATTACATTCTGACGCACCTTTTCCGGATTGTCTATATTGTCTGTCAATGCCTGTGAATCGGCAATGAAGATAAACATCTTACTATAATCACCTGCGTTTTGCAGGTCAACTCTGCGTTTCAACGAACCTACATAGTGACCGATATGAAGTCTTCCGGTAGGACGGTCGCCCGTCAATATGATTTTTTCTTTTCCCATATTTATTACCTTATTATATAATGGCGACAAAGATAAGGATAAAAACTGAAAGAAACATCAAAATGCAGTTACTTCATGATTTGTGCCTGCTTAAGATAAGAATGTAATCATTAAAAGCCAATGGAAAAACGACTGTTTCATTAACGCGGTAAATTATTTCAGTAAAAAAGTGAACATATCTTTTTGTCATGTGCAAAATATGTCGTTACTTTGCACAAATTTTGAAGTCAACAATGAATCAACAGGAAATTAGAAGCAAGTATTATTTACATTCGGATGTTTTTCATCCCGAAACGAAAGTCTTCTTCTCTTATTTCCAAAAACAATATTTTAGTTCTTTGGTAATGCGTTAATCCTTTTTTGAGGGTAACGCATTTTTTTTATGAACGGACTTAGAAATAACAACTTATTATAACAACAAAAGAAATGGAAAAGGAAATCAAGAAAGTTCTCGTTTTGGGTTCTGGAGCACTCAAAATCGGACAAGCCGGAGAGTTCGACTACTCAGGCTCACAAGCACTGAAAGCTTTGAAAGAAGAAGGTATCAGCTCAGTATTGGTAAACCCGAACATCGCAACCATTCAGACTTCTGAAGGTATTGCCGATAAAGTGTATTTCCTTCCCGTGAATACTTATTTCGTAGAAGAAATTATCAAGAAAGAACGTCCCGATGGTATCCTTTTGGCATTCGGCGGACAGACTGCATTGAACTGTGGTGCTGAACTTTACACACAAGGTGTTCTTGATAAATACGGAGTAAAGGTGCTCGGAACTTCAGTAGAAGCTATCATGTATACAGAAGACCGTGACCTGTTTGTGAAGAAACTGGACGAGATAGAAATGAAGACTCCGGTCAGCCAGGCAGTAGAAAACATGGAAGATGCCATTGCTGCTGCACGCAGAATTGGTTATCCTGTCATGGTGCGTTCTGCTTATGCACTGGGTGGTCTTGGTAGCGGTATCTGTGCCAATGAGGAAGAGTTCCTGAAATTGGCAGAGAGCTCATTTGCTTTCTCCAAACAAATTCTGGTAGAAGAGTCTTTGAAAGGCTGGAAAGAAATCGAATTTGAAGTGATCCGTGACGCTAACGACCATTGCTTCACAGTAGCCAGCATGGAAAACTTCGATCCGCTGGGTATTCATACCGGCGAATCAATTGTAGTAGCTCCCACCTGCTCGCTGGATGATAAAGAACTGGCTCTGTTGAAAGAACTTTCTACCAAATGTATCCGTCACCTCGGTATCGTGGGTGAATGTAACATTCAGTATGCTTTCAACTCTGAAACGGATGACTACCGTGTGATTGAAGTAAATGCCCGTTTGAGCCGTTCTTCTGCATTGGCTTCTAAGGCTACCGGTTATCCGTTGGCATTCGTAGCTGCTAAAGTGGCACTTGGTTACACACTCGACCAGATTGGCGAGATGGGAACCCCGAACTCTGCATACGTAGCTCCGCAACTTGACTACTATATCTGTAAAATCCCTCGTTGGGACTTGACGAAGTTTGCCGGTGTATCCCGTGAAATCGGTTCAAGCATGAAATCGGTAGGTGAAATCATGTCTATCGGTCGCTCTTTCGAAGAAATCATCCAGAAAGGCCTTCGTATGATCGGTCAGGGAATGCACGGTTTCGTAGGTAATGACGAACTGCACTTTGATGATCTTGATAAAGAGCTTTCTCGCCCGACTGACTTGCGTGTTTTCGCCATTGCACAAGCAATGGAAGAAGGTTACACCATCGAACGTATCCACGACCTGACAAAGATCGACCCATGGTTCCTTGGCAAACTGAAAAATATCGTAGACTACAAAGCGAAATTGTCTACTTATAATAAGGTAGAAGATATACCTGCCGATGTAATGCGTGAAGCTAAAGTGTTAGGTTTCTCTGACTTCCAGATTGCCCGTTTCGTACTGAATCCAACCGGAAACATGGAGAAAGAAAACCTGGCAGTGCGTGCTCATCGTAAGTCTATGGGTATCCTCCCGGCTGTAAAACGTATTAATACAGTTGCTTCCGAACATCCGGAACTAACTAACTATCTGTATATGACTTATGCAGTGGAAGGTTATGATGTAAACTATTATAAGAATGAAAAATCAGTAGTCGTACTAGGTTCGGGTGCTTACCGTATCGGCAGCTCTGTAGAATTTGACTGGTGCTCGGTGAATGCAGTTCAGACTGCCCGCAAACTGGGTTACAAGTCTATCATGATTAACTACAACCCTGAAACGGTTTCTACTGACTATGATATGTGCGACCGTCTCTACTTCGACGAACTTTCGTTCGAACGTGTACTTGACGTAATCGATCTCGAACAACCTCGTGGTGTGATCGTTTCGGTAGGCGGACAAATCCCGAACAACCTGGCTATGAAACTTTACCGTCAGTCGGTTCCTGTATTGGGTACTTCTCCGATTTCTATCGACCGTGCTGAAAACCGTAACAAGTTCTCTGCTATGCTCGACCAACTGGGTATCGACCAACCGGCTTGGATGGAACTGACCAGTCTTGAAGAAGTGAAGGGATTTGTAGAAAAAGTAGGCTACCCGGTATTGGTTCGTCCTTCTTACGTCCTTTCAGGAGCAGCAATGAATGTTTGCTATGACGATGAAGAATTGGAAAACTTCCTGAAGATGGCTGCCGAAGTTTCTAAAGAATATCCGGTTGTTGTTTCCCAGTTCCTTGAAAATACGAAAGAGATTGAATTTGATGCCGTTGCGCAGAATGGTGAAGTGGTAGAATACGCAATCTCCGAACACGTAGAGTTTGCCGGTGTTCACTCCGGTGATGCTACTTTGGTATTCCCGGCACAGAAGATTTACTTTGCAACAGCTCGTCGCATCAAGAAGATCAGCCGTCAGATTGCTAAAGAACTCAATATCTCCGGTCCGTTCAATATCCAGTTCCTGGCTCGTAACAACGAAGTGAAAGTAATCGAATGTAACTTGCGTGCTTCTCGTAGCTTCCCGTTTGTTTCTAAAGTTCTGAAACGTAACTTTATCGAAACTGCTACCCGCATCATGCTGGATGCTCCATACTCACGTCCGGATAAGTCGGCATTCGATATCGACTGGATTGGTGTAAAAGCTTCTCAATTCTCTTTCTCTCGTCTGCACAAGGCTGACCCGGTATTGGGCGTAGACATGTCTTCTACAGGTGAAGTGGGATGTATCGGTGACGATTTCTCTGAAGCATTGCTGAATTCAATGATTGCTACCGGATTCAAGATTCCTGAAAAAGCAGTGATGTTCTCTTCCGGTGCAATGAAGTCGAAAGTAGATTTGCTGGATGCCAGCCGTATGCTGTTTGCTAAGGGCTATCAGATTTACGCAACTGCCGGAACTGCTGCCTTCTTGAACGCTCACGGTGTAGAAACGACTCCAGTTTACTGGCCGGATGAAAAACCGGGTGCAGAGAACAACGTCATGAAGATGATTGCTGACCATAAGTTTGATTTGATCGTTAACATTCCGAAGAATCACAGCAAGCGTGAGTTGACGAACGGTTATCGTATCCGTCGCGGTGCAATCGATCATAACATTCCGTTGATTACCAATGCTCGTTTGGCAAGTGCCTTTATCGAAGCATTCTGCGAATTGAAACTGAATGATATTCAGATTAAGAGCTGGCAGGAATATAAATAAAAACAGCTTTAGCTGTCTATTAGATAAGGAGAACTCTCTCTTTGGTTTGTCCAAAGGGGGAGTTTCTTTTTTATTAGTAAATATAGCACATCAGAGTGTGTTCTATATAGGGAGTGTTTTGTTATTAATAAATGATTAAAGTTAATTATTGGTTGAAACTAAGTAGAATCTGTCTATCCATCAGCAAGAGAAGCGATTTATTTTTTATTTTTGTTTCTTGAAAAGATAAAATCAGATAAAACAATGTTAGTACTTCTATCTTGTGCCAAGACTATGAGTGAGACTTCAAAGGTGAAAGTACCTTTGACGACAGTTCCACGATTTCAAAAAGAAGCTTCCGGGATTGCTTTGCAGATGTCACAGTTTTCGGTGGATGAACTGGAACGTCTGTTGCGTATAAATGCTAAGATGGCGGTGGAGAATTATAAGCGTTATCAGGCTTTTCATGCAGAAGACACCTCGGAACTGCCCGCTTTGCTGGCTTATACCGGAATTGTATTCAAGCGACTGAATGCAAAAGATTTCTCGAAAGAAGAATTTGAATATGCGCAGGAACATCTGCGGTTGACTTCTTTCTGTTATGGGTTGTTGAGGCCTTTAGATGTCATTCGTTCCTACCGCTTGGAAGGAGATGTAGTGTTGCCGGAACCGGGTAATCAGACCATGTTCTCCTATTGGAAATCCTGTCTGACGGATGTTTTCATCGAAGATATAAAGAAAGCGGGAGGCATACTCTGCAATCTGGCTAGCGACGAGATGAAAAGTTTGTTCGATTGGAAGCGTGTGGAGAGAGAAGTACGTGTCGTTACTCCCGAATTTCAGGTGTGGAAGAACGGGAAATTAGCTTCGATAGTGATCTATATCAAGATGTCCCGTGGTGAAATGACGCGGTTCATTCTGAAGAACAGAATCGAAAATCCGGAGGATTTGAAAAGCTTCTCCTGGGAAGGATTCGAATTTAACGAATCTCTTTCGGATGAAAAGAAGTTTGTATTTACTAACGGTAAAGAAATATAAAGTATGACGGAAGTAGAAAAGATGCGTAGTACCCAGTTGGCTGATATGGCTGCGCCGGAATTGCAGGTGCGTTTTGAACATGCCAAGAAGCTGCTGGCGCGTATGCGGGGAATGAGCACTTATGATGCGGGGTATCGGGAATTATTGGAAGAACTGGTACCGGAGATTCCTGAAACTTCAATAATCTGCCCGCCTTTTCATTGCGATCATGGAGACGGAATCAAATTGGGTGAACATGTATTTGTGAATGCCAATTGCACTTTCCTGGATGGAGGATATATCACGATAGGCGCCCATACGCTGGTTGGACCTTGTGTGCAGATTTATACGCCGCATCATCCGATGGATTATCTGGAAAGAAGAGGCTCTAAGGAATATGCTTATCCGGTGACGATTGGCGAAGACTGCTGGATTGGTGGCGGTGCTATTATCTGTCCCGGCGTGACGATTGGCAATCGCTGTGTGATAGGGGCGGGGAGTGTTGTGACGAAAGATATTCCCGACGACAGTGTGGCAGTCGGGAATCCGGCACGTGTTGTTCGCAAACAGGTAGTTTAACGTTTGACCGGAAAAGTTATTTCCCGGATTTAAGCGTTCCTGCGTTACTATCTTTGTTGGGAATTCGTTTTCCTGCAGATTCTATTTTAATTATTAATGATAGAAAAAGAGGTGCGACTATCTTTATTTTGTTCTGTTTATTAGATGAACCGGAAGAAGTGAAAGTGACAAGAAAAAAGTTTTTATTATTATTTGCTGATAATCAGAGTGTTTCTTTATTTGATAAAAACTTTCTTGAAAAATAATACATGAAATGTTTGCAGAATTCAAAAAATGCCGTACCTTTGCATCGCTTTTGAAACGGAAGTGTACGGGCGTTTAGCTCAGCTGGTTCAGAGCATCTGCCTTACAAGCAGAGGGTCGGCGGTTCGAATCCGTCAACGCCCACACAAAAAATGAAACACTTCCGGCTCATTAACAAGGGCGTTTAGCTCAGCTGGTTCAGAGCATCTGCCTTACAAGCAGAGGGTCGGCGGTTCGAATCCGTCAACGCCCACACCAAAAAGGAAGTCTTACGAAGAAATTCGTGAGACTTTTTTTATTTCTTACCTCTTTTATACAAACTTTCTTTCTCCTTTTATCTTATAACTCAGGAAAAAGAGTTAATTTTGCAGTCTGATAATTATCTAAGAAAACGTATGGAACTTGATGTATTAACGGCCATATCCCCGATTGATGGTCGATATAGAGGCAAAACTAAAGCTTTGGCAGCTTATTTCTCTGAATTTGCACTGATTAAATACCGTGTACAGGTAGAGGTGGAGTATTTTATCACCTTGTGCGAACTTCCTTTGCCGCAATTGAAAGGAATCGATAGTAGCGTGTTTGAAACTTTACGGAATATCTACCGTAACTTCTCTGAAGCAGACGCACAACGCATTAAAGATATCGAAAGTGTAACTAACCACGATGTGAAAGCCGTAGAATACTTCCTGAAAGAAGAGTTTGACAAAATGGGCGGAATGGATGACTATAAAGAGTTTATCCACTTCGGACTGACTTCTCAGGATATTAACAATACGTCTGTTCCTCTTTCTATCAAAGAGGCATTGGAGCAGGTTTATTACCCGTTGATTGAAGAGCTGATTGCACAGTTGAAAACCTATGCGACAGAATGGGCTAACATTCCGATGCTTGCCAAAACTCACGGTCAGCCGGCTTCTCCTACCCGTCTGGGTAAAGAAGTGATGGTATTTGTTTACCGTCTCGAACGTCAGTTGGCTATGTTGAAAGCATGTCCGCTTACCGCTAAGTTTGGCGGTGCTACCGGGAAC
This sequence comes from Bacteroides sp. 3_1_13, assembly GCF_001185845.1. NCBI lineage: Bacteria > Pseudomonadati > Bacteroidota > Bacteroidia > Bacteroidales > Bacteroidaceae > Bacteroides > Bacteroides sp. 3_1_13. Next base: position 2,091,882 of record NZ_KQ236955.1, read on the forward strand.
TACAATGCGCATCACGTGGCTTATCCTCAATATGACTGGAAACAATTCGGCAATCGGTTTGTTGCAGAAAAACTGGGACTGGAACGCGAAGAATATACAACGCAGATTTCGAACTATGATAACCTCTCTGCTGTTTTTGATGCTATGAAGCGTATCAATACCATTATGGTGGATATGAATCGTGACTTCTGGCAGTACATCTCTATGGAGTACTTCAAGCAGAAGATCAAAGCTGGAGAAGTAGGCTCGAGCGCCATGCCGCATAAAGTGAATCCGATTGACTTTGAAAATGCAGAAGGTAACTTGGGCATAGCAACGTCTATTCTGGAACATTTGGCTGTGAAGCTTCCTGTTTCCCGTTTGCAGCGTGACTTGACAGACTCAACAGTGTTGCGTAATGTCGGTGTACCTTTCGGTCATATCGTGATTGCCATCCAAAGTTCTTTGAAGGGATTGCGCAAACTGTTATTGAACGAACCGGCTATTTATCGTGATTTGGATAATTGTTGGAGTGTAGTGGCAGAAGCTATTCAGACCATCCTGCGCCGTGAGGCTTATCCGCATCCGTATGAAGCTTTGAAAGCGTTAACCCGCACCAACCAAGCTATTACAGAAAGTTCTATTAAAGAGTTTATCGAAGAATTGAATGTAAGCGAAGATATTAAAAAAGAGTTAAGAGCAATCACTCCCCATACATATACGGGGCTTTAATTGTTTACTTATATAATAAACGTGTTTTTTTAATAGGCCGTGAGGCCAAAGTCTAATTTTATTCGAATAAAAAAATGAGCACAGAAAACGAAGAATGGCGCGAAAATTCTTTCAATGAAGAGAATACAGGTGCCGGCCGTGATGGTAACAGGTCTTACAACAGAGAAGGTGGAGAACGTCCGTATCGTCCTTCTTACAACCGTGAAGGCGGGGATCGTCCGTATCGCCCGCGATTTAATGCCAACAATGAAGGAGGCGAACGCCCGCAGCGTTCGTACGGTGACCGCTCTTATGGCGACCGTCCCCAACGTCCTTCTTACAATCGTGAAGGTGGAGATCGTCCGTATCGTCCTCGCTTCAATAACAATAATGAAGGAGGTGAACGCCCGCAACGTCCTTACAACCGCGAAGGTGGTTCTTATGACCGTCCTCAACGTCCTTCTTACAACCGTGAAGGTGGTGACCGTCCTTACCGTCCCCGCTTCAATAGCGGCGAAGGTGGTGAGCGTCCGTCTTATGGCGATCGTCCTCAACGTCCTTCTTACAACCGTGAAGGTGGCGACCGTCCTTACCGTCCCCGCTTTAATAACGGCGAAGGTGGCGACCGTCCTCAACGTCCTTCTTACAACCGTGAAGGTGGTGATCGTCCGTATCGTCCCCGTTTCAATAACGGCGAAGGTGGCGGCTATCGCAGCAATAACGGCGGTGGAGGTTATCGTCCGAGATATAATAACGACCGTCAAGGAGGATATCGTCCTCGTCCGCGTACCGGCGATTATGATCCGAACGCTAAGTATAGCGTAAAGAAACAGATCGAGTACAAGGAACAGTTCGTTGATCCGAATGAACCGATTCGTCTGAATAAGTTCCTGGCTAACGCAGGTGTTTGTTCCCGTCGTGAGGCTGATGAATTTATCACAGCAGGTGTGGTTTCTGTAAACGGTGAAGTGGTAACGGAATTGGGTACGAAGATCAAACGTTCGGATGTGGTTAAGTTCCACGACGAACCGGTAAGCATCGAACGCAAGGTATACGTATTGCTGAATAAACCGAAAGATACCGTTACTACATCGGATGATCCGCAGGAACGCCGTACAGTAATGGATTTGGTGAAAGGCGCTTGCAACGAACGTATTTATCCGGTAGGACGTCTGGACCGTAACACGACTGGTGTACTGTTACTGACGAATGACGGTGATCTGGCTTCCAAGCTGACACACCCGAAATTCCTGAAGAAGAAAATTTATCATGTTCATCTGGACAAGAACCTGACTAAAGCAGATATGGAGCAGATTGCAGCTGGTATCCAGTTGGAAGATGGCGAAATCCATGCAGATGCGATCAGCTATACAGATGATTTCAAGAAAGACCAGGTAGGTATCGAAATTCACTCCGGTAAGAACCGTATCGTTCGCCGTATTTTCGAATCACTGGGTTATAAAGTAGTAAAACTCGACCGTGTATTCTTCGCTGGGCTGACCAAAAAAGGTCTGCGTCGCGGAGACTGGCGTTACCTGTCGGAAGCAGAAGTAAACTACCTCCGCATGGGATCTTTTGAATGAAGAATTAAGAATTAAGAACGAAGAATTAAGAATTGAAAATGAGGAATGGAACATGAAGAATTATCAGGGCGTGTTTGCATAGCACAGCCAAATTCTTCATTTTTCATTCTTCATTCTTCATTAATCAAAGTAAGTTAAATGGAAAAGATTGGTAGAACAAAAATTGTTGACCTGTTGAAGCGCACAGACATTGGCGCTATGGTCAATGTGAAAGGATGGGTTCGCACCCGTAGAGGTAGCAAACAAGTAAACTTTATCGCACTGAATGACGGTTCTACAATAAATAATTTGCAGATCGTAGTAGATTTGGCTAATTTCGATGAAGAGATGCTGAAACTGATTACTACCGGCGCTTGTATCAGCGTGAACGGAGAAATGGTAGAATCAGTAGGTTCCGGACAGAAAGTGGAAGTACAGGCTCGTGAAATCGAAGTGCTGGGTACTTGCGATAATACATATCCATTACAGAAGAAAGGCCACTCTATGGAATTCTTGCGCGAGATTGCTCACTTGCGTCCGCGTACCAATACATTCGGTGCAGTGTTCCGCATCCGTCACAACATGGCGATTGCTATTCACAAGTTCTTCCATGAAAAGGGCTTCTTCTATTTCCATACGCCGATCATTACGGCTTCCGATTGTGAAGGTGCCGGACAGATGTTCCAGGTGACTACCATGAACCTGTATGACTTGAAGAAAGACGAGAGAGGTTCTATCTCATATGAAGATGATTTCTTCGGTAAGCAGGCAAGTCTGACTGTTTCCGGTCAGCTGGAAGGTGAGTTGGCGGCTACTGCTTTGGGAGCTATCTACACATTCGGTCCTACGTTCCGTGCCGAAAACTCCAATACTCCCCGCCACTTGGCAGAGTTCTGGATGATTGAGCCGGAAGTGGCTTTCAACGACATTACAGACAACATGGACTTGGCAGAAGAGTTCATCAAATATTGTGTGAAATGGGCGTTGGATAACTGTGCGGATGATGTGAAGTTCCTGAACGATATGTTCGACAAAGGCTTGATTGAACGTCTGCAAGGTGTATTGAAAGATGATTTCGTACGTTTGCCTTATACAGACGGTATCAAGATTCTTGAAGAAGCTGTTGCGAAAGGACATAAGTTCGAATTCCCGGTTTACTGGGGAGTGGACCTGGCTTCCGAACACGAACGTTTCTTAGTGGAAGAACACTTCAAACGTCCGGTGATTCTGACTGACTATCCGAAGGAAATCAAGGCCTTCTATATGAAGCAGAACGAAGACGGTAAGACAGTACGTGCCATGGACGTTCTTTTCCCGAAAATTGGTGAAATTATCGGTGGTTCCGAACGTGAAGCCGACTATAACAAGCTGATGACCCGTATTGAAGAAATGCACATCCCGATGAAGGATATGTGGTGGTATCTGGATACCCGTAAGTTCGGTACTTGTCCTCACTCCGGTTTCGGATTAGGGTTCGAACGTCTGTTATTGTTTGTAACAGGTATGGCGAATATCCGTGACGTGATACCGTTCCCGCGTACACCAAGAAATGCTGATTTCTAATATTTCGGTATATTTATGTAAAACTCGCATAATCTTCAGGTTATGCGAGTTTTTTTATGCTCTGAATTGCTGTATTCTCAAAATAAATCTTTATATTTGGAAATACGCATTCGAGAGTGTTAACTAAAATAATACAACAATGAAAAAGCTCTATTTTTTTACCATGCTTTCAATAATGTTGTTAGCGGTAACAGGTGCGACGGCCCAGAAGAAAACCAAATTCAAAGCGGCTGATTTGAAAGGTATTTGGCAGCTCTGCCATTATGTATCCGAGTCTCCCGATGTTCCGGGAGCGTTGAAACCCAGTAATACATTTAAAGTATTGGGTGATGACGGACAAATCGTTAACTTTACCATTATTCCCGGTGCGGATGCGATTATTACTGGATACGGTACTTATAAACAACTCACGGACGATTCTTATAAGGAAAGTATCGAGAAGAACATTCATCTCCCGATGCTGGACAATCAGGACAATATTTTGGAATTTGAGATTAAGGACAATGATTATCTCCATCTGAAATATTTTATCAAGAATGATTTGAATGGAAATGAGTTGAACACCTGGTATTATGAAACCTGGAAGAGGGTGGAGATGCCGGCTAAATTCCCGGAAGATATTGTGAGATAATTTCCAACGCACATGTGCAGGAAGGGGATAAAACCGATATATAGAGGGGTGGCAGATAGATATTACTATGTAAATATCCACCTGCCACTTATTCTTTTAGTATGTGAGGTATGAGCTATCGGGAAAAAGGGAGGCAGTCCTAAAACCCTGTGGGTATATTAAATTTCTGTTGCTTATTGAACGGTTATTTTATTTTTTGTTCTTATGCTCTTCTGTCTGTATTAAATTCTCATTTAACTAAAAAGCGGTGTGGTTTTGAACTAATTGTGCCGAAAATTACCAAAGCCCCAATTAAGTTTAGTTTTTCTCATTCACATCCTTCACGGATGGTAACCATCTGTTTGATAGGTGTTTTCTGTGAACAAATAAAGAAAAGTCTTATCTTCACGCTCTTCACGCCTTCACAATCCCCACAGTTTACACTTTCACAGTCCGCAACCTTCGCATCGACATTGTCAATCTTAGCAAATTGAACAGCTTGCATCTAAGAAGCCGACTAGAGTTGTCCATCTAGTCGACTATTGTTGTCTAATCAGCCGACTATAGTCAGCCAGGCAGACAACTATAGTCGGCGATTAATAAATAGAAATAAAGTATACGAGAAGGCGGTAGTTTATCAGTAATAAGAAGGCTGATTCTTAATATTGGTAATGAATAAAAGATATTCATTACCGTGCAGACATGAATAAATTATTGTGATATAGGATGCCCTGAAGCACATTATCCAGACTTCCAAACTGTCTCCCCCGATTTTTTAGACTGATCCAACAATTGTTGCTTCAACCACTCCAGCAGTTCGTTCGGAAGCTGTGAGGTGTCGATGCCTTTCTCTTTGACAGGGATTACAATGCAAGGTATATTCTCGTCCGTGGATTTCAGTTTCTGCAGATAGACTTCTTCAATGAAGTTGTATTGAAGAACTTCAGAGATGAGTAGAAGACGTTCCATATCTATGTTTTTACTGTTGAAAATATGGTAGAGAGAAGTCCGTGCGCAATGAATTTGCCGGGCGAACTCTGCATAACTGATACCGCGTTCATCTACTTTCTGCTGTATGAGTTTTTCAATATAGATGTCTTTAAATTTAGATTCCACAGTTTGTGTGCTTGTAATGTGCCTGCACCTGTTCCCCTGTGGCAGCGGGCTTTCCATTGTTAAAAAAGCAAGCATTTAATGTCTGAGATTGATAATGCCATCAAGGAATGCGACCTGATGATAGACCGCATCATAGAAAGTGATGCCGAACTTAAGGAGAACTATGCTATCATCACTTCGATAAAAGGCGTTGCACGTCAAAACGGAGCCTGTTTGCTTATCTTCACCAACAACTTCAGACGTTTTGACCTGGACGCACGCAAAATAGCCTGTTATTATGGTGTTGCCCCGTTTGGAAAAGATTCAGGCACAAGTATCCACTCTCCGGCTAAAACAAGCCATTTCGCCAACAAGCTCATAAAATCCTTGCTGGGACAGGCTGCTCATTGTGCAAAAAAATTCAATCCAGAGATAAGAGAGTATTATAACCGACTAATTGGGCGTGGTAAAAAGCCACAAGTGGCTTTAAACAATGTCAAGAACAAACTCATCAGGATTATTGTGGCTCTTGTGCGAAAGAAGGTCTATTACGACCCAAAAACATACATGTTTTACAATGCTAAATTTACCGATGTTAAGCAAATGTTAAACTCATAAAATGACTTGGATAGAAACATAGAATACGTGGTATCGCCAAACACCAGACTGATAAATGAACTGAATAAACACCCCACGCTGATAGTATATATGTGTGCACCCTTTTGCAAGGGTGCACACACATACAACAACAGAAGCATCATACTGTTCCATCCTTTATCAGTCGAAATTTTGGCGATTTTCGTTTTTTAGGATGAAGCTGATAAGGCTTTCTTTTCTTATTTATAATAATGTATGCCTGTCCGGGAAGTTTGTCGCTTTTCCGTTCAGACTCTGCAAATATATAAAAGAAAACTGAACAGCATGATATAAAAGGGCGTTTATTCGTGCAAAAGGTATTAATTCTATCTTTACACTTGCCTCTAGGGAGAGGCTGTCTTTGGGTAGATGACAATAGTTCACCACAGAGGACGCGGAGGACACAGAGGTGAATTTTGCTCATGCGGGTACAGAAATGAATGAGAGTTTTTTTATCTTCCATAAACCTGAAAAATATAAAAACATTTGCCATCTGCAACATAAGCGTCTCCGCGATTTTCCCTCTGAAAGAGATACAAAGTAATCCGAAACTCAATGGAATGAATAATAACGGGTATTAAGAAGACTCTCAATAGAATAGGCGACTGGAAAAATATACAAAAATAGTTTGCCAATTCAAAGAAAAGCCGTACTTTTGCAAGCCGATTATTATCACAAAATGATAAGAGATTAATTCATAGCAAGTTAGTATTCCTTTGTCCGGGGAAGACTAATGAGTGGTGAAGAAATTTTTAGTAGTAACATTTAAAAAACAAAATTAGAGTGGATACTTTAAGTTACAAGACCATTTCTGCAAACAAAGCGACTGTAACCAAAGAATGGGTTATCGTTGACGCTACAGACCAAACATTAGGCCGTCTGGGAGCAAAAGTTGCAAAATTGCTGAGAGGAAAGTACAAACCAAACTTTACTCCTCACGTAGACTGCGGTGATAACGTTATCATCATCAATGCAGACAAAGTAAAACTGACTGGTAACAAATGGAATGACAGAGTTTATTTGTCATATACAGGTTATCCTGGTGGTCAGAGAGAAATGACTCCTGCCCGTTTGATCACAAAACCGAACGGTGAAGAGAGATTACTGAAAAAAGTAGTGAAGGGCATGCTTCCTAAGAATATCTTGGGAGCTAAATTGCTGAATAACTTGTATGTTTACGCTGGTAGCGAACACAAACAGGCTGCTCAGAACCCGAAAATGATTGATATTAATTCATATAAATAAGATATAATGGAAGTAGTAAATGCATTAGGCAGACGTAAACGTGCTATTGCACGCATATTCGTAAGCGAAGGTACAGGAAAGATTACTATTAACAAGAGAGACCTTGCAGAGTACTTTCCATCAACTATTCTTCAGTATGTTGTAAAACAACCATTGAACAAGCTGGGTGCTGCTGAGAAGTATGACATCAAGGTGAACTTGTGTGGTGGTGGTTTCACAGGTCAGTCTCAGGCATTGCGTTTGGCAATTGCTCGTGCACTGGTTAAGATGAACGCTGAAGATAAAGCTGCTCTTCGTGCAGAAGGCTTCATGACTCGTGACCCTCGTTCTGTTGAACGTAAGAAACCGGGACAGCCGAAAGCTCGTAGAAGATTCCAGTTCAGCAAGCGTTAATGTGCCGCCTGATAGAGGAATATGTTTAGTATCTAAACTACTGGGACTCTGCTCATAGACTACCCAGCGGTTGGTTTAGAAAAAACAAAAAAGAAAGTAAACGATTTAAAGAAAAAACAAGATGTCAAGAACAAATTTTGATACATTATTGGAGGCTGGTTGCCACTTCGGACACCTTAAGAGAAAGTGGAACCCTGCAATGGCTCCTTATATTTTCATGGAACGCAATGGTATTCATATCATTGACCTCCACAAAACAGTTGCAAAAGTAGACGAAGCTGCTGAAGCTTTGAAACAGATTGCCAAATCTGGCAAGAAAGTTCTTTTTGTTGCTACTAAAAAACAAGCTAAACAAGTTGTAGCTGAGAAAGCTCAATCTGTTAATATGCCTTATGTAATCGAACGCTGGCCGGGTGGTATGTTGACTAACTTCCCGACTATCCGTAAGGCTGTGAAGAAAATGGCTACTATCGATAAATTGACTAACGATGGTACTTACTCTAACCTTTCTAAGAGAGAAGTTCTTCAGATTTCTCGTCAACGTGCAAAATTGGACAAGACTTTGGGATCTATCGCTGACCTGACTCGTCTGCCGTCTGCATTGTTCGTTATCGACGTAATGAAAGAAAACATCGCAGTTCGCGAAGCTAACCGTCTGGGTATCCCTGTATTTGGTATCGTTGATACTAACTCTGATCCTTCAAACGTTGATTTCGTAATTCCTGCTAACGATGACGCTACTAAATCAGTAGAAGTTATCTTGGATGCTTGCTGCGCTGCAATGATCGAAGGTTTGGAAGAAAGAAAAGCTGAAAAGATCGATATGGAAGCTGCTGGTGAAGCTCCTGCTAACAAAGGCAAGAAGAAATCAGTGAAAGCTAGACTCGACAAGTCTGACGAAGAAGCTATCAACGCAGCTAAAGCTGCTGCTTTCATCAAGGAAGACGAAGAGGCTTAATATATAAAATGTGCCAATTTGCTAATGTGCAAGAGTATATTTATACGCTTGTATCTTGATTGGCAGATTGGCACATTTTTTTGTTTCGAAAATTATTATTCATTTAAATAAAGGAAATTATTATGGCTGTAAGTATGGCTGATATTACCAAGCTGCGCAAAATGACCGGAGCTGGTATGATGGATTGCAAAAACGCGTTGACTGAAGCTGAAGGCGATTTCGACAAGGCAATGGAAATTATCCGTAAGAAAGGACAAGCTGTTGCTGCTAAGCGTTCAGAACGTGAAGCTTCTGAAGGTTGCGTTTTGGCTAAAACTACCGGTGACCGTGCTGTTATCGTTGCTTTGAAGTGTGAAACTGACTTTGTGGCTCAGAATGCTGATTTCGTGAAACTGACTCAGGATATTCTTGATCTTGCTGTGGCTAATAAATGCGCTACTTTGGACGAAGTAAAAGCATTGCCGATGGGTAACGGTACTGTACAGGATGCAGTGACTGACCGTAGCGGTATCACAGGTGAGAAAATGGAACTGGATGGTTACATGACTGTAGAAGGTGTATGCACTGCTGTTTACAATCACATGAACAGAAATGGTCTTTGCACGATTGTTGCTTTCAACAAGGAAGTGAACGAGCAGTTGGCTAAGCAAATAGCTATGCAGATTGCTGCCATGAACCCGATTGCTATTGATGAAGATGGCGTTTCTGAAGAAGTAAAACAGAAAGAAATTGAAGTTGCTATTGAGAAGACAAAAGCAGAACAGGTACAGAAAGCTGTAGAGGCTGCTCTGAAGAAAGCTAACATCAACCCGGCTCATGTGGACAGCGAAGAACACATGGATAGCAACATGGCTAAAGGATGGATTACAGCTGAAGATGTAGCTAAAGCAAAAGAAATTATTGCTACTGTTTCTGCAGAGAAGGCTGCACACCTGCCTGAACAAATGATTCAGAACATCGCGAAAGGTCGTCTGGGCAAGTTCTTGAAAGAAGTTTGCTTATTGAACCAGGAAGATATCATGGACGGTAAGAAAACTGTAAGAGAAGTGTTGGCTGCTGCTGACCCTGAACTGAAGATTGTTGATTTCAAGCGTTTCACTTTGAAAGCTGAATAATCAATCAGATTCAAATTCTATGATGTGTCCTTAAAAACGGAACACGTTAACTTAATAGAGGTATTCATTAAGACTCTCTATTTGAAGATACAAGAAAGGCAACTAATTCATAACGAGTTAGTTGCCTTTTCTTTTGATTTGATCTTATCATTCCTTTCCTCAAGAAACTGCCATGTATAACATGAGGCACATTCTTGGGGAGGATTATTTCAATGCTTTGTCTATTTCCTTCATCAGCTTGTCCATTTCCTCTTTTTTATAACCGACAGTGGCGGATATCACTTTCCCGTCTTTGTTGATTAAGTAACTTCTGGGAATGTATTGACTGGCAAACTTACCTGTGACTTCCCGTTTCGGGTCCGGGTAGAGAGGAAATGTAAACCCTTTACGCTTGTTGTATTCCGTTAATTGATCGTCGGTATGTTCGCGCCCGATTACTAACATGCAGAAATCTTTGTTGTCCTTATATTTAGGCCAGAGTGTTTTTTGAACTTCAGCCAGTTCGCTTTGGCAAGGACCACACCAAGTAGCGAAAATATTGATTAATACAACTTTCCCTTTCAAGTCCTCGGAGTTTACAGTACCGTTCACTGTTGAATGAAGGGTGAAAGCAGGCATACTATCGCCTACCTTGACGATATCAGCATTGTTGTCTTGTGCAAATGACAACAGTGAGAATAACGCTGCTGCACAGAATAATGTTACTTTTCTCATATCTTTAAAATTTCTAGTTACAAAATGCTATTTAGTTTAACCTCCTATACCTTTTGTTTTAGAGTATCCTTCTTTAATGAGCAGCTCTATGATTTTGGTTTTGAAATCTCCTTGTACCATAATCTCTCCGTCTTTAGCCGATCCGCCTACTCCGCATTTGCTTTTCAGTAGCTTACCCAGCTCTTTCAAGTCGTTTTCTGTACCTATAAATCCGGTAATTAATGTGACCACTTTACCGCCCCGGTTCTTTTTGTCAATGGAAACTCGCAGGCTTTGTTTGTTTTTGTCGAGAGTAACTTGCTCTTCATCGTTATCCATTTCATAGCCGAAGTCCGGATTCGTGGAATATACTACGTTTAATCTATCTTTCCAATCATTATTTTTCATACTCGTCATTTTTAATCCTTTTCAAAAGTATTAAACTTATGGAAAAGAGCAAAATTTGAACCTCTTTTCATTGTTTTGTTTAATCTCTATTAAGGTTTTCTGTTATAGGGTTGTCAGTCTCAAAAAAGATTGTACTTTTGCAAAATACCAAATTTAGTAAGAAGTATGAGCACATCTATACGAAAAGAGGCGGATAAAGTGCCGGAGCCTACCTTGCGCAGACTTCCCTGGTATCTGTCCAACATAAAACTAATGAAAGAAAAAGGAGAACAGTACGTCTCTTCTACACAAATCTCTAAGGAAATAAATATTGATGCTTCTCAAATCGCCAAGGATTTATCCTACGTCAATATCTCCGGGCGCACGAGAGTAGGGTATAACATTGATGCGCTGATTGAAGTGTTGGAGAGTTTTCTTGGATTTACCAATATGCACAAAGCCTTCTTGTTTGGTGTAGGTAGCCTGGGGGCTGCTTTGCTTCGGGATTCAGGTTTGCATCATTTCGGGCTGGAGATTGTGGCAGCTTTTGATGTGAATCCGGAATTGGTGGGAAAAGACCTGAATGGTATTCCTATTTTTCACTCCGATGATTTTGAGGCAAAGATGAAAGAATACGATGTAAATATCGGTGTGTTGACCGTGCCTATTAATATTGCTCAGGAAATTACAGATAAGATGGTAGACGGAGGTATAAAAGCCGTATGGAACTTTACTCCTTTCCGAATCCGTGTACCCGAGAATATTGTGGTGCAGAATACGTCTTTATATGCTCATTTGGCTGTTATGTTTAACCGATTGAATTTTAACGAGAAATAATGAAGATTATTGCAGTAGGCATGAACTACGCCCAGCATAACAAAGAACTGGGACATACACAAGTAAATACGGAGCCGGTGATTTTTATGAAGCCTGATTCTGCTATTCTGAAAGATGGCAAACCGTTTTTCATCCCCGACTTTTCCAACGAGATACATTATGAAACGGAATTGGTAGTCCGTATCAACCGATTGGGGAAAAATATCGCTCCCCGTTTTGCTAACCGCTATTATGATGCTGTGACAGTCGGTATCGACTTTACAGCCCGTGACCTTCAACGAAAGTTCCGTGAACAGGGGAATCCCTGGGAGCTTTGTAAAGGTTTTGACTCATCGGCTGCTATTGGGACTTTTGTTCCGGTAGAGCATTATAAAGATATTCAAAATTTGAACTTCAATCTGTTGATCGACAGTAAAGAAGTACAGCGTGGCTGTACGGCAGATATGCTTTTCAAGATAGATGATATTATCGCTTATGTCAGTCGGTTTGTAACGTTGAAAATCGGAGATCTACTCTTTACGGGGACTCCTGTCGGTGTAGGTCCTGTTAGTATCGGACAGCGTTTGCAAGGTTATCTGGAAGAGGAAAAACTGCTGGATTTCTATATCCGTTGATCTTTTTTATTCATTAGTACTCATTTGTTATACAAAATATGAAGATAAGAGTAGGCTTTGGCTTTGACGTACATCAGCTGGTCGAAGGGCGTGAATTGTGGCTGGGTGGTATTCTTTTGGAACATACAAAAGGATTGTTGGGGCATTCGGATGCTGATGTATTGTTGCATGCGGTTTGCGATGCTTTGTTAGGGGCGGCGAATATGCGTGATATCGGCTATCACTTTCCCGATACGGCTGGAGAATTTAAAAACATAGATAGCAAAATTCTGCTGAAGAAAACAGTGGAATTGATTGCTACCAAAGGATATAAAGTGGGTAATATCGATGCAACCATTTGTGCCGAACGCCCGAAATTAAAGGCACACATTCCTTTGATGCAAGAGACGATGGCAACTGTCATGGGAATTGATGCGGATGATATTTCCATTAAGGCGACTACTACCGAGAAACTCGGTTTTACGGGTCGTGAAGAAGGTATATCAGCCTATGCTACCGTGCTGATAGAGAAGATTTCTTAACCCCTAAAACAAATAAATATGATTCGGCTCTTAAAAATTTACTTAACACTTACCTTTTTGTTGGTAACGACTTTTTGTATGGCTCAAAAGAGTGAACTGAAATTTAGTAAAGATGGTAAATTCAAAATTGTGCAATTTACCGATGTGCATTTTAAATACGGCAACCGGGCTTCTGATATCGCTTTGGAACGCATAAATCAGGTGCTTGATGATGAACGCCCGGATTTGGTAATTTTTACCGGCGATGTTGTTTATTCTGCTCCGGCAGATTCCGGAATGTTGCAGGTATTGGAACCGGTAGTTAAACGCAAACTGCCTTTCGTGGTCACTTTTGGTAATCATGACAATGAACAGGGAATGGCACGGGAACAGTTATATGATATTATCCGTAAAGTTCCCGGCAATTTATTGCCAGACCGGGGAACAGTCTTATCGCCGGACTATGTATTAACCGTGAAATCGTCTTCTAATGTAAAGAAGGATGCAGCTTTGCTTTATTGCATGGATTCTCATTCCTATTCTCCTTTGAAAGATGTGAAGGGATATGCATGGCTTACATTCGATCAGATAAATTGGTATCGCCAGCAGAGTGCTGCTTATAAAGCGCAAAATGGTGGACAGCCTTTGCCGGCTCTTGCCTTTTTCCATATTCCTCTTCCTGAATACAATGAAGCTGCCCGTTCAGAAAACGCGATTCTTCGCGGAACTCGTATGGAGGAAGCTTGTGCACCTAAATTGAATACGGGAATGTTTGCGGCAATGAAAGAAGCGGGTGATGTGATGGGTATGTTTGTAGGACACGATCATGATAATGATTATGCAGTGATGTGGAAGGGTATTCTTCTGGCTTATGGACGCTTCACCGGTGGAAATACGGAATATAATCATTTGCCTAACGGGGCCCGTATCATCGTATTAGATGAGGGTGCTCGTACATTTACGTCCTGGATTCGTCAGAAAGACGGAGTGGTGGATAAAATTTCCTATCCGGCAAGTTTTGTCAAGGACGATTGGACTAAACGTTGAGGCTTGCGAACTTCACATGGCTAAGGCGCGTGTACTTTGAACCATAGCTTTCGTATTGGCGTGATACTTTCGCCGATGCAATGTAGATAATATCTCCCAGTCGGTATTCATGTTCTATCCCTGATAGAGTGCATGAAACCGCACTGGGATTTTTTGATGGAATACTTATAATAACCAGGTTTCCACTGGCATCGGTTAAAGTCAGTATCTGCTTGACAAAAAACTGTGGGGTAGTGCCGTTCACTCTTGTTTTGTATGGATCGTCTTCCAGTCGTACGCGGGTGACTTTTAATTTTAAGTCAGTCAGTTTTTCCCCTAATTCTCCCAAATAGCGACTTGATGAACGTTTCTCTCTCGACTTTCTGATCATGATATCCAAATGTATGGAATGATAAGCCTGTGCTATTTTGACGAAACGTTCCTGTTTAGGTATTTTTGGGGTGAACTTGTAAGCTACCCAACTTAAATAGGCAGGATCTATCTTCAAAATTTCATGAAGAAAATGTCCCCGGTATTTTCCGAAAAAGATAAGGTCGTCACCGTTACTCTGCATTCTTTTCTCATTATAATCCATGAGAATAAGGCAACGCCTTGAATAGTAAAACATCGTACTGGCCATCCGGAGGGATTCGTTAATGTCCGGTGACAGGTCATGTATATAAAGAATGGATTGCTTTTCGGGCAAGGGAGAGTACAGCCAAAGGGAATAGTTTGGTTTCCCCGGTCGGGGCAACACCACCAAGTAGACTCCTGCCTCTTTAAAAGAGGCTCTGCCTCGGTTGTACTCATTCAATTTGGCATACAATAAGGCTTCTTCGTTTTCGGAAATGCCCGGTAATCTAGGGTTAGCCATAATTGTTCTCGCTTTTGGTATATTTCAAATATAAGGATTTTCTTTCAGAAAAGCAACTTTTCTCTTTGAAATCTCGTACATTTGTAACCATGTAAATTTTCAAAATTCGAATGGAAGAACGAAACAAGAGAGTATTGGTAGGTATGAGTGGTGGCATAGACAGCACCGCTACCTGCTTGATGCTGCAAGAACAAGGATATGAGATTGTAGGAGTTACCATGCGTGTGTGGGGAGATGAACCGCAGGACGCCAGGGAGTTAGCAGAACGGATGGGGATTGAACATTATGTGGCAGATGAGCGTATTCCTTTTAAAGAGACCATCGTAAAAAACTTCATAGACGAATATAAGCAGGGGCGTACACCGAATCCGTGTGTGATGTGCAATCCGTTGTTTAAGTTCCGTGTTCTGACGGAGTGGGCGGATAAGTTGAATTGTGCATGGGTAGCTACCGGACATTATTCGCGATTGGAAGAGAAAAACGGAAACATTTATATAGTAGCCGGAGACGATGATAAGAAAGACCAGTCGTATTTTCTCTGGAGATTGGGGCAGGATGTGCTGAAACGTTGCATTTTCCCGTTGGGAGATTATACGAAAGTAAAGGTCCGTGAGTATCTTGCGGAGAAAGGATATGAAGCAAAGTCGAAAGAAGGAGAAAGTATGGAAGTCTGCTTTATTAAGGGAGATTACCGTGATTTTCTTCGTGAACAGTGCCCCGAATTGGATAGTGAAATCGGACCGGGATGGTTTGTCAACTCTGAAGGAGTAAAACTGGGGAAACATAAAGGAGCACCTTATTATACGATTGGCCAACGAAAAGGACTGGAGATTGCTTTAGGAAAGCCTGCTTATGTGTTGAAAATCAATCCGCAGAAAAATACGGTGATGCTTGGAGATGCCGACCAATTGGAAACTGAATACATGTTGGCGGAGCAGGATAAGATTGTGGATGAACGGGAACTGTTCGGGGGTGAGAATCTGACAGTGCGGATTCGTTATCGCAGTCGTCCGATTCCCTGTCGGGTGAAAAGACTGGAAGACGGACGTTTGTTGGTCCGTTTCCTCGAAACGGCTTCAGCCATTGCTCCCGGACAATCTGCTGTGTTTTATAATGGAAGACGGGTGCTGGGAGGAGCTTTCATCGCTTCCCAAAGAGGAATCGGGCTGGTGATTATAGAAAATGAAGAATTATGATTGATTAAAATAGAAAGATAACTTATGAAGAAGTTTATAGTATTGATTCTCGCTCTAAATATGTATCTGGGGGTATCTGCCCAATTTACTCCGGGAGATACCTTAAAATACCGGATTAGTCTGAAAGACAAAGCGGCTACGGACTATTCTTTGCAGAAACCGGAAAAGTATTTGTCTAAGAAATCTATTGAGCGGAGAAAAAAACAGGGATTGCCCATTGATTCTACCGATTTACCGGTTTGCAGGACGTATGTAGATGCCATACGAAAAACTGGTGTTCATGTACTTGTGACCGGGAAATGGGATAATTTCGTTACTGTTTCTTGTAATGACAGTACCTTAATCAGCGAAATAGCTCAACTGCCTTTTGTACGTTCTACAGAAAGAGTGTGGAAAGGTATCACGCAAAGAGCATTTCAAAGAGACTCACTGATAAATAAAGCGTTGCGCACCGATAGCCTTTACGGTCCTGCAATCACGCAAGCGGCTATGAGCCGCGTCGATCTCCTGCATGATGCAGGCTTTAAGGGACAGGGAATGACCATTGCCGTGATTGATGCCGGCTTCCATAATGTGGATAAGATTGATGCCATGAAAAATATCCGTATTCTCGGTGTGCGTGACTTTGTGAATCCGGAGGCAGATATTTATGCAGAAAGCAGTCATGGAATGTCTGTATTGTCCTGTATGGCTATGAACCAGCCGCATGTGATGATTGGCACTGCTCCTGAAGCTTCTTATTGGTTGCTGCGTAGTGAAGACGAATATTCGGAAAATTTGGTAGAGCAGGATTATTGGGCGGCAGCCATCGAGTTTGCCGATAGTGTAGGAGTGGATTTAGTGAATACATCGCTTGGTTACTACTCATTTGATGATCCTGCGAAGAATTATAGATACCGTGACTTGAATGGTCATTATGCGCTGATGTCCCGGGAAGCTGCGAAGGCTGCCGATAAAGGAATGGTAGTTGTGTGCAGTGCCGGAAATTCGGGTGCCGGTTCGTGGAAGAAGATTACTCCTCCGGGAGATGCGGAGAATATCATAACTGTAGGAGCTGTAACAAAAAGAGGAGAACTGGCGCCGTTTTCTTCTGTAGGAAATACGGCTGACGGACGTGTGAAGCCGGACGTAGTGGCTGTCGGTTTAAATTCGGATGTGATGGGAACGGATGGAAATCTTCGTCGCGCCAATGGAACCTCTTTTGCTTCTCCGATTATGTGCGGTATGGTAGCTTGTTTGTGGCAGGCTTGTCCGAAGCTGACGGCAAAGCAGATTATTGATTTGGTGCGTCAGTCTGGTGACAGAGCTGATTTCCCGGATAATATATATGGATATGGTATTCCCGACTTGTGGAAGGCATATCAATCAACTCAACGTTAACTGTTCTTTTTTATGGATTCTCTTTCCCTTTTAGAACTGAATTCACTCGTCCGCCGTAGTCTGGAGCAATGCCTGCCTGATGAATATTGGATACAGACAGAGTTGAGCGATGTCCGTTCCAATACGACGGGGCATTGTTATCTGGAATTTGTGCAGAAAGATCCTCGCAGCAATAATCTCGTAGCCAAGGCACGCGGTATGATTTGGAATAATATCTACCGCTTGCTGAAACCCTACTTTGAGGAAAGCACCGGACAACTATTTACCTCCGGTATTAAAGTGCTGGTGAAAGTAACTGTTCAGTTTCATGAGTTATACGGTTACAGTCTGACGGTGCTTGATATTGATCCTGCTTACACGTTGGGAGATATGGCTCGCCGTCGTCGGGAAATATTATTGCAGTTGGAAGAGGAGGGAGTCTTGACGTTGAATAAAGAACTTGAAATGCCAGTTCTTCCCCAACGTGTTGCTGTCATTTCTTCGGCTACCGCAGCCGGATATGGAGATTTCTGCCATCAGTTACAGCACAATCCGGGCGGATTCTATTTTTATACAGAACTTTTTCCGGCTTTAATGCAAGGCAATCAAGTTGAAGAGTCTGTATTGGCGGCTTTAGACCGTATCAATGCCCGCATCAATGAATTTGACGTAGTGGTCATTATTCGTGGCGGTGGGGCTACTTCCGATTTATCCGGTTTTGATACTTATCTACTAGCAGCTGCATGTGCGCAATTTCCATTACCTATCATTACCGGTATTGGTCATGAACGCGATGATACAGTCCTTGACTCTGTAGCTCATACCCGGGTAAAGACTCCTACGGCTGCTGCCGAGCTTCTGATTCATCAGGTAACGGAAGTAGCAGAGCATCTGGAAGAATTATCTGTACGTCTTCAACAGGGAGCTTATATGCTTCTTGAGCAGGAACAACGAAGGTTGGAGGCGCTCCAAATCCGTATTCCCAATCTTGTTCACCGCAAACTTGCGGATGCTCGTTTTTCTTTGCTGGCAGCAAAGAAGGATTTGTCACAAGTGGCGAAAGCATTGTTGGCCCGTCAGTCTCACCGGTTGGAACTTTTACAACAGCGAATAGCAGACGCCTCTCCGGATAAACTCTTGAGCCGGGGATACAGTATTACAATCAAAGACGGGAAAGCGGTGACGGATGCATCTTCGCTGAAACCGGGAGATCGCTTGACAACCCGGTTGCTGAAAGGAGAAGTGCAATCTGTGGTGGAAAAGTAACTATCCGTCGACTGTTTATTTGTAAGAACATTCATCATTAACCATTAAATATCAATCATCGTGGCAGCAAAAAAAGAAACATATTCCCAAGCAATGGAACGTCTCGAAAAGATCGTTCGCCAGATAGATAATAACGAACTGGATATCGACATTTTGAGTGAGAAAATAAAAGAAGCCAATGAGATTATTGCCTTTTGCAAGGATAAACTGACAAAAGCCGACCGGGAAGTCGAAAAATTATTGCAAGAAAAGAGGCTATCTGAAGAATAAAAGTTATTTTTGCGTTTCAATGCAATAGAAAATAAACTAATACATAACAATATGAAAGAAATAGACTGGGCGAATCTGTCATTCGGATACATGAAGACAGATTACAATGTGAGAATTAACTTCCGTAATGGTGCATGGGGGGAATTAGAGGTTAGTAGTGATGAACACCTTAATTTGCACATGGCGGCAACCTGTTTACACTATGGTCAGGAAGCCTTTGAAGGGTTGAAAGCATTCCGTGGAAAGGATGGTAAAGTACGTATTTTCCGTTTGGAAGAAAACGCAGCCCGTCTGCAATCTACTTGCCAGGGAATTCTGATGGCAGAACTTCCGACAGAACGGTTTAAAGAAGCAATTTTGAAAGTCGTAAAACTGAATGAACGTTTTATCCCTCCTTATGAAACCGGTGCTTCTCTTTACATTCGTCCGCTGTTGATCGGAACAAGTGCCCAAGTAGGTGTACATCCTGCTGAAGAGTATATGTTTGTTGTGTTCGTAACTCCGGTAGGTCCATATTTCAAAGGTGGTTTCTCTACCAATCCGTACGTTATCATTCGTGAGTTCGATCGTGCCGCTCCTCATGGAACAGGTATTTATAAAGTAGGTGGCAACTATGCAGCCAGTCTTCGTGCTAACAAGAAAGCACACGATCTGGGGTATTCCTGCGAGTTCTATCTTGATGCGAAAGAAAAGAAATATATTGATGAATGTGGTGCTGCCAATTTCTTCGGTATTAAAGATAATACTTATATCACTCCGAAATCAACTTCTATTCTGCCTTCTATTACCAATAAAAGTTTGATGCAGTTGGCAGAAGACATGGGTATCAAGGTGGAACGCCGTCCGATACCGGAAGAAGAACTGGAAACATTTGAAGAAGCAGGTGCTTGTGGTACTGCCGCAGTAATCAGCCCGATTCAGCGTATCGATGATTTGGAAAACGGAAAATCATACGTTATCTCTAAAGACGGTAAGCCGGGACCTATCTGTACAAAATTGTACAATAAGCTGCGTGGAATTCAGTATGGCGACGAGCCGGATACACATGGCTGGGTGACGATTGTAGAATAACGATATATTATGAAATAACACATTTATCAATTAATATTATTCACTATGTTAAAACTAAACTCAGAACTGCGTGCTCAGGCGCGTGAGGCACTTCAAGGAAATTGGGTGATGGCGGCTGTAGCTGCCTTGATTTATTCGGCTATTGTCAGTGCAACAAGTTATTTACCTTTGGTAGGAACATTGCTTGTAGGATTGCCGGTGGCATACGGATTCACGATTCTCATGTTTAGCGTGATAAAAGGAGCAAAAGACATTGACTTGGGAATCTTGTTTGAAGGATTCAAAGACTACAGCCGAATCATGGGAACCGTAGTTTTAGTGTTTATTTATACTTTCTTGTGGTCGTTGCTACTAATTATTCCGGGCATCATTAAACACTATTCGTATGCGATGACACCGTATATTCTGAAGGAAGAACCCGAAATGAAAAACAATGCAGCTATCGAAAAGAGCATGGTTATGATGGATGGCAATAAGATGAAGTTGTTCATGCTTGATTTGAGTTTCATCGGTTGGGCTATCCTTTGCCTCTTTACTTTCGGTATCGGATTTTTCTTCTTGCAACCTTATATGCAGGCTTCTCATGCTGCTTTCTATGAAGATTTGAAAGCACAACAAGGTGGAAATGTAGAAGTAAACGTTGAGGTGAATGTTGAGATTTAATAACACGAATCATTCAATATTATAGAAGAATGGAGCATAGAGAAATCTGTGCTCCATTTCTTTTTGTCGGTTGCGTCAAAATCAGTACCTTTGCGACCTAATCAGGATTGATATGGGAAAGAATAAATTAGAAAAGTTTGCCGATATGGCGAGTTATCCACACGTGTTCGAATATCCTTATTCGGCAGTAGATAACGTGCCTTTTGACATGAAGGGGAAATGGCATGAGGAGTTTTTTAAAAACGATCATCCGATTGTGCTCGAACTAGGCTGCGGACGTGGTGAGTACACCGTCGGCTTGGGTAAAATGTTTCCCGAAAAGAACTTTATAGCAGTTGATATAAAAGGTGCCCGTATGTGGACGGGAGCAACGGAATCATTACAGGCCGGAATGAAGAATGTCGCTTTTCTGCGTACCAATATTGAAATCATTGAACGTTTTTTTGCCGAAGGCGAAGTAAGTGAAATATGGCTTACCTTCTCTGACCCGCAAATGAAGAAAGCAACCAAGCGATTGACTTCTACCTATTTTATGGAACGGTACCGTAAATTCTTGCAGCCGAATGGTATTATCCACCTGAAAACGGACAGCAACTTCATGTTTACCTATACAAAATACATGATTGAAGCAAACCGTCTTCCCGTTGAGTTTATGACCGAAGATTTATATCATTCCGATTTGGTAGATGATATTCTCGGTATCAAGACTTATTATGAACAACAATGGCTCGATCGTGGTTTAGCTATTAAGTATATCAAATTCCGGCTTCCGCAGGAAGGTCAATTGCAAGAACCGGATGTAGAAATAGAGCTCGATCCTTATCGTAGCTACAATCGTAGCAAACGTAGCGGATTAAGTACAAGTAAATAGTTTTGTGCAGTAACAATCGCCCTTAAAGTGAACTGACACTTAATCGAATGGTGATTTTAAATTGTAAATAGTAAATCGTCAAATAGTAAATAAAATGACTCTCTATCCTAAATTGATATTAGATGCATTGGCAACGGTGCGTTATCCCGGTACGGGAAAGAATCTGGTGGAAGCGGAGATGGTTGCCGATAATCTCCGTATTGATGGCATGACTGTCAGCTTCTCATTGATCTTTGAGAAACCGACTGATCCGTTTATGAAATCAATGTTGAAGGCTGCGGAAACAGCTATCCATACGTATGTCTCTCCTGATGTGCAGGTAACGATCACAGCGGAAAGTAAACAAGCTGCCCGTCCGGAAGTTGGCAAGCTCCTTCCGCAAGTGAAGAATATAGTCGGCATATCTTCCGGTAAAGGTGGAGTAGGCAAGTCTACGGTGTCTGCGAATCTGGCTGTTGCTTTGGCTAAATTAGGTTATAAAGTAGGTTTGCTTGATGCTGATATTTTTGGTCCTTCTATGCCGAAGATGTTTCAGGTGGAAGATGCACGCCCTTATGCTGAACGTATCGACGGTCGTGACATGATTATTCCGGTAGAAAAATATGGAGTGAAATTATTATCTATCGGTTTCTTTGTCGATCCGGATCAGGCAACTTTGTGGCGTGGTGGAATGGCTAGTAATGCGTTGAAACAGTTGATTGCTGATGCAGCTTGGGGAGAGTTGGATTATTTTCTGATAGACCTTCCTCCCGGAACCAGTGATATTCATTTGACAGTTGTTCAAACGCTGGCCATGACAGGGGCGATTGTTGTCAGCACTCCGCAGGCAGTGGCTTTGGCAGATGCCCGTAAGGGAATCAATATGTTTACCAATGATAAGGTAAATGTACCTATCCTTGGTTTGGTTGAAAATATGGCTTGGTTTACTCCTGCCGAACTTCCCGAAAATAAATACTATATCTTCGGAAAAGAAGGCGCAAAGAAACTGGCTGAAGAGATGAATGTTCCTTTGTTGGGACAGATACCTATCGTACAAAGCATTTGCGAAGGGGGAGATAATGGTACACCTGTTGCGTTGGATGAAGATTCCGTAACCGGACGTGCTTTCTTATCCCTGGCTGCCAGTGTCGTTCGCCAAGTAGATCGACGGAATGTAGAGATGGCGCCGACTCAAATCGTGGAAATGCATAAATAAGTGGAATCTGGAGTTGGATAGCTTTGCAGTAAGTTATCCATAGGATATAAAACGAGCCTCTGTAGTCTTTTCAAAGACTATGGAGGCTCGTTTATTTATTGATTTTTAGGATTACGTATTCTTGCAAAATAATCTTATATTATAATCCGCGTAATCCGTGCCTAAATATATTATATAAACTAATTATGATGACATACTTATGTAGCAATTGTTGTTGGCGGATTTTCCTCTACAAGATAGTGACGCTATCCGATAGAAATAGTGACGGTATCATTATCATATACCGTCACTATCCTAAGCATATACCGTCACTATCTTTTTAACGTTCGAGTTACTTATTCAAAGCTTTCATAAGCTCTTTTTTCATGGTGTCTACTCCGGGAAATCCAGTTTGCTTGAAAGTAATATTACCCTCCGGATCAACAATAAAATAAGTGGGAACTCCCCGGATATTGAAGCTGGACATCAGAAAACTCCATTGTTCATTTGTCACACGGAAATGCTCACCATGAATGTCGGTAATCATATTTTCCCAAGTGCCTTTGGGTGAAGTTTCGCCTGTGATGTAGAGGTAGATAATATCCTTGTCTTTTAATTCCTCTTTCATTGGAGTAATGGCTTTATTGGCTGTGCGACAAGGGCCACACCAAGTTGCCCAAAAATCGACTAACAACGTGTGTCCGCGGAATTTAGAGATAATGGATGGGAATAAGTCCTCATTGGAGACTTGTCCCGTCTCGTTTACAGTGAAGCCTGTCTTTCTTTTGTTTAATTCAATTTTCTTTATTATTTCTTTGTTCGTTTGAGTAAGCATCTCTGCGTATGCCGGGGAAGAAAAAGTTTTTAGTTCGGCATTCTGCTCTGCTGTTAACGGGGTAAAATCCTTTATGGATTGATACAGTTTATTAAATTTAATGTTATCGAATAAGGGTCCCTGTCCCGTTCCCAGTGTCTCTTTAAGTACATCTAAAGAATTTGGCAGAAAACTTATCAAGTATATTGTTGATGCGTAATATTTACCGTATAGCGCTTTCAGAGTGTTGATAGAAGTGAACTCTTTCAATATGTCATAGTATCCTGTAGGAATGTCAATGCGGGTATTGTAGAAATAGTCGTCAGTCTGTTCTTTATTCAGTTTATTAACAGCGATATATGCTGATTTTAGTTCTCTCTCCGTCATGGCGATTTTACCAGTCGCTGCCAGATCTACCTGAATATTTAATAGCTCTTTACACGCATTGCTGTATGGGGATTGTGCAATTTCTTTTCGAATGTATGGAAGACGCTCCAATACATAAGCCTTGTATTCATCTGCGCTTTTCCCGGCAATGTCGTTATACATATCCATGTAATAAACTCTTTTCAACACAATATCTATATCTACGGAAGCTAATTCTTGTTGCAGACTAGCCAGATAACCATTAAAGTATACAGGTTCTCCATACGTTTTATCCTTTTTTTGCAGATGCGCCTGTCTACGGCATAGTTCCTTTGTATTGATGATGAGCGATGTCTCTTCGTTGGGAGCTATCAGACACTCGATCCAGCCAAAAGGAAGTTCTAATGCTACACTTGTAACGGACGCTACTTTGACCTCCGCCTGAAAAGTGCCGTCTTCTTTGATCTTTATGATATTCTGTTCGTTGTGGACATTCAATGCAGGACTTTCTATATGCATCTTCATTTGTTGCATCATCTCTTTTTGATAGTCCAGTATTTTTCCTTTAAGTGTAGCAGTCCCATAAACCAACTTTGGAGTAGGCAATATCGCTTTCTTATTTATTTTGTGTACGACTGCTTCTTTGGGAAGTTTTTGTTTATAGAATGTATCTTTGTCTAATTGTATTCCCCATATCTTATAGGCCCCGTCGAAGTCTCCTTCCGAGAAATCCAGACTGGTTACATTTTCAGGTATTGGGGGAAATAAGAGTTGAAACTCCGCTTCTCCCGATTCCGGCATCCAGAATTCCTTATCCAATGTGATTCCAACTCCCTTTCGGATGGGATAAAGCATTCCATTATTATCTTTCAGAAAACTGCCCGTTGCTATTTTAATCCAGTATTTCGGACGATAAAAAGCCTTTATATACACTGTTGTCACGGTATCACTCATGACAATTTTATCAATCTCAATACTATTGGAGCTCCATGCTAGAAAAGGAGGCCGCTCGATAACTCTGTCTTTGGCTTGTATGGTGCAGATTGTGCAGAATATTAAACCGATAATCCATGCGAATCTTTTCATGTGAATAATGTTTTATTACACGAACAAATATAAGGATCTTTTTATAACTATCCTTGTAAAAAACGGAAAAAGAAATGACTTTTTTCAGCACCGGGGAAAGATACGTCCGGCACCGGGGAGGAGAGGGTTCCCCACCGATGAACGCCCCGTTCCTCACCGATGAGGAAAGGGAGCGGTATCGGGGAAGTTATTTATTGTAACCGGAACGTGATAGGGAGGGTATACTTAACAGGGACAGCCTGTCCTTTTTGCATTCCCGGTTCCCATTTAGGCATGTTTCCCACTACACGGATGGCTTCTGCATCCAGTGACGGAGATACGCTACGTAATACTTTTACGTTTGACAAACTACCGTCTGTTCCGATAATCATTTGTATGATTACCCTGCCTTGTTCTTTGTTTTTTTGAGCAATGACAGGATATTTGATACTTCTAGCAAGATAACGCATCAACCCGGCTTGTCCCTCCGGGAATTTGGGCATTGTTTCTACTACAGTGAAAGCCTGATCTGTGTTTTCTCCTTTCACACCTACTGCACCGGGAGTTGAATCTTCCTGTGGACCGTATCCCACTACAACTACTTCGTCCAGATCAGACTGTTTGATCTCTTCCGCCTTGGGTAGTTCTGGATCGGATAGTCTGAAAGCAACGGGAACTGTAAATCTTACATTTACTGCTTCCCCTCTTTGTTTGCCAGGTTGCCATTTAGGCATGGCAGCAATGACACGCATGGCTTCTTTGTCGAGATACGGATTGACACTTCGTTCTACTTTTGTGTCAGCTATACTTCCGTCCTTTTTAACAGTAAAGCTTACAATTACACGTCCTTGTGCACCGATTGCATGTGCTTCAGCCGGATATTTGACATTTTTAGACAAGTAATCCATCAATGCCTTCATCCCTCCCGGAAAATCCGGCATTTCTTCTACAACCTGAAAGACAACTGAATCCGGTACACTCTTGATTTGTGTTTCCGTTACTTCCTTTCCTTTTGTACCTTGCGGAAGGCTGATTTCTTGAATTTCTCTTGTAGAAAGTTCGGGAATATTTGTGGTTTCAGCTTGCATGGCAACTTCTTCCGTTACTTGTCCCATCATTTCTTTTGCAAATTTTTCAGTAGTACGTGCTACCATTTCGATGTTACTGACAATCATCAAGATGCCAGCTAAGGGAAGAAACATCAGATATTTGGTTCTTCCTATTTCTTTCGTTCTTCGTTTATTCATCATTTTAATACGATTTTTGAGTGGTAAAACATTGAAACTATTTGATAAATTTGCTGCAGCCTTGTGATGTGCCAGTCCCAATAAGTGGTACTGGTATGATTTACTATCATGTCCCGTTTCTAATACACGATGGTCTGCCATGTATTCGAGGTTTCCTCTGACCTCCCGTTTCATTAACCAGATAAATGGGTTGAACCAGCAGAATATACACATTATTTCGCTGAAAAGCACATCCACCGAGTGGTATTGTCGGGCATGGGTCTCTTCATGCGTAATGATTTCACTGATTTCAGATTCCGTATGTGATTGCGGGTGTATGAATATCCAGTGGAAGAAAGAAAAAGGACCTGTTTCTTTTTTTAATAGATGTACGCGTACTCCTTGTATATTGCTTTTTGAGCATTGGAAATGCAATCGGATGATGCTACCCAGTTGTACGAAGAAACGTGCGGTAAGTAATAACATTCCGCTCCAATAAATAATTTTAGCGAACTGCGTGATAACCTCTTGCCAATTTATGACAGTCGCTTGTGTAGGAGTCACAACTTGCTCCGGAAGCAGGATGGTTGCATAAAGATCTGCCATTGCCACCATTGGTTCGTGAGCTTTTATCCATCCCTGAATATTCAGTAAAGGATAAAGCATGGAGATGGCAAAGAAACATAGCAAAGCCATCCTACGCCAATGGAAGAAGGTGTCTTTATGGAAAAACAACCGATAGAATGCATAGAACAGAGCTATCGCTACATTTATCTTTAGAAAATAAGCTAGTTCCGGAGTCATGGTGATGAATGTTTTCTATTAATTTTCTTTTCCTTTTTCAATGAGTTCGATAATATCTTTGAGATCATCGGTCGAAATTTTCTGGTCTTTGGCAAAGAAAGAAACCATTTCTTTGTAAGAGTTCTCAAAGTAGTTACGAACTACGCCACTCATAAAATGGCGTTTATATTCATTTTCGCGAATGGCAGGAGTATATTGGTAGGTATTACCCACACGTTTCGGTGTGACATATCCTTTCCGCTCGAGGTTCTTTACGATAGATGCTACTGTGGTATAAGGAGGTGCCGGTTGCGTATACTTTGCAACAATGTCTTTTACGAAACAGCATTGTAACTCCCAAATGTAGATCATTACTTCTTCTTCTTGTATAGTTAACTTTTCCATGGAGATGTTGTTTAATTACGAATACTTCGCAAATCTACGAATATTTCGTAAACAAGCAATAGCTAGTCGGTTAATAATTGTAAATGTATAAATCTTGCAAGAATATTTTAATTGCATTGTTATTCGGAAATTATTTAAGCATAAAAAAAGACCGGATGAACATTATTTTTTTCTATATAGTCACTCTTTAATAACCTTTATGCAAAAAATAGACTATCAAGGATTTTTTTATATAAAATAAATGAAATATATTTGCGGCTACAAAACATACGTTAAATACGGAAGGGTGTGTTTCAATACTTTAATCGGTTGCGAATAATTCCCCACACTTCAAACAGAACTATTAACTAACAATGCCAACCAAAGGGAAGAGGAAGGCAAACTAAAAAATGAATGATATGAAAAAAGGTTTGATTTTTGTGCTATTTGCACTTGTTTCTATCGTTTCTTATTCTCAGATTTCTTGGAATGCCAAAGTTGGTATGAACATGAGTAACTTTACTGGGGATATGGATACTGACATGAGGATTGGATTCAATGTAGGCGTTGGCATGGAATATCAGTTCTCTGATATGTGGTCTATTCAACCTTCGTTGATGTTCACTCAAAAAGGTGCTAAACAGGATGAAGTGAAAATGAATCCAATGTATTTGGAGATTCCGGTATTGGCTGCTGCAAGATTTGCAATTGCTGATAACCAGAATATTGTAGTGAAAGCTGGTCCTTATTTTGCATTTGGTATTGCTGGTAAGTGTAAAATTGGTGATGAAAAAATTGATTTCTTTGGTGACGGTGATGATCAATTTGGAGCAAAAAGATTTGATGCAGGTCTCGGTGTAGGCGTTGCTTATGAAATTAATAAATTCTTTATTGACTTATCAGGAGAATTTGGTTTGGCTAAATTGGCTGATGGTGACGGTGCACCGAAGAACATGAACTTCTCTATTGGCGTAGGTTACAAGTTCTAAACTTATTATACTCTCTTTATAATATCTCTAAAATCCCTCGTTCTATACTCTCTTGGAACGGGGGATTTTTTTATATCCTTATTAATAAAAAGAAAAACGGCATATCCCATTGAAAGGATACACCGTTAATTCTCTCTCTTGTAATTCTTACTCATTAATCACTTATCTGCTTGGATAAGTTTGCTTTCTCTTTTAATTCTTTGTATCGCTCTATTGCATGTTTGCGGCTCATTAGTATTTGCCAGCGGTATACCCAACAGGTGGTAAGGAAATAAATGCCGGCTTGCAACCATAAAGCCTTATATTCAAAAGCTACTTCACTAAGAGTAGCTCCCATATTATTGATTTTTACAAAGCCGTTAATTCCAAAGGTAGAGGGGAAGATGTAAGATACATACTTCCAAAACGGGGGAATAGCTGCTCCCGGCCAAGAGATTCCGGAAATAAATAACAAGGGGACTGACGTGAATACAAAAATCAGCATACACGTTTCCCGGTTGCGAATGGCAATAGAAGCTGTCATCGCAAAGAAAATACAAGCCGCAAGATAGGGGACAACGAATAATATTAATGAACTGGGTTGCCCAATTTGGTTGAGGCTAAATAATCTTGGTACCACATAAAGTACGTAGAAAGCTACCAATATATAAACCAGGAAATAACTCAAGCCTTTTCCTAATACAATTCGCAGCGTTCCGTTGTAATGGCGGTTAATAGGCACGAGATCCTTAAACCTGTTATTTTCACGAGCTGTACCTGCAGCGAGACCGATGCCGAGTAATAATGTTTGTTGGATAATCAATACCAATACTGCAGGAATTAGGAAAGCGGCGAATCCGGCAGTCGGGTTGAAAATGGAAATCTCTTCATATTCGATCGGATAAGCGGTGATTTCATCCTGCCGGTCGGTTGTATTTCCACTGCGTGCAATCTTGATGTCCTTATTCATATTCAGAGAAACCGCTGTGTTGGCAAGAAGCATCGATTTATAATACAACAATCCGCTCATGTCGCAATAGATGCTCACTTGTGTCTGTTTTCCTTTGGCAATATTGTCACTAAAATCCGAAGGGATATAAATGATACCGTATGCACGCCGGTTTTTCAGCATTTGTTTAGCTTCTTCCATATCGGCACAGTAGGAGACGATTTGAATATCGGGTGTAGCATCTACCTTGCGGAGATATTCGCGGCTAAGAGATGAATGTGAATCATCTACAACAACAGCAGGAACTTCACGCACTACTTCGTTATCATAGATGAAACTATATAGCAACGGATAACCTAACGGGACGAGTATAAAGAATATCAGTACCCCCTGGTCGCGGAAAGTTGTCTGAAACTCCCGTTTCCAGATATAAAACAGGTCATTGATGCCTTGAGCTATCTTATCTTTTAATTTTATATCTTTCATTTAGGGTATATATTTATAGTAAACCAATGCTTCCTTCAGGCGGTGAACCACGAAGAAGGGGAGCATCATAAATATTAATAGTGCCATATAGTTGGTCCATGAGTAAGCCATACTATATCCGTTGAGCGCCTGATCCACGTAAATAAGGAAATAGTGCCGCAAAGGAAATAGATTGCTCAAAGCCTGTAAAACAGGATGCATAGCCATGACCGGGAATGAAAAACCGGAAATGGAGAACGATATGACTCCCCACAGGGAAGCAAAACTTAATCCGAGTCGTAGAGTCGGCAGGGTTCCTATCATGACAATACCACAACATTGGGATGCCAGTACAAGACAAAGCGTGGCAAATATCATCGGAAATATACCGCTGTTGCAAGGAAAATGCAGGAATCCATACAGGTATACGTTATAAAATATACCCATGATGAAAAAGACTACAGTGTGGGGAAGCAACTTCCCGGCCAATGCAATATAAATGGAGTTGTTACTCATTCGTAACCATTCGCGAGCCGTACGATCTTTGATTTCTACACCGATTGAATAGACAGTTACCATAAATATTAATAGCATGAGTACTCCCGGTATCAGTGTATTGCATAAGTATACCGAATAGTTCAGCCACGGATTATTCAGTGGGTGTGTATCGATAACAATCGGTTGCAGATATGCCATAGCCTGATCCTCTGTTGCACCTTTGGCATATAACATAGTCCTTGCAGCAGCTCCCGAAGTGAGTTCTCCCATCATTTTCATGTCTCTGAACAATAGGGAGCCTGCAATCAGGTAGGAGTAATTGGTGTAGAAGGAGATTGTCGGTTGTCGTTGGCTCTGTGCCTCTGCCGATAAACCTTTGGGAAGGTAGAAGAATCCGTAGATTTTTCCCTCTTGCATGGCAATGCGTGCATCTGTCACATTACTGTAATGAGCTACAACCCCTGTCTGTGAAAAAGCATCCAGGTTGCGGACAATATTGCGGGAGGTGGACGAATCATCCATGTCTACCACTCCTGCAGGAAGATCCTTGGGAAGTCCCGAATCCATTAAGGTGGTGAAGAATATATAGCAAAACAGTGGGGCAATGACCATACAGAAGAGGTAGAGCGGGCGTGAAACCAACCGCCGGCACTCTCTTTGCATGACCTGCCACAGGGCTATATATTTCTTTTCTCTCTCTCTCATGATTACTTGTCAATGATGACAGACATACCCGGACGGAGGTTTTCCACTTTCTCTATCGGAGAAGCTTTCACTTCGAATGTTTTCAGGTCGAATTGTCCGGTTGTTTTGGTTGCTTTCCAAGCGGCATAAGTCCCTAAGTCTTTCAGATAATATACTTTGAGTTTGATCTTTTTATTATCCAGAGCAGGAATGACTGCTTCGAATTCCGAACCCATTGTCAGATTTTTGAGCAGATCCTCGCGTACGTTGAATGTTACCCACATATCGTTGAGCTCGGCGATATTCATGATAGGAGCACCAGTACCTACCAATTCGCCTACCTTCGGGAAAATCTCTGAAACTTCTCCGGCAGCCGGAGCTATGAGATAAGTCTCCTTTATGTACGATTCTACTTCGGCAACAGCACCTTTTGCCCGGTTTACCAAAGCTTCCGCGGCCATCTTGTCTTCACGTTCCGCTCCGTTCTTTGCCATAGTATATTGCGCTTTGGCTGCTTTCTCTGTAGCAATGCTTGCATCCCGTTGCGCAGTGACTTCATCCAATTTCTGTGCAGGCATTACTCCCTGCTCATAGAGGTTCTTTACACGTTGATATGATTTTTCGGCAATGGTGACGCCTGCTTGGGCTTTTTGCCACATTTCGTATGCTGCCTGGATTTGTTCCTCACGCGCGCCTTTGATTGCTTTTGCGTTTTGTGCCTGTGCGGCAGCTTCGGCAGCACGTGCCTGTTCCATTTTTGCCACTACGTCAGGAGCTTCCAAAATAGCCAGCGTATCTCCGGCATTGACACTTTGTCCTTCTTTCACGCGAAATTCCAATATACGTCCCGGAACTTTGCTCGAAACGCGATACTCGGTAACTTCAGCCTGTCCCTGTATGATTTCAGGACCTTTGCGAAGCATGAAGAAGCCAACGACTGCAACGATTGCAATAACTCCCAGTAGAGTAAGGAATGCAAGCAGCATATTGCTGTTTTGTGATTTTATAGGTGCCATATGATTTATGAATTATGAATTATGATTTATGTTTTATGGATTGTGAGTTGGTTAGGGATTGGGTTGTTTCTGATTGGGTTCTTTACTTTATTTTTCTGCTTTTTATTTATTTCAGTGTTCCCAGAGATTTCTTCAGATAGATTTCTGTTAACTTCACATCTATTTGTGCGTCAATCTTTTCTGAATGAGCGGACAGCCATGCCGTTTGTGCTTCAAGAACATTACTGGTGGCAATCACTCCCTCTTTAAAACCAAGCGTTGCATAGCGCAGATTCTCTTCCGCTTTTTCCATGTTTTTGGAAGACATAACCAGTTTCTTACCTGCTTCTTTTACCTTGAAAGCGGCTTGATTGACTTGCAACTCTATTTTTTCGCGTGCGTCCTGAAGCTGGTATTGTGCAATGCGGGCTTCGGCTTTTGCCGCTCTCGTTTTATAAATACCTTCTCCCCAGTGCCATATAGGTATCTGTACCATCACTCCCACATTCCACATGCCTTTGAATTTGTTTTCAAAGCTGTTGAAGACAGAAGGGTTGGTTACCATATAATTCCCCATCAATGCGATAGAAGGAAGATGTTCGGCACGGGTTACGTTTACTTTCTGTTTATAAATCTGTGTCGCTAATTCGAGACTACGTATTTCCGGACGATTCTCATAAGCGGTAGATAAATCGAAATGAGGGTCTGTTGTCAGTAATGGAATATCTTCCATATTTTCATCTGCTAGCGTGATGGGGGAGCTAAGATCAATACCGCATAGTTGGCACAGCAACATTCGGGCAAGGCTCAATCCATCTTCCACTTTGGTGAGTGTCATTTCTGCTTCATTCACCTTGACGCGTACAGACAAGCCATCCGCTTTGGTGGCTACTCCTTCATTAATCATTTTTTTCACATCACCGTCCAGCTGTTGCAAGAGCTTTAAATAACCTTCCGCCAACTTCTTCTTATTAACCAGCGAAATAACTTGCCAATAAGCCTGGTCTGTACTCATGATTACTTCCTGCATGCCACCGTGGTGTTGTTCTTGAGCCAACTCTTCGGCATACTTTGTTATTTTGTTGTACGCCCGGATTTTTCCACCCATATATAAAGGCTGTGTCAATGTAAGAGCACCTGCATAGACATTCCTGGTGTCTGTGCGGAGCGCATCCACTAAAGAGTTTCCCGCTTGGTCGAGAGCAGGCAGAGCCGCTCCTAGTTTTCCGCTTAAGGAAGCAATAAGTGGTTTTAATTCAGGATGTGCTGTTGCAATCTCGGTTGCAGCCTGTTGGATAGGGCCTGCCAGATTAGTTCCTAGTCCTGAAAGCGCAGCTTTCTGGTCGTTGTTTAATAATGAAAACTCTTTCTGGTTTCTCATGTAAGCTCCGGTTGCCGAGAAATTGGGAAGATAATTCGTAAATGCAGCTTTCCGTTGATAATGGGCAGCATTTATCTTCTCATTGCTTATCAACAAATCTTTGTTGTTGGCAAGAGCTAATGCGCGGCAACTATCCAGACTTAGAAAGTTCTGCGCTTTTCCTATGAAAGTGAGACTTAGCAGAATTGTCAGAAGAAATACTTTTTTCATCGCATCTTGCATATTAATAAGGTGATACTTCTATATTTAATAACCCGGTTCTTATGTAATTTGTTTATTGAAGTAGTCTGTTTTTTTGAACTTGTTTACTTAAACAATAATTGCATAAACAACGATGCAAATGTATGAGCTTTACTTGAAAGTGCAAAATGAATTAGCTTTTTTTAAAATATAGTGGGGTAGGATTCTGTAGAAAAGAAAGAAGGCTGTTCCTCGTAGTGAAGAACAGCCTTTCTTGATATATAAAGTAAGGGGATTAATTACAGAGCACCTACTTCTTTCAAAGCAGCGTTCGTTCCGTGAACAGCTTTTGCGCTAGCTGCGAACTTAGCTTTTTCGTCTTCGTTCAGGTTCAGTTCAACGATCTTTTCGATACCGTTCTTGCCAAGGATTACAGGAACGCCGATGCAAAGATCTGATTCACCATATTCACCTTCCAATAATACAGAACAAGGAACCATCTTCTTTTGGTCATGAAGGATAGATTCAACTACGAATGCTCCTGCTGCACCTGGTGCATACCATGCAGAAGTACCCAGCAATTTAGTCAGTGTAGCACCACCTACCATTGTAGCAGCGGCTACTTCTTCCAGTTTTTCGGCAGAGATGAAGTTGGCTACAGGCATACCTTTGTAAGTAGCGAAACGAGTCAAAGGAATCATAGTAGTATCACCGTGACCACCGATAACCATACCTTCTACTTCGTTAGCGTTGCAACCGATAGCTTGAGACAAGAAATATTTGAAACGAGAGCTATCCAAAGCACCACCCATACCGATCACACGGTTTTTCGGCAAGCCCAAAGCTTTCAATGCCAAATAAGTCATTGTATCCATCGGGTTAGAGATAACAACGATGATAGCGTTAGGAGAATATTTCAACAGGTTTTCTGCTACCGATTTAACGATACCAGCGTTCACACCAATCAGCTCTTCACGAGTCATACCCGGTTTACGAGGAATACCTGAAGTAATCACAACAACGTCAGAGTTAGCGGTTTGAGCATAGTCGTTAGTGCAGCCTACCAATGTAGTGTCGAAACCCAGCAATTGAGCTGTCTGCATCATATCCATTGCTTTACCTTCTGAAACGCCTTCTTTAACGTCCAGCATTACTACTTCGTCTGCTACTTCATTAAAAGCAAGTACATTTGCACATGTAGCACCTACGTTACCTGCGCCTACTACGGTTACTTTTGACATAATACTATATATTTAAAAAGTTGATAATTTGTTTTATCTTTTAGCGCGACAAAATTACAACGATAATCCTGATTAAAGAAATTTTTCCGTAATAATTTTAGTTAAAGGTCTAAGTTCTACGGAATGGATGGCTATCATGAAAAAAAAGTGGTCGAACAAGCCGTTGGCAAGCGTGGAAGAGAAGCGGAGAATAAACAACGAAAACGATACAAAAACGAGGGTGTTCGGAGAGGGGGGTACAAAGCGCTGAAACGCCCGCCAGTAAAGGGGAAAAACCCAATGAAAACCAGTAGAGTAGAGAAGAGTAAAGTAAAGAAGAGTAAGTAAAAGTATTATTTCTGTTATAAACAATAGCAATAATACTGGGCAGAGAAGATGGCTTTGGCTGCTGCCGTTGTCGGTTTGGATCACTTCGTCGGTGTCGTTTCTGTTCTCGTGTCCCTCATGAACTGTTCGTCCGGCAGATGACCGCCTTTTGTCTGGTAGGTTATTGATGCTCGCCCGGTGGGTAACGGACATTCACACGGTAGATAACATACGTTTGTACGTTAGGTGAATTCTATATTATTTCTCGGGCTACCGCTTCACTAAAAAATAATTTCAATACTTGTTTGCTAAAGTACCATTTGCTTCAAAACTAGTACGTAAACAAGGTAAAAGTCGCAAATAAGGATACTTCGATCAGGTAATGTCAGTGGCCGCTTAGGATCATAAAGGAGAATCAGTCGGGGTACTTTGCGTCTGTCGGTTCGGCCTGGTTGACTGGTTAATAAATTAAAATTGCATAGATTAGTCGGGAGTTTTTCAAAAACTCTCACTTTTTATACTTGACTTCTGTTGCGAAATGATTACTTTTGCGCACGTTATCAATTCACAACTGAAACTATGAGTAAAAAAAGCCTTCTTATTGCGGCCGTGGCTATCTTGGTGATAGCTATTATTGGTATTACTTATTTATTGTTTACCGAAAAAAAAGCTAATCGGGAGTTAGTGCAGGAATTCCAATTGGATAAGGAAGATCTGGAAAACGAATATAGTCGTTTTGTGCAAGAATATGATGAATTGAAGTTTAAGGTTACTAATGACTCATTAGGAGTATTGTTAGAACAGGAACAGTTAAAGACCCAACGTCTATTAGAAGAACTTCGTACTGTGAAGAGTTCGAATGCAACAGAGATTCGTCGTTTAAAGAAAGAATTGGCTACTTTACGTAAAGTAATGGTTGGTTATATTAATCAGATTGATTCACTAAATAAACTGGCTGCACAGCAGAAACAGGTCATTGCAGAAGTAACACAAAAATATAATCAGGCTTCACAACAAATCAGTAACCTTTCCGAAGAAAAGAAAAATCTGGATAAGAAGGTGACGTTAGCCGCACAACTCGATGCAACTAATATTCGTATCGAACCACGCAATAAACGCGGTAAAGTGGCGAAGAAGGTGAAAGATGTGGTGAAATTGGCTATCAGTTTCACGGTCGTGAAGAATATAACTGCTGAAAACGGTGAACGTACCATTTATATACGTATTACCAAACCCGATAATGATGTACTGACCAAGAGTGCATCCAATACTTTCCCTTATGAAAACCGTACATTGGTTTATTCAATTAAGAAGTATATTGAGTATAACGGAGAAGAACAGAATATCAATGTGTTTTGGGATGTAGAAGAGTTTCTATATGCCGGAAATTACCGGGTAGATATTTTTGAAGGCGGGAACCTGATTGGTTCGCAGTCGTTTACATTAAATTAATATCGGGGTATTATTTTTCTCTATCGATATTTTATTTTTCTTCTATATTAACTAACCCGATGGTCTGTTTTTAATATTTCTTCGGGTAACAGCTGTTCTTTTATGGATGAACTGGGGAAAGAACTGCATAAATAATTGCAATAATATACAGAAAATAGGGTGAATGTAGCATGAATTTGCATACAATATGCGGCTTTTTAATCGTAGAAGCCTTCGTTGGATTAAAATCAACGAACTGTCCCTCACCGAGGAACTTATCCTTCCTCGGTGAGGGACAGTTCGTTTCTCGGTGAGGAAGTCATATGGGAATGATTGGAAGCAGTTTTTCTCTCTAGTTTGTATGCGAATAAAGATAAGGAGAAATTGATAAAATGAAGGACTGTTGTCTATAAAAGAATGATTTGCAAATGCAATCAGTATAATTTTAATCTTATTGAGTAAATATAGGGGGAAATCATGTTAATCTGATTTCTGAAGATAGTAAATCCCGGCCCTTTTTCTCTTTAGTTGGAATCTATACCCAATTTGTTGCATCCCCAACAACTTGAATGTCCCTTTTTTTAGAAGTTCTATTTTTAAGTACCGTATAGTTGAATCGGGTGGTGAGGAATAACGGTTGCATAATGTGAACTGTTTACCGTCTTCCGTCAGCTCCCCACATCATCTTGCTGCGGAGTGTATCGAAAAAAATGTGATTAAAACGTTTCACTACCTTTATGCTGTAATCTGCCCGACGGATGGTTAGTTGAGTCGTTTCTTTGCAAGTCTCGCTCCTCCCGTCGATGGCGACGAGGAAGTTGTGACTTCTGCTTTCTACATCTAATGTAATCTCCCAGTCATCCCGAATAACGATAGGGCGGACGTTGAGACTATGTGGAGCCACCGGAGTGATGGCAATAGTGTTGGAATGAGGGACGATGATCGGGCCTCCTACACTCAAAGAGTAGGCTGTGGAACCTGTTGGAGTGGCAATTACTAACCCGTCAGCTTGATAAGTATTCAGATATGCGCCATTAATAGCTGTCCGGATACTAATCATTGAGGAGCTGTCTCGTTTGAGAATAGCTATTTCGTTGAGGGCATAAGGAGAATCTTGGAGATGTTTGTCGTTGCAGATCAACTGAAGTACGCTCCGTTCCTCCACACTATATCTGCCGTTTTGGATTTCATCAAATGTTTCCTCCATTTCCTCCGGCGAAATATCTGCCAGAAATCCTAAACGTCCTGTGTTAATTCCCAAAATAGGAATCCCTTTTCTTCCTACGCGGCGGGCAGCTTTCAGAAATGTTCCGTCGCCTCCGATGCTGATTACCATATCGGCAGTAAAATCATCACCATCAAATAATTGATCTGCTTTAATATCCATATTTTCAGAAACTAGGAATTGATAAAATTCCCTGCACATACCAATCTTTGCTCCCTGTTTCTTTAAAAGTTTAAACAAGGTGACAGCATGAGAGGACTTTTTAGCCTGATAAGTATTTCCGAAAATGGCGAATTTCATAAGCAACATCATTAGTTCAGGATGCAAATTTGGCATTTTTTCTTGGATTTCTACTTTAAATAACCAAAAAAGAACCCATAATGCGTTTCGTATTATTAGGCAACTAATAATAATATTTGTATTTTTGCGGCAAATATAACGTAGAACTATGACTAAATTAAGTGTAAACATAAACAAGATTGCCACACTAAGGAATGCTCGCGGAGGAAATGTCCCCGATGTAGTAAAGGTAGCGCTTGATTGTGAATCTTTTGGTGCAGACGGTATCACTGTTCATCCTCGTCCCGATGAACGCCACATTCGTCGTTCAGATGTATATGATTTGCGCCCTTTGTTGCGCACGGAATTTAATATCGAAGGTTATCCCGCTCCGGAATTTATTGACCTGGTGTTGAAAGTCAAACCGCATCAGGTAACTCTGGTTCCCGACGATCCTTCACAGATTACTTCTAATTCCGGTTGGGACACCAAAGCAAATCTGGAATTCCTGACTGAAGTGCTTGATCAGTTTAACAGCGCCGGTATTCGTACTTCTGTTTTTGTGGCAGCCGATCCTGAAATGGTGGAATATGCAGCAAAAGCGGGAGCGGATCGTGTCGAACTGTATACCGAACCATACGCAACGAACTATCCGAAGAATCCGGAAGCTGCCATCGCTCCTTTTATCGAAGCCGCGAAGACTGCCCGTAAACTGGGTATCGGATTGAACGCCGGACACGACTTGAGTCTGGTTAATTTAAATTATTTCTATAAAAACATTCCTTGGGTGGATGAAGTCTCCATCGGACATGCGTTGATTAGCGATGCATTGTATCTGGGACTCGAACGTACCATTCAGGAATATAAAAACTGTCTACGCTCATGAATGCAATGATCTTGTTAGCCCAAGGGGCTATGAATATGGCCGACTCGCTGGCTACTGCCAACCCCGTATTGACGGAGGTGAACGCTCCTGAAATGAACATGCTTGATATGGCTATCAAGGGTGGATGGATTATGATTGTGCTGGGTGTATTGTCGGTTGTCTGTTTCTATATCCTGTTTGAACGTAACTACATGATTCGTAAGGCAGGAAAAGAGGACCCGATGTTTATGGAGCGGATTAAAGACTATATTCATAGCGGTGAGATCAAAGCGGCTATTAACTATTGCCGTACGATAAACACCCCTTCGGCACGTATGATAGAAAAAGGGATCAGCCGTTTAGGACGTCCTATTAACGATGTACAGGTAGCTATTGAGAATGTAGGTAATATTGAAGTGGCAAAGCTGGAAAAAGGATTGACTGTAATGGCAACTATTTCTGGAGGTGCTCCGATGCTTGGATTCCTCGGTACGGTGACCGGTATGGTGCGTGCATTCTACGAAATGGCGAATGCCGGAAGCGGAAACATTGATATCACTTTACTTTCCGGTGGTATCTATGAAGCTATGATTACTACGGTCGGTGGTCTGATTGTCGGTATCATTGCTATGTTTGCCTACAATTATCTGGTGATGCTGGTAGACCGTGTGGTAAATAAAATGGAATCTCGTACAATGGAGTTCATGGACTTGCTGAACGAGCCGGCTGGAAAGTGAATCGATA
The DNA here is from genome assembly GCF_001185845.1 of Bacteroides sp. 3_1_13. Classification (NCBI taxonomy): domain Bacteria; kingdom Pseudomonadati; phylum Bacteroidota; class Bacteroidia; order Bacteroidales; family Bacteroidaceae; genus Bacteroides; species Bacteroides sp. 3_1_13. The sequence continues at coordinate 2,131,399 of NZ_KQ236955.1, forward strand.
TGCCAACCTATTAATCACTAACCCTTAATCACTAACAAAGTGGGATTAAAAAGAAGAAATAGAGTATCGCCCAATTTCAGCATGGCTTCCATGACGGACGTCATCTTCCTGTTGCTGATATTCTTTATGATAACCTCTACGGTGGTGTCGCCCAATGCTATCAAAGTCTTGTTGCCGCAAGGCAAGCAGCAGACTTCGGCCAAACCGCTGACAAGAGTGGTTATCGATAAAGACTTGAATTTCTATGCCGCTTTCGGCAATGAAAAAGAGCAGCCGGTGGCGCTGAACGACCTGACTTCATTCTTGCAGAGTTGCGCAGAGAAGGAGCCGGAAATGTACGTGGCATTGTATGCGGATGAATCGGTACCTTACCGTGAGATCGTAAGGGTATTGAACATTGCAAACGAGAATCATTTTAAGATGGTGCTGGCTACACGCCCGCCTGAAAACAAATAAGAAACAATGGACAGAAGAAAAAAGGGTGAATACATAGGAGCGCTGGGTGCACTGTTGGTGCATGTGGCAGTGATTGCTCTTTTGATTCTGGTGAGCTTTACTGTCCCTCAACCGGATGAAGATGCAGGCGGAGTGCCTGTAATGATGGGAAATGTAGACGCAGCAAGTGGCTTCGATGATCCCTCTCTGGTAGACGTGGATATCATGGATGAAGATGCGGCAGCACCCGCGGAAACAGCACCGGAACTTCCTTCGGAACAGGATTTATTGACGCAGACTGAAGAGGAAACAGTAACTCTGAAACCTAAGACGGAAGAACCGAAAAAAGAAACGGTGAAACCTAAAGAGGTGGTCAAGCCGAAAGAACCGGTGAAGAAGCCCGAAAAAACGGAAGCCGAAAAAGCTGCGGAAGCGAAACGGCTGGCAGAAGAAAAAGCGGAACGTGAACGTAAGGCTGCCGAAGAAGCTGCCAGAAAGAGGGTGTCCGGTGCGTTTGGAAAGGGAGCGCAAATGACAGGAAATAAAGGAACAGCGGCTAGTGGCACGGGAACCGAAGGTAGCAAGGAGGGAAATTCTTCTACCGGAGCGAAGACCGGAACCGGAGGTTATGGAACATTTGACCTTGGCGGACGTTCTTTAGGTACGGGCAGTTTGCCGAAGCCTGTATATAATGTGCAGGAAGAAGGACGTGTAGTGGTGAATATCACCGTGAATCCTGCAGGGCAAGTGATATCGACCAGTATTAGCCCTCAAACGAATACGGTAAATTCCGCTTTGCGTAAGGCGGCGGAGGATGCAGCGAAGAAAGCCCGTTTTAATACGATAGATGGGGTGAATAACCAGACAGGGACAATCACCTATTATTTTAACTTGAGATAGTATCATTAACCAAATATATAAAGGATTATGGGAACTGTATACGCTTTTTTTGCAGATGGTTTTGAAGAAATTGAAGCCTTTACTGCTATTGACACGTTGAGACGTGCCGGACTTAATGTAGAAATCGTATCCGTTACGCCGGATGAAATTGTAGTGGGAGCACATGACGTATCCGTCCTTTGCGATATCAACTTCGAGAATTGCGATTTCTTCGATGCTGAACTGCTGCTGTTGCCGGGAGGAATGCCGGGAGCTGCCACACTTGACAAGCACGAAGGGTTGCGTAAATTGATTCTTGATTTTGCCGCAAAAGGTAAACCTATTGCGGCCATTTGTGCTGCTCCGATGGTATTGGGTAAACTGGGACTGCTGAAAGGAAAGAAGGCTACCTGTTATCCGAGTTTTGAACAATATCTGGATGGTGCAGAATGTGTAAATGAACCTGTCGTACGTGATGGAAACATCATTACCGGTATGGGACCGGGTGCTGCCATGGAATTTGCTTTGACAATCGTTGACCTGTTGGTAGGTAAAGAAAAAGTAGACGAACTGGTAGAAGCGATGTGTGTTAAACGCTAAACCGTCCATGAAGAAATATGTAATCATTGTCGCCGGTGGAAAGGGCTTGCGAATGGGAAGTGACCTCCCGAAACAATTCCTTCCCATGGGTGATAAACCTGTGTTGATGCATACCCTGGAAGTATTCAGGAGATATGACGAAACACTTCAAATCATAGTAGTGCTTCCACGGGAACAGCAGGACTTTTGGAAGCAACTTTGCCAAAAACACAGCTTTGCGGTGGAACATACCCTTGCCGATGGAGGCGAAACACGTTTTTACTCTGTAAAGAACGGTCTGGCACTGGTGCAGGAGCCGGGACTGGTAGGGGTGCATGATGGCGTACGTCCGTTTGTGTCGGTAGAGGTGATTCGCCGTTGTTATGACTTGGCAAAAGTGCAGAAAGCAGTGATCCCTGTGGTGGATGTGGTAGAGACACTTCGCCATCTGACAAATGCCGGAAGTGAAACGGTCAGCCGGAATGATTACAAGCTGGTGCAAACACCGCAGGTATTTGATGTAGAGTTGTTGAAACAAGCATATACACAAGAATTTACTTCCTTCTTTACAGATGACGCTTCCGTTGTTGAAGCAATGGGAATACCTGTGTATCTGGCGGAAGGTAACCGTGAAAATATAAAAATAACGACTCCTTTCGATTTAAAAGTAGGGAGTGCTCTTTTATAAATGTTCGATTTAGCCACACGCGACATAAAATTCATCTCCGGTGTAGGCCCTCAAAAAGCCGCTGTATTAAATAAGGAGTTGGAAATCTACTCCTTGCACGATTTAATTTATTATTTCCCTTATAAATATATTGACCGGAGCCGCATCTATTACATTCACGAAATAGATGGCAATATGCCGTATATCCAGTTGAAAGGAGAAATTCTCGGTTTCGAAACCATTGGCGAAGGACGTCAACGTCGTTTGACGGCGCACTTTTCGGATGGTACGGGAGTCGTGGATTTGGTGTGGTTTCAAGGCATTAAGTATATCTTAGGCAAGTATAAGTTGCACGAAGAATATATCATCTTCGGTAAACCGACTGTTTTCAACGGACGTATCAATGTGGCGCATCCCGATGTAGACAAGCCGGAAGATTTGAAACTTTCTTCGGTGGGATTGCAACCTTATTATAATACGACGGAGAAGATGAAGCGCAGTTTCCTCAACTCTCACGCGATTGAGAAGATGATGGCAACGGTGATTCAACAAATACAGGAGCCTCTGCCTGAAACACTTTCTTCCAAATTGCTGGCGGAATATCATCTGATGCCTTTGACGGAAGCTCTCCGGAATATCCACTTTCCGACCAATCCCGATGTGCTTCGCAGGGCGCAATATCGCCTTAAGTTCGAAGAGCTGTTTTATGTTCAACTGAATATCCTCCGCTATGCCAAAGACAGACAAAAAAGATATCGTGGATATATCTTTGAGAAAGTGGGAGATGTGTTCAATACATTTTATACAAAGAATCTTCCTTTTCAACTGACAGGTGCACAGAAGCGGGTATTGAAGGAAATACGGAACGATGTCGGCAGTGGCAGGCAGATGAATCGCCTCTTGCAGGGAGATGTAGGAAGCGGGAAAACACTGGTTGCTTTGATGAGTATGCTGTTGGCGTTGGATAACGGTTATCAGGCTTGCATGATGGCGCCCACCGAAATCTTGGCAAACCAGCATTATGAAACGATCAAAGAACTGCTCTTTGGCATGGATATCCGTGTCGAACTGCTGACAGGCTCTATTAAAGGCAAAAGGCGGGAAGCGATTCTGACCGGATTGCTGACCGGAGATGTGAATATATTAATAGGAACGCATGCCGTTATTGAAGATACTGTCAATTTCTCTTCTTTAGGCTTCGTTGTTATCGACGAACAGCATCGCTTTGGCGTGGCACAACGCGCCCGTCTTTGGAGTAAGAATGTTCAACCTCCGCATGTGCTCGTGATGACTGCTACCCCGATCCCACGCACTTTGGCAATGACATTGTATGGTGATTTGGACGTATCTATTATCGACGAGCTTCCACCCGGAAGAAAACCGATTACTACCATCCACCAATTTGATAACCGCCGGGAAAGTATGTACCGTTCGGTGCGCAAACAAATTGAAGAAGGACGCCAGGTCTATATTGTTTATCCGCTGATTAAAGAAAGCGAAAAGATTGATTTGAAGAATCTTGAAGAAGGATATCAACATATTCTGGAAGAGTTTCCGAAATGTACGGTTTGTAAAGTGCATGGCAAAATGAAACCAGCCGAGAAGGATGAGCAAATGCAGCTTTTTGTTTCGGGCAAAGCGCAGATCATGGTGGCTACTACCGTCATTGAAGTCGGAGTGAACGTCCCGAATGCTTCGGTGATGATTATTGAAAATGCAGAACGTTTCGGGCTTTCGCAGTTGCATCAGTTGCGTGGCCGGGTAGGACGTGGAGCGGAACAGTCTTATTGTATTCTGGTGACGAATTACAAGTTGACGGAGGATACCCGGAAACGATTGGAAATCATGGTGCGCACCAATGATGGCTTTGAAATAGCAGAAGCCGATTTGAAATTGCGTGGTCCCGGTGATCTTGAAGGTACACAGCAAAGCGGTATCGCTTTCGATTTGAAGATCGCGGATATTGTCCGCGACGGTCAACTGTTGCAATACGTTCGTGCTATAGCTGAAAGTATTGTAGAACAAGACCCTGCAGCACAAAGTCCGGAGAACGAAATCTTATGGCGACAGCTTAAAGCCTTACGGAAAACGAATGTTAACTGGGCTGCCATAAGCTGAAAAACGGTTAAACATGCAGTTTATTTGCGCAAATGTGTTGCAAAACATATTTCGGCTCTATTCTCCCTATTTATAGGAGTTTAACGACCTGATTCCTCTTCCTTTTCGTTCTAAGCATCTGAAAAATAGTTAATAACTTCCTTGCCATTTCGTAGGAAAACACTATCTTTGGAAGAATTTTTTTAGTAAATGTATTGTTTAACCATTTGCAAAGTCGAGTATTATGCTTGAAAAAACGCTGGTCATTTTAAAACCATGTACCCTTCAACGGGGATTGGTTGGTGAGATTACTCATCTTTTTGAACGTAAAGGATTACGGTTGGCCGGCATGAAGATGATGCAACTGACTGATGAATTGTTAAGCGAACATTATGCCCACCTTAGCGGCAAACCTTTCTTTCAGCGTGTGAAAGATTCGATGATGACAACTCCTGTCATTGTTTGTTGTTTCGAAGGTGTGGATGCTATTCAAACAGTCCGTACGTTGGCGGGACCGACTAATGGACGTTTAGCTGCCCCAGGCACCATTCGCGGGGATTACAGTATGAGCTTTCAAGAGAATATCGTTCATACATCCGATTCTCCGGAGACTGCAGCTATTGAATTAACGAGATTTTTTAAACCGGAAGAAATATTCGATTACAAGCAGGCTACATTCGATTACCTGTACGCAAACGACGAATATTAATTGAATTGACAAAGAAGGAATGAATTTTAGCATTATTAAAACAGGATTGGTCGCTGTTGCGGCTATGGTCAGTCTGAGCTCTTTCTCACAAGACCTGATTGCCCGCCAAGCACCGATAGACAAGAAATTAAAATCAGTAGACTCTTTGGCCTTGCAGAAGCAAATCCGTGCCGAACAGTCCGAATATCCCGCCCTAAGTCTTTATCCAAACTGGAACAACCAGTATGTACATGCTTACGGAAATGCTATTATCCCTGATACGTATACAATCGACCTGACAGGTTTCCATATGCCAACTCCAAGTACAAAAATTACTTCGCCTTTCGGTCCTCGTTGGAGAAGAATGCATAATGGGTTGGACTTGAAAGTGAATATAGGTGATACTATCGTAGCTGCTTTTGACGGTAAAGTACGTATCGTAAAATATGAGCGTAGAGGATATGGAAAATATGTCGTTATCCGTCATGATAATGGATTGGAAACAGTGTATGGTCATTTATCAAAACAATTGGTTGAAGAAAACCAATTAGTGAAAGCCGGAGAAGTAATCGGTTTGGGTGGTAACACCGGACGCTCTACTGGTTCGCATCTTCATTTCGAAACCCGCTTCCTGGGGATTGCAATTAATCCGATTTATATGTTCGACTTCCCGAAACAAGATATCGTTGCCGATACTTATACGTTCCGCAAAGCAAAAGGCGTGAAGCGTGCTGGTTCTCATGATACTCAAGTGGCTGACGGTACCATCCGTTATCACAAGGTGAAGAGTGGCGATACATTGTCCCGCATTGCTAAATTGCGTGGCGTATCAGTCAGTACACTTTGCAAACTGAACCGTATCAAACCGACCACTACTTTGCGTATCGGACAGGTTTTGCGTTGTTCATAAAAAATATAGCTTATAAAACAGTAATACAATATCTTTAGGAGAGGGCACTTTAATATAATTTAGAGTGCCCTCTTTCTGTTTTTACTTAATTATTGTTACCTTTGCGCACTATTTGGAAGAAGATGAAAGATACCAAGCAACAATTTGAACATGTCATCGCTTTGTGCCGTGACTTATTTTCCAAGAAGCTGCACGATTACGGACCTGCATGGCGTATCCTGCGTCCGGCTTCGGTGACTGACCAGATTTTTATTAAAGCCAATCGGATTCGAAGTATTGAAACCAAAGGAGTAACCCTGATTGACGAGGGAATCCGTGCCGAGTTTATTGCGATTGTCAATTATGGCATCATCGGACTTATCCAGTTGGAACTGGGGTATGCCGAGTCTGCCGACATCAGCAATGAAGAAGCGATGGCTTTGTACGATAAGTATGCAAAAGAGGCATTAGAACTGATGCTTGCCAAGAATCATGATTATGATGAAGCCTGGCGGAGCATGCGTGTCAGCTCTTACACAGACTTGATTCTGATGAAAATCTACCGTACCAAGCAGATTGAGAGCTTGGCCGGCAATACATTGGTGTCAGAAGGTATTGATGCCAATTATATGGATATGATTAATTACTCTGTTTTCGGACTGATTAAGATAGAATTTGAAGGATAAGAACTTACATATCATTCAGGAGGTAGTGGCGAATATGTGTCGTTTTCTTTTGGCGGCATCGTTCATCTTTTCCGGATTTGTAAAGGCAGTTGATCCGCTGGGTTTCCAGTATAAGATACAGGATTATCTGACTGCATTCGGAATGGCTTCCTGGTTCCCTTCATTCTTCCCTTTATTGGGAGGTATCGTTTTATCTGCCGTTGAGTTTTTTATAGGTATCTCTTTGTTCTTTGCAACAAGAAGAACATTGGCTACCTCATTGGCTTTGATGCTGATGATTTTCATGACGCCACTGACCTTGTATCTTGCCATCTTTGATCCGGTTTCGGACTGCGGTTGTTTTGGTGATGCCTGGGTATTGACGAATTGGGAAACATTTGGAAAGAATATCATTCTGCTGTTTGCGGCAATAATGGCTTTCCGTCACAGGAGGATGCTGATTCGTTTTATCAGTGTGAAGATGGAGTGGCTGGTTTCTCTTTATACGCTGTTTTTTGTGTTTACTTTATCGTTCTATTGCCTGGACCGTTTGCCTGTTTTAGACTTTCGTCCTTACAAGATCGGAAAGAATATCCTAGAAGGAATGACAATGCCCGAAGGAGCCAAACCAAGCGTATATGAAAGCATCTTTATCCTGGAGAAGAACGGAGAGCAGAAAAAATTTACGTTGGATAACTATCCGGATAGTACCTGGACATTTGTCGATACGCGTACCATCCTTAAGGAAAAAGGATATGAACCGGCTATTCACGATTTCTCTATGATAGATCTGAATACGGGGGAAGATATAACAGACGATGTATTGACGGATATAGGATATACTTTCCTGTTGGTTGCCCATCGGATTGAAGAGGCGGATGATAGTAACATTGATTTGATTAATGAAATATATGACTATTCGGTGGAGCATGGCTACAAATTTTATTGCCTCACTTCTTCACCGGAGGAACAGATAGAACTGTGGAAGGACAAGACAGGAGCCGAATATCCTTTCTGCCAAATGGATGATATAACATTGAAGACGATGGTTCGCTCCAACCCGGGGTTGATGTTGATTAAGAACGGAACCATTCTGAATAAATGGAGCGATGAGGATATACCGGATGAATACGTACTGACGGACAAGCTGGAGAATCTGCCGCTAGGAAAGCAGAAAGTGAGCAGTGACGCTCATACGGTAGGATATGTTTTTCTGTGGTTTGTTATTCCGTTGTTGTTAGTGCTTGGGGTGGATGTGTTGGTCGTTCGCCGCCGGGAACGGAAAACTGCGAAGCGGAAGCAACAAGAAGAAGAGATAAAAAGCAAAGAACCGGAAACAAAGAATCAAGGAATAGAAGAACAAGAATAAGAAAAAATGATAACGAGCGACCCTCTGTAACGAACACTAACCTGAATCGTTCAATCGTCAATCGTCCAATCGTAAATTTATTAACCCTTTAAAATAAAAAAACAAAATGAGAAAGAACATTGTTGCAGGAAACTGGAAAATGAACAAAACCCTTCAAGAGGGTATCGCTTTGGCTAAAGAACTGAACGAAGCATTGGCTAACGAAAAGCCTAACTGTGATGTAATCATCTGTACTCCGTTCATCCACTTGGCTTCTGTTACTCCGTTGGTAGACGCTGCTAAGATTGGTGTAGGTGCTGAAAACTGTGCAGACAAAGCATCAGGTGCTTATACAGGTGAAGTTTCTGCTGAAATGGTTGCTTCTACTGGTGCAAAATATGTAATTCTGGGACACTCTGAACGTCGTGCATACTACGGTGAAACAGTTGCTATCCTTGAAGAAAAAGTAAAATTGGCTTTGGCTAACGGTCTGACTCCGATTTTCTGTATCGGTGAAGTGTTGGAAGAACGCGAAGCTAACAAGCAGAACGAAGTGGTAGCTGCACAAATGGAATCTGTATTCTCTCTGTCGGCTGAAGACTTCTCTAAGATTGTATTGGCTTACGAACCGGTTTGGGCTATCGGTACAGGTAAAACTGCTTCTCCTGAACAAGCACAGGAAATCCATGCCTTCATCCGTTCTATCGTAGCTGACAAGTATGGCAAAGAAATCGCAGACAATACTTCTATCCTTTACGGTGGTAGCTGCAAACCTTCTAACGCTAAAGAACTGTTCGCTAACCCGGACGTTGATGGTGGTTTGATTGGTGGTGCTGCTCTGAAAGTATCTGATTTCAAAGGTATCATTGATGCTTTTAACGCATAATTAAAACTTCTTTCAGGCACGGATTTCACGGATTACACGATATCGTTTAGTCCAAGAGATTTCAAAAACTGTATAATCCGCGTAATCCGTGCCTAAATATTATTTATAGAATGAGAAAACTAGCTTTACTTACTTTGTTGTTGGTATTGGCAGTTGTCGGTGTACAGGCACAGGGCATTGTCAAAAGTCTGGAACGTAACGTTCCGGGACAAGGAAAGGTGACTATTCATCAAGATCCCCGTATTGAGGCTCTGATAGGGATGGAACGTCCTGCAACAGGTGAACAGAAAGTAATAAAGACTTCCGGATTCAGAATACAGGCGTATGCCGGTAATAATACTCGTCAGGCTAAGAATGATGCTTATCATGTAGCATCACGCGTTAAAGAGTATTTCCCTGAATTGACAGTATATACTTCGTTCAATCCACCTCGTTGGCTTTGTCGTGTAGGTGATTTCCGGAGCATTGAAGAGGCGGACGCAATGATGCGTCGGTTGAAGTCTACCGGTGTGTTCAAAGAGGTTTCTATTGTAAGAGACCAGATCAATATTCCTTTATAATTGTATCATGTTAGAAAAAGAAGAAATTGTTTCTCCGAATCTGGAGGAGTTGAAGAGTCATTATCGTAGTATTATAACTTTGTTGGGTGAAGATGCCGAACGGGAAGGGTTGCTGAAAACTCCGGAACGGGTGGCTAAAGCAATGTTAAGCTTGACGAAAGGGTATCACATGGATCCTCATGAAGTGCTTCGCTCTGCTAAATTCCAGGAAGAATACAGTCAGATGGTGATTGTGAAAGATATCGATTTCTTCTCCCTTTGCGAACATCACATGTTGCCGTTCTACGGGAAGGCACACGTGGCTTATATTCCTAACGGCTATATCACCGGGTTGAGCAAGATAGCCCGTGTAGTCGATATATTCTCTCATCGCCTGCAAGTGCAGGAACGCATGACACTGCAAATCAAAGAGTGTATTCAGGAAACACTGAATCCACTTGGGGTAATGGTGGTAGTGGAAGCCAAACACATGTGTATGCAGATGCGTGGTGTAGAAAAACAAAATTCTATTACTACTACTTCGGATTTTACCGGGGCTTTCAATCAGGCAAAAACTCGTGAAGAGTTTATGAATCTGATTCAACACGGGACTTTGTAGAGAAAACCTGGTAAGAAATGCTATTTGGTTTCGGTACCGGGGAAGGCAGGCTTCGGCACCGATGAAGAGGGTGTGCGGCACCGATGAAGACATCTCTCGGCACCGATGAGGAATCATCGCAGAACAACCCTGTCACCCAATCGTTTTGCCATGATGCTTTGTACGGTCTTCAACTCATTAAAGCGTTTCATAAGCGAGTCACATTTTTCATTATCATGGGCAAGAGCAGGATCTTGCAGGGCATAAAGCATGTGCTTCAATTCCTCCGTTACGATTGCATATTTGAAGTTAATCATTAACATTGGAACCATTTCATAGAGACGCTCTTCATCTGTTACGATCTTTTGGGATTTGGAGTGGTATTTACTAAGCTGATACCGCACATTAATCAAATCCACACTCAATTTACTGATTACCGGATCAGGATGTGCCAGGAAATAACGTTCAGCAATGAAATTGGAATCATGCATGTGTGCAGCAGCTTCCGATAACATTTGGCGGTGCAACGGATTATGAAAAGCTAACTCATCTTCTTTCAAATCATTAATCACATATTCTATAACGGTTACCGGAATCTCGTTTCCTTCTTCATCAGTCAGGTTACACATGATTTTTTCTCCATAACGAACTACCGCTTGTAATATCAGCCGTTCGAATTTGTAGAATTCTTGTCCTTCCTTTCCTTCCTGGGGGATAAAAGATGCATAGTTGTCTTCCTGCAGAGCGGGAGGAACCTCTGTATATCCGTTATCTATTTCAGGAGGCAACGGAATATCTCCGTTGGGCATCGGAGCATTTTCAGACGGTGTCCCTTGAGACATTGTAGCTGTTCTTTCAGCCATCCGGCGTTCCCGTTCCGTCTGTTCAGCTCGTTTCTCTGCTTGAGTTTCCCGTCTTTTGGCAACTTCCGATACCAACAGCTTATCTTCTACATGAAGTAGCTGTGCACATTCTTTGATATAGACATCTCTGACAATCGCTTCCGGGATAACAGAAATACTTTGCACCAAGTTACCAATCAGTTCCGCACGCTTGATGGGATCTTTTCCTGCATCCTCCAGCAGCAAGTTTGTTTTGAAGCGGATAAAGTCCGTTTCATGTTCAGAGATGAAAGCCTGGAATTCCGTTGAGTTATGTTTGCGGGCAAAAGAGTCCGGGTCGTCCCCATCGGGAAGAAGACAGACTTTGATATTCATACCTTCCTCCAATAACATGTCAATTCCCCGGATAGAGGCCTTGATACCCGCTGCGTCACCATCGTAAAGCACAGTCATATTGTTGGTGAACCGGTGAATCATACGGATTTGTCCCGGTGTAAGGGCTGTTCCCGAAGAAGCAACCACATTCTCTATACCGGATTGATGCATGGAGATTACATCCGTGTAACCTTCAACCAAAAAACAACGGTCTTGTTTTACAATAGCCTGTTTGGCAAAATATATACCGTATAATTCGTTACTTTTATGATAGATTTCCGATTCGGGTGAATTGACGTATTTTACTTTAACCCCTTTCGTTGCACTGGCAAGTACACGTCCGCCAAAAGCCACCACTTTACCGGAAAGCGTATGGACAGGGAAAATTACACGTCCCCAAAAACGATCTCGCAATCGGTGGTCGTCCGTTTCGTAGCAAAGTCCGGTTTTTACCAGATACTCTTTTTTATATCCTTTTTGGATTGCCTCTTTGGCGAATGCATCGTGACTTTCAGTACAGTAGCCTAGTTGGAATTTCTCAATAATGTCATCGCGAAAACCACGGTTGCGGAAATAAGCCATACCGATGCTACGCCCGTCTATATGATTTTTTAGTATGTTTTGGAAATAATCGCGCGCAAAGTTATTGACGATAAACAGACTTTCACGTTCGCTTTGCACAAACTTCTCTTCATCGCTTAATTCCCGCTCCTTGATTTCAATATTGTATTTCTTGGCAAGGTACTTCAGCGCTTCCGGATATGACATCTGCTCGTGCTCCATAATGAAATGCACTGCGTTTCCACCTTTTCCACAAGCAAAACATTTGCATAATCCCTTGGCGGGAGAGACATAAAAAGAAGGGGTTTTATCACTATGGAACGGACACAAACCGACGTAATTGACACCACGTTTGCGCAGGGTGACAAAATCTGAAACGACATCCATAATTTGTGCCGCGTCCAATATTCGGTCTATGGTAACTTGATCTATCATTCTTTCTCCTGTGAATCCGTTTTTGCGGATACAAAGGTACACATAAAAAAATCCCCTGCAAACAAAAAAGTATGCAGAGGATCGTTAAATCTTGCCTATATAAGGGATGGTTCTGTAACCGGAGAGGCACACGGAAGATTATTATTTCCCTTGATCCCTCTCTATATAATAGATAATGGATTATTTAATCTTCTCCCGAATCTTAGTCAGATACTTTTTCATTCCTTCCGCATCTTTGTTCTCGATAATTTCGAGAAGATTCTTCAACTCCGTGCGGATATTGGCTACCTGTCCCGGAGTGCGTGGGTTGAACAGGATTTCCTGAAGCAGGTAGTCGTCTTCGCTTAATAGGCCTTTGGCAATTGCCATGTGCTTTTTGAACGTAGTTCCCGGAGCTTCCTGATGTTTCATGACGGCAGCAAATACAAAAGTCGATACGAACGGAATAGAAAGCGAGTAAGCTACTGTTTCGTCGTGTTCGTCGAACGTATATTCGAAGATGTTCAAACGCAATGTCTGATAGAGATCTTTGAAGAATATTTTTCCCAGGTGGTCTCCTTCACTGATGATGATGGCATTCTCGCTGCTTAGATTACTAAGACTAGCAAAAGTAGGGCCAAACATCGGGTGGCTGGAGACATAACGGAAACCGCTTTCTTCATAAAACTTCTTCAGTCCTGTTTTTACAGAGGCAATGTCACTAATGATACAGTCTTTCGGTAACACAGGCAATACTTTATGAAAGGCATCCAGCGTGTACTTCACTGTAACGGCATTAATAACCAGTTCCGGTTCAAAGTCCTTAATCTCCTCCAATGTGGTGAAACGATACGTGTTATAGACAAAACGCAACTGGTGCGGGTTGACGTCGAACACGGCCGTCTCATGTTGAAAGCTTAATATATCAGTAAAGAAAGAGCCCATTTTGCCGGCTCCAAGGATTAATATTCTCATAATGTTTATTTAAAAATCCTTTCCCTAACCCTCTTTCAAGGAGAACAGACTGATAATTACTCTTATCAATATGAACAGGAGGTTACTTTCTTTCCTCTCTTTGGAAGAGGGTTAGTGGAGAGACTGCTTTTTATTTATTAATAATTTCCATCTGTTGACGAACCGATTCTTCGTGGATGGCTTCGAAAATCTTCTTCATAAACTCGCTGTCCATACCGCATTGTTCGCCCTGCGCACCACGTTTTTCCAAGATTTCATTGTAACGTCCGGCTTGAAGAACGGTGATTCCATGCTCTTTTTTGTAAGTACCGATTTCGCGGGCTACGCGCATTCTTTTTGATAGTTCCTGAATGATATTGTCGTCACATTCGTCAATTTGTTTACGGAGTTGTGCCAGACTTTCGGTAGATTGCGTTTCAGTACGGATCACCAGCAGATTGAGGATATAGTCGAGTACGTCCGGAGTAACTTGTTGGGAAGCATCGCTCCAAGCGCAATCCGGGTTACAGTGGCTTTCTACGATCAGACCGTCGAAGTTCAAGTCCATCGCCTGTTGGCAAAGCGGAGCTACTAATTCACGTTTTCCACCGATATGGCTCGGATCACAGAAAATCGGAAGATTAGGGATACGGCGGCGCAGTTCGATAGGAATATGCCATTGGGGAAGATTACGGTAGATCTTCTTGTCATAGCTGCTGAAGCCACGATGGATAGCACCCAGGCGTTTCAAACCAGCGTTGTTGATACGTTCCAGTGCTCCGATCCATAATTCGAGATCCGGGTTCACCGGGTTCTTAACCAATACAGGGATATCAACACCTTTCAGCGCATCAGCGATTTCCTGTACGGCGAAAGGATTGGCAGTGGTACGTGCGCCTACCCAAAGAATATCGATGCCCGCTTTCAGACATTCGTAAACATGTTTGGCTGTTGCTACTTCCGTAGAAACATACATTCCTGTTTCTTTCTTTACCTCTTTCAACCAGGCAAGACCTTCTACGCCGATACCTTCGAAACCTCCCGGTTTGGTACGCGGTTTCCAGATGCCGGCACGGTATATTTTCTGTCCTTTTGCAGCCAGTTGTTTGGCTGTATCCATTACTTGTTCTTCAGTTTCTGCGCTACAAGGGCCGGCAATGACAATCGGTCTTTTAGCTTCAATGCCCGGTAATAAAATTGATTCGAGTTCCATATTCTTATTTGTTTTTATTCTTTTAATAACTTGTTTTCGTTGAAATTATTCTGTCTCATTATGCTGCTGTTTTCTTCTCTTTTTCTTTGAAGAGAGAACAACAGAAACCTATATTCTTTTTATTCTTTCCAGTGCTTCCGCCAACTTATTGTCTTTGCAACAAAGAGAGATACGAATATATCTTGCTCCGTTACTGCCGAAAATAAATCCCGGAGTGATAAACACTCTTGCTTCATGCAATACCTTTTCCGTTAGCTCCTCTACATCCTTGCAGGAAGCGGGAATCTTTCCCCAAAGGAACATTCCTACTTGTTTTTCGTCGTAGGTGCATCCCAATGTTTTCATAATCTCACCGGCGAGGTGACGACGGTTGCGATAGTTTTCGTTATTGCCTTCATACCAGTCTGCTTCTGCTTCAAGAGCAGTTGCTGCAGCCAGTTGCATGGCACGGAACATACCGCTGTCGATATTACTTTTCACTTTCAATATCCATTGTACGAATTCTGCGTTCGATGCCAGCATACCGATACGCCAGCCGGGCATATTGTGACTCTTGCTCATAGAGTTGAACTCGATGCAACAGTCTTTGGCTCCCGGCACACTTAGAATACTGATAGGCTTATCGTTCAGGATAAAGCTGTACGGATTGTCGTTCACAATCACAATATTCTTTCGGCGGGCAAAATCAACAAGGCGCTCATAGATTTCCGGAGTAGCATTGGCTCCTGTCGGCATATTCGGGTAGTTGGTCCACATTAGTTTTACACGACTAAGATCCATCTTTTCCAGTGCCTCAAAGTCGGGCATCCAACCGTCTTCTTCTTTCAGGTCATAGTTGATAACTTCCGCGCCAAGTATTTTACTTAAAGAAGTATAGGTGGGGTATCCCGGATTCGGGACTAACACCTGCTCACCCGGATTGACAAATGCCAGCGTAACATGGAGGATTCCTTCTTTCGAACCGATCAATGGTTGTATTTCCGTATTCGGATTCAGTTCCACTCCGTACCAGCGTTGATACCAATTGGCGAAACCTTTGCGCAGTTCGGGGATACCTACATACGGTTGATAACCGTGTCCGTTGGGATCATGAGCATTGTTACACAATGTTTCGATGGTTTCCCTTGAAGGAGGCATATCGGGGCTTCCGATACCGAGGCTGATGACATCTTTTCCTTCAGCATTCATCTGTGCTACCTCTTTAAGTTTCTTTGAGAAGTAGTATTCGCTAACACTTGCCAATCTGTCGGCAGGAGCGATTTTATACGTTTGACTTTCCTTCTGCATATTCGCCTAATAATTTAAGTTCTTTGGTTAATGGAGTGATTGCGGCAATAGATTGCTTGTATCTTAGATAATCGTTGAAAGCTACATCTACGTAAAATTGGTATTCCCATTCCCGTCCGATGATTGGCAACGATTGGATTTTTGTCAGATTGATATTATAGAACGATAGAATAGACAAAACCTGTGACAGACTACCTTCTGTGTGCGGAAGAGTGAATACCATACTCGCTTTGTTGGTTGCGTTGACATGATGTTGGCGGAGTTCGTCCACTTGCCAGGGATCGGCAACTACCAGAAAACGGGTGAAGTTGTGTTTGTTCGTTTCAATGCCTTCCTGAAGAATTTTCATGCCGTAACGTTCGGCTGCTGCTTTGGAGCAGATAGCGGCATGGCCTTTCAGACTTTCATTCTTGATGATTTCCGCGCTGCGGGCAGTATCTTCACCTTCCACTACTTTCAACTGTGGGTGCTGATTCAGAAATTCGCGACATTGCATCAGGGCGATAGGGTGGGAGTTGACTTCAGTCAGGTCTTCCCAACTCTCATCAGGGAGACAGACGAAGCTGTGCGAGATACGCAGTTTGTATTCACCGATGATTTGTGTGCCGCTTTGTCGCAGCAACTCATTGTTGTGCAGCAAGCTTCCCGCAATTGTATTCTCGATGGCTAGCATTCCGATAACCTGGCTGTCTTTTCGTATCGAAGTAAACACGTCTTCGAAGTTGGCACAACAGATTAACTCTATTTCTTCTCCCTCGAAGTACTTGTGTGCGGCGATATCATGATATGAGCCGAGTGTTCCTTGAATTGCTATCTTTTTCATTGTTCTAATGTATTATATAAAAAAATCCCGCGTCCATATTGGAGCGGGATTCATATGATTGATTTCTCTATTCAGTCCTTAAGCATCACTGTCACTTGATACATACAAACTCCCGCTCTACTTTGTTGCTAAAGTAAAAGTAAAAAAAGAAGTAATATGCATAAGTAAATGATTTCATTCGAATCTTTGTTTTTTGCTTTGGTTTCTAATTCTGGGGCAAAAGTAATAATTTTCTGTTAGATGCAAACAAAAAACGATATTTTTTTTGTTTTTTCATCAAAAACAAATGAAAAGGTCATTCTGTTTTGAGCTTTACATGTCGTCTTTCTCTGGTTTGCGTGTAGCCTTTTCTTTCATTAAGGCTGAAAGCCTTCTATTATATAGCGTAGGGCATCGCCCTACGTAAAAGCATACACCTAACATAAGCCCTGAAAGGGCGGGACTACTTGGACGTTTACGTCTTTCATAGTATGATTCTATATAAACTCTTCATTATATTCAACCTGATATTCTTTTAGAAACATTTTCAGTTCATCTTGGAAGGTCATTTTTTTGTGATGCTCTTTTTGTCCCAGAATATATCGAGTTACAGTCTCAACTTTTGATTGACTGACTGAGAAAGCTCCATATCCTTCTTGCCAGGAGAAATCATGATATGAGGGTCCTAAACTTTTTATCCATTTTGACGAACTACGTTTTACTTCTTCTACCATTTTGGATAATGCGATGTTTTTGTTGAGAATACATAGGATATGTATATGATTGGTAAATCCGCCTACTATGATAGGTGGGCAGTCTATGTTTTTCAGAATGCCGGAGATGTATTTGGATATTTCTGATAATTTATCCTCGTTTATACTGTCCTTCCTGTATTTAGTGCTGAAAGTCAGATGAATATAGTTCTTTGATAGGGATTGTGGCATATAGTTAGTTCATGTTCCGCCCTTTCAGGGCTTGTATTTGGGTTTTATAAATACGTAGGGCGATGCCCTACGCTATATAATGGAAGGCTTTCAGCCTTATCAATGTTGATGTCAATC
>NZ_KQ236955.1:2149412-2237928 GCF_001185845.1 Bacteroides sp. 3_1_13
GTCCTGATAGTTTCTACGCTATATAATGGAAGGCTTTCAGCCTTATCAATGTTGATGTCAATCCGTCCTGATAGTTTCTACACTATATAATGGAAGACTTTCAGCTTATCAAGCTGATATCAATCCGTCGTTTCTGATAGTTCCTACACTATATAATGATAGGCTTTCGGTCTTATTTTAAAAGATTCCCGGCAGTGCCTCCGGTTTCGGTCCCAAGTTTTTGAATTCTCCATTCAGACCAGCTTCCTCCTTCGGATTCAGTTCCAAAGACTTCTTCATGTCCTCTACAGAACCATCCTTATCACCATTCAGCAATTTAGCACGTCCGCGTTCTTTGTAGGCCTCTGCAAAGTTCGGATTCAGTTCGATGGCTTCATCAAACAGTCCGATGGCTTCCGTCAGCTTCTTCTGATTGATATAAAGTTGTCCTAAATAAAGGTAAGCCTGTTCGTTGAACGGGTTTATTTCCGTCACCAGTTTGTAATCCTCTTCCGCTTCCTCGCCCTGACCGTTGGATTCTTTCACTTTTCCACGCAGGAGCATGGCAGTTTCTTCCTCCGGATTTTGAGCAAGTACGGCGTCTATATCCTCCATCATTTCTTTATACTGTTTCAGGTTCAGCAAAGCTTCTGCACGTAACAGGCGGGCTTCGATGAAATCGTCTTTCAAAGTGATCGCTTTGGTGAGATGGGCAATGGTCATTAGGTCGTCGTTTTGTCCCTTACGGGCTTTTCCTAGCAGATAATGAGCTACGGCATTTCCTTCCTCAATGGCAATTGCTTTATTGGCAGCCTCTTCCATGGCCTGATAATCTTCCTGGATAAAGCATACATTTGCCAGTGTCAGGAAAGTACTCGTGAGATGAGGTTCCATGGCAGCCATTTTTTCCAACAGTTCGCGGGCTTTTGCCGTTTCTCCCATCTGAATGTAGAGTTGGCTAAGATAGCCCATTGTTTCAAACTCTTCCTGAATGGCAAGAGCTTCTGTAAAACATTTTACTGCATAATCCGGACGTCCCATGCGTTGCGCACGTAAACCGTCGTATTTAAAAATCTCGAAATTTTTCTGATCGTTTTTCTGTTTTTCACTTTCCGGAGTTTCCGACTTACCGGAGAAGAAAGATTTAAAAAAGTTCGGCATGACTGTGTTATTTTTGAGTTACCTTGCAAAGGTAGTAACTTATTTTGAAATATGTATCATTCCGTCCTGCATCTTCCACTCACCTTCCTCCAATAAATATTGGATGACTTCACTGACTCTCTCTTTCTCCGCTTCTATTTTCTCGGCTATTTCTGCCGGCGTATGCGGTTTTTGGGCAAGTAATTCTGCTATTTTCTTTTTCAGTTCTTCAAGAGACTTCCCGGTCAGCGTATCTGTTGCACGGTGACTAAGGCAAACATCACATTGTCCGCAGTTATGCTCGTTTTTCTCTCCGAAGTAGCGGAGCAGCATCCGGCTTCGGCACACATTCTCCGAAATGACATATTCTTCCATCGCCTTGATGCGAGCTTCATACCGAGCTTTACGCTCTTCGTAGACAGCAGGGGGGATGTGCACAAAACGAAGTTCCTGCCGTTCGCGCGTATATATAATATAAGGAGTCTTTTTGTGCGGAATATAATCTACGATGCGACGTTTGGTAAGCGTGACCAATATGTTATAAATCTGTTCACGGGTCAGTCCGGTACGTACGGACAGGGTGGCTTCGCTGATATAGGCATAATCGGTAAACACTCCGGTGTAAGAACGGAGAATCATCTGTATCAGAGCTTCCGCTTCCGTTCCCATTTCCCGCAGTTTGTACAGTTCGTCCCGGCGAATCGTAAAAAGAATACGGGAAGCGTTGTCCTGTTCGTCCGTATATTCCAGATAACCGGCTTGAGTCAGTATCTTCAGCGCACTGTCTACCGGAACCGGGAAGTATTTGAACTTCCGGCAAAACTCTTCCAGGTTAAATTCACGTACACATTGGAAACCGTCGCCCATTGCCATCTGATAGTAATATTGCAGATGCTCGTACACATTGAGGATATATTCTTTATCGGGAAAAGTATCCACTATACGCCTGTGTAACGTCGTTTTGTCCGTTTTGGTATATAAGATTACGGCATACGCTTTCTCACCGTCTCTTCCTGCACGTCCGGCTTCCTGGAAGTAGGCTTCGAGAGAGTCGGGGAGGTCGAGATGCAATACGATACGCACATCAGGCTTATCGATCCCCATGCCAAAGGCATTGGTAGCTACCATCACGCGAACTTCTCCGCTTTGCCAGCGTTTTTGACGTAGGTCCTTTACGGCATTATCCAGTCCGGCGTGATAAAAGTCGGCGGTGATATCTTCATTTACCAGTAATTCGGTGATTTCTTTGGTCCGTCGTCTGTTGCGGACATAGATAATGGCGCTGCCCGGTACCTTTCGTAAGATATGTAACAGTTCTTGAGTCTTGTTATCTGTTTGCCGTACCATATACGCCAGGTTTTTCCGCTCGAAACTCATGCGGAAAACATTCTCTTCACGGAAATCCAAGCGAGCTTGAATATCTTTCACCACTTCCGGAGTGGCGGTGGCGGTAAGTGCCAGTACCGGAATTCCCGGTAACAGCGCCCGTATCTCGGCAATTTTCAGGTAAGCGGGGCGGAAGTCATATCCCCATTGTGAGATACAGTGACTTTCGTCAACCGTAATCATAGAGACTTTCATCGACCGCAGTTTGGTGCGGAATATGTCCGTGTCCAGACGTTCCGGAGAAATATAAAGGAATTTGTAATCACCGAAGATGCAGTTTTCAAGTGCAGTGAGAATTTCCTGCCGCGTCATGCCGGAATATACGGCAAGAGCTTTGATACCGCGTTTGCGGAGGTTCTGCACCTGGTCCTTCATCAGGGCGATGAGCGGAGTAATGACAATGCAAATCCCTTCCTGGGCGAGAGCAGGCACTTGAAAGGTGATGGACTTACCGCCTCCGGTAGGCATGAGCCCCAGTGTATCTTTGCCTTCGCCGATACTGGTGATGATCTCCTCCTGCAAGTCGCGGAAGGAGTCATATCCCCAATATTGTTTTAATATCTCCTGATACTTATTCAATCGGCTTTATATCCTCGATTTGAAGTTGAACTTCGCCACGCTTGTGCGTGTTTTCTTCAATGGTGTAACAGATGTCGAACGAACGTTTCGTTTTGATATAGCGCACGTGCGAACTCTGTCCGAACGCGATACCGTTCATTACATTATTCGATTTATTATCAACCAGTTCGAGCTTGATATGTTCCTGGTCGCGTCCCACTACTTTACTCGTTCCATAATCATAGACGTGATGAGTGCAGAAAATGGGTTTCGTGTTGTCGGGGCCGAAAGGATTAAACTTTTTCAGGTCGTTGAAGAACTTGGAAGAAATATCCCTGAAGTCGATTTCAGCATCAATTTCGATGACGGCACTGGTTTGTTCCGGCAGGATATGCCGTGAAACGTAGTCTTCGAACCGTTTGGTAAAAGCATCCACATTCTCCACTTTCATTGATAGTCCGGCGGCGTATGTATGTCCTCCGAAGTTCTCCAACAGGTCGCGGCAATGCTCGATTGCTTTATATACGTCGAAGCCGGAAACAGAACGTGCGGAACCTGTCGCCATGTCATCCGTTCGTGTCAATACCACGGCAGGGCGGTAATACACTTCCGTCAGACGGGAAGCTACGATGCCGATCACTCCTTTGTGCCATTCTTCGTTGTAGAGCACAATAGAGCGGCGGTCGGCTAATCCTTCCAGATTGGCAACGATGTTGTTTGCTTCCTCCGTCATACTCTTGTCGAGGTCTTTCCGGGTTTCGTTGTACTGGTTGATTTGTCCGGCTTTCTCAAGTGCCACCGAGAAGTCTTTTTCCGTCAGCAGGTCTACTGCTTCTTTTCCGTTCTGGATACGTCCCGACGCATTGATGCGCGGTCCGATTTTAAACACAATATCGCTGACAGTGATTTCTTTTTCAGAAAGTCCGCATACATCGATAATGGCCTTCATACCGATACTCGGGTTACTGTTCAGTTGTTTCAGACCGTGGTAGGCGAGAATACGGTTTTCACCCATAATCGGAACGATGTCCGATGCGATACTCACGGCTACGATGTCGAGCAACGGAATCAGATGATGGAATTCGATACCGTTACTAATGGCGAACGCCTGCATAAACTTGAAACCGACTCCACAACCGGAAAGGTGGGTGTACGGGTACGTGTTGTCCAGGCGTTTGGCGTTCAATATAGCTACGGCAGGCGGGAGAATATCATCCGGCACGTGATGGTCGCAAATGATAAAGTCAATCCCTTTTTCTTTGGCATACGTGATTTCCTCTACTGCTTTTATTCCGCAATCGAGTACAATAATCAGTCCCACACCGGTTTCAGCGGCGTAGTCCACTCCTTTTTTAGAAATGCCATACCCTTCGTTGTAGCGGTCGGGTATGTAGTAATCAAGGTTCGAATAGAACTGTTGAATAAACTTGTAGACCAATGCCACGGCAGTAGTACCGTCTACGTCATAATCTCCATAAATTAGAATACGTTCTTTCTTTCCCATCGCCCTGTTCAGACGTTCTACTGCAATATCCATATCCTTCATCAGGAACGGATCGTGCAGGTCGGGCAACTGCGGGCGGAAAAACTTCTTGGCATCTGCTGCCTTCGTAATTCCCCGCTGTACCAAAAGTTGTCCAAGAATCGGGCTAATCCCTAATTCCTGGGCCAATGTCTGGCTTGTCTCTGCCTGTTCGGGTGTAATGGGTCGATAATTCCATTTGTGATTCATTTTATATATTGTTTTTTCTTTTTCTGTTCTCAAGGGTTGGAAAGGCACTTCTTCCCAACAAGGGGTAAAAGTACGAAAAAAAGCGGAAGTGTATAGTAGATAAGACGAAAATATTTCAAGGCTGACTTTTTGGAGGCTGATTTCTTTTGCCTATCTTTGTAAAAAGTGCAAAGAATTAAATTTGTGAGATTTCTCTGTTTATGATAAAAAGAAACTTGTTAATCGCTATCCTGATTTTATGCTCTATCGGAATAATAAAAGGGCAAACTGTGTCGGATTCACTGGTGATCATGTCTGCCCGATGGAAAGTGGAAAGTCCTCAAAAAGGAATAATTCATAAGTATGCTTCTATCCCTCGATTATATCAGGGGACCCAGTCTGTTAGTCTGATAGAAATAGACCCCGGCGCAGGTTTGAAAGTCGATATTGCCGTTTCAGGTGAGATGAAAGAGACGAGTCGGATTGCTTCAGAATATCGTGGCATTGCAGCAATTAATGGTTCCTACTTTGATATGAAGCGGGGAAATTCGGTTTGTTTCCTGAAAGTGGGCAATCAGGTTGTTGACACAACCACTTTGAGCGAATGTAAACTGCGTGTCACAGGAGCTATGCATGTACATAAAGGGAAGATAAAGTTAATTCCCTGGAGCAGGCAGATAGAAAAAGAATACAAAGGGGAAACAGGTATAGTACTTGCTTCCGGTCCGCTGATGCTGAAAGACGGACAGATTTGCGATTGGAATTCATGTGGCACGAATTTTATCCGAACCAAGCATCCTCGTAGTGCTGTTGCCACCACTAAGGAGGGGAAAATATTGTTGATAACCGTAGACGGACGTTTCCCGGAGCAAGCCGAAGGAGTGAATATTCCGGAACTGGCACATTTGATTCGTATTTTAGGAGGTGAGGATGCGTTAAATTTGGATGGAGGCGGGTCTACTACCCTTTGGCTGTCCGGTGCATCGGATGATGGAGTCGTCAATTATCCTTGTGATAATGGGCGGTTTGACCATGCTGGGGAGCGTAAGGTGCCTAATATTCTTTATATTCATTAATACTACTCTTTAATGAGAGTATTTATTTAGCTCAATAACGGATGGGAGAGTGCTTCATCCAACTGTTTTACAGTTATGAGCATAATTGTGATATATTCCTTCCTCCATAAAGTTGAAAAAACATTGAAGTATCTGCCACCTGCAACAAAACGCGTATAATATATTAGTTTACAACTAGTTGTAGCGTTGCAGATACCTGTTGCAGATGCGTTGCAGATAGAGTATCTGCCACACTGTATAATCCATACATAAACCTATTTCCTATGAGTACGAAAGTTTATTAAATACATTAAACTCCAGTTTCCAGGCGGGGAACTGGAGTTTCCGGTATTAGAAATTGTAGTTTCCACGGTAGGAAACGAGCGTTTCCAAGGCAGGAAACGACAGTTCCTATGTATGGAAACTGCCGTTTCTCCGTATGGATACCAAAACTATCTTATAGCTTTACATATAGAAACCAAGCGGTTTTCTTTGGTTATATAACGCGTTGCAGATACTTTATCTGCAACGTATCTGCCGCAGGTATCTGCAACGCTACAACTATTTGTCAGCTAGCGTATTACGCGCTTTTTGTTGCAGGTGGCAGATACTTCTATGTTTTTTCAACTTTATAGTAGGCAAATGTGGTTCAAGCCAGTTAGTCTTTTATCTTGCGTAACTTCGCCTTTTTGATAAAGAACTTGGCTAATTCTCTTCCTGCTTTGGCATACGTTTCCTGAACGCGATACCCGGAAGTGAAATCGGTACCCCAAAAGTTGTTGGCAGAAGCATTACGGATTCTGATAGAGGCTACTTGCTCACCCGTTTCAATCTTCTTCACT
The DNA here is from genome assembly GCF_001185845.1 of Bacteroides sp. 3_1_13. Lineage (NCBI taxonomy): Bacteria > Pseudomonadati > Bacteroidota > Bacteroidia > Bacteroidales > Bacteroidaceae > Bacteroides > Bacteroides sp. 3_1_13. Next base: position 2,156,084 of record NZ_KQ236955.1, read on the forward strand.
TTGCAGCTTAGGTCGACAGATGCATTCTGACGCATGACACCCACATTCCAGCCCGGCTCGGTGAAGTCTGTATTGATTTCGATTCGATATTGAGCGCCTTCCGTACCTGCTGTGATACCAACTTCGCTCATATATTTATCGAAAAGTTCCAAGAACTTTGGCTCAAATCGTTCTTTACGGTCGCCATACCAGGCAGCTTTCCATTGATCTCCTTTGCCCTCTTCTTTTGCATTATATTCGGAGCTCTTTTTATCTACATATTCGCTTTCTGTCAGTTTTCCTACCAGCATTTCATCATAAGAGAAAGTGAATTGTATCACTTGTTGGTCCTTGATGAAGTCGATAGTTCCTGAAGTCATAACAATGCTTTGCGCAAATGAAAATGCAGTAATGCAGCTCAATAGTAGAAGTGTTGTGATAGTCTTTTTCATGGTTCGAATTTGATTTATTGTTTGTTTGTTGTTAAAAGGTACAGACAAACAGTAGATTTAGAATTCAAAACCGAATCTGACTCCTACTCCGTGTAACTCCCATGTATCATCCCAGCTGTCATGATAATAATGACCTCCATAACTGTAACTATAATCAGTTGTGGTGTCATAATCTTGGAAGTTGTACATCAAAGCTAAATTCAAGGCCTTTTTCCCTTTTAAAGAAAAACGTACTCCTACTCCTATCGAAGCATACGCTCCTTCTATGTCTCCTACAGCATATCCGGTTTTTACATCGGCAAAAGGCGTCACTCTTTTGTTGATGAAGTTAGCCCTGAAGTTAGCATAGATTGGCGCTGCAATAAGATCAGCATCCGTATAGTAGTTGAGAGCAACACCACCACCAACGAAGAAATAATTATTGAATTGATAACCGTGTGAGGTTGATAATTCAATTTTGGAGGCATTGTAGTCGCTGACATCACCGATGTATGCAAAGTCAACGAAACCTTTATAGCCTTTTAATGTATTTCTTGCAGCTTTGCGGTTGTTGGCCTCTTTGCGGTAATCTCTTGTGTACCGTTCTTCTTTAGTGATTTTCTCCACATCACTCATCTGACAGATGATGAGGCTGCCATCACTTGTTTTAATTTTTAAGGAAACATTGGGCACTTGCTCAATGATAACTCCTTTGATAATGCTGCCATTCTTTAAATACACTACTTCTGTGTAATTTTGTGCTGCGACATAAGTACTGATACTTAACAGTAAAGTCAGCAATAATAGTAGTTTTCTCATGTTTATATATATTATTGGTTTATAATTTCTTGAGTGCGCTATAAACAGAGCCTGCCCAGTAGTTGCGCAATCCGAAACCACGTGCTTTTCCATCTGTTATCCATTCTTCAATGATCTCCTTTGTTTCAGTATTGAAGAATACGACTTCATACGTGCCTCTGTTGTTTGATTTATCCAGGAACTGTGCGATAAATACCATACCTACGCCCGGCGTTTTCTGAATAGGTAATGCTTCGATAGCCGCTTTGATTTGTTCTTTACTAAGGCTATATTCTCTTTTGGTAGTCATCAGCTCGGCCACGTTGATGTTTTCGTTCACTTGATTGACTGCATCCAGTGAGATTTCCGTTACTTCTTTTTTCAACTGTTTTCCTACGTTATACTTTTTTGCTTCTGTGATGAACAGCTCATTGATACGTCTGAAAGCATCTTTGAATTGTATCGGTGATTCATCTGCACCGAAAACTTTAGCTTGGGAGTAGTCCACTCCATAGAACTTGATAGACTGGATGTCTTTCAATGCACTCTTGCCTTGTCCAAAACAGAACAGGCTCGTACTTAAGAATAAGAATAGAATAAGTTTCTTCATATACGTTAATGTTAAAGTGATATAGTTGGTTTACTAACTTCCAAAAGTAGAAAATAATTATCGTAAATCAATGAATTTTATCGTTTTTCGACTCATTGGAGGCATTTGAATTTTTGCGATGTATTCTGCCGACTCAAAATTAATGCTTGGAGCCACTCTTACTTTCGAACGAAACAGGTCTTTTATCTCCTTGGCAAAACCTTCGCTGCGGTTTTCACTTCCGATACGGATCAGAATTTCATCCGTCCCCAATTCGTTGGTGTAGACTTCAATGATGTAATTCTTTACCGAAGGGATATTGTCCAGAATGTCGAACAATGCAGGTGGATACAAAGTAGTCCCTTTGTATTTAATCATTTGCCCTTTTCGTCCGAGGATGGAACTAAGGCGAATCGTATTTCTTCCGCAGGCACAAGGTTCGGTATGATGGTAACAAATATCACCAGTCTTGAAGCGGAGCAGCGGCATACCTTCTACTCCAAGCGTCGTGATCGTCACTTCGCCTGCTTCTCCCTCTGCGACAGGACGATTGTTGTCATCCAAAAACTCTACGATGATAAGTTCCGGTTGCAAATGCCCGCCATGGAATTCGCTACATTCGGTAAAGGACGACTGCATTTCGGTGGAAGCATAGGTGGAATATAGCTGTAAGGCAGGCCATTTGTCATGTATCTTCTGTCCGAGCGTATTTAACTGAAACTCCTGATTGCGCAAAGCCTCACCGATACAGATACATTTCTGCATCGAGCACGCATTATGGTCGATATGATTCTTCTCGGCAAACTCTATCAGTTTGATAAGGAAAGAAGGAACGACCATTCCACAAGTCGGATGAATCCGGCGAATCGTGTCCCATTGCAGTTCGGGGATGCCGTTACCTACCCGGATCACTCCCATGCCGAGTTCGCGTGCTCCCATATAATAGGCAAGTCCGGCCATGAAGCGGCGGTCGATGGTAGTCATGAGTTGCAGAATATCCTTTTTACTGCATCCGGTGGTGGTGAAAGACAGGTACTCGTTGTAAGATAAACGGTCCAGGTCCTCGGAAGTGAGAACGAAAGTCACCGGATCTCCCAGTGTGCCGGAAGTTGTTACATAGTCGATGATTTGCTCCTTGTCTACACAGATGAAGTCGTCGTTATGAAGTTGCAAGTCTGTCTTGGTGGTGACAGGGATTTGTTGCAGGTCTTCAATCTTCTTTATCTGATTGATGTCAATGTGGTGTTCTTCGAACATTCGTTGGTAGAACTTGGAGTGTGCTTGCAGGTAGGTCAACGTTTGGGCTAACCGTTCTTCCTGATAGCATTTGATCTCTTCCGGTGAGCGGAACTGAATTTCAGGATTCTTTTCCATCTTTGGATTGTTTTTGAATTTTCTGTTGGATACGTTCTTTCTCTTGCAATTTGGGAATCGGTTTCTTTAATGCTTTTTGCCAGTATACGATGGCTTGTTGCGGTTGCTGCATAGCCTCGTAATAATTTCCCATCACTTCATATACATAATATAGAGAAGGATTGGAGGCTTCGTATGTTTTTAAAACATGCTCTTCTATCTTCTCCTTTTTTCTGATCTTCTTCAATAGGAGCGGAGTCAGCTTCTTATAGGTAAGAAGATGCTGGAACTCCGGTGTTTCGGCGAATTCATCTGCCGGAATGGTCAGGTTAGAACTGTATATTTCGTGTTGCAAGTTAATCGTGTCGTTAAATATCTTATTCAGGTCATAAGCTACATACTTTCCACATTGCCAGGGAGAGGTAGATACCCACATCAATCGTTTTTCCGGTTGGAAGATAACGGAATGATGAGCAATAAATTGATTGATAGCCATTTCGTTAGCCAGTCCCAAGTCCGCATCTTGCAAACCTTTGTGGTTGCGCAGGATAGAGGCGGCCTTGGAGGCGTCTATCGGCATATTTTCATTGATGAGTTCTTCCAGTCGTGCAAAACGGTATGGACTGTCCGAAGTACGGATATTTTCCATGTTTCGTTCATCCTTGCTGAATTCCTCCGATTGGTAATGATTGGTGCAGATGAGCCGGTTGGCTTCTTTTCCTTTAAAGAGCACTGTCTTCTCCGGGGATTTCTCAATGATAGCGGCTTTGCCATCTTTGGAAGAACCTATCAAGATGGATTCGGAGACGAATGTCTTCCGTTTCTGTGCGATGGCAAAAGCCTCATCAATCGTTGACGCATATTGCAGGATTTCTCTGGTCAGAATGGAAATAGGGGTGGCGGAACCTGTTGGAACAGCAGATTTGGCGGCATTGATCGTAACGGTCAGCCCGGTTTCGTTCATACCGGATAGTACGCCTATCATGCCAGGCCATCCTACGGACGCGAACTTATAACCTTGATCCGGTGTATAAAAAGCCACTTGTTTATTTTCTGCGAAGGCATCTCCCACATAGAAATCGAAGTTGCGTCCGATCAGTAGAGACGAATCTGCACTTTGAGTTCCCCAAGTGGCAAACGAACTGCATCCTACTAACATATAATCTTGCATGGCATGTCCCAGGTCGTGTGCCGAATGGTAATTCAGCTGACGTTCGTAAGGAGTGCCGATAAAGTCGTATTCATGGGTACACGATAGCGAGATTCCGTAGATCTCGTCGCGGTATTCTTCGAGGACGTTCTCACCCAAATGACGGTTGAATAAAACGATGAAGAACCGGAGAAACTTCAGATAACTGTCTGAAGGAACAATCTCACGAATCTGATCGACAAATACTTTCTCCTGATAATGAAGCAAATCGGAAGACAGTTTGCCGATGGCTTCTCCCCTTTGAAAGGCATCCCCTTTCACAAACAACTCCCACAATCCGCTTTCGCTGTGGCGCAGGAAGTTGCCGTCATAATATCGGAGATCGAGCGTATCGTTGTAGAGCACCTCTGCCGGAACCATGGTGGTAGTATCTGCATGAGACACTTTTGTCATGATGATACTGGATTCATGTTTCGGTGTCCGCATATCCGCTGAAAAGTAGAGATAACAGATTCCGGTTATCAATATCACAAGGAGCGATAAAAGAACGCAGCTCGTGTACTTGAATATCTTTTTGATTGTTTTATGCATTTCCTACTTTTTTAGCCAAGTATTCTTGTCCCACAAATTCCGCACAAGTGAGCATGGAAGTCAGCGTTACTCCCAGTGCGCCGTGCACATTCAGGTTTTGACCTGTGAGAAAGAGATTACCCAACCGGCTTCGTGTAGACACAAAACCGATTTGCGGACATTTATAATCTTTGATAATTCCGTATGCGGAACCGTCCACCGTTCCGGTATAGTCGCGATAGCTCAACGGAGTGGTGGTGTGAATCTCTTCTATGTTGTCGGAGAAATCAATGCCATGGCTCCGGATAAAGCGAAGCAGCTGTTTCGTCTTTTCCTGCTTGAAGGACCGGTAGCTTTCTCCCCGATGTTCGGGAGTAGTGTCTTTCCATGCAGAGAGTTCGTTCATATACATCGGTGTCAGAATCGAAATAACACTGGCGTATTGACTGTCTTCGGAAGAGGCTTGCATCGAAATCATGCAGTTGGTGGTCCGTCCCGGATAGAGCTGCTTGTCATACCACACTTTGTGATCTCCATGCAGATAGAGGTTACGGTTTTGGTACGGAGTGCTCTTCTTTTTCATTACCAGATAAAGCGTGAAGATGCCGTATGTGTTTTCGAGCGAACGGATGCGGGATATGTAGGCGTTCTTGATACTACGGTTTTTATCCAGTATCTCCAGGGTTCGTTGAGGGTGCATGTTGGAAATTACATAGTCGCTTTCCAACCGCTCTTCGCCGTTGATGATGACTCCCTGTACTTTTTCGTTTTCAACAATGATGCGGGTGGCTTCGCTGTTGTTAAGTACTGTCCCTCCATTCGCCCGGATCACGTTAATCAATTCCAGGCTGACTTGCATACTGCCGTCCACAAAACGATAAGCTCCTTCGATATAGGAATGGTTAATCATGGCATGTTCGTAGAAGGTGGAGACATCTTTCAAGCCTCCGTAGAGCAAGGCCGAGCCTGCCAGTACATTTTGTAAAGTAGGGTCCGGAGTAATATCCGCAATCAGTCCTGCGGCGGAGGTGCAGAAGTATTTCATTCCTTCCAGGGCAAGTGTGCCCTGTTTCAGATGGTCAACGCTAATCAAGTTACCAACAGTCTGAAGCTGTTCGGCATAACGTTTCAGGTTTTCTTTTTCGTGCGGGAAGGACCGGCAGATCGTTTCGATGAATTGCGGATACCCCATTGCATAATCGTATGTTTTTCCTTTATAGTAGATTGTATCGAAAGCCTCATCGTCCAAACGTTTCAGCTTTAGTTTGTCCATGATGCCGAAATAGCGGAAATACTGATTCATCACTTGACCTTCATCCAGACTTCCTACATAATGAATGCCTGTATCGAATAAGTGTCCTTTTCGCCGGTAGGTTTGAAAGCATCCGCCGAATTGCGTGTTTTTCTCTACGACGCATACATTGAATCCTTCTTTACTAAGAATCGCTCCACATTCCAGTCCGCCAAGGCCGCTTCCGATAATGATGATATCGTATTTACTCATGTTCGTTCGGTTTTCTGAATATATAAATAGTGTTCGAGGTATATTTGTCATTAGGAATGATTTCTACATTCATTCCGCAGGTGACTGCTATTTCCCGTAGTTGGGTTTCTGTGGTGAAATACAATTCTCCGGCAGTCCGGTTGAAATTGAATATACGGGTGGATAGTAATTCCGTGAACCGGGTCAGCCTGTGTTTGGACGTATTTGCCGAGTTTCCGTCGCGTATGATAATCATTCCCTGCGAACGCAGCCGGTCAGCGCATTTCAACAACAAAGTCCGTTGATGTTCATAGCTCATATAGTGAAGCATATCGTTCAGGATAAAGACATCGCTTTCCGGTAGCGGATATTCCAATGCGTTGCCGTGCCTGAACTGGAGATGTTCGTTGCGTAACCATCCGTGTTGTGCCAAAGCTATTTTATCCTCATCGTAATCAATTCCTAAAATATCCCGGTCTTCGGAAAGCATAGACAACATATAACAGAGCGGACCGAAGCCACAGCCGATGTCTGTAATTTGCCCTTGGGCGGGAATCAGACGGTTGAACAGCCGGTAGTTTCTTTCCATCTTCACCTTGATACGGATATACCATTCTACGACTGGTCCTTTGTAGATATAGTTTTGGATCAGTGCTTCGTAGAAAGCAGGATTGTCCGTCGTGTTCTTTTCCCGGCAGATACGGGCGTAACCCTCCTTCATATAGGCGGATATGCGTTTGGTGCGTTCCTGGTAGGTGGTTCCGAAAGAAAGGTCGTCGGCCGGTATACGGGGAAGTATTTCCGTGTAGATGATTCCTTTGCGGATATTGAAAGGCTGTGCCTTTGCAATGATTTTGTTGTTGCCGTAGAGGAGGATCGGAAGAATATCCAGTTGCAATGTTTCTGCCAGGTAGAAAGCTCCTTTGTGGAAACGCTTCATCTTTCCGTTGTAAGTGCGTGTACCTTCGGGGAAGATAGCGATGGAGTAGCCCTCTTTTACTTTTTTCCGCATCCGTTCCATATATTGTTCGTAGCCTTCGCCTATGTAATAGAAATCGACATAGCGGATGATTGCTCCGAAGAAAGGAGAATGCCATACCCAATGGTTGGTTACCATCAGGATTTTAGACGAAAGAGACAGCAATACCAGAATATCGATGAACGACTGGTGGTTGGCGATAATAATTGCCGGATGCTGGAAACGCTCGTTGGCCTTGTTGATATGTTCTTTTTTGACGGCAGTGGCTAACAACAGAATCCCTTTGCAGGTGATTTGTATCAGTCGGCATACCAAACGTTGTTTGCTGCTTTTCCGCACAGGCACCAAATAAAGGACAGCGATCAGTACACGGAGGAAGATACAACCGATAAAGAAAAGCAGGAAGAGCAATACGGTCCGTATCAGCCCGATAAGCGTATAAGGCGGCAATCCTTTGGAAGCGGGTCCTGCAATGAAGAACCGGAAAATGAGTGGCTGAATGGTATAGGCTACCAACACCACTGCTATCATGCCGAGAATGGAAATCAGTGAAATGGATTGCAAAGCCGGATGCTTGGCAAAAACAAGTGCTCCCATACCGACAACTGTGGTGAAAGCAGAGAAGAAGATGGCTGTTTTGTGAGAATTCAGTACCTTCTGACCTGTACGGTATTTGTTTTGTAGCCCGTCCATAATGAAGATACTGAAATCGTCTCCAATGCCAAAGATAAAGGTGGACAGGATAATGTTGATGATGTTGAACTCAATCCCCAAAATTCCCATCAATCCCAAGATGATTACCCAGCTGACCAGCATCGGGAGAAAACTCATCAAGGTAAGTTCGATACGTCCGTATGAGAACCATAATGCGAAGAATATCAGGAAAGAAGAGATATACAGAATCAGGTAAAAGTCGTCATTGATGGCAGATACCCATTTATTGGCAAAGTAGGAACGGTCGAAGATGACTACATCCTGGGTTTTGCTGAAGTTCTGATACACGGTTTCCTTATTCTGGTCGCTAATCCGTATCTGGCTGATAAGCATGGTGATGGAATCGGCAGAAGTTTGCCATTCGTTCAGTAGCTTGCCGGATAAATCGTCTTCTTGTGCGGTGTAGTGATATTCACCGAAAGGTTGGTTTAGCCATTGATAAAAGGGATCGAAGCTTCCCGGACGGAAACGGTATTCAGTGGCAGCTGTTTCCAGTTGTTTACGGATTTGCTGTTGTTTTTCATCTGTCCAGTAGTCTTTCCATCTTTTCAGGCGTAGCTGTTGCTCTTGTGGAGAAATCAGAAACTGTGAGGCGGAAGCATAATCTTTAATCAGTCCCTGATCCTTCAGTGTCGATAACTTCTGATTGGTTATTGCATAAGTTTCGGTAGCCTGATTCATGTCTTTGCCTACGCTGACAAAAAGCACTGTCTTTTCGTCGCTGTCGAAGAGCTGCATTAATTTCTCTTCCGATTGTTTGAGATGTTGAGGTTCATAATTGAGGCTCATCATGTCGTTGTTGAAGCCGACCTTTTGTGAGGTAAACAAACAGATAATTGTAATGAGGAGAATACCGCCTACCAACCATTTATTCTTTTCGTAAGAATATGCGTTTATTTTCTCGATGATGCGTAATACGCGTCCCTGTTTGACGTCTGCCTGTCCTTTCAGGAAATGAGGCAGGTAAATGAGGCAAAAAAGAGTAGTACCCACCAATGCCAGGGAAGCGAACAACCCGAAATCGCGTAACAGATCGGAACTGGTGAATATCAATCCCATAAATGCGCCGATAGTGGTGAAACTACCTACTGTAAGCGGATAGGCTATCTCTTTAATCAGTTGTTGCACGGTGGAAACATGGTTCTGATGTGCCAACATGTGGATGGAATAGCTTAGCGCAATACCCATCACTGCCGAACCGGCTCCCACGGCAATGGCCGAGATGCTTCCTTTGATAAAGAAAATCAGAAACAGGGCGAACAATCCTCCGAAGAGTACCGGAGTAATAATCAGTGGTATCGATCGCTTCCGTTTAAACACGAGTGAGATAAATACTATGATGATAAGCAGTGCCAGGGAAGAAGTCAGAATCGTGTCTTTCTTGATCTGACGGGCGTTGTAGACTCCTACGGAGGGACCGCCGAAATATTCGGCTCGAATGGTAGGAGATTCTCCCTGTACGTGTTGGAGTTCTTCTTCGAGTATTTTTATCAGTTCGTCATTCTTTCCGGTACTGCCTGTGCTGAATACCGGGGTAATGAACATAAGCAAGGTGGAACCGTCTTTGGAAAAGATATGTTCGTCATAAATCTCGTAGTTGGCTTCCAACTGGAAATCCTGCAGATGTTTCAGGGCTTCACTTCCCAGTCCGAGCGGGTCCCGGAGAATATAACTTCTTAATGCGATTCCGGCAGGAGAGAGGAGATTGGTATAGTTCTTCTGCATGATAGCTTGTATACCTTTCTCTGTCAATAGGGAATCGAATCGTTGATAATCCGTATCTGTCAGGAAAAGCGGGAGATGCTCGTAGACAAAGTCTGTGGCTCCTCCGATGAGGCTTTGGTCTACCTGTGCGAAAATTCCTTTAATCAGGGTTCCTCCGGCTTTTTCTGTCAGGGTTTGTTGCAGTCGTCCGGCAGCTTCTATCAGGGAATCAGGTTCTACCCGGTGACAGGTATCTGCCGAGGATAGCATAATGATAATCTTATCCTTGATTTTGAGATTGTCGAATACCTTGATTGTGTTTTGAGAATCTTTGGTGTCGGGGAAGAATTGTGTGATGTTCTCTTCGAACCTTACTTGCAGGGCAAAGAACCCCATCAACAGGACACAACTGATGAGTGACAAATAGAACAGAATCTTGTGCCTCTCAAAATAATCATATAGTCCGATAAAAAACTGGGTCATATCTTTTTTTTCCTACACGCCGTGAGCAGAATGAACGCGATGGTTCCTGCCAGTATGCTGCATACGGCTGCAAAGATAACACTTCCTATTAAATATTGCTCTATGACTGATTTTACATTTTCAAAAGAAAGTTCGTTTAAGTGCAGGTTTACGGGTTCTCCCAGTACTTTACAGCCGGTTACATAACTTCCGTACAGTAAAAATGGTATCATCGGAGGGATGCTGATGTTGGCTGCTACAATAGCTATGACTTTGTTTAATCGGAACAAATGCGCCAAAAACAACGTAATCAGCATTTGATATCCCCATGCCGGAACGATGCCCATAAATACGCCGAGCATGATGGCTGCCGTAATTCGCGGGTTAGATTCGGGGGAGTGGGTGATGTGGTTGGAGAAAAACTGCTTGCAATTCTTCCAGGTCAGTTTACGGAAAAAGTTTCGTGGTACGATCCAAAGGAAAGTGACGAGTACCAGTATCGTATTCAGAATACTGATACGGGTGAAATCACGGAACGGGCGGAAATGAGAAACCCGTTCTTCCTGTGGCGGATAATAAACGTGTACCGGAATATTTTTAACGGGAATGCCTCCCCATGCTGCAAAAACAAGTGCTTCCAGTTCGAACTCATATTTGGCAGTGTAATACCACTTGTCCACATTCATGCGTTGGATAGGGTAGAGGCGGTAGCCGGATTGCGTATCTTGTAGTTTGATACCGGTTTCGAGGGTGAACCAAAAGTTGGAAAACTTATTGGCAAAGGTATTCTTTCCCGGCATATTGTCCGAGGTCAGATTACGGGAGCCTACCAGTAACGTGTCCGGTTCCTTTTCTATGGCTTCAATCAATACGGGAATGTCCGAAGCGAAATGCTGTCCGTCGGAATCAATGGTGATGGCATATCGGAATCCTTGCTTCTTTGCGAAAGATAGTCCATGTTTCAAAGCTACCCCTTTTCCTTGATTGACAGGGTGGGTGATGATGTGAAGATTAGCTTCCTGATTCAGTATTTCAGGTGTTTCATCCGTTGAACCGTCATTGACAACAAGGATTTCCGGTGCATAAAAACGTACACTTGCTATGACTTCTGCCAGTGTCTTGCCATTGTTGTAACTCGGGATGATGACGATGATCCCTAATTGTTTCAACTTTTCGTGCCAATAGGCTGTACTTATTTGCTCCTTCATGCTTTTGGGGTAAGTGCAGCTTTTAGTTTAATGAAACATTCGTCTTTTATATTTTCTTCCTTTATAATGCTTTCTTTTCCTGTGTTCTCCTTTACAATTTCTTCTTTTGCAATATCCTCTTTCACAATGCTTTTATTTACAGTCTTTTCCTTTACAGTACCTTCCGCCTGTAACTGGAGTTTGCCTTCTTCTGTCTCTTTGAGACTCAGTACGATTGCTATCCGAGGCGTTTCTATAGGATTGATAGCCGAAAGAAATTTGCAGGAAGATACTTGTGTTATTTGCAACTTTTGCTGACGAATATTTTCTGCACATTCCTTGATAAGTTGCAATAGACAAACTCCGGGAACTACCGGATGTTCAGGAAAATGTCCCTGATAAACAGTGTGGTCAGGATTCAACTCTATCTGAATAGTCCAGGTGGTTGAATCCGATGACTCGGAGGAAAGGATAGTATAGAAGTTATCAAGTAGCATATATTAAATTTCTTTAGATAGTTTATCCAGACGGATCGTTAACCGTATCCACGGATGTTTGATTTTTATTTGTGCCGGATCACCCGGAGTGTCGTCGGTAATGTAGACCACTGATTTTCCAAAGCCTTTTCCACTGGTTCTTTTTTGGGTAGCATTGTCTTTGGTGGCTTTCACACGGACGTCTTTTCCATTTAAGAACAAACGCCTGAAATCCATCTCTAACAGTTTCAATACCTTTTCTTTTTTCATGGGTTCAATGCAGCTGTTGACATTAAATTGATCGTCATGCAGAGAAAAATCGAAAAGGCTTAACCCGAAGTAGGTAGACGCCACGATCCGGATTTCGTTATCAGGCATACGGCGTACTATCAGCATACCACTCATGTGATGTTTCATGAAATCCAGTTGGATATTGTATTTTTGTGATTCTTCCCCTTGTGTCAGTTCGATAACAGGAGGCACAGTACTGCCTTCCCCGCTTATTCGTGGAGAGCAGGACGTTTGAACCTGTATTCCCAAGAATAACAGAACCGTCAGGCTAACGAATCGCAAACTTCGTCTCATTCTTCAGAGAGTTGAACTTTTTATTATAGAATTCGTATTCTGTGTAGTTTGTAGCTGTTTCGGACAGACGGAGTTTGTGCACCGACATATCTTTCTTGTCCAAATAAATTTCGATACCGGCAATATAGGCTTGTACTGCTTTGTTAGTCGGCTTAATTTTAACCAAATAATATCGTGCGTCTTCAAAATATTCTAGCTGGTAGTTGGATGACATCTTAGACAGGTCGCCTATCATACACGCAGTTAGCATATCCTGCATCTGTGCCATCATTTTGTTCGAACTTAGGTTCATAATACTTTTCTTGCCATCCGATACGATTTTGAGCTTACTCCCGTTTATCACGATGAGATAATCCATTGGGCGGAAGTATTCCATACAGATTTTATTGCTCTTTTGGTAGTAGAACTTCCCTTTGGAAGTAACCTTTTCGTCGAATACATCGAGATATTTCACTTGGGTAAAATCGCTTTCGATGGACTTCACGGTTTGTGCCTCCTTTGCCAGGCGGTTTTCAAACTCGGTCTTTTGCACCATCTTTTTCATGCTCTGTGCATGGACGGTGGCGATAGACAAGAAGAAAAGCGATAAGTATAGTAATAAAGTTCTCATACATTTTTATTTTATGCCAATAGTTTGTCCGGACGGACAACGGTATATCCTTGTTCTTTTAGTAAATCCAGTATTTGTTTCACTAACTGGTCGCTGCCGGGCATCCGGTCGTGCAACAGAATGATGGCTCCCGGTTTAAGACGTTTCCGAATCCTGGCAAGTATTTTGTCCGGAGCTGACTGTTGCGTATCTAATGTACGGATGCTCCATCCTATTGAGGTGTATCCTAACTGTCGGACAGCTTTCGCAATCGTAGGATTAGTGACACCGAATGGCGGACGAAACAAAGTAACCGGCTGCGAAGTTACTCGTTCTAGTTCACACTGACAAGTTTGCAGGTCTTTTTTCATTTTAGAGAGTCCATATAGCGGAAATAAACCGGAATGGCTATATGAATGATTCCCAATTAGATGACCTTCTGTTACCATACTTTTCAATAAGGCTTCATTTCCTTTTATCTTGTGTCCGATACAGAAAAAACAGGCAGTTGCCTGATATTCTTTTAGTACCTTCAATACTTTGGGCGTTTGAATGGGATCGGGACCGTCGTCAAAAGTCAGGGCGACAACTTTTTCCGTAGTACGTTTTTTGCAAAACGATCGTAGATAAATTCCCGACTGAATGCTATAGGAAGCATAAACGAGAAAGGACAGTATCAAGAATAAACATAGAAGGAGGCAAACAATCATCATACGCTTTTCCGAATTAGAATCAATGAGTGATTGATGGAGTGGTGATGATTATAAATCAATATATTGGTAGGGGTAGTGCAGTTTATTGATGTCTTTACTGCTTTCCATACGGCATACGATGAGGCGGTAGGATATTCTCCACATTCGTCCTTAAAACTAAGATGAATACTTTCCGGGAAAAGGTTGGTTTCAAGCTCTTCATAGATTGAGTTAGTGATTTGCTCGTGGTAATCACCTTGAAGGGATTGTTTTTTGTTCTTTCCGGTAACTAACCATTGAATATCCTGACACTCTAATCCGTTTCGTTGTAAAAAACGAATAATTCGGGAACTGATTTCTTCTGTCGTATGTTGTCCCGTGAAAGTTTCAAGTCCTCGTATTTCTGCTAACGGATACTCTCCGGCTTCCCGGCTTAATAGGAAAAATTGAGCGCCTTCTCCGGCTTCTATTCCTTTCAGCAGTCCCAAGCGTTGCTGAATGATGTAACTGGTTTCTGTCATTTCGTCCATGGCTCCCACCAGTATATTCTCGCTTCCTTCTTCTATTTTCATCATGGCATCCAGCAAAGCGCTTTCAAAACTTAGTCCCCGGTGAACATAAGTCATGTTATAGGTGTGTATTTGATGAATTAAAGCTATTTGTGCACCAATTGTATTGAATGTCGACTGAATAAAAGGAGTAGGATTCAACATCCGCTCTTCATTATCTAACAGGTTGTTCAGGAACCTTTCCGTATCAACCAGGCAGCCCAGCCCTGTGGCTGTGATAATTCCCCCTATCTTCTCGGGAGATAGTTCGCCCATACATTCCAATCCGCAAGCTACTCCCATTTTCACAATACGGCTCATGCGTCTGCGCAAAGTTGCATTGGCAATAATATCTTTATAATCGGGTTCACAAGCCTGAAGAAAAGGACGGTTTGCTGCAACATCGGGCGAATCATTTACTTTCGGACTATTTTCTTGTGAATGATTTCCTTGTGGATGGATAGAAGCGATGCGTTGAATATAAACTGGCTGCATAGGCTCAAAACTTAAAGGTTCGTTCGTTTGGGAAAATTCGTTGCGGAAAAGAGGAGCGACGAGTCGTTTCCTCCGAAGCCGAAAGAATTGGATAATACATGGCGGATCGGCAATCCTTCCTGGAAAGACGTTTCCGGTATCAATCCTGTTTCTGATTTTACTCCTGTTTCTGACAACAGTTCTGTTTCCGGCATAGGCTCCGTGAAATTTAGATTCGGATAAATCATGCCTTTATCTATGGAAAGAACGGAATAAACAGCTTCAATTCCTTCGGAAGCTCCTAAAGTGTGTCCGATAAAAGCTTTTACTGAACTAAACGGTGGAACATGTTCTCCGAAGATTCTTCGCAATGCCATACCTTCCGATGCGTCATTACCGGGAGTACCTGTCCCATGTACGTTGATATAATCA
Organism: Bacteroides sp. 3_1_13; assembly: GCF_001185845.1. Classification (NCBI taxonomy): domain Bacteria; kingdom Pseudomonadati; phylum Bacteroidota; class Bacteroidia; order Bacteroidales; family Bacteroidaceae; genus Bacteroides; species Bacteroides sp. 3_1_13. The sequence continues at coordinate 2,171,279 of NZ_KQ236955.1, forward strand.
ATATCTTCAGGAGAAATGCCACTGGAAACGATGGCTTCGCTCATTGATAGAAAGGCGCCATCTCCTTCGGGAGAACTTCCTGTTTGATGATAAGCTTCATTTGTATTAGCATAACCGCTTAGTTCACAGTAAGGAACTCTTTGGAGTGAACTTTCTGATTGAAGCACTAAATAACCTGCGCCTTCTCCCAAATTTAATCCGGTACGCGAACGGTCAAAAGGACGACAATGTATTTTGTCCAAAATCATGAGAGAGTTGAACCCATTGAGCGTAAATCGGCAAAGTGCATCCGTACCTCCGACGATAACAGCATCCAGTTGTCCATGTTTAATCAGTCTCGCTCCCAACATAATAGCATTGGCTGCCGATGAACAGGCTGTACTGATGGTGGTTATAAAATCATTGATACCTAAATACGAAGCTATTAATTCTGTGCTGGCTCCACAGTCGTGTGAAATCACTTCCCGCAATCGTCCCTGTTTCGGGTTTTTCTTGAAAGATTCATAGAAACGCTCGCTTAAATCCATACCGCCGACAGAGGTGGCGGAAATAAAACCAATACGTAACGGTTGCTGGTCTTTTTGCGAGGTTACTGACTGATTCGGTAACTGATTTTTTTGCTGATTGGATGATATATGCAAGTTTAGTCCTGCATCTTCCATCGCTTCTTTGGCGGCTATCATGCCTAGCAATGCTGTGCGTGATACTGTACGCTGCGGAGGTAAAGATAATAGTTGTTTAAGTTCTTCATTGCTACGTTTCACTTCAGATACGGGTACATCGAGAGCAGTCGGGAAAAGAGTTACTTTTCCGATGCCATGCTTCCCTTGTTGTAGTGCCTCTATATTTTCGGAAACTCCGATGCCGATGCCCGAAACAACTCCCAATCCGGTGACGTAAATCTTCATAAGTTAAGCTTTCCGATTAGCAATGATGTAGTCAGTCAGTGTACATACCGAGTAGAAGATTTGTTTGCCTTCACTGGGATTCTCTATTTTAATGCCATATTCACGTTCCAAAATCAGGATGATTTCGAGTGCGTCAATGGAGTCAAGGCCAAGACCTTCGTCGCCAAACAGAGGGGCTTCATCGTCAATATCTTCCGGAGTGATTTCTTCAAGGTTCAACTCTTCGATTAGTTTACCTTTCACTTCGTCCATCAGTTCTCTTTTGGTTTGATCTAAATTATTCATAAATCGTTGATATATTATTAAGTTGTTTAAATTCTGCTTGATAATGTCCGTACAGTAGTTCGCACCAGCCTATGATGCATGTGCGTAACTTACCTTTCGCCATCACAATTCTTGCGTAATCCTCTAAGGAAGCAGTGTCGGATTGCTGACAGACAAAGAATGTATTTTCTCCCTGAATTTTGTGTCGTATACAGATTTCTCCCAATACTACATTGGGGAGAGTGTAGACAAACACGGCAGGACTGGCGGCTTTATCTCCTTCTTTATTGATGATAGCTTGATGTTTGCAGTCCGTATCTAAAGAGGAAGATGCATTGGCTAGAATGATTCCAATCTCTTTCGGCTGGTAGTTGGTATCTTTCAATAAATATCCGGCAGCTACATATCCCAGCTTACAAAGATTATCCATCTTGTAGAACTTCATATTGTTTTCTCCCAGATGCTTGTATGCTTCCCGGATAAACGGCGCAAAGTCAGTCTCCGAAGAATTGAATATAGCTGTTCCTTGGTTTTCTACCACTCCCGGTTTGATCGTGACTATATTGGCTGATTCCACGACAGCTTTGCAAAATGCCGGAGAATCGGTTTTCTGTTTCAAATGAGCATCTGGGAGAGATAATACCAGTGCGGCATTACAGCCTCCGAAACCGGAAGCGGTTTTGATACAACATTTCATCGGCATCGGCTGATGGGTACCATAAACGGTGATGGGCATGGGAACGCCCAGTGTCTCATATCCTAAAGTTCCGTAGTATATTCCTTCTTTCAGTTGCTCTATGCAGAGTATGGTTTCAATAATGCCTGAAGCTCCTAATGTATGCCCGAAATAAGGCTTAAGACTATTTACCGGAACTGCTGACAATCCTGCCAAATGTATGGCTTTGGATTCCATTTCGTCATTATAAACCGTAGCTGTTCCGTGTGCATTGATAAAGCTGATATCTTCGGGAAGTGCTCCGGCTTCTTCCATTGCCTGATTGATAGCCAGCGCCAGTCCGTCTCCTGTCCGGGAAGGACCGGATATATGGTTGGCATCATTGCTGATCGCTCCTCCGGATAGAATAATATGATTTGCGTTTCCTTGAGTTTCTAAAAGCACAGCTCCACAGGCTTCGCCTAGACTTAATCCGTCCCGTTGTATATCGTATGGCCGGCATCGGTGTGCGCTGACTGACCGGAAAGACAAGAAACCGCTGGTAATAAAATGAGAAAGAATATCCCCGCCGGCGACAATCACCCGTTTGTAACGCCCTGATTCTATCCATCTCTTGGCAACAACCAGTGCCGAGACTCCAGATATACAGGCGTTGGAGATAACTTCTACCTGATTGGCTGCCTCAAAAAAATGCCCGATTCGTTCTGCCATTTTCCAAAGAAAAGCCGGGCTGTCAACAGATAATTCCTGTAAAAAGGAAGGATTGTCAATTGTTGATTGTACAGAATCGCCTGGCTTGTCCGAATTAGTTCTTTTTTCTTGATTGCTCAATAAATCAATATTTCCCTTCGTGGTGGAGAGTAATAAAGCACAGTCCGACTCTTGCAGATTCACTCCCGATTGGGAAATCACTTCCTGAATAGTCAATATAAACAGTTGCTCTAGCCGGGTATAAGAGGAAATATCCAGCTCCTTTGCCCGCTTTTCCAACTCGACAGAATCAATCATCCCTGCCAGAATCTGACTGTCAGAAATCCGTCCGGCTTCTTGCATACGAATCCCGCTTCGGTAGTCATGGATTGCTTTCCTATTCTCCGAAATGCCGAAACCTAACGAACTAATCAGCGTATGGGCTGTGATGTATATATTTAAAGGATGTTCCATTTCTTTTTCCATTCCAGATAAAACGGAGGGTTGATAAGCTCCAGCTCTTTATTCAGGTTCAGGAACACTTGTATGGTGCTTCCGGTGGCCACTACACTCTGGTCGGTAGCCCGATAGATAACGTATTCGAATTTTATCTTGGCTGCCTCACAGGCAATATAGCGTGTTTCGATAATCGCTTCTTCACCAAAGGACAATGATTGCTTGAACTGACAGGTTAAATCTACGATGGGAACCATGTAGCCTTCCCGGTAAATGCTCATATAATCCAAACCATACTGTTTGCCGAAAGCTTCCCGTCCATCTTCAAAGTAGCGCACGTACTCGCCATGCCATACAATTTGCATGGAGTCAATTTCGCTGAACCGTACTCTGAAAGTAGTCCGGTTAGTCAAAGCTGCAATCTGTTGATTTGTTTTCCGTTTCATTCTTTTTTGATAAATATTTTCATCTTACATTCAGCAATCAGCTCTTCTTCCGTTTTCACTTGTGCCGAAATAAGCGTAATATCGAATACCTCTTGTACGACGGTAATCTCTGTAAATAATTTCATTCCGGCTTCCGGCAAATTGTAGATTTTAAGTTTGTCTACCGAACCGATAAAACCTAACGGAACTTTTTCACCCTGCCGGGTATAAATAAACCCGATACGTGCAGCCGCTGATTGTGCGATATGCTCAATAATTCCCGGCTCTTGCAGTCTGCCTGCCTCACAAAATAAATTGTCGGTAGTGACAGTCAGTCCGGAATATGAACGGTTTTCTTCAAATCCGAAGAAACTGTCCACCATAACGATTGGCGGACGCTGTGGAATCAGGTTGAGTATTCCTTCTCCTTGTATGACGGCTTCTCTGTTCATTTCAATCTGCATTGTACGATGCTGTGTCCCATTCCTAAATGGTCATGTATCTCTTCGATTTCCAATCCTGCTGCTTCGATGCATCGTTGCATATCGTCCGAATGATACATCTTGCTGTTTCCGTTTGCCATCGCTGTAAAATAGAGACTGATTTGTGTCAGGCAATAAGCGGCTGTGTCAAATTTCTGTCGGTTCCAGAAAGTCTCCATAATATACAGGCGGCTCTCTCGGTTCATAGAACGGGCTGCACGGGTCAATATGCTGGTAACTTCTTCTTCCGAGAAACAATCGAGGAACTGGCTCATCCAAATAGCATCGAACCCTGTCGGGAAAGGAACTTCCGGGTCGAGCAGATTGGCACCATGACCGTGGATACGTGTAGCTCCGGGCAGTTCTTTGGTTTGTTGACGCATCATCTCCAATTGTTGCGGAAGGTCCATGATGGTTACTTCCACTGTGTCGTCATAGCTTACGCATTTGGTCGCCCAACGGCCGGTATTGCCTCCCACATCCAATAAAGTCTTGGGATGACGGGCGAAGACAATTGCCAGTGCTTCATCGAACGAACAATCCGAGTAATAATGATCGAAACCGAACCAGCTCTTTTGTACCTGTGAAGGCAGACTTGACAACCCTTCATAGATAGTACTCCATTCACCGAATACTTTCAGTCCTTCAGGACGTCCGGTGGTAATGGCTTCTTCCAGATGAAACATTCCCTGATAGTTAACATCATGGTTGAAGTCCATATTAACACGTACCATTTTGTCATTGAGCAGAAACCAGCCGGCTTTCGCAAGGCAGTATCGCCCTTCACGCAACAATACGGTGCCGATAGTCAATGATGCCTCCAACAATACTTGTGCGCCATAAGAGGACAGCCCACAAGCTTTGCTGATTTCTTCTTGCGTCATACCTTTGCGCTCGTCGGCCAATAACTGGAAAATGCCGAATTTAAGCATAAGGCGTGATACCTGAAAAACAATAGGCCCAAATGCTATTTCTTGTGCCAAGCGTTGTGCCTCTACCGCTGTCAACGGTTCTTTGTCATATTTATTCTGTTGCATCTTTTTGTTTCTCTTTTAAATCCGGTGACTGCTTTCCGGCAGGTTCCCAGAATGGATAATAATTGAACCATTGTTCCGGATAGCGTTTTAGTATCTGTTCCAAAGCAACAGTATATTGTTCGAGCAGAGCCATCTCCGCTTTCTTTTCTTTTGTTTGTACTACCGGTTCCGCTATTATAAAATGAAAACGGTAAGTTCTTCCCGGTTCCCTCATTGCAAAGTAGAATACCACCGGAACTTTCATTCGCGAAGCCAGCAGGAAAGGACCGGCAGGGAAAGGAGCTTTCTGTCCCAGTAAAATTCCTGTCAGAAGTTTCTCTTTGTTCAGATAACGGTCACCCTGGAAACATACATATTCTTTTTGGTTGATCGCCTCGGTTATGCGGAAAACGTGTGTCAGGTTGTCTTCATTGACAGGGATAATCTTAAACTCCTTGTCCTGACCGTTTTTCTCCAGGATCTCTTTGATTCTACGATGTTCGGCATCGTACATCACGATATTGATTTTCTTTCCGTAATCATCAAAGAAAGGAACGCCTATTTCCCAGTTTCCCACATGGGCGCCAATCATAATCACTCCCTGTTCACTGTTCAGCAGTTGCAGAAACTCCGGATACCGCTCGAATTTGAACTGATATTGATTTACTTTTCCATTACCGATGGCTACCTTGTCAATCAGGATTTGTCCTAATCGGTAATAGTTGAGTAGTAACATCTTCAAAGAACGTATCCTATTGTATTTCAGAATGTGACGGGCATAAAACCAGGTGCTTTTGGTTGCTTTCGGAGCAAACGGTATGAAGTAGAGCACTACCAGGCTTAGAAAAAGATAAGCGGCAGTGATGCCCAGATACTTAATCAGGTAAATAAAGAATAAGTATCCGAACGTTCCTCCCCGGGTTTTGCCTTTCCACGTCGACATATTTACTTGGCTTCCTGCATACGGGTGATAACGAGATCGTAGAAGTCCTGGAAGGTTTTGATACCTGCAAAGTCTTGTCCGGTTACGTTGAAACCGAAATTCTTTTCTACCAGTACCACCATGTCGACCAAGTCCAGACTGTCCAGTTCAAGAGTTTCCATTAACGGCGCATCCGGCTGGATGACGTCGATGTCTACTTCAAACTCTTCTGCCAGAGTTGTTCTTATTTTCTCGATGATTTCTTCGTTTGTCATATATCTGTTTTCTTTAGTAATTTATTCTTTGATTTGGCGTATAATCAGGGTGGAATTGGTTCCTCCGAATCCAAACGAGTTGGAAAGGAACGTGTCAAATTCCAGATTTACCCGTTGGGTAGGTATATTCAACTGTGCGGAGGCCTCGTCCGGTTCCTCGAAATTGAGGTTGGGAGCGATGAAACCGTTGTTCATCATGAGGGTGGAGTAAATCACTTCACTGGCACCTGCCATCCACATTTCATGTCCGGTCATGGACTTCGTGGAAGTGACATACGGGTGATGTCCTTCAAATACTTCCGCAATGGCTTTCGCTTCGTTCAGGTCGCCTACCGGAGTGGAAGTGGCGTGTGCGTTGATATAACTGATTTGTTCGAGTGCAATACCCGCATCTTTGATGGCCATCTGAAGAGAACGTTTCGGACCGTCCACATTCGGTACGGAGATATGATCTCCATTGGAAGAGAAACCGTAACCGATAACTTCGGCCAAAATGGGAGCTCCCCTTTTTACTGCCGATTCATAGCTCTCTAATACCAGACTGGCGGCTCCTCCACTCGGAATCAGTCCGTCACGTCGTTTATCAAAAGGTTTGGAGGCTTTCTCGGGCTCTGCTTCCTGGGTGGAAAATGCGCTTAGCCCGTCGAAACTGCCGACCGCATAAGGATTTACTTCTTGTGCGCCACCGCAAAGAATACAATCCTGCAATCCTGATTTAATGAGCAGATACCCCATGCCAATAGCATGAGAACCACTTGCACAAGCTCCGGCAATGGTGAAGTTAACTCCTCTAAGCTTGAAGATAACCGACAGGTTCATTGTCACGGTAGAATTCATCGACTGGAAAATAGAACCGGAACCTACCAACGCTGTGTTTTTCTTTTCACGAATGATGTCCACTGCGTTGATAACAGGGGCGGCACTACTATCATTGCCATACAAGATACCCACTTCATTAGCTTCGAGAAAAGCCTCGTCAATACCGGCGTTACGGAAAGCCTCCAAAGTAGCGAGATAAGCATATTCTCCCTGTTCCGGCAGGCAGAGACGTTTACGACGATCTAATAGTTTCTTCAAGTCGGGACGTTCCAATATGCCTGTTAATGCAGAAAAATAGCCCAGCTCTTTCCGTACCGGATCTATGCCAATCCCCGATTTCCCATTGTATAGTGAGTCTTTTACTTCATCCAGGTTCTTGCCGATGCAAGAGTAAATCCCCATTCCCGTGATAACAACTCTTTTCATTATTTTGTCTATTCTATGCTTTTGTTTTAAGTATATAGTCCTCCGTTGATGGAAATCACCTCTCCTGTGATATAGGATGAGGCCGGAGATGCCAGAAAACCGACGAGATCGGCAACCTCTTCCGCAGTACCGAAACGTCCTGCAGGAATGTGTTTTTTCCATTCGTTCTCATCAATCCCTTCCGTCATATCCGTGCGGATAAATCCCGGAGCTACTGCGTTGACTGTTACCTTTTTCTTGGCGACTTCTTGTGCCAGTGCTTTGGTAGCGGCTATTACGCCACCTTTGGCTGCGGAATAGTTAGCTTGTCCGGGCATTCCCTGAATACCTGACAAGGATACGATATTGACAATACGTCCATAACGCTTGACCAGCATATTCTTCAATAAAGGCTGTGTCACATAAAAGAATCCGTTCAGACTGATATCGAGCACTTTGTTCCATTCTTCTCCTGTCATCCAGAGCATCAGGTTGTCTTTACGGATGCCCGCATTGTTGATCAGTACTTCGATGTATTCGTCAGGATGTTGTGACGCCCAGTTGTTCAAGGCAAGGGCAATAGCGGCAGGGTCTGTCACATCGAACTTCATGATTTCTCCGTTACTTCCTTTTTCCTGCACTAACTGCAACGTTTTTTCTGCTTCTGCGTCGTTACTCTGATAATTAATCAGTATAAAGTAGCCCATTTCCGCCAGTTTGCAACTGACAGCACGGCCGATACCTCGACTTCCTCCGGTTACTAATGCGTATTTCATTTTATTTATTTTCTTTTTTGAGATAGTCCATCATTCTTTCTATCTCTTTATATTTAGGTGTGTCATTGGTAAATACAGGGAAGAAGCTACGTATCTCTTCATACACCTGCCGGCTTTTGGGACTTAGACGATCCTGTATTTTCAGGTAGTCGATGGCTTGTGCCATTCCCATAAATTGAATAGCCATCACCTGATAAGAATTCTCTATGACTGTTTTTGCTAATAGAGCCGAGTTGGTTCCCATGCTGACAATATCCTGATTATCGTTGTTGTTAGGAATACTGTGCACATACATCGGATTCGACAATGTCTGACATTCGGCGGTAGTGGACGTTGCTGTGAATTGCGAAGCCTGCAAACCGTAGTTCAATCCAAGCACTCCCAAGTTTACAAAAGGAGGCAGGATGCCATTGATACGGTCGTGGAACAGATAATTGATCTGTCTTTCGCAAAGCATGGTCAGTTTGGTCACGGCGATTTTCAGTTTATCCATTTCGAAAGAGATGTAATCTCCGTGGAAGTTACCGCCATGATAAATATTTTGTGTGTCCGGATCGACAATAGGATTGTCGCAGGCGGAATTTATTTCGTTAATCAATACTTCTTCCGCATTCTTCAGCTCATCATAGATGGGACCGAGGATTTGCGGAACACATCGCAAAGAATAATAGGGCTGTACTTTGTGCTCGAAGATTTTTTCTTTGTGCACTTGGTTGTATAGTTCATTCTCTCTTTGAAGTACACATTTGCTGCCCGCTACCCATTCTCTCATCATAGCGGCTATCTCTTGTTGCCCTTTGTGATGCTTGGCCTCGTTTAATGCCTGTGCCATGAAATCATCATAAGAGGCGGCAATCTCATTCATCATGACAGAAGCGGCTACCGACCAACGGAGCAGCTTTTTGGCATAAATCAGATTGACGATACCGATTCCTGTCATCACAGAAGTACCGTTTGTGACGGATAATCCTTCGCGGATGCGCATTGAAAAAGGTTGCAGACCGTTTTCCTCAAGCACAGTAGCGGCATCACGCAATTTCCCCTGATAAAAAACTTCCCCTTCTCCTATTAATGTCAGGGCAATATGGGCCAGTTGCACGAGATCGCCGCTGGCACCTACACTTCCATGTTCGGGTATGAACGGATAAATTCCACGGTTGATAAATTCACAGAGAAGAGATACCAGCTCCATGTGTACTCCTGATTTCCCCTGTAGAAAAGTGTACAGGCGGGCAATCATAGCTGCTTTTACATAAAGTTCGGGAAGTGGTTTGCCGGCACCGGTGGAATGGCTTCGAATGATATTGTACTGAAGCTCGATCAGTGACTGATCTTCTATCCGGTATTGTGCCATTGGGCCGAACCCCGTATTGATACCATAAATAATCTTATCGCTGGAAAAAGATTGTAGGAAATCGAAGCTTTCCTCTACTTTTCGGATGCATTCTTTAGAGAGTTCCAGCTTCTCATTATCAAACAATACTTTATAAAGGGTATCTAAATTTATACTTTTGTCAGCTATCATTTTCTGTACTAGATATTTTATGCCTTATTAATTAAGGTACAAAAATAGGCAATTTCTGTTATATAGCGGACATGAATCAGAATAAAACTTTTTCCGGAGAATTGGTTTTGCTTGTTTTGTTTCTCATTCGTGAGGGGGCTTTTTCAAAAAAAAACTATCTATGCTTTTTGCAAGTCCCGTTCTTCATATTTGCAGATCGCCTCTATCCATTCTTCTGTCAGTGGCATGGATTCATGTCTTTCAAGATCGAAAGTAACCATAACAGACTTGCAGATACATTTTACTTCATTCGTTTCTGTGTCGATAACCCGCTGGATCAGGTGAAAGCTTTTGGTGCCTATCTTAGAAACAGCAGTCTGTACGGCGATATGATCGGATGCGAATATCTGTTTGACGAAATCCGCTTCGATGTGGACAACGACAATCCCGATCTTTTCCCAATCTACTCCGGGGCATACTGAAGCGAAGTATTCAGTCTTTCCTAAGTCGTAAAAGGAGAAGTAAACTGTGTTGTTGACGTGACCAAATTTGTCTACATCATTGAATCGCAATTGGATAGGTAATGTGTGATGAAATACGATTTCTTCCATTGTTTTCTCTTAAACGTTTTAAATTCGACACAAAAATAGCACTTTTGCTTTCTTGCTTGAAATTGAGGCAAAGATAGAGATTTCTAATGATTCTGCTTTCGGAGATAAGGAAGATTTTCGTTAATAATCGTTTAAAACGAAGTTTTGGGATGTTTGTCCTGTTAGGGAAACACGCTTGTAATAATGTAATAGTTAAATTATTGTCTGCTAATAGTTGATTTTAAAGGGTGATTTAAAAACGTCAGGATAGATTTCACTAAATGGAATAAATGTGTTATTTTTGCGTCTTGTTCTTAACGGAAATTAATCAAGAAATGATAGAAGATATTAAAAAAGCCTGTCAGGTGATGAATGAAGGAGGAGTGATCCTTTATCCCACTGATACCGTATGGGGTATAGGCTGTGACGCGACTAATGAGGAGGCTGTACGCCGGGTGTATGAGATTAAGAAACGTGCTGATAGCAAAGCTATGTTGGTGTTGGTGGACTCTCCGGTTAAAGTGGATTTTTATGTACAGGATGTACCTGATGTAGCATGGGATTTGATTGAAGTTGCCGACAAGCCGTTGACGATTATTTATTCCGGAGCACGAAATTTAGCACCTAATCTGCTGGCCGAAGATGGCAGTGTAGGGATTCGTGTGACGAATGAAGATTTTTCCAGAAGACTCTGTCAGCAGTTCCGTAAAGCAATTGTTTCTACTTCGGCTAATGTCAGCGGGCAGCCGGGTGCTGCTAATTTTAGTGAAATTAGTGATGAGATCAAATCGGCGGTAGATTATATAGTTGGCTTTCGCCAGGATGATATGAATAAGCCGAAACCCTCAAGTATTATTAAGTTGGAAAAAGGTGGAGTGATAAAGATAATTCGCGAATAAATGAAAGGAGAAAAACTTAGTTTATTGCAGCGTTGTATCAAATGGCGGGAAGCGAACATAAAGGAGAAGCAATTTATCCTGATATTAAGTTTCCTGGTCGGAATCTTCACTGCGTTTGCTGCGTTAATATTGAAATTCTTTATCCATCAGATACAGAATTTCCTGACTAATAATTTCAATGCAACAGAAGCTAACTACCTGTATTTGGTATATCCGGTAGTCGGTATTTTCCTTGCAGGTTGGTTTGTGCGTAATATTGTAAAGGATGACATCAGTCATGGGGTCACCAAGATTTTATATGCCATCTCCCGTAGGCAGGGACGTATCAAGCGACACAATATCTGGTCGTCTACTATCGCCAGTGCCATAACCATCGGATTTGGTGGATCGGTCGGAGCAGAGGCACCAATTGTACTGACAGGTTCGGCAATCGGTTCCAATCTCGGGAGCGTGTTTAAGATGGAGCATCGCACGTTGATGCTGCTCGTAGGTTGTGGTGCGGCAGGTGCCATTGCCGGTATTTTTAAAGCTCCGATTGCGGGACTGGTATTTACCTTGGAAGTGCTGATGATTGACTTAACCATGTCTTCTTTGCTTCCCCTGCTGATTTCTGCCGTGACAGCTGCAACTGTTTCGTACATAGTCACTGGTACGGAGGCTATGTTTAAGTTCCACCTCGATCAGGCATTCGAACTGGAGCGTATTCCTTTCGTTATCTTGCTGGGAATTTTTTGCGGACTGATTTCGTTGTACTTCACACGTGCCATGAATTCGGTAGAAGGTGTATTTGGCAAACTCAATAACCCTTACAAGAAACTGGCTTTTGGTGGTGTGATGTTGAGTGTATTGATTTTCCTTTTCCCGCCTCTTTATGGTGAAGGATATGATACGATTAATCTTTTATTGAATGGAACGTCTGCCGAAGAGTGGGATACGGTCATGAACAACTCTATGTTTTATGGCTATGGCAATTTGTTGCTGGTTTATCTGATGCTGATTATCTTATTGAAAGTATTTGCTTCCAGTGCAACAAACGGTGGCGGTGGTTGTGGTGGTATCTTTGCTCCTTCGCTTTATTTGGGATGTATTGCCGGTTTTGTTTTCTCTCATTTTAGCAATGACTTTGCTTTCTCCGCTTATTTGCCGGAGAAGAATTTCGCATTGATGGGAATGGCGGGAGTAATGAGTGGTGTCATGCATGCTCCATTGACAGGGGTGTTCCTGATAGCTGAACTGACAGGTGGATATGATTTATTTCTTCCGTTGATGATCGTATCTGTAAGTTCATATCTGACAATTATTGCTTTTGAACCTCATAGTATCTATTCGATGCGTTTGGCTAAGAAGGGACAATTGCTGACACATCACAAGGATAAAGCTGTGTTGACGCTGATGAAAATGGAAAACGTGGTGGAGAAAGATTTCGTTGTCGTACACCCGGAAATGGACTTGGGCGAACTGGTGAAAGCAATTGCAGCTTCTCATCGAAATGTCTTTCCGGTGACAGATAAGAAAACGGGTGAATTGTTGGGAATTGTATTGCTCGACGATATTCGCAACATCATGTTCCGGCAAGAACTTTATCATCGTTTCACTGTTAATAAATTGATGATATCTGCTCCTGCCAAAATCTTCGATACGGATGGAATGGAGCAGGTTATGCAAACATTTGACGATACGAAAGCCTGGAATCTTCCGGTTGTAGATGAGGAAGGTCGCTATCAGGGATTTGTCTCTAAATCAAAGATATTTAATTCGTATCGGCAAGTGCTGGTACATTTTTCTGAAGACTAACCGGCAAGGTGCCGGACCCAGGTTTCTATGCAGATAACAGGTTTCTATGTAGATTATAAGACAATTATGAAGAAAGAGGACTTAAGAATAGTATATATGGGGACTCCCGATTTTGCGGTAGAGGCCCTGCGTCAATTGGTAGAAGGCGGTTATAATGTAGTGGGTGTGATTACGATGCCCGATAAACCTGCCGGACGCGGACATAAGATTCAATATTCTCCTGTCAAACAATATGCGCTCGAACAGAATTTACCGTTGCTTCAACCGGAAAAGTTGAAAGATGAAGCTTTTGTGGAAGCGTTGCGTGAATGGAAAGCCGATTTGCAGATTGTAGTTGCTTTTCGTATGTTGCCGGAAGTGGTATGGAATATGCCGCGACTGGGTACATTTAATCTTCATGCTTCTTTACTTCCTCAATACCGTGGAGCTGCTCCTATCAACTGGGCGGTTATCAACGGTGATACGGAAACCGGGATTACGACTTTCTTTTTGAAGCATGAGATAGATACCGGAGAGGTCATTCAACAGGTACGTGTGCCTATTGCAGATACGGATAATGTAGAAGTGGTACATGATAAATTGATGATGTTGGGAGGAAAACTGGTTCTTGAAACAGTAGATGCTATACTGAATGGAACGGTCAAACCAATTCCTCAAGAAGAAATGGCAGTTGTCGGTGAACTCCGTCCTGCTCCGAAGATATTTAAAGAAACTTGCCGGATTGACTGGAACCAGCCGGTGAAGAAGATCTACGATTTTATCCGTGGACTATCACCTTACCCCGCTGCCTGGAGTGAACTGATTGCTTCCGAAAAAGCAGAAAGTGTGGTCGTGAAAATATTTGAAAGTGAGAAAGTTTATGAATCACATCAATTGGCTGCCGGAACAATCGTGACTGATGGCAAGAAATTTATGAAAGTAGCTGTACCGGATGGATTTGTATCTATTCTTTCTTTACAACTACCCGGTAAGAAACGACTGAAAACAGATGAGTTGCTTCGTGGTTATCACCTGGAAGATGGGTGTAAGATGAAGTGATCTGACAATAAGATAGAATAAAAACCGTCCCGAACACGAGACAATTAGAACCTAAAATAAAAGAATTATGAAACCGATTATCGCTCCTTCTATTCTTTCTGCCGATTTTGGATATTTGGCAAAGGATATTGAAATGGTAAACCGCAGTGAAGCGGAGTGGGTACATATTGATATTATGGACGGAGTATTTGTTCCGAATATTTCATTTGGCTTTCCGGTACTGAAATATGTAGCGAAGTTAAGTAAGAAGCCGTTGGATGTGCATTTGATGATTGTGAATCCGGAGAAATTCATTCCGGAAGTAAAAGCATTGGGTGCTCATACGATGAATGTGCATTATGAAGCTTGTCCACATCTGCATCGGGTGATTCAACAAATCAGAGAAGCCGGGATGCAGCCTGCTGTAACGATCAATCCTGCTACTCCTGTAGCTCTTCTGCAAGATATTATTCAGGACGTGTATATGGTGCTTATTATGAGCGTGAATCCAGGATTTGGTGGGCAGAAGTTTATCGAACATTCGGTAGAAAAAGTTCGTGAACTGCATGCCTTGATTGAACGGACAGGTTCGAAAGCCCTGATTGAAGTAGACGGTGGCGTGAACCTGGAAACAGGGGCCCGTTTGGTTGAGGCGGGAGCCGATGCGCTGGTGGCTGGAAATGCTGTCTTTGGTGCACAGGATCCGGAAGGAATGATTCGTCAGTTGCACGAATTGTAGTGGATGAATTATAAATATTGGTAAATTAGCTTAGATATAAAATATAAAAGTTACCTTTGTTGGAAAATAAACAAAAATGGGAACTTGGAGTCAACAGCAGGAGGTTAGAAAAGAAACCAAAGAAAGAGATAAGACTAGAAAAGAAAAATTGGCTGGTTATTTTTTTGATCTTTCGAAGCTTTCATTTGCTGGACTTGTGATTGGTATAATTATACCTCTATACGCCAACTTTTTGGATGAAAATAATTGGTATATAGCTGTAACGGGTATTGTTTTGACAACTTTGTCTGCATTATTAGCTAATAAAATATTAAAATGATATGGAAATGTTAGGTTTTGTTTTTACAGTAGGATGTGTGATTGTTGGAGGTATTTATCTGTGGACATTCACTAAGTCGGGAAAGAAGTGGCTGAAGAATCTGTGAAATAACTGCGACATTGTTTCTTTATAACCTCCATCGATATCCATTTATACGCCTGCTTATCCCCTGGATAGCAGGCATTTTTTGTGGAGATCATTTTTTTGACCGTTCATGGGCCCCCCTTTGTGGTATTCTCTTCTTTGGCTTTTTTGCTGCATTGTCTTTTGCTCTTTATTTTCTGAAGCGCTATTCGCTGCGATGGTGTTTTGGGATAGCTATCTCCGCTCTTTGTTTTACGGGAGGATGGCTTGGGATGACTGGACAATTGCAACAGGCTGTCTGCTCTTTTCCGAAAGAAGAAACTGTGTACCGGGTTTTGATAACGGATGCGCCTCAACCTAAAGAACATACTTACCTCTGTCAGGCATTATTAAAAGAACGTCGTGATACTGCGGGCATATATCCGATAGGACATACTGCGGTTCTTTATCTACAGCAAGATTCGTCTGCCTCCCGTTTGAAGAGTGGAGATGAACTGCTGATTTCTGCCCGCATTTCTCCTCCTCTCAACAATCGAAACTTTGATGAATTTGATTATGCCCGCTTCCTGATGCGGAAAGGTATTAGCGGAACAGGATATGTTGTATCCGGGAAATGGACTTTGTTATCCTCAAACAAACCACCATTATCTTCAGACGAACTACCCGGCTCTTTGCAACAGGGTGGGATGAGTAGACTTTATCTCAACAGTATAGCTAGTTATTATAGAGGAAAAATGCTCTCGTTCTATCGGGAACTCGGATTCGCTGACGATGAATTGGCTGTGCTTTCAGCACTAACCATAGGTGATAAGACGGAATTAAGTGATTCGGTTCGTGAAAGTTATTCTGTGGCCGGTGTGAGTCATATTCTTGCTTTATCCGGTTTGCATATCGGACTTTTATATACAATGCTTTTTTTCATTCTGAAACCTATTGCCCGAAGAGGAAATATAGGTAGATGTGTGCGTTCTGTTTTTCTTCTTGTCTTATTGTGGACCTTTGCTTTTTTTACAGGGCTTTCTCCGTCGGTAGTACGTTCGGTCAGTATGTTTTCGATTTTAGCTATGGCGGATATGGTTGGTCGTGAACCTTTATCTTTAAATACATTGGCGGTAGCTGCGTGGTTGATGTTATTCTGCAATCCTGCATGGCTGTTCGATGTTGGTTTTCAGCTCTCTTTCCTTGCTGTTGCTTCTATCTTGCTTATCCAAAAGCCGATCTACCATTTGATTACCGTGAAAAGTAGAATAGGAAAGTCTGTTTGGGGACTCATGAGCGTGTCTATTGCCGCACAAATAGGAACAGCTCCGCTTGTTCTGTTTTATTTCTCTCGATTCTCCGTGCATTTTCTATTGACGAATTTAGTTGTTATTCCTTTGATTACGATTATCTTATATGCTGCTGTCGTAATGCTTCTTCTGACTCCTTTCTCCTGGCTTCAGATAGGAGTGGCCGGAGGTGTTAAGAAGCTGTTGGAAGGACTTAATTTCTTTGTCCGATGGGTAGAACGGCTTCCTTACGCTTCTATAGATGGAATTTGGCTTTATCAGTCAGAAGTGCTAGGTATCTATATTGTCATCGCTCTGCTAACCTATTATTTCATGAATCGCCGATACCGGAATCTGCAAATCTGTCTTTTTTCTATCTTGTTGATGGGGACTTATCATGCAACGCTGTATTGGCTGGATCGTCCTCAAACGAGTTTAGTCTTTTACAATGTGCGTGGTTGTCCGGCAGTACATTGCATAAAAAGTGACGGGCAATCCTGGATAAACTATATGGATACTCTCTCCAATGAAAAACGTCTGAAACACATGACAGCTAACTATTGGAAGCGTCATCACCTTCTTCCTCCCCAAGAAATAACGGCTGATTGCCGGCACGCTGAACTTAACCGTCAACAGCAGATTATATCCTATCATGGTTGTCGTGTATGTGTCATAAACGATAACCGTTGGCGAAACAAATCTACCGTTTCTCCGTTATATATTCAGTATCTTTACTTATGCAAAGGATATGACGGTCATCTGGAAGAACTCGCCCAAGTCTTTTCTTTCTCTTACGTCATATTGGACGCGTCCCTCTCGGAATACCGCAAACACCTACTTGAAAGCGAATGCAAGAAATCCGGTCTGCGATTTATCTCTTTGTCCGACGAAGGTTCTGTCCGCTTTTTGCTCTAAGTACAAAGATTTATCGTACATTTGCACCTTGATAAAGTTTAAGAGTATGTTGACGAAAGTAATTGAACAAGCCAAAATAGACCATTTTACCAAATGGTTTGAACGAGCTGACAAAATAGTAATTGTATCCCATGTTTCTCCTGACGGCGACGCTATTGGTTCATCATTGGGATTATATCATTTCCTGGATTCACAGGAAAAAACAGTAAACGTAATTGTGCCGAATGCCTTTCCCGATTTCTTGCGATGGATGCCGGGCAGCAAGGATATTCTTTTGTATGACCGTTACAAAGATTTTGCCGATAAGTTGATAGCCGAAGCTGACGTAATCTGTTGTCTCGACTTCAATGCACTGAAGCGTATTGACGATATGGCAGACGCTGTGGCTGCATCTCCTGCGCGTAAAATCATGATCGATCATCACCTGTATCCCGAAGATTTCTGTAAGATTGTAATGTCCTATCCTAAGATTTCTTCTACTTCCGAATTGATATTCCGGCTGATTTGTCGTATGGGATATTTCAGTGATATCTCGAAGGAAGGTGCAGAATGTATCTACACAGGCATGATGACAGATACAGGAGGATTCACTTATAATTCGAATAACCGGGAAATTTATTTTATCATTAGCGAACTACTTTCCAAAGGAATCGATAAGGATGATATTTACCGTAAGGTGTACAATACCTATTCGGAGAGCCGTTTGCGTTTGATGGGCTATGTATTGTCGAACATGACTGTTTATCCGGATTGTAACTCGGCATTAATCACATTGACAAAAGCCGAGCAAAGTAAGTTCAACTATATAAAAGGTGATAGCGAAGGCTTCGTAAACATTCCCCTTTCCATCAAGAATGTTTGTTTCTCCTGCTTCTTGCGGGAAGATACAGAGAAGCCGATGATTAAAATCTCCCTTCGTTCGGTAGGAACCTTTCCATGTAATCAGTTAGCCGCTGAATTTTTCAACGGTGGCGGACATTTGAACGCTTCGGGCGGTGAGTTTTTCGGAACGATGGAAGAGGCAAAAGCGGTCTTTGAGAAAGCGCTTGAGAAGTATAAACCTTTGCTAACAGCGAAAAGCTAAAGATGGAAGGTTAAAAGTGAATATGGAAAGGTTAAAAGATACGAACTTTCAACTTCCCCCTTTCAACTTTTAATGATTTTGAGATACATTTGTGCGGAATATAGCTAAATAACAGATAATGAAGAAACTTGTATTTTTATTTCTCTCTTTGTTAACCGCCGGAAGTCTGTTCCAGGCATGCGACAATTCGAAGACTTATGCAGAAATGCTGGAAGACGAGAAAAATGCGGTGAATAAGTTCATCAAAGATAATGATATTCGTGTTATTTCACTGGAAGAGTTCGAACGAGACACTGTTACGGCTTCAAAAGAAGCTGGGGATGGATATGACGAATATGTTGCTTTTTCCAATGGCGTATATATGCAGATCGTAGATCGTGGCGGGAAAGATGAAGATAAAAGTGAATTTGAGAATGCGGTAGACACTTTTGCTAATAATAATGTCATTTGTACTCGTTATGTAGAAAAGGATATGATGACAGGAGAGGTTACTTGTTTCAATGTACCTTTAGAAGAATGGATGGATGTTCCTGATTATTATAAGTTTCCATTAACATTCCGTTATGTACAAAACGCGTCTACTGTTTATGGAATCGTTTTATCCGGTAGTTTGGAATATGATTTATTATGGGTTAATCAAGGTTATGGAACTGCAATTCCATCCGGATGGTTGATTGCCTTACCTTATTTGCGTAATAATGCCCATGTACGCCTGATTGTACCTTCTAAGATGGGGCATACAACTGCACAACAATATGTCAATCCTTATTTCTATGATATCTGGAAGTTTGAAAAAGCAAAAAGCTAAAGCACTAACATTAGATAAATCTTTTAGTTAAAAACCTATGACTCTAATCAAATCTATCTCTGGAATCCGCGGAACCATCGGCGGAGGAGCGGGAGAAGGACTGAACCCGCTTGACATTGTAAAATTCACCTCGGCTTATGCTACTTTAATTCGTAAGACCTGCAAAGCGAAGAGCAACAAGATTGTTGTGGGACGCGATGCCCGCATCTCGGGTGAAATGGTAAAAAACGTAGTAGTCGGCACATTAATGGGAATGGGCTGGGATGTAGTAGATATTGATCTTGCTTCTACTCCGACCACAGAACTTGCTGTAACTATGGAAGGCGCTTGTGGTGGCATCATCCTGACAGCTTCTCATAACCCGAAACAGTGGAACGCACTGAAGTTACTGAATGAACATGGCGAATTTCTGAATGCAGCTGAAGGCAACGAAGTGCTTCGTATTGCTGAAGCAGAAGAATTTGACTATGCCGACGTAGATCACTTGGGTTCTTACCGCAAAGACCTGACTTATAATCAGAAACATATCGACAGTGTATTGGCTCTCGACTTGGTGGATGTAGAAGCTATCAAGAAAGCCAATTTCCGTGTAGCTATTGACTGTGTAAACTCGGTAGGCGGTATCATTCTTCCCGAACTTCTTGAACGTTTAGGTGTGAAACATATAGAAAAACTCTATTGTGAACCTACCGGAAACTTCCAGCACAACCCCGAACCGCTTGAAAAGAACCTCGGTGACATCATGAACTTAATGAAAGGTGGAAAAGCCGATGTAGCTTTCGTTGTAGACCCCGATGTTGACCGTCTGGCAATGATCTGCGAGAATGGCGTAATGTACGGTGAAGAATATACGCTGGTTACTGTTGCCGACTATGTACTGAAACATACCCCCGGTAACACTGTTTCTAATTTAAGCTCTACCCGTGCTTTGCGTGATGTAACTCGCAAGTATGGAATGGAATACAGCGCTTCTGCCGTAGGCGAAGTAAATGTTGTAACGAAGATGAAAGCAACCAATGCCGTTATCGGCGGTGAGGGAAATGGTGGAGTAATTTATCCTGCCAGTCACTACGGACGTGATGCATTGGTAGGCATCGCATTATTCCTTAGCCATCTGGCTCACGAAGGAAAGAAGGTTAGCGAGCTCCGTGCTACTTATCCTCCTTACTTCATTGCTAAAAACCGTGTAGACCTGACTCCGGAAATCGATGTAGATGCTATCCTTGCCAAAGTGAAGGAAATCTATAAGAACGAAGAAATCAACGATATCGATGGTGTGAAAATTGACTTTGCTGACAAATGGGTGCATTTGCGCAAGAGTAATACAGAACCGATCATCCGTGTGTATAGTGAAGCTTCTACTATGGAAGCTGCCGAGGAAATCGGTCAGAAGATAATGGATGTGATTAATGAATTAGCAAAATAATATTCTGCAAAATAGGATTTTATTTATAACATTTGAGTCTCGTATATCATAAAGATAACTGAATAAGTTGTCTCACATGATATACGAGACTTTTTTATTAGGATGATATCCACTGAATGATGATAGTTACTCTTCTCCTTGAGTATTAACAATAAAGTTTCTTTTGATTAAGTCCAAACTTCCTTTCGTCTAATAGTAAACTTCTCTTTTGTTATTTACAAACTTAAAATGAAAGCTTCATTTTTATAAATGCAAGCTTTGTTTTTAAAAACGGAACCTTTGTTTTTATAAATGAAGATTGCATTTATAGATTGGAAGGGATGAAAAGCAACTTTACTGTTAATAAAAAGAAAGTTTGGACTTAATCAAGAGCAACTTTTCTATTAATAGATTACATGAGAAGTAAGCAGTGTTGAGAGAGAAGTAATCAACGAAGCTTACTTTACTGCGTCGTTAGCATAGATACACTACAAGAATATCAATTGGTATACAAAACTTTATAGGTCTTATATCAATGATAAACACATGGCTTAAATATACATATTGATAAACGTGCGATATGAAAATAAAACTGATTGCATTATTATTTATAATGATGAGATCATTGAAAAATGGAAGAGGCAGACTCTTAGATTGTGTGAACTTAGTAGTGAAGTAATTGTTGAAAAATAGAGGTACTTGATAAAATAGAGTTGCATTTTCCGTATAAAAACGTATCTTTGTGTAAAGAGAATCAAAGACATCGATTATTAATGGCTATTTTTTTTCGCACTGCGAAACAAAACATATAAGCGATTGCCTGATATTTAATAGATGATATTAATGATTAACACAATGAAAATGCGCTTGATTTTTCCTTTTGTTCTATTGATTTATTCATTGATCTGTCAGGCAGATGGCGGTAAAGATTCATATATCTTCCGGAAAGTAGATTATCAGCAAGGATTATCTAATAGCGCTGTGCTTTGTCTTTTTCAAGACAATACAGGGTTGATGTGGTTCGGTACTTACGATGGCGTCAATTGTTATGACGGCAGAAGCATGGAAGTTTTCCGTTCCGATTTTTCAGCTCCCAAGGCTTTGAGTAACAACGTAATCCATTCTATTCAGCAGGCGGATAATAATTGTTTGTGGATTTCTACTCATTTGGGGATTAATCGTCTTTCACAGGATTCACGGCAAGTTGTCGGATATTATGACTTTACAGATGATTATTATCTACATTCCAATTCTAAAGGAAACACATGGGTGGTGAGTCATGGTGGAATTTTCTACTATAATACATCTTATAAACGATTTGTACAGATTAAGAATCTGAAAGTACCCGTAGAGGATATGGATAAACGGGCGTTCGTCACGGATGATGGTGTTTTGTGGATTTTCACTCAACAAACAGGGGAGCTGTTACAGGTTTCGCAGGATGCTTTTGATTGTGACACATTATCAATTCATTCAACTGTTTCATCTACTAATTTTCATGCGAAACCTATTGAAGATGTCTTTTATCAGAATGGTGTTCTTTGTTTTATCGATAGTGAGCATGATCTTTATGTTTATGATATTTCCCGACAATCTAAAATTTATATTCGTAACCTTTCTTCATTAGTGCAGAAGAATGGAACTATTGCAGGAATAGCCCTTTTCTATGAAGATATTATTATTGGTTTTCGAACGAATGGGTTAGTCCGTCTCCGTACTTCACAAAAATATAAAGAAGAAGTGGTCGACCGGAATGTACGTATATATAGTATTTATCGAGATCCTCATCAGAATGTCCTATGGGTTGCTTCAGACGGACAAGGAACGATTATGTATGCTAAGAAATATTCTATTGCCACCAATTTGATGCTCAATCAACTGTCATCTAACTTAAGCAGGCAGGTACGTTCTGTTATGACAGACAATAGTGGTGGGCTATGGTTCGGGACGAAGGGTGATGGACTGTTGCATATACCGGATTATCGTGAGAATGAAGAGGCTTCTACCGTTACAGTTTACTCTCCTGAAGGTAAGCAAAATGTTGTGTCTTATATACGATGGAATAAAGAATTTCCTGTTTATAAATTGGTTCAAAGCCGTTATATGGATGGCTTTTGGATAGGATCTGGAGATCCGGGACTATTTTACTATTCTTTTGAAGACAAAGCTTTGCATTCTGTGGAGAATCTGCCGGCACAACCCACCGAGATACATGGCATTTATGAGGAAAATGATAGTGTACTTTATGTGGTGACAGCCGGTTCCGGTTTTCATAAATTAATACTTGAGAAGCAGGCAGGTACCATTCGTTTCAAGTCGCAGAAAAGTTATCATTTTTTTCACGGTCAGCGAGAAATTACGATGTTCTATCCAATGTTGCCCGAAGGGGATTCTATTTTGTGGCTTGGCAGTCGGGAGAAAGGACTCGTACGGTTTGATAAGCGGACTGAAGAATATAAAGTGATTTCTTTGAAAGAAATACTTCATAAGTCGGTAGACGATGTGCTCAGCCTGTATCGGACCAAAGAAGGGTTGTTATATGTAGGGACAACATCAGGGTTGGTATGTCTGAATTCTAATGGAAAACAGATGAAAGCTACCTATATCGGACGGGAGCAAGGTTTGCTCAATGATATGATTCATGGTGTACTTGAAGATGAGAACGGACTCTTATGGCTTGGTACGAATCGGGGGCTGATTAAATATAATCCGATAAATGGCTCATCACATGCCTACTTTTACAGTGCAGGTGTTCAAATCGGTGAGTTTAGTGATGATGCTTATTACATGTGTCCATATACACAGGAGCTTTTTTTTGGTGGGATTGACGGGTTGCTTTATCTGGATAAAGAGGTGCAGGCTGCTCCGGAATTTTATCCGGATATTTTGTTACGTAAGTTGACTGTTGGACATACGCAAGTGGTTCAGGGGGATGGAGATTACTATACAGACGATGGTAAGGCATTACAGTTGAAGGGGACGGAGGTTTCATTTGCACTTTCTTTTGTTGTTCCGGATTTTTTATCAGGAGAAGATATAGAATATTCTTACCAGTTGGAAGGATATGATAAGGATTGGACCTCTTTTAGTAGTATTAATGAAGCCTTATATACAGGAGTGCCGGCAGGTGATTATATCTTTAAGGTACGCTATAAGAGGGATGTATTTGATACGGAATATCGGCATTTTTCTATTCCGGTATATATCCTTTCTCCCTGGTATCGATCAGTGGCGGCTTATTTGGTTTATTTGATCATTTTCTTGTTGCTGTTAGGGTACGTGATATATTTACTACGTAAAAACTACCTTCAGGAACGGATGATGAAAACACTGATGGGGACAGAAAGTTGCCGGAAATCCGAGACTGTATATACAAACCGTAGGATGCTTGAAGATTTTACTCTTATTTATAATTATTGTGACCAATTGCGTGCAGAGAATCTTTCTTATGAGCAATGTCTTGAGAAAGTGTCACTGATACGCGAAACTGTGATGAACGCACTTCTTAATCCTGACGCTCTGTTTTTGGAAGAACTTAAACAATTCTTTCCGGATCGGTTTATTGTTTCTGCACGTATGAGTATACAGGGAGTTTCTCAAGAGGTGTTGCGTACGTTGGAAGAACAAGGGATTGATCATTCTTCTATATCGTCAATGATTCCGGAACACTTAACATTTCCAGTTTACAAGAATGCATTATATAGTATTCTTTATTGCTGTTATCTCCGGATTACTGAAATGAAAGGTACTCATGGCGTAATAGTAGAAATGTCAGAACAGGATGGTAAGATGCAGCTACATTTTTCTTCTAAAGATGCTACTGCGAAAGCGTTGTATGAATATCTTTCAGATAAAGCTTCTTCGGTGACGGAGAAAGATTCCGATCATGTGTTTGCTGTGCATTTACTTTTAGGTTTTGTACGGTCGGCTTTGGAACGTATTCATGCCGTTCTTCGTTATGATAATGATGAGAGTGGTAGTCGGTTGACGATTATCTTTGAACCGGCGGTCTTGACAGTGGCAGGTGAACAAGGGAAGAAAACTGTGCTTTTGTTGGAAGACAGAGATGAAATGACTTGGTTGATTAGTAATTTCCTGGCTGATGAATATGTGGTTCATCAAGTAAAGAGTGTGCAGCTTGCTTTTGACGAAATTCGTCGGTCGGCTCCGGCTCTATTATTAGTGGATATGACAATGTATGCCAATGCTGAAAGTACTTTTATGGAGTATGTTAGCCGGAATCGTACTCTGCTTTCAAAGACAGCTTTTATTCCATTGTTAACCTGGAAAGTTGGTTCGGCCATTCAGCGGGAACTGATCTTGTGGTCTGATTCTTATATTGTACTTCCTTATGATATATTATTCTTGCGGGAAGTTGTCCATAATGCTATTTATGGAAAGCGGGAAGCGAAGCAGATATATATGGAGGAACTGGGAGATTTGGCGGGACAGATTGTCTGTACAACTACCGAACAAGCTGATTTTATTCGTAAATTGTTAAAGGTGATTGAAGAAAACCTGGACAAGGAAGAACTGGGCTCAACGTTGATCGCTGATCGTATGGCAATGAGTTCCCGTCAGTTCTATCGTAAATTCAAGGAAATTTCCAATACTGCTCCCGGTGATTTAATAAAGAGTTACCGTATGGAAAAGGCAGCCCGTCTGTTACTTGATGAAGAACTTTCTATTCAAGATGTTATTATGGAGGTCGGTATTTCCAGCCGGTCTTATTTTTATAAAGAGTTTACCCGTCGGTTCGGGATGACACCGAAAGATTATCGGGAACAGCGAAAGGTATGCTGATTGTCAGGCTAAATTCTTTCGTATAGGTGATTAGTTGGGAAACATTATTATTTATTTGTTTGTCACAACCTTGTGCTCTAAATCCCTTTTGTTGATTTTATTATGTTGATTATTAGTACGTTAATCTGTGCTCTAATTTACCATTCTGTGCTTTAAATATGTGTCTTTATTTTGCCGTTTTTTTGGCAAGGTAGAGCATTGGACTTTTATTCGAATAGCCTTTATTTGCAACAATCTTTTTAAAGGGAATTAACCTTATTACTAATCAAATTTAAAGGAATTATGAATGAAAAACTAAAGTATCTTACCTTATTTGTAATAGGTATGATGTTGAGTTTGGGCATGAATGCTCAATCTGTAAAATCAATCTCCGGTACGGTAACCGATGATCAGGGAGAGGCGGTTATCAGTGGTACGGTGAAAGTTAAAAACGGTAGTACAGGAACAATCACTGACATTAACGGTAAATACACTCTCTCTGTTCCTTCCAATGCCACCTTGGTGTTTTCGTATATTGGTTATATCACACAAGAATTTAAAGTCTCGGAATTAAAGAGTAATGTTCTGAACGTAGTTCTGCAATCGGATACGAAAGCACTGGACGAAGTAGTCGTTGTAGGTTATGGTACCATGCGCAAATCAGACTTGACGGGTTCCATTTCCACAGCCAAAGGTAAAGACATGCTGAAAGCACAATCATTCAATGCGCTTGACGGATTGAAGGGTAAAGTGGCCGGTGTGAATATCTTCTCTAATACCGGTCAGCCGGGTGGAGAATCACGTGTCATCATTCGTGGTATTTCTACTATCAACGCATCGGCATCACCGCTGTACGTAGTCGATGGAGTGGTGATGTCAAACTTCGAATTGCTTAATCCGAATGATATCGAATCTATCGAAGTATTGAAAGATGCTTCCTCTGCTGCCATCTATGGTGCCCGTGGTGCGAATGGTGTTATCATGGTGACTACCAAGCGCGGTAATGCAGGAAAAGGAGTCCATGTTTCCTATGATGGTTCATTGTCTATCGGTAAGATGGCTAGAAAAATAGATGTAATGGATGCTAACGAATGGATGTCTACCTTCAAGCAGGGATTGGAAAATGCCAACGAATTTCAAGGCAAGAACTTCACAACTGATCTGTCACAGATATTCACAGACGAACGTTTGTTCAATGCAGACGGTTCTCCGAAATATAATACCAACTGGCAGGATGAAGCATCCCGCACTGCCATCTCTCATAACCATCAGATCAGTATCCAACGTACAGGAGAAGGATCTTCTATCGGAGCATTCATCAATTATACCGATCAACAGGGTATTTTGTTGAATTCTTACTTCAAACGTATCAATGCAAAATTGGCGTATGATGACAAACCGACTGATTGGTTGTCTACTTCCGTTAATTTATTAGTAAATCATACTTGGGGTAATAGAACTTCTGATAACCCTTACGGACAAGGCGCATTGCGTACAATGATCGAACAGTTGCCTTTCTTACCGGTTAAGCTGGATGGTGAATATACGCAGACGAACATTATTAATACAAGCTCTATTCTCAATAATCAGACTGATCCTAATAGCGGAAAACAAGGATTCAGCCCGGAAGGTGTAGGTAATCCCGTTGAGTTGCTCGAACGGATGCAGGCTATGCAATATCGTACGCAGATTTTTGGTAATGCTGCTTTGACTTTCCATCTCATGAAAGGATTGGATTTGAAGACCCAGTTCGGTATCGACTACCACAATAATCGTGATGCTAACTATACGCCGTTCACTCCGCGTCCGATGATTAATCAAAGTTCCGAGGGAGCAGCTTCTGCAAATAACTCCAACTCTTTGTATTGGCAGGAAGAAACCTATTTGACTTATGTGAAAGATATAAACAAACATCACATTAATGCAATGGCGGGTATGTCTTGGCAAGAGTATAATTATACCAAATTCGAAGCTTCCGACAGTAAGTATATTGATGACTTCTACGGATATTATAATTTAGGTTCCGGAACGAATCGTCCTTCTGTTGGCAGTGATTACGACAAGTGGGCAATGAATTCTTATTTCTTGCGTCTAGCGTATTCTTATGACAACAAGTATATGGCTACCGTAACCGGTCGTTATGATGGCTCTTCCAAATTCGGACAGAACAATAAATATGCATTTTTTCCGTCAGTAGGTTTGGGCTGGATGATTTCTAATGAAGACTTCTTGAAAGACAACTCATTGATTAGCAAACTAAAATTGCATACTTCTTACGGTGTGACAGGTAACTCGGAAATCGGTACTTATAAGTCATTGGCCACGGTAAGCCAGTCAAATACGATTATTGGTGATGCTTTGCACGTTGTGTCTTATCTGGATAATATGCCTAATCCTGACTTGAAATGGGAAAAGACTGGACAGTGGGACTTAGGATTCGAGTTGGGTTTATTCAATAACAGACTGAATTTCGATATTTCCTATTATTATAAATATACTTCAGATTTGTTGCTCGACCGTCCGGTTCCTGAATCAACAGGCTACTCTTCCATTATGGATAATATTGGAGCCGTTTCCAATCGTGGTTTAGATATTCTGGTTACAGCATATCCTATTCAGACACATGATTTCCAGTGGACTTCCACTCTTAATTTAGGTTTCAACAAAAACCGTGTAGAGAAGTTGGATGAAAGTGCATCTGTTGATCCTGTCACCGGTAAGCGTCAGATTACGACCGACGGTTTTGTGGGTTACGATATGTTGATCCGTGAAGGTGAAGAGCTTTCTTCTTTCTATGGTTATAAGCGCGCCGGTATCTACGATGGTATTCCGTCTAACTGGGATCCGGAGACAATGAACATACCTTCCACTATCGGTGAAAAGGTAACTTATAAGAAACGCGAAATTATTGGTAACGGATTGCCTGACTGGATGGGCTCATTTATCAATACCTTCAATTATAAAGGTTTCGATTTGACTTTAGACTTCCAGTTTACATGGGGGGTAGACGTGATGCAAGAATATTATCACTCTACTGTAGCCCGTTTCCTGACTAACGGTATAGACCGTCTTTATAAGGAAGCATGGCATCCAACTCTCAATCCGTCGGGTAAAGAACAGGCAATTCGTCTGAATAACTTTGGTCAGGGAGCTAATAACCAGGCAGATGATGACTGGGTTTGCAATGGTTCTTATTTGCGTTGTAACATGATTCAGCTCGGATATACCTTCAATCCAACACTGATTAAGAAGATCGGTCTGTCTTCATTGCGTTTGTATGCGAATGTGAATAACGCGTTCCTGATTACTTCTAAGGACTATAACGGATACGATCCGGATAACTCATCTCGTTTAGGTGACAACAAATGGGGGGCTAACCGCCAATTCTTCACCTATCCGCGTCCGAGAACGTTTACGTTCGGTCTTAATGTAGCATTTTAATTCACCGTTATAAAAACTATAAGAATTATGAAACTATTAAAAGTATATATATCTGCATTTTGTATGTGTTCACTTTCTGTGTTGTTGAATTCATGCGACGATTTCCTGAAAGAAGAACCATTGGATATGAAGTCATCTGACCAATTCTGGAAGACGAAAGCTGATGCGGAGTCAGGTGTGAACGCATTGTATTTTGGTGGTGTACCTTATTTACACAACACTGATGTAGGCGGTGGCTGGACTCCTAAAGCGACAATGTGGGGTGGTATTGTGTCCGGATTGTACGTTGATAAGCGTAAGGATAGAACATTTACTACGGCATCCGAAGGGTGTAACTTCAATATTGAATCTTTTGATGATATTGCAATGAAATACTGGCATGAGTTTTATAAAGGTATTTCACGTGCCAACTTTGTTATTGCCAATATTCCGACAATGACCGGGGTGCTGGATGAAGCTACTATTAATAATTATGTGGCTCAAGGTAAATTCTTCCGTGCATACGGATATTTTTGGCTGGTCAAAGAATTTGGTGGTGTTCCTTATATTTCAGAACCTTACACATCTACAGAAGGTATGTACAAAGAACGTCTTTCTGCTGAAGAGGTTTATAAGAAAATTGAAGCCGACTTGCTGGATATTGTCAACGGGGATGCATTGCCGAATAAAACGTTCTATGAAAATGGCTGTTATGTTACTAGGGCAATGGCGCAGACTTTGCTGGCACAAGTTTATTTACAATGGGCTGGTGCACCGTTAAACGGGGGGGCAGACTATTATGGAAAAGCTGCACAGATGGCATTAAAAGTGATTAATGATAGTCCTCACGGACTTATTCATCCGAATGGAACGACTGATGATTTGAACTCTGCGTATAATGTGATTAAGACAACGAAAGAATCTGCTGAAATCATTTATGCTAAAGAATATAATTATAGTGATTATAGTGTAGGTAACTCTTATGCTTGTCGTTCTATTGGTACAGATGCTTTTCAGTGGGGAGTGTTCCATCCGGGAGGAGACGTGCTGTATAATGCATACCTTCCCTGTGATATGTTGCTTAACAGCTATGCCTCTAATGATATTCGAGGACATGAGAAACAGTTCTTCTTTAAGCAATATACCGATGCTGAAGGAAATACTCATACTTTGAATAATGCAGGCAACTGGGCATGGTTTGATGAAAATGCTTTGATTAGCGGCCACGACGGTGATTATAATATGCCGGTATTCCGTTTTGCGGAAGTCTTGCTGATTGCGGCCGAAGGTCTGGCACGTACAAATCATGAAGATAATGCTGTCGGTGGAGCTAAATATTATCTCAATCAAGTGCGTAAACGTGCTGGATTGGCAGATGAGACGGCTACAGGAAACGATTTAATACAATCGATTTTGACTGAACGTTTGCATGAGTTACCGTTGGAATTTAAGATTTGGGATGACATTCGTCGTACTCGTTTGTATCCGGAAGCATCTACCGAATCAGGAAAATTGAAATGGACTGCTCTTGCATCGGCTCAAATTCAAAACAAGCCCGATGGAAGCACAAGAGCCGGTGCCATTCCTGAATATGCTTTGTTATGGCCTATCCCGTTAGATGAAATTCAGGCTAATCCTGCGTTGGAAGGACATCAGAACCCAGGGTGGAATTAATTAGGTAATAATAAATATTTGTTTCTGATAGAATTGGAGAGAGGGTAAAGGTAAATTATCCTCTCTCTATTGCTTAAACAGTTAGTCCTCCGGTTGTACTCTCGTGGTATGCACATAAATATTACATCCTGATTCTCACTTATTTAACTTGTACTCTCGTTGACGCTCGTATCCTTTGGTTGACCATATGCTATTTTTTTCTTATTTTGGCGTATCAGAGGACTGATAATTGCAGAAAGATGCTTTAATTTGTAACGTAAATAAAAAAGACTTGATAATTTAATTAATAGCTTAATTCGTAGACCATGAATAAAAAGAAACTACTATCTATCGCAATAGCCCTGCTATTGGGAGCTTCCTCTACCTTTGCGCAAAAGCAACCGGTAGACTATGTGAATCCTTTAATGGGAACTGATTCGAAAATATCACTATCTAATGGGAATACATATCCTGCCATCGCGTTGCCTTGGGGAATGAACTTCTGGATGCCACAAACCGGAAAGATGGGTGACGGTTGGGCTTACACTTATGCATCCGACAAAATCAGAGGTTTCAAGCAAACCCATCAGCCTAGTCCGTGGATCAATGACTACGGTCAGTTCTCAATCATGCCGATGACTAAACAGTTGAAGATCGATCAGGACAGTCGTGCTTCCTGGTTCTCTCATAAGGCAGAGAAAGCCACTCCTTATTATTATAGTGTTTATTTGTCAGAGTATGACATGACAACTGAAATAGCTCCGACGGAACGTTGCGCATATTTCCGTTTCACTTTCCCTGAAACCTCCGATGCCTATGTGGTGGTAGATGCTTTCGACCGCGGTTCGTATGTGAAGGTGATTCCCGAAGAAAATAAAATAGTTGGTTATACGACACGCAATAGTGGCGGTGTTCCTCAAAACTTTAAAAATTACTTTGTGATAGAGTTCGACAAGCCTTTTACTTTCAATAAAGTATGGGCAGACTATCATTTGGTTGAAACACATCTCGAACTACAATCCAATCACGTGGGTGCTGCTATCGGATTTTCGACGAAAAAAGGAGAACAAGTGCATGCAAAAGTGGCATCCTCATTCATCAGCCCCGAACAGGCGGAACTGAACTTGAAGGAAATTGGTAATAAGACTTTTGAACAGACAAAAGAGGCCGGTCGTAAGGCATGGAACAATGTCTTGGGGCGTATCAAGGTTGAAGACAGCGATGAGAACCGTATGCGTACGTTCTACTCTTGCTTGTATCGTTCGGTGTTGTTTCCCCGTATGTTTTACGAGGTAAACGGTAAGGGAGAAACTGTGCATTACAGCCCCTATAATGGTGAAATCCGTTCGGGATATATGTTTACCGACACTGGATTCTGGGATACTTTCCGTTGCTTGTTTCCATTTGTTAATTTGATATATCCTTCAATGGGTGAGAAGATGCAGGAAGGCCTGTTGAATACCTATCTTGAAAGTGGATTCTTTCCAGAATGGGCAAGCCCGGGCCATCGTGGTTGTATGGTTGGGAACAATTCAGCTTCTGTAGTGGCGGATGCCTTCATGAAGAATGTAACCAAAGCGGATGCAGAAAAAATGTACGAAGGCCTACTGAAAGGGGCCAATAGCGTACATCCGAAAGTTTCTACTACCGGACGCCGTGGATATGAATATTATAACAAACTGGGCTATGTGCCATACGATGTGAAAATTAATGAGAATGCGGCACGCACATTGGAATATGCATACGATGACTGGTGCATTTACCGTATGGGTGAAAAATTAGGCCGTCCGGCAGAAGAACTGGATGTTTATAAGAAAAGGAGTCAGAACTACCGTAATCTGTTCGATCCGGAAACTAAGTTGATGCGGGGAAAGAATTCTGACGGAACTTTCCAGACTCCTTTCAACCCTTTTAAATGGGGAGATGCCTTTACGGAAGGAAATAGTTGGCATTATACATGGTCGGTATTCCACGATGTACAAGGACTGGTTGATCTGATGGGCGGCAAGAAGATGTTTGTCAGTATGCTTGATTCTGTGTTCAATCTTCCTCCTGTATTTGATGATAGCTATTATGGAGGAGTGATTCACGAGATTCGTGAAATGGAAATTGCTAACATGGGTAACTATGCACATGGCAACCAACCTATCCAGCACATGATCTACTTGTATAACTATGCCGGCGAACCGTGGAAAGCCCAATATTGGTTGCGTGAGACGATGAACCGCCTCTATCTTCCTACTCC
Organism: Bacteroides sp. 3_1_13; assembly: GCF_001185845.1. Classification (NCBI taxonomy): domain Bacteria; kingdom Pseudomonadati; phylum Bacteroidota; class Bacteroidia; order Bacteroidales; family Bacteroidaceae; genus Bacteroides; species Bacteroides sp. 3_1_13. Next base: position 2,203,919 of record NZ_KQ236955.1, read on the forward strand.
GGACGGTTATTGTGGAGATGAAGATAATGGACAGACTTCGGCTTGGTATGTATTTACTGCATTGGGTTTCTATCCGGTATGTCCGGGCAGCAATGAATATGTAATGGGAGCTCCTTACTTCAAGAAAGCAACGATTACACTGGAGAACGGCAAGAAACTGGAAATCTCCGCCCCGAAGAATAACGATGATAATCGTTATATTCGTTCATTGAATTATAATGGCAAGAATTATACAAAGAATTATCTGAACCATTTCGATCTGTTGAAAGGCGGTCGTCTGGTGTTTGATATGGATAACAAACCGAATAAGGGAAGAGGTATCAACGAATCAGACTTCCCGTATTCATTCTCTCGTGACGCAAAGTAAGCTGATATGAATAATTTGAGAAAGAAAGTATTGATGATGACTATGGCGGCAGCAACTTTGTCCGCCATAGCCCAACAGCCGGTAGACTATGTGAATCCGATTATCGGGACCAATGGGATGGGGCACACTTTTCCCGGTGCTTGCACTCCTTTCGGATGGGTACAGTTGAGTCCGGACACAGACACAATTCCGCATAATGTAAATGGAGCTTATCAGAAAAATGCCTACGAGTATTGTGCCGGTTACCAATATAGGGACAAGACCATTGTTGGCTTCAGTCACACTCATCTTAGTGGTACGGGACATTCTGACTTGGGAGACATCTTGTTGATGCCTGCTGTTGGCGATGTGAAGTTAAATCCCGGTCGGGCGGATTATCCGGAAGAGGGATACCGTTCACGTTTTGACCATGCTACAGAAAAAGCTGTTCCCGGATATTATGAAGTGATACTGGACGATTATGGCATTAAGGCCCAACTGACAGCAACACAACGGACGGGTATACATAAATATACCTTCCCGAAAGGAAAAGATGGTCATTTGATTTTGGATCTGGTGCATGGTATTTATAATTATGACGGCAAAGTTCTATGGGCCAATTTGAGAGTCGAAAACGATACTCTGTTGACCGGATATCGTATCACCAATGGATGGGCGCGTACGAATTATACCTATTTTGCTATCTCTTTGTCACAGCCGATTAAAGACTACGGATATAAGGATAAGGAAAAAGTATTGTACAATGGCTTTTGGCGTCGTTTTAAGTTGGAAAAGAACTTCCCCGAAATCACAGGTCGAAAAATCGTGGCTTACTTTAACTTCGATACCGCTAACAATTCGGAACTGGTTGTAAAAGTGGCATTGTCGGCAGTCAGTACGGAAGGGGCCATTAAGAATCTGCATGCCGAGGCTTCCGGAAAGAGTTTCGAACAGTTGGCGGAAGCTGCTCGTACAGATTGGAATAGTGAACTGAAGCATTTCGAGATCGAAGGTACGCCCGATCAGAAAGCAATGTTCTATACTTCTCTTTACCACACCATGATTAATCCGTCTGTGTATATGGATGTAGACGGTTCCTATCGTGGGCTGGATCATAACATACACCGGGCGGAAGGATTCACCAACTATACTATATTTTCCCTTTGGGATACCTATCGTGCGGAACATCCTTTCCTGAATCTGGTGAAACCGGGACGCAATGCGGATATGGTGGAATCCATGATTAAACATGAGCAACAAAGCGTGCACGGAATGTTGCCGATATGGAGTCTGATGGGAAATGAAAACTGGTGTATGAGCGGTTATCATGCTGTGTCTGTACTGGCGGATGCAATAACCAAAGGCGTCTTTTCGAATGTGGATGAGGCATTGGCGGCAATGGTCAGTACATCCACCGTTCCGTATTATGAAGGTATAGCTGATTATATGAAGCTGGGATATATTCCGCTTGACAAAAGTGGTACAGCAGCTTCTTCTACTTTGGAGTATGCATACGACGATTGGACTATCTATCAGACAGCTTTGAAGGCAGGTAACAAGGAAATAGCGGAGACTTACCGAAAGCGTGCCCTCAATTATCGTACTATCTATGATACAAGTATTGGTTTTGCACGTCCCCGTTATAGTGACGGTTCTTTCAAGAAAGAGTTTGATGTATTGCAAACCTATGGTGAAGGTTTTATTGAAGGCAATTCATGGAATTTCTCTTTTCATGTGCCACACGATGTATTTGGCATGATCGACTTGATGGGAGGAGAAGGGACGTTCGTGCAGAAATTGGATGAACTGTTCTCCATGCATCTGCCGGAGAAGTACTATGAGCATAATGAGGATATTACTGAAGAATGTTTGGTCGGCGGATATGTGCATGGTAATGAACCGAGCCACCATGTTCCTTATCTATATGCGTGGACTTCCCAGCCGTGGAAATCACAGTACTGGCTGCGTGAGATTCTGAATAAGATGTATAAGAATGATATTAACGGATTGGGTGGAAATGATGATTGCGGACAGATGTCAGCATGGTACCTTTTCTCCGTGATGGGCTTCTATCCGGTTTGTCCTGGTACAGACCAGTATGTATTGGGAGCGCCCTACCTGCCTTATCTGAAGATGACGCTTCCTAATGGAAAGACATTGGAGATCAAAGCGCCGGGTGTCAGCGACAAGAAACGTTACGTGCAGTCGCTGAAATTGAACGGTAAGGTATACGACAAGATGTACATTACACATGAAGACATTTTGAAAGGAGGCGTGCTTGAATTCAAGATGGGGGCGTCACCTAACAAACGTCGCGGATTATCACCGGAGGATAAACCTTATTCATTAACTAACGGAATCAACGAATAATCAATAAAGGAGTATGAAAAAGATACATTTAATCTATGCAGCCTGCCTGCTGGTAGGTATGGGGGCTTGTGCTGCAAGTGTGCAAAAACAGGTGAAGGATAATTCTGATGTATGGAAAGAGTACAATACAGGTGCTGTATTGTTTGAGGATAAAGCACCGGAAACGCTGGGATCGGACATTTACCACCGGATCATTCCCGATGCTGAATCGTATATCAAGGAACAGGCACGTACTGTATTAGCTACTCTTTACAATTCTCCGGAAGATAGTATTCCCGCAGTGCACAAGATACATTATACTTTGGAAGATATCAACGGTATTTCTGCTAAAGGCGGTGGCAATGGTGATGTGACGATTTTCTACAGTACACGTCATATTGAAAAATCTTTTGCAGCGAATGATACGGCAAAGTTGTTTTTCGAAACGCGCGGGGTGCTCTTGCATGAACTGACGCACGCATATCAGCTGGAACCGCAGGGAATTGGTTCTTATGGAACCAATCGTGTGTTCTGGGCATTTATCGAGGGAATGGCAGATGCTGTGCGGGTTGCCAATGGAGGATTTGACGGACCGAATGCCCGTCCGAAAGGTGGAAATTATATGGACGGATACCGTACGGCGGGTTATTTCTTCGTGTGGTTACGTGACAACAAAGATCCTGAATTCCTGCGTAAGTTTAACCGGAGTACATTGGAGGTTATCCCTTGGTCGTTTGATGGAGCTATCAAGCATGTTTTAGGAGACGAATATAATATTGATGAACTGTGGCATGAATATCAAGTTGCGGTAGGTGATATACAAGCATAATAATGTAAATATGGTGAGTGTAATGGGTAAAAGAGGATTGTTTTTAGTATGGCTGTGCCTGGTGAGTATTTTGCCAGGCATGGCTCAAACCGAGAAACTGATTGATTATGTGAATCCATTTGTGGGAACAGATGGTTATGGTAATGTGTATCCGGGTGCGCAGATTCCTTTCGGAGGAATTCAGATGAGTCCGGACACGGATAGTAAATACTATGATGCGGCTTCCGGTTATAAATATAATCATTCCACCTTGTTGGGGTTCAGTCTGACTCATTTAAGCGGGACTGGTATACCTGATTTGGGAGACTTCTTGTTTATTCCCGGAACAGGAGAGATGAAACTGGATCCGGGGACACGTGAGGAGCCGGAAAAGGGATACCGTTCACGTTATTCTCATGAAAAGGAATGGGCATCACCTAATTATTATGCGGTAGAACTGTCAGATTATGGAGTAAAGGCTGAAATGACGTCAGGAGTACGTAGTGGTATGTTTCGCTTCACCTATCCTCAATCGGATAAAGCTTTTATAATGATCGATATGAACCATACTTTATGGCAATCTTGTGAATGGGCGAATCTGCGCATGGAAAATGATTCTACCATCACCGGATATAAACTGGTAAAAGGCTGGGGACCGGAACGGCATATTTATTTCACGGCTACTTTCTCTAAAAAGTTGACCGGCTTGCGCTTTATGCAGAATAAGAAACCGGTGATTTACAATACCTCCCGGTTTCGTAGCAGCTATGAAGCTTGGGGAAAGAATCTGATGGCTTGCATCTCTTTTGATACAAAAGCCGGAGAGGAAGTGATTGTAAAAACTGCTATTTCATCGGTCAGCACAAACGGGGCAAAGAACAATATGGCGGAACTTGCCGGACTCGCTTTCGATGATCTGAAAGCTAAAGGAGAAGCACTATGGGAAAAAGAACTTGGAAAATATACCCTTACTGCCGACCGTAAAACGAAAAGAACCTTCTATACGTCGGCTTATCATGCGGCTTTGCATCCGTTCATCTTTCAGGATGCAGACGGACAATTTCGCGGATTAGATAAAAATATAGAGAAAGCCGAAGGATTTACCAACTATACGGTATTCTCTCTTTGGGATACCTACCGGGCTTTGCATCCCTGGTTTAATCTGGTGCAGCAGGAAGTGAATGCCGATATAGCCAATTCCATGCTGGCTCATTATGATAAAAGTGTGGAGAAAATGCTTCCTATCTGGTCGTTTTATGGAAATGAGACTTGGTGTATGATTGGTTATCATGCAGTTTCCGTATTGGCTGACATGATTGTGAAGGGAGTGAAAGGATTCGATTACGAACGTGCGTATGAGGCTATGAAGACCACGGCGATGAATCCGAATTATGACTGTTTGCCGGAATATCGTATGATGGGATATGTGCCTTTCGATAAAGAGGCGGAATCAGTATCTAAAACATTGGAATATGCGTATGATGATTATTGCATGGCACAGGCTGCCAAGGCTTTGGGTAAAGAGGATGATTATCGTTATTTCTTGAATCGTGCACTCTCTTATCAGACTTTGATTGATCCGGAAACGAAGTATATGCGTGGCAAGGACAGTCAGGGAAACTGGCGTACACCGTTTACTCCGGTAGCTTATCAGGGACCCGGATCTGTAAATGGATGGGGGGATATTACGGAAGGCTTTACTGTACAATATACCTGGTACGTACCACAAGATGTACAAGGATATATGAACGAAGCTGGCGAAGATTGGTTCCGCAACCGGTTGGATGAACTGTTCACAGTAGAGCTGCCGGATGACATTCCGGGAGCACATGATATTCAAGGCCGTATCGGAGCCTATTGGCATGGAAATGAACCTTGCCATCATGTAGCGTATCTTTATAATTACTTGAAAGAACCTTGGAAATGTCAGAAGTGGGTACGGACGATTGCTGAACGTTTCTATGGCGATACTCCGGATGCATTAAGTGGCAATGACGATTGCGGACAGATGTCGGCTTGGTATATGTTCAATTGCATTGGCTTTTACCCGGTGGCTCCTTCAAGCAATATGTATAACATCGGTTCTCCTTGCGTTGAGGCAATAACAGTTCGGATGAGCAACGGAAAAGTGATTGAAATGGTAGCAGATAATTGGTCGCCGAAGAATGTGTATGTAAAGGAATTGTATGTGAATGGCAAGAAGTATGACAAATCTTATTTGAAATATGAGGATATACGTGATGGCGTGAAACTACGTTTTGTCATGAGCAGTAAACCGAACTATAAGCGTGCGGTATCGGATGAAGCGGTAGCTCCTTCTTTGTCGTTGCCTGGAAAGACAATGAAATATCAGGTAAATTTGATGAAAACGGGTATATCAAACCAGTGAAAATAACTTTTGAAGGAGTATTACCCAGTCCGTTTGATAGTACGAAGTGATGTTTTTATTACATTTGCCATTGTAAAACGATTATTAATTAAATATCTAAATCATGAGAAGATATTTCCTGTTAGTTGTGTGTTTGTGCTTGGCATCACTACTTCGTGCACAGAATAAGTTAGAGTTAATTTCTCCCAATGGAGAGCTGAAAGTGTCCTTGAATCTCTCGGATAAAATCTATTATAGTATAGATTATAACGGAGATGTATTGTTGAAAGACAATTCCCTTCAGTTGACATTGAGGAATCAGGTGTTGGGACAAAATCCCAAACTGCGCCGTCAGAAACGTACGAGTGTCGACGAGCAATTAACTCCTATTGTTCCTTTGAAATATGCGAAAGTCAATAATCGTTATAATCAATTGCTACTGACCTTTAAAGATTATTCAGTAGAATTCCGTGCTTTTGACGATGGAGTTGCTTACCGGTTTATTACCTCACAAAAAGGTGATGTTGAAGTAATGAACGAAGAGTTTGCTATCAACTTCCCGTCGGATTATCTTCTTCACTTGCAACAACCGGGAGGCTTCCATACAGCTTATGAGGAACCTTACACACATGTTCAAAGTAATGCGTGGAAGCCTGAAGAACGGATAGCTGTTTTGCCGGTATTGATTGACACACAAAAAGACTATAAAATATTAATCAGCGAGTCGGATCTGGCTGATTATCCATGTATGTTTCTCAAAGGAACGGGCACGAACGGAGCAATTTCTGTTTTTCCTAAAGCTCCGCTTGCGTTTGCTGAAAACAGTGATCGTAGCGTGAAGATTACTCAAGAAGCTGATTACATTGCTAAAACAAAAGGTACGAGAAATTATCCTTGGCGTTACTTTGTGATAAGTAAAAATGATAAGCAGTTGATTGAGAATACAATGACTTATAAACTGGCTGAAAAGAATCAACTTCAGGATGTTTCATGGATTAAGCCGGGACAGGTGAGCTGGGAATGGTGGAATGACGCTTCTCCTTACGGACCGGATGTGAATTTTGTTTCCGGTTATAACTTGGATACTTATGAGTATTACATTGATTTTGCTTCTAAATTTGGTATTCCATATATCATTATGGATGAAGGCTGGGCTAAAAGTACACGTGATCCTTATACGCCTAATCCCAAAGTAGACTTGCACGAGTTGATCCGTTATGGCAAAGAAAAAAATGTAGGGATTGTGCTTTGGTTGACGTGGTTGACGGTAGAAAACAATTTTGATCTCTTCAAGACTTTCAATGAATGGGGAGTAAAAGGACTTAAGATTGATTTTATGGACAGAAGCGATCAGTGGATGGTCAACTATTACGAACGGGTAGCCCGGGAAGCAGCCAAACATCATTTGTTTGTCGATTTTCATGGCTCTTTCAAACCTGCCGGACTGGAATATAAATATCCGAATGTATTGTCTTACGAAGGAGTGCGTGGCATGGAACAAATGGGCGGTTGTTATCCGGATAATAGTCTGTATTTACCGTTTATGCGTAATGCTGTCGGTCCGATGGATTATACTCCCGGAGCGATGATTAGTATGCAGCCTAATGTATATCGGTCGGAACGTCCTAATGCTGCAAGTATCGGAACACGTGCTTATCAGTTGGCACTCTTTGTGGTTTTTGAAAGTGGCCTGCAGATGTTGGCGGATAATCCTACTCTTTATTATCGTAATGAAGATTGTACCCGTTTCATCACACAAGTTCCCGTAACGTGGGACGAGACTGTGGCACTGGAAGCTAAAGCGGGTGAATATGTCATTGTAGCAAAACGGAAAGGTGATAAGTGGTTTATAGGAGGAATGACTAACAATGGTGAAAAGGAACGTGAGTTTACCATAAAGTTAGATTTCTTGAATAAAGATCGCTCTTATCAAATGACATCTTTTGAGGATGGTATCAACGCAGGACGTCAGGCGATGGATTATCGTTGCAAGTCATCCCAAGTGAAAGCCGGGGAGCAGCTAACTATAAAGATGGTTAGAAATGGTGGCTTTGCAGCTGTCATTGAATGATGGCACATATTCTAACTTTCCATACGTAAAAATGGAAATCATCTTTCAATCTATCACCATCCTTCTGAAACGCATTGTTCATCGAGCTTTCAGGGTGGTGATAGATTGTTCTCCACCTGTCACCTAATCATTCATCTATCACCGTTTGAAATGAACATGCCTGCATATAAATATAAGCTTGTATGTAAATAGAAGTTTCAACAGGGGATACCTTTAGTTTCAAGGCGGGAAACTTTAGTTTCCATTAGGGGAAACTGCAGTTTCAGAGGCTTGAAACTAAAGTTTCCTCGGTGAGAAACAAAGTGTTTCATGCCGTGAAACTGCTTGTTTCAAGCGTTGAAACCAATCGTTTCACGGCATGAAACACTTTGTTTTGCTATTTGTTCTAAGAAGGCAATGTCTCGGAATCAACGTTTTCTCTTAGAGAACCACTCTTTAAACTCTGCTACTCGGGCTTTGCTGACAAGTATTTTTTCTTTGATTCCTGAATAATACAAGTTGATGGACAGGCGGCTGTTGAACCATAAGTCAATATCTTTGATAGCTTCTCGCGAAATAAGATATTGGCGGTTAGCCCGAAAGAAAAGAGAAGGATTGAGACACTCCGTAAGTTCATCTAATGTTTGAGAAAAACAGTATTCGGTTTCATCGGTTAAGACTACTTTGACCTGACAGTCCTTAATATAAAACAATTGTATCATATCTACAGAAACGGGCAATAGTTTGTCTCCTTTGGTAGGAATAAGGAAATGACTTTTATAGTTTTCTTGCTTTTGGAGTGAATGTATTAGTTTCAGTAGCTCATTCTCCTGTTGTGGAAAAGGAAACTGGTGTTTGTCAGCAGCATCCTGTAAACCTTGGAGCTTATCGAAAGCGTGTTCTATGTCTTCCTTACCGATGGGTTTTAATAAGTAGTCGATGCTGTTTACTTTGAATGCACGTAACGCATATTCATCATAGGCAGTTGTAAAGATAATCGGACAAGTAATATTGATATGATTGAATATCTCGAAGGCGGAACCATCTGCCAGGTGAATATCCATGAATACCAGTTCCGGCATCGGATGAGAACTGAACCATTCGATAGTGGAACTGATACTATCCAGTATGGTCACGATTTCTCCATTCGGTTTTATTTCATTAAGCAGTGAAGTCAGGTTTCGTACTGCTGCTTTTTCGTCTTCTATAATGACAATCTTCATGGTGATTATTGTTCTAGTTGTGATTTTTCAATCAAAGGAATACAAACTGTAAACTCTCTGTCCTCCGTTATTTGTATATCCCGTTTAAACAAGAGCCTGTATCGCTTGGCAAGGTTGGCAAGTCCGATGCCGGTTCCGGAAGTTGCAGTCCATTTGGGCTGAATGTCGTTGCTGATAGACAAATTGCCGTTATCGTCCGTCGTGATATGAATGGTCAACGGCTTCCGGTTGCTGATTTCGTTGTGCTTTACTGCATTCTCAATCAACACTTGCACCGCCATTGGAGGGAGGAGATATTCTTCGTAGGCATTGCTTATCTGTATGTCGAATTGTAGATTGTTCTCAAAACGCATCTTTAATAGAAATATATAAGCGGAAACAAATTCCATTTCTTCCCGGAGACTGACACATTGTGACTCATTACTTTGCAAAGTATACCTTAGTACCCGGGAGAGTTCCTGAATGTAATCCTGCGCTTTATCTTGATTTTCGCGTACCAGCGAAAGCAGGGTATTCAGCGAGTTGAACAGCATGTGTGGGTTCAGCTGATTCTTCAGTACTTCATACTGATTGCGGAGATTCTCTGCCTGAAGCTGTTCGTTTTCAATAAGTACCAGTTGCTGCTTGAATATAAGATGAATGATGCAGCAGCTACTGGTGACGAGACATGCCACAATAAAATCCCGCAATGGATGCAAATAATGATGTACCATGGCATCGATGGCCGGAATATCAAATGTTCTGTGAAGGAAAACAAAAAACTGTCCTGACAAGTTACTCAATATCCATGTCACGATAAAGGAAAGCAAAATCTTTGTCCCTGTAATTTTAATGGAAGCCTGATTGAAATGAAACAAACGGGTATTGATGGCAAAAAGTAACAATAGCGACAGAAAGGTAAACAGGATTTCGTTTGCCACATCTATAAACTTCATCCCCGGGAATAAGGAATGACTTTCGAAACGGTCGAAAAGAGATACTGATTCAGGAAAATGAATCAGTACAGCAACCGCTAAGGAGATGATGACTGTGGAAAGTATATATTTATCTTTTTTTATTGCTTTGGCTATCATACAACAAAGATAGTGGTAAATTATGAGTTACCGGTTATAAAATGTCAATGCTGTTGTCAAAGTTGGTCAATTATTGTTTCTGAATGTGTGCCGTGACATACATACCGGGGCGGAATTGCACATTTTCCTCCTTGATGGAAGCATACACCTCGAGCGAACGATTGGTTTCGTCTACTTTTTGTCCGATGGAAATCACGATGCCGTGAAAAGTTTGTGTCCCCATTCCGTTTACACGAAACTGTACCGGGCTGCCGACTTGTATGTCTGCAAGATCTTTCTCGTAAGTAGTCAGGCAAAGCATCGGGCTGCTTTTATCGATAAGTTCGCAAAGTGCTTCTCCCGGATTGATATATTTGCCGATATTCATCGCTACATTAGCGGCATAACCACTAATGGGGGCTTTGACTTCCAGTAGCGGTTGTATTCCGTTCTTAAGTAATGTCTCCGTTTGAACGCCTAAAAGAGAAAGTTGTGCAGCAGCGGCGTCCTGGCGACTCTTCATGGAGAGAAAGTCCGCTTTACTTTGCTGGAATTTCTTTTGAGAAGCTGCTTGTTCGGCAGACAGATTTTTTTGCCGTTCGTATTCAGCTAAGAGATATTCGGTTTGTGCGTGACTGTCCAGATAAGTTTGTTGCAGGGTGATGAACTCCGGATTCTCTAACGTGGCGATTACACTGTTTGCAGCCACCCATTGCCCTGGAAGCAGAGAAGCCTTTTTTACAATGCCTCCCATGGTTAAAGCAATGGTTGCCTGACGTTGAGGAGGAAGAACGATTCGTCCGTTGAACGAAACCTGATTAGGCTTTGAGGTAGCTGAAGTGATGGCATCCACTTCGGGTTGTGCGATGGTATCTGCTATCGTTTCGGCAACGGGAATTGCGGCGGATTCGTTATTTGTAGTTTGCTGGTTTCCTTTGCAAGCCGTTAGAACTAGTAGAAGGATGGGATAAACTATCTTTTTCATATCTTATGTTTTATAATAATTATTCTGGGTGATGTATGTCATTCAATGTCTCGATCTTCCACCTACTTGAAAAGTTCATATTCCAGTGCAGCAATATTGTATTGGTAGACTGTTTCAATATAGCCTCTGCGTATCTCTCTGGCGGTGGTAATCGACTGTATATATTCGGCAATGCCTGTTTCGCTCTGCTGCAATTGCAGGTTGGCTGCCTTTGTCAGTTCGTCCGCTTCTTTCAAGGCAGAAGAGGTATAATATCGTAAACTTTCGTTGTATCTGCGGAGGGATGCTTCCAGTTCGAGTGTTTTATTTCTTAACTCCCGGATGTTGGCATCTGCCTGTATTTGCGCTGAAGTGGCAGTTAGCCGTGCCTGCTTCACTTTGCTCTTTTGTGGCAGGAAGTAGATGGGGAAAGAAACCCCGATCATCCAGGCATTCAGATTCTTAAGTGGGAGAATGTCCTGACGGGTATACCCCACACTGATTTCAGGAAAGAAATGGCTCTGCTCTACACGGAGCATTGCTTTCGCTTCATCTGCCTGGCTTTGAAAGTAGGCAGTATGTGCTCCCGACAGGTTTCCATCCGAAATGCCGGTATAGAATAAGGATAAAGTGGAATCCACCGGAACAATGGGATCGTTGGAGTAGCAACTCCATTGGAAACGTGCCAATGCCATTTTCTCTTCTTCTTTTGCTTGGAACCAGCGGTTATGCAGATCGGCAGCTATGGTGGTCATCATATTTTTCTCTAGCAAGGTGATCTCTCCTTGTTGGTATCGTAATTCTCCGATGCGCTGCAGTTCTTCTGCCATTTTATCCTGATCCCGATACATTGAACAGAGATTAGTGGCATATTGGTAGTAGGCCCACGCCCTTTTCACTTCTGCTGTGATTTCTTTCTCTACCATCTGCCGATAATAGGTGTTCGTTTTTACCTGACGGTTGACTAACGCATTCTTGTAGAATGGCGTTAGAAGGGAGCCCAGACTTTGCTCGAAAGCCAGTTCCTTGTCTTTTTTGTTTTCTCCGTTAAGTTGACCCCAGGAATAGCTGAACGAGGTAGGCGTTGCTTCTATCACTTCTCCGCGAGTGGCTTTGGCTTGTTGAATAGCATTATTGGCTATTTTCAGGCGAGGATGATTTTGTTTGGCTATTTCTATCGCCTGTTCGAGACTGATTGTTTGTGTCTGTTGAGCGGAAACGAACGCGGGAAGAAACAAGAACAGGAGACACAATCCCCCGAAAGGCCAGCGCAGTTTGATTCCCGGACGTCTCCAGGTAGCAAATGAATTTACAATTTTGTAAAACACCGGAATGATGAGTAAAGTCAGTACGGTAGAAATAATCAAGCCACCGATGACCACTGTTGCCAACGGACGTTGTACTTCTGCGCCGGCTGAAGTGGCTATTGCCATCGGGACGAATCCCAGAGATGCAACCAGTCCTGTCAGGAATACAGGACGGAGCAAGTGTGGAGTCCCTCTTTTGATAATCTGGTTTGTAGTCATGGAATAGGTATTTTGTTTACGAAGTTTGTTGAAGTGATTTACCATCAGGATACCATTCAATACTGCCACCCCGAACAAAGCGATGAATCCTACTCCGGCCGATATGCTAAACGGAAGTCCGCGTAGCCAAAGTGCGGCGATACCACCGATGAGCGATAGGGGGACGGTTGAGAATACCATCAGGGTATAGGTGATGTTCTTGAATGCGAAGAACAGAATCAATAGAATGAGCATTAATGCTACGGGGATGACCACCAGTAAGGTATTGATGGCATTTTGCAAGTTTTCGAACTGGCCGCCGTATTCGAAGTAATATCCCGGCTTCAGTTTGATGTTCTTGTTCAATGTCTCTTGAATATTGGCGACAACTTGCTGGATGTCTGCGTCACGCACATTGACACCGATGACGATGCGCCGTTTGGTTGCATCCCGGTTGATTTGCAGTGGTCCACTGACAAGGTCGATGCTTGCTACCTCTCCAACAGGGATTTGAATTCCTTCCGAAGTGCGTACAAACAACTTATCAAGATTCAAGTCGGCCACTTTCTCCTGGTCAAGCCGGACCACGAGATCGAATCTCCGCTCGTTTTCAAAGATTACACCTGCTGACTCTCCGGCATAGGCAGTTCGGATAATGGTGTTAAGCTCTTGTATGTTGATGCCGTAACGGGCTATTTTGCCACGGTTGTATTTCACTACTAATTGGGGTAATCCCATCGTCTGCTCAACGATGACATCCGCTGCTCCCGGCACTTTTTCTACAAAGGTAGCTGCTTCTTTGGCTCTTTCATATAATTCGTGCGTGTCTTCTCCATATAATTTGATGGCAATATCTGCTTTTGCTCCCGTCATCAGCTCGTTGAAGCGAAGCTGTATCGGTTGCGAGAAGTTGAATTCGGCGCGTTCGGAGAGCGGAGCAAGTGCGTCTTTCATTTTATCCACCATTTCTGCACGGCTTCCGGCACTTGTCCATTCTTTAAATGGTTTCATGATAATCATCACATCGGCATCTTCCACCGCCATCGGGTCAGTGGGAACTTCCGCCGTTCCTATTTTGGCTACAACATGTTTGATTTCAGGGAATTTATCCATTAATGCTTTCTCTGCCAAGCGGGATACTTCGATACTTTCGGTCAGCGAACTTCCTGCGGGTAGTGTCATTTGCATGGCAAAATCTCCTTCGTCCAAAGTAGGAATGAATTCTGCTCCCAGGCGGGTAAAGAGAAAAAGTGAACCGATCAGCGCAGAGAAGGCTACGATGACGGTACGCCATTTGTAACGAAGACAGGCGCGCAGGGTGTGCTGGTAGATCTTGTTCAGTTTCTCGAAGAAGCGGTCGGCAAGGGTGGGTTTCACAACAATGGTATGCTTCAGAAAGAGGGAGGCCATCATAGGAACATAAGTCAGTGAAAGAATTAAGGCTCCGATAATGCAGAACACAAGTGTTTTGGCCATGGGGGTGAAGTATTTCCCTTCAATCCCGTTCAATGTAAGGATGGGGAAGAAGACGATAAGGATAATTAATACAGCAAAGGTGGCGGAACGTGCAACGCCGGAAGCTCCTTTTTCCACTTCTTTGTCCATCTCTTTGCGGGTCAGTGTGCGGCCTCGGAATTGTTTTCCGTAAATGTGGGCGAGGATACCTTCCAAGATAACGATAGAGCCATCTACTACAATACCAAAGTCAATGGCACCGAGACTCATTAGATTGGCGGTGACATTGAATACACGCATCATGATAAAAGCGAAGAGCATTGCCAGCGGGATGACGGATGCTACAATCAGTCCGGCACGGAGGTTGCCGAGGAAGAGGATGAGTACAAGGAAGACGATAACCGCTCCTTCAATCAGGTTGTTGACAACCGTAGAGATGTTTCGGTTTACCAGTTCCGAACGGTTCAAGTAAGGTTCTATACTGACTCCTTCGGGTAATAGCTGCTGTATTTTTTCTACCCGTTTTTCGAGTTCTTGAGTCACTACATTTGCGTTGGCACCTTTCAGCATCATGGCAATTCCGCCGACACACTCGCCCTCACCATCCTTTGTCATGGCACCGAAACGCTTTGGAGAACCGAAGCGGACAACTCCTACATCACTGATATGTACCGGAATCCCATTCCGGTTGGTCACTACAATCTGTTCAATATCCTTGATGCGGGTAATCATACCTTCCGACCGGATATAGTAGGCGTTCTTTATCTTTTCAATGTAGCTTCCGCCGGTATTTTGGTTGTTGCTGCTAAGTGCTTCGAACACCTCGCCGATAGTGATATTCAAAGAAAACAGGGCGTCCGGATCGACGGCTACTTCATATTGTTTCAGGTAACCGCCGAAACTATTGATTTCTACTATACCGGGTATACCGGACAACTGACGTTTCACCATCCAGTCTTGAATGGTGCGGAGTTCCATTGCGTCATATTTCTTCTCATATCCGGGAGCTACCTTCAATATATACTGGTAAATCTCTCCCAAACCGGTGGTGATGGGCATCATTTCCGGTGTTCCGAGTTCGGAGGGAATCTCGCTTGTTACGCTTTGTATTTGTTCATTTATCAACTGCCGTGCATCGAGTGTGGGGACACTTTCTTTAAAAACGACCGTTACGACCGATAACCCGAAGCGGCTGACAGAACGGATATCTTCGACATTCATAATATTGCTCATCGCTATTTCGATAGGCATAGTGATGAGTTGTTCCACCTCTTGTGGCGCGAGTGTAGGGGATACGGTCACTATTTGTACCTGATTATTGGTAATGTCGGGCACGGCATCAATAGGTAGTGTCAGCATCGCATAGATACCTCCGATAAACAGGAAGAGAGTAGTGAGTCCTACAAATAGTTTCTTCTTGATTGAAAAACGTACAATAGCTGTAAACATGACTTTCGTTGTATTATTATTTCACGATACAAAATTACTACCTATCTTCATCCGTTATCACTAAGAATAAATGAAGCGGAAAGATTGTGGGGTGAAGTGACGGATTTGGGAATTGAAAGATGTAAAATCATAGTTCTTGTTTCACTGCTGAACAAACATTTCTTTCAGTTTACTCGTTTAATATAAAAACAAACTAAATGTATATTCAGCATGAAAACATTCGTCTTGATGATGGTAAGCCTGTTGTTTGCAATTTCTTCGGAAGCGCAAAACAAGTCTTTTTATGATTTTACAGTGAAAACTATTGATGGTAAGGACTTTCCTCTTTCTTCACTGAAAGGTAAGAAAGTGCTGGTAGTCAACGTGGCATCTAAGTGTGGGCTGACGCCCCAGTATGCTCAACTGGAGAAACTATATGAGAAATATAAAGAAAAAGATTTTGTTGTTATCGGTTTTCCGGCGAATAACTTTATGGGACAAGAGCCGGGTAGTAATGAGGAAATAGCCAAGTTCTGTTCTTTGAACTATGATGTTACTTTTCCAATGATGGCTAAGATTTCCGTTAAAGGAAAAGATATGGCTCCTCTTTACCAATGGTTGACGGAGAAAAAACAGAATGGGAAAGAAAACGCACCGGTTCAGTGGAACTTTCAGAAGTTTATGATTGATGAGAACGGAAATTGGGCGGGAGTTGTGTCTCCGAAAGAAAGTCCGTTCTCTGAAAAGATTATTACTTGGATAGAGAAGGAATAAGAGAGACTTTTTTCAGCTCTTCTTCGAAGTTGGGAGTGAAGATTCCTTTACCCAGATTTTCTTTTATTTCTTCGATCTTCCAAAATCGTCCACCGTCCAGTTCGTCGCTGGGATGGATTTCTTCCTCATAAACGGTTTTGTGGACAAAAACAAGCTCTTTTTCACGGCTGGATTCAAAAACATAACTGGTGAGAAGCTCGGGGGTGAAGTCTGTGATGCCTAATTCTTCACGGACTTCTCTCTTTAGGGCGATTTCTACGCTTTCGCCCAAATCAATATGTCCGCCCACAGCCGTATCCCATTTCCCCGGTTGAATGTCTTTCCATTCGGGGCGTTTCTGTAAGTAGATGTCTCCTTGGGCATTGAATACGTGAAGGTGAACTACCGGATGAAGCAGTTTGCTACCGCTGTGACATTCTCCGCGAGTGGCGGCTCCGGTGATATTTCCCTGTTCGTCTACGATAGGGAACATTTCCTGGTTATTATCGCTTGGCATAGTGTCTTTTATATTGGGTGAAATCTTACGGAGAGGAGAATATCTTATGGTATTAATAAAGAAGAATCTCCATAACTTAGGAATCGGAAATCATGCGCCAGTGCATAATCATAAATTGTGCGCCAATTCCCTTTTACAAAAGCTGAAACTAAAAGCAGCAAGGTACTTTGCGGCTGATGGAAATTAGTAACCATCGCTTTCACTATTTTATAATTGTATCCCGGTGCTATGATAATCTGTGTACTGGTGTGAAGGGTTTCCAAACCATTCCTGTCGAGATATCCTAATATCTTTTGCAACGCAACAACGGGAGGAATCTGGTCGTACTTTTCATAAGGCTGCCATTGTTTGACACGTAGTTCTTCTTCCGTAGCATACGGATTTTCAGCCAATGTAACTCCAATGTGATACAGGCTTTCCAGAGTCCGTACAGAAGTAGTCCCTACTGCAATAGCACAACCGTCGTGGTCAATCAGTTTTTTGATGGTACTCCGATTGACCGATATATATTCCGTGTGCATCTCGTGACCTTCGATTTCTTCACTTTTTACAGGTTTGAATGTGCCTGCTCCTACGTGTAGAGTTAATTCTTCAAGATCGATGCCTTTCTCTTGAAGTGCATCCAATACTCGTGGAGTGAAATGTAATCCCGCCGTAGGCGCAGCTACCGAACCTTTAATCTTAGAATAAACAGTCTGATAAGTTTCCTTGTCACTTTCTTCCGTATCCCGGTTCAAGTAAGGAGGAATAGGAAGCTCTCCGAATACTTCAAGGATATCGGCAAACGTCACTTCTGGATTATCCCATGCAAAATCTACCCAATGGCTGGTTCCTTTACATTCTCCTCGGGTAGCGGTCAAGGTAATAGGGAATCCTTTGACGGTCATTTCGCGTTTCAACTGTCCGTCTTTCCATTTCTTCAGATTGCCGATCATGCAAAGCCAGGCGGCATGTGCTGTCTGTTGGAAATTCAAGACATAATCGTTTGGCTGGATCGGTTCAAGACAAAACACTTCGATCAGTGCTCCCGTCTCTTTTCGAAAATGGAGGCGCGCCTGAATGACTTTTGTATTATTGAATATCATCAGACTGCCTTGCAGCAGATATTCCGGCAAAGAAGTGAAAACATCTTCACTGATTTCTCCACGACGGTATATTAAGAGTTTGGACTGGTCGCGGGTAGGCAACGGGAATTTAGCAATACGTTCATCCGGAAGAGGATAACTGTATTCACTGATATGGATATGTCTAGGATCTTCTTTCATTGTTTTCTAAAATAAAAAGAGGTTAGAACCCATTCGGTTTCTAACCTCTTTAACCAGTCGGGGTGACTGGATTCGAACCAGCGACCACACGCCCCCCAGACGCGTACTCTAACCGGGCTGAGCTACACCCCGAATTGCGGATGCAAAAGTACAGATTAATTTTTAATTAGCAAATAATCCGTTGATTTTTCTAGTATGAATTGTGCCGATTTATAGCTATTATTCTGATTATTAGTCTTTCTTGTGGTCATGCAAATCTTTATCTCAATGAGTTAGTAGTTCTTTTGATTGCCTCTTATGTGATATAAAAGTACATTTCTTTAATTTTGCTTGAATTAGAAAACAATCTACTTATTTTTCATTTGAAAGCATTAATCCTTTTCTTGTCCTAAAAACACTATAAAAACCAGGTCAGTCTATAATAAAACGAAATAGGAAAATGATAAATGAACTAACAATCAGAGAGTTTGTTTATAAATTAATGTAAATAAAAGGTGTTTGACTTCCTTAGTATGATACTATATTTCCATTTTTGGTGCGTGGTAAATTAGGAAGTTATACATTTGTAAAAAGACTTAGTTTAGAAAGGTGTTAAATGTTAGACATTAAAAATAGAGAGACATTAGAGATATACGTCCTGGGTGACGATTTTAAATTTTATCAAAATCTGAAGTATCTTCCTTTGACTTCTTATCCTTCTAATAATCAATCAGCTTTGATTATATATTGTTTAGGTGGAAAGGCCAAAATTACAGTGCATGAAGATGTACATTGGATACAACCGGAGGAATTGATTATATTATTACCCGGACAATTTGTCTCATTTAGTGAGCCAAGTGAAGATTTCTCGACCGTTACGATGGTTATATCTACTTCACTGTTTAGTGATGCGTTAAGTGGTGTGCCCAGATTTTCTCCGCATTTCTTTTTCTATATGCGGACTCATTACTGGTATCCGCAGACGGAACGCGATATTCCCCGGATGTATAATTATCTGGGTATGATAAAAGATAAAGTTACCTCTCAAGATATATATAGGCGTGAGCTGATTATTCATTTGTTGAGGTATCTGTATCTGGAACTGTTCAATGCTTATCAAAAGGAATCGACCTTGATGACTGCCCGCAGGGATACCCGTAAAGAAGAGTTGGCTAATAAATTCTTTGGGCTTATCATGAAGCATTTTAAGGAGAATAAGGATGTGGCTTTTTATGCGGATAAACTGTGTATTACTTCCAAATACCTGACTATGGTAATTAAGGAGACAAGCGGGAAGTCTGCTAAAGACTGGATTGTTGAATACATCATATTAGAAATCAAGGCTTTGTTGAAAAACACAAGCCTGAACATTCAGGAAATAGCGATTAAAACGAACTTTGCGAATCAATCGTCGCTTGGACGTTTTTTTAGAAAGCATACAGGAATGTCGCTTTCACAATATCGAATGAGTAACTTAGAACAATAGTGCGGACAATTGCCTCACAATAGGCAATAATATCTATAGGGATTGGGAAGAGAAAGGGAATGAAGTCTATTTCATTCCCTTTTACTATGTGGTATATCTGATGTAGGGATATTCCTAAAATAAACACATAGCGGATTTGCAAATTTGAGTAAAGCGTAGCGAATTAGCTGAAATAGCGTTCGTTACGCTATATTTTTCTCTTGGCGAAAAGCCAAAGAAAACCACGATACAGCCAAACGGTGCAGAAGTTCAGTTACCACCTCATTACCCCCGTAACGGGTGTGGATTTATTGCTAAATGGTTCTTTTTCTGCGATTTGCGTAATTCTACATAGCTGTCGGTAACTCACTATAAACTAATTTTGTAACCAAAAAAAGGAGTGAGTTATGCGAAGTACATTCAAGGTCTTATTTTACGTGAAGAAAGGCAGCGAGAAGCCTAACGGCAACCTGCCTTTGATGTGCCGCCTGACGGTGGACGGAGAGATTAAACAGTTCAGTTGCAAGATGGACGTTCCCCTGCGGTTGTGGGACGTGAAGAACAACCGTGCTTCGGGCAAGAGCGTCGAAGCGCAGAGAATCAACCTCGCGGTGGATAAAATCCGAGTGGAGGTAAACCGCCGCTACCAAGAACTGATGCAGACGGACGGGTATGTTACCGCCGCCAAGCTCAAAGACGCCTATCTCGGTATCGGCGTCAAGCAGGAAACCTTGCTGAAGCTCTTCGAGCAGCACAACGCCGAGTTCGCCAAGAAGGTCGGGCACAGCAGGGCGCAGGGGACATTCCGACGCTATCAGACGGTTTGCAGCCATATTCGGGAGTTTCTGCCCCATACCTACAAGCGTGAGGACATTCCGCTAAAGGAACTCAACCTCACGTTCATCAATGACTTCGAGTATTTCCTGCGCACGGAGAAGAAATGCCGCACCAATACCGTGTGGGGCTACATGATCGTGTTGAAACACGTCGTTTCCATAGCGAGGAACGACGGGCGTCTGACGTTCAATCCCTTTGCAGGGTACATCAACTCTCCCGAAAGCGTCGATAGGGGCTACCTTACCCAAAAGGAGATACAGACGCTCATGGACGCACCGATGAAGAACACCTGCCATGAACTCGTACGGGACTTGTTCGTCTTTTCCGTGTTCACGGGTTTGGCGTACTCGGACGTGAAGAACCTCACCGCCGACCGCCTGCAAACATTCTTCGACGGCAACCTGTGGATAATCACCCGACGGAAGAAAACCAATACCGAATCGAACATCCGTCTTTTGGACGTTCCCAAGCGTATCATCGAGAAATACAAGGGACTTGCAAGGGACGGTCATGTTTTTCCCGTTCCGAGCAACGGCAGTTGCAACAAGATACTCAAAGAGATAGGCAGACAATGCGGCTTCAAGGTTCGTTTGACCTACCATGTTGCTCGCCACACGAACGCCACGACCGTACTTTTGTCGCACGGCGTACCCATCGAAACGGTGAGCCGCCTGTTGGGGCACACGAACATCAAGACCACGCAGATATACGCCAAAATCACCGCCCAGAAGATAAGCCAAGACATGGAAACCTTGTCGCACAAGCTGGAGGAGATGGAGAAGAATATCTGCCGAGCCATTTAGTCACCTTAAAACAGCATACAGATGAAAGAAGAAAGGAACATCATCACGACAGATGAATACGGCAATATCTCCCTACCGACCGACATAGGCGCAACCGCCATGACCGAGTGGGAAATCTGCGAATTGTTCGGGGTTATCGCCCCGACGGTTCGGGCAGGGATAAAGGCACTCTGCAAGAGCGGGGTATTGAAAGAGTACGGCATCGAACGCCTTGTCCGCTTGTCGGACGGAAGCAGCATAGAGGTTTACGACCTCGAAACGATAGCCGCCCTCGCTTTCCGTGTCGAATCGTTCGGGGCGGCGAAAGTCCGCAAGGCATTATTAGATAGGATTATACACGGGCGAAAAGACAAAACGACGGTTATCGTGTCTGTCGTTGCCGACACCGAGCCGAGCCGCCGATGGATGGCGTAACGGTCTGTCGGTCGGGGTATCAGTCCGTAATACAGTCACACGGTCATACATTCATACGGTCATACGGTCACACCGTCACACGGACGGAAAGGGGCTGTTTCCCGACCGCAGGAAAGCGGAGCAGTCATTCCCGTTTACAAAGGCGAAGCAAGCACGGGGCTTTCCGTCGGCTGCAAGGTCGGGCGGCTACGCCGTTAGGGGAACAATCTCCACCCTCATGCTTCGGGTAGTATTCTTCCCCTAAACCTTGCATCCGACCGCCCCGAGCAAAGAAGCCTTTGAAAACGGAAACGACCGCCCCGCAGCCCACCACCGACCGAAAGGGAAAAATAATAAGGTGGGGTTCGGTATAGTCGGTAAAGCCAGCACAGCGAGCGCAGACAGCCAAGTACACAAAGCGGATTCAACCGCCGAGCCGATAAGACACGGGCAGACCGCCGGCACGCCGCAGGGTATTTACGGAGAAAATACCGTAGCTTATTAGGGAATTTTCCGAGCCGCAATACTCCGTATCGCTGAAAATTCCCCAATAAGGCAAGGGGCAAGCCCCTCTGCACACCCCGTCGGGGACGGCTCTTTGCCGCCCCCGAAGATACGAAGAATCATTGTTTCACAAGCTAAAAAAGAAAGGAATATATATGGGTTTCGTAGTATTGCACATGGAAAAGGCGCACGGTTCCGACAGCGGAACGACCGCCCACATAGAGCGTTTCATCATCCCGAAGAACGCAGACCCCACACGCACGCACCTGAACCGAAAACTCGTTACCTACCCCGACGGGATAAAAGACCGTTCGGCGGCTATCCGGAGAAGATTGGAAGAAGCGGGGCTGACACGCAAAATCGGAAATAACCAAGTACGGGCGATCCGAATCAACGTGTCGGGAACACACGAGGACATGGAACGCATCGAAAGGGAGGGGCGTTTGGACGAGTGGTGCGCCGACAATATGAAATACTTCGCCGACACGTTCGGAAAGGAGAACATCGTGGCGGCGCACCTGCATCGGGACGAGGAAACGCCGCACATACACGTCACGCTCGTCCCCATCGTCAAGGGAGAGCGCAAGCGCCGCAAAAGGGAGGAGCAGGCGAAGAAGCGATACCGCAAGAAGCCGACCGACACCGTGAGGCTGTGTGCCGACGATATTATGACACGATTGAAATTAAAGTCCTACCAAGACACCTACGCCGAGGCGATGGCGAAATACGGGCTGCAAAGAGGCATAGACGGTTCAAAGGCACGGCACAAGTCCACGCAGCAGTATTACAATGAAACGAAGAAACTCGCCGACAGCCTCAAAGCGGAGGTAGTGGATTTGCAACAGCAAAAAGAAACGGTGCAGGAGGAGCTAAGACGGGCGAAAAAAGAGATACAGACCGAGAAGCTGAAAGGGGCAGCCACCACCGCAGCCGCCAACATCGCCGAGAGCGTCGGTTCTCTTTTCGGCAGCAACAAGGTCAAGACGTTGGAGAGGGAGAATACCGCACTACATAGAGAGGTAGCCACGCACGGGGAAGCCATCGAAGCCCTGCAAGATAGAATACAGACCATGCAGGCAGACCACAGCCGACAAATGGCGGAAGTAGAGCAGAAGCACCGCAGGGAGATAGCGGACAAGGAAGCGAAACACAAGCAGGAAATATCGTTTCTGAAAACGGTAATCGCACGGGCGGCGGCATGGTTCCCCTATTTCCGTGAAATGCTCCGTATCGAAAACCTCTGCCGCCTTGTCGGGTTCAGCGACGGGCAGACAGCAACGCTCGTAAAGGGAAAGCCGTTGGAGTATGCAGGGGAACTCTATTCGGAGGAACACGGACGGAAATTCAAGACCGAAAAGGCAGGGGTTCAAGTGATGAAAGACCCCATGGACGGGACGAAACTGGTTCTTGCCATTGACCGAAAGCCCATTGCCGAATGGTTCAAGGAGCAGTTCAACAAGCTAAGGCAGAACATACACCGCCCCATGCAGCCGCAAAGGAAAGGCAGGGGAATGAAGATATAACCGTTTTATCTCGCTGGAAAACAATAAAAAAGTGCTGTTCATAATGCCTTATGAATGGCACTTTTGCTATATTTGCAAATAAAAGTACATCGGGAACTATGCTGGGTACGTGACGAACAAAAGACTTTCAGGAAAGCACACGTGAATACAGAACTTAAAATCAAAGTAACATGAAACTTAAAACATTTATCGTTATGGGACTCTTAAGAATCTTAACACTATACAGCTTCTAATATGACAACAAGAAAAAAGGTGACATGAAGAAAACAGAAAAAAAGAGCAACAAGCAATCGAGGCGTGAAATCATAGCCGATGTCAAGCGTAGAGAAGCCGAGTGGCGAAAGCAAAGGAGAAAAGAAAGGTGGCGTATATGCAAATTCCATATCTTGTTTTGGGGAGCATTTATATCTTTCTTCCCATTACTTATATTCGTCACGGAGTCAGATATACGTAACACCTTCACCAATATCATACTGGGATTGATAACCATTAACGGTTGGATTTACCTGTTCATGTACCTCCTATTTAAAGAAGCCCGGAATTTAACCGTCCGGATACCTTTGAAAAATGGCGAAAGTACGGGAAATGCGCAATGGTCACCAGATTCTTCAAGGATTCCGGTAGAGCCTGAATATTTAAGCCGGTGTGATGACAAACAGATTGTTATTGATAATGACGGCATCTCGGTGAGAATGGTGAGTTTCCTGGTCTGGCTCTTTATATTTTTAGTTTCGGTTTGCGCTGGTTTAACTCCTTCAAACCTTACAACTGAAGATTATGGAAGTATATTACTGCTTCTTGAGCTGTACTTGATTATCCTGACAGCAGGAATAAGTGCCATTCTACAGCCGTGGCGGCGGATTGTTTTTGATCGTGTTTCCAAAACCGTAACGATACCAAGACGACTTCTGTTGCATAAAAAAGAAACGATACCTTATAGTCAAGCTGAACTCACGATTCGTTATTACAGGCGTGGTTCATGGCTTGCACCAGATATAATAATTTCCAATGCCAATTCATCCAGTCTGTTAAGTGGAGTCTCCTTGATGCCCGGTGATCTGGATAAGGCCAGGTGTTTTGCACGTTTCATACAACTATACATGGAAAAAGAGGAGTTGCCGGACATACCGGAATTTGAGAAACAGGATTCTAACTGCACAGGGTACTGAATATGACACTACACAAGTACAAAAGACCGGAAATTAAAACGATAAAAAGAATACGTTCTGCTGTTTTTTTTATCATAGTCCTTAATCCCTTTCTGAATAGCCGCCACTGCATAATATCTATTTATTTGATTTAGGAAGCGAAGATAAGTATAAACGTCTAATCCACAAAGATAATGAAGCAAATTAAATTTAACGAAGAAATAGCGAAAGATATAAAAATACAGAACTATAAATTAATATGATGTGGTATGAAACCAGAAACTGCATATAAGTTTATAAAAAGATTTACTCTTACCAATACAACAATCATGACTATACTTTTTGTAATTCAATGTAATTCTCTTTGGCGTGCACTCTGTTTCATTGCTACTCTACCAGTAATCGGTATTGGTATGATAGCCATGTATGAACGTTACGCTTATGATTACACCAATTTGTTGAATAATCTAACGGAAAAGGACAAAAAGGAAATGCCCCATATCTGTTGGGACGAAGCAATCAAAGATGCACATAAGAACTATTTATGGGGATTAATCAGTGTCACATTCTACAATATTTTATTTTCTGGGTTAATAATATTTATGCTTTGGCAAATATTATATGAAGGAAGACTTTTAAGAATAAGTTAATACCACAAACAAGCCTCCAGCGGGTTTCAAGTGATAAGGGATCAGACAGACGGAACGAAATTGGTTCTTGCAATCGACCGAAAGCCCATTACCGAGTGGTTCAAGGAGCAGTTCGAGAAGCTAAGGCAGAACATTTGCCGACCAATACAACCGCAAAGGAAAGGCAAGGGGCTAAAAGCTATAAATGTTAAATTCTGCCCGATTTGCTGAAAAAAGTGCAGTGCGCCGTTCGTGACGTACTGCATTTTTATATATTTGTAATTATACAGGATAAAGAAAGGGATAAACATTTCAAAATAATGGATTATCATTATAAAGAAGATGTAAAAAATCATGCAAATTAGGAGTTGTTTCTTGAAGCAATGGATAGAATAATTTTATTTTTTTTAGGTAGTATATTACTTTTATCGGGCTGCAAGAATAGTAAACAGCCGGAAGGCTATAATTCTGTTAATATTATCGAATATATTAATATCTATGATGAAAACAACAGGATTCTAACTGCACAGGGTACTGAATATGACTATCTCTATTTTGGAGACAATAAAGATAAAGGGATCTTGGCAGCGACAAATAATTTTATAAAAAAATATAGTTATGATAATGATTCTTCCTGCTATACTGTAGAGGAACCCTTGTCGGAATCATTGCTAAAAACAATGAGATACACTGAAAATACCATAGAAGAACTCGTATTGGAGAATAATAAGGATACATTCAGTTATTCTTTTTCCCTCTATTATGATAAGAATAAACCTAAGTATAAAAAAAGTATTATAATATTAGGAGATGATCCCCTTTCTGACTCAAGATATGAGGAATACTACTACTATGACAATAATGGAAATAATATGAAGAAAATCCGTCATGACTTGAACACCGGGGAAAGAGAAGAAACCTATAAGTTTAATGATACGGATTATAAGGAAGCTGTTAATCTTGTCCCTTCTTCCGATTACAAACAAAACATCGAGTGTTCATTGAAACAAACTGTTAATGATACCTTAATCACTCGAATTACCTTAAACGGTGTACTTGATAGAGTGATAAAGGAATACATTAATGGAAAAAAGAAAATTAAGGAAGAGTTTGACAATGATATGACTTTGGCCAATAAAGAAACAGAGTATGAAGAAAACGGACTGAAGATAAACGTCAATCATACTTTAAGAAGTACAGGCTACTCGACCGACAGTATCTATTATGAAGGAAACAAAAAAGTTAAGCATATTTATAATTCTGACTACGATGGCACCATAACACTTGAAATTTCAGAATATGATGAACAAGGAAATATAATAAAGAAAACAAAAAAACTCCGATGGGTGTCAGACAATGAAATTACCCGTTGAATGCAAACTTATTTATACTAAATCAAGATATAACTACCCGGATAATGATATGAAACCAGAAACTGCATATAAGTTGGTAAAAGTATGGAGCCTTAGCAATGCAACAATCATGACTTTACTTTTCATAATTCAATGTGATTCTCTTTGGCATGCATTCTGTGTGATTTTTACTATACCGCTACTCGGTATTGGTACAATAGTGATGTATGAAAATCAATCTAATGATTACACCGCTCTGAAGGAAAATCTGACAGAAAAGAAGAAAAAGGAAATGCCCTATATCCGTTGGGATGAAGTAATCAAAGATGCACGCAAAGACTATTTATGGGGAGTAATCGGTAGTATAATCCTAAACATTCTATATTCCGGGTTTATAATATTTATCCTATGGATGATAATATATGAAGGAAGACTTTTAAGAATAAGTTAATACCACAAACAAACCTCCGGCTGGGTTCTCGCTGGGGGCTTCTGACCTTTGCACATATAAAAAGCAAAAAGAAAGCGATATCGGAGCGTTACACCCTAAAAAGTACCTGCCTGTCACGACAAAATGATATTGCGTGCCTCACTGACCGGGACAGATCCGCACCCATGCGGACAAATCCCGGTAACAGAATGACAAAGCGGACAATGTTCCTAGCATGCCAACTTGTGAATGGGATGAATGATTTTCTTTTTTCGCAAGTTGATTTTATAAAATTGCCTCCGACAATTCGTACTTTCGGAAAAAGATATTATATTTGCAACTGAAAGAGTTATTTGACAGCATAGCAACGCAAAACGCTGAAATTCGCACGGTTGCTAAATCGTTACCTCTATTTCTCAAATAATTCGCTAAAAGCTTATCCTTCAATCGGTTAAGTTAAACCGATAAAAATCTAAAATAATAAAATTTAAGGCAACTAATTCATTGCGAGTTAGTTGCCTTTTTTGTATCTTTAAGCATTCCCCCCAAAAAACGGTTTGACGGCCAAAACGGGGGTAATTAAAAATAAAAACACATGGTAAAGATACAAAAAATCTCAGAAATCGAACCTCGTTTAGGTTTTACTGAGTTCGATATGCTAAAAAAATATCGTCAAAGTTTTGCAACGAGTGAACTAGGTCGCCTCCATGCTCTGTTTCCTTTCTCGGAACTGGCCCGACAAATGCATTTGAAGTCCTCTGCATTGGGTCGTAAAAGTTATTTTTCTCCTGAGGGTAAAATAGCCTTGATGGTCCTGAAATCCTATACCAACTTTTCAGATTCACAACTGATTGAACATTTAAACGGTAATATTCATTACCAGTTATTTTGTGGTGTTCAGATTGATCCGCTTCATCCACTGACCAATCCTAAAATCGTCAGTGCAATTCGTCAGGAACTAGCGGATCGCCTTGATATTGAGTCCCTCCAGCTCATTCTTGCCGAGCATTGGACACCTTATCTTGAGAACCTTCATGTCTGTATGACCGATGCCACCTGTTATGAAAGTCATCTGCGTTTTCCTACTGATACCAAACTCTTATGGGAAGGTATTGTATGGCTTCATCGTCATCTGTGCAAACATTGCCAGACCTTGCACATACAACGTCCCCGTAACAAGTATCTTGATGTACGCCGTGCCTATCTTGCTTATAGCAAACTGCGTAAACGCAAGAAATCACAGACTCGTATGATTACACGAAGGTTACTTCAGTTATTGGAAAAGTTACTTGACCAGCTGGAGCAGCTTCATTCATCCTACAGGAACAGGCTTACATTATCCTCTGATTACCAAAGACGTTTCTCGGTCATACAGACAGTCCTTGAGCAAGGGAAGAATTTATTTGCAGGCAAAAAAGTGTCCAACCGTATCGTGAGTATCGACCGGCATTACCTTCGCCCCATTATCAGAGGCAAGGAAACCAAATCCGTTGAATTCGGAGCCAAAGTCAACAATATACAGATAGACGGAATCTCCTTTATAGAACATATCTCCTTTAAGGCTTTTAACGAAGGAGTACGTTTGAAAGACTGTATTCATCTGCAACAACAACTGACCGGGGTTAGGGTTAAGGCGCTTGCGGCGGATTCAATCTATGCCAATAATGCCAACCGGAAATTTTGTACAAAATATCATATAAGTACTTCCTTTAAGCGTAAGGGCAGAGCTGCCAAAGATGAGCCGCTTCGGAGAATCTTACGGTCGGAACTCAGCCGTGAAAGAGCTACCCGCCTGGAAGGAAGTTTTGGAACGCAGAAACAACATTACTCACTGGCCAGGATAAAAGCTAGAAACAGGAAAACGGAAGTACTTTGGATTTTCTTTGGGATACATACAGCCAATGCGGTATGTATGATAGAAAAGGTCGAAAAGAAAAAAAGAAAGGCAGCATAATCTGACTAAAATAACAGGAAAAACAGGAGAGGTTTTAACTTCCCCTAAAAAAGACATGTACATAATGCATGGGTGGGAAGGAAAAAATAAGAATATGTAAACAATATTCTACAAAAAAGATAGAAGACTGGGAGAGTTGAACGAAAAAATCAAGAGAAAAGCTCACGTAAAGCAAAGCTTTTCTCTTGATTTTTTAGAAAGAGGAATATTTACTGAATATCCCGATGTAGGATGGATTAAATTCCCATACATTCGCGATAGAAGTCGAGCATTTCGAAGATAGTGTCCTTATCGGCAGTCTGATTGATGCAAATGTCTCCAATATCTTTTAGTAAGGTGAAATTGATAGTACCTGAAGTATTCTTTTTATCATGCGTCATAAATGCATACAGTTGGTCATATTTCTTGCAGTCGAAAGTAAATACACCATAATTATCCTTGATAAACTGGATCGTTTGCCGCATTTTCTCTTTCGGGAAACCTACTTTGAGATGAGAAAGATACAGTTCGCACACAATTCCCCAAGCTACTGCATATCCATGTAATACAGGACGGTTTTCTGCCAGTGCCATACTTTCGAACGCATGTCCTACGGTGTGTCCCAGATTTAATGCTTTGCGGATTCCATGTTCGAAGGGATCCTGTTCTACAATATCTTCTTTCACTTGTACCGATTGACCTACCAATTGTTTGAGAGCTGCATAATCAATACTAGAGGAATCGAAATTGAGCAATTCTGCCCAATGTGCCGTATTGCTAATCAAACCGTGCTTCAACATTTCAGCATATCCGGAGAAGAAATTGTGTGTGTCCAATGTGCGTAGGAATTCAGTTTCAATCAATACACTGTTTGCCGGAGCGAAAGCACCGATTTCATTTTTCAGTCCGTTGAAGTTGATTCCTGTTTTACCCCCCACTGATGCGTCCACCATAGCGAGCAGAGTGGTTGGTATATTGATATAGGAAATGCCCCGTTTGAATGTAGCTGCGGCAAAACCTCCGAGATCTGTCACCATCCCTCCTCCAAGATTGATAAGTAAAGAGTGGCGGGTAGCCCCTTGAGTACTTAATGCCATCCAGACGGAAGCGAGTGTTTCCAGAGTTTTATGCACATCTTCTGCTCCGATACAGATTTCTACAGCATCTTTTAACAGATCCGATTCCTTTAGAGAAGGGAGACAAAGACGCTGGGTATGCTCGTCTGTGAGGACGAATAATTTGTCATGCGGACATAGCTCAATGGCACGACCGAGGCTCGTTTCCAAGCTTTCGCAGAGAATAACTTCTTGTTTACTCATGATTCTTTTGCTTTTTTACTCTGCAAATGTATATAAAATATCTTTTTTTACTTACTTTTGTCTCATTAAAACGTTTAATCATGAAAGCATTATTACCTGTATATTGTCGTCCTTTAGGATATGTTGTCTTGTTGGTAGCTCTGTTCATCCCTTTTATTTTGGTGATGCAGGGAGTAGTAACTGATACTAACTTGCTGTTTTATAAAGAATGTACAAAGTTGTTGATGATGGCAGGATGCTTGTTAATAATCTTTGCATTGAGTAAGAATGAAAGCCGTGAAACGGAGCAAATCCGGAATTCGGCTGTTCGTAATGCTATCTTTTTGACATTCTTGTTCGTCTTTGGTGGTATGTTGTGGCGTGTTATGCAAGGAGATGTGATAAACGTCGATACTTCCTCTTTCCTTACTTTTCTGGTTTTTAATGTGCTTTGTCTGGAGTTTGGTCTGAAAAAAGCGCTTGTTGATCGATTCTTTAAAAGATAATTTTCTTTTCAATTAAACCTTTTACGATTCGATTTGTCAAAAAGACATTGTTATTGCTACTAATATAATCGTAAATAAGGTAAATGAAAAGATTTTCAGCAGGGTTGGTGCTGATGTTGCTATGCACCTTCTCAATTTTTGCACAGAATAAGGTTATTACCGTTTCGGGACGTGTGGTGGAATCCGATACTAAAGAGCCCGCAGCGCAGGCTACAGTTCAATTGCTATCATTACCTGATAGTGCTTATGCCGCCGGTATAGCCAGTAGTAACCAGGGATGGTTTACTCTCCCCAAAGTAAAAGCCGGAAAATATGTGTTGAAAGTTTCCTATATTGGATTCCGAACCAAGCTCGTACCGGTACAATTATCTGCTAACGCCACTGATAAAAAATTGGGAACCATTACATTGGACCCTGATGCTGTCATGCTGAAGGAAGCGGTGATTACTGCCGAAGCTCCTCCTGTTACTGTAAAAGCTGATACGACAGAGTATTCTGCAGCAGCTTATCCTGTACCAGAAGGTTCAATGTTGGAAGAGTTAGTAAAGAAGATTCCTGGTGCTGAAGTTAGTGATGAAGGTAAGATTACTATAAATGGGAAAGAAATCAAAAAGATTATGGTTGATGGTAAAGAGTTTTTCTCTGATGACCCAAAAGTTTCAATGAAGAACTTACCTGCTAACATGATTGAAAAAGTAAAAGCCTATGATAAGAAAAGTGATATGGCACGTATTACAGGGATTGATGATGGTGAGGAGGAGGCTGTTTTAGATTTAACAGTGAAGAAGGGGATGAAGAAGGGATGGATAGGAAATTTGATTGCAGGTTATGGAAGTCAAGAGCGATATGAAGGTGGGGTGATGATTAGTCGCTTTAAAGATGATGCTAGTTTTTCAGTAATCGGTTCTGCTAATAATACAAATAACAAAGGTTTTTCAGAATTTGGTGATGCCGGACAGGGATTAGGAGGTGGAAATGCCGGCTCCGGTATTACAACGGCACAATCTTTAGGTATTAATTTTGCTAAAGACACAAAGAAATTTCAAATTGGAGGAAATGTTCAGTATGGGCATTCTGATAATGATGCCCGTCGTAAAACTTCTTCAGAAACATTCTTGGGCGAAACCTCTTCTTTTGCTCAGAGTGAAAACTATTCAAATCGTAATCGTCATGATTTTAGGGTTGATTTTCGTTTGGAATGGCGTCCTGATACATTGACTACAATAATTTTTCGTCCGAATGGTAGCTACTCACAGACGGAATCGAGTAATAGTTCCTGGTCAAAAACAGAAAATAACTCGCATAGCCCTGTCAATGAAAAGGAAGCTGCCTCTTCTTCTAAAAATCATAATACATCTTTTAATGGTAGTTTGATGGCTTTTCGGAGATTGAATAATAAAGGGAGAAATTTGTATTTAGGAGCACGTTTTGGTTATAGTGATAGCGAATCAGATTCTTATTCTGATTCAAGAACAGAGTTTTTTGAGTTGGATAGTATTTCTGACATCGCAAGATATACAGACCGTAATAGTGACAGCCGTAACTGGAGTATATCTGCCTCTTATACTGAACCTGTTTTTAAGAATCATTTCTTACAATTGCGTTATGAATTTGCTCATCGTAAACAGCTGTCACAGTCATTAGTATATGATAGTATTAATTACTATCCATATCCGGAATATATGGAACGCGGATATGATAATGATCTAAGCACGCGTGTGGAAAATTTCTACGATACTCATACTGCAGATATTTCTATGCGTGGTATTCATCCTAAAATGATGTATAGTGTTGGCGTTGGCTTAACTCCTCAAACGTCGTTAAGCAAAACGACTATCGGTCCTAATTACAAAAAAAACTACCCCGAACAAAATGTGCTGAATTGGGCTCCTTCAATAATGTTCCGTTATATGTTTAATAAACAACATGTGTTAATGTTCCGTTATCGTGGACGGAGTAGCACTCCTAATATTGAAGATCTACAGGAAGTAATTGATATTACCGATCCAATGAATATGAGATATGGTAATCCAAACTTGAAGCCTTCATTTAACAATAGTTTCACGCTTGATTATAGGAAGTTTGTGCCAGAAGCTATGCGTAGTTATTCTGCTAATTTATATTATACAAATACATTGAATTCTGTAGCAAATAAAATGACGTATGATCCTGAAACTGGTGCACGGGTTTATAAAAAAGAGAATGTAAATGGAAATTGGCAGGCGAGAGGATATTTTTCTTTTAATACTCCATTGAAAAATAAGAAATTTACAATCTCATCTAATACAAATGCTAGGTATAGTGATGCGGTGAGTTATACAAGTGTTGGAAATAATCGAAATTTAGATCAGGAATTAAGTACCACGCATAATCTAGGTTTGGGTGAACGTTTTACGAGTAGTTACCGTAGCGAGCTATTTGATTTGTCTTTAAGTGGTTCTATCAATTATAATTTAGTTCGAAATAGTAAGCAAGAAAATAGTAACCGTGAGACGTTTGATTATTATCTAGGAGGTAATACTAACGTAAATCTTCCATGGCAGATATCTATTTCCACAGATGTGAACTGTCGGTTTAAGGATGGATATACAGGTGGGCTGAACAATAATGAAGTGTTATGGAATGCACAGATATCTAAGAATTTCTTGAAGAATAATTCTGGGACTATTCGTTTTAAAATTTATGATATCTTGAAGCAACAAAGTAGTTTATCCCGTTCTATCAGTGAGACAATGATGAGTGATACGGAATATAATACTTTGGGAAGTTATTTCATGGTGCATTTCGTATATCGTTTTAATACTTTAGGTGGAAAATCAGGCAATAGGCATGGCTTTGGGGGAGGTCCAAGAAGAGAACATGGTTTTGGTGGCGGTGGTAGACCTATGCGTTTTTAATCAATAAAAGAATCTGGATAACCTCAAATCCGCAACTAAGCTCTTCAGCGTCCTTCTTGCGTCTAAACGTCCTCTCATCACTGAATTAGCAGATAAATTGAGGCTGAAATACCCACTTCTGCCCACAATATCCCCTTGCCCCACTATGCGACTTGAGGCAATACGCAGTATCATACCCATAAGTTGTAGGCGTTATCCAAAATCAGTCTGAAAAATATCTGCGTAAGCAT
>NZ_KQ236955.1:2239278-2265097 GCF_001185845.1 Bacteroides sp. 3_1_13
CGATTACAGATGACAATGTGGAGTCAAATTGCTCCATGATTGAAAATATTCCTCCAAAAGGAGTGAGCTTCTCGGATTTTATTTGCATTTTTGCCATGCCTGATGAGGTTTTGTTTGATTATTTTTTTGCAACACTAAGTTAAGTGAATCCTCTGACATGGCAAAATCCTGAGCAACTTTTTGTTGCTCAGGTACTTAAAAAAAATATTTTATAATAGTGTTGCGGAATTAAGGGATAAAACGAAAGTCCCGGCACAACGATTCAATGTTGTTGCCGGGACTTCTTTGTTAATCCGAGAATTTACTCTATATTTGTTGTTTAGTATCCGTATGAAAGGAGATTCCTATGATTGATTGGAACTACATGCTTAGCCAGATAGCAACAGTGGCTTTTGATATTCTTTATTTTGGAGCCATTATCGGTACGATTGTCATCATCATTCTTGACAACCGGAATCCGGTTAAAACCATGGCATGGATACTCATATTACTTTTCCTTCCTATTGTCGGACTTGTCTTTTATTTTTTCTTTGGGCGGAGTCAACGTCGCGAACGTATCATTGGGCAGAAAAGCTACGACCGCTTATTGAAGAAACCAATGGCCGAATATCTCGCACAGGATTGTTCGGACGTTCCTTATGAATACTCCCGTCTTATTCAGCTTTTCCAGCAGACGAACCAGGCATTTCCATTTGAGGGGAATCGTGTAGCAGTCTATACCGAAGGATATACTAAACTCCAATCATTATTACGCGAATTACAAAAAGCGAAGCAGCATATCCACATGGAATATTATATCTTTGAAGATGACGCCATCGGACGTATGGTCAGGGATGTACTGATAGAAAAGGCTTCTCACGGAGTTGAAGTACGGGTTATCTATGATGATGTGGGTTGCTGGCATGTACCTAACCGTTTTTTTGAAGAAATGCGCAATGCTGGTATTGAAGTCAGAAGCTTTTTGAAGGTACGTTTTCCTTTATTTACCAGTAGGGTGAATTACCGTAACCATAGAAAGATTGTCGTTATTGACGGACGTGTGGGCTTCGTTGGGGGAATGAATTTGGCAGAACGTTATATGCGTGGTTTTTCCTGGGGTATTTGGCGCGATACGCATATCATGTTGGAAGGCAAGGCAGTACATGGCTTGCAAACGGCTTTCCTGCTCGATTGGTATTTCGTAGACCGCACGTTGATAACTGCTTCCCGTTATTTTCCGAAGATTGATTCTTGTGGAAACTCTTTAGCGCAAATCGTCACGAGTGAGCCTATCGGACCGTGGAAAGAAATCATGCAAGGATTGACAGTTGCCATAACCAGTGCAAAGAGCTATTTCTATATGCAAACACCTTATTTCTTGCCTACAGAACAGATATTGGCTGCTATGCAAACCGCGGCATTATCGGGAGTGGATGTACGCTTGATGTTGCCGGAGCGTGCCGATAACTGGATAACTCATCTTGGGTCGCGTTCTTATTTGGCAGATGTGATGCAGGCAGGTGTTAAAGTCTATTTTTATAAGAAGGGTTTTCTACATTCTAAGCTGATGGTTTCCGATGATATGCTTTCCACTGTAGGGTCTACTAATGTTGATTTCCGTAGCTTTGAGCATAACTTTGAGGTGAATGCTTTTATGTATGACGTAGAAACTGCTCTTGAAATGAAAGAAATATTTCTTCAGGACCAGCGCGAAAGTACACAGATCTTTTTGAAGAATTGGGTTAGACGTTCGTGGAGACAAAAAGCGGCGGAGTCTATCGTGCGTTTATTGGCTCCGCTACTTTAATAGGGGGGGGAGATTGTAGTTGGATTTTATCTGAACAGTGAGAAGTTTACGCTTCCATACACCCTTCTCTCAATGAAATGTGGATTCTCTTCGAAGTTATTATCTTTTCCGTGTTCTAGTACCAATAATCCTCCTTCTTTGAGAAGATTGTTTTGGAAAATTAATTCGGGGATTGTTTCCAACTCTTTTAAAGCGTAGGGAGGATCGGCAAAAATGAAGTCGAACTGTTCGCGGCCATTCTTGATAAACTTGAATACATCTCCGCGTATCGGCAGACATTTGTCTGTCTGCACCTCTTTCATGATTTTGCAGATGAATGAGTGATGTGCAGGATCTTTCTCAATGCTGATAACACGGTCGCATCCACGGGATACCAGTTCGATACTGATGCTTCCTGTCCCGGCAAACAAATCAAGAGCTGTTATTCCTTCTTCAAAATCGATATAGTTATTGAGTACATTAAACAGATTTTCTTTGGCGAAATCTGTTGTGGGGCGTGCTTTAAATGTTCGAGGCACGTCAAATCTTCTTCGTTTGTAAATACCGCTGATTACTCGCATAAGATAATAAGCTTTTGTAATGTATTGAATGTCAGTAATAAAAAGCCCGCTTTTCTAATAGCGGGTAACAAATTAGTAACAAAACAGATGAAAAACTGTTTTAGCGGGCTTCTTTGAAAGCAAAGATAGAAATTATTTTGGTACTTATTATCATTCTGAATTGCTATTTTGTTTTTCCATTCTTTCAATAGCCCTATTTATAATAGAACTAACTACGTCTATTATTGTGGTATTGTATTTATCAGCTAATAAGCTTATCTTTTGATAATAATCATCTGGAATAATCCCGGATACCCCCCTAAATTTCATAGGAACATCTTTAGGGCGTTTATATTTATCAATAAAGCAATCTATAGCCCACTGAACCGCCGTATAAGGAGAAACGCCCAAATCATCCGCTAATCTTTCAAATTCGGCACGTGTTTCCGGTTCTAATCTTGTTTCAATTTTCTTATTTTTAGTTGTCATCTTCTTTTTTTTGCCAAAGTTACTAATAAAATCTATTACCGAACGAATAACCGAACCTTTCCCGTTTCCCCTCTGTCGCCCGGCGTACTTCCGGCTCTTTCCTCGCAGAACTTTCTAAACGCTTCGACATTCCCAGATGATAGAATAAACTCGGTCGCTATTTCTTTCGCTGTCATCTCCTCGGTCACCCGTCTATATAAACGCCTCATCTCTGCATCTTGATTAACCACCCGGTAAAACAAACCTTGCGCCTCTATGGCGTTATTATATCCCTGTAATATCAGATTATGTATTTCGTCGTATGGATTATCAAACCCCGCCAACATAATAGGGGCGATGTCACATGCCGCGCTCATACATTCTTTTTGGTGTGCTTTCCGGTTCTTCTTAAATCGTTCTAACCGTTCCTGCTGTAATTCGGTTACACTCTCCTTAGTGCACCCCATATAGCCGCCGTTTGCATCTCCTAGATGAATTGTGTTTCTATCAAGTTGCATACCTTTCACCGGGCGACCGTCCGCGCCCAAAATAACTACTTCTTCCATGATTTTATATTTTGTTAGATGTGAATAAATCGAGTTTATAAGATGAGACTACACACAGCACAAGCCCCGTTATATTCGGTGCGGCTGTCTCCGCTTCCGTGGCAAATAGCAGGACCGCGCCCGCTATTAGCCCGAGTAAATAAATCGCTTTCATAGTGAGTAACTTAATAATTCGGCTTGTATACTAATTAACTTCATTACATTAGAAGTAATCAGACCGGAGCGAATTATGCCGTTATCTTCCCGTAGACACCCGAATAGATTCTTTATAATTCCCGCATTTGCTAAATTCGCCTCGCAACTAACAGTTATTCGCCACATGCCCGAATCCTGTTTAATACTGATTTCTAGTTCTTTCATTTGAATATGTATTTAGTTCGTTAATAATCAATCACCGCAATAATTTCCCCATCCGCTAAAAGATGAATAATGCTCGCCGCGACCGTAACCGTATGCCAGACATTCAGCCTCAACCTTTGCGGCACGTTCTTCACGTTCACGCTTTGCGGCTTCTACTTCCATTGCGATACGGGCGGCTGTCTCTGATTCGATACGGGCGATACGGGCGGCTAGTTCCTGCGCTTCTTGTTTCTTCGCTTCGTGATAAGCGATTGTTTCGGCTCTACGGTCTGCTATTTCTTTGTTGAACTTCGCAACTTTCCAAGCCTTTTTCAGTGCTTCCGAGAAGGTCGGGTACTTTTCCGGTCTAAACTTTCTCATCGTGTGGGCTGATTTCATTATTTCGCTTAAATTGTACCGTTTTATATTATAAATGTTTTATTATTTGTTTTATGATACAAACATAATATATATTGTTTGTTTTTAAGCTGCAAAATACAAAGTTTAACTTTTATTTAACTCAAAAAGTAAATGCTATAATATTTGTTTTGTCGCTTTTTAAATATATCTTTGTACCATTAAAATAAATACTATATATTATGGAATTAAGAATCAAAGAATTATGCAAGGCAAAAGGTCTTTTGCAAAAAGAATTAGCCGAGAAGATCGGAGTAACAGATATAGCTCTCCGCGCTTCATTGAAAGGTAATCCAACTATTGGAACATTAGAAAAGGTAGCTAATGCGCTTGACGTACATATTACGGAGCTATTCGACCAACCAAAGAACAATACAGCCGGAATCACGTGCCCGCACTGCGGAAAGAATATCAATATCAAAGTAGAATAAGGTGGAACAACTCGAAGTAATACAAAGTAAGATTTACGACATACGCGGCTGTAAAGTGATGTTAGATTTTGATTTGGCTGAAATGTACGGAACGGAAACAAAGTATTTAAAGCGGTCGGTAAAGAATAACCTTAAACGTTTTCCTAGTGACTTCATGTTTGAACTAACTAAAGACGAATGGGATTCTTTAAGGTGCAATTTTAGCACCTTAAACGGTGGGCGCGGTCAGCATCCTAAATATATGCCTTATGCTTTCACGGAATTAGGCGTTTCAATGCTTAGTAGCGTGCTTAATTCCGATTTAGCGATTGAGGTTAATATAAATATTATGCGTGCTTTCGTTGCGGTTCGCCAGTTGTTATTATCTCCTTCGACTAATCCAGTACAGGAACTACAAAACGAAGTCAAGGAATTAAAAGAGTACATCGAAGAAGTGTTTGCAGACTATAACGACATTAACGACGACACCCGGACACAGTTAGAATTAATCAATCAGACGTTAGCCGAGTTACAGGCTCAAAAGACTTTGGCAAATAAGCCGCGAAATCCTATTGGCTTCCCTATTCCGAATAAGGATAAGAAGAAAAAATAATTTGGGCTGTCTGATTGGCTGTCACATTGGCTATCTGATTGGCTGTAAATTTTACAGTAGTAGACGCTACAACTATTACGGGCGTACTATCTACCGTAAAATTTACGGTAGTTGTTGCGGTAGTCAGTAGCTCATTACTATAAATTCGTAGTTTGTAAATTGTTGCGCCTTAATATATTTAACTAGCCTCAACAAACAAAAGCTTAATATAATTAACTGATTTATATTTATAATCTACGAAAAAATAGTAATGAGCTACTTTAATGCAAGCTATCCGATCGCTCGCTGGTTAGTTGTTGGTTGATTTACCTTTCGTCTGTCCCTCATCCTATCCCTCGCTTTGTCCCGGTTCGCTTTGGATTTAATCAGGGCACGCCGGGAAATAAAAAAACGTTTCGACCTGATACACTTTTCTTCGTCTCACTTACTTGGTTCGGTTCGCTTCATGTTGCTATGCAAATACAAGCCCGTAGCGGAATAATTTTTCTTTGCGCGATAACTTGATAGGCGGCGAGGCGTCCGGCTGTCTTGCGTCTCCATATTCGGTGATGAACAATACAAAGCGGGTGCGAACGCTTCGGGTTATGGCAAGGGGGCACGATTTTTATTTTTTGACGCGACTCTGTGAAACCCACTTCACCCCATCTTTTTACACGCGGGATATTTTTTTCGGGTGGGGGTGACCGTTGGGGGTAGTAAAATTTATCATTACTCATCTTTAATTCAGTAGTTTAGATGTCGTTTCTTGATATAAATTAATAATAAAATATGCGCCTTTTTCCGTCCAATACATGTGCTCTATCGTTTTAATCTCACCTGTTCTTGAATCGGTGCGGGCAAATGTTTGATAACCTTCCAATCCCTTTCCGCGAAGGTCGGAGTAGAGAAAATACAAACCGCTTTGTTTATACTGTATTCCTGATTCACATAGGAATTTATTTAACCTTTGGGCACTTATTCCCAACTTTGCGGCTATCGTGTTGGTAGTAATCAGAGACGACGAAGATAACACAGTATCGAAATACTCCGCTTTTGGCTGCATCGCTTCGATAGCTTTTGCGTTAGCCTCTCTTTGTGCACGGAGCAAGGCGTTTTGTTCCTGCTCGCTCTTTAGGGTGGTGAGTAACTGTATCAGGGCGTCCGGATTCTGGAACATCTGCACAACAGTTTCGGGCGTCATATACGCGCCATGTTTGCGAATACTTGGCAATATCTCTTCACATACCCAATCTTGAAAGGCTTCCGCTTGCGGTAATTTGGATCGCATTATTAATCTAATAACGTCGCCCTCATTGATAAATGACATCTCTACTACCTGATTCGTTACTACGCCGTGTTGATTGGTTGTGCGGGCGACCCCGTCGCGCTTTGTCACTCGCTTGCAATGCTTACTAATTGCATCCCTAGTATTTGCGTATCCCAATGCTCGCGCCACATCTACAGCCGCAAATAAAGGTTCTCCGCTTTCACTTGTTGCGGTTCTTACTTCTCCGAATCTCTCGTTTTTGAAAATAGTAATCTCGTTCATCTTAATTTGATTTTAAATTGTGTTTACTACTGTTTAAGGAATCGTGATTCATGGAGCGTTTCGGCTTCACATACTCGAAATGCCTTTCAGAGTCGGACAAATCACTGAACATCATTTCGATTTCTTCCGGCACTGGTTCAATCTCCGTATCATTGTCCGGATCGGCAACACGAAGAAAGCAGGATAAAATATACTGCATGATTTCGTAATTGCTTTTAAACTTGAACTTTTTGCGGATTTCGTCAAGTCGCTCCCATTGCTTCGGGTCGATACGTACCGGAACTTTCTTTGTTTCCCCCATTGCTTTGCGCCGTTCGGCTTTTTTTATTGCATCCATAGTTTTAATGTGTCATGTGTTAGTATTCGTTTTATCATTGTTATAAAGCCTCATCCTGTGTTGAGTTCAGCCGGATCGGGCGGCTTTCCTCTACATTTTCCGGTGTTTGAATTGGTGTTGTAC
The DNA here is from genome assembly GCF_001185845.1 of Bacteroides sp. 3_1_13. Taxonomy (NCBI): domain Bacteria; kingdom Pseudomonadati; phylum Bacteroidota; class Bacteroidia; order Bacteroidales; family Bacteroidaceae; genus Bacteroides; species Bacteroides sp. 3_1_13. Next base: position 2,246,405 of record NZ_KQ236955.1, read on the forward strand.
TTTTTCGCATTGAATAACGGCGGGTTATTGGCGTTTGGCGGTGGCTCGTTTTCCGGTGATGAAAATGCAACCGAAACGCCCTTTATCTTAATTCCGTTTTGGTTGCACTTTTCACTATTTGATGAGGCATACAAAAATGCCGTTTCGGTTTCACTTTTAGTACTTCGTTCCTGTTGGATATTGTCGCTTTCATTTACTTTATCATCGAAATTTTCCTTTGCAAAAACGCCGTTTCGGTTGCATTTTTCGTTATCCATGTCTCGCAGATACTTACATTCTATTGAAATGAAATTTTTTAAATTCTCTTTTATCTGTGTAGCTCCGATCCGTTCGGCTAATGCAATAAACTTCTTTTTCATCCTGCATCGTTTAACCTTGTCAAGTGCTTGCCAATCATCACCAAGAAATAACGCAAATAAATCTCGTTCTTTCTTGCTTAATCCTTCCAATGATACAGCCTCAACAATTACAACATCTTCCAACGTATTGAGCAAAAGAGCCTCGAGCCTTTCCCAAACATCAATACTAAGCAAGTCGCCCAACATTGGCGTATAAATGTGCTTTTTCTTTAAATATGTATTTGTGGCGCTTATCTCGATGCGTAGAATACTATCAAAGCCCGGTACGCCGCACTGCTTCCCCTTATCGTATATTTTTAGCTTATACGAATCGGCTTCGTAGATAAGTCCTATCTTTCCTATCGGGGTAAATGTATAACCCTTGTACATTCTTATCGCTTTCAATATTCGTTGCGGATCATAGGGCAGTTTTAAATTTACGCCAAATTCGACGCTATAAAGCCGCGTAATATCCGAATTAATCCCGTAGACTTCTTTTAATTCAGTCAACACACGGCACAAGTCAGACAGCCGGAAAGAATCAGCATTATGCAAACCGCCGTTAGCGTACTTATGTAGGCTTCCGTGTAGATTACATAATTTGCGGATTTCTCCCGTAGTTACGTCTACTCTATCAGTGAAACCAAATATCAGCCCCTCAATGTTGATATAAACCGCTTTAGGGCTTATATCAACACCTAGTTTGTTGGCTAATTGGTGCACATCAAGGGCTAGACTACTTGTTTTAAAGCCGTCAATCATTGAATAAATTAGTATGATTAAAATATACTTAGCTGTGAATTATCTTTCAGCCTCAAAAACTCTACAACCGCGCCTGTATGAGGTGATTTGTCTTTCTTGGCAACTTCTATAAATCCCTCATCGACTAAATTGTAGACGATACGGCAAACGTTACTAATTGGCTTATTAATAGCCTCTACAATATCCAGACGACAAAAGGATTTATTTGGGTTGTTGGTAAATAGTGCACGCGTGGCGGCAACTTCGTTAATGTATAGATTTGCCACGTTGCGCCCCTTTCTGTATTTTGCCTGTTACTATATAATTAACGGCTTCCGTTTCGATTTCGTCGGTCGTTGCTACTCGATTTTGTTTCATCCAGTTTTCAATCTCGGAACGGTCGAAATAGATTTGCTTTCCGTTGGGTTTATAAAACGGTATTTTACGAGAATGAGTCATTTTGTAAATATGCGATTTGCTCAACCCGGTAAGTAATACAACATCGTTCAAGCAAAGTACATTCTTCGCTGATAACAATGTTAGTTTCTCGATTCTGTTTAATTGAACTTTAATATCTGTTTCCATACTTTTTCGTGTTTAATCGGTTGGTGTTGTGTTTCAATAAGGAACTTAATTAGGCTTAATAAATACTCTACATATACCAATAAACGTTATTAGTTCATCCCTCCGAAATAATAGATTTTTTCCTATTTTGTAACATGGAATCTCGCCCCGTCTTACCCATTGGTAAATAGTGTGCTTTGATTTGTGGAGAATACGGGCGGCTTCGTCAACGCCAACTAATGTGCGCTCGCATACGTTGCTTTCTGATAAATTGGCTGTTGTTGCAAATTCATTCATAACGGTATATTTTAGATTAATAATTTACCGTTATATTTGTTAGTTGTTCTTTTGGTAGCTCGAAGTGTCCGACACTAACAGAAATAGAATGTATAAAAAAATAGCGCATTGATATAATGCGCTAATAACCATATATATATGAAATTTGAGTTTAAAATGTCTTTTTAATCAATAATACTTGGGATTGAGTTTACCGCATTTCTTTTTTTCTCGTTTATCACATCTGCATATATTTGGGTCGTCTTAATATCTGCATGTCCCAAAAGTTTGCTAACTGTGTAGAGTTCTGCGCCATAAGTTATACTAAGAGTGGCGAATGTATGGCGGCTCACGTGAAAAGTCAGATTCTTTGTTATTCCTGCATCTTTAGCCCAAATCTTTAGAAGTTTATCTATATAGCTATTATCCGGTAGCTTGCCAAAAACTAAATCTACATTGTTCCCTTTTTGGGGAAGTTGTTTAAGGGCTTCCGGACTAATCGGCAAATATAATATGCTTTTCGTTTTCTTTTGGGTTAATTTTGCAATGGTATTTCCTTTGCTGTCCTGTTGGAAGCTGCTCCATTGTAAAGACCGGACATCACTAATTCTTAACCCACATAAGCAGGCAAAAAGAAAAGCACGTTTTAATTTATCCATTCTAAACGGTGTATCTGCTAATTTCTTAACTTCATCTAATACAAGGAATGTACATCTAGGGTCTGCGCGTTGTGGTCTTTCTCCTTTCTCTAATCTATCCACTGGATTAAATGGTATTATTTCTTCTCTCTCTGCTTTGTTGAGTAATAAATTTAATTTGTTGAAGTAGTTCCATTGTGTCCCCTGCGCCAATGTCCGATCACTCTCTTTTACTGCTTTAGTTGATACTTTGGCGGCTTTCAGATATTCGGTGAATCCTGCCAGAAATTTCCGGTCTATATCTTTGAAAGTGATATTTTCACCTTTGTACTTTGAAAGGTGATATTTCAGTCCTTGCATGGTGCAGATATATCCGTTATACCCTTTTGTGTCTTTAGGTAGGTTTTCTACAAAAGAATCAATATAGTTAATGAAATTAGCTTTAGACTTAATAGAATTTGTTTTGAATCCGTGTTCTTCGTTTTGTAGTTCTACGATACGCTTTGACTTGATGGCATTTGCTAGTTTAAGCGTTTGGGCGTTTTTTTCTTTATCCTCTTTGGTACGTTCTTGGATAATGTAGAGTTTTAAAAACTCATAATCACGCTTTCCATCTGTGTAGATGTCTAGATACAAAGATTCGTTCCCATTTGATAGCTTTTTAGTCCGTAGCCGGATTGGCTCTTTGACTTTAATCTGTTTTTTCATACGTCTTTAATTTGTTACCTGCAACAAAGATAATAGTTTCTTTCTAATCTGGGTAACAAACGAGTAACAAATTAAAGCTAAATATGAACTGACTAAAAGAAAATAAGCGTACTCTTTTGAATACGCTTTTGAATTTGCCAATTTGTTGAAATATAGTGTTTTATTGTCCTTTTTTTATCGGTTTTTTAGCTATTGTTTTCATGTGGAAAAATACCGTTCCGCTGATTACTCGCATGTTAATAAGGCTTGCATGTCAATATTAGTTGCAGGATTCATGATGAATACCTGTAGGATAAACTTTTTCAATTCACTCATTAAAACGTCTTTCTCCGGAAGTATTCCGGTTAGGTGTAACTCATCCCGTTCCTGATTAAACTCCAGTTGTTTCCAGGCGTACAATAAATAGTAAATACGGTCTTCTGTGTGCGTACATTCAAAGGAATTAGCCAGAAGCAGATGTCCTCGTTCAAAACAATAGATGTCAATACCGTCTTTGCGTACAGAAGCATACATCTTCTTACTGTTTCCCAATCTGCTTTTTACAGAAAAATAATCGATGAATGGAGTAGATTGAGAATAGAAACGAGCTTCGGGATATTGTTCATTCAAAAAGGTCTGTGCGCTTTTGTCTATGCCGAAGATGACAGCTACATTATTCTTTCTTAGAATATTATAGAGCACCGTTTCGTTTTCTCTTTTCTGATGATTATGATAAAACAGAAGTTCCGCCTGTCCCTCCTCAAATAAGTCTAATGGCGCAATTGTAAAACGCTTGCTTGCCATCATTATATTTACCCGTTTGTAAGGATGATTTAGGAAGTCCGATTCGTGAAAGACCGCCTTTAGATTGGCTGTAAGGGATAGAGATGTGTCTATCTCTTTCTCTATTATTGAAAGCGAATCGTCATGAATCGGGTTATAGATAGAAAAAGAAAATCCATCCGTACTAAGACGGATGGATAAAGTATATTGTTTTGATTTAGTAAAATCAATCATTATTCCCAGTTACCAGCACCATTGTTTGGAGTATCGATAGAACCTACCATCAAGCCGCTATATTTACCTAGTTTAGAATCCAGGTCTTTTAGGTTGATGATTTCTTGTTTGTCAAGTCCGCTCAAATAAGTTTCGTATGGAGCTTTCACTTCGAACAAATATACTGGAGCACCAGACTTGGCAGTGTCATTTTTCACGTTCATTTCGAATTGAGCACCATTTCCGTGAGGAATATATTTCATAGAGTCGGCATTGAATCCTTTTGGATAGATAGTATCCAATACAGCTACCCACATAGTGTCACGTTTGAAGTTTTCAAGTCCCCATTTCTTAACTTCATCGTATCTACCGGTTTTCTTTGCTTTTTCGATGATAGCCATGGCTTTCTTTTCAGTCAGTCCGTCTTCCAATTGCTTGTCAGTTAACATTCCCATCTTCATAACGAACGGCAATTTTTGATTTTTAACGAAATCAATCAGTGTGTCTAATTTGGGTGCATACATTCCGCGGTGCAGCGAACGGTATTCCTGCTGTGCCTTACGGATGTCGATCAAACGGGCAATGACTGCTTTTTCTCTTTCTTTTTTTGCGTTTTCAAAATTGATAGGACCCATAATGCTGGTGTAACAGATGTAAATCAGTGCAGCAGCACAAAGCACCAATACAATATTAAATACTGTTTTCATGATAAATTATGTTTTTAGTTGTTATATTCGCATCGCAAAAATAGAATAAATAAATTTAAATACGATAGTTCCTCGAACTTTTTTCTCGTACAAAAATGATAAATAACTATTTAGAAAGGCAAATTAAGGAAAATTTTCCTTATCAGCCAACTTTAGAGCAGGAAATTGCTGTAAAATCTCTTTCAGAGTTTCTGCTGTCCACACTGGCAGATGAAGTCTTTATCTTAAGAGGCTATGCTGGTACTGGTAAAACATCGTTGGTAGGGGCATTGGTGAAAACGATGGATCAGCTGCAGCAGAAATCTGTATTGTTGGCTCCTACAGGACGTGCGGCAAAAGTTTTTTCAGCGTATGCAGGACATCCGGCTTTTACTATTCATAAAAAAATATATAGACAACAATCTTTTTCTAATGAGCTTAGTAACTTTTCGATCAATGACAATTTAGCTACCAATACATTGTTTATTGTCGACGAGGCTTCCATGATTTCAAACGAAGGACTGTCGGGTAGTATGTTTGGAACAGGACGTTTATTGGATGATTTGGTGCAATTTGTGTATTCGGGACAAGGTTGCCGACTCTTGTTGATGGGAGATACAGCACAGCTTCCCCCGGTAGGTGAGGAGTTGAGTCCTGCGCTTTTTGCTGATGCATTGAAAGGTTATGGACTTGAAGTACGTGAGATTGATCTTACCCAAGTGGTTCGGCAGGTGCAAGAATCCGGAATATTGTGGAATGCCACGCAGTTGAGGCAACTGATAGCGGAGGATGATTGTTATTCCTTACCTAAGATAAAAATAACAGGTTTTCCTGATATTAAACTGGTACCCGGAACTGAACTGATAGAAGAACTGACTAATTGTTACGATCATGATGGTATGGATGAAACGATTGTTGTCTGTCGATCTAATAAACGTGCTAACTTATATAATAATGGAATACGTGCACAAATTCTTTGGCGTGAAGATGAATTGAACACAGGAGATATGTTGATGATAGCCAAAAATAATTACTATTGGACAGAGAAATATAAGGAGATGGATTTTATCGCTAATGGAGAAATTGCAGTTGTCCGACGTGTTCGTCGAACTCGTGAAATATACGGTTTTCGTTTTGCCGAAGTTACTCTTCGCTTTCCTGACCAGAATGATTTTGAATTGGATGCGAATCTATTATTGGATACTTTGCATTCGGACTCACCTGCATTACCGAAAGAAGACAATGACCGATTGTTCTATACGGTACTGGAAGACTATATAGATATTTCCAATAAGCGTGACCGGATGAAGAAGATGAAAGCTGACCCACATTATAATGCATTGCAAGTGAAGTATGCGTATGCAATAACCTGTCATAAAGCGCAAGGCGGACAGTGGCAGAATGTATTTTTAGATCAGGGATATATGACGGATGAGTATTTGACTCCGGATTATTTCCGGTGGTTGTATACAGCTTTTACTCGGGCAACGAAGACATTGTACTTGGTGAATTATCCGAAAGAGCAGGTGGAATAGATGATTTTTAGAACCGCCTTTATACTTAATTTGCTAGAGGGATAAAACCAGGCACCGGGGAAGATAGCGTTCGGCACCGAGGAAGGCATACTCCGGCACCGGGGAACAGTGCCCTCCTCGGTGCCGAACTTTTACGTCTGTTTTAAAGAAAAGTTTGTACTCGGTTTGAGAGCATGAAATCAATCAATTTGAAATCAATTGATTTCAAATTGATTGATTTCATGCAGAGACTTTTTTTGATATTCTGATCTGTCTTAATTTCACGCTTTGGCATTATTCCTTTCTGGATATTTTCCTCTTGATAGTTCCGGAAGACAGATTTTGTTTATTCTGTTATAATAATTATGTATAATGGAACCAATAAATATTTATCATAGATAAGTATAAGATTATCAGCATAAAATCCCGTATAAATCATCCGATGAAAATGCAATAATGAGAAAAAGATAATTTTTTTCATAAATCTTCTAAGTGTTTCTCCATAGATGAGTTGTTATATATGCGAGTTATGGAACTTAAATACTAACATTTGGTTCTAACTTTTAATAAAAACTAATGTTTAATCTTAAATTCAAATGTATGAGAATCAATTACTCGTGTAGAGGCTCGAAATACTTTCGAGCATTGTTGATTTTGCTGCTATTTGCTCTTCCTGCACAATTTGCAATGGCACAGTTGACAATAAGAATCTCCAATTCCTCTTTAGGAACTGTGATTAAGCAAATTCAAGCTCAATCCAAGTATCAGTTTTTTTATGATGACAATCTGGCAAATATCCAAGTAGGCTCTTTAGATGTGAAAGATGTATCACTGGCAGAAGTCTTGGATATGACTTTGAAGGGAAAAGACATTGTCTATAAAATAGATGACAATGTGGTTTATTTGTCAAGAGTGAATGCTTCGCCATCATCTAATGCCGTGAAGCAACAACAGAAAATCACAGGTAAAGTCGTAGACTCTAACAACGAACCTCTGATTGGAGTCTCCGTGTTGGAGAAAGGTACGACAAATGGTACTATTACCAACTTTGATGGTGAATATGCTATAGATGTATCAAGTACTAATGCAGTTTTGCAGTATTCTTATATAGGTTATCAAAAGGTAGAAATGCAAGTCGCAACTAGAAGAGTGATAGACGTAGTGCTGAAAGAAGATGCGCAAGCTTTGGAAGAAGTCGTTGTTACCGCTCTTGGCATTAAACGTTCGGAGAAAGCGCTATCTTACAATGTTCAGCAGATTAACGCTGATGCTATTACTGACAATAAAGATGCAAACTTTGTCAATGCCTTGAATGGTAAGGTTGCCGGTGTTACTATTAATGCGTCATCATCCGGAGTTGGTGGTGTTTCAAAAGTCATAATGCGTGGTACAAAATCAATCATGCAATCTTCTAATGCTCTTTATGTAATTGATGGTGTACCCATGTTCACAGGCAGTGGTAATGGTGGTGGTACAGAATTTGCTTCGAAGGGAGCTACTGAGCCTATTGCCGATATCAATCCGGAAGATATTGAGTCTATGTCCGTTTTGACAGGTGCGGCGGCAGCGGCACTTTACGGTTCGGATGCAGCGAATGGCGCAATTATTATTACTACTAAAAAAGGTAAGGAAGGACGGGTGAGCATTACAGTAAACAGTAATGTAGAATTCAATTCTCCTTTTGTTATGCCTCAGTTTCAGACTCGTTACGGTACGGGTAGCGCTGGAATCCTTAATGCAACTCCCGATCATAGCTGGGGACCGAAACTTACTACCGAGAATTATTATGGTTATAATCCCAGAGATGATTATTTTCAGACAGGTGTAATCGGAACTGAAAGTATTTCTTTCTCTACTGGTACCGACAAGAATCAGACTTATGCTTCGGCAGCAGCAGTCAACTCAAAAGGTATCAGTCCTAATAATAAGTATGATCGTTATAATTTTACAGTCCGCAATACCACTTCCTTCCTTGACGATAAAATGACCTTGGATATTAATGCCAGTTATATTCGTCAGAGTGACCGTAATATGGTGAATCAGGGCACTTATAATAATCCTTTAGTGGGTGCTTATTTGTTTCCGCGCGGTAACGACTGGTCAGATATTGAAATGTATGAACGCTATGATGTTGCCCGTAAAATTTATACTCAATATTGGCCGGTGGGCGATGCAAGTATGGCAATGCAAAATCCATATTGGATTAACTATCGTAATTTGCGTGAAAACAAGAAAGACCGTTATATGTTAGGCGCAAGTTTGAATTACAAAATACTGGATTGGTTGAGCGTTTCGGGACGTGTACGTCTGGATAACTCAAACAATGACTATACAGAGAAGTTCTATGCAACAACCAATACTCAGTTGACCGCACTGTCAAACCGTGGACTTTATGGTATAACCAAGACTCAAGATAAACAATTATATGCTGATTTCTTGGTAAATATCAATAAAACATTTGGTGAATCTTGGAGTTTACAAGCAAATGTCGGTGGTTCATTTACGGATATGAGATCGGATGCAATGACGGTGCGTGGTCCTATTGCAGACGGAAGTAAACCATTCGAAGGTGAGCAGGTTGGTCTGACTAATTATTTCGCTATCCAGAATTTAAGTACTTCTAAGACTAAACATATGCAAGAAGGATGGAGAGAACAAACTCAGTCTATTTTTGCATCCGCTGAAGTAGGATATAAGAGTACTTATTATTTGACTCTTACGGGACGTAATGACTGGCCCTCACAATTAGGTGGACCGAAGTCTGTTAGCAAATCCTTCTTTTATCCTTCAGTAGGTTTGTCTGTTGTATTGTCTGAACTAATACCGAATTTGAATAAGGAGTATTTATCATATATGAAAATACGTGGTTCATTTGCTTCTGTAGGTACAGCATTCAAAAGATATATCGCCAATCCGCGTTTTGAATGGAATGAAAGTACAGGGCAATGGAGTGTATTGACTCAATATCCGATGTACAACTTGAAACCTGAACGTACGAAATCCTTTGAGTTAGGTTTGAATATGCGTTTCCTGAATCATTTCGAACTGGATGTGACTTATTATAATGCTAAAACGATGAACCAGACCTTTAATCCTGAATTATCCGTAAACAAGTACTCGAAAATATATATTCAGACAGGTGCGGTACGCAATCAAGGTGTTGAGTTGTCATTAAATTATAAGAACACCTGGAAAGACTTCACATGGGATACCGGATTGACGTATTCTATGAATAGAAATAAGATTCTCACTTTGGCGGATAATGCCGTAAATCCGGAGACCGGTGAACACTTCTCTATTAAAACTTTGAATATGGGTGGTTTGGGTAGTACCCGGTTTATCTTGAAAGAAGGTGGAAGTATGGGCGACATTTATTCTCTGATGGACTTGAGAAAAGATGCTAATGGTGCCGTTTATATTGATGAGAACAATAGTGTTCATACACAGAGCATACAAGATGCTGATAAATATATAAAACTGGGAAGTGTATTGCCTAAAGGAAATTTGGCATGGCGTAATAACTTTATGTGGCGGAACTTTAACGTTGGTTTTATGCTGTCAGCCCGTTTGGGTGGCGTAGTGTTCTCTCGTACACAAGCTATGTTGGATAATTACGGAGTATCTGAGGTGTCTGCGGCTGCACGCGATTTGGGATATGTATCAGTGAATGGTAACGACAAGGTGGCTCCTGAAAATTGGTATTCGGTGGTTGCTGGTGATACGACTGTACCACAATATTATACTTATTCTGCTACGAATGTACGTTTGCAAGAAGCTTCTATTGGATATACATTCCCTAGAAAGATGTTGGGGAACATTTGCGATATAAAAGTTTCCTTGGTTGGACGTAACCTTTGGATGATTTATAATAAAGCTCCGTTTGATCCCGAAACAGTTGCTTCAACAGATAATTTCTATCAAGGAATTGACTATTTTATGATGCCTTCATTGCGTAATATAGGTTTTAACTTGAGCTTTAAATTCTAAACAATAATAGGTATGAAAAATATAATTAATAAACTGTTTTTAGGTTCGCTGACCGTTGCCTTGGCTTCGTGTACGGCTGACTTTGATAATATCAATGCAAATCCCTATCAACCGGGCGATTTGAATGCGGATGATTATGCTTTAGGCTCTGCGATGAATAATCTGGCAGGTTGTGTGGTATCACCGGATGTGAATACGGCACAGTTTACAGACTGTCTGTTAGGTGGCCCTATGGGAGGATATTATGCAGATTCAAATGCGGGATGGTCAAATACCATTTCTAATTTTAATGCTAAAGATGACTGGAGTCGCGTATTCTTGAAAAGCGATAAAGTGATTCCGGTTCTATATTCCAATCTATCTGTAGTTGAGCTTGTGTCACATAGCACTAACAATCCGGTTCCTTATGCAATAGCTCAAATCATAAAGGTGGCAGTGATGCATCGAGTGACCGATACTTTCGGTCCTATACCTTATTCTCAGATTGGTGCGGACGGAGCTTTATCGACTCCTTATGATTCAGAAGAAAAAGTATATAATACATTCTTTGACGAATTGGACGCTGCTATTAAAACATTGAACGAGCATCCTAATGAATTGCTGACATCGACAGCAGACTACGTTTATGGTGGTGATGTAAAGAAATGGATTAAATTTGCAAATTCATTGAAGCTACGTCTGGCTATTCGTATTGCCTATGTGAATGAAACTAAAGCGAGAGTAATAGCCGAAGAGGCTGTGAAACCGGAAAATGGCGGTGTGATAGAGTCTAATGCAGATAATGCAGCTTGGAATTATTTCACAACGATGCAAAATCCTATTTATGTAGCTACGAGATATAATCAGGTTCAGGCTAATAAGCACAGTGATAATAAAGATTGTACTACAGGTGGTGATACACATGCTGCAGCTGATATCATTTGTTATATGAATGGTTATAAAGATAATCGCCGTGAGAAGTATTTTACTAAATCCGAATGGCCGGGTGTTGATTATGTTGGTTTGCGTCGTGGTATTGTCATTCCGAATTTGACAGAGAAAGGACATAAATACTCAGGAGTTAACATACTCCCTACTTCTCCGCTTTATTGGATGAACGCTGCCGAAGTTGCTTTCTTACGTGCCGAAGGTGCAGCTATTTTTAAATTCAATATGGGCGGTGATGCTGAAGGCTTCTATAATACAGGTATTCGTTTGTCATTTGAACAATGGGGAGCAGCTGATGCAGAAGTATATATAAATGATGACACCAGTAAGCCTGCAACCTATGTAGATCCGGCGGGTGATAATACTTATGCAAATACTTTGTCTACAATGACTATCAAGTGGCAAGCAGGAGCGTCTAAGGATGAAATGCAAGAACGCATTATCATTCAAAAATGGATTGCCAATTGGCAATTGGGTAACGAGGCTTGGGCTGATTACCGTCGCACGGGTTATCCTCATATGATTCCTGCCACCGGAACTGGCAATAAGAGTGGGGGTATTGTAGATTCAAGTAAAGGGGCGCGTCGTATGCCTTATCCATTGGATGAATACAATAGCAACCAGAAAAACGTAGAAGAAGCTGTTGCCAAGTATTTGGGCGGTCCTGACAATATGGCTACAGATTTGTGGTGGGCCAAAAAGAAATAGTATTAACTTCAATTCGAATATATATGAAAAGTTTATTGAAATATAGTATGTCTGTGGTGGCGGTTTCGGCATCAATCTTGGCATTCTCTTCCTGTGACGACTGGACAGATCCTGAAAGTCTCGGTCTGAATAATCCTTCTTTTGAGGAACAGAATCCTCAATTGTATGCTGATTATATTCAAGACTTGAAGAACTACAAAGCAGGAGAACATAAAGTAACTTTTGTGTCATTTGACAATTCTCTGAACGAACCGGCCAAACAGGCAGAACGTCTGACTGCGGTACCGGACAGCGTTGATTTTATTTGTCTGAATCTTCCGGACAATTTAAACCCCGTGATTCAGAGCGAGATGGAAAAGATACGTGAAAAAGGTACCCGTACTCTTTATAGTATTGATTATGGTAGCTTTGAAACAGACTGGAAAGCTATGGTGAAGGAAAATCCTGCATTGACTGAAGAAGAAGCATTAGAATATCTGGGAGAACGTACGGATGCGATGTTGTCTCTTTGTGATAAATATGGTTATGACGGAATCCTTATTGATTATACAGGTCGTTCGTTAGTCAGTATGAAACCTGGAGCCCTAGCTGAATATAATGTACGTCAGCAGAATTTCTTTAATAAGGTAGTGGAATGGCAAGCTGGGCATACAAATAAAACGCTGGCTTTGTTTGGAAATATACAGTATTTTGTGCCAGAGAATATGAGTATGCTGAACAAGTTTAACTATATCATTTTGAAGACAGCATCTTCAACTAATGCTGATGATCTTTCTTTGAAAGCTTATTTGGCCATTCAGGCAGGCGAAGATATAAAAAATGAACTCTATGAAGGCGTTAATCCCGTTCCGACAGATCGTTTTATCGCATGTGTACAGTTCCCACAAGCTGGAGACGATGACAAAGTGATAGGATATTGGAATACGGTAGACGAAAAGGGAGAAAAGACACTGGCTGCCCCAGGAACAGCTCAATGGATGGGACAGTTTTCTCCAGACTATACTCGTAAGGGTATCTTTATTATGAGCGTTCAGAACGATTATTATAATGATACCTATAAACAATTGCGTGAAGTTATTTATATTATGAATCCTAATAAATAAGCTTGGATATGAAATTCTATAAATATTATTTTCTCTCTTTGGCTTTTGTAACTGTGGCTATGACCGGGTGTAAAGAGGCCGATATTGATAATGAACATCATTATGATAATAAACTGTATATAAGTTCTCAACCTATTTGTGATGACTTGTTGATTAAGGAAAGTATTACAGAGGCTTCACGTAGCATCGCTTATCGTATAGCATCACCAGCCGAAGAGGATATACAGATTGATTTTGAGGCCGCACCTGCTATGACAGCTTCTTATAATCTAATTTATGGTGATAATGCGACAGCCCTTGCTGCTGATTATTATGATATTCCGAAGAAAACTGCGACAATTAAAACCGGAGATATATCCAGTGATGATATTGTAGTGAATTTTAAGAATACGAATGAACTGGATGATTCAAAACGTTATGTACTTCCGGTTACTATTACAGGAGCATCGAAAATGGCTATTTTAGGGAGCCACCGTACTGCATATTTTGTCTTTAAAGGCGCAGCTTTGATCAATGTAGTGGCAAATATTAAGAAGTTATATTTTCCCATTAAATGGAAAAGTAATGTGAGTTCTATGTCAACCATTACGATAGAGGCTTTGCTTCGTAGTGATGATTGGGTAGCAGGACGTGATAATGCATTGAGTTCGGTCTTTGGTATTGAAGGCTCATTCCTTGTGCGGGTAGGAGATGGTGACCGTCCGCGTGATCAAGTTCAGGTAGTTGCGCCAGGCGGAAATTTTCCAGAGGCAAATGCAGTTCCGGGATTACCGGTAAATGAGTGGGTACATATCGCTATTGTTTATGATGCTACAACTGGTGAACGTATTTTTTATAAAGACGGTGTGCGTGTTTATGGAGATGAAGCTGCAAGTGGAAAGGTTAGTTTGACTAGCGGTTGCAATATTGGCAAGTCTTATAATGAGGAGCGTTGGTTACCGGGTGATATTGCAGAGGTACGTATCTGGAATGTACAGCGAACTGCAGAACAGATAGCAAAGAATCCTTATAAAGTATCACCGGATAGCGAAGGATTGGTAGCCTACTGGAAGTTCAATGAAGGTACTGGCGGTACAATTAGAGATCATACTGGACATGGAAATGATATTACAGCTGTAGGTGGTGATCCTAAATGGATAAATGTAGAAATACCCGCGCAAAAGTAATTCTGGTTTAACTGTAATCTAAATTAAATGAATTTATTATGAATATTCAGTATATAAAATTAGGTTTATTAGCTACCCTGTTTGTAGGTGGTACTGCTCTCTTTACATCTTGTGCTGACGACCTTGATGTCGGAACTCAGTTTGATAAAGAAATGTATAACGGTGTGTATGAGAATAATGCATATCTACGTGATGGAAAATCTAATAAAGTATCCAACATTGTCGAACTTTATGGGGAAACTTATCAAACCTCAGTGAAACTAGGTCTGAGTAAAGCCCCTGTTACTGAGACTTCTGCAAGGGTTAAAATAGATGCAGCTTATTTGGCTGCATACAATAAAGTGCATGGAACAGAATTTGAGCTGTATCCGGAAAATCTGATTTCATTTGCTAATGAAGGAAAGCTGGTTGTAAATGCTGCAGCAAAATCGGCTGAGGTGAATATGGCAATTCAGGCTGGTGAAGCACTGCAAGAAGATAAAACTTATGCCATCCCCGTGGTCATTAGCGAACATAGTAATGATTTGGTTGTCAATGATGAGAATGGCAGTTGCATTTACTTAGTCAAAGATATGCGTAAAGCGGGAGATGCTTATAAAGGAGATGATGTAGTGCAGGGATATTTGTTTTTTGAAGTAAACGATGTAAATCCATTAAATGCACTATCCTTTAAGTTAGAGAATGGGAGGTTTTTATGGGATGTGGTTGTCTTGTTTGCTGCCAATATTAACTATGACGCAGATGCTGGGCGCCCTAAAGTACAATGCAACCCTAATGTACAATATTTGCTGGATAACAACGAAACTTTTCTGCAACCTCTTCGCAGACGTGGAATAAAAGTATTACTAGGGATATTGGGTAATGGCGATATGACAGGAGTTGCTCAACTTTCAACTCAAGGAGCAAAGGATTTTGCTCGTGAACTCGCTCAGTATTGTAAAGTATATAATTTGGACGGAGTAAACTATGATGATGAGTATTCTAAATCTCCGGATTTAGATAATCCAGCATTAACAAATAGAAGTAGCGCTGCTGCTGCCCGTTTGTGTTACGAAACCAAGCAAGCAATGCCAGATAAACTAGTAACTGTCTTTGACTATAGCTATATGGGGATACATGGATACCCAACTGAAATTGAAGGTAAAACTATTAAAGAGTGGGTGGATATTTCTGTCCCAAATTATGGTTCATCCTCATCCCCAGCTGGAGATATGACTATGAAGCAATGTGCAGGTCTTGCTATGGAATTTAATGGTGGATGGAATAGCTTGAGTGCATCAACAGCTCAAGGTCTTAAGGAACGTGGTTATGGTTGGTTTATGGGATTCGCTGCTAATCCTAAGTTATATGGAAATATTTTTAGCCGTTTGAGTGGAGGTGGTACGGTGTTATATGGCTCTGAAGTTGCAGCCCCTACGGTTTTTTTTGAGAAAAATGACCCGACGCCTTATAAATATCCGGATGATTTTAAGTAAAATTAGAAATATAACTTCAATAAGAAAAATAATATGAAAGTATATAATACACCTTTTTTGTTTATTCTGGCATTAGCTACATTATTTACTCTTGCTAGCTGTCAGGATGATGAAGCTCTGGATTTGGAAACTTTTCCTGTGAATCAACCTGTTATCACTATTAATGGTACGGAGGGAGCATCAAAGGCAGAATTGAATGCAATTTATAAGAGTGATGGTACATTAGAGTTGGACGGTGTTGTTTCAAGAACATATACATTCAACTTTTTAGCTTCTCCAGAAGATGCAACTGTAACGTTTGATGTTTTATCTACTAATATACCTAAAGAGAATATTGAAATTAGCAGTACAAAAGCTATTATTCCTGCAGGTGCTACTACCGCTTCTGTTACGGTGACTTTGAAAGATGAAGATTTCAGTTTTGCAGCGTCTAATTATGATGCGGTAACATATGAATTGGGAGTGAAAGCTAATGTTGAAGGATATAAAATAGGAACAGAAGCTATTGAATCTAAAGTGGTGATAAAGAAAGAGGCTTATATTGCTTCTTGTTCAATTGTCGGGAGCAATGGAAATACAACTTTATTTGAGCGTGCATATTCTAATAATCAGATTATGAATCCTGATCCTATATCCTATACTTTTAAAGTGGAATTAGATAAACCTGCTAGAAAGGATATTAGAATAAATCTTACTACTACAGGTTTGGAAGATAAGTTTATGAAGGACATAACGGTTACTCCTGCTGAAATTATTATACCTGCTGGAGAACTCTCCAGTGAAGATATTACATGGGGTGTTACAGATGATTTCTTGTTGCAAACAGCCGAAGAAGAGTTTTATGTTCTTAAAGTTATTGCATCTGTTGAAAGTGAGGATCCAGTTGCTCAGATTAATGAGAAGAAAAATATATTAATCTTTAATGTCAACAAAGTTCTTACTAATATAGGACTTTTACCTGATAAAATAGCAAGTTGGACTTCTTTATCTAAATCAGGATGGTCTGCAACGGCTTCTAGTGGAAATGGGCAAATTCTAATTGATGGTTCTGGAGGAGATGAGGGGTCTGATATTTATACCTCGAATGATAACTTCTGGTTTATAGTTGATATGCAAACGGAAAAAACATTAAATGGTTTGGGCGTTGATTATTATTATAATTATGATGGGTTGTCTGCTCCTAGAAATGCTACTATTTCGACTTCATTAGATAATACGACTTGGGAAAAGCAAGGTACGAAAGAGACTCCCCAGGTAGCTAGTCATTATTTCCAACTGTATGAATCCGTGCATGCTCGCTATGTAAAAGTGGAGTTATCGGGGAAATATGGCAATTATCTTGATTTGACAGAAGTTTATATGTATGGTTCCGAAAACTAGTTCTAATCTATAGATATTGGTTATATTTTGTTTGGGGATATTTGAAAGGATATCCCCAATTTATTTACAACAGAATTCGTATCTTAGAATATAAACCTCATCCCCCCTTTTTTCTCCGCCTGCCTGTATTTCTTAATTTCCATTGAAAGATACTTCATTTGTTGTGCAAACATGAAATCACGGATAGGGCATAAGTCCGGATCTTTATCATCTTGGGGACGTGATGCTTCCAATGCCTGATAATATTCCAGTTTATCTTCTTTGAATATAGTGGCTAGAGGGAGTTGATGATAAGAGAGAATATAGTTCATCAATAAGCGTGAAGTTCTCCCGTTT
Source organism: Bacteroides sp. 3_1_13 (assembly GCF_001185845.1). Lineage (NCBI taxonomy): Bacteria > Pseudomonadati > Bacteroidota > Bacteroidia > Bacteroidales > Bacteroidaceae > Bacteroides > Bacteroides sp. 3_1_13. Next base: position 2,263,927 of record NZ_KQ236955.1, read on the forward strand.
CCATCGGCAAACGGATGGATGCTGACTAGATAAAAATGGGCGTCGAAAGCTAACTGATAGATAGAGTCGGGCGTCTGAACTTGTTTGATACGCTGATTTAGTATTTCGCATAGACGGGTTACTTCACGTTCTATTTTCTGATAGTTTACGAAATAACGGTCACCTACATGCACGGAAGATTTGCGCCAATCTCCTTTGGAAGAATCATAATCTCCTGCACTGGAATGGATTATACTTCCCGTAGTACGCATTACGTGAGCTGAAATTTCCTGTATAAAAACAGGAGTAATTTCACGTTTCTTTCTAGCTTCTTCCACTATAAAACGCAAAGCTTCGAAATGATCCTTTACCATATTATGATCATACAGCGGTTTTCCCTTGGCAGTGATACCGTCTACAATCAACAGGCGGCTTTCTTCTTCGGTGAGTGAAGAGCCTTCTATTGCAGTGGAGTGATGAGAAATGAAGATTTCATTCATTAGCTCGAAATTCACAGCCTCTTTCAGTTTCAATTCATAAAATTGCTCTAGTAATGGTTGTATGGACATATTGTTATAGATTAGCACTGCAAATATAAACAAATTATTGAGGAAAAAGATGCTGACAGGGGGATATCAGGATAACTACAATAAAAATGATTTCATTCTGCACGGAAATGAATGAGAATTTGTTTTCAATTACTGATTCTCATAAGTATAACATGAACTTTTAACTCATAAATTCCACCAGTTTCACCTTATCTCTGAAACATCGATGAATAAGGAGATAGCGGGTGAAAGCGTAGAAGAAATTAAGGTGAAATCTCCCGTTATTGCTTTCACCTTTCAAATTTATTTATACCGGTTGCTGGGCATATAGAGCCACCGTACTGAATATATAGATTCAATATGGTAAGTATATAGATACAATGTATTGAATATATAGATACACCAACTCAAGTATTAGTGACTGAAAATTAAGGTGTTAATACCTTGCGTTCAGGCTGTTAATACCTGATGGATTATCTGTTAATACCTGACAGCGGATTTGCTATAAGCATATTCTTATTAGCTATAATCATATCCGGATTAGCTATACCTTAATTCCGCAACACTATTATAAAATATTTTTTTTAAGTACCTGAGCAACAAAAAGTTGCTCAGGATTTTGCCATGTCAGAGGATTCACTTAA
>NZ_KQ236955.1:2266347-2359979 GCF_001185845.1 Bacteroides sp. 3_1_13
GCTGAATATCTATACCTGTAATAATGCTTACGCAGATATTTTTCAGACTGATTTTGGATAACGCCTACAACTTATGGGTATGATACTGCGTATTGCCTCAAGTCGCATAGTGGGGCAAGGGGATATTGTGGGCAGAAGTGGGTATTTCAGCCTCAATTTATCTGCTAATTCAGTGATGAGAGGACGTTTAGACGCAAGAAGGACGCTGAAGAGCTTAGTTGCGGATTTGAGGCTATAATGATATTGTTTTTGGCTCAAGCGATATTTTTGAAAAAACAAGGTGAAACCGATAATGTTCTGTTTTTACCGGAATTTGCCACTTGCTTTCACCCGCTATCTCCTTATTCATCGGTATTTCGAGAATCTGGTGAAATCGATGAATAGCAATGGTCTTATAGTGGCATTTATGATACTTTATCTCAAAAAGTAGTGGAAAGTAATCAAAAACAATAGCCTGAAAGCAGACTTCTTTGCTTTCAGGCTATCGCTTTCAGCCGGAATCTCGATGATTAGCTACTTTCAGAAAGAAACTGAAGGCTGAAACCGGGATGGCGACAATTTTATAGAGAAAGGATTATTGCTCTTTAGAGAAAGAATAAGGCATATCCTCTTCTTTCGTTCCTCTGTTCTTATTCGGTTGGTTACCCATATCCACTTTGATAGTGCCACCTTTGAATAAGTCTTCGTGACGGAGATAATTCTTGGTATAATCAGTACCATTAACATTCAGCGAGTTGACATAGAAATTTTTTTTACTGTTGTTCGGAGCATCAATCACTAAACTGTTGCCGTTCTCGAAGTGGAGCGTAGCTTTCTTGAATAACGGGGCACCTATGATATACTCGTCCGTTCCCGGGCAGACAGGGTAGAAGCCTAATGCCGAGAATACATACCAGGCGGAAGTCTGTCCGTTGTCTTCGTCTCCGCAATAACCATCCGGTCCCGGAGTGTACATTCTGTCCATAACCTGACGCAGCCAGTATTGGGCTTTCCAGGGCTGACCGGCATAGTCATACAAATAAATCATGTGCTGGATAGGCTGGTTGCCATGTGCGTAGTTCCCCATGTTCATGACAGTCATTTCACGTATTTCGTGAATCACCTGTCCGTAGTAGCTGTCGTCAAAAACAGGCGGTACGGCAAATACGGAGTCCATCATTGTGATAAACATGTCTTTTCCGCCCATCAGGTCGATAAGTCCCTGAGGGTCGTGGAATACAGACCAAGTGTAGTGCCAGCTATTTCCTTCCGTGAAAGCGTCCCCCCATTTCAGCGGAGAGAATGGAGACTGGAATGTACCGTCTTCGTTGCGTCCGCGCATCAGTTTGAATTCTTTGTCGAAAAGATTCTTGTAGTTCATGGCACGTTTGGCGAAGAGGTTAATCTCTTTCTTCGGACGTTTCAGTTCTTTGGCGAGTTTGTAGATACACCAGTCGTTGTATGCATATTCCAGTGTACGGGCAGCGTTCTCGTTGATTTTCACATCGTAAGGGACATAACCCAGTTTGTTGTAGTACTCATATCCCAAGCGTCCTGTGGAAGAGACTTCGGGATGCACGCTTTCCGTTCCGTGGATCAATCCTTCGTACAATGTCTTTATGTCGTCCACTTTCACGCCTTTCATATAGGCGTCCACCAGAATTGAAGCGGAATTATTACCGACCATGCAACCTCTGTGACCCGGACTTGCCCATTCGGGGAAGAATCCGCTTTCTTTATACGTGTTGATAAGCCCTTCCTGCATTTCCTTGTTGACCGACGGATACATCAGATTCAACAACGGGAACAAGCAACGGAAAGTATCCCAGAAACCTGTGTCGGTGTACATATATCCCGGCAGAACCTGACCGTTGTACGGGCTGTAGTGAACCGGTTGTCCGGCAGCATCCAGTTCGTAGAACTTGCGTGGGAAAAGCAGTGAACGATACAGGCAGGAATAGAATGTGCGGTATTGGTCGAGATTGCCACCTTCTACTTCTATTTTGCCTAATTCCTGATTCCAGGCTTCTTTTCCTTTCTTAGCCAGTTGCTCGATATTATCTTTGCCCAGCTCCTTCATGTTGACAGCCGCTTGCTCGAAGCTGATGAAAGAGGAAGCGATTCGGGCATGTACCTGTTCGCCTTTGTGTGTCCGGAAGCCGATGATAGCTCCCGCATGGTCGGTTGTCTGTTCGGCAACGTTTTCTTGCAGATTGCCGTTGGCTACCGTAGCTTTGTAAGTGAAAGGCTTGTCGAATTCAATGATGAAGTAATTCTTGAAGTTTTCGGGAACTCCGCCGCTGTTGCGTGTAGTGTAGCCGATAATCTTGTTTTCTTCCGGAATCACTTTGACATATGAACCTTTATCGAAAGCATCCACCACGACATAAGAATGGTCGTTTTCGGGGAAAGTGAAGCGGAAAAGGACGGCACGTTCCGTCGGAACCATTTCTGTCACTACATCATGTTCTGCAAGATATACTTTATAATAGTAAGGAGTGGCAGTCTCGCCTTTATGCGAAAACCAACTGGCACGCTTTTCTTCATCAAACACGGGCTTGCCTACTATAGGCATGATAGAAAACTGCCCGTAATCGTTAATCCACGGACTGGGTTGGTGGGTCTGCTTGAATCCGCGAATCTTATTGGCAGTATAGGTGTATTGCCAACCGTCTCCCATTTTTCCGGTCTGCGGAGTCCAGAAGTTCATTCCCCAGGGACGGGCGATGGCGGGATAGGTATTCCCTGTTGATAACTCGAAAGTAGATTGGGAACCCATCAGCGGGTTGATATACTGTGTCCAGTCTTTGGCTTTGGCAAAGACCGTGCAACTGAGTACACAAGCTATTAGTAATAGTCTTTTCATGGCATAATGTGTTTTAATAGTTAGGCTTGTTAGTCATTTTGATTTCTATCGTTCCGCCGCTCACGATGTCCTGATGGTTGAAGAACGGAGTATCCAGCACTTTGCCGTTCAGCATTATGCTTTCGATATATTTGTTCTTTTTCGTATTGTTTTTAACTACAATGCTGAATTTCTTTCCACTGGGCAGATTGACTACCGCTTTATCGAAAGCGGGACGACCGATGGAATACACCGGTTTGCCCGGACATACCTGATAGAATCCCATAGAGTTAAGAACGTACCATGCAGACATCTGACCGCAGTCTTCATTGCCTGACAACCCGTCTATGCTGTTAGCGTACTGGCTCCGGTAAACGCTGTCTACCAACTCCTGAGTTCTCCACGGGCGGTTTACGTAGTTATACAAGTGGATAACATGATGGCTGGGCTCGTTGCCATGCGCATATTGTCCGATAAGACCGCTGATGTCCGATGAAGTCGTTTCGCCTTCGAGCGATGAATCGACAGTGAACAGAGAATCTAGTTTCTGTACAAACGCGTCCTCGCCACCCATCAGATTGACTAATCCCTTTACATCATGCGGCACAAACCAAGTCCACTGCCACGCTGTTCCTTCGCAATAATCATCGTTGCGGTGGGTCGAAGCACGCGGGTTGAACGGTGTGCGCCATTCGCCTTTCGAGTCGAGTCCGCGCATGAAGCGGGTTGACTTGTCGAAGTAAAATTCGTATGCTTTGGCAAAACGCTCGTATTTGGCTTTGGATTCAAAGTCGTTCATAGCTTCCGCGAAGATAGAGATGCACCAGTCGTCGTACGCATATTCCAGCGCTTTGGCTACTGATTCGTTTTCGCGGTCGCAGGGGATATAGCCGATAGCGTTTTTGTAATACTTGGCTTTCGGCATGAGATGCGGCAATACCAAATCCGGACATTTGATGCCGGTAGTGTCATATTCGGCTGCACGCAGGCAGGCTTTGTACGCCTCTTTCGCGTCGAAATTACGGTAGCCTTTCATATAAGCATCCACGATGACGGGGACGGCATGGTAACCGATCATCGTACCGGTATAGTTGGAAGCCAAATCCCACATCGGGTATATTCCGCCTTCCTGATGTTTCTTTATCAGCGAGTTGATGAATTGATTGTTCAAATCGGGGTCGATGATTGTCATTAACGGGTGCAGTGCGCGGAAGGTGTCCCACAGTGAGAATACAGTATATACAGGGTTGACAGTATCTCCCTGATGCACTTCGAGGTCCATCCCTAAGTAACGTCCGTCTGCGTCGGTGAACAGGTTCGGACTGATGCCCGTGTGGTAGAGGGCGGAGTAGAAGATGGTTTTATCTTCCTTGTCGGAAGTAGTGATGTCAATTTTCGACAAATATTGGTTCCAGGCAGTGCGTGCGTCTTTGCGTACCTTATCGAAACCCCATGCAGGGATTTCCGACTCCACATTCTTGCGTGCCCCCGCTATATCGACAGCGGAAACACCGACTTTCACAAGTACTTGTTCGTCCTTCTTCGTGTTGAAATGCAGTAACGCTTTGCAGACAGGAAGCCGCTTGCCATCGTCCATAGTGACTGAATCGGTGACGAGCGTGTAAGAGAACGGTTTGGAGAACTTGGCGTAGAAATTAATGTATTGGTCGAACGCCCAATAAGTAGTTTTCTTGTGTCCGCAGATTTCCGTGTCGCTAATCACTTCGATTTCCATTTCCGAGTTGGTCTGACGTTGCAGGCTGTAATCGAGGTCGATGATAAAACCGGATTCGGTGCTTTCGGGGAAAGTGTAGCGGTGGATAGCGCCGCGGCTGGTGGCTGATATTTCGGCTTTTACCTGATAAGTATCCAGGAATACGGAATAATAGCCCGGTTCTGCCGTTTCATTCTCGTGCGAGAAGGCAGAGGCATAGGCTAGTGTCTGGCTTTGAGGGTCGGTAGTCAGATATTGCTGTTTGCCGACGGTGGGCATGAATAGCACGTCTCCGTAGTCGCAACAGCCTGTACCGCTGACGTGTGTATGTGAGAAACCATTGATGGTGGAGTCCGCATGATAATATCCCGAACAAGCATCCCAACCGTCAATCCGTGTGTCCGGACTGGGCTGAATCATGCCGTGGGGAACTACTGCTCCGGGGAAAGTGTGTCCATGTCCGCCTGTCCCGATGAAAGGGTTGACATAAGCACTATAGTCTTTTACGCTAGTGGGGGCTGTGCAGGAGCTAAGTGTGAATATTCCTCCTAAACATCCTACTATTAGGAATGTTTTCAATTTCATGGTGTTAATAGCTTTTTAGTTCCGTCGGATTCATCCCTCTTATTTGGGAGAAATAAAGATGTTGCTTCCGACAATTTTATAATCAATAGGGATAGAGTTCTGCAATGATTTCAATACAGATTCGATATCCGATTTCCGTTTCAGTACACCGGAGTAGGTCTTGTTCGACTGGATGTCGGGAGACAAGATAATCTTCACGTCGTAGAAACGTTCCAAGGCCTTGGTGATGGTGAAGATATCGGCTTTCTGGAATGGAATCAGGTTGTCGTGCCATACGGCATCCATCTTAGCGTCCACTTGCTTCACGGTCAGCCGTCCGTTGTTCTTGTTCAGTTCTGCACGCTGTCCGGGGGTGAGGATGATTTGTCCTTCTTCCTTGTTGCCTTTCACTTCTATTTCACCTTCAATCAGTGTCGCTTCCGCTATCCGGCAACGTTTGTCGCATTTGAAGTTGAACCTTGTTCCCAGTACACGTACACGCATGGCGTCGCTCTGTATGGTGAACGGCTTGTGACGGTTCTTGGTTACTTCGAAATAGGCTTCTCCTTCCAGATGCACGTTGCGCTCTTTCTCGGAAAACTCGCGCGGATATTTTAATATAGCCGAGTTGTTCAACCAGACTTTGGTACCGTCCGGCAGGACAACTTCCTTCACGATACCTTCATTGGCAACGGCAACCATCATTTGCTGGTCGGTTCCGCTCTGATAGAACCAGTATCCGGCTCCGCCACCGATGACCAATATGGCAGCAATGGCAACCGCGTATCTCATCCAGCGATGCATACGCAGTATTTTGTTCTGTTTTCCTTTTTCTTCGTCCAGCTTCCTGTAGAGCTGTTTTTCCGCACGTGCCATCCGTTGCCCGTCGGCATATTGATTGAATTTACCCAAATGATAAATCTCTTCCATGCGGAATAACTGAAGGGCATTCTCTTCCGATTCTTTCATCCAAGCATTTACTTCGATGAGTTCCTCTTCCGTGCATTGTCCTGTCAGATATTTGTTGATTATATCTTCACTCAGATTACTCATTTTCTTTTCCTTCATATTAATAATACAATTCAGAACGCAAAAACACTTATCAATCTTGCCATAAAAATAAGAAAAGAATTATCCAAAGTGGATTGAGGCGACTGCGCAAGTACTTCAAAGCCTTGTACATATGTGCTTCTACCGTGCGGAGCGAAACTCCGAGAGCGTCGGCTATCTCCTTGTTTTTCATGTCGTGAAGATAGCTGAGTTTGAAAACTTCCTTGCATTTGTCCGGCAGTTCGTTAATCGCGTCGTAGATTTCTTTGCGAAGCTCCCTGTCTTCAATCCGCTGAATCACTTCGTTGTTGTCCGGCTGATAAAACTCTGCACGCCTCTGGTTGATTTCTTCCATGGCGGCACAGTAACCGTCTTCCACGTTCCGGTGTTTCAGAACGTTGAGGGCACGGGTATAGACGGCACGATAGAGGAAGGCTTGAATCTGGTCGCCTATTTCTATGCTGTCTTTCCGTCTCCATAGCTCCACAAACACATCCTGTACCACATCTTCCGCATCTTCCTCGCCCACCAGGCGGGTGGCGTAGAAGATGAGGCTGGGGTAGTACCTGCGGAATAACGTCTGATAGGTTACATCGAAGTTTTCATTCATTCTCTCGATAGTTTAGTTCGGTTTTATTTATGGATTCTTTTCTTCAAAGATGACTCCTATTGCCTTGGGAGTCTCACCCATTTCGAACTCGACGGTAGCTCCGCCCATGATTTGCTCATGGGTGAGGTAGGTCTTGTCGTAGGGCTGTCCGTTCACTTTGATGGACTGAATATAGATATTCTTTTTGTTTACGTTGGGGGCAAGTACGGTGAAAATCTTGCCGTTCGCCAGGTGCAACTGCATTTCTGGGAAGAGGGGAGTACCTATTTCATACTTTCCGCTGACGGGGTTTACGGGGTAGAATCCCATGGCGCTGAATACGTACCATGCCGACATCTGTCCGCAGTCTTCGTTGCCGCAAAGTCCGGCAGGCTCGTTTTTGTAAAGCTCGTTCATTACTTTTGCTACGTAATATTGAGTCCGGTCACTGAAGCCTATCGAGTTGAACAGGTAGATGACGTGATGGCTCGGCTCGTTGCCGTGCGCGTACTGACCTATCATTCCCGTGCTGAAGAGGGGGAGTTCGGCATCTGCTGCCGGATGGTAGGTGAACATGCTGTCCAGTTTTTCGGCAAATCTGTTTTTACCGCCTACAAGGTTTATCAGTCCGTCAACGTCGTGTTGTACCGACCAGAAATATTGCCATCCGTTGCTTTCGCAGATGTGTGGCGTATAGTCATCGGCTTTGAAGTCCTTGATAAAGGTGCCTTTGTCGTCACGTGGCTGCATGAAAGAGGTGGCGGGGTTGTAGACGTTCTTGTAGTTCTGCGAACGTTTGTAGAATGTCTCGGCGATGTCCTGCTTGCCCATCTTCTTTGCCATTTCGGCGATGCAGTAATCGTCGAAGGCATATTCCAGTGTCTTGGATAATGACCAGTTTTCGGCGTTGTAGTGGTCGGTCACGTTGTAGGGGATGTATCCCAGTTTCTTGCAGAGTCCGATGCCGCGGTAGTTGTCGAGGTTGGCGGTTGCTACACAGGCGTTCAATGCTTTCTCTGCGTCAAAATTGCCGATACCTTTCAGATAGGCGTCTACAATAACAGGAACAGCATGATAACCGATCATCATGTCTGTTTCACTTCCGTAGAAGTTCCACACCGGTAGGCGGCCATTCTGTTCGTAGAAGGCGATGAAGGATTTCACCATGTCGTTGACACGTTCCGGTTCGGTGTAGGTGAAGAGCGGATGGGCGGCACGGTAGGTATCCCACAGGGAGAAAGTGCTGTAATTCACCCAGCCGTCGGATTGGTGTATTTTTTTGTCGGGACCGTAGTAGGCTCCGTCTACGTCGCTGTAAATGGTGGGGGCAATCATTGAATGATAGAGGGCGGTGTAGAAATTGACTTTGTCGTTCTCGTTGTCGCCTTTTATTTCAATCTTTCCGAGTTGCCGGTTCCAGTTTGCTTTCGTTTCGGCGAGGTATTTGTTGAAGTCGTTTTCGGGAACTTCGGCTTGCAGGTTTTTGGCTGCGCCTTCCATGCTTGTGCCGGAAATGGCTGTGTTTATGAGAATCTGTTCGCCTTCCTTGGTGTTGAAGTCGAAGCGGGCGATAACAGCTGTGCCGATACGTTTGTTATCTTTGATGATGGCAGTTGTGTCCAGTTCCATTTTCTCAAAAGGCTTGGAGAATCGGGTGCGGAAATAGATGTGTTGATCGCGTGCCCAGCCATCGGAGAAACGGTAACCTTGAATGGTGACGGAGTCTACAACTTCGATATGAGAATCGTTGGTAAAATCCCAGTTCATGGCTTTCTTCAGATTTAAGAAGATAGCAGATTGGGCTTCCGGAAACGTATAACGTTGGATACCACAACGCTCGGTGGCAGTCAGTTCGACGTTGATGTTATAATCAGTCAGGCGTACTTGATAATAACCGGCATGAGCACTTTCATCCTTGTGGGAGAATTTAGAGTGGATGCCAAGCGGTGTTTCCGCTTCTTTGTAGGGAAGGGTGACTGGCATGAAAGAAATGTCATACAAATCTCCCGCTCCAGTACCGGAAAGATGTGTGTGGCTGAAACCGGCAATCGTACTGTCCGGATAGAAATAACCGGAGATACGGTCCCATCCGGGGAGTCCGTTGTCCGGGCTAAGTTGCACCATGCCGAAAGGAGCTTGGGCACCAGGATAAGTGTTTCCAGTGAAGTCTGTTCCGATAAATGGATTTACATAAGATGTGTAATCTATTTCGTGTTTTTCTTGCGTAGGGGTACAAGAAATGAGCATGCAGGTTAACAGCAGGCATAGATAAGCAGGTGTTCTCATCATTCTTTAGGTATTAGTGATTACTTATTTTATTTATTTGAAGGATAAGAAAAATAATTAATCTGGTCACAAAGGTAGAAAAAAACTGTGACAAGCCTAAATTATAAGCTAATATTTTTAGAAAGAGACAAATAGACTTCTATTTCTTACCGGGTTTGTTTGGTTTTGGGGGAGGGTCGGAAGTATCCTTTTCCGATGCTTTTATAGAGGATTCAAAAGGGGATTCAAGCCGAAATTGTTGTTGGTGAATTCCCTTCTGTAAAATAGTGACGCTATCCGATGCAAATAGTGACGCTATATGCTAGCGATACCGTCACTATCCTGTGCATATACCGTCACTATTTTTTTCTACATTAATAGGGAGTTTCTTATGTATATTTATTCAGACGCGTCTAATTTTAAGTCTTTACGTAAAAGAGGTTGTCTATAAGTCTCTTTTTAACGATTTCACCCCTATCAGAACAAACTCTGATAGGGGTGATTTCTTTTTGTGGCTTGTTAGACAGCCTCTTTTATTTATTCTTAGATTCCTGCCAGCTCCAGTACTTTTTCAACTGCTGCCGGTAGTCCATCAGCATTTTTACCTCCTGCGGTAGCGAAGTGAGGTTGGCCACCGCCGCCACCTTGAATCAGTTTGGCAGCCTCTTTTACCAGATTACCAGCTTTCAGACCACCAGCAACCAAATTATCGCTAAGCATTACTGTCAGCATCGGTTTGCCATTGTCTGTACTTCCGGCTACGAAGAACAAGTTTTCTGTGATTTCACCCCGAAGTTGGAAAGCGATATTCTTCACTACTTCTGCCGGTAGCGGAGCACAGAACTTGATTACTTTGATACCGTGGATCTCTTGTACATTTTTCAGTAGTCTTTCCTTCAAAGCTGCTTCTTTCTCTTTCATGAAGTCTTCTACCTGCTTTTTCAATCCTGCATTTTCATCCAGATATTTACGGATTGCAATTCTCAAGTCAGGAGCATTGTTAAAGAGAGCCTTCAAGTCGCTAAGTGTATCTTGTATCGTATCCAGCATTTCTTCCACGCGTGCTCCGGTATAAGCTTCAATACGGCGAACGCCGGCAGCAACAGAACTTTCGGAGATGATTTTTACCATACCGATATTTCCGGTTGCAGCTACGTGTGTACCACCGCAGAACTCGATAGAAGTGCCGAACTGGATCACACGAACTCTGTCGCCATACTTTTCACCAAAGAGAGCGATAGCTCCCAACTCTTTAGCTTCCTCGATAGGAATATTGCGATATTCTTTCAATGGGATATTAGCGCGGATTCTTGCATTGACGATATGTTCAACTTTACGGATTTCTTCATCGGTCACTTTCTGGAAGTGAGAGAAGTCGAAACGCAATGAATCCGGTGTAACCAATGAACCTTTCTGTTCGATGTGTTCACCCAATACTTCACGTAAAGCAGCATCCAGCAAGTGGGTCGCCGAGTGATTGGCTGCGCAGGCAGCACGTTTGTCGGTATCTACACAAGCCATCATCGGAGCTTCCGGATGTTCGGGTAGCTTTTTGGTAATATGTATCGGAAGATTATTCTCTTTCTTTGTGTCGACCACTTCAATCGTCTCGAACTCGCTCACCAATACACCTGTATCACCTACCTGACCACCACTTTCTGCATAGAACGGAGTATAGTCGAGTACAATCTGATACAATGTCTGGTTCTTTTGTTTGATCTGACGGTAACGAAGGATAGAAGCCTCGTATTCAGTGTAATCGTAACCAACGAATTCAGTAGTTCCTTCTTTCAGTACAATCCAGTCACCAGTTTCGATGGCGGCAGCATTACGTGCACGCTGTTTCTGTTGCTGCATTTCTTCATTGAACTCTTCAATGTTGACAGTCATTCCGTTTTCACGGAGAATCAGCTCTGTCAAGTCGAGCGGGAAACCGAATGTATCATATAAAGTAAAGGCATCTTTACCGCTGATTTCAGTTTTTCCATTGGCTTTGGTATCTTCCATTGTCTTATCCAATAAACGGATACCAGTTTCCAAAGTGCGGAGGAATGATTCTTCTTCTTCCTTGATTACTTTTTCAATCAGTGTCTTTTGTGCAACCAGTTCAGGATAAGCCTCTCCCATGTTATCAATCAATACAGGAAGCAACTTATACATAAATGCCTGTTTCTGTCCGAGGAAAGTATATCCGTAACGGACAGCACGGCGAAGGATACGGCGGATCACATAACCTGCCTTTGCATTAGACGGCAACTGACCATCTGTGATTGAGAATGCAATGGTACGGATATGGTCGGCAATTACACGCATTGCAATATCTTGCTGCTTGTCTTTTCCATATTCTGTACCCGACATTGTTGCAATAGCTTTCAGCATTGGCTGGAATACGTCTGTGTCGTAGTTGGATGTTTTGCCTTGCAGAGCCATACAAAGACGTTCGAATCCCATACCGGTATCAATAACCTTGGCAGGAAGCGGCTCAAGACTGCCGTCTGCTTTGCGGTTGTATTGCATGAACACGAGGTTCCAGATTTCAATTACCTGCGGGTGATCGTGGTTCACGAGGTCGCGACCGGAGATCTTGGCACGTTCTTCAGCAGGACGGAGGTCGATATGGATTTCGGAACAAGGTCCGCAAGGTCCTGTATCACCCATTTCCCAGAAGTTGTCGTGTTTGTTACCGTTGATGATGTGATCTTTCGGCAAGAACTGTTCCCAATAGGAAGCAGCTTCATCGTCACGGCTCAATCCTTCTTCAGGACTTCCTTCAAATACGGTTGCATAGAGATGTTCCGGATTCAGTTTCAAGACTTCTACCAGATATTCCCACGCCCAGCTGATCGCTTCTTTCTTGAAGTAATCGCCGAACGACCAGTTACCAAGCATTTCAAACATGGTGTGGTGGTACGTATCGTGTCCTACTTCTTCCAGGTCATTATGCTTTCCGCTTACACGCAAACATTTTTGCGAGTCCGCGACTCTTTGGTATTTCGCCGGATGGTTACCCAAAATAATATCTTTAAACTGGTTCATACCCGCGTTCGTAAACATCAGGGTAGGGTCATCTTTAATCACCATCGGAGCCGAGGGAACGATGTGGTGTCCTTTCGACTCAAAGAAATTCTTGAATGAATCTCTGATCTCTTTTGCAGTCAACATATAATGAAGAATTATGATTTATGAATTATGAATTATGGGCTGTGGGATATGAGAGAGGGGAGGAATCCCCAATAAATCATAAATCACAACTCATAAATTCGTAAAAACTGTGCAAAGATAGCTTGTTTTTATTACTTTTGCCGTATTAACAAGCGAAATATTTCCAAAAAGATGCGCAAAGTATACTACATCTATAATCCACAGACCCAGACTTATGATCGAATTTACCCTACCGTACGGCAGCGTGCGCTTAGTATCCTGCGTCGGCTTTTCTATGGAATGGGGTTGGGAGCAGGTTGCTTTATTGTATTGCTTTTGATTTTTGGTTCTCCGTCGGAGAAGGAATTAAGAATTGAAAACAGCCGTCTTTTGGCGCAGTACAATGTGCTTTCCCGGCGTTTGGACGACGCTATGGGGGTGCTTCAGGATATTCAGCAACGTGACGATAATCTGTATCGGGTGATTTTACAGGCAGATCCTGTTTCTCCGGCTATTCGTCAGGCAGGTTATGGCGGGACGAACCGTTACGAAGAACTGATGGATTTGGCGAATGCCAAGCTGGTGGTGAATACGACTCAAAAGTTGGATGTGCTTTCCAAAAGGCTTTATATCCAGTCGAAATCTTTCGATGATGTGATTGATATGTGTAAGAACCATGATGAGATGCTGAAATGTATTCCGGCCATACAGCCTATTTCGAATAAAGATCTTCGTCAGACAGCATCCGGTTATGGTACACGTATCGACCCTATTTATGGTACGACAAAGTTCCATGCAGGCATGGACTTCTCTGCTCATCCGGGAACGGATGTTTATGCTACCGGAAACGGAACAGTGGTGAAAGTGGGATGGGAAACCGGATACGGTAATACTATTGAGATAGATCATGGTTTCGGGTATCTTACTCGGTATGCTCACTTGCAGGGATTTAATACGAAAGTCGGAAAGAAAGTGGTACGTGGTGAGATTATCGGAAAAGTGGGTAGTACAGGAAAAAGTACCGGCCCGCATTTGCATTATGAAGTGCACGTGAAAGGGCAGGTAGTGAATCCGGTCAATTATTATTTCATGGATTTGAGTGCCGAAGATTATGAAAAGATGATTCAGTTGGCAGCCAATCATGGTAAAGTATTCGATTAAAATCTTAAAACAGGAGTGCTATGCTTAATACAGATAAAGAATTGAAGCTATATTATTCAATAGGAGAGGTTGCCGATATGTTCGGAGTCAATCCGTCATTGCTCCGTTTTTGGGAAAAGGAATTTCCGCAAATCTCTCCTAAGACAGCGGGAAGAGGAATACGTCAGTACCGCAAAGAAGACGTAGAAACGATCGGTCTTATCTATCATTTGGTAAAAGAAAAAGGCATGACACTTCCCGGTGCCCGGCAACGTTTGAAAGATAATAAAGAAGCTACGGTTCGTAATTATGAGATTGTAAATAAGCTGAAAGCGATAAAAGAAGAGCTTTTGGCTATTAAACGCGAATTGGATGGGCGGGAGTAGAATAACGTTGATCGATAACGAATGTGTCGATCAATGTTATTCTTCTACGCGGCTCACCTGTTTGATATTCTGTATTTTCTTCAGATTGTTACAGATGGTTTTCACATCATCCACGTCATGTACCCATAACTGAATTTTTCCTTCAAAGATACCATCTTCGGTTTCGATGGTTAGCTTACGGATATTTACATTGAGTTGTCTGGAGATAACCTGGGTGACTTCATTCAAAAGTCCCATGCTGTCTATACCTTTTATATATATATATACCAGGAAAGATAGTTCTTTGTGTGTATCCCATTCTGTTGCTAATATACGGTTGCCATAACTGCTCTTCAGTTTGGCGGCAACAGGACATTGGCGTTTGTGGATAATGATCCGGTCGTTTTCATCCACATATCCCAATACGTCATCACCGGGAATAGGATGGCAACATTCGGCCATGATATATTTCTTCTGCAAACTTTCTTCTGTCAGCTTGAGCACTTGCTTCGGATTGATCTTTTCTTTTTCTTGCGGCTCTTTTTCTTCCTGCTTCTCTTTATTGTTGCCGAAAGAGAAAGTCAGATATTTCTTCCAGTTACTGGTTTGCTTTTCTTTCAGTTCATTCTTATCCGCTTCTCCCAAGACGATTGCTTTGCTGCCAATGGCGGCCAGCAGTTCTTCTTCATTCTTGGCATTATGCAGTTTGCGCAGCTTCTCAATAACGGTTTCTTCAGGGCGGATTTCCTCTTTTTTCAAAAACTCGTTAAGGATTTCTTCACCTATCTTCTGGTTTGCTTTACGCTCTTTGCGGAGGATGGCTGCTATCTTGGCACGGGCACGGGCAGTGGTTGCAAAAACTTCCCATTGCGGTTGCACACGTTGCGATTTTGAAGTCAGGATCTCAACTTGGTCACCACTTTGCAATTTATGGCTTAACGGAACTAATTTGTGGTTGACTTTGGCACCAATACAATGGCTGCCAATATCCGTATGCAGGGAAAACGCGAAGTCGAGAGCCGTAGAATTCTGCGGCATAGTCTTCAGCTCACCTTTGGGGGTGAATACGAATATTTCAGAAGCAAATAAATTAAGTTTGATGGTATCCAGAAAATCAATGGCATCCGGTTGCGGATCATCCAATATCTCCTTAATGGTTTTCAACCATTTTTCCAACTCTCCTTCATCTTCGCTGCCTCCTCCTTCTTTGTATTTCCAGTGAGCGGCGAAACCTTGTTCGGCAACGTCATTCATTCGTTCACTACGAATCTGGACTTCAATCCATTGTCCGTTATTACCCATCAGGGTGACATGCAATGCCTGATAACCATTTGCTTTAGGATGGCTCACCCAGTCGCGCAGACGGTCCGGATGAGGCTTGTATATCTTGGAGATGGAAACGTAAATGTCGAAACAGTCGTTGAGTTCTTCTTCTATGTTACGTGGCTCGAAGATGATACGGACAGCTAGTAGATCAAATATTTCTTCAAAAGGAACATGCTTGGTCTGCATTTTGTTCCAGATAGAATAGATTGATTTTACGCGGGCAAGTATCCGGTATTTTAATCCCATCTTATCCAACTGTGTACGGATAGGAGCAGTGAAGTCGTTGAAAACTTTGTCGCGTTCGGCAGCTGTGGCATTCAACTTCTCTTCTATTTCCGCATATTCTTCGGGATGTTCATATTTGAAGCTTAGATTCTCAAGCTCTGTTTTTATTTTATAGAGACCCAGGCGGTTGGCGAGTGGCGCATAGATGTAAAGCGTTTCGCCTGCAATCTTATATTGCTTGTTGGGCAACATGGAACCGAGGGTACGCATGTTGTGCAAACGGTCGGCTATCTTGATAAGAATTACCCGGATATCGTTCGACATGGTGAGCAGTAACTTCTTGAAGTTCTCTGCTTGTGCTGAAGCACGGTCACCGAAAATTCCGCCGGATATCTTGGTCAGTCCGTCCACAATTTGGGCAATCTTCGGGCCAAAGATATTTTCAATGTCTTCTACTGTGTAATCAGTGTCTTCTACTACATCATGCAACAAGGCCGCACATATAGAAGTTGAACCCAGACCGATCTCATTACATACAATACTTGCAACGGCAATTGGGTGCATAATATAAGGTTCGCCCGAACGACGTTTGATACCTTTATGCGCCTGATTGGCGAAGTTGAAAGCCTTCGTAATGATTTCAACCTTTTTGCGATGTTTAGTGTTGAGATAATCATTCAGTAGTTCGTGGAACGCCTGATTGATCATCTCTTCATCACTTATTTCTTTAGGGGGCAGATTATCCATAATTGTTATCCTTTCACTTGCTTAGTTCTGCAAAAATAAGCAAATTTCCGAACGATGCAAGCAGGAAGCTATTTATTTGTATATTTTCAATCGTTTTCCTGCAGCAATTTTGGTGTTGGACATTCCATTCCACCTTTGTATATCCTTAATTGTGACGCCATACTTTCCGGCGATGGTTGACAAAGTGTCTCCACTTTTTATTGTGTAGTAGGTCAGTTTACCTTTACCGGCAACAGCTGCTGTCGTTTTGCGGGTTGAGGGGGTAATTTCCTTTACTGCAACGGTTTTTCGGTTGCGGAACAATTCGTCGGCACGATGTGCGTAAATTGTGTCTTGCTTATCTATAAAGGTACTGATAGCATCGATAGGAAGTCTTAAAGTATAAGGCTTGCTGTCACCCGGAATCATGTGCTTCTTATATTGCGGATTCAAACTCTTGATTTGATCCAAAGGTACGTTGCAAAGATCAGCAATCTGTTCGAAGTGCAGATTCTTGTTCACTTGTACTGTGTCGGTACTTGCCGGGATATTTGTTTCCATCGGACAAATATTATGGTCACAATAGTAAGTCATCACATAATTAGCGGCGATAAAGGCAGGTACGTAACCACGTGTCTCTTTAGGCAGGTAATTATAAATTTTCCAGTAATCCGTTTCGCCATTGGCACGGCGGATTGCCTTGTTGATAGTACCGGGGCCACAGTTATAAGCAGCAATCACAAGATTCCAGTCTCCATAGATATCGTACATTTCTTTGAGATAACGTGCGGCAGCCCAAGTTGCTTTAATCGGGTCGCGTCGTTCATCTACCAGGCTGTTTGATTCCAAGCCATAGATCTTACCTGTACCAATCATAAATTGCCACAGACCGGAAGCGCCTGCGCGTGACACGGCAGAGGGGTTCAGTGCAGATTCGATAATCGGGAGATATCTAAGTTCCAGTGGAAGTCCGTATGCATCCAATGCTTCTTCAAAAATCGGCATATAGAAGTTGCAGGCACTCAACATGAAAGAAACCTGATTGCGCAAGCGTCCTGCATACATATCGATGAATTTGCGGATAATATCATTATAAGGCATTTCCATGATAGCCGGAATGCGTGACAAGCGGTCGATGTAGACAGAGTCGCTGAATAAAGGGTTGATTTCAGCTGTACTGCAATCTTTGCCTAAGTCAATATAATTTTTAGCTTTCCAGTCGTTCAACAGACTGTCAAGTGGATATGTCATACTTTTAGGCAGGTCGATGCTTTCTTTGCGTTCAGTTCCATTTTCACGAATCACTACATCTACACTTTGCGCTTTTACCTGCGACGTTGCCACCAGTAAAAGAAAAATAATCGAACAATAGTTAACTAATTTCTTCATGCTTCAATAATAAGATCAATCTAAATTGTGTTTTTAAAATCGTAATACGCATTGCAGACCAACCGACTTGCTTTTTAAACTGCTGGAGCGGAACTGGTTGTTATTGTCGATAACAGCCGGTTCTACTTTCATGCTCAAGTCGGGGGTTATATCGAAGTTAGACAACTCTGCATCTACATAAGCGTCGATGATAGAGATCAGATAAACTCCGATAAAAGCAAATATACTAAGGTCCCGATAACGACGGAACATATCTTTTCTTCGTTTTAGTGTGTTTTTTAGCTGCTCCTCATTATAAGTGGAGTTCGGGGGCAACAAATCTTCGTAACTTTTCGTATTCGGATTGCTGTCCATAATGTCCAGATAGGCTTGCGAATAGTCTTTGTACATCTTACCGTTCCAACTTAAGGCGTAAGCACAACCAGCAAATCCTCCATATATAATAGGCAATTTCCAGTATTTACGGTTGTAAATCTGTCCTCCACCGGGGAATACGACTGCCAACCACGTTGCTTTGGTCGGATTCGGGATAAATATTTTCTTGTTAATATCTTGAGCAGGTGGCGGCACAGTGTCGGTCTTTACAACAATGGAGGCAGGTTGCTCTATCTTTTTCAGCTCTTTCTTGTTGGCTGCATCCAAGCTGTCCGCTATCTGTATTTTAGCAGCTGACAAACTGTCGATGGCCGGAAGTTCTTTGGATGGTATGATTTGGATAGAATCCTTCTTCACCGAGTCCTGTATAATCGGATCACGATGCCTTCGTGCACGGGCTTTCGGCGCTTCGCGCTGTATGATTGTTGTATCTTTCCGTGCCGGAGTAACAGTGGATTGTGCATACACATCAATCCCTGCCACCTGTAAAAAACAGAGAAGCAGGGCGCTGACTAGTAACTGATATTTCTTACTTTTTCTTGTCATTTACTTCTTTAGCGTATCGAAGATTTCCATGATACGTTCCAGTTCCTCCTCGTTCCCGAAAGGAATACTGATCTTGCCTTTTCCCTTTTCAGAGCAGGTGAGTTGTACCTTGGTGTTGAAAAAGCCGGAGAGTTGTTGCTTCAATAAGTTGAATTCTTCAGGAAGTTTGCCACGTTTGGGTGTTATTTTCCGTGTGCCGCTTTTCACAGCTTCTCCTTCGCTTAATGATTTAACAATTTCTTCTACTTTGCGGACTGAATATCCGTGTTCTTGTATTTCTTCGAATATTTTAACTTGTAGTTTAGGGTCGCCTAATGAAATCAGTGCACGGGCATGTCCCATGTCCAACTGCTTGTTTTGCAGGGCCATCTGTATCGGAGCCGGCAATTTCAGTAAGCGCAGGTAGTTGGCGATCGTCGTTCGTTTCTTTCCGATACGTTCGCTAAGACGTTCCTGTGTCAGTTCGTACTGATCGAGCAGATGCTGGTAGGCAAGTGCGATTTCTACGGCATTCAGGTCTTCACGCTGGATATTTTCAATCAGCGCCATTTCCATCATGTTTTCGTCGTCGGCAGTGCGTATATAAGCAGGGATCGTTTTCAGTCCTGCTCTTTGTGATGCACGATAACGACGCTCTCCCGCGATGATCTGATACTCATCGTCCGAGAGTTTGCGTAAAGTGATAGGTTGGATGATACCGATTTCCGCAATGGAATCAGCCAATTCCTGCAATGCTGTTTCGTCAAACTCACGGCGGGGCTGGTTGGGATTGACAGTAATCTTTGCCAGCTCTATTTCATTAATGGAAGAAGACCCTTCGGTTTTCACATCATCCATTGAGAGCAAGGCGTCGAGACCACGTCCTAATGCATTTCTTTTTTGTGTTGCCATATCTTCTTCTTTCTTTTATTTATTTCGGTTGATAATCTCTTTAGCAAGAGCCAAGTGGTTTTTGGCGCCGGTAGATTCCGCATCGTAAAGGATGGTCGGGACACCGTAGCTGGGAGCTTCGCTCAATTTCACATTTCGTTGAATAACGGTGTTGAATACCAGTTCCTGGAAATGACGTTTCACTTCGTCGTAAATCTGATTAGCCTGACGCAGACGAGAGTCATACATTGTCAGCAAGAAACCTTCGATTTCTAAAGCCGGATTCAGTTTCGACTTGATGATTTTGATGGTATTCAACAATTTGCTGATACCTTCAAGAGCAAAATATTCAGCTTGAACGGGGATAATCACGGAGTCGGCTGCCGTCAGGGCATTGATCGTGATCAGTCCTAATGAAGGCGAACAGTCTATCAGGATATAGTCATATTCTTTCTTCAAAGGTGTGAGTACTTCTTTTAGTATCTTTTCTCGGTTTGGGAGGTTCAGCATTTCAATCTCTGCTCCTACGAGATTGATGTGCGAAGAGATTACTTTCAAAGAATCAATCTCCGTATCAAGGATAGCGTCCTGTACGTTGGCTCTGTCAATAATACATTCATAGATAGTGCATTCCGACTGCTTGATGTCTACTCCCAGACCGGAAGAGGCATTAGCTTGCGGGTCGGCATCTATCACGAGTACCTTTTTTTCCAGTGTAGCAAGTGAAGCTGCGAGATTAATCGTAGTCGTTGTCTTTCCTACACCGCCTTTTTGATTGGCCAAAGCAATAATTTTTCCCATATTCTCTAAATTTATTGGCAGCGAAATAAGTGATAAATCCTTAGAGCGCCTACGAAAAAAGAGAAACTTTGCAATTTCTGTTGATAAGTCGCCTGTTTTGTTAATAACTGTCGGACGAAACGGTTACCAAACTTCGACAGGTTCATCATCTACCTTTCTCTTTATGAGCTTGCAAATATACATATTTATATTGGATATTTATTTCTTTTTTTGCTCGCTTGCAGAAGATTAAGATTTGTAAACGGGTAGGAGTGGGGGTGGAAGAGACTTTTCGATCTGATGCGGGGAGGTGTTTGGTGGTACGGCTTCTTTTTGTTACTTTTGTGCGAATATAAAAAAGGAAAGGATTGAATATATGGAAAAAGAGAAGCCGTTGATACTTGTTTCGAATGACGATGGCGTGATGGCTAAAGGTATTAATGAACTGGTGAAGTTTCTTCGCCCTTTGGGTGAGATTATAGTGATGGCACCTGATGCTCCGCGTTCCGGTAGTGGGTGTGCGCTGACGGTGACGCAGCCGGTTCATTACCAGTTAGTAAAGAAGGAAGTGGGCTTGACTGTTTATAAATGTTCGGGAACACCGACCGATTGCATCAAATTGGCACGAAACACAGTGCTCGACCGGACTCCGGATCTGATAGTCGGCGGTATCAATCATGGAGATAACTCTGCCACTAACGTGCATTATTCCGGTACGATGGGAGTGGTGTTTGAGGGCTGTTTGAATGGAATTCCTTCTATTGGCTTCTCCTTGTGCAATCATGCACCCGATGCTGATTTTGAAGCTGCCGGACCTTATATTCGCAGTATCGCTGCCATGATCTTGGAAAAAGGACTTCCTCCTTTAACTTGTCTGAATGTAAACTTCCCCGATACAGCCGATATAAAAGGAGTGAAAATCTGTGAACAG
Source organism: Bacteroides sp. 3_1_13 (assembly GCF_001185845.1). Lineage (NCBI taxonomy): Bacteria > Pseudomonadati > Bacteroidota > Bacteroidia > Bacteroidales > Bacteroidaceae > Bacteroides > Bacteroides sp. 3_1_13. Next base: position 2,287,168 of record NZ_KQ236955.1, read on the forward strand.
GCGAAAGGACGTTGGACGAATGAATGGGCTGCCTGCCCTCGTCTGAATGATCCTAACTATTTCTGGCTGACCGGTGAATTTACCGATCATGAACCTGAAAACGAGAAGAACGATCATTGGGCTTTGGCAAATGGTTATGTTGCTATCACCCCGACTACGGTTGACGTGACGGCTTATCACTTTATAGACGAACTTAATAAATGGTTTAATTAGTTGAAATTTGAAAAAGAAAGCATGACGCCCTGTTAGTCATCTATCCCTCTCAACTCTCAACTCTCAACTCTCAACTCTATGAAGTATTATCTGATTGTCGGTGAAGCTTCCGGCGACTTGCACGCCTCTCATCTGATGGCTGCCTTAAAGGCAGAAGACCCGCAGGCTGATTTCCGTTTTTTCGGAGGTGACTTGATGGCGGCTGTCGGAGGAACGATGGTAAAGCACTATAAGGAGTTGGCATACATGGGATTTATTCCTGTATTACTCCATCTGCGCACTATCTTTGCAAATATGAAGCGTTGCAAAGAAGACATTGTTTCCTGGGAACCGGACGTTGTTATTCTGGTAGATTATCCGGGATTCAATCTTGATATTGCCAAGTTTGTCCATGCAAAGACACAGATACCGGTTTACTATTATATTTCTCCGAAGATATGGGCGTGGAAAGAATACCGTATCAAGAATATAAAACGAGATGTAGATGAGCTTTTCTCCATTCTTCCTTTTGAAGTGGAATTCTTCGAAGGAAAGCATCAATACCCCATTCACTATGTAGGAAACCCTACGGTGGATGAGGTGGCAGCCTATCAGGCAGCTCATCCGAAAAATAAGGAGCACTTTATTGCGGAGAACCAATTGGAGGATAAGCCGATTATCGCTCTTCTTGCCGGTAGCCGGAAACAGGAAATCAAAGATAATCTGCCGGATATGTTGAAGGCTGCTTCCGCTTTTCCTGATTATCAGCTTGTCTTGGCCGGTGCACCTGCCATTGCTCCCGAGTATTATAAACAATATGTAGGAGAGGCGAAAGTGAAAATCATTTTCGATCAGACTTATAGCCTGTTGCAGCATGCAGATGTAGCTTTAGTTACTTCGGGTACAGCTACGCTTGAGACGGCATTGTTTCGTGTTCCTCAAGTGGTTTGTTATTACACTCCGATCGGGAAAGTGGTTTCTTTTTTGCGGCGTCATATCTTAACTGTGAGATTTATTTCGTTGGTTAATTTGATTGCTGACCGTGAAGTGGTAAAGGAACTGGTGGCAGATACGATGACCGTGAAAAATATGCAGAGCGAATTGAGAAATATCATTGAAAATGAAGCATATAGAAATGAGATGCTTTCGGGGTATGAATATGTAGCCGAACGGTTAGGACCTGCCGGTGCTCCCCGTCATGCAGCTCGTGAAATGCTGCGTTTGTTGAAAAAATAACTTTCTTTTTCTGAATAAACGTAAAGCCGATGCAGTAAATGCACGGCTTTTTTATTTATAAAGCAGAAGACTAAAATAAAGAAAGGAAAAAGATATGAAAAAATTTAAGTGGCTTTTAGGAATCTTATTATTGGCATTAGTACCAATGTTGCAATCATGTGATGATGATGGTTATTCTATTGGAGATTTCAGCTGGGACTGGGCGACTGTTCGTGCAACCGGTGGAGGAGGATATTATTTGGAAGGTGATAATTGGGGGGTGATTGATCCGGTTGCTACTTCTATTCCTTGGTTTAAACCGGTGGATGGTGAACGTGTCGTGGCTTTTTTCAATCCTTTGTATGACATGGAAGGAGGAAAAGGAGTTCAGGTGAAGATGGAAGGCATACAGGAACTGTTGACAAAAGAAGTGGAAGATATGTCGACAGAGGAAGAAGCGGAAGAATTCGGAAATGATCCTATTCTGATTTATCAGGGTGATATGTGGTTGGGAGGAAAGTTCCTGAACGTAATTTTCCGCCAGGAGTTGCCTCGTTCGGAGAAACATCGTATCAGTCTTGTGCAAAATAAGATGGAACCGGGAGAGCCGGGCGAACCGTCAGAACCGGGAACATTGAATGTGGATGAAGATGGTTACATACATTTGGAACTGCGTTATAATACGTATGAGGATGTGACTGACTATTGGGGATGGGGACGAGTTTCTTATAATCTGGAAAAATTCTTTCCTACGCCGAAAGATTCCTGGGTAGCACCCAAAGGGTTTAAGGTGACAATAAACTCAAGAGAACATGGAGAAGGAAGAGTGATTGTGCTTGATCTGGATCATCCGGTCGGTGTACCGGAAGCAGCGAAGGATGTTCATTCCACTTCTTCGATCCGATAACCTAACTATGATTTACTGTGTGTGAAAAAGGTCGGGATACTTCCGTAGAAGTTCCCGACCTTTTGTATTTTGTTTCAGTTCTAATCGATTGAGAAAGAATCCCCCGTTAGAACCATGTTAATGCATATAGATAAACGACTGCTGCCGGTATAGCCATCAGAGAACTGTCAAAGCGGTCGAGCATCCCACCGTGTCCCGGAAGAATGGTTCCCGAATCCTTAACGTGCAACTGGCGTTTCAATAACGACTCCGTCAGGTCGCCCCATGTGCCGAATATAACAACCACCAGTGCCAGTCCTGCCCATTCAATCATTGACATAAATGGGAAGTAGTGAGCGAGTATAAAAGATACTCCGATTGCTACCACTCCGCCGCCGATAGAACCTTCCCATGATTTCTTGGGAGAGATACGTTCAAACAACCGGTGTTTGCCGATCAATGAACCGATGCAATAGGCTCCCGTGTCATTCAGCCAGAGGAAAATAAAGATGGATAGCGGTAGGATAGGATTGTAACTTACGCTACTGTATTCTGATCCCGGATCGTTATGGAATGCCAATACATTCAGCAAAGCAAAAGGCAGTCCGATATAAAGTTGGCTAAGCATAGAATAAGCCCAGTTAAGTACCGGGTTTTCCTTTTTCAGATACAACTCGCTAATCATCATGTAAAGCAATAAAAGCACATACGGGATGAATATCTTCGAATCGGCCGCATCAATGCAGAATCCCATGATTGCAAGGAATAGGTAAGCCCCGCCGAGCATATTAATGGTCTTGTTTATCTTCACTCCTTCTGCGCGCATATTTACCAGCTGTCCGAACTCATAAATGGTCAGTGCGCTGATAGCGGTAAACAGAATACCAAAGCTGAATGCGTCATAAAGGATGCACCCCACCAAGATGGCAACGAAGAGTACACCCGTAATAGCTCGTTTTATGAAATTATTAATCAAAATCTATTCGTTTTAATTAGTTGGACCCGTTAGCTTCTTCTTCATTGGATTTACCCTCTACGGTAACTTTGCCCTCCACAGTAACCTTTTTACCTTCTGCGGCAACTTTGGTGTCTATGGGTGCTTGTTCTTCCTTTGCGGTATTTTCAGCTTCCTCTTCTTTGATTTCTTTTTCTTCTTCTTTCAGCTTTTGGGCAAGTTCTCTTTCAGCTCTTGCGGCATCCTGGCTTTCTTTAGCAGCCATGATTTCTTCTGATCGGGAAGCCCAGGGGCGTTTACCGAAGATGCGTTCAACGTCTTCCGCGAAGATTACTTCTTTGTCAATCAGTAATTGCGTCAGTTCGTTGTGTCCTTCTTTATTCTCCGACAGAATTCTCTTGGCACGGTCATACTGCTCGTTTACCATTCTCTTGACTTCTTCGTCAATCAATTCGGCTGTCTTTTCGCTGTATGGACGGTTGAAAGAATATTCATCGTTGTTGTAATAACATAAGTTCGGCAGCTTGTCGCTCATACCTAAATAAGCAATCATGCCGTATGCCTGCTTAGTCACCCTTTCCAGGTCGTTCATGGCACCTGTTGAGATGCGGCCGAGGAATAAATCTTCAGCGGCGCGTCCTCCCAAAGTAGCACACATTTCATCCAGCATCTGCTCCTTGGTAGTGATCTGACGTTCTTCCGGCAGATACCAGGCAGCTCCCAATGCACGTCCGCGAGGAACGATTGTAACTTTAATCAATGGGTTGGCATATTCCAACAACCAGGAGATAGAGGCGTGTCCTGCTTCATGCAAAGCGATGGAACGTCTTTCTGCTTCCGTTGTAATCTTGGTTTTCTTTTCCAGACCACCGATGATGCGGTCTACCGCATCCAGGAAGTCCTGTTTGCTTACGAATTTCTTCCCGTGGCGGGCAGCGATCAGTGCAGCCTCATTGCAGACATTGGCAATATCCGCACCCGAGAATCCCGGTGTCTGACGTGCCAGCAAGTCCACATCTACACTATCGTCTATTTTAATCGGGCGCAAATGCACGCCAAATACTTCTTTACGTTCGTTCAAGTCGGGCAGGTCCACGTGTATCTGACGGTCAAAACGTCCTGCACGGAGCAGTGCCTTGTCGAGTACGTCTACACGGTTGGTAGCAGCAAGGATAATCACACCGCTATTGGAACCGAAGCCGTCCATTTCTGTCAGCAACTGATTCAATGTGTTTTCGCGTTCGTCATTTCCTCCCATTGCAGGGTTCTTGCCACGGGCACGTCCTACGGCATCAATCTCATCAATAAAGACGATACAGGGAGCTTTTTCTTTAGCCTGTTTAAACAAGTCGCGAACACGGGATGCACCTACACCCACAAACATTTCCACGAAGTCGGAACCTGCCAATGAGAAGAAAGGCACATTCGCTTCGCCGGCCACAGCTTTGGCAAGCAATGTTTTACCGGTTCCCGGAGGGCCTACCAGCAATGCTCCCTTGGGTATCTTACCTCCCAAATCCGTATATTTCTGCGGTTCTTTTAAGAACTCTACGATTTCCTCCACTTCTTGTTTTGCTTCGGCCAGCCCCGCTACATCTTTAAATGTAATCTTGATGGCTCCGCCTTTTTCAAAAAGCTGGGCTTTTGATTTTCCTACATTAAATACGCCGCCGGGGCCACCACTGCCGCCTCCGCTCATACGGCGCATGAAGAATATCCATAACGCAACCAGCAAGACAAGCGGGAGTACCTGAATCAGAATTGCGGGGAAAATATCCGATTTGGGCGGATAGTCGGATGAACCGTCAAAATGACCGGCTTCCTTTTCTGCCTGCAAAAACTCTTCCAGTTTATCGGTAGACGGGGTTCTACTTGTAATGACAGGGTTGCGTCCCACCTTGGTAGAGTCAGCTCCAAAAACAGCCCCTACGGCAGTCGGTTTGAGGAAAGCTTCGATTGATTTATCTTCATAACCCAATACTTTGCTGACATAACCCTTTTTAACATAGTCCTGAAACTCGCTGTAAGTTACAGCTTTGCTTCCTGCTCCTTTTGAATCACTGCCCCACCAGAGGCCGAGAAGCATAAGGGCAATAATCATATACATCCAGTTCAGGTTGAACTTGGGCATATTAACCTTATTGTTAGGTTTATTGCTATTGTTATTATTGCTATTATTATTGTCCATAATCATTAATTAGTCTAGATCGGGGATTTGAGTAAGTTTGGCATCTGCCCAGAGGTGCTCAAGATTATAAAAAGCTCTTGTCTCCGGCAAAAAAACGTGTACCAGTACATCGGCATAGTCCATAGCTACCCATTCTGCATTTCGGAGTCCGTCGATTGCATAAGGCTTGCTGTCCGCACCTTTGCGTGTAAATTCCTTGATTGAATCTACTATTGCACTCACTTGACTGGGAGAATTTCCCTGACAGATAACGAAATATTTACAGATGGTATCTTCTATGCTGGTTAAATCGGCAACGACTATCTTTTTACCTTTTTTCTCTTGAATTCCTTCTTTTATTTTTTCAATTAATACTTTAGTATCGTTCATTCCTGTAATTGGGATTAATAATTCATGTTCTCTATTTGTTTATAACAAAAAAAGGTGACCCTTTGTTTCTGATAATAAACGTGATATTTTTGACAAATATACGCTGATTTATTGGATACAAGAAAGTTATCCCTCAATTTTTGTGTTTTTTAGTGGAGATACTTTTGTTTGGAAAGCTTATTTGGACATTTTTGCAAAAAAAATATCGGATTTGTTTTGAATTCCCAAAATATTTGTATCTTTGCACCCGCAAACGAAAATCATTGGGCTATGGTGTAATGGTAACACTACAGATTCTGGTCCTGTCATTCCTGGTTCGAATCCAGGTAGCCCAACAAATTATAAGACAAAATAAGCAAAAAGCCGTTATTACCTAGTAATAACGGCTTTTTGCATGTTTAATAGTATGTGTCTCTAAACTTCTCACCATCAAGAGGTCACATAATAGGTCGCTGGAAGTTTAAAAAAACAGTTCCTCGGTGGCAAATTCGGTGACACGAATGCACGTTGATAGTTCGAAAAACGCTAATCTTATGAAAAGCCGTGAAGTTGATTGATAAAGAATAAATCCTTAAACTGGCTGTCGTCTTGTTTAGTAGAAAAGAAAAACAGGTTTTATAGCTCAAGTGAGTATAAAACCTGTTTCTAATTTTTCTAAATCGGGCAGAACTCTTATTCTTCTGCTTTTATTGATTCATCGATTACTTTGATCTTTTGTAATACCAGTTCCAAGTCTGCTTTCAACTTATCTACCTTGCGGTTCAGTTCAGTCAGCAGGCTGCTGCCTTTCTTAGAAGTAGAAGTCAGGAAGCCCAGATTGTTCTCATAAGTCTGAAGCTCATTCTTCATATTCTCATAAGTACGTACCAGCTTTTCACGTTCTCTGTACAGAGATTGAGTACCGCTTCCCTGGATATTGCTGATATTCGAACGGAAGTTACTTAACTTCTTGTTGGAAGCATTGATGTTAAAGCGGTCGAATAGCTGATCGATGATTCCGTGATACTGCTTGTATAACTTATCTTTTTCTTTGAACGGCACATGACCGATAGAGTTCCACTCTTTCATTAAATCCCGAACCAAGGTACTTGCTTCTTCGGTATCCATGCTTTCATCAATAGCGGATAACTTCTCGATCAACGCTTTCTTCTTTTCCATATTCTCTGTTTCTACGGAGCGTTGTGAAGAAGTAGCTTTGTTCTTTTGTTCGAAGAAGTAGTCGCAAGCTGTGATAAACCGTTTCCAGATAGCATCCGAGTGTTTCTTGGCAACCGGTCCGATGGTCTTCCATTCTTTTTGAAGTTTGGTCAGTGCATCGGCAGTTACTTTCCAGTCTGTACTGTCTTTCAAGGCTTCCGCTTTTTCGCAGAGCGCTTTCTTCTTTTCCAGATTCTCGTTCATTCCTTCTTTCAGACTCTTGAAGAATTCTCCTTTCTTCTTGAAGAAATCATCGCAGGCATGGCGGAAACGCTCGAAGATCTTCACATTCATCTTCTGGGGCGCAAAACCGATAGTTTTCCATTTGTTTTGCAAGGCAATCACTTCCTGGGTCTTGTTTTCCCAGGCAGAGAATGTTTTCAGTTCATCATACTCAATCGCTTCAACGATTTCGCAGATGACGGTCTTTTGATCCAAATTATGTTGTTCGGCTTCTTTCAACGATTCGAAGTGCTGCTGATGGCGGCGGTTGACAGCGGTAGAAGCTGCTTTAAACCGGTTCCAGATTTCATCACGCAGTTCTTTGGCTACCGGACCTGTATCGCGGAACTCCTGATGCAACTTCTGAAGTTGGTGGAAAGCGGAAACAACATCTTCCTCGTCAGCCAACTTTTCGGCAGCTTCGCAGAGATGCGTTTTGATTTCCAGATTCTTTTTGAAGTCGTATTCACGGAATTCATTGTTCAGTTTCAATAAATCGTAGAACTTCTCTACATATAATTGATAGTTTTTCCAAAGTTCATTCACTTTACCTTGCGGCACCAGTTTCGTATCATTCCATTGCTGTTGCAGCTTCTTGAACTCCGTATAAGATTTGTTGGCGTCATCTCCGGATTCCACCAATTCTTTCAGTTCTTCAATAATGGAAAGTTTCACTTGCAGGTTTTCTTCCTTTTGGCGTTCCAGCTCGGCAACCTGTTTGCTGCGTTTTTCCTTGATAACCCCCATCAGACGTTTGAATTCTTCTTCCGTCGGGTCCTCTTCGGTAACAAAATCTTCAATGTTTCCACCGTTGTCTGTAAACTGTACCTTAGCAGCTTCCAACTCGGCATTATGTAACTTGTAGAATGATTGTTTCAGATTGTCAATATCCTGCTTGTTCGCATTTTCAGCATCTTGCGCAAGCTCTTTTAGCTGGTTTAGTACATCTTCCTTAGTGGTAGGTTTAGGAGCTGCTTCAGGTTGAACTTCGGCAGTAACATCTTCAGCCGGAGTCTCTGTAATAGCTTCAGAAACCTCGACTGTTTTCTTTTCTTCTTCTAATTCCCCTTGGTTCAAGGGTTGATTAGTGTCATGAGCGTCCATCATTGTATATTAGTTTTGGGTCACAAATTAATGAAATAAAACGATTACTTCATACTATTTTGCTTATTTTTTTTTGTTTATCGTGTTTTTATGACAATAAAACGGTTATTCCCATGTACAACATCATTCCGATGATGTCATTTGTAATGGCTATAAACGGACCTGTTGCAATGGCTGGATCGATTTTGAACTTCTCCAGCGTCATCGGTACCAGTGTCCCGAAAATAGAAGCGAACATTACCACGGCAAACAGGCTGATGGATACGGAATAAGTGACCGTAGCCGTTGCGCCGAACCTGATAAAGTTGTAGGTGTATACTAATAAGGAGATAATAGTAGCATTAATTAAAGCTACTACCGATTCCTTGGTAATCTGCTTGAAGGTGTTTTTAGCGTCCAGCGAGCTGTTTGCCAAACCCTGTACGATGATTGCCGAGGATTGTGTTCCGACATTTCCTCCTGTACCACCGATTAGCGGGATGTACAGTGCCATTTCGGGATGGGCAGCAAAGGTGGAGTCGAAATTACCCAATATCATAGAGTTGCCGATTCCGCCGATCATACCGATTAATAGCCAGGGGAGGCGGGCGGTGGTCTGTCTCAATACATTATCGTCCGTTTCTACGTCCTGCGAAAGACCGGATGCCAACTGATAGTCACGTTCCGACTGCTCACGGACTTCATCCATGACGTCGTCGACGGTGATTTGTCCCACAAGCCGACCGATACTGTCGACAACGGGGATAGCCACCAAGTCATACTTCTCAATCGCCTGTACTACCTCGTCAATGGGAGTATCTACGTGTACCGAAATCGGATCTTTCTGCATCACGTGTTTCACTTTGGATACAGAAGGGGAAGTAATCATCTTTTTGAGCGGGAAGATACCTCGCAGACGTTCGTCATCGTCAATGACATATACGTAATAGATTTCGTCCAGCTCTTCCGCCTGTTGCCGCATCTCTTTCAGACATTCGGGCATACTCCAGTTTTCGTTGACGAGTACCATTTCCGTACCCATCAAACCACCGGCGGTATTTTCGTCGTATTTCAACAAGTCGACGATGTCTCCTGCCTGTTCGATGTCCTCGATGTGCGAAAGAACTTCTTCCTGCTTGTCTTCATCGAGTTCACGCATCAGGTCTACGGCATCATCCGTGTCCATGTAGTCAACGAAACGTTTGGCGATTGTCTCCGAAGGAAGCATTTCGAGCAGCTCTTTACGAGCATCTTCGTCCATTTCGACAAGCACGTCGGCAGCAATTTCGTTATCGAGCAGGCGATAGACGAACTTAGCCTCTTCCGCATTCAGGTCATTGCACAATTCGGCGATGTCGGCCGGATGGAGGTCGATGAGAAGACCTTTTACCTTGTCGGCGTCTTTTTGCTCAATAAGGTGTTTAACGTTGTCAATGTATTCCTCGTTCATCGTTGTCAATTACAAATTACGAATTACAAAATCCAGTTCTCTGCTCACTGTTACCCGCCAATTATTGGGCGTTGCCGGCTGTCTTTAGTGCTTCTTCCACTTTATTGGTCAGATCGATAAATTCGGCTACCGATAGTTGTTCCGGGCGTTTATTAAATAAGATGTCCTCCGTGAGCGGACAATCTTTGCCTAAAATAGGTTTGATGGAGTTGCGCAATGTTTTCCGTCGCTGGTTGAAGGTCGTTTTCACTACTTGCTTGAACAGTTTTTCGTCGCATCCCAACTCTTTAGTCTCGTTGCGTGTCATACGGATAACAGCACTTTTCACTTTGGGAGGCGGATTGAACACGTGTTCGCTGACAGTGAATAAATATTCTACTTTATACCATGCCTGTATCAATACGCTAAGGATACCGTATGTCTTGCTGCCCGGTCCGGCTGCAATACGTTCGGCTACCTCTTTTTGAATCATTCCCGTGCAACAGGGGACGATATCTTTGTTGTCCAGCATCTTGAAAAAGATTTGGCTGGAAATATTATACGGGTAATTACCAGTCAGTACGAAAGGCTTCCCGTCGAACAACCGGTGAAGATTCATTTTCAAAAAATCATCCTCGATGATGTGGTCTTCCAATGACGGATAAGCTTCGCGAAGATAAGCAACCGACTCATAGTCAACTTCTACGACCTTTACCAATCGGTCTTTCTTTACTAGAAACTGGGTCAATACTCCCATACCCGGTCCCACCTCTAAAATAGGTAGTTCGGGGAAGGTATCGACTGTATCGGCAATATCTTGCGCAACTTTCAGATCTTTCAGAAAGTGTTGTCCGAGAAACTTTTTAGGCTTTACTAATTTCATTTACCAACTAAATAATTACTTTTGCAGCTGACAAAGGTAATTCTTTTAAATGAAGAACGTACCACTATTTATTAAAAAATAAATGATGTGTCAGCGAAGCTAATGAAGAATTAAGGATGAAGAAACTATTAAAAAAGACGCTGAAACTGATATTACCGGTTGTTTTAGGCGGCTTTATCTTATTCTGGGTATATCGCGACTTTGATTTTACAAAAGCGGGCGATGTGTTGTTACACGGTACAAATTGGTGGTGGATGCTCTTCTCGTTATTGTTCGGAGTGTTTGCACAAGTCTTTCGTGGTTGGCGGTGGAGACAGACATTGGAACCGTTGGACGCTTTCCCGAAAAAGAGCGATTGCGTGAATGCTATCTTCATTTCATACGCTGCCAGTCTGGTGGTTCCCCGGATCGGGGAGGTGAGCCGTTGCGGAGTGTTGGCGAAATATGATAATGTCTCGTTTGCCAAGTCGTTGGGAACAGTCGTTACGGAGCGGTTGGTCGATACGTTGACTATTCTCCTCATCACAGGCATCACTGTATTGCTCCAATTACCGATATTCGTCACTTTCCTTCAGCAGACCGGAACGAAAATCCCTTCATTAGTCCACCTTTTGACTTCAGTATGGTTTTATATCATTCTGTTTTGTTTTATTGGTGTGGTGATACTTCTTTATTATTTAAGAAAAACGTTGTTCTTCTATGAACGGGTGAAAGGATTTGTATTGAATATATGGGAAGGAATTATGTCTTTAAAAGGCGTGCGCAACATTCCTCTCTTTATTTTTTATACACTGGCTATTTGGGCTTGTTACTTTCTCCATTTCTATTTTACATTCTACTGCTTTGCCTTTACGGCACATTTGGGTATCCTTGCGGCATTGGTCATGTTTGTCGGCGGCACGTTTGCCGTAATTGTGCCTACCCCTAACGGAGCGGGACCCTGGCATTTTGCCATCATTTCTATGATGATGCTTTATGGAGTAAACGTGACGGATGCCGGAATATTTGCCCTGATTGTACACGGTATTCAAACCTTTTTGGTTGTTTTATTGGGTGTGTATGGCTTGGCTGCTCTGCCGTTCACCAATAGACATCGGGCGTAAATTTTTGGCTAAAAGTGTATATTCTTACATGTTTTTGCCAACCTCCTTTGTCATCTGAAAACTTTTCCATAACTTGGCACTGTTTAATTATCAGATTTAAAATAGTTTTAAAATATTTATTATGAGTACCATTCTTTCTTTAGCTCCACAGAACGTGTGGAAGCATTTTTATTCGTTGACACAGATTCCCCGTCCGTCAGGACACATGGAAAAGATTACAGCATTTCTTTTAGGTTTCGGAAAAGAGCTGGGGCTGGAGTCTTTTGTAGACGAAGCAGGTAATGTGATTATCCGTAAACCTGCCACTCCGGGTATGGAAAACCGGAAAGGTGTGATTCTTCAGGCGCACATGGATATGGTTCCGCAGAAGAACAACGATACTGTACACGATTTTGAAAAAGATCCGATTGAAACTTATATAGACGGTGACTGGGTAAAAGCAAAAGGCACTACTCTGGGTGCAGACAACGGACTGGGTGTAGCTGCTATTATGGCCGTGTTGGAAGCAAAAGACCTGAAACACGGTCCTTTGGAAGCTCTTATCACGAAAGACGAAGAAACCGGCATGTACGGTGCGTTCGGCTTGAAACCGGGTACACTGAACGGAGAGATTCTTTTGAATCTGGATTCGGAAGATGAAGGCGAGTTGTATATTGGTTGTGCCGGAGGTATGGATGTAACTGCTACCCTGGAATATAAGGAAGTAGCTCCCGAAGAAGGAGATATCGCAGTGAAAGTTACATTGAAAGGATTACGTGGCGGACATTCGGGATTGGAAATCAATGAAGGACGTGCCAATGCTAATAAGTTGCTGGTTCGTTTCGTTCGTGAGGCGGTTGCCAGCTATGAAGCCCGTTTGGCTAGCTGGGAAGGTGGTAATATGCGTAATGCTATCCCACGTGAAGCACATGCGGTTATTACCATTCCGGCTGAAAATGAAGAAGAACTATTGGGCTTGGTGAAATACTGCGAAGACCTGTTCAATGAAGAATATTCGGCAATTGAAACACCGATCAGCTTTACGGCTGAACGTGTGGAACTTCCTTCGGGTCAAGTGCCTGAAGAGATTCAGGACAATCTGATTGATGCAATCTTTGCTTGTCAGAACGGTGTGACCCGTATGATTCCTACTGTTCCGGATACGGTAGAGACTTCTTCCAATCTTGCTATTATTACGATTGGTGAAGGAAAAGCTGCCATTAAGATTCTGGCTCGCAGCTCGAGTGATAGCATGAAGGAATATCTGACTACCAGCTTGGAGTCTTGTTTCTCTATGGCAGGTATGAAGGTGGAAATGACTGGTGGATATTCCGGTTGGCAGCCTGATGTTAATTCTCCGATTTTGCATGCGATGAAGGCCTCTTATAAGCAGCAGTTCGGTGTAGAGCCTGCAGTGAAAGTAATCCACGCAGGCTTGGAATGTGGTATTATCGGTGCTATTATTCCGGGATTGGATATGATTTCTTTTGGCCCGACTTTGCGTTCACCGCACTCACCGGACGAAAGAGCATTGATTCCTACTGTACGGAAGTTCTACGACTTCCTGGTGGCTACTTTAGAACAAACTCCACTGAAATAAGCGTATTCTTTATTATGTAAATATTCTCCTATTATATAATAGGTATTTATAGCGAAGGCACGGATGAGATTTCATCCGTGCCTTTTTGTCATATTTGTTGCAGGCTATATTACAATTTTATTTCATAACAAATAAATTAATTGATGCAAATCAAGAAATATGCTATAAAACATAAATTTCTCTCTTTTTTAGGTCGATGTATAAACAAAGGCAGTATTTTTGTGTTATAAAACATGTAATTAAGAGGATAACAAAATGAAAAGTTTAAAAAGATTGTTTAGAAAGATCGGCGAAGCCGATGTACATGTTTGGGGATATTCAACAATTAATGCTAAACCAAACAAGTAAGTTTTATTTTTTAGTTTTCAGGAATTAGTAATTTAAAGTTTTAAAGATTATGGCAAAGAAAATGAGTTCTTTAGTTAGAAAAATCCTTAGTGAAGTAGGTCGTAATGAAATGCTTTCATGGGGGTACAGAATTGAGAAATGAGAAAGAGTACATTAACTAGGTTTAGAGTGGGGATACGTTATTAAAGACGATATCCCCACTTTTTCTATATAATTGTAAAAGTTAAGATTAACATCTGTAAATCTTAAGGTTTGTTTTTATGATAAAAGAATGACTTGTACTTTTATACATACTTTATAGCAGTAAAGTCGCTATTTCGGGCGATAATTCGATGTTTTTGTCTTCACCGACAATGATGAAATGGTTGTTGCATAGTGTTTCTATCATGCGCGAATAGGTGACTTCGCCCATACCATGTAGATTTCTTACTTTGTTCCACCCGTATTTAGAAGCATATTGTAGCAGTTCGCGCACGTTTTCAATGTTCGCCTTTGTTTTTAAGACGGCATTGGCATGCGTTTCAAGGATATCGCCTATGCGTGTATTAGTTGGGTCGGTCGTGTCGAATCGGCTGTATAATAGTTCCATTGTCCGGTGGCGGAACGTGGAGATTCTATTTGTGTTCTCACCCAGCTTTTCGAGGATATTGCTGTAGGCATTTGCGGTTTGTACGTAAGTGAGCTGATGGCGCGCCGCTACTCTTGCGATAGGTTCGCCTTTGGAAATGGCGAGAAATATTTCCCGTTGATAGTCGTCGGTGATTAGTGCGCCAAGCTCCTCTATCACGATATGGAAAAGTGGTTGATATAGCTTTTGGGTTTTTAATAAGTACAACTCGTCTTCAAAGTAAGCGAGCGTTGCTTCGCACTCCGCTTTTTTCTCCTGAATGAGTTGCTTGAGATAGTCTTCTTCCAGTTCTTTTGTTTGGTTGGCGTCGAGAAAGCGGGTTACGCTATTGTCATCCAGCATCACTACGTTGTCGATGGTTGATGAAGCGATGTAATTCAAGCTCTTCCAGTATCGGAGAGTGTTTTCGGGGATGCCACGCTTCTCTGACAATTGTTTGAGAGTTAGCCAATCAGCCATGCTGTATCCTCCTTTCTGATTGTTTCGTACGATACTTGCATGTCTTTGAGGAGATGATAGTCCACCGGAGTGTTTTTTTTGTTTGGTATGTTCATATCTTATCGAATATTTATGAACGCCCACCTTAATTATATATAAGAAGTCGGGCGCTGAGTTCATATTTATCCGGAAAGAGGTACGACCAAGCACCCACAAAGTCTAATAAATATGTTCACACGCCCGACCCTATGTCGCACGCATGAAACCAATTTATTGAGACTTTGTTTTTTGCTTTAATATAATTTGGTCGTTTACTTTCCGCAAAAAAAGTTTCAATGAGCCGCATTTCTCTTCGGCTTTCGATAGGCAAAGATAGAAATTCTTATTGAAATGGCAATAGAAGTTGACAGGGAATTTAGGGAGAGTTATATAATAGAAGTCAGGTACAACCTTCTCCTATAAGATGTTTCTCACTTTTTATCTTATATGAAAGAACATTTTGCTCAAAACGGTATAGAATGAGTGAAACGGTGCAGAAATGAACTGATCCGCACGGAAAGAAATTAAATAATATAGTTTAGATTTTTCTCCACTGTATAAACAATCTATCTGAGACCCGGGTCTCAGCATCTATGACACCCGGGTCTCAGGTATGCCAACACCCGGGTGTCAGTACCATTGAGACCCGGGTGTCAGATAGAACTCTACTACTAAGCGTTTTTTCTTTGTTACTAGAGTAAATAAAATTCCGATGCATCTAATATCTATTCAAATCCGAATTGATATGAACATTACTGTTGAAGCATATTTCAAGTCTATCATAATAAAATTTAGAAATAAGCCGCCGAATACTTTTCTTTTTAAACAAAATATTATAAATTTGGATTCAACATCTGTCTAATCAACAAAAAAATAAATATTTACTATTTAATTAGAAGAATATGAAAAACACCTATCACTTTTTAAACTTATTCTGCATTGTTATATTGTGTACGATGTGTACAGAAAGCATGAGTAACATTGGTGACGAAATTGATTTAATTTCATCAAGATTACAAAATCCAATTGCAATTCAGTTGTTACAGCAGATGCAACGACAACCTCTTATTTACGAACAAATGAAAGAACAATCAGTAGAAAACGTTATCTCTTTCGAGCACACAGTTATATCTTCATCTTCTCAATATGGAATGTTTTATGCAGTACCTTACACCCAACAAGAAACAATAGAAGGATGTTTCATTATACCTATTCAAGAAGAGCACTACAAGAAATTAAGTGTTCCAATCAATCAAAACATTCAAGGTATAACCCCATACAAATGCCAATAGTCATGAAAAAGAACATCTTTACCCTGTTATTTACCATCTGTTGCCTCATGTCATACGCACAAGAGAATGCAACAGCATATGTGTATCATCCTTTGTCCGAATTTGGAACGGACACGTTACGCTTTCTCAAAACAAACTTTGAACGCAAATCGGATTATTTTAAAGGAAAACCTTTGGGAGAAGTTCTCAAATATTATAGAAGAGACCTTCCTGTGAATGTTTTTTTTACTAATGGAACAAGTCCATACATCGACCCTGATGGAAAAAGCTATATTAAAAGCCTCACGGTGGCTCATTATGATCCTATATATTACCATTATGCATTAAAAAGTAAAGGTACTCCAGTAATCGAATTTGAAGTTTACATATCTCAACTACCACGTATCGATGACTATCTGTTTTGGAGAGATATGCCCGATTGTGAAACAGATGATGAAGAGGCTGAATATGCAAGAGAACTCATAGTAGACCACATCAAAGTGTTCTATCTACGAGAATAAGCATTTTTCATTGGATTTGTAATCCCAATATACCACGCATCATCGGATTACAAATCCGATTGAATACATGCAGTCATTACCATAAAATGCAAATAGTCATAAGAAAAAACATCTTTACTCTGCTATTTTACATCTGTTGTCTCATGTCATACGCACAAGAGAATGCAACAGCATATGTGTATCACCCCTTGTCCGAATTTGGTACTGATACACTTCGTTTTCTCAAAACAAACTTTGAACGCAAATCGGGTTATTTTAAAGGAAAACCACTCGGAGAGGTGCTCAAATATTATAAAAAAGATTTGCCGATAAATATCTTCTATTCTAATGATACGAGTCCATATATAGATCCAGAAGGGAAAAGCTATATTAAGAGTTTCACAATAGTCCATTACGAATATCCTTATTATTATGCAGCACTAAAGAATAAAAACATACCTGTTATCTCGTTTGACGTTTACATATCCCAACAACCACGTATTTACGACGGCAAGTTTTGGAGAGATATGCCTGATTGTAAGACAGATGAAGAGGAAGCAGAATATGCAAGCAGCTTCATTGTAGACCATATCAGAGTATTTTACGTAAAAAGATGAACTATCTAACTAAATAACTCACCGGGTGATCGTTTTTTATTTTATTCCAGAGTGAATTTGCTAATAAGCTAATGTTGGATACAGTGCAGAGCTGATATTTTGATAAAAGTTTTTTTTAAGCTAAAAAGTACAAATCTTTAAACTTTATTTCTTTACTTTGTTATTTATAGAGTGAGACTTATAGCGAACTTAAACTAGAAAGATTATGAAAGTAAAGCAGATTTGTATGATGGTGCTACTATGGTTGGGAGTGATTCCGGCGGTGCAGGCACAGACTTTCGACAAATTATGGAAAGAAGTGGAGCAAGCAGAGAAAAAGAGCTTGCCTAAGACAGTGATAAAACTGACTGATGAGATTTATCAGAAAGGGGAAAAAGAGAAAAACTCTCCGCAGATGCTCAAAGCATACGCGTGGCGGATGAAATACCGGGAAATGTTGAATCCGGATAGTCTTTATGCCGGTCTGAAAGGACTGGAACAGTGGGTGAAACAAACCGACCAACCAATGGATCGTGCTATTTTGCATTCTCTGATAGCCGGAATTTATGCAAATTATGCTGCCAACAACCAGTGGCAACTTCGCCAACGGACGGAAATCGTAGGCCAAACGCCTTCTGCGGATATACGCGAGTGGACCGCCAATATGTTTGTAGAAAAAGTGCGGACAAATGTGAAAGAAGCCTTGGCTGACTCTGTGTTACTGCTCAAAACTTCTTCACGCGACTATATCCCTTTCGTAGAACTGGGGAAAACGAGTGAATATTATCACCATGACCTCTATCATCTATTGGCTTCCCGTGGAATTGATGCTCTGTTGCAAGTGGAAAAACTAGGTAGCGGGTATACTGAAACGAACGCCGTAAATCCGGTGAAACAGGATATAATAGCTATTTACGGAAATATGCTTTCTGCTTATAAAGCAGCCGGATTGAAAGAAGGTTATGTGTTGACCGCACTTAACTATTTGGAATGGAGACGGGGAGCGGAACGGTATATCCGACCTCTTCAAGCAAAGGGAGAGGCTTTGGTATTGACGGATGACACTTACCTGAAAGCATTGAATACATTGAAAAGTAAATATGCTTCGGAACCGATATGTGCTGAAGTGTACCTGGCACAAGCCCGTTATGCTATTGAAAAGCAACAGCAGGTTAATGCATTGCAGCTTTGCGATGAGGCGATTCGTCTTTATCCGGGGTATGACAGAATCAATGCTCTGAAAAATCTTCGGGAAGAGATATTGGCTCCTTATTTGAATGTCTATGCAGCAGATCAGGCTTTCCCGAACGAAGAGATAGAACTAAGAGCCTCACATAAGAATCTGGATGGCTTCACCGTCCGGATTTATCAGGCGAAGAAACTGATAAAAGAACAACATTACTCTGTAATTCGTCCGGAAGATTACCGGACACAGGACACGGTGTTTACGTTCAAAGCTCCTGAACTTGGAGCTTACGTAATGCGTATCATACCGGATATTCGTGCGAAGAGAGACAGTGAAAGCAAGTTTGATGTAACACGTTTCAAGGTGTTGACTTGTCGTCTGCCGGAAAAACAATATCAAGTGGTGACGTTGGACGGACAGACGGGACATCCTATTTCGAATGCGAAAGTTACGATGTATAGTAACGATGAAAAAGTATTGCAGGAATTTACGACGGACAAAGATGGTAAGGTGGTATTTCCCTGGAAATCTGAATACCGCTATTTGAAAGCTTCCAAGGGTATGGATACAGCGATGCCGAAGCAAGGTATCTATGCAGGAAGTTACGGATATTACGGTGACGAAGATAAAGTGGCGGAAAATATGACTTTATTGACTGACCGTTCTTTGTATCGTCCCGGACAAACGGTGTATGTGAAAGGGATTGCCTATTCTCAAAAATCAGATACGGCGGATGTGCTTCCGAACAAGGAATATATGGTTACTTTATTGGATGCAAATAATCAGGAAGTAGGGCAGAAGTCGGTACGCACCAATGAGTTCGGCTCGTTTGCCACTGATTTCGCGTTGCCTTCAGCTTGCCTGAACGGAATGTTCTCGTTGAAGGCAGGAAGAGGCCGTACAAGTATCCGCGTGGAAGATTATAAACGTCCGACATTTGACATCACTTTTGAAAAGCAACAGGGAAGTTACAAGTTGGGAGATGAAGTGCAGGTGAAAGGCAAGATAGCATCTTATAGCGGTGTATTGCTTCAGGATCTTCCGGTAAAATATAAGGTGATGCGTTCTACATACAGCCTTTGGCGCTTTGCGGAATCGGTACAGATTGCTTCCGGTGAAGTGACGGCCAATGAGAACGGAGAATTTACGATACCGGTCCGCCTGCAGGAAAGTGACTCTTATAAGAATGATGATAAAGTATATTATCGCTATTCCATTGAAGCTACTGTTACCAATGTGGCGGGTGAAACACAATCTTCTACGGATGTCATTTCGGCCGGAAATCGTTCGTTGGTTTTGCAGGTGGAATTGCATGATAAGACTTGTAAGGATAAACCATTCGACACGATGTTTAACGTGCAAAACCTGAATGGACAACCTGTGGAAGTGAAAGGAAATTATTACTTGTATCCTGCCAAAGACGAGGATTTCAAACAACTGGAAGAGAAACCGATTGCAACGGGAACTTTTACTTCTAACGAAGAAATAACGCTCGACTGGAAGAATCTGCCGTCGGGACCATATATGTTGAAAGCATCGGTGAAAGATAATCAGGGCAAGGAAGTGACTACTGATACTAACACGATTCTTTTCTCCATTGAGGACAAACGTCCGCCTGTTGAAACGACGGTTTGGTTCTATGGAGAAAATATGGAATTTGATGCGACTCATCCGGCTGTATTCTGCTTCGGTACGTCGAAAAAGGATACTTATGTGATGATGAATGTATTCTCCGGTGATAAACTGCTGGAAAGTAAGACGTTGAACTTGTCTGATACGATTGTTCGCTTCGAATATCCATATCAGGAGAGTTATGGTGACGGTGTGTTTGTGAATTTCTGTATGGTAAGAGATGGACAGGTTTATCAGGAACATGCCCGGCTGACCAGACGTGTGCCGGATAAGACATTGACTATGAAGTGGGAAGTGTTCCGCGATAAGTTGCGTCCCGGACAGAAGGAAGAATGGAAACTGACGATTAAAACGCCACAAGGACAAGCCGCTAATGCGGAGATGCTGGCAACGATGTATGATGCTTCACTGGATAAGATATGGAACCGTCAGCAGAATTTCCAAATCTTCTATAATCAGATTGTTCCGTATTCTAATTGGATGAGCGGATATTCCGGCAATAATTCATTTAATTACTGGTGGAATACGAAAAGCCTTACAGTGCCGGGATTGGCGTATGATTATTTCGTGATGTCTTCTGGTGTAGGAAATGTATATGCATTGTCGGAGTCTTTGGCTGATGGAGTGGTGGTTAGAGGTCTGGCGGTTCAGAGAAAGGTGTCGATGACAGGAAGTGTTACAAGTCGGAGCAATGCGGCGGAAGTGAAATATGTACCGGCTTTAGTCTCCGAAGCTTCTGAAGATGTGGAATTTGAGTCTGGATGGGGCCAAACGGGAGCACTTGGTAAACTTGATGAAACGTCCGGAAGTGAAATGCTCTCCGAAGCTCCTGCCGACCTGCGTACGAATCTTGCAGAAACGGCCTTCTTCTATCCGCAACTTCGTACCAATGAACAGGGAGAAATCTCGTTCTCTTTCACGATGCCCGAAAGTCTGACGCGTTGGAACTTCCGTGGATATTCTCATACGAAAGGGATGCTGATGGGAACATTGGATGGTGAAGCTACCACGAGTAAGGAATTTATGCTGACTCCTAATCTTCCCCGCTTTGTACGTGTGGGAGATAAGACTTCTCTTACAGCTTCTATCTCTAATATGACTGGTAAGCCGCAAGCCGGAACAGTAACTCTGATTCTTTTCGATCCGATGACGGAGAAAGTAATCAGTACACAAAAACAGAAATTCAGCCTTGTTGCCGGAAAGACGATTGGCGTGAGCTTCCAGTTTACCGTCAGTGATAAATACGAAATATTGGGATGCCGGATGATAGCCGACAGCGGTACTTTCAGCGATGGAGAACAACAGTTGCTTCCGGTGCTTAGCAATAAAGAGCATTTGGTAGAGACACTTCCAATGCCTGTACGTGGAGAAGAAACCCGTACTTTCTCACTCGACCGCCTGTTCAACCAACAAAGTAAAACGGCAACCGACCGTAAACTGACTGTCGAGTTTACAGGAAATCCGGCCTGGTATGCTATTCAGGCATTGCCTTCTTTGAGTCTTCCTACAAGCAATAATGCGATCTCCTGGGCTACGGCATATTATGCAAATACCTTGGCTTCGTTCATTATGAACAGTCAGCCGAAGATCAAAGCAGTGTTTGAAAGTTGGAAATTGCAGGGAGGTACGAAAGAAACCTTCTTGAGCAATCTGCAAAAGAATCAGGAAGTGAAGAACATCATTCTGTCCGAATCTCCCTGGGTGCTCGAAGCGCAAACGGAAGAGCAACAGAAAGAACGTATCGCCACTTTGTTTGACTTGAACAATATCCGTAGCAATAATATAGCGGCTTTGACCCGATTGCAGGAGTTGCAGAACGCAAGTGGTGCATGGTCTTGGTATAAAGGAATGACCGGCAGCCGATATGTCACTGCCTATATCGCCGAACTGAATGCCCGTCTGGCTATGTTGACAGGTGAGAAATTAACAGGTACAGCTCTCTCCTTACAACAAAATGCTTTCACTTACCTTCATCAATCAGCTTTAGACGAATATAAGGAAATCTTGAAAGCACAGAAAGAAGGAGTGAAATTTACCGGTGTTTCGGGCAGTATTCTGCAATATTTGTATCTCATCGCTATTTCCGGAGAGCAGGTGCCTGCTGCCAATAAAGCTGCTTATACCTATTATCTTTCTAAGGTAGGAGAATTACTTTCTTCTTCTTCGATGGATACGAAAGCGATTGCCGCTATTGTACTTGATAAAGCCGGACGCAAGAAAGAGGCACAGGAGTTTGTCGCTTCTCTGAAAGAATTCTTGACCAAGACGGATGAACAGGGGATGTTCTTTGCTTTCAACGAGAATCCGTATACATGGGGCGGAATGCAGATGCAGGCTCACGTAGATGTGATGGAAGCATTGGAGGCGATAGGCGGTAGCAGCGATACCGTGGAAGAAATGAAACTTTGGCTGTTGAAGCAAAAACAAACACAACAATGGAACTCTCCGGTAACTACTGCCGACGCGGTATTTGCGTTGCTGATGAAAGGTATTAACCTACTCGACAATCAGGGAGATGTACGGATTGTGATTGCTAATGAAGTGCTGGAAACGGTTGCTCCAAGTAAAACGACTGTTCCCGGATTGGGATATATCAAACGTTCTTTCACACAGAAGAGTGTGGTGGATGCCCGCAAGATTGAAGTGGAAAAGAGAAATCCGGGTATTGCCTGGGGAGCTGTGTATGCAGAATTTGAATCCCCCATCAGTGATGTGAAACAACAGCGTGGTGAGTTGAATGTAGAGAAACAATTGTATGTGGAACGTATGGTAAATAATGTCCCTCAATTGCAGCCTATAACAGCGAAAACTGTTCTTCAGGTAGGTGATAAAGTCGTTTCCCGTTTGAGCATCCGTGTAGACCGTCCGATGGACTTTGTGCAGTTGAAAGATCAGCGGGGAGCTTGCTTCGAACCGATCGGCAGCATTTCCGGTTATCGTTGGAACAACGGACTGGGCTATTACGTAGACATCAAAGATGCATCGACCAATTTCTTCTTCGATCATTTAGGAAAAGGAGTCTATGTATTGGAATATAGTTACCGTGTCAGCCGTGCAGGAACTTACGAAACAGGTCTGGCAACCATGCAATGTGCATACGCACCTGAATATGCTTCACATTCTGCTTCGATGACGGTAGCTGTTAAAGAGTAACGCAGGACATTTGTAAGAGAAATATTCAGGCACGCATTATGCCGATTTTACGGTTCATTAGATAAACTGAAACCGTAAAATAGGCGTAATCCGTGCCTGAATCTATTTGATACCTCTTGATGGAGAGAATTATCCTCTTTCGTCAATCTGTGTTAATCTGTGTAATCTGTGGTGAAAAACTCATCTAAAACCCCTACATTTGTGCACCAAAATAAAAAATATCGCATGAAACGTAGTTTACTATCTATATTATCTTTACTTACTGTCGCTTTGGCAGCCGTTGCCCAACCTCGTATCTCTTCAAATAAAGAGACACATAACTTCGGACAAATTGAGTGGAAACGTCCGGTGACAGTGGAATATACCATCACTAACACGGGAAACCAGCCATTGGTACTGACCAACGTCACAACCTCTTGTGCCTGTGCCGTGGCCGACTGGACCAAAGAACCGATTGCCCCGGGAGGAAAAGGAGTAGTAAAAGCTTCTTTTGACGCAAAAGCGTTAGGACATTTTGAGAAGTCGATAGGAATATATAGTAATGCCAGTCCGAGCTTGGTCTATCTGAAGTTTACCGGTGAAGTAGTGCAGGAAATAAAAGATTATACAAAGCTACTTCCTTATACAATTGGAAATATTCGTTTAGATCGTGATGAGTTTGCTTTCCCCGATGTCTATCGCGGACAGCAGCCTTCATTGACCTTTGATATCGCCAATCTTTCTGATCGTCCTTACGAACCGGTATTGATGCATCTGCCTCCTTATTTGAAAATGGAAGCGGAACCCAAAGTCTTGTTGAAAGGCAAGAAAGGAACTATCAAACTGACGCTGGATGCGAGCCAGCTAAAAGATTACGGATTGACACAGACTTCTGTCTACCTTTCCCGTTTCTCCGGTGATAAGGTGAGCGAAGATAATGAAATACCGGTTTCGGCCATTCTTCTTCCCGACTTCTCTCGTATGACGGAAAAAGATTCTTTGAACGCTCCTGCCATGCACATTTCGGAAACGGATATTGATCTTAGTATCCCGTTGATAAAGAAGAATAAGGTAAGCCATGATATATTGATAGCCAATTCCGGAAAGACTCCGTTAGTCATCAGTAAGTTGCAGGTATTCAATTCGTCGGTAGGAGTGAGCCTGAAGAAGACGGTCCTTCCTCCGGATGGAATGACGAAGCTCAAAGTAACTATTCGTAAGCGTGACGTAGGTAATAAGAAGCATCATTTACGTATCCTGATGATAACAAATGATCCGTTACGCCCGAAAGTTGAAATCAATATCAAACGCTAAATCCTATGATTATGGAACATCCTGAAAATAGTGAAGAATATAAGGGGCTTGTTGTCAATAAAGGCATTGAGCAACCCTCATCTGTGAATCCCTACTTAAAGCGGAAACCTAAGAAACGCCAACTTTCAGTAGCAGAGTTTGTAGAAGGTATCGTAAAAGGTGATGTCACCATATTGAGTCAGGCTGTGACATTGGTGGAAAGCGTAAAGCCTGAACATCAGGCTGTCTCACAGGAAATCATAGAGAAGTGTCTGCCATTTTCCGGTAATTCGATCCGGATTGGTATCAGCGGCGTTCCCGGTGCGGGAAAGAGTACATCCATAGATGTATTCGGTCTGCACGTGCTCGAAAAGGGAGGCAAACTGGCGGTATTGGCCATCGACCCTAGTAGTGAGCGTAGTAAAGGCAGTATCTTAGGAGATAAAACCCGTATGGAGCAGCTTTCCGTACATCCTAAATCGTTCATCCGCCCTAGTCCGTCAGCTGGTTCTTTGGGAGGAGTGGCACGCAAAACACGTGAGACGATTATTCTTTGTGAAGCTGCCGGATTCGATAAGATTTTTGTGGAGACCGTAGGAGTGGGACAGAGCGAAACGGCTGTTCACTCGATGGTTGATTTCTTCCTGTTGATTCAGTTGTCCGGTACGGGCGATGAACTGCAAGGGATTAAGCGTGGTATTATGGAGATGGCGGATGGTATCGTTATCAATAAGGCCGATGGAGATAATCTGGAACGTGCCAAGTTGGCTGCCACTCAATTCCGTAATGCATTACATCTGTTTCCTGCGCCTGAATCCGGATGGATTCCCAAAGTATTGACTTACTCCGGTTTTTATAACCTGGGAGTGAAGGAGGTCTGGGATATGATTTACGAATACATTGACTTCGTGAAAGAAAACGGCTATTTTGAATATCGCCGCAACGAACAAAGTAAATACTGGATGTATGAAAGCATCAATGAACAACTTCGTGACAGCTTTTATCATAATCCGAAGATTGAAGCGATGCTCTTAGAAAAAGAACAGCAGGTATTGAAAGGCAACCTGACTTCGTTTATAGCTGCAAGAAGTCTGCTCGATACTTATTTTGAGGATTTGAAATGAGGCTTTTCTGCTTTTTCAAGATCAGCTCTCGATTTACTTTGAGTCACAATATATACTCCCAGGAATACAAGTGCGATAGCGATCCCTTTCTCCCAGCCGAAACTTCCGATACCCATCGCGATTGCTGCAATCGTAGCCACGATCGGTTGCATATAATTGTACATACTGACTACCGTAGGACGGAGCAGCCTCTGGGCAGTCATAATGCAGAGATACGCGAGGAAACTACCTCCTAATACGACATAAAGTACCTGTAGAATGGCGACAGTGGAAACAGAAGTCCATTGAATCGTAGAAATATCATAATAGGAGAACGGAATGTAACACATTGAAGCATATATGAACATCCATTTATTAATCGTTACTGCCGAATATCGTTGAGACAATCCTTTGAATACAGTCAGGTATATGGAGAAACTGATTTGTGCAACGAGACAAAGCAAGTCACCAATCAGGCTTCCATTTCCGTTGCTTCCTGCCTGGCTACTCATAATGAGAATGAGCGCTCCCATAGCACCTATAAAAATTCCCAGTACTTTTTTATTTGTCACCGGTTCTTTTAAATAGATAGCTGCTACAACCATTGTTACAATCGGTAGAGTGGTAGTTACGATAGAAGCATCAATAGGAGAAGTCATAGAAAGCCCGAAGATGAACACTCCTTGATTGAATACTAGCGCAAACAGTGAAGCAAAGAAGATTTTCAGCATATCCTGATGGTTCACATGTTCCTGTTTGCAAAATATAGAAAGGATCCAGAAAGCGGCTGCTGCCCCTACCATGCGGAATGTAGTAACAGAAATCGGGGAAAACTCTTGAAGAGCCGACTTACCGATGGGAGACATTAATCCCCACATAACGTTTGCTGTAAGCGCAAACAAATGACCATACAGGTTCTTACTTTTGTCCATGTTGATACTATTTATTTTACCATATCTCTGATATCATTAACAATCAAATAGAGAAAACGGTTGCAAAGGTAGTCTTTTATCGTATGATTTGTTTATATTTGCCTTGATTAAACTTGAATATTATGGAACAACAAGCCAATTATATCCGTCGTATCGAGATACACGGACTATGGGAACGCTTTAATATAGGATGGGATTTGCGTCCCGATGTGAACATCCTCTCCGGCATCAACGGAGTGGGGAAGACTACCATTCTGAACCGTTCGGTGGGATACCTCGAAGAACTTTCCGGTGAAATGAAAAGTGACGAGAAGAACGGTGTGCGTCTCTTTTTCGACAATCCCCAGGCAACCTATATTCCTTATGACGTCATCCGGAGCTACGACCGTCCCCTGATTATGGGTGACTTCACAGCCCGCATGGCCGACAAGAATGTAAAGTCTGAACTGGACTGGCAGCTTTATCTCTTGCAACGCCGTTACCTCGATTATCAGGTCAACATTGGTAATAAGATGATTGAAATGCTTTCCAGTATTGATGAAGAAGAGCGTCGTAAAGCAGCTACATTATCTGTAGCCAAACGTCGTTTTCAGGATATGATTGACGAACTATTTAGCTATACACGCAAAAAGATAGACAGGAAACGGAACGATATCGCTTTCTATCAGGATGGCGAACTATTATTCCCTTATAAACTGTCGTCCGGTGAAAAGCAAATGCTGGTTATCCTACTGACCGTACTCGTGCAGGACAACAGCCATTGTGTATTGTTTATGGATGAACCGGAAGCCTCCCTTCATATAGAATGGCAGCAGAAACTGATTGCTATGATACGTGAACTGAATCCGAATGTGCAGATTATCCTGACTACCCATTCGCCTGCCGTCATTATGGAAGGCTGGCTGGATGCCGTGACAGAAGTAAGCGATATATCTACCACCGTAGGGCACAAGCTCGACAAGGATTCTTCCAACTGTAATTTGTAATTCGTAACCTGTAATAGAACAAATGGCAACTTCACTACGAGATAATCTGACTTCTTCTTATTTCAATGCCGCCCATAAGCTTTATCCGAAGAAAGCCCGCCGACGTATCATCGCTTACGTAGAAAGCTATGACGACATCGCTTTCTGGCGCACATTGCTTGAAGAGTTTGAAGACGACGAACACTATTTCCAAGTGATGCTTCCTTCGGCCACCTCCCTGGCAAAAGGAAAAAAGATGGTACTCATGAACACGCTGAATACAGCCGAACTGGGGAGAAGTCTGATTGCCTGTGTGGACAGTGACTATGACTTCCTGTTGCAGGGAGCTACCAATACCTCCCGTAAAATCAACCGGAACAGGTATATTTTCCAAACTTATACCTATGCTATTGAAAACTATCATTGTTTTGCCGAAAGCCTTCACGAAGTATGTGTGCAGGCTACGTTGAATGACCGTTCCATTTTAGATTTCAACTTCTACCTGAAGAAGTACTCCGAAATTGTGTATCCGCTTTTCCTCTGGAACGTATGGTTCTATCGCCAACGGGATACTTATACTTTCCCCATGTACGATTTCCATACTTATACTTCTTTGCGCGAGATTAATCTCCGGCATCCGGAAAAGAGCTTGGAATCCCTTCAACAACGGGTTAATCAGAAGTTGGCAGAGTTGAAAAAGAAATTCCCCCATAACATCAATCAGGTGAATGGATTGCGGACTGAATTTAAAGAGCTGGGCTTGGTGCCGGAAACTACTTACTTGTATATGCAGGGACACCATGTGATGGATAATGTGGTAATGAAACTACTGATTCCAGTCTGCACCGTATTGCGTCGTGAACGGGAACAGGAAATCAAGCGGCTGGCCGAACACAATGAGCAATTCAGAAA
Organism: Bacteroides sp. 3_1_13; assembly: GCF_001185845.1. NCBI lineage: Bacteria > Pseudomonadati > Bacteroidota > Bacteroidia > Bacteroidales > Bacteroidaceae > Bacteroides > Bacteroides sp. 3_1_13. The sequence goes on from NZ_KQ236955.1 coordinate 2,315,444, forward strand.
CGAACTGACTTGTTATCAGAACAGCCAGGTGAACGTAGAAATCATGCTCAAGAAGAATGTAGCCTACAAAAGACTCTTCCATTATGATTGGCTACGGCAGGATATCAGTGAATATTTGGAAGAAGGAAAGAATAAAGAAGAAAAGAAACAGAGATCATAAATAAAAGAAAAACTAAAAAAGAGAGAGACGATTGCTTATGAAAGAAGTAAAAGAAGTGGTTGATACAGTGAGTGTGGCATTGGCAAACGGGCAACCGGAAGAAGCAGGTAATGTAGTGATGCAAGAGGTGAATCATGCTTTGCTCTCGATGGGAGTGGATGAAGCTATGGCTGATAAGATTGATAACTTTATCATCTTATTGTTTATTATTGGAATAGCATTACTGGCCAATCTGATTTGCCGCAAGATTATTCTGCGTACCGTGGCTAAATTGGTGAGACAGACAAAAGCTACTTGGGATGATATTGTATTTAATGATAAAGTAATGGTGAACATCAGCAGGATGGTGGCGCCTATATTGATTTATATATCTATTCCTATTGCTTTTCCCGAACATGCAGACTCTGCTTTGCTTGATTTTCTTCGAAGACTTTGCATGATTTATATTCTTGCAGTCTTTCTTCGCTTCGCCAGTGCTTTGTTCACGGCTGTGTATCTGGTATATAGCGCGCGTGAACAATATAAAGACAAACCTTTGAAGGGGCTTTTGCAGACAGCGCAAGTCATTCTCTTCTTTATAGGAGCTATCATCATTATCAGTATTCTGATAAAGCAAAGTCCGGTAGTGTTGCTGACCGGATTGGGAGCTTCCGCTGCGGTTCTGATGTTGGTTTTCAAGGACAGTATCATGGGATTTGTCTCCGGTATCCAGCTTTCCGCCAATAATATGCTGAAGGTGGGCGATTGGATCACGATGCCGAAATACGGTGCGGACGGTACGGTGATAGAAGTAACATTGAATACCGTAAAAATACGTAACTTCGATAATACCATCACCACCATTCCTCCTTATCTATTGATTAGTGATTCTTTCCAAAACTGGCAGGGAATGCAGGAATCCGGCGGACGTCGTGTAAAACGTTCCATCAATATAGATATGACCAGTGTGCATTTCTGTACGCCGGAAATGTTGGCAAAATACCGGAAGATACAAATCTTGAAAGACTATGTGGATGAAACAGAAAAGGTAGTGGAAGAATATAATAAGGAACATCATATCGACAACTCTGTGTTAGTGAATGGACGCCGGCAAACAAACTTGGGAGTTTTCCGTGCCTATCTGACTAACTATCTGAAGAATCTGCCTACCGTCAACCAAGACCTGACCTGCATGGTACGTCAGCTTCAGCCTACCGAAACCGGTATCCCGTTGGAACTTTATTTCTTTTCTGCCAATAAAGCATGGGTTGCCTACGAAGGTATACAGGCAGATGTTTTCGATCATGTGCTTGCCATTATTCCCGAATTCGACTTGCGTGTCTTCCAAAACCCGTCGGGGGCAGACCTGCATCGGATAGGAGTAAAGATAGAAAACTAATCAAACGATAAAACGCTTATAAATTGCTATTACTATGACTACACCGTTATCCAACCAGATTATCCGTGAAATCACTCCTTTATCAGATAAGGATTGCTTTTACATTGCGGAGCGTTATAAAACGGAATTCACTTATCCTATACACAACCACTCCGAGTTTGAATTGAACTTCACTGAAAAGGCTGCCGGAGTAAGGCGGATTGTGGGAGACTCTTCCGAAGTGATAGGTGATTATGATTTGGTATTGATAACAGGAAAAGACTTGGAGCACGTCTGGGAACAGAACGACTGCCATTCGAAAGAGATACGGGAGATTACGATTCAGTTTTCTTCCGATCTTTTCTTCAAGAGCTTTATCAATAAGAATCAGTTCGACTCTATCCGCCGGATGCTGGATAAAGCACAAAAAGGGCTTTGTTTCCCGATGTCTGCCATACTCAAAATATATCCGTTGCTGGATACGCTTGCCTCCGAAAAACAGGGATTCTATGCGGTCATTAAGTTTATGACGATCCTGTATGAACTTTCTCTCTTTGAAGAAGAAGCGCGTACCTTGTCCAGTTCGTCTTTTGCCAAGATAGATATTCATTCGGACAGCCGGCGTGTGCAGAAAGTGCAGGAGTACATCAATACACATTATCAGGAAGAAATACGCCTGGGGCAGTTGGCCGATATGGTGGGGATGACGGATGTGTCATTCAGCCGCTTTTTCAAACTGCGTACAGGCAAGAATCTTTCTGATTATATCATTGATATTCGGCTGGGCTTTGCTTCCCGGTTGCTGGTAGATTCTACGATGTCTATCGCCGAGATTTGTTATGAGTGCGGTTTTAATAACCTTTCCAATTTCAACCGGATCTTCAAGAAGAAAAAGAGTTGTTCGCCTAAAGAGTTTCGTGAGAACTACCGGAAGAAAAAGAAATTGATTTAGCGCATTCTCTTTTATGAACTCGGTGATTAACTCCCGAGTTCTATCTTCCACTCACCAATCGTTCGTGTGGCACTGTCAAAGTTTACACCTACTTTAACTGTTTTCCTGTGATCCGCCTGATACGGAATAGCATACCCTTTGCTGTTAATCTGCGTTAATGCTTCTTCGGGTGTACCATCTACCTTAAATTCAAAAACATAGATGGTATCTTGAAGTTTCACAACCGCATCTGCTCTTCCAATGGCTGTATCCACTTCCACATCTATATACTGTCCCATCAGCCGGAAAAACAGATAAAAGATAGTTTGGTAATGTTTCTCTTCCTTGTTGTTCAGTTTATTCGGGATAGACGCAAAGAAAGATTTCAGTCTTTCCAGACATTCCTCTAAATGACCGATACGCAAGTCTTTAATAAAGGACACTACATAAAATGTATTCTCTCGTGCAGGCAGATGCACATAAGCGGGCATTAGCGATTCGATAAATCCTTTTCTTACTTCTTTGTTGGGATAAGCCAGTGTATACAGTTGGAAATCCGGATCATATCCCTTAATTGTGAGATAACCGCTTTGGTAGAGCACCGGAAGAGGATCGGTGATTCTATTGCTGGGCGCATCAAACTGTTCGGCGGTGGCGGTCGTGTTATCCAGTTCCCGGATATCAAAATCGCTTTCTTGCAGAATATCTATCAGGAAAGTGGGAGTACCGGTCGAAAACCAAAAATTGGCATACTTCTTCTGTGCGAATGCATTGAACAAACTGAATGGATTATAAATATCTTCACTGTTCTCACTGAAATGATAGCCGTCATATTGTTGTTTCAAATGTACACAGGCTTCCTCGTATGTTTCCTTGTTGGCTTGGGCCATTTGTTCAATATCAATTTGTAGCTGCGTGCGCAACTCTTGTTCGGTGATGCCACAGATAGCACTGTAATCATCCCTCATGCTGATATTCTGCAAGTTATTCAACTCGCTGAAGATACTCATTTGGCTGAATTTGCTGATACCTGTCAATAATAAGAAGCGAAGATACTGTCCCTGGGCTTTCAGTGGACTAAAGAAATCCCGCATGATATTACGTATTTCCTTTTGAACTTCATCATTATGATTGCTGTCCAGCATTGGTGAGTCATACTCATCTATTAATACCACCACCTGTTTACCCGTCTGTTTGTAAGCACGACGAATAATTCCTTCAAAACGTAAACTGAAAGTCGTTTCTCCTTCTTCCCGTTGATAAATTTTCTCCCATAAAAGCAATTGGCGGTTAATAACGGCTGACAGCATATCAGCGGTTATATATTTACTCACACTAAAATCAAAGTGTAGTACCGGGTAGACCGTCCAATCCTTTTCCAGAGTCTCCATAGCCAAGCCTTGAAACAGTTCTTTTTTTCCCAAGAAATAAGCTTCTAGTGTAGAAACCAGCAAACTTTTCCCAAAGCGTCGGGGACGACTTAGAAAATAGACTTTATTTGTATGAGTCAAACGATAAATCAATTCTGTTTTATCAACATAGACACAATCATTATTGCGTAAATCTTCAAAGTTCTGTATTCCTATCGGATATCTTCTGAAATTCTCTTCCATGACGCATATCTGTTTTTAGCGTGAAACATTCACAAAGATAATGATATTTAGTTTCAAGTCAATTATGCCTGTTCTTTTTTTAAGAAAGTCCAACGTTGGATATATACTTAGTGGGAAAGGAGCTATCGGTGTTTCTTTGCGTAATGCATTGAAAAGCGATGAAACATATCTTTGACGACAAGCGGGTGGAAATACACTATCAGCCAAAATTTTCACCTTCTCACAACTGTCAGCCGATTAATTTTATGCATAATGAGAGATAAAATAGTGAAGTTCCGGTCTTAAATTTGCTTATAAACAAGTTAAACTAATAGTGTAACTGATTGATAATACGTTTGTAACAGCTTGTCATCATCTTGCAATGACTCTTTCAATAGATTGTATTTATTTCGTCTTATAGTTGTAATGCTCACCCTCTATCTTTGCCGACGTAATTAAAACGTAGAGCAAAGTTAGATGAAAAAACTATTTCTTATCCGATTTTCAGTGGCGGCCTTCTTTTGCCTGTTGTGTGTACTTCCTGCATTGGCTGCCAATATCAAGATTAAAGGAGCTGTGAAAGACAAACTATCCAAGGAACCTTTGATAGGAGCTACGATACGTTTGCTCGGAACTCAAGCCGGAGCAGTGACCGATATGGAGGGTAATTTCGAATTGAACAGCATGGGCGTTCTGGAAGGTATGTATGATATTGAGATTAAATATGTAGGCTATAAAACCGAAGTGCGCCGTAAAGTGCGTGTGGAGAATGGAAAACTGGTAATACTGAATCTGGAGTTGGAAACCGATGCACAGGAACTTGCCGATGTGGTGGTTGTAGCTAAGAAGAATAGGGAAAATGAGAATATGCTGTTGCTCGAACAGCAAAAAGCAGTCATTGCCGTACAATCTGTTGGTGTCAGGGAGCTTTCCCGCAAGGGTGTTTCGGATGCAGAAGGTGCTGTGACGAAAGTTGCCGGAGTGTCTAAACAAGACGGAGTGAAAAATGTCTTTGTCCGTGGATTGGGTGACCGGTACAATGCAACTACTTTTAATGGATTTGCTCTTCCTTCCGAAGACCCGGAATATAAGAATATCTCTCTTGATTTCTTCGGTACGGACATTATTCAGTCGGTAGGTGTAAATAAAGCATTCAATGCGGGAGGCAGCAGCGATGTCGGAGGGGCAACTATTGATATCGTATCCAAAGAACTGATTGGTAGTGGTAGCCTGGGATTCGGCATTTCCGGTGGCTTGAATACACAAACGGTAGCAGCCGATTTTCTGAAACAGGATGGAGTGAACTTCATGGGCTTTGCCAATCGCACCGAACCTGCCGATGAAAACTCATGGAACTTCAGAAATAAGTTAGACCCTTCCGCGCAACATTTTCAAGTCAACCGGAGTTACAGTATTTCCGGAGGTAAACGATTCTATGTCGGAAAAGACAAAAATCCGCTTTCTTTCTTCCTGACTGCCGGACATACGACGGACTATCAGTATACGGATGAAATCATACGTAATACAACTACCAGCGGTACGGTATATAAAGATATGAATGGAAAGAAGTATGCGGAGAATATCAGTCAACTGGCACTTGCCAATGTGGATTTCGATATGCAGAACCGTCATCACATCAGTTATAATTTGATGATGATTCATGCCAATACCCAGTCGGTGGGCGATTACAACGGTAAGAACTCGATTTTTAGTGACGACTATGAAAACCTCGGATTCACCCGTCGCCAACAAACAAATGACAATATGCTGATCGTTAACCAATTGATGACTAACTGGGGATTAACCAAATCATTAAGTCTCGATGCAGGTGCTTCCTATAATATGGTGAAAGGCTATGAACCGGATCGTCGTATCAATAACCTGACTAAAGCGGAAGACGGCTATACGTTGCTAAGGGGCAACTCACAACAGCGCTATTTCTCAACTTTAGATGAAGACGACTTGAATGTAAAAGCAGGCTTGGTCTATCGTCTGAAAGATAATATAGAAGAGATTTCGAATGTCCGTTTCGGATATACAGGCCGATTCGTAGATGATAACTTCAAAGCTACGGAATATAACCTGACCGTAGGACATGTTTCTACCCTCCCTTCTTTGGATGACTTCTCGCTTGACGATTATTATAATCAGGAAAACTTTGCTTCCGACTGGTTCAAGATACAAAAGAACTTAGATGAATATATCGTGAAAAAGAATATCCATTCCGCTTATGCCGAGGCTACCTACCAGTTTACTCCCCGTTGGATTGTGAATCTGGGAATGAAATACGACAAGGTAGATATTGAAGTGGATTACAATGTGAATCGTGGAGGCTCTAAAGGAAACAATACCATCCAAAAAGATTATTTCCTGCCCAGCTTGAATCTCAAATACAATCTGAATGATAAAAACTCGCTTCGTCTGGGAGCTAGTAAAACATATACGCTTCCGCAGGCAAAGGAAATATCTCCTTACCGTTATGTCGGCGTGAACTTCAACAGTCAGGGTAACCCCAATCTGAAACCTTCGGATCATTATAACCTTGATCTGAAGTGGGACTTTAATCCCACTCCGACCGAGTTGGTTTCTTTCACAGCTTTCTATAAATTGATTAAGAATCCGATATCCCGCATCGAAGTGGCAAGCGCCGGAGGTTATCTTTCTTATGAGAATATAGCGGATAAGGCAACCGTGGCAGGAGTGGAAGTAGAAATACGTAAGAATCTGTTTGTCCGTCCGGTGAGTAATGCTGCGCACGGAATGAATAAACTCTCTTTGGGATTGAATGGCTCTTATATCTACACGAATGCAAAAATGCCTTTGGCAACGGTTACCACCGGCTCGCAACTGGAAGGAGCTGCACCGTGGATTGTCAATTTCGACCTCTCGCATAACTTCACGAAAGGAGAACGCAGTTTTGTCAATACATTGGTACTTAATTATGTGAGTGATAAGATATATACCATTGGTACACAGGGGTATCAGGATATGATGGAGCAGGGAGTACTGACACTGGATTTTGTGTCCCAAGCCAAACTGAACAAGCATCTTTCACTTAACCTGAAAGCCCGCAACTTGTTGAATCCCTCTTCTAAGTTAAGCCGCAAAGCGAACGAAAACGGGGAAAAGGTGATATTGAATGATTATAAGAAAGGAATAAATATAAGCCTGGGAGTGTCGTGTACATTCTAAACCGGGTGATGAAATAAGATTATTAACTAATAATGAAAGCAAAATGAAAAGATTGTTTGTGAACTTTATGACGTTTGCTGTTATGGCAACAGCACTTACATTGACTGCATGTAGCAGTGATAGTGACGGAGACGGTGATGGTAACGGAGATGGTGGAAACAACGGTGGGACCGGTAGCTCTATTGTTGTGGGCGAAAATATCCTGTCCGGCACGCTGACCGGAGAACAGACACTGGAAGCTAAGGAATATATTCTGAATGGAACGGTAGTCATTGAAAATGGAGGCCGTCTGAATATCCCTGCCGGAACAACGATTAAGGCTCGCGAAGGTTTCAGCAGTTATCTGCTGGTAGCACAAGGCGGTAAACTTTATGCTGACGGTACAGCTGATAAACCGATTGTTTTCACTGCCAATTCAACAACCCCTACATCCGGCTATTGGGGAGGAATTATTATCAATGGTAAAGCTCCGATTTCCGGTTCGAACGCCAATAAGAGTGATACAGGTCTGACGGAAATCGACAACAACTATAAATACGGTGGTAATGTCGATAATGACAATTCCGGTTCACTGACTTATGTGAAAATCTGCTATGCCGGTGCCCGCTCTACTGCCGATATCGAGCACAACGGATTGACACTGAACGGTGTTGGAAACGGTACCAAGATCGAGAATATCTACATTCTTGAGAGCGCGGATGATGCCATCGAATTCTTTGGCGGTACGGTGAATGTAACCAACCTGTTGGCTGTGAACCCGGATGATGATATGTTCGACTTCACTCAAGGATATTCCGGTAAATTGAAAAACTGCTATGGCGTTTGGGAAAGCGGTTATACCAGTACGGAAGCAGATCCGCGCGGCATTGAAGCAGATGGTAACTTGGATGGCATTTATCCGGATCATTTACGTCAGTCAGACTTTGCGGTTGAAAATATGACAATCGTAAATAATGCTGCCAATACAACGGATAATGCAGACCGTATGCAAGACGTGATTAAAATCCGTCGTGGAGCAAAAACTACGATCACCAATGCTCTTGTCAAAGGTTCCGGCGGTACAATCGATTTGATTGATATGAATGACAGTAAAGGGGCAGGAAGTGCGTCTTCCAGCATCAGTGTCACCCATACATTGAACTTTAAGAATAAGCTGAACGGTACATTGAATACATTTACCGAGCCGACTACGAATACTGGTGCAGATGCATCCCTGTTTACTTGGACTGGATATAATATTTCCTCATTATAATAAGATATAGGTTAGCGGAGTCCGTATTTTTCAATAGGAGGTATGGGAGAATTTGTAACAAACAGATTCTCCCATATTCTATTTATTTATTTTCGTAATCTTCTTTTAGCTTTTTTATTTGCTCCTTTATGGTATGAGTGATTACCTTTTTTGTATATTTGTCAACCTATTGTCTTACAATAATACAAAATATGCAGACAGACAACGAGCGATACAAAAAAATGGCTTCTCTTGCACAAATCGGGTGGTGGGAAGTAGATTTAACGGCAGGATATTATTTATGTTCCGATTATCTTTCTGATCTTTTGGGATTGGACGGCGACACCATCTCTACTTCGGATTTTCTGAACCTGATACGTGAAGATTATCGCAAGCAGATTGCCCAGGAGTTCCGGGCAAATTCTTCTATCCATAAGGACTTTTATGAACAAACTTTCCCTATTCATTCAAAATATGGCGAGGTCTGGTTGCATACCCGTCTGGCTTTTCGTGAGAAGGGTACAGGTGTTGATGGAGGTGATAAGTCCTTCGGAATAATCCAGCGCGTTGAGGCTCCCAAGGAAGAAGATCAAAGGGATGCATTGAGACGTGTGAATGACCTGCTCCACCGTCAGAATTTTGTATCGCAATCGTTGCTCCGTTTTCTCCGTGATGAAGAAGTCGATTCTTGTATAACAGATATTTTAAAGGAGATTCTGAATCTTTATAACAGAGAAGGGCGTGTTTATATTTTCGAATATGACGAAAGCCAGACCCATCATAGTTGTACTTATGAAGTAGTTTCCGAAGGGGTATCGGCAGAAAAAGAGGCTTTACAAGGTATACCTATCAGTCAATCGAGATGGTGGAGTGAACAGATATTGGCTGGTAAACCCATTATCTTGAATACACTGGAACAATTACCAGAAAAAGCAGTCGATGAATACCAGATACTTGCAGCTCAAGGTATTCGATCTTTGATGGTTACTCCTTTGATGGCGGGTGACTATGTTTGGGGATATATGGGTATTGATTTGGTGAAAAGTGACCATATCTGGAGTAATGAGGATTTCCAATGGTTCTCTTCATTGGGCAATATTATAAGCATCTGTATCGAGTTGCGCAAGGCTAAGGATAAGGTAATCCGTGAACAGACTTTCCTAAATAATCTGTTTCATTTTATGCCGATGGGATATATACGTATGTCCATTATCCGTGACGAGAATAATAAACCTTGTGATTATCGGGTGACGGATGCGAATGAGGTCAGTTCAACCTTCTTCGGGCTTCCTTTGGAGTCGTATATTGGTTCTTTGGCATCTGAAAAGCATCCTGACTATCTCCAAAAACTTAATTTTCTGGAAGAAATACTGGATAGTAATTCTTATAGGGAGAAAGATGAATATTTTCCAAGAACGGAACGGTATACGCATTGGGTTATTTATTCTCCCGGAAAAGATGAAATAGTCGGTTTGTTCCTCGATTCTACAGGATCGGTACAAGCTAACCGGGCATTGGACCGTAGCGAGAAGCTCTTTCAGAACATATTTGCTAATATTCCGGCAGGAGTAGAGATCTACGATAAGGATGGCTATTTGATAGACCTGAACAATAAGGATTTGGAGATATTCGGTGTAGTGAATAAGTCGGATGTGATCGGAGTTAACTTCTTTGATAATCCGAATGTGCCGCAGAACATACGTGATCGTGTGCGGAATGAAGATTTGGTAGATTTCAGGCTTAATTATTCTTTTGAACAGGCGGAAGGATATTATGAGACAAACCGTTCTAATGCGATAGAACTGTATTCGAAGGTTAGTAAATTGTATGATAATGAGGGCAACTTCAGCGGATATATATTAATAAGTATTGATAATACCGAACGGATTGATGCAATGAATCGTATCCGTGATTTTGAGAATTTCTTCCTGATGATATCCGATTATGCCAAAGTAGGTTATGCCAAGTTGAATCTCTTGAATTGCAAAGGATATGCTATAAAGCAGTGGTATAAGAATTTAGGTGAGGAGGAAGATGCGCTTTTGGATGAGGTTGTGGGTGTTTATACCCATATGCACCCTGAAGATCGTAAGCGTTTCCTTGATTTTTATGATGAAGTCAGAGACGGAAAAAGAAGGCATTTTCAGGGTGAGATGCGTATTCGTCGTCCCGGAACGAAGAATGAATGGAATTGGGTGAGTAGTAATGTGATGGTCACTAACTATAAACCGGAGGAAAATGAAATAGAAATCATCGGTATCAATTATGATATTACAGAATTGAAAGAAACTGAAGCCGAACTGATTCAGGCGCGTGATAAAGCGGAGATGATGGATCGTTTGAAAAGTGCTTTCCTTGCCAATATGAGTCATGAAATCCGTACGCCGCTGAATGCCATTGTCGGTTTCTCCGATTTGCTGGTGGAAACTGAAGAGTTGGAAGAACGTCAGGAATATATTAAGATTGTACGTGAGAATAATGAACTCTTGTTGCAACTAATTTCGGACATACTTGATTTATCAAAGATTGAGGCTGGTACGTTTGAATTTACTAATGGAGATGTAGATGTATATCTGCTGTGTGAAGATATTGTCCGCTCTATGCGCATGAAAGCGAAAGGAGAGGTGGAACTGGTACTTGATAATCACCTTCCGGTTTGTCATGTCATTAGTGACCGTAACCGTATACATCAGGTGATCTCTAATTTTGTTAATAATGCAATGAAGTTTACCTCTGAAGGAAGTATTCATGTGGGGTATAAACTAAAAGACGGAGAATTGGAGTTTTATGTCGAAGATACAGGCATCGGTATTGAGAAAGAGCAATTGCCACATATCTTTGAGCGTTTTGTGAAGCTTAATTCTTTTGTACACGGTACAGGATTGGGACTTTCTATCTGTCAGAGCATCGTTGAACAATTAGGTGGGCGGATTGGCGTTGATTCTGAAAAAGGAAAAGGATCAAGGTTTTGGTTTACTATTCCCGGAGTGATCGTGACGGAAGAGATGAACTGTGCCCGGTAGAGTGGTAATAAGGCAGGTGAATATCTTCCTTCCTCATTAATAAAAGCGGCTTTTATATAGAAGAAACGGTCTTGGTTTTGATGTCGATTGATACTGACATGAAACCAAGACCGTTTCTTTTATATAAAGGAAGTCCGTTTAAATTCCGAACGACAGTTTATCGATGGATTGATATACGATACTTGCAATACCCAGTCCGATGATACCCAATGTGCAAAGTGCCAGTCCCCATTTTGTGCAACGGTCGCTGCGGAAAGTAGGAATCGGGTTGTCGGAAGGAGTGATATACATTGCTTTTACAATCAATAGATAGTAATACAACGAAATCACTGTATTTACCAATGCGATGAATACCAGCAAGTGGAAACCTGCATCGAAAGCAGCCATGAAGATAAAGAACTTAGAGAAGAATCCGGCAAACGGAGGGATGCCTGCCAATGAGAACAGAGACAGAGTCATCAAGAGAGCGATTTTGGGATTCGTTTTATAAAGTCCTGCGTAATCTTCAAGCGTGAATTTCTGACTGCGTAATGCCACGATAGTGATAACGGCAAATACTCCGAGGTTGGCGGCAGCGTACACTAATACATAATATACCAATGCAGTCATGCCTTGTGCTGTACCACCGATAACGCCTAACATAATATATCCCGCTTGCGAAATACTGGAGAACGCCATCAAACGTTTCAGGTTTTGCTGACGGACAGCAAATATATTGGCAATAGTGATAGAAGCGATGGTTACCCAATAAAGTACTTCCTGCCAGTCATTGATCATTGGAGCGAATACTTTGATAAGGACAGCCAATAAAACAAATGCTGCCGATCCTTTTGATATAACACTCAAATAAGCGGTAACTGTACTCGGAGCGCCTTCGTAAACGTCTGCTGTCCATAAGTGGAATGGAACCAGTGATAACTTGAATGCCATTCCTGTGAAGAAGAATATAAATGCCATGATCTGTAACGGATTTCCGTCGATATGGGCAGGGAGGTCATCGAAATAAAGAGTCCCGGCAGAACCATAGATCATGGACAGACCAAACAACAGCAATGCACTGGAGAAAAGAGCTGTCAGAATGTATTTGGCACCTGCTTCGGCAGAGTTGTGACGGTATTTATCGAAGGCAATCAATGCTGCCATCGGAATAGAAGCTGTTTCAAGACCGATGAAGAACATCAGGAAATGTCCGGCGGAAATCATGAGATACATACCAAACAAGGTAGAGAGTGTAAGCACATAGAATTCTCCTTGTTTGAATGAAGTGTCTTCTCTTTTCATCCACTCGTGCGCCATCAGGAAAACAATCAGTGTACCGACATTCAGGATCGATTTAACAACTGTGTGCATCGGTACATAGTGATACATACCACCGAATGCATCGGTAGCAGTTCCCGGAATCAAGTTGATAGCCGTATGGATAGCCATCAGAATAACGGGCAACATGGTGTTCAGGCGTGCTTTCCCACTATTTTTGTGTGCATCCGGACTCATGAAGAGGTCAGCTAGAAATAGCAGCAGTAAGACAGCTATGAGCGACAGCTCTTCTCGCATATTTAGAAATTGTGAATAATCCATCTTGTTTATTTATGAATTAAGAATTATGATTTATGAGTTAGGGGATTAGTTGTGAGACAACCGGTAATACGCTTTCACCAATCATGTGGCTAACCCAGAAAGGAGCCATACCTAGTCCGGCAACACAAACGATGAGGCAGATAACGGCTACACGTTCGTCCCAAGTTGCGTCGGTCAGTTCGAGGTGATGTTTGTTGGTGCAGGTTCCGTATAGGATCTTACCTACCAGGCGCAGGATGTAGACTGCGGTAATCACAATCGAAGAACAGGCAATGATGGTCAGTGTGCGGTGAAATACGTCGTTGTTCTGGAAAGAGCCGACGAAGATGGTCATTTCAGCAATGAAACCGCTTAATCCCGGCAGACCGAGGTTGGCAAGACCGGCAATCACATAACATACGCTAAGGAACGGCATAATTTTCATTAAACCGGCAAGTTCGCGAACGTCACGTGTGTGTGTACGTCCATATATCATACCGATCAGAGCAAAGAACAAGGCTGTCATCAATCCGTGCGAAAGCATTTGAAGGATTGCTCCTGTTGCTGCTGTTTGGTTTAGCATCAGAATGGCGAAAAGAACCAGTCCGCAGTGAGATACGGATGAATAAGCATTGATGTATTTCAAGTCGGTCTGTACACAAGCGGAGAAGGCTCCGTAGACTACAGAGATACCTGTCAGTATCAGGAATATCCAGGAAAGTTCGTTGGCTGCTTCCGGCATCAGATACATGGCGATACGGAAACATCCGTAACCTCCCAGTTTCATCAATACTCCGGCATGAAGCATGGATACGGCAGTCGGGGCGGAAGCGTGACCGTCAGGACTCCATGTGTGGAACGGGAAAAGGGCGCCCAATACACCGAAGCCGAGGAAAGTCAGCGGGAACCAGATGCATTGCTGCGCAAAAGGTATGTTGTGCAACTGTGCAATTTCGAGAAGATTCATGGTGGTTGCTCCCGAACCAAAATAGATTCCGAGAATACCAATCAATAGGAAAGCGGAACCGCCCATCAACATAAGAGTCAGTTTCATGGCTGCATATTCTTTACGTCCTGATCCCCATACACCAATCAGCAAGTACATCGGTATCAACGCAATTTCGTAGAACATGAACATGGTGAACAAATCGACGGATATAAAGAATCCGAATACTCCCATAGACAACAGGGTGAACCAGAGGAAATATTCTTTCGTCAGCGGTTGCAGGCGCCAGGAAGCGAATGTACCGGTGAATACGATGACAGCAGACAATAACAACATGGCTACCGAAATTCCGTCAACACCTACTGAATAAGATATGTGAAGCGGGGCATACCAAAGCGTATCTGCACGGAAAAGCATTTCTGCCGTGTTTCCGGCGCTACGCTCTCCCAAATACAGGAATGTAAGTACGACGGAGGCAATCAGAAGTGCCGATGCGCCAGTTACCATAACCCCCCGGATGGCTTTGATTCCTCGTGCTGCCCAAAGTCCGGCCAGCATCAATAAGGGGATAAGTACGAATATGGATAAGAAATTCATCTTTATGATTTACTATTTAAAGATTTACTATTTACTATTTAGAGAATCAGCAGTAGGATAAGTGCCAGTGCACCGCAAAGGAACACATATGCATATTGTTGTACCTGACCGCTCTGCAAACCACGAATCTCGTCGCTTGTTGTATTGGTGGCCCATGCCAGGAAGTCAAAGAATCCATCCACTACATGACGGTCGAACCATGCGATAGGAGTAGAGATGCAGCGGAAGATAATCTTATGCGTAATAAACTGGTAGATATCATCAATATAGAAGCGATTATAGGCTGCCTTGTGCAGACCTTTGAATCGTTTTGCCAACGAATCAGCAACAGGCTGTTTGGCATTCTTGTACATCCATGTAGCGATTGCAATCGAAATAATCGCAATAACAACGCTCGTAATAGCTACTGACGGATCGAGATGGATAGAATAAGATTCACCATTCGAACTGATGAAGTGTCCGAAAGGAATAAATCCTGCTCCACAAGTTACAACTGCCAGGAACATCAGCGGGAAAGTCATAGCCAACGGACTCTCATGTGGGCGGCAAGGTGCCGCTTCCAAGTTTCCGTGCGGCGTGTTATGTTCCGAATGGGAACCTGCCCGGGGCGGCTCGCTCCCCCAAAAAATACCGTAGTAAAGGCGGAACATATAGAAAGCTGTCATTGCAGCGATGACTGTCATCACCCATCCCATTACAGGGCTGTATTGGAAACAAGCAGCCAGAATTTCATCCTTCGAGAAGAAGCCCGAGAACGGAGGAATACCGGCAATAGCCAGACAAGCAATCAGGAATGTCCAGTGAGTGATCGGCATATATTTGCGTAAACCTCCCATAGCGGACATTTCATTAGAATGTACGGCATGGATAATGCTACCTGCACCGAGGAAGAGTAATGCCTTAAACATGGCATGTGTGAAAAGGTGGAACATGGAAGCCATGTAGCCCAAACCTCCTTCGTGCGGATTCATGGAAGTACAAACACCCAGAGCTACCATCATGAAGCCAATCTGTGAAATGGTAGAGAAAGCCAGTACACGTTTGATGTCTGATTGTACGCAAGCCACACTTGCCGCGTAGAATGCTGTAAATGCACCTACCCAAGCAACCATGTGCAGCGTATTCGGTGCGTATGTAATGAAAAGTGGGAACATACGTGCCACCAGATATACACCGGCAACTACCATGGTAGCCGCATGAATCAATGCGCTGACCGGAGTAGGACCTTCCATTGCATCCGGCAACCAGATATGCAACGGGAACATGGCACTTTTACCGGCACCACCGACAAACATCAGTCCGAGAGCCAACGGAAGCATAGAAGCTCCACCGCTTATCAAGGATACTGTATCCGGAGTGAAGCCGAATGTACCACCGTAATATCCGTAAATCAGGATACCGATCAGGAAGCCCAAGTCAGCAAAGCGAGTAACAATAAACGCTTTCTTGGAAGCAGCGATGGCAGCCGGTTTTGTATAATAAAAACCAATTAGCAGATAAGAACTTACCCCCACCAGCTCCCAAAAAAGGTACATCTGGAAGATGTTGGTTGCAACGACCAATCCCAGCATAGACATGGTAAACAGGGATAGGAAAGCGTAATAGCGTTGAAAACCGACTTCTCCTTTCATGTAACCGAAAGAGTAGATATGTACCATCAGTGACACTGTAGAGATGACGATCAACATCATTACCGATATAGGATCGAGCAAGATGCCCAAATCGAAGTGTAAAGTCTCTGTAAAAGGAAGCCACGTGAAGTTGTAAGGCATCAGTGTGGCGAATGTTCCGTCTTCCAGTCGTGGAGCGGAGAAATATTGGATAGCTGTAACGTAGGATAGTACTGCTACTGCTCCCAGTATCAGCGTACCGATTGTACCCGCTGTCCGGTGGGACATCCACTTACCTCCGATTCCCAATATGAGAAAGGAGAAGAAAGGAAGAAGGAGCATTAGAATTGTTAGTTCCATACAGTTTTATTTAATTACTTGAGTTATTATTATTAATTCTTGGTGAGAAACAAATCACCACTTCAACTCGTCCAGATTGCGCACCTGAATGCTTCGAAGATTACGATAAATGTTAATCATGATGGCGATAGCTATTGCAGTTTCCGCAGCCGAGATGGCGATGGAAAAGAGTGCAAAGAAATAACCCTCCATTCCCCCCGGAAAAAGGAATCGATTGAACACGGCGAAGTTGATGTCCGTAGCATTCAGCATTAACTCTACAGAAATCAGGATAGCCAGTGTATTTCGGCGGGTAAAGAATCCATAGATTCCTGCAAACATCATGATGGTAGAAACTACCAGGTAATATTCCATGTGTATCATATTCGAACTCTATTTTGATAGTTAATACTTAAAATTCCTATCTCTTACGTGCAATCATGATGCCACCGATGATACACGCCAGCAATAATATGCTGACAGCTTCGAAAGGCAATACATAACCGTATTTGTCACTACTTAATAAAGCGTTCCCGATAGCATGGATGCTAATTTCTTGCGGGGCCAAATTAGCTGTCTGCATGAAATCGTGCTTCAGTGTGATAAACAGGATAATGGCTAAACCGGCAATCATAGTGAAGAGTCCGGCTAAGACTTTACTTCGTTTTGCTTTCTCGGCCCGGTCGCCTTCTCCGCTGGTCAGCAGGATGGAGAATACATAAAGAACGACGATACCACCGGCATAAACCATAATCTGAACGGAACCCAGAAAGGTGTAACCCAGCAAAAAATAGATGCCGGCCGTGCCGAAGAGCACGAAGAGCAGGTAGGTGGCCGAGCGTACGATACGTTGGGTAGTCACCGTCATGATGGACATAGCAATAATAAATGCTGCCAAAAAGTAGAATACTACTGTTTCAAGTGTTGATCCCATATCTAAACTTCTTTTTTCTTTTCTATTACTTTACTACCGTCGTGGTTCAACTTCAGGACAAGTTTCGTCCGGTCGAAGACTGCATGTTCGAAGTTCTGATCGAACGTGATGGCATCGTGCGGACAAGCATTGACACAGAGCTGGCAGAACATACAGGCACCCAAATCATATTCATAGGTTGCCAGAATTTTCTTCTTCTTTCCATCTTCTGTTTCGACGGTTTCGCTGGTCACTTTGATTGTATCGTTCGGACAAGCCATTTGGCACAGTCCGCAAGCTACACAGCGATGTTCATTATTCTCATTGTGGGGCATATTCAGCGTACCACGGAAACGGTCGAACATTTTCAGCTCTTTCCGGTTTTCGGGATATTGCTCGGTCACTTTCTTACGGAAGTATACCTTGATGCTGGTTTTCATACCCGTTGCCAGTGTACTGATGCCATGCATCAGACCACCTAAGTACGTATATTTTTTATCTTTATATTCCATAATTTTTATTTATCAAAAGTGGAAGCCGAAAGCTACGCAGCATGCCATTAATAATAGATTTACCATAGAAATTGGAACCAGGTATTTCCATTCCAGATTCAAGATCTGGTCGATACGCAAGCGTGGGAAAGTCCATTTGATCCACATCAAAAGGAATACCACAAAGAATGCTTTGGCGAAGAACCAGATAAAGCCCGGAATATAATCCATTACAGCATTAAATCCATCCAAACCAACAATGTGCAGCGGCATCCATCCTCCCAAGAAGATGGTGGCGGCAACACTGGCTACGATAAACAGATTCAAGTATTCTGCCAGATAGAAGAAACCGAAACCCATACCGGAGTATTCTGTATGATATCCGGCTGTCAGCTCACTTTCCGCTTCGGGAAGGTCGAACGGGCCACGGTTACATTCTGCATTTCCGGCAATCAGATAGATGATGAAAGCAATGACCGCAGGAATATGTCCCTTGAAGATGAACCAACCATCAGCTTGTCCTTCTACGATTTCAGAAAATTGCATGGTTCCCGTCAGCACTACCATTGTCATGATACTCATACCAACAGAAAGTTCATAACTGATAATCTGTGCACCGCTTCGCATGGCACCGATCAAAGAGAATTTGTTGTTACTACCCCAACCGGCCAGCAAGATACCGACAACTCCAATGCTGGAAGCTGCCAACAGGAAGAACACGCCCACATTAAAGTCCAGAATCGCCGCACCTTTATTAAAAGGAATACAAGCGAAAGTCAGGAATGAAGCGATAATCACCATGAATGGAGCAAGATTGTAAAGGAAATGGTCGGCACCCTTCGGCATGAAGATTTCTTTGGTCAGCATTTTGAGCACGTCGCAGACCACTTGGATAGAACCCCATTTACCAACACGGTTCGGTCCAAGACGACACTGGAAAAAACCGCAGACCTTACGCTCCATGTAGATCAATATGATAGCCAGGATGGCATACAGTGCTACGAGGCACACGCCGACAGCTACACATTCTATAAAGATGGCTAATCCCTCCGGCATAATGGAGAGCAGTAGCTCATGTATCCAGTTTGTTACTATACTAAAGTCGAACATATATTTTTAATAATTAAGTATTATCTGTCAATATCCGGAACGACATAATCTATTGTTCCGCCAATAGCAATTAAGTCGGCAATCTTTGTGCCCCGGCAAATGGTGTCAATTGCAGCAACAAGCGGCAATCCTGTAGCACGGTAGTGTAGGCGGTAAGGCGTTTTGTCACCCTGACTTTCCAGGAAGACACCAAATTCACCACGACTTCCTTCTACTGCTGCATAGTAACTGCCTTCCGGAACACGGATGATAGGTTTCATCTTCTCCTGATAAGGTCCCTCGGGAATATTGTCTATTAATTGCTCAATGATGTTCAGACTTTCCATGATCTCATCCATACGCACCAGGTAACGGGCAAAGCAGTCACCTTCCGTATAAACGATTTCTTTGAAATCGACTTTGTCATATACACCGTATGGCATTCGTTTACGTACGTCACACGCCCATCCTGATGCACGGCCTGTACCTCCGGTACAACCGAAAGAGATGGCATCTTCACGGCTTAACACACCGACGCCTTTCATACGGCTCTGTGCGATGATGTTACCCGTGAATATATCGTGATATTCGTGGATAATTCCTCTCATATATGGAATGAACTCTTTTACTCGTTTGACGAAGTTAGGATGAAGATCAGCCTGTACACCGCCAATCGTATTGTAGTTCATAATCAGACGTCCGCTGCAAGTTTCTTCAAAGATATCGAGAATTTTCTCGCGGTCACGGAATCCATAAAAGAATGCTGTCAACGCTCCTAAGTCCATAGCAAGACAAGAGTAGAACAGTAAGTGAGAATCGATACGTTGCAACTCGTCCATTATGGTACGGATGTACTGTACGCGTTCACTGACCTCAATGCCCATGGCTTTTTCAATGCACATACACAATGCATGGCGGTTCTGATGCGCGCCCAAATAGTCCAGACGGTCTGTCAAAGCCAATGTTTGAGGGTAAGTGAGGCTTTCATTCATTTTCTCGATGCCTCGGTGGATATACCCGCAGTTCGCATCAATCTTACGAATAATTTCACCTTCCAGAGAAACACGGAAGCGCATTACACCATGGGTAGCAGGGTGCTGCGGACCGATGTTGACTACATATTCTTCTTCGCCGAACAGTTTCGTCTCTTTGTTCTTGATGGTTCCGTCCGGGTTCAGTTCTATTTCTTGAGTCGTATCAAACGTCTCTTCATTAGTCATGCACAGTGGGTTATCCTTTTCCGGTTCGTTATCTTTACGCATCGGATAACCGATCCAATCGTTGCGCAGGTAGAGCCGGCGCATATCAGGATGACCGACAAAGGTGATGCCATAAAAATCAAAAACTTCACGTTCGTAGAAGTCGGCTATCTTCCAGATGTCGCTGACAGACGGAATTTCCGGTAGCTCGCGGTTGGTTGTCGCTGTTTTTAGTGCTATCCGTTCGCCTGTAATGGTAGATTCCAGATGGTAGACTACGCCTAAACCGCGGAGTTTTTCCGGAGCGTCTTTCTCATCGGCTACTCCCCAGTCCATACCGGTGAGGCTTTCGAGAAAGTCCATCTGTTTTTCATTTCGCAAGCGCAGCATCTCGTCGTGTAACGCTGCAGGAGCTATAAATTGTATTTCTTGCATAAATCAAATTAAATTAAGAATGAAAAATTAAGAATGAAAAATCTGCCGGGATGTTGCATGCGAATTCTTCATTCATCATTCATCATTCTTCATTTCTTAAATAATCCGGTTTCTTCTCTTTTCTGTTTACTCCACCAAAGAACTTTTCTATTTTTACTTTGCGTTGCAATTGCATCATGCCATAATAGAATGCTTCAGGACGTGGCGGGCATCCGGGAATATATACATCTACCGGAAGAATCTTGTCCACCCCGTTTACTACGTGATAGGACTTCTTGAAAGGACCTCCGCTGACAGCGCATCCGCCTACAGCAACCACATACTTCGGATCGGGCATCTGGTCGTAAAGTCGTTTCAGTACCGGAGCCATTTTATTGGTGATTGTTCCGCATACCATAATCATATCAGCCTGACGCGGGCTGGCACGTGCTACTTCAAACCCAAAGCGGGCCATGTCATAACGCGCGGCACCCAGTGCCATAAATTCGATACCACAACAACTGGTTGCAAAGGTAAGCGGCCACAGTGAATTGCTGCGCCCCCAGTTGATAAAGTCGTCAAGTACTCCGAGGGCAACATTGGCTCCTCCTGCATTAAGTTCTTTGACCAACTTTTCCAATGATTCATTGTCGATAAACTCATCATACGGAATAGATTTTATTTTTGGCTTTTTGGTTATTTCCATTCCAAAGCTCCTTTCCTCCAGGCATAAGCAAGACCCAGAACTAAAATGATAAAGAAGAAGAGAACACTAATAAGTCCCTGTGGTCCCATGTCACGCATAACTACCGCCCACGGAAACAGAAAAGCTGTTTCGACATCGAACATAAGGAATAGGATGGCAAACAAGTAGTAGCCTACACGGAACTGCATCCATGATTTACCACGTGTCGGTATACCACATTCATAAGCCTCAAACTTTTGCAGGTTGTATGAACGGGGAGAGATAGCACGCGAGAGGGCTATTACTACACCGACAAAAGCAAGCGCTGTCAGTAAAACAACAACTAAAAATGTAAAATTCATAATTCAATAGCTGTTTAGATTGAATATTATATAGAAATAAGCAATTAGTCTATTCGCCCTATGGAGAATAAAACCAACTGTAATAAATGACGAGCAAAAGAGTCTACTGTACTGTAGGCTAAATGACAATCTTTCTCAACCCATATATATAATAGGAGATAGGATCGTAATAGTATGTAGGAGAATGGGATGAGACAGGGTAAGGTGGACTTTGATGTTTGTAATGGTCACAGAAATAAGCGATTAACAAAAACATGCTTTTATCTGTCGGAACATGTGCGACGTCTGTATGACTCATGTCACAGGTTTGAGTCGTATAAAGATTATAAAGACGTTCCAAAGCATCCTGAATCGGACGATCTTGTGATACATAGCATTTCTCCTGCCGATAAGTCGGGGAGGAAACTTTGCACATATCTTCCATTGCTCCGTTAGTTGCGCAATGGATGAGCAAAGCCAACACTAAAAGTAGTCCGAATTTTAAGCTTTGTTTCATCTTTCTCCTTTAACGGCTGCAAATATAGAACTAATATTTATACTTTTTGCAAAGTCCGTATGGCAAAAAAGCTTTTTTTAACTCCATATCTTTTAGATTCATTTTTTAGTCAGCATGGTTTCACAAATATCATTTAGAATGGGGTAATTTCTCCATCTTCATTTGTTAAAAGATGCAATAAAAAGAATGATTTATGCTCTTTTTTGCGAATTACACAAAGAAAATACATTTTTTTGCAGATTAAGAAAGAATACATGATTATGAAACGCACACTTTGGTTTATATTTTTCCTTCTAAACTCCTTGTTTTACCTCTATGCAGATAGTGAGAATGATTCTTTGTTGAAGGTGTTGGACAAAGTGATTTCTGAACGTTTGATATATACCCAGAAAAAAGAAGCTACCATAAAAGAATTAAAGAAAAAGAAGGCTGGTCTTAATTCGTTGGAAGATATTTATAATTTAAACAAAGAGCTTATCTATCAATATGAGACTTTTGTCTGTGACTCAGCAGAACAATATATTCATGAAAATATAAAAATAGCAAACATAGTCGGTAATAAAGAATTCCTTTTGGAAGGGCAGCTCCGGTTGGCTTTTGTCTATTCCTTATCCGGTTTGTTTATTCAAGCAAATGATATATTTAAATCAATTCAATGTGCGGATTTATCAAATCATCTTAAAGCATTGTATTGTTGGAATCGTATACGTTATTATGAGAACCTTATAAAGTATACAGATGATGTTCGGTTTTCTGCCGGATATATACAGGAAAAGAACTCGTATAGAGATACTGTAATGAGTATCTTATATGACCGGTCAAATATGTATTTAAAGGAAAAGGCTGTGAAACTTCAGGATAAAGGTAATGTAAAAGAAGCTCTTAAAATATTAACTCAAATATATAATGAGCAAAATTTGGGAACTCATGGGTATGCAATGATGGCTATGGGGCTTTCAAGGGCTTATCGGTTGATTGGAGACTATGATTTGGAAGAGAAGTTTCTGATATTAGCTGCTATGACAGATACAAAATTAGCAGTAAAAGAAAATGAGGCTTTGTTAACACTAGCAGTTAATTTATATCATAAAGGAGATATAGACAGAGCATATAATTATATAAAAATAGCGTTGGACGATGCTATATTTTATAATTCTCGTTTTAAGAATACGGTAATTGCTCGCATCCATCCAATTATTGAAAATACGTATTTAATCCGGTTGGAAAAACAAAAACAGAATCTTCGTTTTTATATATTTCTAACTAGCTTGTTTGTGATATTTCTTGCTATTGCCTTGTATTTTACATATAAACAAACAAAAATAGTATCCCGGGCTAAGCGGCATCTTAAGGCTATGAATGAAGAACTGGTCGAATTGAATAAGAATCTCGACGAAGCTAATCTGATTAAGGAAAAATATGTGGGGTATTTTATGAATCAATGTGCTGTTTATATTAATAAACTCGATGAGTACAGGAAGAATGTGAACAGGAAAATCAAGACCGGACAGATTGATGATTTATATAAGTCATCCTCCCGACCTTTTGAAAAGGAACTTGAAGAACTATACCATAACTTTGATAAAGCGTTCCTTAAATTGTATCCTAACTTTGTGGAAAAGTTCAATTCTTTGTTGAAACCGGAGGAGCGTTATAAACTGGAAAAGGACCAACTGAATACAGAATTACGCATATTTGCATTGATACGATTAGGAATTACCGATGTTGGACAGATTGCTGTATTTTTGCATTATTCTGTGCAGACAATCTATAATTATAAGAGTAAAGTGAAGAGAATGTCCACTCTTGATAGTAATATCTTTGAGGAGGAGGTAAAAAAGCTTGGTTCTTTGTCTCAAAAATGATTCTATCCGGTTTACCAAAACTAAAAAATGGTATTGTTGTAAATTGTTGATTATTAAATGTATATACAATAATTGATTTATAAAACGTTTACTTTCCCGCCTACTTCCACTAAGAAGTAGGCTTTTTTCATCTCTATATTTGCATCACAAGATTTTTGATAACTGAATACTAATCTAAAGAAACACACAACTATGAGTTTTTCAGAATTGTATCTTATTTATTATCCCAAACTAGTTCGGTTTGCAAAAGAATTTGTGATGTCGGAAGAGGATGCTGAGAACATAACGCAAGATGTGTTTACAGACTTATGGGAAAAGAGAGAGTCTATGAATCATATTGAGAATATGAATGCTTATCTTTTCAGACTTGTGAGAAACAAATGTTTGGATTATTTAAAGCATAAAGTATTCGAGCAAAAGTATGTCGAGAATGTGAAGGCTTCTTTTGAGATTGAGTTGAATCTGAAATTGCAATCTTTAGATCGTTTTGATGTATATGATATATCAGAAAGAAATCAGATGGAGAACCTGATACGGGATGCTATCAATAGTTTGCCTAAAAGATGCCGTGACATATTTTTGTTAAGTCGTATGGAAGGATTGAAGTATAGGGAAATATCCGAACGTTTAGGCATTTCGGTAAATACAGTGGAATGTCAGATGGGAATAGCACTAAAAAAGTTGAGAGCAAAACTCAATGTGACATTGGCTGCATAACTTTTTAATGAATTTATCGGTATTTTTTAGGGGTATTTATTGAGATAATCGTTCTTTGATAAAAAAGGACTGTGTATATGGAGAATTGTCTGAATAAATATTTTGCGGATGAATTTACTTCTGATGAAAAAACAGAGTTTCTCATAGAAGTGGAAAACAACGAAAGGCTGAAGGAAGAATTTATAGAAAATCAGAATTTGCTGGCACTCGTTGATTGGATATCTCCGGAATATGAAAATAATAAAGAAGTTGTCCAACATAAATTATATGAATTTATGCGTAGAATGGAGCAACACAAAGATAAATAGCTTTAGGATACTATGAGTAAAATTTATATCATATTACTGACTGTTTTCTTTTATGCAAATGTTTATTCTCAACAAGCTTATTTTGTTGATGGGTATCATGGCGGGATATATGGACATTATCCGGTAAAGTGGAAAACTCAATTTATTGTGGATCAGCTGGCTATGCATCCGGACTGGCGGATTTGTATGGAGATAGAGCCTGAAACATGGGATACAGTCAGAGTACAGACTCCGGAGGCTTATTTGCGTTTTAAAGAGATGGCTACTAGTAATCAGGTAGAGTTTACGAATCCTACTTATGCACAGCCTTATTGCTATAATATCTCGGGAGAGAGTATAATAAGACAGTTTCAATATGGTATTGCTAAAATAAACAAACATTTTCCGGAGGTAGATTTTGTAACCTATTCGGTAGAAGAACCTTGCTTCACAAGTTGCTTGCCACAAATCCTTAAACAATTCGGCTTTAAATATGCTGTATTAAAATGTCCCAACACCTGTTGGGGAGGGTATACTGCTGCTTATGGCGGAGAATTGGTTAATTGGGTGGGACCGGACGGGACTGCAATATTGACTGTTCCCAGATATGCTTGTGAAAAACTGGAGCCGGGATCAACTTGGCAGACAACTGCTTGGGGAAATTCGGATGCTTATTTAAAAGATTGCCGTAACGCAGGTATCAAGCATCCTGTTGGTATGTGTTTTCAGGATGCGGGATGGAAAAACGGCCCATGGCTGGGAAGTGGAAAGAACACAAAAAATAACTCTATATATATGACATGGAGAGATTATATTGAAAATGTCTCCATCGGAAAAACGGATGATAATTGGTCTTTTTCACAGGAAGATATACATGTGAATCTTATGTGGGGAAGTCAGGTTTTGCAAAAAATAGCGCAAGAAGTACGCGTTTCAGAAAATAAAATTGTCATGGCAGAGAAAATGTCTGTAATGGCTTATCTGGAAAATAAATATATTTGTCGACAGGCAGATATGGATGAGGCTTGGCGTACACTGATGTTGGCACAACATCATGATTCGTGGATTGTGCCTTATAATGGACTGAATAGAAAAGGAACATGGGCTGATCAGATTAAGCGATGGACAGACAGTACCAATCATCTTGCAGATGGAATTATTGAGGCATCTATGCAGAGCTTTAATGAAAAGTTTATTCCGCAAAATAATGCTCAACAGCAATATATACGTGTTTTTAATACATTAGGAATGAGAAGAAAGGAAGTCGTAAGTGTTCTTCTGCCTACGGAATCTGAAAATGCGGATTTAAGTGTTTATGACTGGAAAGGTAAAGATATAGGTTGTTTGGTAGAAAATGAAGGTAAAGAGATAAGATTATTTTTTGAGGCAGAGATTCCTCCCTTTGGTTATTCCACGTATTGTATAAAAAAGAAAGAAGCCGGTAAGAAAGAGGCTTCGGAGAGTAGATTCGTTTTGGAAGGTAATAAGGTGAATAAACAGGAATACGTGGTTGAAAATGATATGTATAAAATTGTTTTTGACTTATCAAAGGGAGGAACCATAAAAAGCCTGATAGCTAAAAAAGAAGGGAATAAGGATTTTGCAGGTAAAACGGAGAAATATGCCTTAGGGGAGCTACGAGGCTTTTTTTATGAAGAAGGCAAATTTCGTTCTTCTATAGAGACTCCGGCCAAGCTGACAGTAGTAAGGGATAATGTATATGAGCAAAAAATTAAGATAGAGGGTGAGATTGCTTCCCATCCGTTTACACAGGTAATCACTCTCACTAAAGGTGCGAGACGAATCGATTTTGATTTGACGGTTGACTGGAAAAAGAATGTAGGTATTGGTGAATATAAAGAGGAACGTTGGCGTGATAATCGTCGGGCTTATTGTGACGATCGGTTTAAACTAAGTGTATTATTCCCGACTGATTTACATTCTCCCCATGTTTACAAAAATGCACCGTTTGATGTATGTGAAAGCAAACTGACTGATACTTTCTTTGGTTCTTGGGATCAAATCAAACATAATATTATACTTCATTGGGTTGACTTGGCTGAACAGGAAGGCGACTATGCTTTGGCTTTATTATCAGACCATACTACTTCTTATTCTTATGGAGAGGACTATCCGCTAGGACTGACTGCTCAATATTCGGGTGGAGGACTTTGGGGACCTGATTATAAAATAACACACCCTTTGAGGATGAAGTATGCAATTATACCTCATCGTGGCAAATGGGACAAAGCATCAATCGCAGATGATAGCGATTGTTGGAATGAACCATTGCTGCATTCTTGCTATCCAGTGGCAAAACCGGAATCGAAATCATTTATTGATTTACAGAATACTGGTTATCAAGTGAGTGCTCTTCAAATGAAAGATGGAAAGGTACTATTGCGCCTGTTCAATTCTGAAGGGGACGGAAAATTACAAAAGGTTACCATTGACATGCCATTATCCGGAGTGGAGGAAGTTGATTTGAATGGACAATGTATCGAAAGAAAGAAGATAAAAACACGTGCAGGTAAATCGGAAATGATGATTTCAATGCCTCGGTTTGGTATTAAGACTTTCGTTCTTAGTTTGACTTAAAATAATTAGATTATTGTTATGTATAAAGCGACTGCTAATCTTTTAATTGTTTGCTTTTTGTGTTGGATGACGGGTTGCTCATCAACCAATACCGTATCGGAAGATTGGGTTCCGACCGATTATGTAAACCCGTTTATTGGTGCCAGTACTAGTGTAGGGGCTGCCGGTGTTTATCACGGATTAGGTAAAACTTTTCCCGGAGCTACGACTCCGTATGGTATGGTACAGGTTAGTCCTAATACAATAACGGGAGGTGATAACGGTTCCGGATACAGTGATGAACATAAGACAATCGAAGGATTTGCCTTTACCCAGATGAGTGGTGTGGGATGGTTTGGTGATTTGGGCAATTTTCTTGTGATGCCTACAACTGGTGAATTATATAAAGTGGCAGGTAAAGAGAATAATGATAGTATAAAAGGATATCGTTCGGCTTATAACAAAGCCACTGAAACGGCTAAGGCCGGATATTATTCGGTAGAATTGACTGATTATCATATCAAAGTAGAAAGTAGCGCGACACCACACTGTGGAATTTTACATTTTACTTATCCTTCTAGTGACCAATCGCGTATTCAGATTGATTTAGCTCGTAGAGTAGGGGGAACATCTACTTCACAGTATATTAAAGTTGTAGATGATTACACTATTCAAGGATGGATGAAGTGTACACCTGATGGTGGTGGATGGGGTAATGGTGAAGGAAAAGCCGATTATACCGTTTATTATTATGCACAATTTAGTAAACCTTTGACTAATTATGGCTTTTGGAGTGCAGATATTCCCGAACATTGGGTTCGGAAACGTGATGAAGTAGTGAGTATTCCTTATTTGACTCGTGTATCACAAGCTCCGGTTATAAAAGACAAGAAAGAACTGACGGGTAAACATCTGGGCTTTTTTACTGAATTTCCAACGAAGGAGGGAGAGACTGTAGAGATGAAAGTTGGTATCTCTTTTGTTGATATGGAGGGTGCTGCAAATAACTTTGAACAAGAAATAGCCTCTAAAAATTTTGGACAAGTAAAGCAGGAAGCTACTGAATTGTGGAACAAAGAACTTAATCGTGTCCGGATATCCGGTGGTACGGATGATGAAAAAACGATATTCTATACTGCCATGTATCATACGATGATTGATCCTCGTATCTATACAGATGTAGACGGACGTTATGTAGGTGGTGATTATAAAATACATACGGCTGACAGCACTTTTACAAAACGTACTATATTCAGTGGATGGGATGTATTTCGTAGTCAGTTTCCTTTGCAGACTATAATTAATCCGCGTTTAGTAAGTGATGAACTGAACTCATTGATTACTATGGCAGATCAGAGTGGGCGCGAATACTATGAACGTTGGGAATTGCTGAATTCCTATTCCGGCTGTATGTTGGGAAATCCTGCTTTGTCTGTTTTGGCGGATGCTTATATCAAAGGGATTCGTACGTATGATGCAGAGAAAGCGTATCGTTATGCCATTAACACATCCCGTCGTTTTGGTAATGATTCATTGGGGTATGCTCCGGAACCATTGAGTATTTCAACCACTTTGGAGTATGCTTATACTGATTGGTGTATATCTCAATTAGCGAAAGCTATGGGGAAAGAAGACGATGCCAAATGTTTCTATGAAAAGGGACAGGCATATCATTCTATTTTTGATAAAGAAAAGGGATGGTTCCGTCCCCGTAAAGCAGATGGTACATGGGTAGAATGGCCGGAGAATGCACGTCTTAAAGAATGGTATGGGTGTATAGAAGCAAACTCTTATCAGCAAGGTTGGTTTATACCTCACGATGTTCCGGGAATGGTGAATTTGATGGGTGGTAAGGAGAAAGTTATTGCGGATTTAACAGATTTCTTTAATAAAACTCCTTCTAATATGCTGTGGAATGAATATTATAACCATGCGAATGAACCTGTGCACTTCGTTTCTTTTTTGTTCAATCAGCTTGAAGTTCCCTGGTATACTCAAAAATGGACACGCTATACATGTGAAAAGGCTTATGCAAACAAAGTTGAAGGGATTGTTGGCAATGAAGATGTAGGTCAGATGTCGGCGTGGTATGTGTTGGCTGCTTCCGGTATTCATCCTTCCTGTCCGGGAAATACACGTATGGAGATTACAAGTCCGGTTTTTGATAAAGTAGAGTTCAATCTTGATCCCAGCTATTATACTGGTAAGAAATTCACGGTGATAGCTCATAATAACAGCATAAATAACGTCTATATACAAAAGGCCTTGTTGAACGGTCAGGAATACAATAAATGTTATCTTGATTTTGCGGATATTGCAGCCGGAGGTACATTGGAGCTGTTTATGGGTGATAAACCTAATGTTGAGTGGGGACTTTGATTGAATAACATACTTTAAAACAAATTGTTACTTTAAAATCTTGATAGTATGATGAATAAACTTGGGCTTATCATTGTATCGGTTATATTGGCTCTAATCCAGACAGGGTGTGCAGAGCAGAGTACATGGATGTCTTTGAACAGCTCTAATCCTCGGATTATCTGGGAAGTGAAACCCCAGGCAGATTTAGAGAACATAACCGGAGAGCAGATTTCTACTCCGGAATTTAAAATGTCCGATTACGTTAAAGGTGTGGTTCCCGGAACTGTTTTTACTGCTTATGTTGAAGCAGGAATCGTTCCTGATCCTAATTATGCCGATAATATTTATAAAGTAGACGAAACGTTTTATAACCGTCCTTTCTGGTATCGTACGGAATTCGAACTCCCGTCTTCTTATTCGGAGGGGAAGCGGGTATGGCTTCATTTCGACAATACGAACCGCTTTGCCGATTTCTATTTTAATGGCGAGAAGATATCAGGAACAAAAACATCTACTAAAGATGTAAGCGGTCACATGTTACGTTCGAAGTTTGATGTAACTAATCTGATAAAGAAATCCGGTAAGAATGTGATAGCTGTTCTGATTACCGATGCCGATCAGAAAAAGACGCGTAAGGCTAAAGACCCGTATGGAGTTGCGTGTAGCCCCAGTTATCTGGCTGGTGCCGGTTGGGACTGGATGCCATACGTTCCGGGACGTCTGGCTGGTATCACAGGCAATGCCTATCTTGTGGTAACGGGAGATGTAGTGATGGAAGATCCTTGGGTACGTTCAGAGTTACCGACCTTGCAGAAAGCAGAGCTTTCTGTCTCAACAGATATTAGAAATGCTTCTTCTTCCCCCAAAGATGTCGTTGTATCCGGAGTGATTCAGCCGGGGAATATTTCTTTCTCTAAAGACATTCGGGTAGAAGGAGGAACAACAGCCAGACTATCTATTAACAAAGATGACATAGCGCAATTGGTCGTTGACCATCCGAAACTTTGGTGGCCGAATGGTTATGGTGATCCCAATCTTTATACTTGTAAGCTGACTTGTTCTGTAGATGGAAAAGTGTCGGATGTAAAAGAAATGACATTCGGTATCAAGAAGTATGAGTATAAAATGGTCGATAATGTAGTGGGATATCCTGTTCTTACATTCTTTATCAACGGACAGAAGATCTATCTGAAAGGTGGAAACTGGGGAATGAGCGAATATCTGCTTCGATGTCAGGGTAAAGAGTATGAAACGAAAATCAGACTTCATAAGGAAATGAATTACAATATGATCCGTCTATGGACAGGGTGTGTTACTGATGATGAGTTTTATGATTATTGTGATAAATATGGGATTATGGTATGGAATGATTTCTGGTTATATGTAGCATACAATGACGTGGCTCAACCGGAAGCATTTAAAGCGAATGCCCTTGATAAAGTCAGACGTCTTAGAAACCATCCTTCCATAGCTATTTGGTGTGGAGCAAATGAAACGCATCCGACACCTGATTTGGATAATTACCTGCGTGAAATGATTGCGAAGGAGGACAATAATGACCGTATGTATAAGTCTTGCTCCAATCAGGATGGACTGTCCGGAAGCGGTTGGTGGGGAAATCAACCTCCAAGACACCATTTTGAAACTTCAGGCAGTAATCTGGCATTTAATACACCGGCTTATCCATACGGTATTGATCACGGTTACGGTATGCGTACAGAAATAGGAACGGCCACTTTCCCCACATTTGAAAGCATCAAAGAGTTTATCCCGGAAAAAGACTGGTGGCCTCTGCCTACTGATGAGCAGTTGAAGAATGATGATGACAATGTATGGAACAAACATTTCTTCGGTAAGGAAGCGTCTAATGCCAACCCGGTTAATTATAAGAATTCAGTGAACACACAGTACGGAGAATCATCCGGATTGGAAGAATTCTGCGAGAAAGCGCAAATGCTGAATATCGAAGTGATGAAAGGTATGTATGAGGCTTGGAACGATAAGATGTGGAATGATGCAGCCGGACTTCTGATCTGGATGAGCCATCCGGCTTATCCCTCGT
The DNA here is from genome assembly GCF_001185845.1 of Bacteroides sp. 3_1_13. Lineage (NCBI taxonomy): Bacteria > Pseudomonadati > Bacteroidota > Bacteroidia > Bacteroidales > Bacteroidaceae > Bacteroides > Bacteroides sp. 3_1_13. The sequence goes on from NZ_KQ236955.1 coordinate 2,347,497, forward strand.
TTGTATGGCAGACTTATGACTATTATTACGATCCTACAGGTGCTTATTGGGGAGCAAAAAAGGCTTGTGAACCTTTACATATCCAATGGAATGCTTCCAATAACAATATAAAAGTAATAAATACTACAGCAGAGGACTTGAAGGCTGCAATAGCTAAAGCTACAATTTACAACCTGAATGGAAAAGAAGTATCAGCATACGGACAGACAAAACAGGTCGATGTGGCAGCCAGCAACATTGCAGAAGCATTTTCTTTGAACTTTAATCCTTTCAATCTGGCTTATGGAAAGAAGGCTGTAGCTTCTTCTTCAACAGGTGCCTCTAAAAGTGCTTCAATGGTTACTGACGGAGGAGCGGGAAGTCGTTGGGAAAGTGCATACAGTGATCCTCAATGGATATACATTGATCTTGGTAAAGAAGAAAAGATAGAAAAGGCTATTTTGAAATGGGAGGCAGCTTGTGCTAAGAAATACGAACTGCAAGTATCGAATGATGCGCAAGAATGGAAAACCGTTTATGCCAACAAAGATGGAAGAGGTGGTACTGAACAGATTGAATTGGAACCTGTTACAGCACGTTATGTGAAATTGGCAGGCATCAGCCGTGCCACACAGTTTGGATATTCATTGTTCGAATTCGAAATCTACGGTGAGAAACCAAAAGAGATAGAAGAACTGACTCCGCTTCATTTTATCAAGTTGGAACTGACAGATGTCAAAGGTAATCTAATCTCTGAAAACTTCTATTGGCGGAATGGTGTGAATGATCTTGATTATACATTGCTGAATACACTCCCAGAGGCCGATTTGTCTTGCCGATTGGTGGATAAATCGATGTCTGACGGAAAGATGAAGATTGTTGTAAAGAACAATTCCGGGACTGTGGCTTTTGCTAATCGGGTGAGGCTTGTTAATAAGGCTACGCAAAAAAGAATACTTCCAATAATTATGTCCGATAATTATGCGACGTTGATGCCTGGTGAAGAAAAGGTTATCACTATGGAGGCAACTCCCGAACTGTTGAAAGGAGGCGTAAGCGTATTAGTGAAACAGTATGGGAAAACAGAGAAGAATAAGTTGGATATAGCAGGTTAATCGCTGTATGGTTATCTTTATGGTTTGATGAAAAGAATGAAAAAAATGGCTGACAGACTAAAAGTGAGGATACTCTTGTTGTTATCTTTAGTTTATGTAAACTGTGATTACTTACAAGCACAAGCAACAATCCCCCGGTTCGAAAAAGGGGAACGTGTGGTATTTGTAGGAAACAGCATTACTCACGGCGGACATTATCATTCGTTTATCTGGCTGTATTACATGACTCGTTTTCCGGATAAACCGATTACCATCATGAATGCCGGAATTGGCGGAGAGAGTGCATGGGATATGAAAGACCGTTTGGATTATGATGTTTTCGATAGAAATCCGACTTATGTGACTCTTACTTTCGGTATGAACGATACCGGTTATGATATTTACATGAAAGACAATGCGAAAGAATTGTCTGAACAACGGGTGGCAAAATCATTGGAAAGCTATCGGGAGATAGAAGAACGCTTACTGGCCAAAAATAAAATAAAGAAAGTATTGATTGGCGGCTCTCCTTATGATGAGACTTCCAAATTTAATAATTTTATTTTGCGTAATAAGAACAATGCCATTCTGGAAATAATAGACGCCCAACGTACATCGGCTAAAAAGAACGACTGGGGTTTTGTTGATTTTAACCAACCGATGCGTGAGATAAGCAGAAAAGAGCAGGAGGCAGATTCTACATTTACATTCTGCAGGATAGATAGAATTCATCCGGATAATGACGGACAGATGGTTATGGCCTATTTATTTCTGAAAGCACAGGGATTGGCCGGGAATGACGTGTCGTCAGTATCTATTGACGCATATCATTCATCTGTAACAACTCATAAGAATTGTAAGATTTCAAAACTGAAAAAGAACGGAGCAGATCTGACTTTCGATTACTTGGCGTATGCTCTTCCTTATCCGCTGGATTCTATTTCGAGAAGTGGTTGGGGAAATAAGAGGTCGCAACGCGATGCAATGCAGTTGGTCCCATTTATGGAAGAGTTTAATCGGGAATACTTTCAGGTAACTAATTTAGAGAAAGGAATATATCGGTTAACTATAGATAATCAGTTTATTGACCATCTCTCATCCGAGAAGTTGGCGAAGGGGGTAAATTTGGCAGATTATCCGAATACTCCCCAATATCAACAAGCAGCGAAAATCATGTATCTGAATGAAGAACGGTTTGAAGTGGAAAAACGTTTCAGAGAATACTTATGGACCGAATATTCATTTTTGAAAAAGGAAGGGTTATTGTTTACTGATGATCAGAAGGCTATTGATAAACTAAAAGAATACTTACCTAAAGACGGATTCCTTAGGATGAGCTACGACTGGTATATAAAAGCGATGAATCCCGAAATACGGGAGGTTTGGAGCAATTATATGAAGACTATTGTTGAAACGATTTATAAAATCAATAAACCTGTCACTCATAAAGTGAGGCTGACGAGGATTGAATAATAATAGAAGATGAATAGTATGAGACGATCGTTATGTTTAGGTTTGATTTATTATTTCTGTTGTCTGTCGATGATAGTATACGGAAATAAGAAAACTTCACCTTTCTATTTGGCGGAATTGAAATGTGAGAATCTTATTGATCCTTTGGGGATTGATAATGTAACTCCTCACTTCAGTTGGAAATTAAAGGGGGACGGCTGGAAAGGCGGGCAAACTTATTATGAAATACAAGTAGCTTCGGATAGTATTCTGTTAGTGCAGGATAAAGCTGATTTATGGAATACCGGAAAATTGAAATCCAATGCTTCGGTTATGGTACCTTATCAGGGAAAGGCTTTAACTTCTCGTTCTTTGTGTTATTGGCGGGTACGCGTTTGGGATGCTAAAAAACAAATTTCTTCATGGAGTCCTGTTGCCCGTTTGGGAGTTGGCATCTTGGATCAGTCACAGATGAAAGGAGAATATATAGGGGCTTCTGTTGAAGGTGGTAAGATTTGTGCTCCTATTCTTCGCAAGAAAGTAAAATTGACTCAGGGCGAGACTTCTTTCCTACATGTAAATACGCTAGGCTATCACGAAATTTATGTTAATGGGAAAAAGGTTGGGGAGGATGTTCTGACCCCTGCTGTATCACATTTATCTAAACGTTCACTAATTGTTACTTATGATATTACTCCTTATTTGAGAGAAGGAGAAAATGATCTGCTTATTTGGCTGGGACAAGGTTGGTATAAAACGACGACTTTCGGAGCAGCTTATGAAGGTCCGCTGGTAAAAGCAGAATTGGATGTGTTGAGAAATGGTAAATGGGAAGTCGTTGCGGAGACAGACGGATCATGGTACGGACGTGAAAGTGGCTATTCGGATACAGGTACTTGGCGTGCTTTGCAGTTTGGGGGTGAGAGGGTGGATGGAAGGGTTCTTCCGCGAGATCTTTCAACACAGGCTTTAGACAAAATGAAATGGACTCCTGTTGTGAAAGTGAATGTTCCTGATCATATCGCTTCCCCTCAAATGTGTGAGATAAACAAGATACATCAGATTTTGCAGGCTGTTTCTGTAAAGAAGCTGGGTGAAAGTCTCTGGCTGGTAGATATGGGAAAGGTTCAGACCGGATGGTTTGAGATGCAAATGCCTATATTGCCGGCAGGTCATGAAGTTATTATGGAATATAGCGATAATTTGACGAAAGACAGTGAATTTGACAAGCAAGGTGAAAGTGATATTTATATATCTGGTGGTAAGCAAGGAGAATACTTCAGAAATAAATTCAATCATCACGCTTTTCGATATGTGAGAATCTCAAATCTTCCTCAGAAACCGGAAACGGATACAATGAAATCTCTGCAAATTTATGGAGATTATAAACAGACTGCAACTTTTGAATGTTCGGATGCCGACTTGAATGCTATTCACCAAATGATTCAGTATACGATGAAATGTCTGACTTTTAGTGGATATATGGTAGACTGTCCGCATTTGGAACGTGCAGGATATGGTGGTGATGGAAACTCCTCAACGATGTCTTTGCAAACGATGTATGATGTGGCTCCAACATTTGAAAACTGGGTGCAAACATGGGGAGACTCCATGCGTGAAGGAGGAAGTTTGCCGCATGTTGGTCCTAATCCGGGTACCGGTGGCGGCGGTCCGTATTGGTGCGGATTCTTTGTACAGGCTCCTTGGAGAACGTATGTCAACTATAATGATCCCCGCTTGATTGAGAAATATTATTCTCAAATGAAAGAGTGGTTTAAGTATGTTGATAAATATAAAGTAGATGGTTTGCTGAAACGTTGGCCCGATACCAAATACCGTGACTGGTATTTGGGTGATTGGCTGGCACCTATGGGAGTAGATGCAGGTAATCAGGCTTCAGTGGATTTGGTAAGTAACTGTTTTATCAGCGAATGCTTGAGCACTATGTATAAGACAGCCATAACATTAGGAAAAAGAGAAGAGGCGGAAGAGTTTGCTATGCGTAGAGAAAAACTTAACAAGTTGATTCATCAGACGTTCTACCGTGAGGATGAAGGGATCTATTCTACCGGCTCACAATTGGATATGTGCTATCCTATGTTGGTAGGTGTTGTACCTGATTCTTTGTACAATAAAGTGAAAGAGAACGTCGTTGCCATGACCGAAGAAAAATATAAAGGACATATTGCTGTTGGTCTAGTTGGAGTACCTATTTTGACAGAATGGGCTGTTCGGAATAAACAAGTGGATTTCTTCTATCAAATGATGAAGAAACGTGATTATCCCGGTTATCTGTATATGATTGACCATGGTGCGACAGCGACTTGGGAATATTGGAGCGGAGAACGAAGTCGTGTGCACAATTGTTACAATGGAATTGGTACTTGGTTTTATCAGGCTGTAGGAGGAATACGTCTTGACGAGGCTAAACCTGGATATCGTCACTTCTATGTCGATCCTCAAATACCAAACGGTGTGACCTGGACAAAAGTAACGAAAGAATCACCTTATGGCACAATTGCTGTTAATTGGGAATTGCAAGGTAAGCAATTGAATCTTCAATTGATAGTTCCTGCCGGAACAACGGCTACAGTTTGCATCCCCAATAATGCTGTCTCATATAAAATGAATGAAAAGAAAATGAGTGTTAAAAAGCAGACTGTTGATGTAGAAGCAGGGCATTATGAATTTCTATTTAATTTGAAGTAGATACATCACTCCCATTTAGAAAGCATATCGTTATAAGGATTAGGCTTAGATTTGTTGGATGGTTGTTTTTATTTGATTATTCTATACCTGTGGTTTATTATAATCAAATAAAAGCAACCATTTCTTTGTATATAGTAAAAAGAAAGTATATTTGTGGTTGGATATTGATGGTGGCACTCTTTTCTGAAAGATATGGATATATAAAAGTAATTGTTATCACTGGATAAAATTCAATCAGATGACGAAATTTAGTTTCTATCTTTCTATTAATCAGCTTTATATTATTGTAATGGACAGATTTATACTTTAACTATAAATTTGTCCAAAGATAATCTTCTAATCCGGGAAATAAATAAGAAGAAATCCCAGCCTCTGAAGACGATTTTGTATTTTCATTTCTCATGTTCTCATAATGTACCTAATAACAGTCTGTAAATCATAGAGATAACACTATGAGAAATAAAATTGAAAACTGTATTTCTCATAGTATTATCAGCTTTTTATGCTGAAAATGGTGCATTTCTCATGGCTTTTCATAACTTTAAAAGCATTTCTCATAGATTTTCCAAGCAATTCCATATGCTTTTTTACTGTTTTGCAGAGTATTCAAGACAAGGTGAAACATTCAGCTATTATGGATTCAAGGCATACCGGAGATGTAATCACGTAATACTTAAAATGATAGGTTATAAAATGGACATCAGAGTATTGAGAGCGGACATTAGCATATTTAGCTATAAGCAGTCATATCGTTCCACTCGAGTGGAAAGGTCTGTGCACTGGAGTAGAAAGAACCGTTCACTAGAGTGGAATGATCTGTTCACTCAAGTGCCACTATGCAGATAGCAGGAGGAAAAGATGGCGATAATGAAGGAAAAACATAAAGATATAAAGTGAATGATACACAGAAAAGCAGTAAACAACAAGAAGTTGCTTAATAAACAACATAAGAAAAGGAATTATCGTCAATCCGGCGGGAGTCAGGAAAAGCTACAGCTATCATACATGAGAAACGGGCAAAATAGATAAAAGGAGTATGAGAATAAGAGGAAAAACGATTTGAAACCTATGAGAAATGCATCGTTTTTAGGCATAAATGATGGAAATAGTATGAGAAACACCATTTTATGTCTTATTCCTCATACTGTTATGTTATTGATTCATAGATTGTTATCAGGTGTATTATGAGAATATGAGAAATGAAATTTGAAAATCTTCTCTAGTAAGCCGCTGGAGACTGTAATTTAAACAGTGTCAGTAACGAATAAAATTAATATCTTTACTAACATAGTTTTTTTTATGAGCAAAGAATTCAATTTTGAAGAGATCAAAAACAAGGCTTTGGAACAGCTTAAGTTTGGTAAATCCTTGTTAGGCAAAGACGGTACTTTTGCTCCGTTATTGGAAAGCATCCTCAATGCCGCCCTTTAAGGCGAAATGGATGTCCACATGGACGATCATGAACGTTCTCTTGGTAATCGCGTATCCGCTGAGACCATCAGTTCCATCACCGATCGCGTTCTTCCGGAAATTCAGGTCTGGCGCAGCCGGCCTTTAGAAAGTGTGTATGCTATTGTCTGGACGGATGCTATTCATTACAAAGTAATGGATGAAAAGAATCGCCCTGTAACGCGGGCTATTTACAATATCATCGGTATTAACCCTGATGGACATAAAGATTTATTAGGGATGTATATCTCTAAAAGCGAAGGTGCTAACTTTGGGCTCTCTTGTTTGAGTGACATACAATCCCGTGGCGTAAAAGACATTCTTATTGCTTGTACGGATAACCTGACAGGTTTTTCGGATGCCATTAGAAGTGTTTTTCCTGAAACAACTGTCTAGGCTTGTATTGTTCACCAGAACCGCAACTCCATTAAGTATGTGATCAGCAAGAATCAAAAGAAATTCATGAAAGACCTTGAGCTTGTTTATCAGGCTGTAAGCAAGGAACAAGCCGAAATGGAACTGGATAATCTGGAACTTAAATAGGGAGAAGACTATCCTATTGTTATTAAATCCTAGCGGGATAACTGGGACAAGCTATCTGCTTACTTCCAGTATTCAGACGGCATTAGAAAGATGATTTGAAAAGTCTCTATAATCTAGTTTCTGTGATAATAGATATACAAGATCAGAAAATACATATATTCTTTTAGTGGTATGTATTTATTTAATCGTCATAATATAAAATTATAATAAGATTTCATTAATAATTTCTAGTAATATGAAAAAAGTTGTGTTTTTGTGCTTATTTATTGCAGGTACATTTGCGATTTCTTCTTGTACTTCTAATTTGGAACAAGTAGAAACGATAAACCTTGATCGGGAAACGGTATTCGCTGACAGTGCATATACAGCGAGGTTCCTTTCGCAAATTTATACCAACGTGGGCTATGATGTTAAACCAAACCGTTACAAGACTGAGTTTATGGGTTGGGTAACTCAACATGGAGGCTTACAAACTGCGTGTGATGAAGCAGCATACAAAGTTGTTTCTGATGTGACTAATGATGTGATGTTTGCTACCGGGACGATTAATCCGGTAAATGTAAAGGAGGATGATGTGTGGAAGATTGCCTATGTTAATATTCGGCGTGCGAATGTGTTCATGAGATATGTGGATGGCAGTCCGATAACTAAATCTGTAAAGCAGCAGTATAAAGCAGAAGCTCGTTTCTTGAGAGCATGGTATTACGCTATGTTATTACGTCATTATGGTGGAGTTCCTCTAATTGGCGATAATATATATGAGGTGGATGATGATATGAAAACTAGTCGTGATACGTATGCTGATTGTGTAGAATATATTGTTAATGAATGTGAGTTGGCGGCTCGTGATTTGCCTAATAAGTTTCGAGGAATAAATACAGGACGTGCTACTGCCGGTTCATGTAAAGGATTAATTTCGCGCGTTCGTTTGTATGAAGCCAGTAAATTATTCAATGGTAGTGATTTTGGAAAGTCAGCAGGTTTTCCAAAAGAATTGATTGGTCATCTAGAATATAATAAAGAACGTTGGAAAACAGCAGTTGATGCTGCTCTTGATGTGATTAAGATGAATACTTTTTCAATTTACTCCAATCATAAAGATGAAAAAGGTAATTCTGAACCGGGTTGGGGATTTTATGCAATCTTCCATAATAATGACTTTTATAATGTGTCTGATGCTGGAGACGGGATTACTTATCCTGATGGAACATATTGTGAAATGTTATTTGAATATAGACCTACAGCTGCTGGCAAGGAACGTGAAGCTTTGTTTGGGCCTCCAAGCTGTGGAGGGGATGGTAACGGTGGCTATGTTTATCATGATTTAGTAGAGCAATTTCCAATGAAAGATGGAAAAAACATAGATGATCTCACTAGTAAATATACTTATAATCCATTGAAACCAGCTGAGGGGAGGGATCCACGTTTGGCTAATACGGTAGTATGGCATGGATCAAAGTTAAATAGTGCCGGGGACCGGAATCATACTATTTATACGCATGTGGGTGCTGGAAGTACTTCTGATGCTTTTGGGGCGGGCACACCGACAGGATATTATATTCGTAAATTTAGTCATCGTGGGGTAGCTGGTAATCATTGGATTAGTACTTCTCAAGCCTTTGACTTAATTCGCTATTCCGAAATTTTGTTGAACTATGCAGAAGCTGCTAATGAATATTATGGACCGAATCATAAAGAAATTCTGGATGGACATGTTGTAAGCCCTTATGAAGTATTGAGAACGCTTCGGGAGCGCGCTGGAATTGACCCTGGAAGTGACGGGAGATATGGGCTAAAGGAAGGTATAGAAAGTGACTATGAAAAGATGCAAGAAGCTATTCGTTTGGAACGTCGTATTGAATTAGCTTTTGAAGGACATCGTTTCTTCGATGTACGTCGTTGGATGATTGCAGAGACAACTGAGAATCAACAGATGCATGGTTATAAAATTACGAGAAGTACTAATGGTATTGAAAAGGGAGAGAAGGTAAAAGTACGTAAACATACTTTCCGAGAAGCTATGTATTTCTTCCCTATTCCTTATAAAGAGACTGTAAAGAGTGACGATTTGCTTCAAAACCCTTATTATGAATAATAAAAAAAACAGAAATATGAGACTGAATATGCAATTTGTGATTGCGGCATTTCTGGCATTAACTGTGATTATCAGTTCTTGCGACACATTTAAAGATGAAATGGCGCCTGGAAGTTATTCGGAGACGGTTAAGTACATAGATGGTAATTGGCAATTAGCTACTGTTTTTCGAAATGGAATAGACATTACAGAGTATATGGATTTTAGTGCTTTTCATATTATATTGAAAAAAGACAATACTTATGAAATAAAAAATTATCTGCCATTCATTGTAAAAAATAAAGGGAAATGGAGTGTAGATGATCCACAGTTTCCATTTCATCTTGTATTTGAAGAAGAAGGGATGAATAAAGAAGTAAAGACTGAAATTGGATTTTCGACAGTGGACGGGAAACGCCGATTGACAATAAAGTTAAGTCCGGGATGTCATACTAACACCTATGTTTATACTTTTAAACAAGTAATAGAATAACGCTTTAATATAACCTTATGAAAACAAATAGTAAACAACAAAATAGAAGTTATGCTTTGGGAATTCTTCTGTTATTGATGACAATTATAATGGTTGGGTGTGTTTATCTTGACTCCATTAATCTTAATCAAGGTACAGAAGAAGAGCCGATTTATTGGGTGAAGGCAGGAGAAGTTGCTACCTTTACAGTGAAAGGTCATATTGATGCTGCCGGAGGTGAAACGAAGAGATTTTTGGTAGCTATATTGGTTCCTAAAAGTTGGAATGCACGTGAAAATACTACGGTAACTTACATTGCTGATGGGGTGGAAGATGGGGTCACTTCATTACCAATGTCTCCGGTAGATACTAAATTGGTACCAAAGAATGCAACCGTACCTTGGGCAGAGCTATTGATGGCAGAATATGGAGTTAGCACGAATGTGTTGAATGATATGGAGTGGGTAGCTTTTCGTACTGATAAAATATATTCTATCAAACAACATGACAAGGCAAGTTTTACTATTACTTTGAGATGTAAAACTGGTCCTAAAAATTTGCGTTTTAAACCAGCTTTCTTTATCAATTTTGCGGAAGATGATTTTGGCTCAGTTGTAATTCTTGGGGGATTAAGTTTAGTCAATTCCCTTCATGCATATACCTTTGCTAGCCTAAAAAGGAAGAAGCTCATATCCACTACTCCTCTAAATGATGCCCTAAATGCTTTGATTTTAGCATTAAATGCTTCCGCTGCTGCATTTGTACTCCTGTTCACAAAGAAGTTCAGAATCCTTTCATAATGATTCTCAATAGAGTTTGCTACTGTTGTGAATGTATCGTATCCATATTCTTCAATCTTATTATACCATAGTGCCAGCTTTGCTCTTGCTACATCCTTGTCATAGTTTGTGGAAAAGATCTTTCCCAACTCCAATGAGTAGTAATATACGTGCTTAATATCTTCAAACTGCTTGAAAAGTAATTCTGCCCTGATTTTCTGACTCTTGGTCCATTTATCAGGTGATTTAAATAATAAATATCTGCTTCTGGCCAATAATTGCCTGAGTGTATCTCCGTTTTCGAGTTCTTCTGCTTTATATACTTCCCCCTTCTCTTTTGCCGCTTTCATAGCTTTATTCTCCTCTTTTATCACTTGCCATCTATATGTAATGCGCAACTCTTGTACAGCTTCGTATACAAGTTTTTGTACATGAAACCTATCAATCACCTGCATGGCACGTGGAAAGCACGTTTTGGCAATCTTTTGCATGCTCCCTGCCATATCCAGTGTAATTTCTTTGACCTGATTACGCAGCTCCTGTGGCATCTTTGTAAGTACCGCAATGATATCATCGGTTTTAGTGCCCTGAATTACAGCTATAATAGAACCTTTCCTACCTCGCTTATCTCTATTTATTAAGATGGTATAAAGATCTCCCTTACTTAAAGCCGTTTCGTCAATACATAGGTGATAACCCATATTCTTTGGATAAAGGATATACTCTTGGGCATGTGCTCTCTGATCCCAATTCTGGAAGTCACTCAGGTGGTCTTTATATTGGCTTTGAAGCTGTTTGCCATCCATACAGTAATGCTCAGCTACACTTTGGCAGCTAACGGCGTGATTATCTAAGTAATTCTTTTAAAAAAGCACCGAACTCAGCGGTTATGCGAGTACCGGTGGCTACCAAACTCCAGTCACGACTATATGTCTGCCCAGTGGATGGATCTTCCCAGCGACGACGCTTGATACGTAAATAAACGGCTTTACCACGGATAGGGAAGTCCTGAACTTCAATCTCAGGGAGGAAACCTTTTGAGTGAAGATGGAGATCAGAGTACTCAGCAGGAATAGTGGCTTTCTCCTCTAAATAAAGAATAAAGCAAGTATCCTGAGAAACATGATTGACTAGGGTAAAGTAATCAAGGATTCCTGAAGGCAAGAACAAGCTTAAAGAAGCAACAGGATCAATCGTTTGGGAAGAGGATGTTTTCATGATGCAAAAATAAGAATTTTAACGCAATCCCCCAAGGTTTCAGACTGAGCCATGATTTTCCGCAAAAGGAGGAATATAAGAAATATAGTCCTGGTGCCCAATGCTTTGAAGTAGTGGAAGGAGATGGCGGAATAACAGATTTTTGTTCTTTCCATTTTAATAGAGTAGAACCACTGGCGGCATTACAAGATGATTATGTGACGTTTTCATTTTTAGGTGATATTTATTCCAATGATCTTGTGAAGGCTGATGCCATTTATATGGAAGCCACGGCATATACAGATAATGGCAATATTTATTCGGTAGATGAGAGGAGTGAAAAAACATTGATGATTAAGGAAGACCGAGTATTTAGCGAAACCTATAATTTGACTATTTGGCCGGCAGGATTTTTTGGTATTCCTGAGGGAGAAGTTATCACCAGAATTGATTATATATTCACAAATGAAGACGGTACAATTAATATTACCGGTACCGATGATAAAATAGCTGCTCAGGGAGGTGAGATAGAAGGAGAAGAACAACCGTTCAGCTACGAACTTATTTGTGAATAAAGCTGTCAGTATTTATGTTTTTATTAATATTAAATGATAGGAAATTATATGTATAATATAGTAATCCTTAATTCCGCAACACTATTATAAAATATTTTTTTTAAGTACCTGAGCAACAAAAAGTTGCTCAGGATTTTGCCATGTCAGAGGATTCACTTAA
>NZ_KQ236955.1:2361379-2421389 GCF_001185845.1 Bacteroides sp. 3_1_13
AATAATGCTTACGCAGATATTTTTCAGACTGATTTTGGATAACGCCTACAACTTATGGGTATGATACTGCGTATTGCCTCAAGTCGCATAGTGGGGCAAGGGGATATTGTGGGCAGAAGTGGGTATTTCAGCCTCAATTTATCTGCTAATTCAGTGATGAGAGGACGTTTAGACGCAAGAAGGACGCTGAAGAGCTTAGTTGCGGATTTGAGGGTAATTAAAAGAAATGACTGGTTTTATTTCGCATTGCTTACGATGTGCATGTTTTTGGGGATATTAACTCCGAATGTATCGGCACAGGAAATGAGTAAGTATGCTGATATTACCGGAAAGGTAGTTGACCAATATGGTAATCCGGTATCGGATGTAACGGTAACGATGAAAAATAGTGATTTTCGAGTAATAACGGGTGTTGATGGTGTTTTTAAATTCCAATTGAAGAAAGGTGATATATTGCGTTTGTCACATCCGGGATTCCTACATAAGGAAGTAAGAGTGAACAAATTGAAGAATACTGAGCGTGTTTTTAAAGTAACATTGGATGAGCAATTTGTTAAAGATAGACAGACTTTCAATGGCCCTTATGAGAAAAAAGATAAAGATAGTTTTTTAGGCTCATCATCTACTGTTTATACAGACAAACTGTCATCTATGATGGGGACTACTATTCTTCCGGCTTTAGCAGGGCGTTTAGCGGGGCTGAATATTACTCAATACAGAGGAGCACGTGTTCATCAGACTTCTGCTAACTCAACAAGTGGTATTATAGGAAATATTCCTGTGTTTGGGGAAGGCTTTTATAGTGACAATACAGAGTTTAATGTTGGTTCGCGTGGTATAGCTCCTGTAGTAGTAATTGATGGAATACAACGGGAACTTTATTCAATAGATCCGGATGCTATTGAGTCAGTTTCCATTCAAAAAGATGCTTTGTCATCCATGTTCTTGGGTATGCGTAGTTCGAGAGGAGCATTGGTAATCACCACTAAGGAACCTATTAAGCAAGGTTTTCAGTTATCCTTTACCGGACGTTTTGGAGTGCAGAGTACTCTTAAAACTCCTAACCCTTTGTCAGCGCATCAATATGCTTATTTGCTGAATGAGGCATTACAAAATGACGGAAAGGAACCGTTTTATACCTACGATGATTTCAATAAGTTCCGTACGCAATCTAGTCCGTATACACATCCTAATGTAAATTGGTTTGATGAAATTTTAAATAAGACGTCTACTACTCAATCTTACAACTTAAATGTGGCTGGGGGTAACAGGTTTGCACAATATTTTGTTAGTGTAGGCTATATGGGTGAAAAGGGATTATTTTCGAATCCGACGGAAAGTGATGCTCATGACACCAATTTGTCTTTTTCTCGTTATATGATTTCTTCAAAAGTGAATATCAATATTACCGATGACTTTACTGCTAAAGTAACTTTGTTGGGTCGCGTGGAAGATGGAAATCAGCCGGGGGTGAACTACAGTAATTTGCTGAATGGAATTTATACTACTCCTAACAATGCTTATCCGGTTAAGAATCCGAATGGAACATGGGGGGGGAATGTGACATTTGATAATAACTTAATGTCACAAGCCATTAATTCCGGTTATATTATGGATACTGCTCGTGATATGGCAGGGGGAATTAATTTAAAATATGATTTTAATAAGTTAGTAAAAGGGTTATCGGCACGTTTGGTTGGAAATATTTCTATTCAAAACCGTTCGTATACGGAGCGTAGTAAACGTGCTCCGGTGTATTCTTATAGTTTGGATAAAGAGGGGAATGAAGCATATACTCAGTACGGAACAAGTGATTCACAGATCAATAAATTTTATTCGGTAACTAGCTATCAGCAAATGTATGGTCAGTTTGCTGTAGATTACAATCGTCATTTTGGACTGCATGGAGTGAAGGCTACTTTAATGGGGGATACTCGTAATACATTAATAAATTATGACTTACCTCAGTTACCTTCCAATATTATAGCAGATGTAGCTTATGACTATGCAAAGAAATATTTTGTTCAAGCAGCTCTAAGTGAAAGTTATTACAATCGTTATGCTCCCGGCAAGCGGTGGGGAACTTTCTATGCGTTTGGTTTAGGGTGGGATATCAGCAACGAAAACTTTATGGAGAGTGCTGATTGGCTTAATCAATTGAAAATACGTGGAGTATTTGGTAAAACGGGCAATGGTATAGATAACTCGGGATATTATATGTATCAGCAAACATTCTCACATATCGGAAATGCTGGTTATCCGTTGGGGACGCAAATGTCATATTTGGGAAATGTGACGACGGAAAATGCTCCTTTGGCTAATCCTTTTTTGACTTGGGAAAAAGCATATAAATGGAATTTGGGAATAGATTTGGCTATGTTTAATAATCGTCTGAAATTTACGGCGGACTATTATAATGATAAATATTTTGATTTATTACAGAATAGAGGTAAAAGCATTGAATTGATTGGACAATCTTATCCGATGGAGAACATAGGAAAAGTACGTCGCTTTGGCGGAGATTTGTCTATTACTTATCAAGATCGTATAAATGATTTTAATTATTATGTATCAGCCAACTGGAGTTGCGAACAAAGTAAACTACTTTATATGGATGAACAAGAAGTTCCGGAGGAGTATCTACGTCAAACAGGGCGTCCTGCAGGAGCTATTTACGGATTGGTTGCTGATGGATTTTTTACAACTAGAGAGGAGATTGAAAGAAGTCCGGTGATTGAAGGCTTCGAAAACATCCAGCCTGGTGATATTAAGTATAAAGATCTGAATGATGATAAAGTAATTAATGAATTTGACCGTACAGTTATTGGAGGTGATAAACCTTATTCTTATTTCGGTATTGATTTAGGATTTGAATGGCGGGGGCTGGAGTTTTCTATGTTTTGGCAAGGTGCTTATAATCGTGATCTTTATTTGCAGGATTGGACTTTATTGGAAGGGTTTCAAACAAATGGTCGTTATTACGGACAAGCGTATGAAAACATGTTAGGACGTTGGACACCGGAAACTGCACAGACTGCAACATTTCCACGATTGACTGCTGGTGGAAACGGATATAATCGAGGTAATGGCTGGAATTCTTCATTTTGGTTACGTTCAGGCAACTTTATCCGTTTGAAGAATATCAGTTTAGGATATAGCTTACCAGATTCATTCTGTAATAACTACTTGGGAGGATTACGCTTGAAAATATTTGTTAATGGGCAGAATCTGTTTACAAAATCTGCATGTGAGCTAGTTGATCCGGAGGTTGGTTTTACTAGTTATCCTTTGCAACGTTGTATTAGTACAGGTATTAATATCAGATTTTAATGAATTACTATATGATACGAAATAAATATTTAACATTTTTAGGAGTGGGGTTATTGTTCATGGCATCGGCTTGTAATGATGGATATGAAAAGGAACCGGTAGAACATTTTACACTGGATTATTTGTTCTCAAGAGCTGATTCGGCAGGGATACAAGCTCGATATTTTCTGAACAATATCTATTATGAACATTTACCTAGTGGATATAATCGTATAAATGGAGATTTTTTGGATGCGGCTTCGGACGACGCTATATCTATTAATAATAACGAACCTGAAATCTATAAATTATTCATGGGACGGTATTCGGCGGTGTCCCGTCTGACAGATATGGAATGGGGAGGATATTATCAAGGAATTCGCAAAGCGAATATTTTGATTAATAATATAGATGTGGTGCCTTTTAATTTGACATATATCAATGCACTGGGAGAAACAAAACCATTGAACTATACGATGAAGGCAGAAGCTCGTTTTTTAAGAGCACATTTTTATTTTGAGCTGGTGAAACGTTATGGAGGTGTGCCTTTGATAGGTGATAATGTATATGTATTGGGAGATGATGTCCAACTTCCGCGAAATACATTTGCTCAATGCATTGATTATATTGTGCGTGAATTGGATGAAATAAAAGATGATCTTCGGTCATTACCGATGGCGGATGCCACAGAATTTGCACATGCTCCTACCAAAGAGGCTTGTTTGGCGATGAAAGCTAGAGTATTGTTGTATGCAGCTAGTCCTTTATTCAATGAGAAACCTTTAGAGGCTGGAAATGAATTGATAGGCTATCCTTCTTATGATAGTGGACGTTGGAACTTAGCTGCTCAGGCTGCTAAAGATTTGATAGATCAATATGGTCCGAAAGGAAAAGGCACATTGAATTTAGCTCAGGATTATCGCAATATTTTTGTGGATTTTTATGGTGGAAATAACCCTGAATTAATATTTTTCCGCCCGGTAGGTAAAAATAAAAGTATAGAAACAGCCAATGGGCCTTTAGGATTCTCAGGCAACTCTTTAGGCAATGGAAATACCAATCCGACGCAGAATTTAGTGGAATCATTTTTAATGAAAGATGGTACTAAATATGTTTCAACTTCGGTAGATGATCCGTTTAAGAATCGTGATCCTCGGTTGGATTTTACGATATTACATCATGGTTCTCGCTGGTTGAATACAACTCTTGATACGCAAGTAGGTGGAACACATAACCCTTCGGGAGCGCAATATAGCCGAACATGTTATTATATGGCGAAATTTATGAAAGATTATCAGACGTCAAGTAACTATGAGGACAATATTCATTTGTGGGTAATGTATCGCTATGGTGAAGTGTTGCTAAATTATGCGGAAGCATTGAATGAAGTGGCTTTGGCAGGCGGTACGATTGACAACAAAGAAGTGCTAAATAGTCTTATTCAGTTACGTAAGAGAGCCGGCATCGAGCCTGGAAATGAAAATTATTACGGATTGCCTGCTCCTCAGAATTATGATGCGGCTGAGATGCGTGAAATTATCCGTAACGAAAGAAGAATTGAAATGGCGTTTGAAGAACAGCGTTATTGGGATATTCGCCGTTGGAGAATAGCGGAGGATATTTTCAAAGAACCTTTAAAAGGTTTGAATATTCAGGTTGTTGGTAATAAAACAATCTATAATGAAGTGAATGTGCTTTCTGCTGAATTTGATACGAAGCGTTACTTCTATCCAATTCCGTATTCTGAAGTGATAAAGAATGGAAATATGATTCAAAACCCGAATTGGTAATATGTTATGAAAAGAATATTTTTAATATTATTAAGTATAAACCTGTTTACGTTTGCTTTAGCGCAATCGTTGACAGTAAAAGGAAAAGTCTCTTCTACTGATGGTGAATTGCTTCCCGGAGTAAATGTAAAGGTAAAAAATGCTACAATTGGTACAATTACGGATTTTGACGGTAATTATCAGTTGAAAGTGGATAAAGGAGATATATTGGTATTCACGTATGTCGGTTTTAAGAGGCATGAGTTGAAAGTTGGAAACCAGACATCTTGGAATGTGGAGTTAACTCCCGACCAGACAGACCTTGACGAAGTGGTCGTAGTGGCCTATGGTAAGGCAAAACGTATCACACTGACGGGTGCGGTAAGCGGTATACAGGCACGTGAAATTCGCAATGTGCCAACGAGTAGTTTACAAAATGCTTTGACAGGAAAGTTGCCCGGTTTCTTTAGTCAGCAGTCCTCCGGGCAGCCAGGTAAGGATGCTTCTGATTTTTTTATTCGTGGTGTAAGTTCTTTGAATGCCGATGGCAATAAACCTTTGATTATTGTAGATGACGTACAGTATACATACGAACAATTGTCGCAAATCAATGTAAACGAAATTGAAAGTATTTCAATCTTGAAAGATGCTTCGACAACTGCTATTTATGGTATTAAAGGTGCCAATGGAGTATTGGTTGTGAAAACAAGAAGAGGAAAAGAAGGGAAACCACAAATCAATGTGCGTTTGGAAGGAGGTATACAGACACCGGTCCGTACTCCCGACTTTTTGAACTCATATAATACGGCTATCCTGGTGAATGAAGCTTATGAAAATGATGGTATGCCCAGGTTGTTTTCTAAACAAGATATAATGGCTTTCAGAGATCATACTGATCCTTATGGTCATCCGGATGTAAACTGGTATGATGAGATTTTTAAGAAAAGTGCTTTTCAGGAGAACGTGAATGTGGATATTTCCGGAGGATCTAAAAAACTAAGATATTTTGTTTCTGCCGGCTATTTTACCCAAGATGGTATGGTGAAAGATTTTGGAACAAAGGAAAATGATGTAAATTCCAACTATTTCTATCGCCGTTTTAACTATCGTACTAATATAGATTTTGATGTGACGGATAATTTAAATATGCGTTTGGATGTATCTTCACGTTTTATGAATATTAATGAACCTTGCAATATGAATGCAACGGGTGAAATTTACGATTTTTCCAAAATGCATCCTTATTCTGCTCCGGTACTAAATCCTAATGGTTCTTATGCTTATTTGAGTGATACGGAAGGGTATAAACCTACATTGAATGCTCGTTTGGCAAATGAAGGTTATAAGCGTACTCGTCGTAATGATAATAATATTCTGTATGGGGCTACTTGGAAAATGGATTTTCTGACACAGGGACTTGCTGCTAATTTTCGTTTGGCTTATTCGAGTGTAGATGAAAATTATCGTCAGGTGCATCGTGGAGATTATCCTACCTATCATTATAATTCGTCATCTGATCAATATGAGATCAATCCCAATAAAAAATATGATTATGGAACATATTCAGTGACTAGTGGAACGGAACGGGCGACGAAAGACCTGAATATCCAAGCGTCATTAAATTATGCACGTGTTTTTAATGGAAACCATGATGTGAACGCTATGTTCTTATATAATCGTCAAAGCACGACCAATGAAAAAGATGCAGCAGTTCCTAACAACTTTGAAGGTTATACTTTGACGATGGGATATAAATATAAGAGCAAATATTTGATTGATCTTAATATGGCTTATAATGGAACAGATCGCTTCGGTAAAAATAATCGCTTTGGTTTTTTCCCGGCTATCGGTATCGGTTATGCTATTTCGGAAGAGAATTTCTTTAAAAACGTAGATTGGCTGGAAAAAAATGTTCAACTATTGAAAATAAGAGCTTCTTATGGTTTGGTAGGATCAGATGTAGCGGCAGGCAATCGCTATTTGTACGAGCAAGTGTATAAAGAGAATGGTAATTATCCTTTTGGTGATTATCCAGGTGATACACCGGTGATAAAAGAAGGCGATTTGGGGACTCCTAGTGTAACTTGGGAAAAGGCTAAAAAGCTTGATATCGGTTTGGATATGAATTTATTCAATAAAGTTTCGTTTACTCTTGATTATTTCTTAGATAAACGTTATGATCAATTGGTGACACGTGCCGATGTTCCTTTGATAATAGGTATAGGATATGCTCCGAGTAACGTGGCAAGGACTACTAACCAAGGTTTTGACGGGCAAATTGGTTATCAAGATCGTTTTGGAGAGTTCGATTTTAATACAAGTTTAGTATTCTCTTATGCAAAGAATAAAGTTGATTTTAAGGCTGAGGCTCAACAAAAATATTCTTGGTTAGCGGAAACAGGAAAGCCTTTGAATCAACCGTTTGGATATCAATGGATAGGTTATTATACGCCGGAAGATATCGAATTGATAAATGCTGCCAAAACCGATCCTACAATTAAAGCTCCGGCAGTGCCTTATACGGATATTCCGGTTCAGGCGGGTGACTTGAAGTATGCCGACTTGAATGGTGATGGCTCTATTGATGATTTTGATAAGGGAGCCATTGGTAAACCCAATTTGCCTACTACTACTTTGGGCTGGTCAATCGGAGGATATTGGAAAGGATTCAGTTTTAATGTATTATTTCAAGGTTCATTCGACTATAGTTTTGCAATCAATGGTACTGGTATAGAATCGTTCAAGAGTCAGTTCCAACCTATTCATACCGGACGTTGGACATTGGAACGTTATCAAAATGGAGAAGAAATAACTTTCCCTCGTTTGACGACCAACCCTTCTACAATAAATAGTGCAAGTACTTACATGTCTGATTTCTGGTTGATTAATGCTTGGTATATTCGTTTGAAGACTATTGATTTAGGATATCAACTTCCTAAGAAGGTGTTGCCTAAGTATGTGGATAATATTCGTTTTTATGTGAATGCTTATAACTTGCTGACATTTACAGGTTATGATAAATATCAACAAGATCCTGAAATAAAAACCAATACAGCGGGTGATGCTTATATGAATCAGCGGGTAGTGAATCTTGGTGTACAATTAACATTCTAATTTAATGATTAAACGGACATAAATATGGATAGATATAAAAATAGAAAGATTTTATCACTCCTTTTGTTGTGTGGTATATTAGGAGCTTGTGATAAATTTGAAGCAGTTCCCTTAGAATATAAAAGTACTCCTCAGGAAGAAGCGCAAGAAGCGGTTTTGAATACTATTAAGCCGACATGGGAATTAGAACTGATGGAGACTAACGGTTATGTGATGGCTTTTAAGGATAAAAAGTATGATAAATTATTTACTCGGACTTTAGGTTGGAATGGAGGTGACGGTGTGTTGACGACCCTGTTGCCTGATGGGAATGCATTTTGGTCGTTTAATGATAGTTGGTATGGAGTTGTAGATGGAGAAAACAGGTCGCGTGATGGAAATAAAGTGAATTTTCCACGTAACACTATTATGGTGCAAACTCCTGGTGATGAGGAGGAAAATCTGGTGTGGTTAGCTGATTTTGTTCAAACGACTGATCCTGCTGCCTCTCGCTATTATCAGGCACGCACTCATATACGTCATCCGAAAGCCAGTTTGAGTGAAGAGGAGGTGCAGAAAGGAGAGATTGATCAGGATTGGCTATATTGGGCAGGTGATGCTACTGTATGTAATAATCAGTTACAAGTACTTTGGAATGGAGTAGATAATACAAACCAGCAAGCTTTGATGAGGCATGAGGGGATTTGTCTGGCAACTTACAGTTTGGAGGGAACCCCCGGTGATGATAGTTATATGAAGCTGATTAATGCCGATCACCATTTTAATGATGCTGATATATATGGATATGGCTCTACTTTATGGGAAGATGAAGACGGTCATATTTATTTGTATGGTTCATATAATAATTATGATATGTTGGTGGCCCGTACGGCTAGACATGATCTTACTAGCCCATGGGAATATTATGTAAGTGATGAACAAGGAAATTTTTCTTGGCAGACTACTTATCCTACTGAGTCAGAGGTTAAAAGATCCAGAATTCAGGATACAGATTGCAGTATGCCGTGGGTAATTAAGAAAGGAGATACCTATTATATGTTTGCACAAGCTAAATGGTTTGGACGTGAAATGTATATTTTCCGAAGTGATAAACCGTATGGACCTTTTGTTGATTGCAAAAGACTGTTCGGACTCCCGGATTTGTTAGATAAACTTGGTGAACGCACTTATAAGAATTTATATATGGTAAACTTACATCCTCATTTATCACGCAATGGCGAGTTGGTTTTCTCTACAAATACTGACGCAAAAGATTTTGGAGATAACTTTAATGCAGTTGGTAGTGCGGATTTTTATCGTCCTTACTTCTATCGTGTTTATAATTGGGAGAAGGTTTACGATGAATAATTCTTGCTTGTTCGGATAAGAAAATGAAAGAACCATTTTTCTACAAAAAAAGAAATGGTTCTTTTTTTGATTATTTAATTCTTAGGATAAAGTGGATCGATTAACGGTAAACAGAGTTTTGTTCGTCATATATTATATAACTAATGAAGAATAGAAATGAAAAAAGTTTTAGTATGTGTTTTGTGGTATCTATTGTTTGTTACTAATGTTTGTGCACAGGTAAAATTGTCACCTTTGTTTTCGGATAATATGGTATTGCAACAGAAAACAGAAGCTCCTGTTTGGGGAATGAGTAAGCCTAATAAGAAAATAGAAATTATTACCTCATGGGATCAGAAGACATACACAATTCAGGCTGATGCACAAGGAAAATGGAATATCAAAGTAACTACTCCCGCTGCTGGGGGACCCTATGAAATTACAATTTCTGACGGAAAGAAGGTGAAGCTTTCAAATGTGATGATCGGTGAAGTTTGGATCTGTTCCGGTCAATCCAATATGGAAATGCAGGTAGAAGGATGGGGAAAGGTTCTGAACTATCAACAAGAAAAGATGAAAGCGGAAAATTATCCCAATATCCGTTTTCTATTGGTAGAAAAGGCGATAAGCCCTGTTCCTGGTGATAGACTTAAGGCTACGGAAAATGGCTGGCAGGTTTGTTCGTCAAAAAGTGTGGCAGACTTTTCGGCGGCCGGTTATTTTTTCGGACGTGATTTGCATAAGTATCAGAATGTGCCAATCGGACTGATTGACACATCTTGGGGAGGTACGTATATAGAGACCTGGACGAGTAAAGAAGCGCTGGCAACAATGCCGGATATGCAAAAGAAATTAGAGGTGTTGAATGGGCTTCCGGTAACCAAGGAAGAACGTGAAAAGAAATTTCATTCGGATATAGAAGACTGGAAAAAGAATATTGAGAAGATCGATAAAGGATTTATAAATGGTAAAGCTGTATGGGCAGCTACCGATTTGGAGGATAGCTCTTGGAAAACAATGAAAGTGCCCGGTTTGATGCAAGAACAGGGATTGGCAGGCTTTAATGGTATTGTTTGGTTTAGAAAAACGATAGATATTCCGGCTAACTGGGCTAATAAAGAGCTGACGCTGAATGTGGGAGTAATTGATGACAATGATTTTACTTACTTTAATGGTGTGCAAGTGGGGCATACAGAAGGATGGATGACTCCTAGAAGTTATAAAATTCCGAAAGAATTGGTTAAGAAAGGAAAGGCTGTGATTGCTGTGCGGGTAATGGATACAGGTGGCACGGGTGGTATTAACGGTAGTCCGGGGAGCATTTCTCTTCAGCGTTCTCAAACAGATGATATGCAGTTGGCCGGTAATTGGAAGTATCAGGTTTCTTTGACTATGAAGGATATACCACACATGCCGGTTAATACTGCTAATGAACCGAATGTTCCCGGTTTTCTGTTCAATGCAATGTTGCATCCCCTTATTCCTTATGCCATTAAGGGAGCGATTTGGTATCAAGGAGAAGCTAATACGGGACGGGCATATCAATATCGTGAATTGATGCCATTAATGATAAAAGACTGGCGGGATCGCTGGGGATATGATTTTCCTTTTTATATGGTGCAGCTAGCTAATTTTACAGCTCAACAAACAGCTCCGGTGGATGCAACTTGGGCAGAACTGCGAGAAGCACAAACAAGAACTTTACATCTTGCAAACACAGGCATGGCTGTAACAATTGATATAGGCGATGCTTTTGATATTCATCCGAAGAACAAACAGGAAGTGGGAAGACGTCTGGCATTAGTTGCACGGGCACAAACCTATGGAGAAAAAATACCATACTCCGGTCCTATGTATGATACTTACCGGATTGAAGGCAATAAGATACGTATTTACTTTAAGCATACAAACGGAGGGCTGAAAACAAAGAATAATGAAGTTCTGAAAGGATTTACTATTTCCGGAGTCGATCGTAAGTTTCATTGGGCTGATGCTGTGATTGACGGGAATTCGGTTGTAGTTTCTTCTCCGGAAGTCTCTTTCCCGATAGCAGTGCGTTATGCGTGGGCGGATAATCCGATCTGTAATTTATATAACGGCGCTAATCTTCCTGCATCGCCTTTCCGTACCGATGATTGGCAGGGAATCACTTATAGTGGTAAATGATAAGGGCTCAAAAACACTATTTTAGAACATTCTCAAAAATTAATATTAATGAATGCAAGAATTATGAAACCAACCGCTTTTTTTGTTCCGCTTTTATTATGTAATAGCTTGTGGGGGTATGGAAAGAATGACAGGGAGTCGAAAATGAATATAGTTTATATTATGACGGATGATCATTCTTATCAAACAATCAGTGCTTATGGCGGACCTTTGGGC
This sequence comes from Bacteroides sp. 3_1_13, assembly GCF_001185845.1. Lineage (NCBI taxonomy): Bacteria > Pseudomonadati > Bacteroidota > Bacteroidia > Bacteroidales > Bacteroidaceae > Bacteroides > Bacteroides sp. 3_1_13. The sequence continues at coordinate 2,373,280 of NZ_KQ236955.1, forward strand.
AAACTGGCTCCCACACCAAATCTGGATCGTTTGGCAGCCAAGGGAATGCTTTTTCAACGAGCATTTGTGGAAAATTCTCTTTCCACTCCTTCGCGTGCGTGTTTGATGACCGGATTGTATAGTCACCAGAATGGTCAACGGACTCTTTTTGGTAATGTGGATACAACCAAGACTTTTTTCTCGGAGATTTTACAGCAAAATGGTTATCAGACAGCGGTTGTTGGTAAGTGGCATATGCGTTGTGAACCCAAAGGATTTGATTATTATCAAGTCTTGTGGGATCAAGGCGCATATTATCATCCAGAGTTTAAAAGCAAAGATACGAATGGAAAGTATGTTAGGCGTGAGGGCTATGCAACGACATTGACAACCGACTATGCCATTGACTTTTTGGAACATCGTAATACATCCATGCCGTTTTGTCTGCTCGTCCACCACAAAGCGCCTCATCGAAATTGGATGCCGGAACCCAAATATCTCCATCTTTATGAAAATGCCGAATTTCCATATCCGGATACTTTTGATGATGATTATAATACACGTTGTAGGCCTGCCAATGAACAGGAAATGCAGATTGATAAAGACATGACAATTGTCTACGATCTCAAACTAAATCAGTTGAAAGATACTTCACCTTACAATAAAGAATGGAATGTTAAGGGGATGCAGGCGTCTATCAATCGAATGAATGTTGAAGAACGCGCTCAATGGGAAGCGGCTTATGAGAAACGTTATGCGGATTTTATGAAAAAGAAAGCTGCCGGGGCGGATATGAAAAAATGGAAATATCAGGAATATCTCAAAGATTATCTTCGGTGTATTAAATCTATTGACGATGAAGTCGGACGTTTGCTGGAGTATTTGGAAGCACATGATTTGATGGAAAATACGGTGATTGTTTATACTTCCGATCAGGGCTTTTATATGGGAGAGCACGGGTGGTTCGATAAGCGTTTTATGTATGAGGAGTCTTTCCGGACACCGCTGATCATATATTATCCTCAGAAAAAAGAAAATAGTAAATGTAATGCTTTAGTTCAAAATATAGATTATGCTCCCACCATTTTGGATGCGGCCGGGATTGAGAAACCTCATTATATGGTTGGCAATTCATTGCTTCCTTTGTTGAGTGGAAAGATACCTGCAAAATGGCGCCGGGATATTTATTATCATTATTACGATTATCCTGCCCAACACAAAGTCCGTCGTCACGACGGGGTCCGTGATAGTCGTTACAAGCTGATCCATTTTTATGGTACAAAGAAAGATCCATTGGATTGCAATGAGTTGTATGACTTGAAGAAGGACCCGAATGAACTGAATAATCTTTATGATGATTTAAAGTATAAAAAAGTACAGCAACGCTTGCAAAAACGGCTGGATGAGTATAGAAGCGCATTAAAGGTGGACGAATACAATGACAAGTGAAAGCTTTATGTGTTTATTAATCGAAATTGTATAATTGCAAATAAAAAAACATGAACAAATTTATTTATTTAGTAATCTTTTCTTTCTTCTCAACAGGTATATATGCCCAAATGAAGGATCTCGTGCAGTATGTCAATACATTGCAAGGTACCGACTCTCATTTCGGCTTGAGTTATGGCAATACATACCCTACCACAGGTATGCCTTATGCCATGCATACATGGTCTGCACAAACAGGAAAGAACGGAGAAGGCTGGAAATATCAATATGCAGTCGATAATATCAGGGGATTCTGTCAATCTCATCAATGCAGCCCGTGGATGAGTGATTATGCTGTATATTCCTTTATGCCGATGGTAGGAGAATTGGTTGTGAATCAGAATAAACGGGCCACGAAGTTCAGTCATGACAATGAAATAGCCAAGCCCCATTATTACAAAGTAACGCTCAATAATGGCATTACTACCGAAATGGCTCCGACTACCCGCGGCGTGCATTTGCGTTTTTCCTATCCCTCTACCGGAGACGCTTATCTGGTGATTGACGGATATACGGATATGAGCGAAATTAAAATTGATCCGGTAAAAAGACAAATATCCGGTTGGGTGAATAACCAGCGTTTTGTAAACAACTCCAAGACATTCCGTAGCTACTTCATCGTGCAGTTCGATAAAGCATTTGAAGATTATGGCGTATGGGAAAATCAGAAAGATGAGGTGTTTTCCGGAAAATTGGAAGGAGAAGGCAAAGGTTACGGCGCTTATATCAAATTTAAAAAAGGCTCGAAAGTACAAGCGAAAGCTGCTTCTTCCTATATCAGTGCAGAACAAGCTGTGGTTACGCTTAACGACGAGTTGGGTAAGGATAAGAATTTGGAAGCCACTAAAATACGTGGACATAAAACGTGGAATGAATTATTGAATAGAATTCAGGTAGAAGGGGGAACAGACGAACAGATGAAGACTTTCTATTCCTGCCTGTTCCGTGCCAATCTCTTCTCACGCAAATTCTATGAGCGTAAAGCAAATGGAGAGCCTTATTACTATAGTCCTTATGACGGTAAAGTGTACGATGGATATATGTATACGGATAATGGCTTCTGGGATACTTTCCGTTCTCAATTTCCATTGACTAATATCCTTCATCCTACGATGCAGGGACGTTATATGAATGCTTTGCTTGCCGCGCAAGAACAATGCGGGTGGTTACCGTCTTGGTCAGCACCGGGAGAAACTGGAGGGATGCTGGGCAATCATTCCATTTCGTTGCTAGCAGATGCGTGGGCAAAAGGGATTCGGACTTTTGATCCGGAGAAAGCCTTAAAAGCATACGCGCACGAAGCCATGAATAAAGGTCCTTGGGGAGGTGCCAACGGGCGTGGTTTCTGGAAAGAATATTTTGAACTGGGATATGTTCCTTATCCGGAATCAATGGGATCGAGTGCACAGACAATGGAATATGCATACGATGATTTCTGTGGCTACCAACTGGCTAAAATGACCGGAAACAAACATTATCAGGAAGTTTTTGCCCGTCAGATGTATAATTATAAAAACGTATTTGACCCGTCTATCGGTTTTATGAGGGGAAAAGGCGCTGATGGTAAATGGCAGGAACCGTTTGACCCGTTGGAGTGGGGCGGTCCTTTCTGTGAGGGCAATGCGTGGCATTATACTTGGTCGGTATTCCATGATGTGGAGGGACTTATAAATTTGTTCGGGAGCGATCAAAAGTTCACGACCAAAATAGATTCCGTATTTGCCCTTCCCCCCACTATCAAACCGGGCACTTACAGGGGAGTGATCCATGAAATGAAAGAAATGGAGATTGCAGGTATGGGACAGTATGCACATGGCAACCAGCCCATTCAGCACATGCCTTATTTATATAGCTATGCCGGACAGCCATGGAAAACCCAATATTGGGTCCGTCAGATTGTTGAGAGATTGTATAATTCCACAGAAAGAGGATATCCGGGAGATGAAGACCAGGGTGGTATGTCATCTTGGTATGTCTTGAGCTCACTGGGCATTTATGCCGTTTGTCCGGGTACGGATGAGTATGTAATTGGCAGTCCGTTATTTAAGAAAGCTACTATAACGATGGAAAACGGTAATAAATTCGTGATTGAAGCGAACAACAATAGTAAAGAGAATCTCTATATCCAGTCTGCTACCTTAAATGGACGTGTGTTGGATAAGAATTTTATCAGATACGACGATATAGCAGACGGAGGAATTATCCGTTTTGAAATGGGAAGTCAACCGAATAAAGAACGATGTACGTCGAAGTATGCCGCTCCCTTCTCTTTATCGAAAGAATAAGAAACTAAAAAGATATAAGAAGAATACAGTATGAAAAATAAAATTTTAACAGGTTTTTTATTGGTTTTGATTGGAGGGTGGGGGAGTCTCTCGGCGCAGAACGTCGTGAGTAATTATGCCCGTCAGGTAAATACCCTGATAGGAACGAAGGGCGTGGGTTTGACTTCGGGATATCTTTATCCCGGAGCCACCTATCCATACGGAATGGTGCAGTTCACCCCCTCTTATTTTTCCAAACGTTCCGGATTCGTCATCAATCAGTTGAGTGGTGGCGGTTGCGAACACATGGGCAACTTTCCCACTTTTCCGGTAAAAGGTAAACTGAAGATGTCTCCGGACAATATTCTCAACTACCGCATCAATATTTCTGAAGAAAAAGGACACGCCGGTTATTATGAAGCAAAGGTGCAGGAAGATATTCATGCAAAACTGACAGTAACTGAAAGGACCGGTATGGCGAGTTATGAATATCCGGCAGATCAGCAATATGGTACGGTAATTATCGGTGGAGGCATTTCCGCAACTCCGATAGAGCAGGCCGCCATCGTTATTACTGCACCGAATAAGTGTGAAGGATATGCAGAAGGCGGTAATTTCTGTGGACTCCGTACACCGTATAAAGTCTATTTTGTGGCAGAGTTTGATACGGATGCACTGGAGTCGGGAACATGGAAAAGAAATGAACTGAAACCGAATACTACTTTTGCTGAAGGAGAATACTCCGGAGTCTATTTTACTTTTGATGTAGATAAGAAGAAAAATGTCCAATATAAGATTGGGGTTTCTTATGTATCAGTAGAAAATGCACGCGAAAATCTGAAAGCGGAGAATACCGGATGGGATTTCCTGCAGATTCAGAATCAGGCTGAATCCAAATGGAATCATTATTTGGGTAAGATCGAAGTAGAAGGAACTAATCCGGATCGTACCACTCAATTTTATACCCATCTGTATCGTTCATTCATTCACCCGAACGTATGCAGTGATGTGAATGGAGAATACATGGGGGCGGACTTCAGGGTACATAAATCCCGTTCCAAGCACTATACTTCTTTTAGCAACTGGGATACTTATCGTACACAGATTCAACTATTGTCAATCCTTGATCCTGAAGTAGCCTCTGATATTGTTATTTCTCACCAATTGTTTGCCGAAGAGGCTGGTGGTGCTTTCCCGCGTTGGGTGATGGCTAATATAGAGACCGGCGTGATGCAAGGAGATCCAACTCCCATCCTGATATCCAATGCCTATGCTTTTGGTGCCCGCAATTACGATCCGAAACCGATTTGGAAAATTATGAGAAAAGGAGCGGAAGAACCGGGCACAATGTCGCAGAATATCGAAGTGCGTCCAGGGCTAAAACAGTATTTGGATAAAGGATATTATAATGCTTCTATACAACTGGAATATACTTCTGCAGATTTTGCAATCGGACAGTTTGGTTTACATGCTGTAGGAGCAGAGTTTGCAAGCTGGCGCTATTTCCATTTCGCACGTTCATGGAAGAATCTGTATAATCAGGAAACCGGTTGGTTGCAATCACGTAATCCGGATGGTTCGTGGAAACCACTGACTGAAGATTTCCGTGAATCTACGTATAAGAATTATTTTTGGATGGTTCCATACGATATTGCCGGACTGATAGAAATCATTGGAGGCAAAGCAGCGGCAGAGAAACGTCTGGATGAATTCTTTACCCGTCTGGATGCCGGTTACAATGATGCCTGGTTCGCTTCCGGCAATGAACCGAGCTTCCACATACCCTGGATATACAACTGGGTAGGAACTCCCTATAAAGCACAGGAGATTATTAACCGTGTATTGAATGAACAGTATTCAAGCAAAATTGATGGTCTGCCAGGTAATGATGATTTAGGAACGATGGGGGCTTGGTATGTATTCGCTTGTATTGGACTTTATCCCGAAATACCGGGAGTGGGAGGTTTTACAGTGAACACTCCGATATTCTCATCCGTGAAAGTTCATTTAAAGAAAGGGGATATGGTGATAAAAGGCGGTTCGGAAAAGAATATTTATATCAAGTCCATGAAGCTGAACGGTAAACCGTATGACAGTACATGGCTCGATTGGGATCAACTGAATAATGGAGCTACGATAGAATACACTACCTCGTCCAAGCCTGACGTGAAGTGGGGAACTAAAGTGACGCCTCCCTCTTTCCCTTAAAGCAAATCAACGAGGTATATAAATTTATGATATAAGATAATTTTGTAAGAGCACTTATTTATAATATCAAACGTAAAAATGAAAAGAAAACTACAAAACATAGCTTATCTACTGATGGCTGCCGCATTAATCACTTCCTGTGGCGGGAAGAAGCAAACAGCAGAATTCCCGGATTGGACATGGGCAGATTTCCTGCGTCCGGAAGGAATTAATCCGATTATTTCTCCTGACACTACTACCTTTTTCTATTGTCCAATGCGACAGGACTCAATAGCATGGGAAGCGAGTGATACGTTTAATCCCGCTGCTACTGTTTATGATGGGAAAGTAGTAGTCCTCTACCGGGCTGAAGATAACTCGGCAACCGGTATCGGATCACGTACCTCCCGTTTGGGATATGCCTCTTCTGACGACGGACTACACTTCAAACGAATGTCTGTACCTGTATTTTATCCGGCAGACGATAGTCAGAAAGAACTGGAAAATCCCGGCGGTTGCGAAGACCCACGTGTTGCTGTAACAGAAGACGGGCTTTACGTAATGCATTACACACAATGGAACCGCAAACAGGCACGTTTGGCAGTGGCCACTTCGCGCGATCTTCAAACGTGGGAAAAACATGGACCGGCTTTCGCAAAAGCATACAACGGAAGATTCATAGATGAATTTTCCAAATCTGCCTCTATCGTAACCCAATTAATCGACGGCAAACAAGTGATTGCCAAGATTGACGGCAAATACTGGATGTACTGGGGAGAAAAGTTTGTGAATGTAGCCACTTCCACAGACTTGGTCAACTGGGAACCAATGTTGGATGAAAATGGAGAATTCCTGAAAGTGATAACTCCCCGCACAGGTAAGTTCGACAGTGCCCTGACCGAATGTGGTCCTCCTGCCGTCCTTACAGACAAAGGAATCCTGCTACTTTATAACGGCAAAAACAAGTCGGGCACAGAAGGAGATACTCTTTATACAGCCAACTCTTATTGCGCCGGACAAGCCCTATTTGACGTCAAAGATCCTACTAAGTTAATCGATCGCCTAGATAAACCTTTCTATATTCCCGAATCTGACTTCGAAAAGAGCGGACAATATCCAGCCGGAACGGTATTTATAGAAGGACTTGTATTTCACAATCAGAAATGGTTCTTATATTATGGATGTGCCGATTCACGCGTGGCAGTGGCCGTATATGATCCTCGCAAAAAATAAGGAAAACATTCATGAAGAAGATAACAATTTGTAAAAGATAGATTAAGACATGAAAAAACTTATTTTATTGATTGTGGCAGCCTGTATGACATGTACAGCTGCATTTGCCCAAACAGTGAAGCCTTTTAAAGAGGGTGAAAGGGCAGTGTTTTTAGGAAATAGTATAACGGATGGTGGTCATTACCATTCATACATCTGGTTATATTATATGACCCGTTTTCCGGATATGCCTATCCGTGTTTTCAACGGTGGTATTGGTGGAGATACAGCCTATGATATGAACAAACGTCTGGATGGTGATATTTTTGCGATGAAACCTTCCGTGTTGATGGTTACTTTTGGTATGAATGATTCCGGATATTTTGAATACAACGGTGATAAGCCCAAAGAATTCGGTGAGCAGAAATATCAGGAAAGTATAAAGAATTACCAGCAGATGGAGAAACGTTTTAAAGATCTTCCTGATACCCGTATCGTGATGGTCGGAACTTCTCCGTATGATGAAACCGTACAACTGAAAGAGAATACACCGTTCAAGACAAAAAATGAAACTATCAAACGGCTTGTTGAATATCAGAAAGAATCGGCAGCTAAGAATAATTGGGAATTTACCGATTTAAATGCTCCTATGACAGCTATTAATCAGCAATATCAGCAGAAAGATCCTACCTTTACCCTTTGTGGCAGTGACCGTATTCATCCCGATAACGACGGACACATGGTAATGGCCTATCTTTTCCTGAAAGCCCAGGGATTTGTAGGTAAGGAAGTAGCGGATATGGAGATTAATGCTAATAAAAAACAAGCCGTTAAGTCGGAAAATTGTACCGTTTCAAATATAAAGAAGAACGAAAAAGATTTGAGTTTTGACTATTTGGCAGAAGCTCTTCCTTACCCTTTAGATACTATTGCCCGTGGCTGGGGACAGAAAAAGAGCCAGGCGGAAGTGCTGAAAGTTGTTCCTTTTATGGAAGAGATGAACCGTGAAACGTTGAAAGTAACAGGACTGAAAGGCAATTATAAGTTGTTGATAGACGATGAAGAAATTGGAACCTGGAGTGGAGATGAACTGGCAAAGGGCATTAATCTTGCTGCTGAATCCAAAACTCCCCAATACCAACAAGCATTGACGGTGATGCACCTGAATGAATATCGTTGGGAAATTGAAAGAACATTCAGAGAATATGCGTGGTGTGAATTCGGCTTTTTCCAGCAAAAGGGATTGCTGTATGCTGACGACAGAAAAGCGATCGAGGTGATGGATGAAAACTTGGATAAAAACGTTTGGTTGAAGGGACGTCGTGATATGTATTCAAAGATGATGTTTGAAGCTGTCCGTGATGCTCGCCAACAGGAAATGGATGTTCTTATCAATAAGATTTATGAAATAAATAAGCCTGTTGTAAGAAAGATTTTACTTAGAAAGATATGATGTGATAACAGCGTAGAAATACGATAGAATACTCACCGTAATGAGAAAGAATTCTCACTGTAATGAGAACTTTTTCTCATTGCGATGAGTATTTTTTCTCATTACAGTGAGTATCGTTGAGAATATATGAATAGATAAGTACTCTTTGTAATAGCCTGATAATGTTCTCCTTATTGTAGCTTTTGCATTAAAGGGACTACCTTTATTGAATTCTTAATTCTTTTTCCAGAAATCGGAAGTGAAAAGTAGTAATACTGTAAACAATTCCAAACGTCCCAAGAGCATTAAAAAAGAAAGCAGCCATTTGGCGGCATCAGGCAATTCACTCCATGAGAAGGCCGGGCCGCATGTGCCAAGTCCCGGTCCCATATTACCCATACTTGAGATAACCGTTCCGATTGATTCCAGAAAACCGACTCCCAGCCCCATCATGATAAGTATGCTGATGATAGCGATGACTGCATATAAAAAAGTAAAGGCCAATACTGTAGACTGGATGGAAGGAGAAATAACCTGTTTGTTAACTCGCACCGGGAGCACGGCACTAGGGTGAAGAATATGTTTGAATTCGTTTTTCACAACCTGAAACAGGATAACCATACGAATACATTTTATACCTCCTGTTGTACTGCCGGCACAGGCTCCGATGATCATCACTATTACAAGGCATCCCCAAAGAATAGAAGGCCAAAGCATATAATCGGCTGTGGCAAATCCCGTAGAAGTTTGCAAGGAAATCACTTGGAAAAGTGATTTACGGAACGCCTCTTCTATCTCCATAGAAGAAGTCTGATGAAGCCAGACTGCAATAAATATAGTAAAGAAAGAGACACACCAGAAATAGAACTTTAGCTCTGCATCATGAATGAACTTCTTTATTTTTCCATTGAACATCAACAGTAATAGCGTGAAGTTGATGCCCGAAAGAAACATGAAAATAGAGATTACATAATCTATATAGGGTGAGTGATAATATTCGATACTTGCTTGTTTGGTAGAAAATCCGCCAGTGCTGGTTGTCGTGAAAGCATGGCATATACTGTCAAACACACTCATACCTCCAAATACTAATAAGACAATCAATGTCCCTGTCATTCCGGCATAAATACCCCAAATCCATTTGGCAGTGATACCAATACGGGGATGCACTTTGTCATGAGTAGGACCGCTGGCTTCTGCTGCAAACACCTGAATCCCACCCACACCGAAAATCGGCAGAACGGCAATGGTGAAAAATACAATACCCAAACCGCCTATCCATTGCGTCATAGCCCGCCAAAAAAGTATTCCATGAGGCATTGACTCTATATTATTCAAGATGGTGGCACCCGTACTGCTGAACCCGGACATCGTTTCAAAAAATGCATCCGTAACACTTGGGATATACCCTCCTATATAATAAGGTAACATTCCGAAAAGGGAAAAGGTGACCCATGCTACACTGACTATGACATATCCATCACGGCGATTCAGGGATTTCACTGCGTCTTTCCCGATGGCGAGCAACAGAATACCGATGCTAGTGGTAATAGCCGATGAAACCAGAAAACTCTGCAAGTCATTCTCCTTATAAAAAAGAGAAACACCCCCACAACATAATAGCATAACTGTTTCTATCAGAAGCAGAAAACCCAGAATCCGGAATATCATCTTCGAGTTAATCATATACAAGTATTTGTTGATACTTAGTGAAAGAACTTCTCAATCTTTTTAATCATCATGCTTAGGCAGAATACGACTACATGGTCGCCGGGGCGGATTTGCGTATCACCTGTCACCAGGATACCTTCTCCGTTACGGATCATTCCTCCGATGGTGGTGCCTTTGGGAAGTCCCAGGTCTTTAATCAGGTGTTTGGTTATTTTGGCCCCTTCCGGTACGGTGAATTCTGCAACGTCCGCATTGGCAAAAGTCAGGCATTTCACATTAGACACGTCGGCGTCCAGCATCATTTGGTAGATATGGCTGGCAGCAATCATTTTTTTATTGATAACCGTGCCGATGTCGAGACTCTCTGCCATACCGATATAGTCGATGTTCTCCACTTCTGCCACCGTCTTTTCCACTCCCATGCGTTTGGCGGCGAGACAGGCAAGGATATTCGTTTCCGAGTTGCCGGTCAAGGCTACAAATGCTTCGGTATTCTTTAGCCCTTCTTCGATAAGCAGGTCCATGTCGCGACCGTCTCCGTTGATAATCATTGTTTTGTCATCCAGTAGCTCTGTCAGACGGTTGCAACGGTTCAGGTCATTATCCACTATTTTCACCTGCATATAGTCCGGTACATATTGTGCGGTACGGACTGCGATACGGCTACCTCCCATAATCATTACATTGCGTACGTCGGCATAGTCTTCTTTGCCGGCTATCTTACGTATATAAGGAATGTATTTGCGGGTAGTGGTGAAATAAACAATATCATGCAATTTAATAACATCGTCTCCGCGAGGGATAATCGTTTCCGTTCCGCGTTTGATGGCTACTACATGGTAAGGAATGTTGGGACCGCCCAGCTGGTGCAGCGGTATATTCAGGATTTCAGCCTTTTCGCGCATCTTCGTACCAATCAGAACCAGCGAACCTCCACAGAATTCCCACCATTGGCGTACCCAGCTCATGCGCATGGAAGACACGATTTCTTTAGCAGCCAGCATTTCCGGGTAAATCAGCGAATCTACTCCCAGCTTTTGGAAAAACTCTTTATTTTTGGGTAGAAGATATTCATAGTTGTCGATACGCGCCACTGTCTTTTTGGCTCCCAGGTTGGTGGCCAGCATACAGGCAGTCATGTTGCGGCTTTCGTCCGGGGTGACTGCGATGAACAGGTCGGCTTCTTTGACGCCCACTTCTTTCAATCCGGAGATGGAAGAAGGAGAAGCGGCAACAGTCAGCAAGTCAAAGTTGGCGCTAAGAGCACTTAGTTTCTCTTCGTCATCATCCATCAAGATAATATCTTGCTTTTCGCGCGATAACAGTTTGGCCAAATGGGTGCCTACGTTGCCGGCACCGGCAATAATAATCTTCATGTCAATTGATAAATTCTTTTATTTTAGTCAGAATTCCTTCTTCATCCATGCCGCACAGTTGGTACAGTTCGGCAACTGCCCCATGTTCTACAAATATATTAGGGATACCGATACGCTTTACGGTCGGTTTGTATTCGTTGTCTGCCATAAATTCGAGGACAGCGCTACCCATACCGCCTTTGATAATTCCGTCTTCGATAGTCAGGATACGTTGGAATTTACGTCCTGCCTCATGCAACAACTCTTCATCCAGCGGTTTCAGGAATCGTAAATCGTAATGGGCGATGGACAGACCTAAATCTGCTTCTGCCCGGGTGATGGCACGGGTGGCTACGTTTCCTATCGGTCCGATAGTAATCACTGCAAGGTCGCTACCCTCTTTCAGTTTCCGTCCTTTTCCTACTGGGATCTCTTCCAACGGACATTTCCAGTCCACCAGTACGCCGCGTCCACGGGGGTAGCGGATCACGAACGGTCCCTTGTCCGGCAATTGTGCCGTATACATCAGGCGACGTAATTCATGTTCGTCCATCGGGGAACTGATAGTCAGATTAGGGATCGGGCGTAAACATGCCATATCAAAAGCTCCGTGATGAGTGGGACCGTCTTCGCCAACCAGTCCGGCTCGGTCGAGACACAAAACAACAGGAAGATTCTGAATCGCTACGTCGTGAATGATATTATCATGCGCCCGTTGCATAAAAGAAGAATAGATATTGCAGAACGGTTGCAGTCCGTCTTTAGCCATTCCTCCGGAGAAGGTAACCGCATGTCCTTCGGCAATACCGACATCGAAAGCGCGTTTCGGCATTTTCTCCATTAGTATATTCATCGAACAGCCGCTGGGCATGGCGGGAGTGACACCGACAATCTTCGGGTTGGCTTCGGCAAGTTCCACCAGTGTATTTCCGAATACGTCCTGGAAAAGCGGGGGCATTCCTTCGGTGTTGGCAATGAAACGTTCGCCGGTGACGGGATCGAATTTGCCGGGAGCATGCCATTCGGTAGCGTGTTTCTCTGCCGGACCGAATCCTTTTCCTTTGATAGTGTGCAGGTGCAGGATTTTAGGTCCTTGCATATCTTTGATATCACGTAATACTCTTGCTAGGTTCTTTACGTCGTGTCCGTCTATCGGACCGAAGTAACGGATATTCATCCCTTCAAAAATATTCTGTTGCTGTGCCGCCATTGATTTCAGGCTATTTCCGAAACGGATGAGTGCTTTGCGGCGTTCTTCGTTTAAAATGCCAAGCTTGAACAGCATGCGCGAGAGCTTGAAACGTAGCTGATTATAGCGGTTAGAAGTCGTTAAGTTGAAAAGATACTGCTTCATGCCTCCTACGCTGCGGTCGATTGCCATATCATTGTCATTCAGGATAATGAGCAGGTTGTTCGACGTGGCAGATGCGTTGTTCAGTCCTTCAAAAGCCAGTCCGCCACTCATTGATCCGTCGCCGATAATGGCTACTACATGGCGTTTGGCGTCTCCTTTCCGGGCGGCTGCGACAGCCATACCGAGAGCGGCAGAAATCGAATTGGAAGCGTGTCCGCACGTGAAAGTATCATATTCGCTTTCTTCCGGAGATGGGAAAGGGCGGATTCCTCCGAGTTTCCTGTTTGTAGAAAATGCTTCACGGCGTCCTGTAAGAATTTTGTGGCCGTATGCCTGATGTCCCACGTCCCATACAATACGGTCGTATGGTGTATTGTAGACGTAGTGCAGAGCTACGGTTAGTTCCACGGTTCCCAGGCTGGCGGCGAAGTGTCCGGGGTTGCAGCAGAGTTCTTTAATAATGTCTTGCCTTAGTTCACCGCATACTTCCGGCAGTTGCTCTACGGTTAGTTTACGTAGGTCTTCGGGGTAATTGATGGAGTTTAACAAGTTATATGTTGGTTCACTATTCATGATTCTAGGAAATTTAGTGCAAAAATACGAAAAGAAAGTATATTCGACCTCCTTTTCGGCGAAAAACTTATTTTGTTTCCTACTGTCTAATCAGTCTGTAGTACCAATAATAAATGAATAAATGAGAGTAGGTTAACTATCCAGTTAATCTAAATGGTTACTTTTTATCAATGAACTAATCATTTTACATGTATGTCTTCTTGTTTTATTCCTTTAAATAATGGTTGGCATTCATTGGCTATTTCATCCAATAATTGATTAGAAATATTCATTGATAGCTGATTTGTATGAATGAAATATTGTTCCAGTTCCAGTCGGTATCTATGATACTAAATAAATCAACTCCTTGTATGGATAGTATTCCGTTTTGGTTATCTGCTTTTAGGCTAACTTGTATGTTATTCATATTATGGATAATTATATTTTGCAGTTTGTTGGTTTGATTATCAGATAAAGACAAAGATAAGAAAGTTCTTTTGCTTCTCCAATTATTTGTCATATCTTTATTGTACTTTTGCTTCGAGAAAAAGTTTAAAAAACAATATATTCAATAGATGTCTATTAATGAACTTATAAACCAGTCTGAAGGTCGGCGTTTAGAATTTAAAGGTGAGCTTCCTACAAATTCTGATTTAGCAAAAACTGTAGTGGCTTTTGCCAATGATGCGGGAGGTGAAATTTATATAGGTATCAATGATAACCCGCGACAGATAATAGGGTTGTCCGAAGAAGAATTACCTCGTATTGAAGAGCAAATTAGTAATTTAATATATGATAGATGTTATCCGATTATATTACCTGAAGTCTCTTTTTTAACTATAGAGGACAAACACCTTATTAAAGTGTGTATTTATCGTGGAAGTATGCCCCCTTACTATCTTAAAGATAAAGGGAAGCTGAAAGGAACTTATATTAGGGTTGGTTCAACCAATAAACTAGCTGATGAAACAATTATTGCAGAGTTAGAGCGGAGACGGAGAAATATTTCTTTTGATAGTGAGGTTGTCATGGATAAGTCCGCAGATGAATTGGATATAAGTGGGTTTAAATTACTCTACAAAGAGAAAACAGGTGAAGATTTAAATATTCAAGTGCTTCGTAAACTGGAATTGGTTAAGACTGAACAGGATAAAGAATATCCTACAAAAGCTTTACTTCTATTTTCGGATGATAATTTGCGTAATTCTATGTTTCCGAATGCCAAAGTTGAATGTGCCCGTTTCAAAGGGACAGGAACGGAAGAGTTTTTAGATCAAAAAAGTATTATTGTCCACATTGGGTTACAGGCGGAAGAAACTTATAACTTTGTACTTCGGCATATTAATAAAGCAGCAAATATAGAGGGAGTATATACGGTTTCACGTTGGGAGTATCCAGTGAAGGCAATAAGGGAGATTATCCGTAATGCGATTGTACATAGAGATTATTCTCTGACAGGAAAAGATGTCAAAGTTGCCATATATGATGATATGGTTGAGATCACAAGTCCTGGTCTTTTACCACCCTCTATTGATTATTCGGCAATGGAGAGCCGCCAATCAGATGCAAGAAATAAAGTAATAGCTCCTGTGTTTAAAAGACTTGGCATCATTGACCAATGGGGTAATGGATTGAAAATGGTGGCTGAAGAAATGAAATCTTATCCTGAAATTGATTTATGTTGGAAGGAGGTTGGTTTGTCTTTTCAAGTACAGTTTATTAAAAAGAATTATCAGGAGAATACAAATATGGAAGATAGTGCCGATAATGAACGAAGACCGGCTCAATCTACTACCCAATCTACTACCCAATCTACTACCCAATCTACTACCCAATACACTACCCAGAAATTAACAGAAGCCCAAAATATGATTTTAAGTTATCTAAGAGAACATCCGGAGGCCACACGGGCGGATTTAAATAGTCATATTGAAGGTATAACAGTCGATGGTATAAAATATAACTTGGCACGTTTACAGGAGTTGGGCTTATTAAAACGCGTAGGAAGCAAACGATATGGGTATTGGGTAGTGCTTGGAGAATAGTTTGAAATTTTTAAAGAGAAAATAATATGGATTTCCGTACACAAATAGAGTTACCTGTTGGTTTACCGCCTATTACTCATGCCGGACAAATACTCATGATGGGATCTTGCTTTGTCCAAAATGTAGGGAATTTTTTGAAAGATGCCAAATTTCAATTAGATTTGAATCCTTTTGGTATTCTTTACAACCCTTCTTCTCTTTCTGCTGTTCTGATTGAAATCTTAAAAAGAAAAGTATATAAGAAGGGTGACTTGTTTTTCCATAATGACCTTTGGCATAGTCCTATGCATCATGGTCTTTTTTCTGGACCTACCTTGGAAAGTACATTGCAGAATATCAATATTCGGCTGTTACAAGTTCATCAGGCTATGCAAAAACTTGACTGGCTGATGTTGACTTTTGGAACTGCTTATGTTTATGAGCAGAAAGAAACGGGAAAGGTAGTGTCTAACTGTCATAAACTGCCTGAGAATAAATTTAATCGTAGGCTTCTGTCTGTTGAAGAAATTGTAGAAGATTATACAGCACTCATCACCGAAATGTCAGCCCTGAATCCGGATCTGAAATGGCTGTTTACAGTCAGCCCGATCCGTCATATACGCGACGGGATGCATGCCAACCAGTTAAGCAAATCGACTCTGCTGCTCGCCATCGACCGATTGCAACAACTGTTCCCGGAGCGAGTGTTCTATTTCCCCTCTTATGAAATCATATTGGACGAATTACGTGATTATCGCTTCTATGCCGACGACATGTTGCATCCGTCTCCTTTGGCGATTCGTTACCTGTGGGAACGCTTCTCCGAAACCTTCTTTTCTCCTGAAACAAAGCAGGTTATCATAGCTGTGCAAGACATTCGCCGGGACTTGGCGCACAAACCCTTTCATCCCGAGTCAGAGGCATATCAACGCTTTTTAGGACAAATAGTGTTAAAAATAGAACGACTTATCGGAAAATACCCGTACTTAGATTTTCAAAAAGAAACAGAACTATGTCATATGCGATTGAATCCATAGCCAAAAGTATCGGTGCCCGCCGTGTGGGCAAACATAAAGCGACTATTGATTGGCTGCTAACAGACAGCCGCTCTTTGAGTTTTCCGGAAGAAACTCTTTTTTTTGCTTTAACTACCAAACGAAATAGCGGAGCCCGTTATATCCCCGATTTATATGACCGGGGCGTACGTAATTTTGTAATTACGGAAGAAGACTTTAAAGAAGTTGAGAATGGAGAGTTGAGAGTTGAGAGTTCTATGCAGCATGATGGTGCGCAGCCCACTCTCAATTCTCAACTCTCAACTCTCAACTTCCTCATCGTTCCCAATCCTCTGAAAGCTTTGCAGAAGCTTGCCGAAACACATCGTGATAAATTTAAAATCCCTGTGATCGGTATCACTGGCAGTAATGGAAAAACCATTGTGAAGGAGTGGTTGCACCAGTTGCTTAGCCCGGATCGTTGCATCGTTCGTTCTCCACGCAGTTATAATTCGCAGATCGGAGTCCCACTTTCTGTGTGGCAACTTTCTGAAGAAGCCGAGCTGGGTATTTTCGAAGCCGGCATTTCCGAGATGGGGGAGATGGGAGCTTTGAAACGAATGATTAAGCCTACCATTGGTATTCTGACCAATATCGGTGGTGCCCATCAGGAAAACTTCTTCTCCTTGCAGGAGAAATGCATGGAAAAGCTGACGCTTTTCAAAGACTGTGATGTCGTGATTTACAACGGTGATAACGAGTTAATCAGCAATTGTGTCGCAAAATCAATGCTGACGGCACGTGAGATTGCCTGGAGCCGTACCGACATTGAACGCCCGTTGTATATCAGCCGTGTGACCAAGAAAGAAGATCATACCGTTATATCCTATCGTTATCTGGAGATGGATAATACTTTCTGTATTCCTTTCATCGATGACGCTTCCATTGAAAATGCACTGAATTGTCTGGCAGCTTGTCTTTACCTGATGACACCTGCCGACCAGATAACCGAGCGGATGGCCCGTCTCGAACCGATTGCCATGCGTCTGGAGGTGAAAGAAGGGAAGAATAACTGTGTACTGATTAATGATAGCTACAATTCGGACCTGGCATCATTGGATATTGCTCTCGATTTCCTTGTACGCCGTTCGGAAAAGAAAGGCTTGAAACGGACGCTTATCCTGTCGGATATACTGGAAACCGGACAAAGTACCGCTACGCTTTATCGGCGTGTGGCACAATTGGTACAGAGCAAAGGGATTAATAAACTGATTGGAGTAGGGCAGGAGATCTCTTCTTGTTCCGCTCGTTTTGATGATGATCTCGAACGCTACTTCTTCCCTAATACAGAAGCACTCCTTGCATCCAATATACTTAAATCGCTTCATTCGGAAGTGATTCTGGTGAAAGGTTCCCGCGTGTTCAACTTTGATCTGGTATCCGAAGCCCTCGAATTGAAGGTACATGAAACCATTCTTGAAGTAAATCTCGGAGCCATGGTAGCCAACTTGAACCATTACCGTTCTATGCTTCGCCATCCGGAAACAAAGATGATCTGTATGGTGAAAGCATCAGCTTACGGAGCCGGTTCGTATGAAATTGCCAAGAGTTTACAGGAACACCATGTCGATTATCTGGCCGTAGCCGTTGCTGATGAAGGTTCCGAACTCCGCAAGGCAGGCATTACCGCCTCTATTATCATTATGGACCCGGAACTTACCGCATTTAAAACCATGTTTGATTATAAACTGGAACCGGAAGTCTATAATTTCCATCTGCTCGACGCACTTATCAAAGCTGCGGAGAAAGAAGGAATCACCAACTTCCCCATTCATGTGAAACTTGATACAGGTATGCACCGTTTGGGCTTTGCGGTAGAGGATATTCCATTGCTTATCCGTCGACTGAAGAATCAGAGCGCGGTGATTCCCCGTTCGGTATTTTCTCATTTTGTAGGAAGTGATTCGTCACAGTTCGACGCTTTCACCCGCGGACAGATTGAATTGTTTGAGAAAGGTTCGCAAGAATTGCAGGCCGCCTTCTCTCATAAGATTCTCCGTCATATCTGTAATACGGCAGGAATCGAGCGTTTCCCCGAAGCACAGTACGATATGGTGCGCTTGGGAATCGGACTTTATGGAGTCAGCCCGATAGACAATTCGATAATACATAATGTAAGTACGCTCAAGACCACCATCCTTCAGATCCGGGATGTTCCTCAAGAAGATACGGTAGGATATAGCCGGATGGGGCATTTGGTACGTCCTTCACGCATTGCAGCTATTCCTATCGGTTATGCGGATGGACTGAACCGCCACTTGGGACGCGGCAACGCCTATTGCCTGGTGAACGGAAAGAAAGCTCCTTATGTGGGGAATATCTGTATGGACGTTTGCATGATTGATGTGACGGATATTGATTGTCGGGAAGGCGATCAGGCTATCATTTTCGGTGATGATCTGCCGATTACGGTGTTGTCCGATAAGCTGGAAACGATCCCTTATGAAGTGTTGACAAGTATATCGACACGGGTGAAACGGGTATATTATCAGGACTAATTTTAATGAAGAATGATGAATGAAGAATGGCTACGCGA
This sequence comes from Bacteroides sp. 3_1_13, assembly GCF_001185845.1. Taxonomy (NCBI): domain Bacteria; kingdom Pseudomonadati; phylum Bacteroidota; class Bacteroidia; order Bacteroidales; family Bacteroidaceae; genus Bacteroides; species Bacteroides sp. 3_1_13. Next base: position 2,392,389 of record NZ_KQ236955.1, read on the forward strand.
TTATGATGAATCACTCACATCGCGAATTTTTCATTCTTCATTCTTCATTCTTCATTAAAATAATTATCTTTGCATCAACTATTAAAAACCTCTTATATCAAATAAACTTATGACAAACTTATTATTGTTAGGCTTTTTGCCCAGTGGTTCCGAATGGATTATTATCGCTTTGGTTATCCTTCTTCTTTTTGGTGGAAAGAAAATTCCTGAACTGATGCGCGGATTAGGCAAAGGCGTAAAGAGCTTCAAAGACGGTGTGAACGAAGCGAAAGATGAAATAAACAAGGCTAAAGACGAGTTGGACAAACCTGTAGATCCTTCTAAGAACTAAAAGAGCACAACATACGGATGGCAGAAATGACCTTTTGGGATCATTTGGACGAACTGCGTAAGGTACTTTTTCGGGTAGTTGGAGTTTGGTTTGTATTGGCAATAGGCTATTTTATTGCTATGCCCTACCTCTTCGACCATGTGATACTTGCGCCTTGCCACAATGATTTCATATTCTACGATTTATTACGGCATATCGGTAAAACATTTGATTTGACCGATGACTTCTTCACGCAACAATTTTATGTGAAGCTGGTCAATATCAACTTGGCTGCTCCTTTCTTTATTCACATGTCGACAGCATTTTGGATGTCGGTGGTGACGGCTATGCCTTATATCTTTTTTGAAATATGGCGTTTCATCAATCCCGCCCTTTATCCGAATGAGAGAAAGGGCGTGCGTAAAGCATTGACTATCGGAACACTGATGTTCTTCATCGGTGTACTGTTGGGCTACTTTATGGTTTATCCGTTGACTCTCCGTTTCCTTTCTACTTATCAGTTGAGTTCGGAAGTGGAGAATATCCTGTCGCTCAATTCTTATATCGACAATTTTATGATGCTGATTCTCTGCATGGGATTGGCTTTTGAACTTCCATTGGTTACATGGTTGCTTTCTTTAATGGGAGTGGTCAACAAGTCCTTCCTGCGGAAATACCGCCGTCATGCGGTTGTCGTCATAGTGATAGCTGCTGCTATTATTACTCCGACGGGAGACCCGTTCACCTTGAGTGTTGTTGCTATTCCGCTTTATCTGTTGTACGAGATGAGTATTTTGATGATAAAGGACAAGAAGAAAACAGAAGAGGAAGTTGAAGATGAAGCTGGAGATGAAGTTGCCCTGTCCGAAGAGTGAAGCGATAGAATCTTATGAAATCCTTTTAGCAGTTTGCCGGACGGAAGATGCTTATCTTGCCGTAGGATATAAGCAAATGCGCGACTTGCTGGAGCGTATTTGTCGCGCGCAAATGCAAAACGAAAGCTTACAGATGACCGACCTTTCCGCACGAATCAGTTTCGTGGCGGCTAAGGTCGGTCTTTCTGTTGCAGAGCAGAACCGGCTGCATACTTTCCGGCTCACTTCGAATGCTATCTTGAACCGCCAGCAGGAGCCCAACCGGGAACAACTCTTGCGCGATGCGAAAACATTAGCTTTTTTTATTCGTAAACTCCTGGAAGAGGATATTCCCTTGGAACTATACCGGCTACTTCCGCGTGCGGATGCTACCTACCTGGTTGCGCCTCCTGCCCGCGAACGAGTGCAGCGAATGCGTGTCTGCTTCCAGTATGCCGACGAGCAATATTTGTATGTGACTCCCTTGGACGAAGTCTCGGAGAAACCATATTTAGTTCGTTATAATATCCCTCAAATCAATGAAGAGTTTGCAGAAACGTGCAAACTGCTTTGGCGTCATGCCCAGGTCAATTTATTGGATGTTGCAGTGGATGAGGCGGGAATCCTGACTCCTTCTTTCATTGTACTCGAACCGGATTATTTACTTGACATCAGTTCTTTGGCAGAGTGTTTCCGTGATTACGGGCATCATCCGGCCAATTATTTTCTTTCCCGTCTTCAACCGATCGAAAATGCCCGGCCTCTGTTACTGGGAAATATAGCCAATCTTTTCCTGGACGAATGGATTCATGCGAAGAGTGAAGACATAGATTATCGTACCTGTATGCAGAAAGCCTTCCGGCGTTATCCTATTGAGCTGGCTGCCTGTTCCGATTTGCGCGACAAAGAGAAAGAACGCCAATTCTTTGAGGACTGCAAACTGCACTTCGATCATATTCGTGAAACGGTCAATGATACCTTTCATGCAGCCGGTTATGAACTGGACAAGACGGATGCCGTGCTCGAACCGTCTTATATCTGTGAAGCACTCGGACTTCAGGGACGTCTCGACTATATGCAGCGGGACATGTCTTCTTTCATAGAAATGAAATCCGGCAAGGCGGATGAATACGCTATCCGAGGCAAGGTAGAGCCGAAGGAGAATAATAAAGTACAGATGTTACTTTATCAAGCAGTCTTGCAATATTCAATGGGAATGGATCACCGGAAAGTGAAAGCCTATTTGCTTTATACCCGTTATCCGCTCCTTTATCCCTCCCGTCCTTCGTGGGCGATGGTACGTCGGGTGATTGACTTGCGTAACCGTATTGTGGCCGATGAATATGGCGTCCAACTACGCAACAGTCTGGAATATACGGCACAAAAACTGGAAGAAATCAATGCCTCCACCTTGAATGAAAGAGGATTGAAAGGACGTTTTTGGGAAACATATCTGCGTCCCTCTATTGATAACTTTCAATCGAAACTGAAAGCTCTTTCTCCACTGGAAAAGAATTACTTCTATGCGGTGTACAACTTCATTACAAAGGAACTTTATACCTCAAAATCCGGTGATGTGGATTATGAAGGACGTACTGGGGCAGCTTCTTTATGGCTTTCTACATTAGCGGAGAAATGCGAGGCCGGAGAAATCATCTATGATTTGAGAATAAAGGAGAATCATGCTGCCGATGAACATAAAGCCGGACTTACTTTTTCTTTCTTTAAAAAGGAAAAGGCTGGGAAAACTTTGTTGAATGAGTCTGCCGTAAATGACATTACCGGAGATAAAGCTATTGGAAATGATATTACCGGAAATGAAGCCTCTGCAAGTAAGACTGTCAGAAGTGAAGCTCTTGAAACAGAGACTTCTCTTCCTAATTTCCGTCAAGGCGACGCCATTATCCTTTATGAACGTAACCGCGATACAGATAACGTTACCAATAAAATGGTTTTCAAGGGCAATATCGAGTACCTGACAGAAAACGAAATAAGTATCCGCTTACGTGCTACCCAGCAGAATCCATCCGTACTTCCTGCCGAAAGCCTTTATGCGATAGAACATGATACTATGGATACAACATTCCGCTCGATGTATCAGGGGTTATATATTTATCTTTCTGCAAGGAAGGAACGTCGTGACTTGTTGCTGTCACAGCGTCCTCCTCGTTTTGATGAATCATTGGATTCCATGATTTCCCGTTCGGAAGACGATTTTACGCGAATTGCCCTGAAAGCAAAAGCCGCACAGGATTATTTCCTTCTTATCGGACCTCCGGGAACAGGCAAAACTTCATGTGCCCTGAAGAAAATGGTAGAGACTTTTCATGCAGATAAAGATGCGCAGATTCTTTTGCTTTCATACACCAACCGGGCTGTCGATGAGATATGCAAGTCGCTGGCTTCCATTGCTCCGGCTGTTGATTTTATACGTGTGGGAAGCGAATTGTCATGTGATGAAGCCTACCGCGGGCATCTGATTGAAAATGAATTATCCTCTTGTAACCGTCGTTCGGAAGTGTATGAACGTATCCGGAATTGTCGGATTATTGTGGGAACGGTAGCGGCTATTTCCGGCAAACCGGAACTGTTTCGTTTGAAGCATTTTGATGTAGCCATTATTGATGAGGCTACCCAAATATTGGAACCGCAGTTGTTAGGCATCCTCTGTGCACGTGGAGAAGACGGAAAAGATGCAATAGATAAGTTTGTCTTGATCGGAGATCATAAGCAACTGCCTGCTGTCGTGCAGCAAAATACGGAGCAATCGGCCATTTATGATGAATCTTTACTGTCTATCGGGTTGACCAATTTGAAAGATTCCTTGTTTGAACGCCTCTACCGGAACTGTACTGCAACAGTTCATCGCTCCTACGATATGCTGTGCCGTCAAGGGCGAATGCATCCGGAAGTTGCTTTGTTTGCTAATCGTGCCTTTTATGGAGGGCGTCTGATCCCTGTCGGCCTGCCTCACCAAATAGAATCATCCGATACTATCTGTCGTTTGGCTTTTTATCCCTCTGTGCCGGAGAAGGCCGGAGCATCTGCAAAGATCAACTATTCGGAAGCACGTATTGTTGCCGACTTAGCTGTTCGCATTTATGAAGATCATCAGACAGATTTTGACGAATCCCGTACTTTAGGAATCATTACCCCTTACCGGAGTCAGATAGCATTGATAAAAAAAGAAATAGAATCATTAGGTATTCCAGTTCTGAACCGAATCCTGGTTGACACAGTAGAACGGTTCCAGGGAAGCGAGCGTGATGTAATAATCTATTCCTTCTGTGTCAACTACCCTTATCAACTAAAATTTCTATCCAATCTGACGGAAGAAGAGGGCGTTTTGATCGACCGGAAACTGAATGTTGCCTTGACCCGTGCAAGAAAACAGATGTTCATTACAGGAGTTCCCGAGCTCCTCGAACGCAATCCACTCTACAAAAGTTTATTAAAATTAATAGAAGGCTCCTGAAAATTGCATCATTTTTGCAGATGTTAGTTTTTATTCTCTCTTTATGCAATTCATTAACACCTCTATGTTGAACAAACGCCTATATTTGCAACACGTTTTTTTCATAGAGATTTAGATTTAAGGTTAGAAGAATTGTGGAAGTCGTGAGACTTCCCTTTTTTTCATCTTAACGTTTACTATACTTCATTATAGGAATGCAAAAACACTGTTTCTAGTGTTTCGGTTAAAAATTTTGCAGGAGGATGATGCAGGATAAGTAAACCTAAAAAGCCTTCTTCGTGAGAAGAGGCTTTTTTATTTTTTCATTTTTCATTTTTTTGAATAATTGGTTAAAACAAAAGAGTAACTCGGCGACGAGTTACTCTTTTGTTTTTAACGATTCTATCTGTTCGAATAGATTTACTCCAATACGATAGGTTTGTATTTCGGAACTAATGCCTTCATGATAACCCAACCCAACAGATAAGCTACTGCACATACGCAGAAGATAACGAAATATCCGGCTGGTTTACCTTCGAATCCCATGAATGTCATGGCTGGGTGTACGAATTGTGCTCCTTGTTCGAGTAATTCTTTTGTCATTTCCACCTCTTTGCCGTCGATCATCGTTGTTCCGGAAGCATATACGAACAAGTTACCTGCCACTTTCTGAAGAATCATAGAGCCTACACCTCCTGCCATACCACCTATACCGGTGATACTTGCAATAGCTGTTCTTGGGAACATATCGCCTACGGTAGAGAATATATTGGCCGACCAAGATTGATGAGCAGCTCCACCAATACCGATTAAGATAACCGGGAACCATGGAGAAACAGTACCTAACGGTTGTGCTAACAGTACAACCAGCGGGAAGAAGGCGAAGATTAGCATCGCTTTCATACGGGCTGCATACGGATTCATACCTGTTCTGTTGATGAAGATAGTAGGTAGTTTACCACCATAGATAGATAACATAGTCACTGCATAAAGCGTAAAGATCAACGCCATACCTAGTGGGTCGGAGGTTTTAATACCGAATTGTGTATTCAGATAAGACGGAGTCCAGAAAAGGAAGAACCACCATACGCCGTCAGTCATGAACTTACCGAAGACAAAGGCCCATGTTTGTTTGTAGCTGAAACATTGCCAGAACTTCATTCTCTTTTCATCTTTTTCATCTGTCATTGGAGCACTGCCTGCTTCGCGATTATCTTGCTCGATGTAGTCAAGCTCTGCCTGATTGACATGTTTGCTTTTCGACGGGGCATCATACATAAACACCCAGAATCCCATCCAGATAAAGCCAAGTCCACCAATTACGATAAATGCCATTTCCCAACCGAACATTTTTGCCAGGATAGGAATGGTAAGAGGAGCGATCAATGCTCCGATAGATGCACCGGCATTAAAGATAGAAGTAGCATAAGCACGGTCTTTTTTAGGGAAGTACTCTGCAGTTACTTTAATAGCAGCAGGGAAGTTACCGGCTTCTCCTAAAGCGAGGATACAGCGGGCGGCGAGGAAGCAGTACATACTGACCGTAGCAATAGTCACTACCACATCTCCTGTGGCACCTGCCAGTTCTGCTGCGCTATGAAGCCCAACTTGTGCTTCTGTAACAATACCACAAACGGCATGAAGACAAGCACCTGCCGACCAGACACCGATAGCCCATAAAAATCCTTTTTTAGTTCCCATCCAGTCGACAAAACGACCGGCAAACAGCATACATATAGCGTATACAATGGAGAAAACAGAAGTAATAGTACCGTAGTGAGATTCGTCCCAGTGGAATTCCGGTTTGATAAATTCATCCCACGTCAATGAGAGAACCTGACGGTCGAGATAGTTAACTGTAGTAGCAAAAAATAGCATAGCACAGATGGTCCATCTGTAGTTTGTCATCTTTTCGCCTGTTTTTTGAAATGCATTCATGATAATGGATTTAAATAGATTTTGTTTCGTTGACAAAGGTCGGTATTTCGACTGAATTTTATTTGTAAAAATTGGTCAAAATCATGTATTATTCGTTGCATTATATATGCTATTTGTTTCAAAGGATATAAAAATGTCTCATAGCATTATCATTTGCAACGTTGGGGGTAATACAGAAAGAAGATAAACGAGTTTGTGAATCAAGAGCAAATGAGTCTAATCTTTTAGACGCAGATGACGCGGATAATGCGGATTCTTATTTTTGATCCGTGCTATCCGCGTTATCTGCGTCTGAAAAATTATATGTCATACAGGAATACGCAACGGTTAGCGCATTTCTGTATATTTGATCTTGTCCATGTCTCCGTAGTCGAGGTTTTCACCTGCCATACCCCAGATAAACATGTAGTTGCTTGTTCCGGCAGCAGCGTGGATAGACCATTCCGGTGACATGATAGCCTGCTCGTTCTGCATCCATACGATGCGTTCTTCTTGAGGTTCGCCCATGAAGTGGCAGATAGCATTTCCTGCCGGTACATTGAAGTAGAAGTATGCTTCTACACGACGAGAGTGAGTGTGTGCCGGCATGGTGTTCCATACGCTACCCGGTTTCAGTTCTGTCAATCCCATTTGCAATTGGCAAGGACCTTCCTCAAGTACGTTGTTAACAATCAACTGGTTGATAACGCGGTCGTTGCTTTCTTCCAGCTTTCCGGCAGCGAATGAGTTTGCTTTCAGAGAACCTTTACGTCCGTCGATAGTAATCAATTGAGTTTTGTATTCCTTGTGGGCAGTAGCCGAGTTGATGTAGAATTTGGCAGGATTGCTGGAATCTTTGCTCTTGAAAGTCACTTTCTGCTTGCCTCTACCTACGTACAGGGCATCTTTGAATTTCAGCGTATATTCTTTACCGTCTACGGTTACGATACCTTCGCCACCAATGTTGATGACACCCAGTTCGCGGCGTTCGAGGAAGAATTTAGATTTCAGCGGGTCGATTGTTTCAAGTACCAATTCTTTTGTTGCAGGTACTGCGCCACCGAAGATCAGACGGTCGTACATAGAATAAGTAACGTTGATTTCGTTCGGAACCATTACTTTTTCCATCAGGAAGCTACTGCGCAAGCGGTTAGTATCATACGTTTTCACGTCTTGCGGACTGCAAGCCACTTGCATCTTGTAATTCACCTGGGCGGAGGCAGACATTGCTGCAATACCCAACATCATTGCAATTGCTAATTTTTTCATCTTTCGAGTTTTTTATTGAGTTATATATTATATACCACTTATTATTATCAGTTAAAGGCTTTTCGACTTATTCCTTATTACTGTTCAATGCGTTCTTTGTGTCGTTTCTAGTCATGCGGATACGGTTGTAGATAGCCATTCCGAGTGCCAGTGCCACGAGGATGGCAGGGCCGATAATCTTCAGACTGTAAGTCAGGTGGAAGATACCCCAGCAGAAGAGACTGGAAGCAAAGTCAAGCGCGCCGCCTTCAAAACCGGCGGGGATATTTACTGTCGGGTCACCTGTTGCTTCGTATACATCTTTAGCAGCCAGTGTGAAGAAGCCTGCCAGTCCTGTTACGAAATACAGACCTACAATCAATGCCACCAGGCCGATAATAAATGATTTCACTACGTTACCTTTTGTAATAGGCAGAATCATCGGGAACAGGTAGAACATACCTGCCAGAGAAGCCAGAGGTAAGAAACGGTTGCCCGGAAGGATAACAGCCAGGAAGATAGTGACAGGGATCAACAGCAGAGATACCACCAGGGTAGTCGGGTGACCGATAACCAGTGCAGGGCTCATACCGATGCTCAATCCGGTGTTATTCTTATATTTCTTAGCGATCAGTTCGCGGGTAGCGTCAGAGATCGGTTTCAAACCTTCGATAAAGAGGCTGGTGATACGTGGAATCAATTCCATCACCGCGCCCATCTTGATACCCAGTCCTAAAATGCCCGGAATATTATCCAATACTTCTTTCCAGCTGGCACAACCCAATGCGCCGATACCACAACCAATTACGATACCCAAGAACAGCGGTTCACCCATCAATCCGAATTTCTTTTTCATACCTTCAGAATCGATATTCAGCTTGTCGAATCCCGGAATTTTATCCAATAGTTTATTGATTACAATAGCAAACGGAACGAAACTTTGGCAGAACGGTTGAGGAATAGAGATACCGTCCATTTTATCATAGAACTTCTGGAAAGCAGGAGCAGTCATATCAGCCATTACCAGCGTAATGATGTAACAGATGATAGCAGCGAAGAATCCCCAATAGATATTGTCGGAAGCGAAGTAGACGATAGCACCGATAAATGCGAAGTGCCAATAGTTCCAAAGGTCGATATTGACGGTACGGGTTGTTTTGGTAAGCAACATTAATAAGTTAACTCCCAAGCAAACAGGGATAATGAAAGCACCGACTGAAGTGTTGTAAGCTACCGCCGCAGCAGAAGGCCAACCCATGTCGAAAATTCCCAATTCCAATCCGTAGATTTCAACCATTTTACTTAATGCCGGACCCAGACTGCTGGTGAGCAATGCCGTCACTACTGATAAACCAACGAAACCGACACCAACCAACAAACCGCTCTTCAGCGCTTTGGGAAGTTTAATACCGATACATACTCCTAAAATCGTGAAAATGATTGGCATCATTACTGCCGCTCCAAGACCGATAATGTACTTAAATACTTCTTCCATTCTGTTCTATTTTTTCTCTGTTTTAATGATAAATTACCTGTGTTTCCCCAGAGGGTATTAGTTGTAAACCGTGCCAAAAGTAAGACCTTTTTTGCTTTCTTCCAAAACGAAACTCTTAATTTATGAGATATTGCATCAAAAATGGACATTTTTGACGTTTGCGTGCACAAAATTAGTCGTTTCCGTGCACGAAAAACAAAAAATGCACCTACTTGACTAAAAAATCCCACTGGGTTTGGAGGAAAAACACTACTTTCGTACCGTGAAAAAAGACTATGTTGAATCCTTAAAATAACAAACCATGAGACGAACTCCTTTTTATAATTTTTTTATAGTGGCTTTATTGGTTACAATGACCGCTTCCGTATCGGCACAACAGGTAGACAGCAAGCTTCCCTGGTCTGTACGACTGACTGAATCGGAAATGATCCGTTACCCCGAATCCTGGCAGCTCGACTTCCAGCTGAAACTGAAGTGGGATTATTGCCACGGACTTGAACTGGGAGCCATGCTCGATGTGTACGACGCTTATGGCGACAAGAAAATTCGCGATTACGCCATCGCGTATGCGGATACAATGGTGCACGAGGACGGAAGCATTACCGCTTATAAATTAACCGATTATAGCCTCGACCGTATCAACTCCGGAAAAATCCTTTTCCGTATCTATGAGCAGACCAAGAATCCTAAATATAAGAAAGCGCTCGACCTGCTTTATAGCCAGTTTGAAGGACAACCGCGTAATGAGGACGGTGGTTTTTGGCATAAAAAGATTTATCCCCACCAAATGTGGTTGGACGGAATTTACATGGGAGCTCCTTTCTACGCGGAGTATGCATTCCGTAATAATCTTCCGCAGGACTATGCAGATGTAATCAACCAGTTTGTCACTTGTGCCCGTCATACGTACGATCCTAAAAATGGTCTTTATCGTCATGCGTGCGATGTAAGCCGCACTCAACGTTGGGCGGACCCGGTGACCGGACAGTCGAAACATACGTGGGGACGTGCGATGGGATGGTATGCGATGGCATTGGTGGATGTGCTCGAATTTATTCCGCAGCATGAAGCCGGAAGAGATTCCCTGCTTGATATATTGAATAATGTAGCTGTGCAGGTGAAGAAACTTCAGGACCCGAAGACCGGAGGATGGTATCAGGTGATGGATCGGAGTGGTGATAAAGGAAATTACGTTGAATCTTCTTGTTCCGCTATGTTTATTTATTCGCTCTTTAAGGCTGTTCGTCTGGGATATATTGATAAGTCTTATCTGGATGTGGCATTGAAAGGCTACAAAGGATTCCTGGATAATTTTATCGAAGTGGACAAGAACGGATTGGTAACCATCACCAAGGCTTGTGCAGTGGCAGGATTGGGAGGAAAGGTCTATCGTTCCGGCGATTATGACTATTATATTAATGAAACTATCCGCAATAACGATCCTAAAGCCGTAGGACCTTTTATTATGGCTAGCTTGGAATACGAACGTTTACAAAAGTAATTTCCGACAATGAAAAGGAGTATTTTTAAAGGAATGATGTGTTTGCTTCTACTGGGTGTGGGAGCAACATCTGTTTATGCACAACAACAGCAACGCAAAGACACATTAGTCGTGGCACGCGACGGGACAGGGGAGTATCGTAACATTCAGGAAGCCGTGGAAGCTGTCCGCGCTTTTATGGATTATACGGTGACGATCTATATCAAGAACGGTATATACAAAGAAAAACTGGTCATTCCTTCCTGGGTAAAGAATGTGCAATTAGTGGGCGAAAGCGCAGAAAAAACGATTATCACTTATGATGACCATGCCAATATCAATAAGATGGGTACTTTCCGCACCTATACGGTAAAAGTGGAGGGAAATGACATCACTTTCAAAGACCTGACGATTGAAAATAATGCGGCTCCACTGGGGCAAGCGGTAGCTCTTCACACCGAAGGTGACAGACTGATGTTTGTCAATTGTCGTTTCCTGGGAAATCAGGATACTATTTATACAGGCACCGAAGGAGCCCGTCTCTTATTCACGAATTGCTATATCGAGGGAACTACCGATTTTATTTTTGGTCCTTCCACCGCTCTATTCGAATATTGCGAACTGCATAGTAAACGTGATTCGTATATCACTGCCGCTTCCACTCCTCAAAGTGAAGAATTCGGTTATGTATTTAAAAATTGTAAGTTGACGGCCGCTCCGGGAGTGAAAAAAGTATATTTGGGTCGTCCGTGGCGTCCTTATGCGGCAACGGTCTTTATCAATTGTGAGTTTGGTAATCATATCCGTCCCGAAGGATGGCACAATTGGAAGAATCCGGAGAACGAAAAGACAGCCCGTTATGCCGAATTCGGAAATACGGGTGCGGGCGCAGATACTTCCGGGCGTGTGGCATGGGCTAAACAGTTGACAAATAAGGAGGCAATGAAGTATACTCCGCAAAATATCTTTAAGGAAAGCAGTAATTGGTATCCTTATAAATAAAAATACGTAGGGTTTCCGACTGTTTATGTCGCTTGAAATTTTTGTTTCCGGGCTTGGCTCTTTGCTTTCCTGGCTTGAAACTCCCGTTCCAAGGCAGGAAACTGCAGTTTCCCTATGTGGGAACTGTCGTTTCTCTACGTGGAAACTAGCATTTCTTCCCGGGGAAACTGTAGTTCCTATACGTGGAAACTAAATTTGTCTGCGTGCAAAACAGGATTATATAAGGTGTGGCAGATAAACATCTGCAACGGTATCTGCAACAGTATCTGCAACGCTGCAATCAGTTGATTGCAAGTAAGATACAAGCAAAACGTTGCAGGTGGCAGATAAAAACAAAAAATAAAACTCGTAGGAGGGGATGAAGAATATGAAAACACTTAGGGTTAAAATGGTAGGGCTACTTGCAACGGCTCTTATTCTTTTTTCTGCATTTCGTGCAGACAAACCGGTCATCACTATCTTTATGATAGGTGATTCGACAATGGCTAACAAGAAAATAGACGGAGGAAATCCCGAACGTGGTTGGGGAATGGTACTTCCCGGATTCTTCTCCGAAGACATACGGATAGACAATCATGCCGCCAACGGTCGAAGTTCCAAGAGTTTTATCAGCGAAGGACGCTGGGAAAAAGTAATTTCTAAAGTGAAAAAAGGAGATTATGTCTTTATCCAGTTCGGCCATAATGATGAGAAAGCAGACTCTACTCGTCACACCGATCCGGGTAGTACTTTTGATGAAAATCTTCGTCGGTATGTGAATGAAACCCGCGCCAAAGGTGGAATACCGGTACTGTTCAACTCTATCGTCCGTCGAAACTTCGTACAGCCGAAGGATGATGCCATCGCAAAAGATGTTCGCCGTACACCGGGGGAAAAGGAACAACCGAAAGAGGGAACCGTTTTATTCGATACGCATGGTGCCTATCTGGATGCTCCCCGCAATGTGGCAAAAGAACTGGGAGTGACTTTCATCGACATGAACAAGATTACTCATGACCTGGTGCAGGGACTGGGACCAGTAGAATCAAAGAAACTATTCATGTTTGTCGAACCCAATCAGGTGCCGGCTTTCCCGAAAGGTCGTGAAGACAATACTCACTTAAACGTATACGGAGCACGAACAATTGCCGGACTGGCAGTGGATGCTATCGGCAAGGAAATTCCGGAACTGGCGAAATATATCCGTCAATTCGATTATGTAGTGGCCCAAGACGGTAGCGGTGATTTCTTTACCGTGCAGGAAGCTATCAATGCTGTTCCCGATTTTCGCAAAGACGTCCGTACCACTATCCTGATTCGTAAAGGAACTTATAAAGAGAAGCTCATCATCCCCGAATCCGAGATTAATATCTCTTTGATTGGAGAAGACGGTGCGATACTGACTTATGACGGTTTTGCAAACAAAAAAAATGTATTCGGCGAGAACATGGGAACTTCCGGTTCGTCCAGCTGTTACATCTATGCCCCCGATTTTTATGCGGAGAATATCACATTCGAGAACTCATCAGGTCCCGTAGGACAGGCAGTTGCCTGCTTTGTGTCTGCCGACCGTGTCTATTTTAAGAACTGTCGTTTTTTAGGTTTCCAGGATACCCTCTATACATACAGTAAGCAAAGCCGCCAATATTATGAAGACTGCTACATCGAAGGAACGGTTGATTTTATCTTCGGTTGGTCTACGGCTGTTTTCAACCGTTGCTACATTCATAGTAAGCGGGATGGTTATGTCACCGCTCCCTCTACTGATAAAGGAAAAAAATATGGCTATGTATTCTATGATTGTAAACTGACTGCGGAACCGGAAGCCACAAAAGTGTATCTGTCCCGTCCCTGGCGTCCGTATGCACAAGCTGTATTCATCCGTTGCGAACTGGGGAAACACATTCTTCCCATTGGCTGGAACAACTGGGGCAAGAAGGAAAACGAGAAAACTGTCTTTTATGCCGAATATGAAAGTCGGGGCGAAGGAGCCCATCCGAAAGCGCGCGCTGCTTTCTCCCAACAATTGAAGAATCTGAAAGGATATGAGATAAATGCAGTTTTGGCAGGAGAAGACGGATGGAATCCGATAGAGAACGGAAATAAACTGATAACGGTAAAGCGTTGATCTGACGAACAGATATGATTGTTTACTCAAGTTTCGGAAGTAGTTTAATAGGCTGAAAGCCTTCTATTATATAGCGTAGGGCATTGCCCTACGTGATAGGTATACACCAAACATAAGCCCTGAAAGGGCGGAACTGCATATGCTCAACTGGTACACTGCTTTATTGAGCTGGTACAACTTTATTGAGCTGGTACAACTTTATCGATCTGGTACAACTGATAGTCAATATGCCCCTACAATGGAACAAAAATTAAGCTAATTCACCTCTGCAATGAAACAAAAAATGAGTAAATTCACCCCTGCAATGAAATAAATTTGTATATTTGTAACTGTAAATAAACAAATTACGATATGTTTGAACGAAGGATACAGAATCAGTTGCATGAGTGGGCAGAGAAAAATAATAGAAAACCTCTGATATTGAGAGGAGCCCGCCAAGTAGGGAAGACCACTATTGTTGAGCAGTTTGGCAAAGAATTTGATAATTTCCTGTCTTTAAACCTTGAAAAGAAAGAGGCAAAGGATTTGTTTGAGTCTACTGATGATGTAAAGATGCTGCTGCCTTTATTGTTTTTGTATGATAATAAGCCGCAGAGGCCGGGACGGACCCTGCTTTTTATCGACGAGATACAGTCGTCGCCACAAGCTGTTGCATTGTTGCGGTACTTTTACGAGGAATTGCCGGAGTTGTATGTTATTGCAGCAGGTTCTCTTCTGGAAAATATGTTGGACAAACACATCTCGTTGCCTGTAGGACGGGTGGAGTATATGGCTTTGCATCCGTGTTCCTTTATTGAGTTTCTTCAGGCAATAGGAGAGGGACGGTTTGTAGATTGGATTTTGGAAGCACGCTTGCCGGAGGCTTTCCATCAACAATTAATGCTACTTTTTAATAGTTATGCACTGATAGGCGGGATGCCCGAAATTGTAGCGAGGTATGCTGCTAACCGAGATGTTGTATCCTTGTCCGATACTTACAATCAACTGCTAAATGCCTACAAGAATGATGTGGAAAAGTATGCGGAGACAAACACGCAAGCTGCGGTGATTCGTTACATACTGGAAGAAGGTTGGGGATATGCAGGGCAAACTGTCACTTTAGGAGGATTTGCACAGTCTGCTTACAAAGCCCGTGAAACGGGCGAGGCTTTCCGTACTCTGGAAAAAGCATTGTTGCTGGAGTTGGTATATCCTACCACTCATACGATAATGCCAGCTACCACAGATTTGAAACGCGCTCCTAAATTGATCTGGCTGGATACAGGACTAGTAAATTATGCGGCTGAAATACAAAAAGAATATCTTCTTAGTAAAGATTTGACGGATACATGGAGAGGTATGGCTGCCGAACAAATCGTTGCGCAGGAATTAAAAGCTCTTTCCAACGAAGTAGGTAAGAAGCAAAAGTTTTGGGTACGGGCTAAAAGGGGGAGTTCTGCAGAAGTGGACTTTGTATACATATATGGCGGGAAAATCATTCCAATTGAAGTGAAAAACGGACACAACGCCCACTTAAAATCCATTCATCAGTTTATGAATGAAACGGAGCATGATTTGGCAGTTCGAATCTGGTCGGGGAATTATGCTATAGACGAAGTTACTACTAATGAAGGAAAACATTTCAAACTTATCAACCTTCCTTTTTACATGATAGCCGCATTGCCTAATATTTTAAAAAAAATAGAGACATAAGTCATGTTGGCCCGATTCTGTTAAATAGCCACTAAAGATTGCATGATACTACAAGTATTTTTCTATCTTTACGCCACAGAACCGAGTGATATGATGAAGAAAACCTTAATTTCAGTAATTCTTTTGTTAGCTATTGCGTTCTCAACATACGCGCAACAGCACTGTTTTTTCACCCACTATTCTACTGAAGATGGACTATCCCAAAATACGGTGATGAACATCTTGCAGGATCACAAAGACAACCTTTGGTTTGCCACCTGGGATGGTATCAACCGTTTCAACGGTTATACTTTCAAAACATACAAGGCCCGTCAGGGAAACTACATCAGTCTGACCAATAACCGTGTAGACCGTATGTATGAAGATCGTTACGGCTTTCTGTGGTTGCTGACTTATGACAACCGTGTCCATCGTTTCGACCCGAAGACAGAGACATTCGAGCAAGTGCCTGCTGCCGGAGAAGAGGGGAGTGCTTTCAATGTACATACCATTGAAGTGATGCCGAACGGAACCGTCTGGCTGCTGACGGAAAACGACGGAGCCGTCCGCATCCTGACGCATCCGGATGAGAATAATCGCTTGACATGGGATATTTATTCCAGCAAGACAGAACTGTTTCCTTCTTTACATGTATTCAAAGTTCATCAGGATAAAGCCGGCAATGACTGGTTGCTGACGGATAATGGCCTCGGTATGATCCATCCCGGAAAGAAAGAGCCGGATTCTTATTTTACGGAGACAAAAGGAAAGTTTGGCGGAATGAATCAGGCTTTCTATGCTGTGCAGGAACGTGATAAAGATATTTGCTTCGCCTCGGATCATGGACGCATCTGGTCTTATCAGAAAGAAAGCGGAGAGTTTACGTTGATCGAGCTTCCCACAAAAGGACAGATCACCTCCATTCATCCCATTGCACCGGACGTATCCGTTATTACTACCGATTCGGATGGCTTCTTTACTTACAACCTGCGAACAAAAACAAACGTACATTACTCGTTCCTGACTTGTAAGGCGTTACCCGCAAAGCCGATCCTTTCTGCTTATGTAGACCGTTCTTCGGAAGTGTGGTTCGAACAGGAAGAACCGGGTGTTGTAGCTCATTTTAATCCCTCGACCGGAGTGGTGACCCGCGAGCAAATTCCTATAGAATACAGCAATCCCGAACGTTCCCGTCCGGCTTTTCATATCCATGAAGACGTAAACGGTTATCTTTGGGTACATCCTTACGGAGGAGGTTTCTCTTACTTCGATCCTCAAAAGAAATGCTTGGTTCCTTTCTATAACGGACTGGGTAGCCGTGACTGGCGTTTTTCCAATAAGATTCATTCGGCCTTTTCCGACAAACAAGGTAATCTGTGGCTTTGTACCCACTCTAAAGGATTGGAGAAGGTGACTTATCGAAATGTACCCTTTGCGATGATGACCCCTATGCCTCATGAACACGAATCGTTGCATAATGAGGTACGTGCCCTGTGTGAAGACAAACTGGGAAATTTGTGGGTTGGCTTGAAAGACGGTATACTTCGTATATATGATGCCGGCAAAACTTATAAAGGATACCTCACCGAAAGCGGCACGATCTCTACCACCGGTACTCCCATGCTGGGAACCGTTTATTTTGTTATTCAGGATTCAAAAGGAATCATCTGGATTGCGACAAAAGGAGACGGCCTTGTTCGTGCCGAGCCGATTTCTTCCAACGGAATGTCTTATAAGCTGACCCGTTATCTTCATCGTGAAGATGATATGTACAGTTTGAGCGATAATAATGTATATTGCGTCTATGAAGATCATTATGGTCGTATCTGGCTGGCAACTTTTGCCGGAGGTATCAATTATATCACGGAGAATGAAGCTGGAAAGACATTGTTTATCAATCACCGGAACAACCTGAAAGGTTATCCCATCGATCCTTGTTACAAAGCTCGTTTCATCACTTCCGATAACAACGGACGCTTGTGGGTAGGAACAACTACGGGTGCCGTTGCTTTTGATGAGAATTTTAAGAAACCGGAGGATGTGAAGTTCTATCATTTCTCCCGTATGCCGAATGATACGCAAAGTTTGAGTAATAATGATGTCCATTGGATTATCTCCACCAAGAAAAAGGAACTTTACCTGGCTACTTTCGGCGGCGGACTCAACAAACTGGTATCTATCAGTAAGGACGGTCACGGAGAATTCAAATCATATTCCGTATTGGATGGTCTTCCTTCTGATGTCCTGCTTTCCATCCGCGAAGATAGTAAGCAGAATTTATGGATTAGTACAGAGAATGGAATTTGTAAGTTCATCCCCTCTGAAGAACGTTTTGAAAGTTATGACGAACGTAGTATCACTTTCCCCGTACGTTTTAGTGAAGCCGCTTCGGCATTAACTGCTAAAGGAAGCATGCTTTTCGGTGCCAGTGGCGGAGTCTTTATATTTAATCCTGACTCTATTCGTAAGAGCAGCTATATCCCGCCTATCGTATTCTCCAAACTGACAGTGGCTAATGAGGACATTACCCCCGGCGGCAACTCATTGTTGAAAGTGGATATTGACGACACTGATAAATTGGTACTTTCGCATAAAGAGAATATTTTCTCCGTTCATTTCGCGGCACTCGATTATACCAATCCGCAGAATATACAGTATGCTTATATTCTCGACGGATTTGAAAAACAGTGGACCTTTGCCGACAAACAGCGTAGCGTGACTTATACGAATCTTCCGAAAGGAGAGTATGTGCTCCGCGTCCGTTCTACCAATAGCGATGGTGTGTGGGTGGATAACGAACGTATCTTGGATATTGTCATTCTGCCTTCTTTCTGGGAAACGCCGATAGCATACGTGCTTTATATACTTTTCATTCTGATTATTATTCTTGTGGCCGTTTATATCCTGTTCACCATTTACCGGTTGAAGCATGAAGTGTCGGTCGAACAGCAGATTTCGGATATAAAACTGCGCTTCTTTACGAATATATCCCATGAGTTGCGTACTCCGCTTACGTTGATAGCAGGTCCGGTAGAGCAGGTCTTGAAGAATGATAAATTGCCGGCTGATGCCCGTGAACAGTTGGTGGTGGTGGAACGGAACACCAGCCGTATGCTTCGTCTTGTCAATCAGATATTGGACTTCCGTAAGATTCAGAACAAGAAGATGAAGATGCAAGTACAGCGTGTGGACATCGTTCCTTTCGTGCGCAAGGTGATGGATAATTTTGAGGCTGTGGCCGAAGAGCATCGGATTGATTTCCTGTTTCAGACGGAAAAGGATCATCTTTATCTTTGGGTGGACGCCGATAAGCTGGAAAAGATTGTATTCAACCTGCTTTCCAATGCATTTAAGTATACGCCGAATGGCAAGATGATAACGATGTTTATCCGTGAAGATGAGAATACAGTTTCTATCGGTGTACAAGACCAGGGAATTGGTATCGCGGAAAATAAAAAGAAGTCCTTGTTTGTCCGTTTTGAGAATCTGGTGGACAAGAATCTGTTCAATCAGGCTAGTACGGGTATCGGACTTTCATTGGTGAAAGAGCTTGTGGAGATGCACAAGGCTACTATTTCCGTGGATAGTCGTTTGGGAGAGGGAAGTTGTTTCAAAGTCGATTTCCTGAAAGGGAAAGAACATTATGATAAGGAAACCGAGTTTATCCTGGAAGATGCGGAAGCTCCGGTAAGGATGGGGCAAGTGGTGGATATAGCCAACTCTTCCATTCAGTCTGAAACGCTGATACCCGATGAATCGGAGAAAATTGAAGCCGTTTATGAGGAAGATGCTGCGAAAGAAGAAAACTCCAAAGAACTGATGTTATTAGTCGAAGATAATCAGGAGTTACGTGAATTCTTGCGTAGTATATTTTCTCCGATGTACCGGGTAGTGGAAGCTGCCGATGGTAGGGAAGGAGCGAATAAAGCATTGAAGTATCTTCCGGATATTATTATCAGTGACGTGATGATGCCCGAGAAAGACGGTATCGAAATGACGCGTGAACTGCGTGCGGATATGACAACCAGCCATATACCTATTATCCTGCTTACTGCCAAGACTACGATTGAAAGTAAACTGGAAGGATTGGAATATGGTGCGGATGATTATATCACGAAACCTTTCAGTGCTACCTATCTGCAAGCCCGTGTGGAAAATCTGTTGATGCAGCGTAAGAAACTGCAAAGTTTCTATCGGGATAGCCTGATGCATATCCATATCTCTGTCGGTCAGGAGGATGCACCTGTTGCTACGGATGTGCCATCGGCAGAAGAAGACACCTCCGAAACTGTATCTGCAACGCTCGAAATGTCTCCCAACGACCGTAAATTTATGGATAAACTGGTGGAATTAATGGAGCAGAATATGGATAATGGTGAACTGGTGGTAGATGACTTGGTTCGGGAACTGGCTGTCAGTCGCTCTGTCTTCTTTAAGAAACTGAAAACACTAACCGGACTGGCTCCTATCGAATTTATCAAAGAAATGCGTATCAAGCGGGCCACGCAATTAATAGAAACCGGAGAGTTTAATATGACGCAGATTTCATATATGGTCGGTATTAATGATCCACGTTATTTCAGTAAATGTTTCAAGGCGCAAGTTGGAATGACGCCTACGGAGTATCGGGATAAAGTGGGAAGATAATAAGAAAGGCTATCATTTATCTGATAGCCTTTTTTATTCAATATGTCTTTTCTGACATTCTACTCTCTTTTATTATTCTGTCCAGCGAGGGTCACCAATGCTGCTTGGGAATAAGGCATCTATAATTTTGAAGTTTCCTTCTTCCGGATTTTCAAAAACTTCTGTAGATGGCTTATCATATTTGGTTACGTCACCAAGAGTGCTATGGAATGTCATGTCATTGGTACCATAAACTTTCTCGATAGTCAGGCTAAGATTAGCAGCTGCATTTGCATTATGAGCTTTTCTATTGCTTCCACCATTAGCCAAGATTGTATTTTTGATAGCTAAAGACATGCCTAGGGTATTTTTATCTCCCAGTTCTAACATTGCTTTTGAACCTCCCCAGCCGTACATCGTACAATAATCGATGGAGAAAGAAGCAGCATTTCCTGCATAGAAGATGCGTCCTTGTGGTTTTATCAAGGTACTATTAGTTATTTCAGTAACAGGAATTTGGGCAACCGTTGATTCTTTATAAGCAAACATATCTCCGCTACAACCATTGATAATAGATTTGTTTACACTAACTTTATTAATTTGGATGCTTATACCTTCTTTGGCTCTTACTAATGATTTAGAGTTACTAATCGTACAGCTTTCTATTAATAAAGTGTTGATATTGGTTGATATATCATCTGTCATATCTGCACCTTTTTGAAGATTAAAGAAATAATCTCCTTGTGCATCAACATTTAAATTATAGAAACGTACCACATCTTTGTTGCCTAAAGTCAAAATAGTCTTAGTTGTCATTGTTGCCTGTTCAGCTCCGCCACTTGCTCCCCAGAATACGATTGATGTAACAGCTTCAGGTACAATGACAGTTTTACTGAATGTGATTGCTGTAGAATGTGGTACAACTAGAACTACATTTCCACTTTGTGCAGCAAGTACCTCGTTTGGATCATCGGCAGCAGTAAGATATACAGGTGTGTAACCATCCGGGAAGTTTTCTGTAGTTTGGAATGATTTCTCACCTCTTAATATATCTTCACCGTTAACAGTATTGTATATACCGATAGTGTATGTGGTAGAAGCTGCCAGATCTGTAAGTTGATAACTACCTTCTGCATTCATTTCCGCAGAAATTGGAATGTTTGTTACTGCTGAAGTCTCTGGGTTCGTCAGTAAGAAGTGGGTTACGCTCTGATTCTTTTTCCATGTGATAATGGCAGTAGAACCAGTGATGGTTGAGATCTCCTCAATTAATTGTTCTGTCTTGGTCTTAAAGCTTGTATTTTCCGGATATACCCATTTGGAAGGTGAAGCTGTTTCAGAGCATGAACGGATACGAATATAATAACTGGTATTTGCATCCAATCCTTCAATAGTGTACGGAGAGCTTTTTATACTCTTATCCTCTCCGAAGATAACAGATCCTTCCTGATAATTTTCAGCTGTAAGTTCAGAAGTATTCACTTCAATGATATAATAATCAGTATTGATTGTATTATTCCATATAACTTCAGCATCATTGATGCTAGGGCTGACTGCCAGTTTAGTACTACGGAACAGACGATTATAGGCACTATCTGTTTCCCAATCATTTGCCTTCTCACACGATGAAAGCAGTACGGTCAGGGCTATAAAAAGCCCTGATAAAACCGTGTATTTTGTTGATTTGATAAAATTCATGTTCATGAGATCAATTATTGAATGATATTCATAATTTATTAGAAGCTATAAGAGTTCTCTATGTAACCGTTGGCATCCGAGATAGTTTTGGAGCCTATCGGTAATAGATGTCTATTTTTGATTGTAGCATTTAAACCACTGCTGATATCATCTGCATACTCAAGATTTAAATCATTGGTTGTTTTACTGGTATCTGCTACTCCCTTCTTCCATTCATAGTTGGTTCCCCAACCGGTAACATATTCATAACCTGCAGTTTTAGCAGCTTCTTTCACTTTATCTGGATCTTCAAGGTCTCTAAGCTCATTAGGAATTTGTTCAGTACGCCAAGTGATACTATTCATATCAATAGAATACGGATCATCTGTCTTCATTTTATAGAAGATAAATTTGGGAGCAGTCTCAATCATAGCTTTGTAGTCTGCTCTGAATTGATCCAGTTTTTCGGAAAGTGTTCCCCAACGTATCAGGTCATATTTGCGAACACATTCACCTGCAAACTCCCATGCGCGTTCTTGGTCAAGGGCTTCCATGAAATTGTTTCGGGCAGATGCTTCGATTGCAGTTTTAGCAGCATTTTGAGCAGCAGTGTCAAAGGCACGAATATGTACTTCTGTTAAAGCTTCAAGTGCAGTTTTTGTAGTGGTACCATTGGGATTGCTGCCTTCTAATCCATACAAGTTATACATCACTTCAGCATACATTAATAAAATATCAGAATAACGCATAACTACCCAGTTAATACCTGGAGCCCACTTCTGGTCTGTATTTTGTGCCAGAGAGATGATCGCATCATCCATTTTACGAATGTCCCATTTTGCTACATAGGCACTGAAAGGAGCGTTAGAAAGCAATGTCTCTTTTATCACAGCTTTATTGTCTACTGTCGTTTGTTTTAATTCATAGTAAGCACATGTAATATCTCTACGGCTGTCGTTATTATCAAAAGATAAAATATAAGAAGCTGTAAGTCTGATATTACCACTGCTATTACCTTTTGCGCCATATTTGTTGCTGGCACCATTGATACGAACTCCGGTACTGTAACCCATTTCACCAGATCTACCTAATCCGTGAGCTACCTCATATAGATTTTCATAATATTTGGTATCCAGTGTCCGTTTATTGATTAAATCCCATTGGTTTTCAAAAGATGGATTCAGTTTATGAACTTGTTTGCTTACTACAATATCCAAATGTGCTAATGCACGTTCGTGTAATTTTTGAACTTCAGCTACAGACGGACATTGAGTAGGGAATTGTCCGTCGCCGCAAGTCGGATGATTTCTATAACCTGCTTTTGCCTGTTCGCGAATACTATATCCGGCACGTGATAAAGCGATACGGGCAAATAGACCGTGTGCAAAGCCGGCAGTGGCATGTTCTGTTGTATATCCATCTTCACCTGCCCATGGAAGATAATTGGCAGCTTCGTCCAGATCATCTAACAACTGGTCTAAAATAATATCCCGGTCTGTTTTTGCTGCATACATGTTAGAACCATCAGGTTGGGTAGGTTCAAAGCGCATTGGAACATCTCCGTAATTCTTAACTATATCATAATATACCATTGCACGCATGGTTAATGCTTCTCCTAAATAACGGAGCATTGGTTTACGGGTGGTAGTTCCTTCTGCTAACAAGTCACTATTACGAATACCGTCAATTACGATATTGGCATTCTCAATAATAGCAAAACATCTTTCCCAGTTCGTATCGAGTTTATCCCATCCTTTGCTTAGATAGTAATTTCCTAATCCTCTTTCTGAATTTTGATGAACTTCCGATTGCTTGGTTGCATTTGCCAGTTCAATATCTGTATTATTACCGAAATTGATAGGAATACGGGAACCATAAGTGTGGTCGTATGTCAAATCGGCATATACCTTGTTTAACGCCTGTTCTGTATACACAACGGAGTTAAAAACATTTTCTCCTTTCAACTCCGAAGGGGATGACTGGTCGAGAAAGTCACTGCATGAAAGCAAGCTGAACAATCCGGTTCCTAGTAATATTGATTTTATATAAGTTTTCATATATGTATTTCCTTTCTATTTATGGGTTAGAATGTAACATTAATACCCCCTACAAATGAGCGGCTTTTGGGATATGCAGAATAATCTACGCCCGGAGTCATTGGAGTACTGCGGCGTGTATCTACTTCCGGATCTGCTCCCGAGTATTTTGTGAAACAATACAAGTTGTAACCAGTCACGTAGATACGTACGTTTTGCATAAACATTTTGTTTACAAAAACTTTAGGTAATGTATATCCGATTGAAATGTTATTGACACGCAGGAAAGAACCATCTTCTACTGCCCAGTCAAGTAATGGCATTTCTGTGATTGAACCTGGATTATACATGGAAGCTCCGGCATTTATTTCATTTAAGCGATTAATAGTATAATCAAGCCCATTACTCTTGATATATGAACTTTTCAGCATGTTTTCTCCTGTTGACGGATCAATCCAGGAATAACGTTTAGCTAATGTAAAGTTATCATTTAAATTCCATCCTTTTTTAGTATCATTGTAGTAACTTGAACCTAACTTGGTTGCATTCACAATCTTGTTACCAAGAGAGTAATTGAAGAAGGCTGATAAATCAAAGTTCTTGTAACGCATGTTTATACCGAAACCACCGGTAACAGTTGGAACTGTATTTCCTAGACGTTTCTTCGTAAATTTACCATCTTCATCAGCTTTCAGTTTTAGTGAGCCCGGACCAAAATTGTTATATTTAATCAGTTCTGTCGGATCAGTGAGATTCTCGTTAAGTATCCACTTGCTGCCGTCCCATGAAAAATCGTCAGTAGTATAGAAGCCATCCAATTCATATCCATATACTTCTCCCAGACGTCCTCCTTCTTCAATGAAGAAGTCGTTTTGTCCGGCAGGTTTGCCTCCCCAGTTACTACTTTGCCAGGTTTGTCCTCCGGCTAACTTATCAATTTTGGCTCTATTATAAGAAATGTTGAAGTTGGCATTTAAACCAAAATCTTTAGTATCTACTATGACTGCGTCTAATGCTAATTCTATACCTTTATTTGATGTCTGTCCAAAGTTCTTATATTGGGTAGAAAAACCAGTGCTTGAAGGTATTGTTGCATTCATCAACAAGTCTTTAGTTGTATTCCAGTATGCATCAATACTACCGGATAAACGGTTGTTCCAGAATCCGAAGTCAATACCTAAGTTACGGGTAAGTGTTGTTTCCCATTTTAGGTCAGGATTAGAAAGATTAGAAGCATGTTGTAATACAACAGCACTTGTTTCATTGAAATAAATGTTCTTATCACTTGTCTCTGCTAATGAGAAAGTAGAATTAATGGCACCCGATTTAATACGGTTATTACCAGCTGTACCTACACTTAAACGAAGTTTTAGGTTGGATAACCATTCTTTGCTTCTTTCCATCCATGCTTCGTCAGATATTCTCCATGCTAAAGCTAATGACGGGAAATATCCCCATTGGTTTCCTTTTGAGAATTTGCTGGAGCCGTCGGCACGCATTGTGAAAGTCATCAGATACTTGTCTTGTATCGTATAGTTGACACGTCCGAAGAACGATAATAGATTGTCTTTGAAACCAATATAAGTAGAGGTAGGCAATGCCGTTCCGTTACTCATACCGGAAAGGACATCACTGATAGTCATATATTTGGAAAAAGCAACAGAAGTATTAATCGTTTCATGATCGTAACTACTTGAAACTTCATGTCCTAACATAACATTTAATTTGTGAGTGTTATTCAAGAACTTAGTATCATACGTTACTGTATTTGCATTACGCCAGTTTTTATTAACGACCTTATTTAACAGAGCTTGTGGCTGTCCATAATAACCATATTTAGAATTACTTGTAGCTTCCACTCCCCATACTTGGTCAGTATTGTTATATCTCCATCCATAACCAAACTCACTTCTGAATGTTAATCCTTTGATTGGTTTCCAGTTAAGTCCTACGTTATAGTTTTGTTGCAAGCGGGTTTGTTTCTTGTAAGTTGCATTTAAACGTTCCAGTGGGTTATATTGTGCATTGTTCACATTTTCATCATCATCGCTGTCTGAACTTGTTGTATTAATTTCCTCTACCGGTTTGTAGATGACGGAACGTGATATTAGTGAATTGGCTGCACTTGATTCGTTTGCATCTGCTCCACCACTGATACCATCAATCGTTTGGTAACTAAAACGGGCATTAAAGTCCATTGTTAACCATTTGTTGATATTGGTATTAAGTTTGGCATTAATATTCTCTTTTGAGAAACCTGAACCAAGCATGATACTTTTTTCTTCGTTATGGGCATAACTAACACTGAATTTGGTATCTTTATTACCTCCACTCACACTCACATTGTATTGCTGTTGATTTCCTGTACGACCAAAAATCTCATCCTGGTAGTCGGTGCCTTTCATAGATTTGTAAATATCCAAATCATCAAACATACCATATTTCATCCCTTCCTGGTCTATTTCCTGTTGCCATAACACATATTCGTAAGGGTTCAGTACATCTACCATTTTAGTAACTTTACGAACACCGAACGAAGCCCCCAAATTTACCTGAATCTTACCTTCTTGACCGGATTTAGTAGTAATGATGATAACACCGTTTGCACCACGGGCACCATAAATAGCAGTAGAAGAAGCATCTTTCAATACATCTACCGATTGAATATCTGTTGGAGCAATATCAGAGATACTTGATACGGGAAATCCGTCTACAATATAAAGCGGTGAATTATCTTGAGATAGAGAACCGCCACCACGTACGCGGATTTTTACGTCTGCATCAGGAGAACCTTCAGTCGTTGTGATAGATACACCAGCCATTTTTCCCTGTAATGCTTCTGATGCAGAAGATACCGGAATGGCAGCTATCTGTTTGGCACTAACGGAAGATACGGAACCAGTCAGATCCTTTTTTGCAACGGTTCCGTAACCAATTACCACAACTTCGTCCAATGCTTGTGTATCATCGGAAAGAGTGACATTAATTTGACTTTGTCCTTTTACAGCAATATCCTGAGTTTTCATTCCGATATAAGAAATTGTAAGGGTTGCTTTTGAAGGAACCTTGATAGAATAGTTACCATCTAAATCAGTAATTGTACCATTGGTAGTATTACCTTTCTCTACTACAGAAGCTCCGATGATCGGTTCTCCTGTTGTGTCTTTCACATTACCTTTTACGGTAATTGTTTGCGCTGATACGCCAAGCGATATCGCTGCAAATAGCATTAGCAGCCAACTGCGCATGTTTTTCACTTTGTTAGACATTCTTTGCATGTTTATTAATTAATGGTTATTGTTTTGATTCTGTACTCACATTTAGAGTTAATTCCTCGGTACAAAAGTATATGAATGTGAATATAGATATGTGCAATATTTGTTTTTCACCTAGTATTTTTTGTTTTTTAATAGCCGGCAGGCATTTTTAGAATAGTTTTAAAACAAAAAATACACATGCTAGCTTGAAAAGCCTTGTTTTATCGATTTTAATGATTTGGAAAAACAAAATTTGAACAAGACTTTTCTTTATCCTGTCTACTTTTGTCCCCATTAATCTAATAATGTATGAAAATGGATATAATTCTAAGTAAATGGTGTTTGGCCATTTTGTTTGCTTTTGGAATTCTGGCGTGTACTGATGGTGGTGACGCAAATGAATTGCCTAAAGAACCTGAAGGGACTGGAGAAACTCAAGATGAAAAGATACCAGCTTTTCCTGGGGCAGAAGGACATGGACGCTACACAACCGGTGGGCGTGGTGGCGATGTATATATTGTTACTTCATTGGAGGACAAGTTGCAGAACGGAACTTTACGTTATGGTATTGAGAAATTAAGCGGAAAACGTACAATTATTTTCCAGGTATCCGGAACTATTCATTTAAACGGTGATTTAAAGATTAAGAATGGAGATTTGACCATTGCAGGACAGACGGCTCCGGGGGATGGTATTTGTTTGGCTGGTTATCCGGTTTTCTTGGAAGCAGACAATGTTATTGTCCGTTTTATGCGTTTTCGAATGGGAAATAAAGAAGATGTCAGTGCAGACGGAGCCGACGCCTTTGGCGGTCGGTATCATAAAAATATAATGATTGATCATTGTTCTATGAGTTGGTGTACTGACGAATGTGTTTCTTTCTATCAAAATGAGAATTTTACACTGCAATGGTGTCTTATTTCTGAAAGTCTGCGTTTAGGTGGGCATACGAAAGGTCCTCATGGTTATGGTGGTATATGGGGAGGTATGAAAGCTTCTTTTCACCATAATCTATTGGCACATCATGATAGCCGTAATCCTCGTCTAGGTCCTGGAGTTAATTCGACAAAAGAGAATGAAATTGTTGATATGCGTAATAATGTCATTTATAACTGGTGTGGAAACTCTTGTTATGGTGGAGAAGCCATGCATGTAAATATTGTGAACCTTAATTCCGCAACACTATTATAAAATATTTTTTTTAAGTACCTGAGCAACAAAAAGTTGCTCAGGATTTTGCCATGTCAGAGGATTCACTTAACTTAGTGTTGCAAAAAAATAATCAAACAAAACCTCATCAGGCATGGCAAAAATGCAAATAAAATCCGAGAAGCTCACTCCTTTTGGAGGAATATTTTCAATCATGGAGCAATTTGACTCCACATTGTCATCTGTAATCGACTCGACACTCGGTCTAAGGTGTAGCTCGTTCGGTTATCAGTACAGTGAAATCGTCCGTTCCCTCATGAGTATCTACTTCTGTGGTGGCTCATGCATTGAGGATGTCACTACTCATTTGATGAACCATCTCTCGCTCCATCCGACACTTCGTACTTGTAGTTCTGATACTATCCTCAGAGCGATAAAGGAACTGACGCAAGGAAACATCTCATACACATCAGATACGGGTAAGAACTACGATTTCAACACGGCTGACACACTCAATACCTTACTGCTCAATTGTATGTTTGCATCCGGCCAACTGAAAGAGGGCGAGATGTATGATGTTGATTTCGACCATCAGTTCATAGAGACTGAGAAGTATGATGCAAAGCCTACATACAAGAAGTTCCTTGGTTATCGCCCTGGCGTGGCGGTTATTGACGACTTGATTGTTGGCATTGAGAATAGCGATGGTAACACCAAC
>NZ_KQ236955.1:2421489-2483137 GCF_001185845.1 Bacteroides sp. 3_1_13
GGGTATTTCAGCCTCAATTTATCTGCTAATTCAGTGATGAGAGGACGTTTAGACGCAAGAAGGACGCTGAAGAGCTTAGTTGCGGATTTGAGGGTGAATAATTTTTATAAGCCGGGGCCTGCCACTCCTACTGGCACTTCTAAACGTGGACGTATTATTGCCATTGACAAAAAAGTGAGTGATTCGGATAAGAAATCATATCCGGCCATTTTTGACACTTGGGGAGATTTCTTTATCCAAGGAAATGTGGTGGATGATGGGCAAATTAATGGTGCGGCTGATTACGATCGTTGTATGAAGGCTACAAAGGATAACTGGGAGTACGGAGTTTATAATCAGTTTGATAAAAAGTATGGAACGTTGGATGAAAGTACAAAAAAAGCTCTTAAACGTACTACTCCTGTAGAAACAGGTACTGTTACCACTCATGATGCCCGTATGGCTTTTGAGCGTGTTATGGATTATGCAGGTTGTTCTTTGCACAGGGATAGAGTGGATGAACGTATTGTTCAGGAGACTCGTACCGGGACTGCGAACTATCAGGGAATGAACGAGCACAATGGTCAGGGAGTTGTTGAAGGTATTGATTGGAAAAGCGTGGGGTATCCAAAGAAAGGTATCATTGATAGTCAGGATGATGTGATTCCTGTTGGAGAATCTTCAGCATGGCCTGAATTGGTACAAGGTGTTATTCTGAAGGATTCGGATAATGATGGTATGCCTGATGAATGGGAAAAAAAGTATGGTTTGAATCCGAATGATGCTTCTGACCGAAATGGTAAAACAGTAGATGAGGAAGGAACATATACAAATCTGGAGATGTATATGAATAGCTTGGTACAAAAGATTGTTGAGGAACAGAATAAAGGAGGAGTACAATAAATAAATTTGGTGTATTTTTGTATTATTCCATAAATAAAAATATGAATATGAATTTGATCTTTCGTTGTTTAACCGTTTTATTAACTCTGATCGGAAATGAGGCTGTTTTTGCCTTTTCTGGTATTGGTAACACTCTTGATTTTGGAGAGTTGGCTGCTTTTCCCGGAGCAGAAGGATATGGACGTATGACTACAGGCGGACGTGGAGGTGAAGTGTATATTGTTACTTCTTTAGCAGATGATGGGATGCCTGGCACTTTACGTTATGGTATAGAAAAGTTGGATGGTCCTCGTACTATCATTTTTCAAGTGTCCGGTACAATATTTCTGCATAAAGACCTAAAAATACGGAAAGGGAATTTGACTATTGCGGGACAAACTGCACCGGGAAACGGTATTTGCATAGCGGGTTATCCGGTGACAAATTATGCTAGTAATGTAATTCTCCGTTTTTTACGTTTCCGTATGGGTAATAAAGAATGTGTGCATCCTGACGGTGCAGATGCTTTAGGAGGAAAAGGGGCAAGGAATGTGATTATAGACCATTGCTCTATCAGCTGGTGTACAGATGAATGTGCCTCTTTTTATGAAAATGATGATTTTACTATGCAGTGGTGCATTATTTCTGAAAGTCTTAGATTAGGTGGACATACCAAAGGTCCTCATGGATATGGAGGAATTTGGGGAGGTGAACACTCTTCTTATCACCATAATTTATTAGCCCATCATGATAGCCGGAATCCCCGTTTCGGATTAGGAGCTAAGGTACGTAAGAATGGAGAATGTGATGGTGATTATGTAGATTTTCGCAATAATGTGATCTATAATTGGGGTATGAACAGTTCGTATGGTGGTGAAAGGATGAATATTAATATAGTGAACAATTATTATAAACCTGGTCCTGCAACGGTGACAGGCTCTAAACGTGGACGGATTTTTGCTATAGATGCAACAGAAAATAGGAATGGGGGGTATCTGTGGGGAAAGTATTATATTGATGGTAACGTTGTAGATGGAGGGGCAGATGATAAAAACAGCCAAAAGGCTACAGCTAATAATTGGGAATATGGAGTTTACAATCAATTTTCGAATAATTATAAGAAAGTAGTTACGCAAAAAACTAAAGACTCGATTCGATTGGACAAACCTCATGAATTTGCATCGGTAACGACACATTCTGCTTTCAATGCTTATAAACAAGTGTTGGATTATGCGGGGTGTTCATTGCATCGAGATGATGTGGATGCACGTATTGTGAAGGAAACACGTACGAGAACAGCTGGATATAAAGGTTTGAATATTCATAATGGAGAAGGAGGTATTTGGAAAAGTGAAGGATATCCGAAACCAGGATTGATAGATAGTCAGGATGATTTGCTCTCGTTAAATACTTCGGAAAATGTTTCCGCATGGCCAGTTCTTTTACAGAGAAGTACCTTGATTGATTCTGATAATGATGGTATGCCTGATGCATGGGAGAGAAAATTCGGATTAGATCCTCATGATGCTTCTGATGGCAATGGAAAAACGATAGATAAATATGGCCAGTATACAAATCTGGAAATGTATATGAATAGTTTGGTGCATGACATTATTGAAAAACAAAATAGCGGTGGAAAGAAGTAATCTGCAAACATCGTATTAAGAATTATCTTTATCAGGTAAGATACTTTATAGTCAGTTTCACCGGTTTTTATCCGGTATTCATCGGAATTTATACCGGAAATCAACAGAAAAGGCTGTAGAAGCAGTGGGAAATGATGTATCTTTGAACCATTAATCAATTAATAATAGAGACAATGGAAGAGAAACAAAAATTTCCCACTGCTACAGGCTTTTCCGGTAAAATACTGATAGCTTCGCTTTTTATCCTTTCCGGGATTCTGCTGTTTGCCCGTAATATGGGATGGATTACATCTGAAGTCTTCGATATGATCGTATCCTGGCATTCACTCCTTATTATATTAGGTATATATTCTATGATTCGCCGCCATTTCATCGGTGGAATCATCCTTTTGTTGATAGGTGTGTATTTTTTGATTGGAGGGCTTTCATGGTTGCCTGAAAATTCGCAGGCAATGGTATGGCCTGTCGCTCTGATAACAGCAGGTGTCTTATTCTTTTTTAAATCCGGCAAGAACAGGCGGGGGCACTGGGCGCACCATCATGCCATGCAGCACCGTCAGAAGTGGATGAAGATGCATCAGGGACAACCCGGCATGAACTTTGAAAGTGAACAACAGCAGTCAGAGTCAGTAGATGGTTTTCTGCGTGCCGAGAATGTTTGGGGAGCTGCCCGTCACGTGGTACTTGACGAATTGTTTAAAGGAGCTGTCATTCGCACATCTTTCGGAGGAACAACGATTGATTTGCGCCATACCCATATTGCACCCGGAGAAACATACATAGATTTGGATTGCAGTTGGGGAGGAGTTGAGATATATGTCCCTTCTGACTGGAAAGTTGTGTTTAAATGCAATGCTTTCTTTGGAGGATGTGATGATAAACGTTGGCAGAATGGAAATATAAATAAGGAGAGTGTATTAGTAATTCGGGGAACACTTTCTTTCGGAGGCTTGGAGGTTAAAGGCTAGCGTATGAAAGCACATCCGATTATAGAATCTCCTTTTCGTTGGATTCCGATGCTGGTGCTGGCATTGATTCTGGTTGCATTCCAGGTAGCTTTGGTCTGTGGATACACCGGAAACGATTATCTTCCCGCTTTGGTAGATGGAATAGTAACGATCGGTTGGCTGGCGGCTATCGCCTATCTGGCATGGTTTGTGGTCGGTCTTGTCTCGTTGTTCCAGACGGATGTAATTATGATTATCGTTGGAAGTCTGCTTTGGCTGGCAGGAAGTTTTATGGTCTGTGACATAATGGTGAGAATTGTAGGAGTGTCCTATGTTCCTTTTGCGCAGACAATCCCTTTCCGGTTATTGTTCGGACTACCGGTTTTAATTGCTATTACTCTATGGTACCGCTTGATAGTCACAAAAGAAGAAGTACAAAATCAGGAACTGGAAAAAGAACTGGCTGTACATCAGGTGAATGTGGCTGAACAGCAGGAAGAATCACCCATTGAATGGATAGATCGTATTACAGTGAAAGACGGCTCCCGGATTCATTTGGTGAAGGCAGACGAATTGATTTACATACAAGCATGTGGAGATTATGTGATGCTGATAACCCCCACAGGCGAATACCTGAAAGAGCAGACCATGAAGTATTTTGAAACTCATCTCTCTCCGGATACATTTGTTCGGGTGCATCGTTCTACGATTGTGAATGTTACGCAGATTTCCCGGGTCGAGCTTTTCGGAAAAGAAACCTATCAGTTACTATTGAAGAATGGAGTGAAACTTCGGGTTAGCCTTTCCGGCTACCGGTTGCTGAAAGAACGATTGGGGATATAGATAGAATCTACCTGATGACTGGATATTAATTTCTAAATGGTTTGATGGAAAAGATAGACTCACAAGACAAATAGTAACTGGATAACTTTCGTTTAATAGGATTATTTTTGTACTTATACTCCCTGAATGTTAGATGATAACATTCAGGGAGTAGGACGTTTATATGTATCTGTATAGGTAATGTGTATTATTTGAACCAAGTCCGTTTTTTACTCCTTTTCTACTAAATCTTACTCTTTGTTTCTCATCTATTTTCTCAAATTTGCACTCGTGAAAGACTAGAGAATTTACTTTAGTGAGAATAGAACCATAAATGTATAATGAAAATCTAATCAAATGAGAAACATGAATTTATTGCGCCTGATAGCAAAGCCTCCTTAGAATTTTATTTTCCTTTTATAAAAAGGCAATAGAATTATCACTTATAATTATATTTTTAAAACTATACAAACTAATATTTATGAAACATCTAATTAATACATTTCTTGTATTGTGTCTGTTTCTTGTCTCTTGTTCGCAGAACTCGGATGAGGAATGGAATTCTGATACTTCAAATGTACCTGAAGTTCAAACCGTTGGTTTCCGTTTTACAAGAGCAAG
Source organism: Bacteroides sp. 3_1_13 (assembly GCF_001185845.1). Lineage (NCBI taxonomy): Bacteria > Pseudomonadati > Bacteroidota > Bacteroidia > Bacteroidales > Bacteroidaceae > Bacteroides > Bacteroides sp. 3_1_13. The sequence continues at coordinate 2,426,387 of NZ_KQ236955.1, forward strand.
CCTTGAAACGTTTGCTGCTCATGGAATAACCGAAATTGGTATTTATGTGTATTTGTCAGATTCTCTGGTTTATGGAGAGAATCTTCCTTTGAATGACGGTAATTTGGAAGTGGACGTTCCTTTAGGAGAAAGACTTCAAACATTTGCCGTGGCTAATGCAGACCGTTTGGAAAGAACAGACAGTCTTTCTAAAGTGATTCTTTACCAAGATTTACAGGCTCAAAAAGAAATTTATCTTTCGGAAGTGACCGAGTTCATGTCAGATCGGACGGTCAGCCGGGTAAACTTGGAATTAAAAAGAATTGTGGGGCAAGCTACTTTTCAACCAGCCGAAAGCGGAGAAGATATTGCGGCTATTACTCAATTTGACAGGCTGAACATGGTATTTACCAATGTTGGCATCGGTTATATGGTGAACACTGGGGAGTGTATACAAGAAGATGTGGAAGTCAGTGCAGATCTTGCATCAGGTTTCAGTGCATCCGTTTATTCTTTTCCGACTACCGGTCAGAATTCTACCGGACTAGATCTTATTTATATAAAGGATGGGCAAGAAGTGAATCGTACAAAGCGTGTATTAGATACGAATATTACATTTGAAACTTCTAAACATACGGTAGTCAGCATACCGGTTCTGGACGAAAGTTATTTGCAGGAGTCTTTTACTCGTAATCGTATATTAAAGACTGCTATTAATCAAGGATTGACTATCAAGGAATATAATTTTTAATTGAAAGCTTTATGAAGAAAAATATACTATATTCTTTAGTGGGATTAGCCGTCCTGTTTGGTATGTCTGCCTGTTCGGAAGACAGATATGAAACTTCTGTCGTGAAGCAGATCGAGTTGTTTTTGAATGATGATGAATGGTTTGTGAATGTGGGAATTAATACAAAGCCGCTTTTCATCTATAATGCCGGTAGCGGAGAGTATGTGGCGAATTATACTTCTCATTATCGTTTTCCGTTGGAGAATGGCACTTATAAGGTGGTGGCTACTCCTTCTCCTGAACAGTTGATTCCCTCGCCTGTCAATTTGAATGAACTGGTTATCGAGCAAGACCCCGAAGCTAGAAGAAAGGTGGAAATCTCCTCTCCGGTAGAGTACAGTTCGCCTTTCGATACTCCTTTGAGTATCCGTATGTATAGCCGTACCGGTGTACTCCGGTTGAGAGCGACGGATAAAAAGTCCGACAAGAGTTATTCGACGGTACGTGCCATTGTTTCTGCTCCTATATCGGGCTATCGTGTGGCGGATGCCTCTTTCATAGAGTCACCGGTCGAATTGGTACGCGACAGAGCTACCTCCACTGGTGGTGTAAACTATACGGATGATTTTGTCACTTTTGAAACCTCTACTATCGGGCAGGCAGTAAATGTCCGTATCGATTATTTGGACAATCAGGGAAATGTCATTCAATCCAAGCCGATGGACGGTTCTTTCCCTATTCATCCTAATGATACGACACAAATTGATTTCCCGTTAAATGATACGGAACACCCGATTATTCAAGATTACACAGTAACTATACTTTCTGAAGGCTGGAATGAAGAAACAGTAGTTCCGGAGGTGCCGATTATTGTACCGGAAGGATATACTTATGCAGCTCCCGGCACTAATTTGCGCAACCTTTGCAATGAAATGTTCGATAATGAGGAAGTGACAGAAGTACGACTTTTCCTGAAAGCAGGAACTACCTATGAACTTGGCCGTTTGGAAATAAAGAAGCCGCTTTCAATACTAGGACAAGAGCCTTCAACAGGCGAAACACGGACCGTTATGAACATGGGTAATGCTTCTATCAATGGAGAGTTGGATTATTTACGTTTCGAAGGCATGGACATTAATGTCACGGACGACTATATGTTCAGACTGGCACAACTTTCTTTCCATGTAAAAGAACTGACAGTTAAGAGTTGTGATATAAACGGCCTGCGACGTAGTATGTGGTATGCCGAGATTTCAACAGACGACCAGCAAATAGTGGATCATTTTGTATTGGATGACTGCCGGTTACTGAACTTCAATGCAGGTGACAGGAATTATTCGATGATAAGTCTGGGAACCAATAATCCGATTTATAATATTACTATACGAAATTCTACGGTTCATACAGCGACACAGGGCTTGAGAAACACGTTAATCGGCGGAACCAGAAACCAAAAAGAGAATATGAATATTACGTTAGAGAATAGTACATTCGTCCGTTTAGGTCCTGCCAATATGACTTTCTTTGATTTGCGTACAGGTAGTGCAATGACGGAATTGAAATTGACAGTTAAGAATTGTCTCTTCTCGGGAACCACAGAATCGGGACAAGGAAGATGGATGTATCTTGACGGAAAAGCGGTGAAAGATTTTTCTGATAACTATCGCACCAGTGATTTTGTCCTAAGTAACTGGGGAGTTGATACAACTGAAGTACCTGTTGCTACGGTAACTAAAAACGAATTGTTCGAAGATGCCGCAACCGGAAATCTGATTGTCAAAGATAAGAGTTCGGAGATATATACGAAACGTATCGGAGATCCGCATTGGCTTGAGTAATATAAAAAACAGATAAAGAATTAGCACATGAAATCATTTATATTCATATTACTATTATCTTGTGTATTTGGGGCATGTAGTTCCTCGGATGAGGCTGATGAAGCATTGATTGCCAATTCATTGGAACTATCCAAAGAGAGTGTAAAACTTTCTAATATACAAGGATCATATACTGTCTCTGTGACGGCCACCGGTGAATGGAGTGCTTCCGTGACAAGTGGCGGAGATTGGTTGAGCATTTCCCGCTCAAACGGTAACGGCAGTGCCGACTTGCGTCTGTTTTTTACAGACAATACGCAAGGAGAGAAACGCGAAGGCATGATTAAAGTCGTGCAGGAGTCGGGAAACACTACCATTGAAAAAGAAATTGCCGTAGAGCAATTAGGAGGAGACCCGGATATATTACTTGATTATTCAAAAGAAAAACTCTCCTTCAGAGGAGGAGAGTTCTCTGTTACGGTAGTGGCTAATGTAGACTGGGAGGTATCGATTGACGAAGAATACGCTTCTTGGATACGGCCTGTAGAAGAAGATGCTTTGGGAAGAACACGTGCTTTTACAAGTAATGAACGCATTTTTTCCATATCACCGAATAACGGATTGGAAAGAGTAGGAAAAATTGTTTTCAAGACTACCGGTGATTATGTACTTGATAGAACCGTTGAGTTGACTCAAGAAGTATCGCAAGCCTTTCTTGAACTGACGACAAAAGAATTTGTCCTGCCTTATCGTTACCATACGCTGTCGATTCCCGTTGATTTAGGAGAATTTGACGGTGCCGAATACACGATTGAAACAGGAGAATCCTGGATTACTTGGGATCGGGAAGCTTCTACCTCTTCACAGATTGTATTGCAAATAGGAGATAATGAAACGGACTTTCCCCGAAAAGCTAAAGTAACAGTGAAAAATGTCACATTGGAAGAAACTGTTGATATTCTCCAGTATGGTAAAGCCAATATGACTATCGGTGACGATGCGGCTACGGTATTGGCATTTCCCGGAGCGGAAGGCTTTGGACGTGTCACTACCGGTGGACGTGGCGGAAAAGTGTATCATGTGACCACTTTGGAAGACGGTGAGCAGGAAGGAACCTTACGCTATGCCATCAATCAGCGGGACGCCCGTACCATTGTGTTCGATGTGGCGGGTACGATTTTCCTGAAAAGTGATTTGAGGATTCGATATGGTAATCTGACTATTGCCGGGCAAACAGCCCCCGGACAAGGAATTTGTATTGCCAGCTATCCGGTAGTTCTGGCAGCGGATAATATCATTCTTCGTTATTTGCGTTTTCGTGTCGGTAATGAGAGTGGCGGTGAGCCTGACGGACTGGGAGGCATGGAAAACACCAACGTTATTGTAGACCATTGCTCCATTAGTTGGAGTGTTGACGAGTGCTTATCAGTATATGGTGGAGAAAACCTGACTATTCAATGGTGTATTGCTTCGGAAAGTCTCCGTACAGCAGGACACGGCAAAGGTACGCATGGTTACGGTGGAAACTGGGGAGGTACGAATGTGTCTTATCATCATAATTTATTGGCACATCATGGAAGCCGTGTGCCCCGTCTTGGCCCTCGTCCTAAAACACAGGAGAACGAATATATGGATATGCGTAACAATGTGTTCTACAATTGGGGTGGCAACGGTTGTTATGGCGGTGAAGGTATGAACGTGAACATAGTGAACAACTATTATAAGCCGGGACCGGCAACTCCGAACAATTATGTCCGTTATCGGATTGCCGGAATTGGAGTCCGCACTTACGATTATTGTCATGAGGAAGATGGAACACCGAACACATGGTTCCCGATGATGCACAAATGGGGTACGTTCTATGTAGATGGCAACGTGGTAGAAGGCAATGCCGAGGTGACAGCGGACAATTGGACGCAAGGTATCTATGGGCAAATTGATAACTCGAGATGTGATGACACGTTTAATGACCAGGTAAAAGCAGAAATGCATCTCACTACTCCTTTGGCAACCGGTAGAGTAACCACTCATTCTGCACAGCAGGCCTTTGATCTTGTCGTTGATTATGCAGGATGTTCGAAAGGACGTGATCTGATTGACGACCGGATTGCCATGGAAACCCGGAACGGAACAGCAACCTACATCGGTAGTGTGACTCCCAATGCGGGAGATTCACCGGGGCTGATCGATCTTCCGGATGATGTAAAACCTGCGGGTGCGGTGAGTGCCTGGCCGGAGCTATCGGGTAACGGTATATCATCTGCAAACTTGAAAGATACGGATGGAGACGGAATACCTGATATTTGGGAAGATGCGTATGGGCTGGATAAAGAGAATTCGGCAGACGCTTCCGGTTTCACGCTTAATTCCCGCTATTCAAATCTGGAGGTTTATCTCCACAATCTGGTACAGCACATTGTTCATGCCCAAATTCAGGGAGGAACAGTGGAATAAAAGCTGTCTACTTAAATATGTAACTAAAAACTTATACTGTAATGAATAAAATTATCATAAGTATTTTTACTCTCCTACTGGTGGCGGTAGGCACTTCCGCCCAGGTTGTGACCGGTACGGTGACAGATGATTTGGGACCTGTTATCGGAGCTGCAGTGATGGTAGAAGGAACAACCATTGGAGCTACGACAGATCTTGACGGGAATTTTTCTATCAATGTTCCCGATGCGAAAACCGCTGTACTGGTGGTTCGCTACGTCGGGATGAATGAAATAAAGGAGCCATTGAAAGGGCGTACATCAGGTATTCTTATTAAGATGACAGAAGCAGTCGGACAGTTGGACGATGTGGTTGTGATAGGCTATGGCACTCAAAAGAGGGGAAATTTGACCGGTGCAATTGCCAGTGTGTCAGGAAAGGTATTGGAGAAGGTTCCGACAGCTTCAGTGGCTGAAGCCATGGTCGGAAAACTTCCGGGTGTACAGATTACTTCCGTAGACGGTTCGCCGGATGCAGAAATAAAGATTCTTGTTCGTGGTGGAGGATCTATTACGCAGGATAACACTCCGCTTATTTTGGTGGATGGTTTTGAAGTTGGAAGCCTGAATGATATTCCTCCCACTGATGTGGAGTCTATCGAAGTATTGAAAGATGCTGCTTCAACAGCAATCTATGGTGCCCGTGGTGCGAACGGCGTTATTCTTGTTACCACTAAAAAGCCAATGGAAGGACGGGTGAGCATCAATGTAAATGCTTACCTGCAAACCAAGACTTTGTCGAACAAACTGGATGTCATGGACCCGTATGAGTTCGTACTGATGCAGTATGAATACGAGCGTCAGAGAAGTTCTAATCCTACCGGCTTTTTTGATAGGTATGGCAGGGCTAATGAACTGTATATTTATCAGGGTGATGAAGGTACGGATTGGCAAGATGAAGTGTTCGGTACCAATCCGGTGGCTAAGTATGTAGATATCAGCCTGAATGGAGGTACGGAGAAAACGAAATATAAATTCTCTTTTATCCATCAGGATCAGCCAAGTGTAATGGTGAACAACGGACTGAAGCAGAACAACCTGAATATGACGTTGAATACTAAGATTCTTGATAAACTGACCTTTGAATATCGTACGCGTGTGGTACATAAAGTGGTGGATGGTTCCGGAACGGAAGGAGTGAGCTTGCTTTCTGCACTCCGTCAAGCTCCTACAAGGGGATTGGACGAATACATGACCTTGCCGGAAGATAATACCTATTTCGATCCGGAGTCCTACGATGAAGAGGTACGTTTTAATCCGATAGAGGAATCGGAGAGAAACTACCGGAAACGAATTTCAAAAACGTTCAATACGATGGGAGCATTGACTTGGGATATTTTGAAAGGACTGACTTTCCGTTCGGAATTCGGTTATGAATATAGTACAACAGAGAATCGTCGTTTTTGGGGAATAGATACCAGCACGGCCCGGAGCCATAACAATCAGCCATTTGTAGAATGGGGCATGAGTCAGAATTCCAAATGGCAATTAAGCAATGTGTTGAATTACAACTTCATGTTGAATGATGTACATGACTTCCGCTTAATGATCGGACAGGAAATGAAACATAATGTTACAAAAGGCAAGACATATACTACCCGTTATTTCCCAGCCAATACTACAGCGGAGAAGGCGTTTGATAACTTGGCGTTGGGTACGCCTTATGAGAATTCTTCTTCAGCGGGATCTCCTTCGCGTATCGCTTCTTTCTTTGGTCGCATCAACTATGGGTATGAAGATAAGTATCTGGCAACATTGACGTTGCGTGCCGATGGCTCTACAAAATTTGCTTCCGGCAATCGTTGGGGATTTTTCCCGGCAGCTGCTATTGCCTGGCGTATGTCTAATGAGGATTTTCTGAAAGACAGCCCGATTGTTTCCAACTTGAAATTGAGGTTGAGCTACGGTACGTCCGGTAACGACCGGATTCCTGCCGACCTGTATGCCAAATATTATGGGGTAAGCAGCAACCGTCCGGCGGGATGGGGAGAAATTTCCCGTTACTATTATCGTTTCTACAATACCAGTTATCTTTATAATCCGGATGTGAAGTGGGAAACAACGATCACTCGAAACTTGGGTGTGGACTTCGGTTTCTTCAAAGAAAGATTGAGCGGTTCGCTTGATATTTACTGGAATACAGTAAAAGATTTGCTCGTTCCTTCGGATATTCCCGGCTATACTGGTTATACGAGTCTCATGAGCAACGTAGGGCAGACCTCCAACAAAGGTATTGAACTTTCATTGACAGGATATATTATTGAAACCAACGATTTTAGTTTAAATGCAACTTTTAATATCGGTCATAATAAGAACAAAATCGATAAACTGTCGAGTGGAGAAAATGAATGGATTCTGTCTTCCGGATGGGCAGGGACACAGTTACTCAATACCGATGATTACCGGGCACGCGTAGGCGGAACCAGCGGTCTTATCTACGGATTTGTGAATGACGGCTTTTATACAATGAATGATTTCGAGTCATTTGATTCTACAGCCAGAACATGGAAGCTAAAAGACGGAGTAGTGGACTCCAGCCCGTTGTCGGGAACGCCACGTCCGGGTAATGCTAAATTCAAGAAGTTGACTCCGGTGGATGAGAATAGTGCTAATCCTTATCAGATTACGGATGACGACCGTACTGTCATTGGTGAAACGACTCCTAAGTTCTCGGGAGGATTCGGACTGAACGCTACCTATAAAGGTTTTGATTTGAGTATGTTTTTTAACTTCATGTATGGTTTTGATGTGTATAATGCAAATAAAATCATGATGACTACTTGGTATGATAATAGTGGCAATAATCTTAGTATGGATGTTGCTTCCGACAAGCGTTGGCGTAATTTTGATGATATGGGAAATGAAATCCGTTATAATCCGGAAGCATTGGCGAAGTTCAACGAGAATGCAACGATGTGGAATCCTACCTCTATCGGACGTCCCATTGCGATGTCGTATGCTATTGAAGACGGTTCATTCTTACGTTTGAATACTCTTACACTAGGATATACTCTCCCACAGGCATGGACTCGTAAAGCCGGATTGAACAAAGTGCGTTTTTATATGTCGGGCTATAATCTTTGGACAATCACAGGTTATTCCGGCTACGATCCTGAAGTAAATATCGCTACCGGATTAACACCGAATATCGATCATGATGCTTATCCGAGAAGCCGTACTTACACTTTTGGCGTGCAACTGACATTTTAACAATTAATACAGAAGAACTATGAATAAGAAATTAATATATTCGGCTATTGTTTGCCTGGGACTGTCGATGTCTTCCTGCAATGACTTTCTGGATGTGGAACCTCCGGCAGGATTTACTCCCGAGTATCTTTTCGAGTCGGAAGATGAAATCAATTCTTTGATTACTAATGTTTATTCGGCAATGACCAGAGATCAGATATATGGAGGAGCATTTGCCTATAATTTAAATACGAATACAGATGTAGAGATGTCTTCTTTCAGCAATAATACGGTCAACTCTGCCGGATCGGACATCGGTTGTTTTGATGTGAAGCCTTATTGGAGCACTCTGAACGATACATGGAATGCTGTTTATTCTGCCATTAATGTGTCTAATGACATCATTGAGGGAATTGAAAACTCTCCTTTGTATTTGCAAGGCAGAGCCAGCGAACAGTTGAAACACATGTACGGAGAGATTAAAACCCTCCGGGCTACGCTTTATCTGGATTTGATCCGTACGTTTGGAGATGTGGTATTTGTTACAAAACCGTCAGAGTCTACTGATCACTTTCAGGTAGGAGTGACAGACCGCAACGAGATTCTGGAGTTTCTGATTGAAGATCTAATCAGTGTGGAGCCGGGTATGAAATATGCTGCCGATCTGGATTACGGTGTGGAACGTGCTTCCAGAGAATATTGCCAGGGATTGATCGGGCTGCTGGCTATGAATCGTGGCGGATGGACTTTACGCCCTGATAAAGAGATTCCGTCCAGTATCGGCTATATGGAACGCGGAGAGAATTTCGAGCATTATTATGATATTGCTATTGAATATCTGGGTAAGGTGATTGATGAAGGAAAACACGATCTGAAGCAGAGCTATGAACAAGTATGGGCGAATGAATGTAAGTGGACAACGGTCAGCAATGACGATATCATTTTCGCCGTGCCGATGTTGAAAGGTACTACCGGACGCTATGCTTTTAATATCGGGGTGACAATAGCGGAGGGAACCCATGAATATGGGCGTGCCAGAAACTATGTAACGTTCTGTGGGACGTATATCTTCTCTTTTGATAAGAATGATTTGCGTCGTGACGTGACCTGTGCTCCTTATAAATATGATGAAGATTTGAATCAGGAACTGGATATGGGGATTGCCGGTATGGGCGTAGGAAAATGGTCTAAGCTAAAAATGGATGCGCCTATGGGTTCTTCCAGCCAGGGTAATACAGGTATCAATGCTGTTCGAATGAGATTTGCAGATGTATTATTGCTTTATGCGGAAGCTGTGAATGAACGTTTCGGACCTCGCGAAGATGCGAAAGAGGCATTGAAGCGCGTAAGAAGAAGGGCTTTTGACGCTTCGTTGTGGACAGACAAGGTGGAATCGTATGTAGAAAGCCTTGGCAGCGAAGAAACTTTCTTTGAAGCGTTGATGAATGAACGGAAATGGGAATTCGGAGGCGAAAGTATTCGCAAATATGATTTGGCGCGTTGGAACAAGTATGGAGAAGTGATATACAATTTATACAACGAAATGGTAAATTGGGGGCTTGTGGCTAACGGACAGTACATAGAAGGAATTGATGATGTGCCGACTAATATTTATTATAAAGATATACCGGATCCGGTGAATACCGGTCGTACAATTCTTGATATTCAGGGAATTGATGAATATATGCATGCTCGTCCGGCTGGATATGAAGATCAGGAATATGCTATCAGTTGGCGGGTGCTCGATAGGGAGACACAGGCTTATAAGACAGCCGATGCCATATCCTGGAGTTTCAGAGGATTTATCAACATGAATAATGACCGGATAGTGAAACCCACCGATCCATTAAGATACTTGTGTCCTTATCCGACGAAAGTAGTCACCGATCATCGCGGATTGATACAGAACTACTACGGTTTTTAATTCAATAATTCAAAAGTAAATTGAAAGAACTATGATGAGATTAAAATATATATGGTCGGCAATGACCATGTCCGTGTTGCTTTCCGGTGTACTTTTCACCGCTTGTAAGGAGGATGAATATCATAAGATAGACGACCTGTTCCAGCCTCGTTATGTGTTGGAAGAACCGGAAGTGAAGAGCAACTCCATTGCCTTGGTGTGGTATAAAGTGAATGAAGCAGTTTCTTATACGGTAGAATATCATTTGGATAACTATTACAGAAATCTTTTTGCCTCGGTGGAAACAACAGAGCCTTATATTTTCATGGACGATATACCGTATGGGACTACCTTTTATATTCGTGTGCGTGCCAATGCTGCGAATGCTATCAATAATTCACAGTGGGCTTATGCCTCGGCTACCACCGAACCTCGTCCCGACTATGCTAAGATTGTGGAGGACGTCTCCAGAGGAGAGATTACTGAAAACACAGCGGTTATCCGTTGGGCGATCGATCCGGAGAATCCGGTAGACAGTATCAGCGTGAAGCCAAGTATGGACGCTACGCTGGAGGAGGTGACGCGTTATTTGACAGCGGAGGAAATAGCACAGGGTTATGCGGAAATAGACGGATTGACTAGAAATACGTTGTATGCAGCTAATTTGTATGATACGGGTAAACCCCGTAAGTATGACAAACCGTACAATCAGGTAACTTTCCGTACGGCAGGTCCGTCTATGGAAACGATTATAATAGGATGGGATGATAATCTGTCTGAAATACTAAATACGAACAACGATAATGCAGATATTCCGGAGGGAACGGAATATTTCTTGCCGGCGGGTTCTTCTTATACGGTGACTCCGTTTGAGATAAAGAAAGGCTTTAAATTGGTAGGTAGCACCGAAGGTGAAATGGCAGAGGTTGTATTGACAAGTTCGTGGAGAATTGCTTCCGGGTCTTATATTGCCAGTCTTGAATTTGAGAATATCAAATTCAAACAGGAAGTGCTTGACAATTACTTCTTTAATTGCGGTAATTCTTATACATTGGAAAATATTAGCTTCTTTAACTGCACATTCACCGGACTGAATCGTGGCTTCTGGCGCCATCAGGGCTCTAACCGGAAGTATATAATGGATTTCTCGATGGAAGATTGTACGTTGGATTTATGTGGAGCACGTGCCGGAGGTACGTATGGTACGATCTATTTAGGTTCGGGAGCAGGCAACGATACGATGGACAGAGCGATATTTAGAAATTGTACATTCAGCAGAGATCATCAGGGATTACCGGCAGGTACGGGAAGTTTCGGTAACTTATTCTGGGCGCGTGACATGAGTACGCCTATTCATCTGGAATATAAAAATGTGACTGTTTATGATTTCTGTATAAACAGCATGATGATTAATATGCCGGCTGCCGTGGGTTCAGAGCTGATTATGGAGAAATTCCTGTTGGCATCACCTTGTGGACAGGCTTACTCTCTTGGTGCAAACACGACAACTACTTTCTCTGACAATTATATTACTACCGATTACGCTTTGGGAGGTAGTAACCTTCGTGCGACGGAGTTGGGTGTCAGTGCTGCCGATTTGTTTGTCGATCCTGCGAATGGAGATTTGACAATCAAGGATGCTTCTTCACCAATTGTAATCAATCGTGTGGGGGACACCCGTTGGATTCCTTAATATAAATATTTATGTATCACCATTTTCCTTTTAGAAGTGAGCATCTTGCTTCTAAAGGAAAATGGAAATAGTTGTTACGTCATGCAACCATGTATTCGTAATTAAAATCAGGCTGAAAAAATGAATAGATTATTTGAAGAAAAAATGAGAACGCTTCTGATTATCCTTTTCTCTGTTGTGTTAGGACAGAGCTGTTCAAATTCTAAATGTGAGGGAAACAAGTGGGGGGATGTATATAAAGACCTTCCCTTCTCGATGCCTGAAGTAGAGCAACCTTCTTTTCCCGATTATCAGGTGAACATTTGCGATTTCGGAGCAAAAAGTGATGGCGTGACGTTGAATACGGAGGCTATTAATAATGCAATCAAAGCGGTGCATGATAAGGGAGGTGGCAAGGTAGTCATTCCGGAAGGCTTGTGGCTGACAGGACCTATTGTTTTGCAGAGTAACGTCAATTTGCATGCGGAAAAGAATGCGTTGATTGTATTTAGTAGTGATACTTCGTTATATCCGATCATTACCACTTCGTTTGAGGGACTGGATGCCAAACGTTGTCAGTCGCCTATCTCGGCAATGAATGTGGAGAACATAGCCATCACCGGTTATGGCGTTTTTGATGGGGCGGGGGATAGATGGCGTCCTGTGAAGAAGGATAAGATGACGGACAGGCAATGGAAGAATCTGGTGAACTCCGGCGGCAAGGTGGATGAGAACGGAAAGGTGTGGTATCCTAATGAAGGAGCGCTGAAAGCCTCTGTTCTCATGGCCGGCAGCGGAGATAAACGGACTGAAATCACGAGTGAAGAATGGGAAGATATGAAGAGTTGGTTACGTCCGGTACTGCTAAGTATCGTAAAGAGCAAAAAGATTCTTCTGGAAGGTGTGACCTTCAAAAACTCTCCGAGTTGGTGTCTGCATCCCTTGTCGTGCGAATCTTTGATATTGAATGATGTAAAGGTATTCAATCCCTGGTATTCGCAAAACGGTGACGCGCTGGATGTGGAATCATGCAAGAATGTATTGATTGCCAACTGTTTCTTTGATGCAGGGGATGATGCTATCTGTCTGAAGTCGGGCAAAGACGAGGATGGCCGCAGAAGGGGCGAACCTTGTGAGAATGTGATTGTGAGAAACAACACCGTTTTGCATGGTCATGGCGGATTCGTGATTGGCAGTGAGATGTCCGGTGGTGTGAAGAATGTGTATGTGTCCGAATGTTCTTTTATCGGTACGGATGTCGGCTTACGGTTTAAAAGTGCCCGTGGACGTGGTGGTGTCGTGGAGAATATTTATATCAATAATATAAATATGATTGATATTCCTAATGATGCCTTGATTGCCGACTTGTATTACGCGGCCAAAAGCGCTCCCGGTGAACCGGTTCCGAGTGTGAGTGAGGAGACGCCTGCTTTCAGAAACATCTATATCTCGGATGTATTTTGCAGGGGAGCAGGACGGGCAGCGTATCTGAACGGACTTCCCGAAATGCCGATTGAGAATATTTCCATCAAGAATATGGTGGTTACAGGTGCTAAAGAGGGTATTGTAGTGAATAAAGTGGCAAAGCTCAACATTGAGAATGTGGAAATTGACACTCCCGATCAATCTATGATACAGATAGAAAATACGACGGATATCACCATTAACGGAAAAGAGTTCGGAACGATTTCGGAGAAGCGGTTGCTGACCAAAAACTAACTATACTAGTTGTTTTTATACTGTTTTTATTGTCAATCTGTCAGGACGGCAGTTAAATATATGAATTACAGTATAATACATGCTGACAATAGAAGCTGACAATAGGCTGACAATAAGAATTGAGTATTCTATTGTCAGCCTGTTTTTTTATTGTTTGGCAAGTAAGGATACAAGTCTGTCCATTCGTACATTATAGTATTGATAGGCTGATGAGGCATATATCAATATGCCTATATCATTCATTGATACTCTCATATCATTTATTAATATACCGATATAGTTATGCGGACATCTTGGAATTATTGTTTCAAGGTTTTGATGTAGCTGCATTAATATGCCTGTACAGTTGAGCAAGTATGCCTGTATCGTTTGGTTAGTGTGCCTGTATAGTTGGGCAAAGGTGCCGCTATCTTTACCTTCCCACGGTCGTGGTAATATCTTCTCACGGCTGTGGGAAGATCCTACCACAGCCGTGGAAAGATCTCGTCACGGCCGTGGAGAATTAACAATATCGGTGCTTTAGGAGAACAATAGCGGCACCCTGGTTGAACAATAACGGTGTCTTAGCGGAATAATGCAGGCTTGGTAAATAAGGGATAATAGCTGCATTGTGTAGTTTTAAACAATAATAGGCTGACAATAAAAGACAGAAATCTTTATTGTCAGCCTATTGTCAGCTTCTATTGTCAGTAGGTAATAGCTTGAAAACGATTACTTTATGAAGCCATAACTCTTGGCCTGACAATAAAAGCCATTTTTTATAAATTCTCAATGTAGCCTAAGTTCAACTTAGCCTCAAATTATATATGGAATGGTATTACCTATTGAATCTGAATACTGCACGTTTGCAAGTCATTTTCATTTGAACTGTTTCCGTAAAGTATCTTATATGTTCCGCTTAAAGGGCGTATGGTATTGGTCGCTGTATCAAACCATTCGAAAGAATCGTATGGAAGCTCTATATTGACATTCTGCGTCTTACCTTTAGCAATGTTGACCCGTTGGAAACCACGAAGAGTTTTTTGTGGACCTCCTTTGTCGTCAGGACGGCAGATATACACTTGCACCACTTCTTCACCGTCTCTCTGTCCGACATTACTTACCGGGATAGTAAGGATCGCTTTTTCGCCTTTGGCTAGCTTCGATTGGTTCAGGGTAGCTTTTCCATAAGAGAAACGGGTATAACTTAAACCGTAGCCGAATGGATAAAGGGGAGTTTCTGTCATAAAACGATAAGTACGTCCTTTCATCGAATAATCTTCATAATCCGGTAATTGTTGTATGCTTTTATAGAAGGTGATAGGTAGACGTCCGGCAGGATTGTAATCTCCGAAAAGAACATCGGCAACGGCTGTTCCACCTGCCTGTCCGGGATACCATGCTTGTAGAATCGCATCACAGTTCTGTGTTTCGGGTACGATAGCCATCGCCGAACCGGAGAAATTGACAAATACCGTTTTCTTTCCATTCTTTTTCAATAGAGCGAGCACTTCGCGCTGGATGGCGGGCAATTCGATTTCCGTACGGTCGCCACCTTTGAATCCGGGATCAGATACCCGCATCGATTCTCCTTCCAACAGGGGAGAGATACCTCCGGCGAAGATAACTACATCTGCATTTTTCAACTTGTTTAGAATATCGCGCGCATCCATTGGAGTCTGTTTAGCCAGATCGAAATGAAGTGTAGGGTTGTCTTTTACTTGAATAAAATGCAATTTAATGTCATAACTTTTTCCAGCTTCATAATTGAACGAATACAAGTTGGTGTGATTTTTGATATTGGTTGCTTCCGCTATCTGCTTGCCGTTGAGGAATAAAGTAACTCCTCCGTTCGTCATCACCCGGAAAGTGGCGGCGCCGGAATCCGTTGGACGGAAAGTAGAACGATAGATGGCGGTGAAATTCTTCAGTCCCACACCCGGAGCAAATACGGTAGAACCTTCTGCGCTGAAATGGAAAGGAGTAGTCAGACGGTCGGTTGCGGCAATCTTACCTTTATATTCGCGGTTATTCCAGTAAGTGGCGCTGAATCCGGCCTTTCCGTCGATGCTGCACTGGTTGAACAAGCTATGCAAAGTAGTGTCGTTTGTATATCCGCACACAGGTTCGTAGATGATTTGTGCGTCGGGAAGTTTGGCGCGTATTCCTTCCAGTAAAGTTACGGTGTGTGAAGGGAAACCGTTGTAATTACCCCATTGCATCACCGAGTCGTTGGCGTTGGGGCCGATCACTGCGACTTTCATTTGACGGTTTAATGGAAGGATATTGTTCTTGTTTTGAAGCAATACCAGACTTTCATGCGCCATTTTTAGTGCCAGTTCTTTATGCTTGGGGCAGTCGATAACAGAATAAGGAATGTTACTCCACGGATGAGTCGGATTCATTTCTCCCAGTTCGAAGCGGGCTTTCAGCAATCTTTTGACTGATGTGTTGATTTTTTCTTCCGAAATCAGACCTTTTTTCACGGCATCAGTGATACTTTTGAAGTTACCGCCACATTCGAGGTCTGTTCCGTTTAAAACAGCGTCGGCAGAAGCGTGGGCGGCATCGGGATGCGTTTCATGTTTTTTGCGTTGGAAGAAATCTCCGATTGCTCCGCAGTCGGTTACTACGATTCCCTTGAATCCCCAATCGTTACGGAGAATTTGGGTTAACAGGCGATTGCTGCCACAACAGGGATCGCCCTCAAAACGGTTGTAAGCGCACATCACTTCTTTTACTCCTGCCTTTTGTACCAGTTCTTTGAAAGCTGGAAGGTAAGTTTCCCATAAATCTCTGGGAGCGATGTTCTCTGCATTGAAGCTGTGGCGGTTCCATTCCGGTCCCGAGTGGACGGCAAAGTGTTTGGCACAGGCGTGAAGTTTGTCATATTCGGCATCTTCCGGTCCTTGCAGACCTCTGACGACTGCCATTCCCATGCGTCCGCTCAAATAAGGGTCTTCGCCGTATGTTTCCTGTCCCCGTCCCCAGCGAGGGTCGCGGAATATATTGACGTTGGGAGTCCACATGGTCAGTCCCTGATAACGTTTATACTGTCCTCTTTCATTGAACCGACGGTTCTTGGCACGTGCTTCGTCGGATACGGCATCAAAGACTTCATATAGTAATTCGTCGTTGAAAGAAGCTGCCATACCTATGGCTTGCGGAAAAACAGTAGCCAGTCCGGCACGGGCAACGCCATGAAGGGCCTCGTTCCACCATTCATACGGCTTAATGCCAAGCCGGGGAATAGCCGGCGAATTGTTTTGCATCAACGCTACTTTTTCTTCTAATGTGAGGCGTTGAAGTAAATCGTCCGCCCGTTGTTCCGCAGTTAATTTCGTGTCCTGATAGGGATACTTGCTGGGTTGTTGTGCCTGTACATTTACCCCTTGAATTCCGATAAGACAGGCAATGATCCATTGCTTTTTCATTTTCTAGTTCTTTTGGTTTTTAGATTTGAGACTGCAATAGTACGCGCTTTTCATTATTTTTGTGGGGATTATCCGGTAGAAAAGGAGGAATTCTTCACTTTTTCCTCTCTTTGTATTCTGATGGCGTAATTCCTATCACTTTCTTGAAGCATTTGCTGAAATACTTCGGATCGTTGAACCCCGTCATATATGCTACCTGCGAGAAGTTGTATTCGTCGCTGTCAATCAATTGGACGGCACGCTTGATACGTATTTCCCGTATAAAGTCCACAGGCGTCAGTCCGACGATTGATTTTAATTTCCGGTAGAAGATGGTACGGCTAAGCATCAGTTGTTCTGCAAACTGGTCAATGGTTAGTTCGGCATTGTCCATCTGCTCTTCCATGTATGCCATTACTTTCTCCATAAATTGCTCGTCGTACGGAGTAATTTGTGGTTGCGAAGGAGTGAGAAGATCTGGAGAAGAGGCAGTCTTTCCTTCCATCAGCCTGTTCATATAAATTTCCTGCAATGCTTTGCGCTGGCGTAGCAGGGAAGCGATACGGGTTTTTAGATAAGTGGCACTGAAAGGTTTGGTGATGTAATCGTCAATACCTTGTTCCAATCCGGCGATGCGATCGTCCAAAGATGCTTTCGCAGATAACACAATGATAGGGATATGGCAAATATTATTGTTCTCTTTGATTTGCCTTATCATCTCTAAACCATCCATCACAGGCATCATGACATCACTGATAATCAGGTCCGGCAAATCGTCAACAGCATGCTGCAATCCTTCTTCACCGTTGGAAGCGGTTATCACTGTGTAGTTCTCCGATAGAATGTTCTTCAGAAATGCTTTCAACTCTTCATTATCTTCTACTACCAATATGGAGAAACCATCCGAATGATTCTCAAGGTCTTCTTTTTCCTCCATTTCTTCCGGTGCTTTCATGCTGTCAACCGGATGAGGCGTTGAACTTTGGCTGTCGTTCAGAATAAATTCTACCTGCACATCTTCTTCGAAAACCTCCCGTTGTAAAGGCAAACTTACCGTGAAACGACTGCCTACTCCCGGCTGACTGTCCACTGTAATAGTGCCATGATGCATTTCCACCATCTCTTTCACCAAAGATAATCCGATGCCGGAAGAAGGTTGCAGAATATTCTGTTTGACCAATGATTCGAAACGTTGGAACAAAGAATGTTGCTTTTCTACTGCAATTCCGATTCCTTCGTCTGCCACCTCTATCTCTATCGTCTTTTCTTTCGTCGTCATATTGACCGTTATTGATTTATCGGCAGGTGTATACTTGAACGCATTGGAAAGCAGATTGAAGAATATCTTTTCAAATTTATCTCTGTCCACCCAGCTATACACTGATTGGATGGTAGAGGTCAACTGATAGTTTATATTCTTTTCTTCGGCTATCGATTTAAAACTACTCATCACCTTTTGCAAAAGTGGAATCAAATCGGTCTCTTCAATCAATAGTTTCATCTTTTGATTCTGAATCTTGCGAAAATCCAGAATCTGATTCATCAGCCGGAGCATGCGTTCTGTATTCTGATGTACCAGAGTCAAGTGTTCACGGGCGGAAGGAGAGAGGGGCTCATTCTCCAACACCTCTGTCACAGGACTGCTGATTAATGTCAGCGGAGTGCGTAACTCATGAGATATGTCAGTAAAGAACCGCAGTTTGATATTTGCCAATTGTTGCTCCATATCTACTCTGTGGCGTAACCGGTAGATGTAAAACAACACATATACGATACTTGCCGTGAAAAGTATAAACAGAATGAAATAGAGTAACCATGCCCAATATGTTTCCCAAAAGGTGGGGAGTACATGTATTTGCAGAGTCCGTACATTGTCTACCCAAACTCCCTCACTGTTTGTAGATTTTATCTGCAACTGGTACTTGCCGGCAGGCAAATTGATGTAACTTGCAGAACGGTTATTGTCAGCTTCATTCCATTCATCCTCTAGCCCTTGCAGGCGATAGGCATATAGAATTCCTTTCGGATTGACGTAATCAAGCGCAGCAAACTGGAAAGTAACATTCCTTTGCGATGGCTTCAATTCCAGTTCTTTCAGATTGTCGATGGAATGAGCGGTGGAATGTCCTTGAATCTTAAGTCCGGTAAAAACAATAGGAGGGACATAGTCACTCTTCCGCATCTTCTCCGGAGAAACTTCTAGAAAACCTTTGTCAGTTCCCAACACAATTTGATTGCGGGCATTGATAATAGGAAGAGCTTCGGAGAAGTTGAACTCCTGGTAGATGGAACTCAATTCATAATTCTCAAATGTTTCTTTGACAGGATTGAATTTGGAAAGAGCAATTTCCGAAACAACCCATAATTGATTCTGCGCATCTTCAATCATCGATAGTGCCAAGTCGGAAGCCAATCCGTCGTTCTTGTCATAGTTCTTGAATTGGATATTCTCGCTAAGCAAGTTGGGAGATATCACTTTGTTTACGCCTCCGGTAAAACTGATTACATAAGTGGTTTTATTTTTGTCTGTATAAATGTGCATGATATCGTTGGCATTAAGACTGTTTTTATCTCCCGGTCTGCGGATATTCCGGTAGAATTTAATCTCTTCCAGCCGTTCGAAGTTGTTCGAGAATGTAAGCAATCCATTAGTCGTTCCCACTAGAATGACTCCTCCCGGAGCTTCGGTGATATTACGTACTTTCATTCCGTAAGCTATGGGGTAGTTTCTTAATTCATTATTGCTATGGATAAATGAGGTTTTTCCATCTTTTGTTTGTGTCAGCAAATTTAATCCGCCTCCATAACATCCCACCCAGATATTATTGCGACTATCCTGAAAGATTGTATAAATGCTGTTGCTGCTTAAACTGTAAGGATCATTGGGCTGGTGCTCAAAATGGTGAATAGAGTAATGATTTTCTCTTGCTTTTTGGTTTACTCCTATCTTTGGGGAAACTCCTGTGCTTTTTAGTTGGAAGAGACCGATATCTTTTGTCCCCAACCAGATATTTCCTTCTTTATCTTCCAGAATAGAATATACCCCATTAAAGAAAGCTTGCTTTTCTTTTGTGATATTCCCTTGTTTGGATAAATATCCCACCAAGCTGCCATCCGGTGCAAATATTTGAATATAATTAGACTTCGATGCGGTCCAAAGGCGATTATGACTGTCTTGCAGGAATGCCCGTGTTTCCGCCTCGTAATCAGTCAAATTGAATTGATAACTTTGTGGAAAGAAACATAACTTTTCTACGCCGCGTGCTGTTGCAAACCAGCAGTTTCCCTGATTATCCAATGTATAATACCTGACTAACGGGCTGAAAATGGATTTGGGATTATTGATGTCTGTAAGAAGCGGTTTGAGAGTTTTTTCTTTTCTGTCGTAATAGCAGAAGTTTCCTTCCGTGGGGAGTAGCCATAGGTTGTTGGCATTATCTTCAAATATAAGTTTGCGACTTTTGCGTCCATGTTTGATAATTTCATCTTTGGGAGTGAACAGATGTTCTTTCTCATTGGTCGCTAGATTAAGACGGACGATACCAGGATCTTTTGAAAAGATCCAGATCTCTCCTTGACGGTCTTGATAGACGGATTCTACAAAGTTAGAAGTCTGTGTAGCGGTACGGATATCGATTTGCTGGAAGCTGTTTTGGAGAATAGAATACAATATCAGTCCATTGTCTGTTCCCAATGCCAACATATCTTTCCCTATCGTAGTAACATTGTTTATCTTATCGTGCGGATAAGGAATATCTACGAATTTCAGCTTTTTAGTATGAAAATCATACCTGGCTAACTTATCATTCTCTGCGATCAGATAGATACTTTCTTTTATTTGAGTGATAAATTGAAAAGGAAAGTCGGTATCCAACGTTTTCTTTCCTATGATGGAAACGCCTTTGTCCGTCAATATCCATTCGTCTTCTTCAGAGTCTTGGTATACGTTAAATATCTGGTCACCTTTCAAGTTGTGATTCGAAGATGCATAAAGGGTGATACCTTCTCCTTTTTTACATAATTGCTCGTCTACTCTGAATGCATATCCGTTTTCACAGAGAATCCAGGCAATCCCTTTCTTTAATGAATAGATACGTGTAACATAATTAGTTTGTTTCGTGGAAAGTTCGATAGGTTGAAGCACATCAATAAACTTCTCGGACTCTACATCAAAAAGGCAAGCTTGCCCATCGTAAGTGGGGCACCATATATCTCCGTATTTGCTTTCAGAAATAGTTCCCATACGATTACTTCCGAATGCGTATTTGCTCTCTTGTGAAGTTTTGTAAGTCTTAAACGTGTAGCCGTCAAACTTGTTAAGCCCATTCCAGGTACTAAACCAGATGAGTCCTTTCTGATCTTGCAATATGTTCATTACTACTCCTTGGGCAAGACCGTCACTCACCGAAAAATGTTTCACCTGGCAGATCGGTTGAGCAATTAAAGTGATCGCTATTGTTAGAAAAAGAAATAAAGTATGGAGCCGTTTCATAGTAGTTGCTTTAATGTTTATAGCAAAAATAGATAAAACAATGCAGAATAGAAAGTTCGATAAGTGGTTTGAACAAATTATACTCGTTTTTGCTTATTTTTTCCTCTTCTTACTATATAATATTGGTCTCTCTTCTTTGTTTTGGAAAAGTGAAATGAATAATATTCGTTAAAAAAATCCTCTTTATAATCTTATTCAGAATATAAAGAGGATAATTTTATTGACAAGAGTTGCATGGGGTATGGTGAGATGAAATCATAATTGGGGAATAATTGCACAAGACTTTCACAAGTATCCTCCTGCCAATGCCTAAAATCATTACAAAGCTAATTAAATAGTTTTTTGAATAGCAATGTTTATTAATTTATCTTATGGAATTTATGAAATTTTTAATATATTGAAGATATTTTGTGTCAACTTTCCATAACTCGCTGATTTTGCTTATGTTTGTAGGTAAAATAAAGAAAGAAGTGAATGAACATGTCTACACAGCTATTATATAATGATTTTCCTACTTTTTTGCGGAAATATTTTCCTTACAAGGTACAAAAGATTTCATTGAACGCAGGTTTCACTTGTCCTAATCGTGACGGAACAAAAGGATGGGGCGGATGTACATATTGCAATAACCAGACTTTTAATCCGGATTACTGCCGGACAGAGAAGTCTATCACTACCCAATTGGAAGAAGGGAAATGCTTTTTTGCCCATAAATATCCGGAAATGAAATATTTGGCTTACTTTCAGGCCTATACCAATACGTATGCCGAACTGGAAGGCTTAAAGCGTAAATATGAAGAAGCGTTGACGGTAGACGGGGTGGTCGGGCTGGTAATAGGTACACGCCCCGATTGTATGCCGGAGAGTTTGTTGCGTTACTTGGAAGAATTGAATAAACATACTTTCCTTATGGTTGAATATGGGATCGAGAGCACTTGCGACGAAACCTTAAAACGCATTAACCGGGGGCATACTTATGCCGATACGGTGGAAGCCGTCCGGCGGACAGCCGCCTGTGGTATCCTGACAGGCGGACATATCATCCTCGGACTTCCGGGAGAAACGCATGATACGATGGTGGCACAAGCGGAAATACTTTCCGATCTGCCTTTAGCTACACTCAAGATCCATCAGTTACAATTGATTCGTGGTACACGAATGGCGCATGAGTATGATGAAGCTCCTGATGGTTTTCATTTGTTTAACGAGGTGGAGGAATACATTGATCTGGTGATTGATTATGTAGAACATCTTCGTCCCGATATAGTTGTGGAGCGTTTTGTTTCCCAATCTCCTAAAGATTTATTAATAGCTCCGGACTGGGGATTGAAAAATTATGAATTTGTAGCGCGTTTACAAAAAAGAATGAAAGAAAGAGGTGCTTATCAAGGTAAGAAGTATAGGGATTCGGAAAAAAGGATTATTTTTGCAGACGATAAACTTACCACTGAATAAATAGCTGTTTGAGCGGAATATAGATGGTGGAAGAAATATAAATGGATTTGAAGAATGGAACATAAAACAAGAATTAAAGGAAATGTCCACTATGTGGGAGTGAATGACCGTAACAAGCACAGATTTGAAGGGATGTGGCCATTGCCCTATGGAGTTTCATATAACTCTTATCTGATTGATGATGAAATGGTGGCATTGGTGGATACGGTAGATATTTGTTATTTTGAAGTCTACTTGCGCAAGATCAAGCAAGTGATTGGAGAACGTCCTATTAATTATTTGATTATAAACCACATGGAACCGGATCATTCGGGATCTATCCGACTGATTAAGCAACATTATCCGGAAATTATTATCGTGGGTAACAAGCAGACATTCGGTATGATTGAAGGTTTCTACGGTGTAACCGGCGAACAGTATCTGGTAAAGGAAGGTGATTTCTTAGCTTTGGGACATCATAAACTGCGTTTTTATATGACTCCGATGGTGCATTGGCCGGAAACGATGATGACTTTTGATGAAACGGACGGCGTTCTTTTCTCCGGCGACGGATTCGGATGCTTTGGCACTGTAGATGGCGGATTCCTAGATACGCGGATCAATGTGGATAAGTATTGGGGGGAAATGGTTCGTTACTACTCTAACATCGTAGGCAAATACGGAAGCCCCGTGCAAAAAGCTTTGCAAAAATTGGGAGGACTACCTATTTCTGCCATCTGTTCTACACATGGTCCGGTATGGACAGAGAATATTGCCAAGGTAATTGGTATCTATGACCGTTTGAGTCGTTATGATGCAGACGAAGGTGTTGTTATTGCTTATGGAAGCATGTATGGAAATACGGAGCAAATGGCGGAAGCTATTGCAGAAGAGCTTTCGGCACAGGGTGTTAAGAACATTGTCATGCATAATGTGACAAAGAGCCATCCTTCTTATATTATAGCGGATATTTTCCGTTACAAGGGATTGATTATCGGTTCTCCCACTTATAGTAATCAGATATTCCCGGAAGTGGAAGCGCTGCTCTCAAAGATTCTGCTGCGTGAGGTGAAGGGACGCTATTTGGGTTATTTCGGTTCTTTCACATGGGCAGGTGCTGCTGTGAAACGTCTGGCAGAGTTTGCGGAAAAGAGCAAATTCGAATTGGTCGGTGATCCGGTGGAGATGAAACAGGCAATGAAAGACCTGACTTATACTCAATGTGAAAACCTGGCACGTGCCATGGCGGATCGTTTGAAGAAAGATCGTTAAAACTGTGAATGAGATAATAATTTATTAACTAACCTATAAAACAATCGACTTATGAGACTTATTATTCAGCCGGACTATCAGTCCGTATCTCTGTGGGCTGCACATTATGTTGCTGCTAAAATAAAAGCTGCCAATCCAACCCCCGAAAAACCATTTGTATTGGGCTGCCCCACCGGATCTTCTCCTCTGGGTATGTATAAAGCTTTGATCGACCTGAATAAGAAAGGAATCGTTTCTTTCCAGAATGTGGTAACATTCAACATGGACGAATATGTAGGATTGCCGAAAGAACATCCGGAAAGCTATTATTCTTTCATGTGGAATAACTTTTTCGGTCATATCGACATCAAACCGGAGAATACGAATATTCTGAATGGTAATGCTCCGGATTTGGATGCAGAGTGTGCACGTTATGAAGAAAAGATCAAGTCATACGGTGGTATCGACCTGTTCATGGGCGGTATCGGTCCTGACGGACATATTGCGTTCAACGAACCGGGATCTTCATTGACTTCACGCACTCGTCAGAAAACATTGACGATGGATACCATCATTGCTAACTCCCGTTTCTTCGATAATGACATCAACAAAGTTCCCAAGACTTCTTTGACAGTGGGAGTAGGTACTGTGCTTTCTGCAAAGGAAGTGATGATTATTGTAAACGGTCATAACAAAGCTCGTGCTTTGTATCATGCAGTAGAAGGTGCTATCACACAGATGTGGACAATCAGTGCATTGCAAATGCATGAAAAAGGTATTATTGTTTGTGATGATGCTGCTACGGCGGAATTGAAAGTAGGTACTTACCGTTACTTCAAAGATATCGAGTCTGCTCATTTAGATCCGGAATCTTTGATTAAGTAAGCATAAAATTGATTCTATAAAAAGAGAATGGGCTGCATCAGTGTTGAATTGATTGCAGCCCATTTTGTATGTTAGAGATAGCTGTCAGCGGAATTAATTCTCTTCCAGCCAGCCTTTTCCCTGTCGGACGATTTCCAGTTCGTTGTCCGTGCATTTCACAACCGTTGAAGGTTCTATACCTCCGATACCACCGTCAATGACCAGATCGACGATGTCGCCGAACTTTTCATCTATAAGTTCGGGATCAGTCATATATTCCAAGTCCTCGTGCTCTTCGTATGGCAGTGTGGTGGTCATAATGGGAGCGTCCAGCAGGCGTGCGATTTCACGGATGATGTTGTTGTCCGGCATACGGATACCTACTTCTTTCCGGTTGCGGAAGATTTTCGGTAACCGGTTGGTGCCGTTCAAAATAAAGGTAAATGGTCCCGGAAGATTATGCTTCATCAGTTTGAATACGTTATTGTCTACTTTTGCGTATTCGCTGATACTACTTAAGTCATAACAGATGATAGACAGATTGTTTTTTCGAGGGTCTATTTCTTTAATCCGGCAGATCCGTTCTATGGCACGTTCCTTCAGACCATGGCAGCCGATGGCGTACATCGTATCGGTAGGATAGATGATAAGTCCGCCGTCATTCAGGATATCGATGATTCGTTGTAAATCCTGCGGGTTATTGTTTTTATCATATAGTTTCAGTAGCATATTAAAAGCTTCATCCCTTCCCTCTCGCAAAGGAGAAGGAGGAGGGACGAGTGGGTTAAATGGTTATTATTTTCTCTTTTTATTTGAGTTTCTTTTTTAAGAAATCCAGTGCCTTTTCCGCAGCTTTCTCTGTGACTTTCTGTTTGATTGAGTCTTTGTTGGCGGTAGCGGCAGAGTCCAGTCCAAGTTTCTGTCCGAGTTTGCTGATTGCTTCATCGGCTACGGCTTCGACAGCTTGGTTGGCCATGCTTTTAGTATCTACACTGACTTTCGGAGAGGTGAACGAACCTCCGATTTTCAAGTCAAGAGTCATTAACTTAGAGATATTGCCTACGGATGCGGGCAGTTTCACTTTACCGGAATAGTCGATGGTTTGATCGAGTCCTGTGCTGCCGGAAAGATTCAGTGTGTAGTCTCCCATCTTGATATCAAACGGTTTGGTTTCTACGCGGCCGTCTTTGATGGTGAAATCCAATGTCATGTCTTTCACTTTCATGTCTTTCAGGCTGGGTTGCTTCACGGCATCGGCTATCTGGTCGATTGCTTTTACTCCGCTTAAACTAAGGTCGCGGGTGGAAAGACTACCGTCACCCTGCATCGTATTCAGTACGGGGCTCATGGCTGCATCCAAATCTGTTAGGATATTGATGCTTCCGGAGAAATTACCTTTCAGGTTTTCGAAGATAGGAGCCATTTTCTGCACCATATCCAGTTCTTTGTATGCTTGTGCAAAACCGATATTGGAGAGTTTGAATCCGGCTTTCATTTCCGGCGTCTTTATGTTGGCGGTGGAGTAGTAGCCGTTCATCACTACATTACCACCCATGGTGTTCATGGAAAGGTTTTTCATATCCACTTTGCCATCTTTTACAACAAGTTTGCCATTCATATTATTGAAAGACATCTTGTCGAATAACACCTGTTTCAGGTTAGCGTCCATTTGGAAGTCGATGTTACGGGGAACTTCAACAATACCTGTGGCGGCTGTAGCTACAGAGTCGGTAGACGCAGCTTCTGATGTGGAGGCTTCATCGGCAGAAGCGGTGATGAAGTCGTTCAGATTGAAGTAGTTGGAACGAATATTCAGGTTTCCTTTCAATGTGCTACCTTTCAATACATAACCGATGTAGTTTTCAAACCGGCTGTCGGCGGTGATATCGTTCTTTCCGATGTTGACAGTTGTTTCACTCAACTGGAGGTATTTCGGAGTGAAGGTGAAGAGAGACTTTTTAATTTCTACATCCGGCATATCTTTCATTTTGAGTTTCATGCCCGTCAGTCCGATAGTACCCGAAGCTTGTATACGTTCGTATTCTTCTTTTTCGATAGATGAGAGGCGTCCCGACATTTGCATATCGGCATCGATGGTACCGTTCAACTCCATGTCTCCAAGCGGGTAGACTTGTTTGATCATACCTAAGTTGAGCACTCCTTTCGCTTCTGCTTTAAAATCCGGATCACTGATCGGCGTTTTCACAGTAGCTGTCAGGCTAAACGGATTTCCGGCAAGGCGGAAACTGAACGGATGGATGTTGACCGTAGTCAGGTCTATATTTCCTCCGGGATTTTGAACGTTGGCACTGATGTTGATTTGATCTACTCCTGCCGGTAGAGCCGGATAGCGGAACATAGCATCCTTGACTTGCATGTCAATATTGAATGCCGGAACGGTGTCTCCTTGCAGGATACCTTTGGCCGTTGCGGTAAGCGTTGCAGTTCCGTCTGTTTTCAGACTGGAGAATTCTGTGGCGTAAATGGCGGGAATTAATGACAAAATTTCCTTGAAGCCTATATCATTCGTGTTAAGTTTCAAGTCCATGTCGATAGCCGGGTCTTTCAAGGCTACCCAACCGTCGATGCCTGCCTGAATGGCGTTGAGACGGATGGTATTGTCTTTTAATGTGTATTTGTTATTGGCAAGGTCAGCATCTACGTCCATTTTGGCGGAGATATTGGCATTTGCCAGGAAAGGGATTCCATTCATCTTGTAGGTGAGTGATTTGGTTTCCGCTTCCAGTTTCAGAGTGGTACGTTCGCTTCCTAAGTCTCCGGCACAAATAGCGTTGAAGTCGCGGATATCAGCATACATCTTTCCTTGTTGATCGTCATAAATCAGATTCATGTTTTTGATAACAAAGCGTTGCAGTTTGACTTTGAAAGGAGAAGAGGCTTCTTCTTCTGCAACAGGTGTTTCGGCTGTTGCTATTGTATCCGGTTTCATGATATCCCAGTTGGCACGTCCGTCCGGCAAGATAATGGCATGTAACTTCGTGTCTTCAATAAATATTTTAGAAATATCGTAACCGCTATCTCCGAAAAGGGAGAATAAGTTGACTGCGGCGGTAACTTCTCCGGCTTGTACAAGGGTGTCATTGGCAAATTCACCCGTACCTTTCAGCCAGAAATCTTCGAGAGTGACAGAAGCCTGTGGAAAATTGCGGAACAGACTAATGTTAAGGTTCTTAAAGTCAAATTGTGCGTTAAGCATCTTGTTGCCTTCTGTTTTTACAATGTCGGCTATCTTTCCTTGGAAGGCGAAAGGAAGAAGGAACATCAGAATGATAATTACTCCTACGGTGATAGCTGCGATTTTCAAACCTTTTTTCATTTGCTTCTATTTTAAGAGTTTGAGATATAATGAAGAGCAAAACTAATAAAACTTTTTGATAATAAGAGATAAAAGAGAAATTTTTAGGGATTCTTATTTTTAAATTAAGCGGAATCCAAAGGACTGGCTTCTGGCTTAATCCGAACTTCCGGTTTTAGTTCAAATCGGTGCAGAAATGAGATAAATGATCATTTTGCGGAGTGCCCTGAAAGAGCTTAATTATATAGCGTAGGGCAACGCCCTACGTAAAAACGACAATCTGAATTTGCGCCCTGAAAGGGCATAATTGTATACGGTTCCGCCCTTTCAGGGCTTGTGGCTGGTGTGTTTTTTTCGTAGGGCGTTGCCCTACGCTATATAATTAAGCCCTTTCAGGGCATCCCAATAAATATATAATTGTAAGGCTTTCAGCCTAACCGATAAATTCTCATTTAACTGCAAAATTCCCATTTAACCGATAAATTCCCATTTAACTAATAACCTGTACCGTGATGGATGAAAAAGAATTTACCACAGATCTACAGGTTATACAGAATTTGAGAATTACCTGCAAAGCAATCGTTTTTTCGGATTGATCCTATTTTAGTCTGTAAATATATTTGTGTATGATTCGCCAAAGGAGACAATGGTTCTACAAGGGGTTGTAGGTGGGGGATCCGTTCCTCGGTGAGCAATGCTCTCTTTCTCGGTGAGGAACAGGTCTTTCCTCGGTGAGGAACGGGGTGTTGGTCGGTGAGGAAGAAAACGGACGGTTTCCGTCTTCTTCTTTTATGTAGATTTATTACTTCTTCTTTTTTTTCAGTTCCTCTGCAATTCTCCATTGTAACGCAGCTTCCACTTCTTTTCCGGCTTTTAACAAGGCATCTCCGAAAAGTTCGTGTGCACCGGCGTGTTCGGGTTTCAGGCTGGTGGCTTTGTCCAGGTCGGCGATGGCGCCTTCTGTGTTTTCTGTTTTTAGTCGGAGCTTTCCACGGTTATAGACTGCTTTAAAGTTTGCAGGATGGAGGCTGACTGCGATGTTGAAACAGTTATCAGCGTCGAAGTACTCTTTGCTGTTGAAGAGTGTGATTCCTTTTCTTATCCAGGCATCTATGTAGTTGGGGTCGAGGCTAAGGGCTTTGTCGTAGTTGGCGAGGGCGGCACGTACGTCGTGGGCTTGGGTGATACATTCGTTTCCCATTAACAGGTACTCGTGGGCGTATTGTCGTATACGTTCCTGTTGTTCGCGCATCTGTTCTTTGAGCTTCTTGTTCTGTTCTTTCAGTGTATTGATAATGCCGAGTTTACGGCGGATCAAACGACGGGGAACAGGTTTCTCAATATCGTAGCGTGAATGGATGGCACGGAAAAACTGTTCCAGACATTCTTCCATATCCCCTTTGTCGAAGGCACGTGAGGCAGCGGCATATTGCACATCGGCTTGTGCTTGTTTCAGGGCTTTGTCGATGGCTTGGCGGTTGTTGAAGCGTCCGGCAAAGTTGACGATTTCGGGACGGACGAAGACATCGGCACGGTTAACAGGCTTTTTGAGCTGGATGCCGTCCAGTGAGGTACAACGGCTAAGTGCTACGTATGCTTGTCCTCCGGCAAATACACCGCCGGTGAAGTCGATGACTACACGGCTGAAGGTCAGTCCCTGACTTTTATGGACAGTGATGGCCCATGCTAACCGGATGGGGTATTGAGTGAAGCTGCCTAATACTTCTTCTTCTATTTCTTTTGTTTTTTCGTTGTAGTGGTAGCGGATATTTCGCCATGATTCCAGTTTTACGTCACATTCTTTTCCATCGTCGGTGATGACGTAGATCGTTTCTTCTTCCTCATCAATTCCGGCAATGACACCAATCGTACCGTTTACCCACCTACGATCGAAATCATTTTTGATGAAGATGATTTGTGCACCGGGTTTGAGTACAAGCTCTTGTGAAGTAGGCAGACTGCTTTCCGGAAAATCTCCTTCGATAACTCCTTCAAAAGTAATGGGTTCTCCGGGGAGCTCTGCTAATTTCTTCTCATTAATGGAGTCGACCGTATCTCTTCGGGTGGCGAGTGTGATGTACATATCCGCTTCAGATTCTTCAATCTGGCTTCCGTAGCGGGTGTTGAGTAGTTGCAGGTCTGCAGCTCCGGCTGTATTGGTGCGGATATGGTCGAGGACACTGACGAATACAGGGTCTGTCTGTCGATATACTTTTTGAAGTTCGATAGAGACGAGGTCTATTTGTCCGAACACTCTGGCAGAGAAAAAGTAAGGAGTGGGATAGAAGCGGTTCAAAATTTCCCGCTCATCGTTCTTTACAACGGGTTCCAGTTGGAAGACGTCTCCTACCAATAAGAGTTGTTTTCCACCGAAAGGTTCGCGAAGATTATGTGAATAAACTCGTAAGATACGGTCGATGGCATCGATGATGTCTGCCCGTACCATGGAGATTTCGTCGATAATGACCAGTTCTATTTGTTCCAGCAACTTACGATGTGGCTTGGTGTATTTGAAGAACTCGTGAATACGGCCACGTTGGAGACTTAAATTAGGATCATCCGGCAATAACGGATAAAAAGGTAGTTTGAAGAAGCTGTGCATGGTACTTCCACCGGCATTGATTGCGGCAATTCCGGTCGGTGCAAGTACAACATGCTTTTTCTTGGTATGCTCGCAGACATAACGCAGGAATGTAGATTTTCCCGTACCGGCTTTTCCTGTCAGAAAAACCGATTGACGGGTATATTGAATCAGATCCAGTGCATCTTGAAACTCGGCGTTGTTAGTGTCTACGCTCATAATATAATAATATGCAAATTTGTTGATGTGTTAATTTGCCAATACGTTGTGTCATGAAATCGCGGGATAATAGTTTTTTTGGCGCATTGGTAAATCGGCACATTATTAAATAATTCCGAAATGTTTCATTGCCTTACTTATTCCGTCCTCGTCAATGGGAGCCGTAACGTAATCGGCAGCGGCTTTCACGTCTTCCTTAGCCTGTCCCATAGCAACTCCGATGGCTGCGTGGCGAAGCATACTGATGTCGTTTCCTCCGTCTCCGAATGACATCGTTTCTTCCAGTTTAATATCGAAGTAACGGATTATTTCATCAATCCCTTTTTGCTTGGTATCTCCTTTAGCCGTGACGTCAGCAAAGGCAGGATACCAGCGTCCGATTTCGCAGGTAGGGATGGACGGTCGGATTTCTTTTTCTTCTTCCTCTGTGATAAAAGGAGTCATCTGTATAATTTCCTTGCTTGTTGCTTCTTCAAAAGATACAGTAGGAATTACATTCACATGCAGAAAATCGTAGAATATCTTTTTCACCATATCATCAGGTTGGCAGACAGAAATATGATGTTCCTCTACGAAAATGCAGGGAACACCTTTCTTCTCGCAAAAAGCTGCCATTGCTTTCACTTCTTCCTGTGGTATGGCACTTTTATAAATAACCTGTTCACCGACAAAACAATAGGCTCCGTTCATGGTTATATATCCATCGATAAGGTTCCGGTCCTGTAATTCGGAAAGGTTGTTGATAATGGCTTTCGGGCGTCCGGTAGCGATAAATATCTTCAGCCCTTTTGCGTGGGCAGCTTCCAACGCCTCGATGGTGGAAGACGGTATACGGTGAGTTTTAAAACTGACCAGCGTTCCGTCTATATCAAAAAATAAAGCTTTCGTCATAAATTCCTTTTTGAATTGAGTACAAATGTACTACTTTTGTCTCACATAACATAAAAACATCATGCTGTATGAACTATAATTTTGATGAAATAATAAACCGTAACGGTACAGATTCCGTAAAATGGGATGCTGTAGAAAGCCGTTGGGGACGCAATGACTTGATTCCAATGTGGGTAGCTGATATGGATTTCCGTACGGCTCCTTTTGTAATAGAGGCTTTGAGAAAACGGCTGGAACATGAAGTGCTCGGATATACTTTTGCTTGCAAAGAATGGTCGGAGTCTATTGTTAATTGGGTGAAAGAGCGTCATGGCTGGACGATCCGTGAAGAGATGTTGACTTTCACTCCCGGTATTGTCCGCGGATTGGCTTTTGTTATTCAATGTTTTACGCAAAAAGGTGATAAAGTAATGGTCATGCCTCCTGTTTATCATCCTTTCTTTTTGGTAACGCAGAAGAATGAGCGTGAAGTGGTATACAGTCCGTTGGTATTGAAAGATGAACAATATTATATTGATTTTGACCGTTTTCGCCAAGATGTGCAAGGATGCAAATTGCTGATTTTAAGTAATCCTCATAATCCGGGTGGACGCGTATGGACGAAAGAGGAACTTTCTCAAATAGCTGATATCTGTTATGAAAGCGGTACTCTGGTGATCTCTGACGAAATTCATGCCGACTTGACCTTACCTCCTTATAAACATCCTACTTTTGCTTTGATTTCGGAAAAAGCACGGATGAATTCACTTGTCTTTATGTCTCCGAGCAAAGCGTTCAATATGCCGGGGCTGGCCAGTTCTTATGCAATCATTGAAAATGATGAACTTCGTCACCGTTTCCAGAAGTATATGGAAGCAAGTGAATTCAGTGAAGGGCATCTGTTTGCTTATCTTAGCGTAGCGGCTGCTTACAGTCATGGAACAGAATGGCTGGATCAAGTGGTAGGCTATATTAAAGGAAATGTAGACTTCACGGAAACTTATTTGAAGGAGCATATTCCCGCCATTAAAATGATTCGTCCGCAAGCCTCTTATCTTATTTTCCTGGATTGTCGTGAGTTGGGACTCAATCAGGACCAGCTGAACCGCCTTTTCGTAGAAGATGCACATCTTGCATTGAATGACGGAACAACGTTTGGCAAAGAAGGCGAAGGATTTATGCGGCTGAATATCGCTTGTCCGCGTGCTGTGCTGGAACAGGCATTGAAACAACTTGAACAGGCTGTAAGAAATTTAAAGTAGCACTGGCAAGAAATAATCTGTCGCTATACTATATTTAATTGTTTTCTTTGAAGACAATATCTTTTTCATTCCCTAATGAGTTTTCGTTTGACTTAAGTCAAACGATAGAATAACTTAAGTCAAACTATCGCTTAACTTAAGTCAAACGAAAACTGGAATGCAAGTCCGATCACTTTTTTTAGAAAGAAAGATATAAAAGTTATTAGTGAAAGAAATTATCTTTCACTAATAAAGTAGAAGATCCATCTGTTTAGTTTATATCCGGACCGTTTTCACCTCTGCGTCCTTTGTGTCCTCTGTGGTGACCTGTGTAAAATCTACTGGAATCAATCGTACTTCACTATTCAAACCGGAAGGCATAGGAGCCCAATGCCCATAATTAGCCGGACGATATCTTAAATCTACAATATTGATTTCCTTGAATTTGCGCCACTGCACTCCCTGTCTGTCCAATTCTGCAATCCGATTCGCAGGGAGGTTAGTGACTTCTATCTCGATGTGGTTTTTTCCAGGTTTCAGGAATTGTCCTACCTTAAGCTGATAAGGTACTGCCCATACACAGCCTGCTTCCTGTCCGTTGATTCGAACACGGGCACTTTCGCGTACGTCTCCCAAGTCAAGGATCCAGTTATCAGCTTTCAGAGCCGGCAACTCAATATCCAAAGAATACACGCCAGTTCCCATATTTGTTTGGGCTGCCGGATGATCTATGTTTGTCCATGAACATGGACGGTCTATATCAAATGTACCCTGAATATCCGGTGTGCTTTCAGCAAAGTGCAATTTCCAGCCATGGTCCAGGCGAAGACTAAAGGGTTGTTCTTTTACATATTTCCACGGCTTGGATGCTTGTAAAGGTTGTCGGTACGTTTGCAGGATGATAGATTCGCCCGATTTTAATTGCAGATAGACTTGTGTCTTTCCGTCTACCTGACGCACTTTCGCTTCTCCACATTCTCCGTTCATGGGGTTAAAGAGAGCGGCTGTTTCGGCATTTGTACCTAAAGTAATCCAACCATCTACTCCTTTGTTCTGCAATGAAGAGATGAAGTAATGATGTCCTGTGTCATTAACTCTTCGAATGGTCTGTAACCCGAATTTTGTTTTCATTTCTTCCGCAGGGATATTGCAACTGGCTAATGTACGTGCATAATCCGTTCCGGTGATAATCTTACCTTTCCCAATCGGAGTAACGGTTGTTTCTGAAAACGATACGGCAGGCAGATTCTTCAAAGTCTGTTGATAACTTTTTCGTTTCTGTTCCAGCTGACCATATCCCGGTACATCTGTCGGATAGTTTTCGAGGAATACAATGGTAGCTCCTTGCTTGGCTAGTTCATAAAGATGTGCCAGCACATCACTCGGCATCAAGTGCGCAGCAGGTACTACCAGGGCTTTATAACCAGTGCCGCCTGATGTAACTAACTGGCCGTTCTTGAAACGGGTACTGCGAATAAAGTTGTCAGAGATATAATCCCCGTCATATCCGCTGTTATTAATACGATGGATAGCATTGATAAATTTGGGAGCGAGTTTATCCATGTGGTGGATGGTGAACAGTAACAATCGTCCCGGTTGCTCGTTCCACATGTCATATACCGGAAGATAAATCAGGAAATCATTATCCGGCCGTCCCATTTGCAGAAAACTCTGACAGCGGGTAATGTAATGGAAGAAAGAAGGAGCATCACGCCAAATACTGTTCGTCGGGCTCATATTGATAGAAGCATAGAACAGCCATCCGGGCCATTCGGCTTCTTTCGGAGAATAAGGAGTACCGTGGAAAAACATGTGATTGACTCCGGAAACAAACATCAAATCCATATCCGGTTTACATTGCGATAGGGAAGTACGGAAATGCTCCGTCAGCCATGTAAATGTCTCGGAAGAAGTATACGTTTTTCCTGCAATATGAGCTGCCGAGGAGGCATATTTCAGCATAGACAGGTCCGAATCATTCTTTTTGGTCAATGTGTCCTGACGCAATCCTTCGATATGGAACTGCGACAGTCCAAAACCTTCACATTCGGGAATATCCACGGAAGCATAGATATCAATCAAATTGCCGGGCGAACCGTGTGCTTGATTACGGGTGATACTACCGTTTTTGTGTGCCCAGTCTGTCCATTGATGACTGAAGTTCTCCAATAAGAGGTCGGAAATGGTTTCCCGGTAATCCGACACGATACGTCTGCTAACTTCCGGACGATTTTCATCCAGAAACTCGGAGAAATGTTCTTCCAGTTTATACCCCCGTCTACGAGCGAACTGTTCCAGGAAATCATCCGTCCAGTCAGCTTGATAAACCTCGTATGAATCGTTGAAGAAAGTATGCGGATAACTTGTCTTGCTACTTTTGAAAGCACGGTCAAAGCGGGAAAGATAATTTTTTACCGCCTTTTTTGAGAGGTGATTCATCACATAGCCTTCTCCTCCCGGAGCTGCCCGTTTCACTTTCTGCCTTGTTTTTCCGATGTAAAGAGCGATCACTTTCCATTTGCCGGCAGGCGCTTTCCATTGCAGTTTGTCTTTTTTGACGTGAGCAGTCAGGTTGATACATTTGCCTTTTTCATCGTATGCCATCACCCGGCTTAGTACGGAAAATGGTTGTTGTTTGGGATCGGTCACATTGATATCCTGTTCAATCTCTTTGCCGCCCTCTATTTCGTATGTCTGGAAGATAGCCTTGGTAGCCGCATCTTCGATACTGACTTCAGGTCCGCCAAAAGGCCATCCTGTTCCAGTATTCATATCAATCTCGATACCCGTACGTTTTCCTTCCGCCTGTGTATGTTTAAGCATTTCCATCCAGCGGGGAGAAAGAAACTGAATTTCATTCGCGTCATTGCCTTGCACCCCATAGATAGGAGTAATTTCTACTGCTCCCATTCCGGTGCGTGCGTATTCTTCCAGATTATACGTCAGATTCTTTTCGTCTACGGCACTTCCCAGCCACCACCATCTGGCACCGGGACGTGTTTCCACCGGAGTGTTCGGCCATTGTTGTGCTTGCATTACTCCACCTGCGGCGAGCAGGCAAAGAACTATCAATTGTCTTTTATTCATTATTCTTTCGGTGTATTATAGTATTCTATGTTTTCTGCGTCATCAGTTACAAAAAGCGGTCGTCCGTCCGGTTGTTCAAAGTGGAAGCGGATGCCGTCGAAGGTAATATTCCGTGCATGGCGGATATAAAACCCTTTAGCGGGAATAGTGCCGAACATCCAGGGCTCGGGATATACTTTCTCCTGTTCGGGCGGAATACGTTTGCCATCCTCTTCGCTATATCCTCCTTTATAATAGAGGTGAATATTCCGAAAAGTGACGTCCTCAATACATGCACCCGGCACTCCGCTGATGATGGAGGCATAACGGCTGTCGGCATTCCAAACGTTGATGTTGCTGATGAGAATACGTTTCATGGTGCCTACAGGCGTACCTTCGGGGCTACGCATACGTGCGCCTAACCGGAGAAAGATAGGAGCGTTGACAATATTCCTCATCGTTATATTGTTGATAACAATATCTTCCAGATGTCCTCCGTCTACCGTTTCCAATGCCAGTCCCCTGCAATGTTCAAAGATACAATTAGTAATCGCAATATTGCGGAAACCTCCGCTGCTTTCTGTTCCCAGTTTGATGCGTCCGGTGCGGTAACCATGATCGGGGGCTTGCGGTTCGTCCAGTTGCCAGGTGCCATCCAATACACTTCCTTTATCATAACCACTTACATAACAATCACTGATCGTCACATTTTCCGTATCCTGAAAGCGTCCTAAACCGTAGGATGCTTTCAATACAATGGCATCATCCCAGGGCGAGTTCACCGTGCACTGGCTGATACGCACATTCCGGCAACAATCAATATCGAATCCATCCCGGTTTGTATCTACTTTCAGATTCAGAATAGTCAGATGATCTACTCCTGTAGCCAACAGGGCAAAATGTCCGCAATGTAGCATGGATAAATCTTTCAGAGTCACATTTCTACACTCCTTCAAGCTGATAGCTTTATTGCCTACACCCGGCAGACGGCTTTCTTCGCGAGTCAGCCCTTTACCGTAGATAAGTCCGGGCCCACTGATCGTTATGTTCTCCAGCCCGATTCCCCAAATTAAGGAATTCTTCCAATGGCTGTGTCCGAAATCCTGATATTTGTTATGTTCATTCGGTTCGGCACTATCGTATCCTTCCTCTTTTTCGGGGAAAGCGGCAAGAATACACGTACCTTGCTCCAGATACAAATGAATGTTACTTTTTAACCGGATAGAATAACAGGCATATTCTCCGGCTGGTAGGTAAACCGTACCTCCTCCCGCTTCTGCAGCTGCTTCAATCGCACGATTGATAGCAGGAGAATCGATGGTTTTTCCATCCGCTTTGGCTCCAAAGTCCTTAACGTTATAAATGGCTGCATGTATATGGATGCAACCAATTAACAGAGTGAATAATAAATAAGCTCTTTTCATTTTTTGTCGATTTTGGCAAAAATATCCGGTAACATATAATAGTTGTAATCCGCTTTTTCATTCTGTTCGTAGAAGCAGAAGTAAAGTCGGAGTGGCTTGGTGTACTTTTCTTGAGAGGGGGGTGGAGAGAGATTGCAACGTCCGGCCAATACCGGTCGGTCGGTCCGTTTGCCCGATTCGTAAAGCATCAGGGGAGTTTCATCTTTATGTCCGTTGCTCAAGCGAATATCATCGCTGGGAGTGACAGCCTGTAAAGTACGTAATTTCATACTTTCTCCATAATAGCAAGTGAAAGCTTGTCCTTCCACACTGAAGACATTGATATCCGAATCCGGCTGGCAATCGCCGAAGCTCCAAAAGAGCTTATCCGCCTTTGATGTGGAAGTCACTTCTACTTCCAGAATAAATCCATGACTATCGGGCAGGGCTTTCCATTGGAAATGGATCCCTTCTACTTTTTCTTTAGGCTTCAGCCAGTGACTTTCATTTCCCTTCGATATTCCCAGCCGGAAAGTACCGGCAGGCGGAGTCAGGGATTGTGCTTGCGCATCAATGAGCAAGATTCCCAGCAGTACGGTGGTCAGGAGTTGTTTCAGCATAGTTGAAGTGGATATTACTTTGTTCATTTTCCTTTAGTTCAATAGCGTTTTTGTCTTTCATATCCAATGTTATTTCAGACAAATTGAAGTTTTTTGTATAGCAGATTTTTCCCGGTTTATTGGTCTGCGCTTCGATGGCATAAAGATAGAAATTTTCCAGACGTAACGAGTCATTCCAGCCGGAAGCAGAGATAAATTCATCTACATTTTCTGCTTTGATTTTCGATACATACACATTGCGGAAGTGCGGATAGCCTTTTTCGAGAGGTGTTACCGGAGTCAGCATTACTCTCCAATGTTCCGGAATATCTTTCCCTTCATACTCTTTGGGTAATACACTGTAACTATAACTGGGATTCCAGTTCTGATCCGCAGCCAGTACGTGGCGGACGTTTTCTGCTTTTACGTCGGTCATATAGATATTTTCGATCGTTCCTCCGCGGTTCATGGCACTCTTTAACCGGAGTACAGCCGAGGTGCCGACTGCTTGAAGATTGTATCCCAATATATTCCGTATGCTGCCGGAGGTTTCACTGCCACAGGTGATGAGGCCTGCGCCTTTGCGGGCTATACAGTTGCGTATTACTACATTCTCCGTGGGGAGATTGACACGCAATCCGTCTGCGTCGCGTCCCGATTTGATACAAATATTATCATCATTGCAATCGACGTCGCAGTTTTCAATCAGAATATTAGTAGACGAGTCAATGTCGATACCATCCGTACTAGGGCCGTGTCCTCCCAAGTTATTATTAATGACCAGTCCGTCTATGGTGCAGTAATTGGAATAAAGAACCTGGCATCCCCAAAAGCCTGTCCGCATCAGAGTGAATCCTTTGAGGGTAACGTCCGAACTGCGTTCCACGAGAATACCCCGTACACGTTTGCAGTCGTAATCTACAATCCAGCGTAATCCTTTCGCTTCATATTCTTTCCGCATTTCCCAATATTTATCCCAAAATACTTTGCCCCGGCAATCCAGCGTTCCCTCTCCACTGACGGCAGCATTTTTTTCGTTGACAATGTTGATTACTGCCGCCGGCCATGTCATCTCAATACCTGCAACTCGCGAGTGGAATTCAGGATAGTGATGAATGTGAGGACTAGCCAGTAGAGTCACTCCTTTATCCAGTTGCAGGTTGACACCGCTTTTTACGAACAATGCCCCTGTCTGATAATATCCCGGTTGAAGGGTGACCGTGCCTCCACCGGAGACGGAACAACTGTCGATTGCTTTCTGGATAGCCTCTGTGCTAAGCACCGTGCTGTCTGCTACTGCGCCAAAAGAATTGGCGGATAAAATAAGACTGTTTCCGGGCATTTGCCGGCTTCCTACACTGTCAGCCCATGACAAATCCGGTTGTTGCGGTACTTGCCCCCATTCGAAGCTGTTGCTTCCTGCCTGTTTGGCCGTTGGGGTGACGCAAGCTGCTGTCAAAAGTGTGCCTGCCAATAGGAACAGGGGAAAGATGCTTTTGGTTTTCATATTTATCTAATGCCTGATACTTAATACTTGATACTTAATACCTAATACTTATCTCTTAATTTCCGTCCGGCTTCTCTATTTCTGTGAAAGGTGATTCGTTCCAGTGGAAAGTATTCACATCATCCGGGTGTGCCGGGTTATATGCCGGGTCTATTTTCAAGTGTTTGGCTAACTCGGGTACGGCTT
Source organism: Bacteroides sp. 3_1_13 (assembly GCF_001185845.1). NCBI lineage: Bacteria > Pseudomonadati > Bacteroidota > Bacteroidia > Bacteroidales > Bacteroidaceae > Bacteroides > Bacteroides sp. 3_1_13. The sequence continues at coordinate 2,466,309 of NZ_KQ236955.1, forward strand.
TCTTCATACCTTCAATCACACACAGGGCTATCTGATAAGCACCGTAGGGGTTAAAGTGGGTATTGTCTTCAAAAGCCTTGGTCTGTCCGGGATAAGTTCCTGCCGGATAGTGTACGAAGGCGCGTTTGGATGTTTCCGTGCCTAACGCTTCATATAGTGTCCGAGTCATTTCGTTGAGGTCAATCAAAGGAATATTTTCTTTGGCGGCCAGCCAGCGCATGGCCTCCGGATAATCTTCGTGTGTATCGCGGATATGTCCGGTTGAGTCAAAGCTCCGGCGTTGGGTGGGAGTAACCAGTACGGGATATGCTCCACGTGCTCGTGCTTCGTCGATGAATGTTTTCAGGCTGGTCATAAAAGAGTAGTAAGCTCCTTTTCCGGGACCTTTCTGCTTCTGATCGTTATGTCCGAACTCCATGAAGAGATAATCGCCTTTCTTCATCTGGCTCAATGCTTTTTTCAAACGTCCTGCTCCGATAAAAGTATTGGCCGATTCACCGGATTCCGCATAATTGGCGATGCAAACATCTGTTCCGAAGAAGTGAGGGATCATTTGTCCCCAGCTAGCCCAAGGTTCGTTGTCCTGATCGACTACCGTACTGTTTCCGCACAGAAAAACAGTGATGACTGACGGATTGGCAGGCTCGATACGGATACTTTGGCACACAGGTGCATCTCCATTAAATTCCAATGTCAGTTTATCATCCCAGTTCAGTTTCGCTTTCTCACGGGGCTTGATTCGTACATATTCTTTTTCGGAGATACGAGGGGTACGTTTATTGATGATAAATGTTTCGTCTACGAATTGTCCTTTTTTAGTTGGCAGGTTCTCAACAAATAGCCGGCGTGACTCACCTCTTACGGTGGTCACTCCTGCCTGTTTTTTACTTCCCAGGCGTACTGTAACTTTGTAATTCCCGTCCGGAACACGGACAGAGAAGAAGAAAGGTGATTTACTCCCTTTCTCGGGTGTGGCGGTGAGGTCGTATCCGTATCTCGTCTCCTCGCTATATCGGGGTGCGTCCGACAGTTGGTAGGTTCGGACTTTTTCTTGGGCATTGACGGTTATTGTAGCCAAGAGTAGTAAGCCTATGATAGTAGTTTTCATTATAAATAATATGAATGTATATTGGTTTATGTAATCCGTGCCTGATAATTTCCCATTTAGTTAATTTTCGGTTTGAGCTCGTCCGGCGAATCTTTGGTATAAGATTTTACATCTCCTGCCACTTTGGTGAACAATGCTTGTATCAGTTCCGGGGCAATGGTTGCTGACGGGCGGAAAGCGTCTGAATTCATATAATCCAGGATTGCCTTATGCATTTGTCGGGCAACGATTCGTTTCTCCGGTTGAGAAGTGATATCCATACTGGTCATCATCAGTTTACCGTTCAATACGTTTGCTTCAAACAACATTCCGATTTTCCGGCTGATGAACCAGGTGTCGATGCTTTGAACGGTTGGCTGGAATTCTGCCGGAAAGTCGGTAAATTGCATCACCTGGGCTTTATTTAATAATTCCCACCATTGCAGGTTACTATGAAATTCCGTAGGAAATTCACGGAAAAGAGGATGATATTCATTCAGGAAAATACCAGTTGTGTGCGGCGGGCGCATCTTGAACCAGGAAGTATTCCAGAATACCGGAGTAAAGTATTGTTTAACTTCTTTTCCGTATTGTATTTTGCCGGCTGCCGTAATCAAGACATTTCCCCCTTCTTTCAGTACGGAAACGGCTTTTTCATCCAGTGTGTCGGTAGTATATACACTTCCCTGTGTCAGTTCCACTTGTGCAGGATATACCCAGAAATCCCAGTCATTGACGGCATCGCTGCCTTCAATACATACTTCCAGATTTAGTTTCTGCGGAGTATCGATCCCTTTCAGATTCATATCCACGCTGCCTAGTGCACAAAGGTTTCCAATAGGAATCGTTTGTGTGCCGACAGTTCCTTTGGCATACACCTTTCCGAACTTGTCTTTGATGGTATAGCTAGTTTTTGCTCCTTGCAGAGGGGCTGCACCAAAGTGAGAAACTTCGATGTCGGCATGGAATGTTTCATCATTGGCATATACAAACTTCGGAATACGGGCTAAGGGGACAGTCGGGCTGCAAAAACGTCTGAATTGCTCCGCGTTGATATATCCTTTCTCTTCAAAAAATACATCCAGTACGCCGACCAATGCCGTTCCCTGACCCGAGTAATCGTTGAGAGCCAGCAATTGGAAACCTGCATAATCGGGGGTACGCAATGTCTTTTCAATCTCATGCTTATAACAAAGTGCCTGCAATTTGCCCGAAGCCATCATAAAATCATAACTTTGGCCTCCCATGTGATTATCATTCAGAATATCCCTGAAAATCTCAAAGTTCTTCGCTTTGTTGACTCCGGTATATTTGCGGATTTCGTTGAAATTCGGGAATACGCACCATTGACCTGTTTCATGTGATACATACGGTTGTTTCACGGTGTCTATCCTTGCGCGATAATCCGATTCGCTTTCCGGTTGTGCACCTGCCCAACTCAAACCGCGTGCTCCGGCTTTCACATGGTATTCATTGTGAGGTTGCCACTGCCAGCTGTTTCCTACGGAAGCTCCCGTATATACACGACGCGGATCTGTCGCTTTCCAATAATCGACAAACTTGCTCACCCATGCTACCCAGCGTCCGGAAGGTTCGTTACCACAAGCCAGCATACAGTAAGATGCATAGTTTCCGTATTCTTTAGTCAGGGCAATTGTTTCGTCCATCAGATATTTGTCAATTGGCTGACCGTTACCCAATCTTGGTCCGTGATTCGGCCAACTCGGACCTTCCGGTTGCAGATAGAAACCGACTAGATCGGCTGCGATAAAAGCAGCTTCCGGCGGGCAGAAAGAATGAAAACGCATGTGATTCAAACCATAGTTGCGGCAAATGCGGAACACCCGCTCCCAGGAAGCTACGTCCATTGGAGCATAACCGGTCAATGGGAAATCACAGTTTTCCACTGTGCCGCGAAGCATTGTTTTGCGACCATTGACGTAGAACCATTTTCCTTCTATCTTGAAATCGCGCATACCAAATTGTACCTGTTTGATGTCGGACTGTTTACCGTTGGTCAATTTTGCCGTCAGTTTATACAGTGCAGGATTGAACTCATCCCATGTGAGGAAATTTTTTCCCATAGGAAGTTCCATCTCTATTGCATTGTCTCCCGGACGGATATGGAAGCTTTGCTGAACAGGAGCTACTTTGTGTTGAGTGTCCGTATTGAAACTTTCGGCAGAAAGTGTAATATCTCCTTTGGTGGAAGAGGCAGACTGTATGTTCATGCGTACCAGTGCTTTCTGATTGTTTAAATCAGGGTATATCTGAATGTCTTCAAAATGAACTTTAGGAGTGGCCTGTAATTCGATTCGTCCTACGATCCCGTTCCAGTTACCTTGGGTCTGGTCGGTGATGCTGTGAGAGTCGGGACCTACATTGATTTCTTTGATGCGGTTGTCGATGCGGATAGTAATCAGGCAGGTTTTGCCGGGAGTAACAGCAGAAGTCAGATCATACACATGAGGGACACAAAGACTGTTCTGCATACCGAGTTCCTGTTGATTGACCCATACGGTCGTTTCGATGTGCGGGCGTTCCAGGAAAAGAGTGATTCTTTCTCCTTTCCAGTTGGAAGGTATTGTAACTTTCTTTTGATACCAGGCTACCCCTACATAATGTTTGTCGGGAGTCAGGAAAAAGGGAAGTTTCACTTGTCCTTCTATTCTGTATTTCTCCATGTATGGATTGAAATAGTAAGAGCTGTCATACAAGCTTCCGGTCCACCGGGTGCGGGCGGTTACTTCATCTCCTTTCAGCTTTTCGGGCATGGAGCCGGGGAGATTAATCTGATCATCAAGGCTTTTTTTGAACCATTGTTCCTTGGTGCCGATATCTTCCCGGTCTATCTGGAAATTCCATTTGCCGGATAAACTGAAAGAATGATTTTGCCCCGTTACGGTCAGTATAGAGGCAAATACGATGGCAATACTTACTAAAAGTTGTTTCATGATATATAGAATTGATATGTTTTTCATCTCTATTTTAAAATCTGCCGCTAAAGTAGAGCTTTTTAAGGGTTTAGTAAATAGAAAGATGTACAGATACATAGAATATTGTATCAAAATGCACTTATAGGACGGATGGTGTACAAAACTACATGGATTTGAAATATTGTCCATGCTCTTTATCTTTGAGGAGGTTGGGAGATACCTTATCTTTGCGGGGTAAACTTTTTAATCTTAAAAGGAACCATGAAAAAAGTAGTTGTTTGGATGGCTCTAAGTCTTTGCTCGGTAATGACAATCTTCGCCGGTAAGACTGCTTATCTCTTTTCTTATTTCATCAATGACAGTAAAGATGGATTGCATTTAGCTTATAGTTATGACGGGTTGAACTGGATGCCTTTGAATGGCGGACGGTCTTATCTGACACCTTCCGTTGGTAAAGATAAATTAATGCGAGATCCGAGTATTTGCCAGGCTCCGGACGGAACTTTCCACATGGTCTGGACTTCCAGTTGGACTGATCGGATTATCGGCCATGCTTCTTCTCGTGATTTAATTCATTGGAGTGAACAACAGGCTATTCCGGTGATGATGCACGAGCCGACTGCCCATAATTGTTGGGCACCTGAACTCTTTTATGACGAACCTTCGCAAACTTACTATATCTTTTGGGCAACTACCATCCCCGGTCGTCACAAGGAAATACCTACCAGCGAAAGCGAGAAGGGATTGAATCATCGTATTTATTATGCGACAACAAAGGATTTCCGCACTTTCTCAAAGACAAAGATGTTTTTCAACCCTGATTTCAGTGTGATTGACGCTGCTATTGTGAAAGATCCGAAGCTGGGAGACCTGATAATGATAGTCAAGAATGAAAACTCCAATCCGCCGGAAAAGAATTTGCGCGTTACGCGTACAAAAAAGGTCGAAAAAGGATTTCCGACCAAAGTATCGGCGCCTATTACAGGAAAGTATTGGGCGGAAGGACCTGCTCCTCTTTTTGTCGGTGATACGCTTTATGTTTATTTCGATAAATACCGCGATCATCGTTATGGTGCCGTTCGCTCTTTAGATCATGGCGAAACATGGGAAGACGTGTCCGATCAAGTTTCTTTTCCGAGAGGCATCCGTCATGGAACGGCGTTTGCGGTAGATGCTTCCGTGGTGGAGGCATTGATAGCCAATCGTACTTATAATCCTTTAATCCCCGATAATGTGGCGGATCCTTCCGTTTCTAAGTTTGGTGATACCTATTATCTCTACGGAACCACTGATTTGGATTATGGTCTTGAACGTGCCGGAACACCTGTTGTGTGGAAGTCGAAAGATTTTGTAAACTGGAGCTTTGAGGGTTCTCATATTAGTGGTTTCGACTGGTCGAAAGGATATGAATATACGAATGATAAAGGTGAAAAGAAAAAAGGATATTTCCGGTATTGGGCTCCCGGGAGAGTGATTGAACACGATGGAAAGTTTTATTTATATGTCACTTTTGTCAAGCCCGGTGATAAGATGGGGACTTATGTGCTTGTTGCAGATCGTCCGGAGGGTCCTTTCCGGTTTACCGAAGGAAAAGGGCTTTTTGTTTCCGGAGAAGAAGTAGATAGCCCCGCCATTATTAATGATATCGACGGAGAGCCTTTTATTGATGATGACGGTACGGGATATATCTTTTGGCGTCGTCGGAATGCGGCACGTCTTTCTGCTGACCGGCTTCATCTGGATGGGGAACCGGTGACATTGAAAACAGCCCGTCAGGGATATTCAGAGGGTCCCGTAATGTTTAAACGTAAAGGTATCTATTATTATATTTATACATTGAGCGGTCATCAGAATTATGCAAATGCATACATGATGAGCCGCGAATCTCCTCTTACAGGTTTTGTGAAACCGGAGGGCAACGATATCTTTTTGTTTTCTTCTCCCGAAAATCAAGTGTGGGGACCGGGGCATGGCAATGTATTTTACGATGAAAGAACAGATGAGTATATCTTTCTTTATCTCGAATACGGAGATGGTGGAACCACCCGGCAGATATATGCCAACTGGATGGAATTTAATGATGACGGAACAATTAAGACTTTAGTTCCCGATAAGCGTGGAGTGGGGTACTTGGCAGCTCCACAAGAGAAACGGACGAATTTGTCTTTGCAGTCACATTTTTATGCTTCCAGCGAGAAAGAACCGCGCACTTCTGTGGTTAGCATTGAAACACAGCCTAACCAGCCTCTACCGGAGAAAGCCTCCGTGAAGAATTATACTCGAACGCATACTTATCAGGCTGCTCATGTAGCCGATGAATCGAATGGAACTCGTTGGATGGCAGCCGATACGGATAGCAGTTCATTCATTACGGTGGATTTAAAAGGGATTCGCAATGTCAACGAATGTCAGTTTTACTTTACCCGCCCTACTGAAGGACATACGTGGCGGTTAGAAAAATCGATGGATGGAAAAAACTGGCGGACATGTGCCGAACAAGCTAAAGTAGAAGTGCGCTCCCCGCATTTGGCGAAGGAGATAGGGGAGGCACGTTATCTTCGTCTTCATATCCGAAGGGGAGATGCAGGATTGTGGGAATGGAAAATCTATGATAAATGATAATTTTGCGGAGTGCCCTGAAAGGGCTTAATTATATAGCGTAGGGCAACGCCCTACGTAAAAACGACAATCTGAATTTGCGCCCTGAAAGGGCATAATTGTATACAGTTCCGCCCTTTCAGGGCTTGTGGCTGGTGTGTTTTTTTCGTAGGGCGTTGCCCTACGCTATATAATTAAGCCCTTTCAGGGCACCCCAATAAATATATAATTGTAAGGCTTTCAGCCTAACTGCAAAATTCCCATTTAACCGATAAATTCTCATTTAACTGATAAATTCCCATTTATAAAACGAATGATAAACAATAGCTAACATTAATAATCAATTGAATTTATGAAGTATATGATAAAAAGTAAAATATTAGCGATTCTTTGTGTCAGTCTGCTGACCCTTTCAACCACAGCACACCCCTCTTCTTGGTTTAATGACAAAGATCTGACACTGACAGGTGTCTACTATTATCCTGAACACTGGGATGAAAACCAGTGGGAACGTGACTTCAAGAAAATGCATGAACTGGGATTTGAATTTACTCATTTTGCCGAGTTTGCCTGGGCGCAGTTGGAGCCGGAAGAAGGACGTTATGATTTTGCCTGGCTTGACAGAGCGGTAGCTTTAGCTGCCAAATATGATTTAAAAGTGATAATGTGTACGTCTACTGCCACTCCTCCTGTATGGATGAGCCGGAAATATCCTGAAATTCTGTTGAAGAATGAAGATGGAACGGTACTTGACCACGGTGCCCGTCAGCATGCTTCATTTGCTTCTCCTCTTTACAGAGAGTTATCTTATAAGATGATTGAAAAACTGGCGCAGCACTATGGTAACGATCCTCGTATTATCGGATGGCAACTCGATAACGAACCTGCCGTACAGTTTGACTATAATCCGAAAGCGGAACTTGCCTTCCGTGATTTTCTTCGTGCCAAATACAATAATGACATTCAACTTTTAAATAATGCCTGGGGAACTGCTTTTTGGAGTGAGTCTTATTCTTCTTTTGATGAAATAACGCTTCCCAAGCGTGTACAGATGTTTATGAATCATCATCAGATTTTGGATTACCGTCGTTTTGCAGCAATGCAAACCAATGATTTTCTGAATGAGCAATGCTTGTTAATCAAGAAATATGCAAAGAACCAATGGGTAACAACCAATTATATACCGAACTATGATGAAGGACATATTGGTGGTAGTCCTGCGTTGGATTTCCAAAGCTATACCCGTTACATGGTATATGGAGATAATGAGGGAATCGGTCGTCGGGGCTATCGTGTAGGTAATCCATTGCGTATTGCTTGGGCGAATGATTTTTTCCGTCCGATACAGGGAACGTATGGTGTAATGGAACTGCAACCGGGACAAGTGAACTGGGGCAGTATCAATCCCCAGCCTCTTCCGGGAGCTGTCCGTCTATGGATGTGGAGTGTATTTGCCGGTGGAAGTGATTTTATTTGTACCTACCGCTATCGCCAACCGCTCTATGGTACAGAACAGTATCATTATGGAATAGTAGGAACAGACGGAGTGACTGTTACCCCCGGTGGAAAAGAGTATGAAACTTTTATAAAAGAGATTCGTGAACTTCGTAAGCATTATGCTCCCCGTGAGGCGAAGCCTGCTGATTACCTGGCACGTCGTACAGCTATTCTTTTCAATCCTGAAAACTCCTGGAGCATTGAGCGACAGAAGCAAAACCGGACCTGGGATACTTTTGCGCATATTGAAAAGTATTACCGTACCTTAAAATCATTCGGAGCACCCGTCGATTTTATTTCAGAAGCCAAGAACTTATCTGATTATCCGGTCGTCATTGCGCCGGCTTATCAATTAGCTGATAAAGAACTGGTGGACAAATGGATTTCTTATGTGAAGAATGGCGGAAACCTCATTCTTACTTGTCGTACGGCGCAGAAGGATCGTTATGGTCGTCTCCCGGAGGCTCCTTTTGGCTCTATGATTACTCCGCTGACCGGAAATGAAATGAACTTTTATGATTTGCTTCTTCCCGAAGATCCCGGTACTGTTGTTATGAACGGAAAAGAGTATGCCTGGAATACATGGGGAGAGATTCTGAATCCTCCGGCAGATGCTCAAATATGGGCTACTTATAAAAACGAATTCTACGCAGGAAGTCCGGCTGTGACTTTCCGCAAACTGGGGAAAGGTACGATTACTTATGTTGGAGTGGACAGCCACAACGGAGCATTGGAAAAAGATATATTGAAAAAACTATATGCACAGCTGAATATCCCGGTAATGGATTTGCCTTATGGCGTGACAATGGAATACCGGAATGGCTTGGGAATTGTTTTGAACTATTCAGACCAGCCCTATGCCTTCAACTTGCCGAAAGGAGCCAAAGCATTGATTGGAACTACAAATATTCCTACAGCGGGTGTATTGGTGTTTTCAATGTGACCGGCTATAAATTAATATTCTTATCTTTGATGTGTTTGAAGAATTAAAAAAATGATATTGTAATGAAGACTTACTTACTGAAACCGATGGTAGTTGTCTGCCTTTGCTTATTGACAGCTTCCTTTACTTTTGCCGCTGATAATTATAAAATGGTAAAGGTGAAAGCTCCTTTCCCTATGCAACCTATTAAAGTATTTATCTATCCGGACAAAGACTTTTTGATAACAGATTACGGAGCAAAAAACGGAGGTGAAGTAAACAATACAAAAGCAATTGCTGCCGCTATTGAAGCGTGTCATAAATCAGGTGGCGGACGTGTTGTTGTTCCGGCAGGTATATGGTTAACTGGGCCAATTCATTTTAAAAGTAATGTAAATCTTTATTTGGAGGAGAATGCAATTCTGAATTTTACGGATAATCCTTCTGATTATCTTCCGGCAGTGATGACTTCATGGGAAGGTTTGGAATGTTATAATTATTCTCCATTACTCTATGCTTTTGAATGTGAGAATGTGGCAATTACAGGTAAAGGGACTCTTCAGCCGAAGATGGATACTTGGAAAGTATGGTTCAAACGTCCTCAACCTCATTTGGAGGCATTGAAAGAGTTATATACGAAAGCTTCGACCGATGTTCCTGTTATTGAACGTCAAATGGCGGTAGGAGAGAACCACCTTCGTCCGCACTTGATTCATTTCAATCGCTGCAAGAATGTTTTATTGGATGGGTTTAAGATTCGTGAAAGTCCGTTCTGGACCATTCATCTTTATATGTGTGACGGAGGACTGGTACGTAATCTGGATGTAAAAGCACATGGACATAATAATGACGGTATTGATTTCGAAATGAGCCGTAATTTTCTGGTAGAAGATTGTTCTTTCGATCAGGGTGATGATGCAGTAGTGATTAAAGCCGGACGTAATCAAGATGCCTGGCGATTGAATACTCCTTGCGAAAATATTGTTATCCGTAATTGCCAGATTCTTAAAGGACATACTTTGCTTGGTATTGGAAGTGAAATTTCCGGAGGAATACGGAATATTTATATGCATGATTGCACAGCTCCGAATTCAGTAATGCGTCTTTTTTTCGTAAAAACCAATCATCGTAGAGGTGGGTTTATAGAAAACGTTTATATGAAGAATGTACAGGCAGGAATGGCTCAACGTGTACTTGAAATAGATACCGAAGTGCTATACCAGTGGAAGGATCTGGTACCTACTTATGAAGAACGGATTACCCGTATTGATGGCATTTATATGGATAAAGTCACTTGTGAGTCGGCAGACGCTATTTACGAATTGAAAGGAGATGCAAAACTTCCGGTGAAGAATGTAACAATCAAGAATGTGAAGGTAGGGGAAGTGAAGAAGTTCGTGAAGAAAGTGAATAATGTGGAGAATGTAGTAGAGAAGAATGTGACCTATGAAAGGGAGGTAAAATAATCATTTTCTGAAATTGGCAGAAAAAATCGTACTGTCATATTAGCATAATGTAGTATATTAGCGGCAAAATTGAAAACTTTATTCTAGTATGAAGAAATCCTGTTTTTTGCTGCTACTTACTATTTTATGTAGCAGTATAAGTTTTGCTCAAAGCCTGAAATCTATTTCTATTTTAGGCGACTCGTATTCAACGTTTGAAGGATATCTACAACCAGATACGAATAGTATTTGGTATTATGTCTCTCCACGACAACAAACAGATGTGACTTCAGTAAAACAGACGTGGTGGCATAAATTCATTAAAGAGAATAATTACCGCCTTTGTGTCAATAATTCATTTTCGGGTGCAACGATTTGTAATACGGGTTATCGCAACGAAGATTACTCGGATCGTTCTTTTATAACCCGTATGGATCAACTGGGTTGCCCGAATGTGATTTTTGTTTTTGGCGCAACCAATGATTGTTGGGCTGGTTCTCCGCTTGGGGAGTATCAGTATGTGGGATGGACTAAAGATGATTTGTATAAATTCCGTCCGGCTATGGCTTATATGCTCGATCACATGATTGATCGCTATCCTAATGTTGAAATCTATTTTCTATTGAATTCCGGTTTAAAGGAAGAGTTTAATGAATCAGTCAGAACTATCTGCAGGCATTATAATATTGATTGCATAGAATTGCATGACATTGACAAAAAGAGTGGGCATCCTTCAATAAAGGGAATGGAGCAGATTAGTGAACAGATTAAAGAGTTCATGGTGAAGAAGACGAAGTGAAAGGAGCATTAAAAAATATTGCCACTTGTTCTTCTTTGATTAGAAATTCTATTTCAAAGAGTGACAAGTGGCAATAGGATTAGTTGTTTACCTTAATATCCCGGGTTTTGCATTGCTTTCTTTTCCTCATTACTTAATGCAGAACCATTTGAATTGGTGATACCGTCTAAGAAGGCTTGGGGGATCGGACGATAGTAATGTTTCTCCGATTTGAATTCGCCAAGACCTCTGCTGGCACCATCGTTGAATTTATGCCAACGGGCGTCTAACGTCTTGGTACGTGCCAGATCTTCCCAGCGTTGCAATTCGCCACAAAGTTCTCTTGTACGTTCATTCAACAGGAAGCACATCATTTTGTCAGCATTGGATGTGCAGCCCAGTTCGTTGTAAATAGGGACATCTACTGTAGAATTATATACATCTGATACACTATTTAATTTCATTGTTGTTTTGGTAGAAGCAGTGGTTTCCTGTTCTATATTGTTTGACTCGTAATAAGTATTTTCTTCCCAATAAATAGCACCTTCAGAAGAATGACCGCCCCCCTTTCCCGAACAATAAGGATTGTTCTTATAGGCTTGTCCGCCATCTACATTCTTACTACGATCCTCACCTGTTTTATAACCGGCACGTTCACGTAATTTATTCATCCACTCGATAGCTTTGTCATAGTTGGCTTCCCCCTTACGAATATATGCCTCGGCAACCATTAGTACATCATCTGCCGAACGGGCGATAATAGCATCACGAGTACCGAATTGAGACGCAATAGAAACACGGTAACCATCACGGAATTTAGATAAAGCTACCGAACGTTTGTGGGGTATGATATCGTAATAATTACCTGTTTTTTCATTTACATTCCAACTGTGTTCCTGCCCTTTGAAATAGCGTACATATGTATACGTGTTACACATTTTTCCATCTTTCAAAACAGTATATGCCGGAGCATTGGGATATTTCTCATAGCGGTTGTCTCCCGGGTCATTAACGATGTATTTCATACCGAGTTCACCTCCACTAAAACGTTTGTCACCTTCTTTTACACCTGCCGGAGCGTATGGCATATCTTCTGCTGTCCAGGTAGGAGCGCTTTTGGTTTCGTTGGCTCCATAACAGGTGATGAATGATTTCCAGAAACGAGAGTCATTGACACGGTCAAATACCTGCATGGTATATTCTGTAGCACTTACGTATGAGAATTCACGTCCTCCTGAGATGTCACGTTTACATCCACCTATATCATTGCCTTGATATACGGCCGGATAATAAAGATGCATCTGATTTCCAAAGCGTCCCCATGTTGATTCATCATTAGAGAATTGAGCCGCTAGAATCACTTCGCTTACTTTTTCATTGGCTCCGTTTGGCTGTTCATAGTCCCAAAGTTCTACATAATCACTACACAACGGATGTGCATCTACAACTTCCGAACCATATTGAATAACAGCATCGAGGTCGGATGCTACATAATTACTGTTCCAATCGCTGTACAATTCAGATGCACGGAATAAATGTGCTTTTGCAAGGAAATGTGCGGCAGCATATTTGTTAATCCGTCCGATTGATTCACCTTTATTGGGAAGTAGTCTGTAGGCTTCTCCAAAATCAGATATAACCTGTGTGTATATTTCTTCAGCAGAATTCCGTGTGAAATATGTTTCGGCACTTGTAGACGGAGCTAATTTCAAAGGTACGCCACCAAATTGTTTTACTAATTCAAAATAAGCATAAGCTCTAAGGAAATGTGCTTCTCCTAAACGGGTGTTGTATGTAGGTGAACTCTGATTATAATATTGAGGTATGTTCTGAATCAATATGTTTGCGGGTTCAACTAGTCCGTAGTAATTATCCCAGATGGGTTGGTTGGCACCATTTTCAGATGAGTTTAAATCCTGGCTATAGTGATTCCATGCAGGAATTACATTGTTAGCATCGGTAAACTCGTCCACTCCCATATTGTAACATTGGATTCCCCATATATAATTGAATTTAAATTTAAGTTTCTGATAGGCGCCAGTTACCAATTCATCAAGACCTTCCTGGGTTTTAAAACGGTCTGTACTATATTGAGTCGTAAGATTTTCATCAAGGAAAGACTCACTGCACGATGTGATCGAGCTTCCTGTTACGCTGGCTATTAAAGCAGCAAATAATATTCTATTTAATTTCATAATGTCTTTACTTTAATTTGTTGATTAGAATCCGATGTTGACACCTATTACAAAACTCTTCAAAGTGGTAGGTGAACCAAATGTCTTGGTATTATTGTCATAGTTTACCAAGTCTGTATCTAAAAAGTCACATGCCTTATAGATATTGAATGGGTTCATGGCTTGAACATATAGCTTCAGATTATTGATACCCAACTTCTTTAATTGTTGCGGGGTAAAATTATAGCCCAATGAAATATTACGTACTTTAATGTACGATCCATCTTGATAGTTCATTGCACTGTTGAAAGCATCGGCTCCTTCGCCGTTGGAGCCGGGTGAATAGTATTTTGCATTTTCATTTGTACCAGCCACCCAATAGTCTACTTTACGTTGCATATAGCGACCGTCGAGCGTTACAGCTCCTTGCGGGACTGTGAATCCCCAGCGTGACAGAATAAAGAAGGAAAGCTCAAAATTCTTATAGCTGAAAGTGTTGCTCCATCCACCTGTCCAGCGTGGACGTGTATGCCCTACAATTTGCTTGTCATCGTTAGCATCTATTGCACCATCATTATTTAAATCTTTTACTTTGATTTGTCCTGGCTTACGTCCGTATTTAGCAGCTTCTTCAGCTTCTTCCGTTTTCCATATTCCATCATATACCCAGTCGTAATAAACACCGATTTCTTCACCGACAAACCATTTGTTATTCACATCTTCAGTTCTGCCGTTAGATAATTCGTCAATTCGGTTTCTATCCATAGACCATGTTAAAGTAGTGCTCCAGGTAAAATCTTTGGTTTGTACTGGTATTGCATTTACTTGCAAATCAATACCATATCCGGATGTTTTACCCACATTGGCATACGTAGAAACATAACCCGTTAATGAAGGGATTGACATTTCTAATAATAAGTCATTGGTTTTTGTTTTGTATGCATCAATACTACCGGTAAGTCGGTTATTAAAGAAACCATAGTCAATACCGACATTGTATTGTGTAGTTCGTTCCCAGCCTAAGGTTGGATTAGCCATTTTAGCAGGCTCTTTTTGTGAAGGATCGGAAGGTACATAACCTAAAGATGAATCACTTTGTCCCCAGTTATAGTATAAACCGGTGATGGCACCTTTGGTTGCGTATGCTTTGATAGCTGCATTGCCTGTGACACCCATACCTACACGAAGTTTCAACTGATTCAACCAACTGATGTCTTTCATGAAATCTTCCTGATCCATTCTCCATGCAATAGCTGCAGAAGGAAAACTTGCCCATTTGTGCCCTTCGGCTAATTGAGAGGCACCATCCCAACGCATAGATGCCGTTAACAAGTATTTATCTTTGTAACCATAGTTCAGTCGAACCATATAAGATGCCATCTGAGTTTCGGTTAGTCCAGTACCAAAGGAATTCAATGTACCGGCAGATCCCATATTATACCAAAGCTCATCCGACGAGGCTACATTGGTGGCTCTCATATCTCCCATCTCGTAATGATAGGCAGAAGCGGATTGCATCAATGTCATTCCTAGACTATGCTGACCTAGAGTTTTATTGTAATAGATCAGGTTATCCAATGTCCATGCACGCTTTTGTTCGTTCTTATATTGTGCACCGTTGTTACCATCTCCATTGATGCCATCAGCAGCGTTAGCAACTCCTAGAGTGTAAAATTGAAATTCGGGACCAAACTGAAGACGATAGGATAAACCTTCCAGTGGTTTCCAAATTTTTCCGAAATCAATCTGTGAGTACATGCTGGCAGAAGCACGGAAAGTACGGCGTTGATTGGTATTATAGTCTAATTCCCGGATGGGGTTGATGATATTTACGTCACCGCTTGGATAACGGACATATTCACCGTTTTCATCGTAAGGCACAGTCCATGGGATCATGCTTCTTAATGCACTATAGAAGTCACCGGAACCAGTTACGGATTTAGAGAAACTATATCCATAGTCTTGAGTAGAATATGATGCGTTAATTGAAGAACCCATTTTGAACCAATCAACAGGAGTTATGTCAAATGATGTCTTTAATGTATAACGTTCATAGGCTTGTCCTGGTTGTGTTCCTTTTTGATCTAGATAGCCGAATGAAGCATAACCTTGGAATTTGTCCGAACCTCCGGAGGCACTTAAGGTATGTTCGTGGGTGATACCCGTCTGTTTGCCGTGAGATGCCCAGTCGTAGGAGCCGACCTTTGAGGGATCATAATTGCCGTTTGACCATGCTTGCTCGATATTCTTCCACGAAGCGCTTACACTTCCGAATGCTGCTTTATCTGCTTCAAAAGTTGGAGTGGCCGAAGCATAAGAACCCGCATTGTATTTGGCTAGGCGAGCATAATCCAGCCATTCTGTAGCAGACATCATTTCTGTGACATCATGTAATGTTTCAAAAGTAACAGTACCTGAATAGTTCAGGGTTACTTTTCCCTCTTTTCCTTTTTTAGTAGTTACGAGAATTACACCATTGGCACCACGTGAACCATAAATGGCTGTGGCCGAAGCATCTTTCAAAATGTCAATAGCTTCAATGTCGGAAGGATTGATGTTTTCAATACCTCCATTTTGAATTACCATACCGTCTACGACATACAGTGGTCCTTGTTCTGCATTAATAGAGCGTTGCCCACGAATGTTAATGTTACCGACTTCTCCGGGACGTTGGCTAGATGTAATATCCACACCTGCTGTTTTGCCCTGCATTCCTTCCAATGCATTTCTTACAGGCATTGCTTTTAATTCTTTTTCTCCTACGCGGGCCATAGCGCCAGTTACATCGCTTTTCTTCTGTACACCGTAGCCCACAACTACTACTTCATCCAGCGTTTCAGTATCTTCTTGAAGAGTTATCTTGAAGTTAGTATTTCCTGCTACGGATACTTCTTGCTTTTTGTATCCTATATAAGTGATAGTGATTGTACCTTTGGTTGGTACATTGGAAAGAGAAAACTTGCCATTTAAATCAGTAATTGTACCATTAGTAGTACCATTAACCAACACACTGGCACCAATAACCGGTTCTCCGGTAAAATCTGTAACCGTACCCGAAATCGTTTTGTTTTGGGCATAGGATTCTACTATTAAAAAGGAGAACAAAGTGAGAAGAAATAGCCGTCGGATAGTATCCTTATAGGCATACAGGTGATTACCTTTTTTGTTGCTTTTCATACTTTAATTATTAAGTTATAAATATTGGTTTATAGATCCTTTATTGTTGATTTATCTTTTTATCCTCTAATGAAGACTCTTTGTTTCTTTTTATATGGATATTCCTGTAACGTAGTACTTTATAGAGGTTTAGTAGTATAATATATTGTGTGATATTTCTATATTTACATAGCACATTTATTATAGAGTTAAACAAAAGTTAGATTCTCTTTTTA